>JAQSYO010000007.1 GCA_029256105.1 Herbinix sp.
TTATTTTAAGATTATAGCTGGCATTTAACATACCACAGTAGGCATCACCTCTACCATCTTGTAAGTCATCACCACTTTCTTCAGCAGCAGCAACAAACATGGTTGGTCCATCAAAATATTTAGCTAATAAAGTTTCAGAAGTCTCAGGACCAAAATTGCCTAGGTATACAACTAGAGCATTGCAACCGGCTTCTTTTACTTCTGCAAGAGCCTTCTTCATGTGGATTTCATTTTCCACGGTGGTTGGACATTCGTAAATATCCCCGACTTTCTTCTCATAAGCGGCAACTACGGCCTGCCTTCTTTTAACTGATAATTCCATCGGAAAGCAATCTCTGCTTACAGCAATAATTCCCAATTTTACTTTTGGTAAGTTCATTTTAAAATCCTCCTTGATAAATAGGAGGATTTCACCTCCTATTATATATAAAACAATGTGTATAACTTATTTTATTATAAATGTTTCTATTTGTATAGTCAATTAATTATCTTTATAAAAACTTTATTTTGAGCATAAATAGTATGATATTAAATAGTATAGAAAGAAAGGAATAAGCAAATTATATTAAGGAGCATCATATAAAAATTAACCTGTTATTTGATGCATTTTTATATAAAAATAAAACTTATTGAAGAAAATTGGAATATGTGATAGGATTAATTTAACAATTTTTATATTATACTTATAATAGCAAGGGGGATCATCATGGGAGATTTAAACAATCCTAACGAAAATAACGAACAACAACCGAATGATCAAAATGCAGATCAATCCCAATATCAACAACAGCAATATCAACAACAGCAATACCAACAGCCGCTGTATCAGCAACCTCAAAATCAACAATCACAATATCAACAGACCAATCCGAATCAAAGTCAGAATCAATATCAACAGTACCAACAATATCAACAACCACTTCAGCCTAGAAAAGATAATGGTATGGCTATAGCGGCTATGGTATGTGGTATTGTAAGCTTTGTATTTAGTTGTTGCTTATGGTATTTAGCACTTCCGCTAGCGATAGTAGGTTTGGTTTTAAGCATTATCGTAATCAAGAATAAAAAAGATGGAAAAGGTATGGCAATCGCAGGCATCGTTCTTTCCAGTATTACGATTATAATTGCAATTATAGCTATCTTTGCAGTCGTGTTATTTGCGAATAATGAAAGCTTTATGAGTGAATTCTATAATAATTTTTCTGATAAGATAAATACCACTGAATATTAAACTATATAGTTCATATGTAGAGTGATAGGCTGATGTAGAACAACGAATAGGTTGTTCTATATCAGCTTTTCTTTTATGGAGTCAAGTATGGAATGAAATTTCGAATGATAAGATATAGGACAATCAATGCAATACCGATCAGATAAAAGCTTAATTTTCGAGGTAAAATGCGTTTGTATTTACCAAAGCTGTAGGTGGCTAATTCAATATATCCTAAAAATAGTAATAAGGATAATAAGAGTGGGATGATATTGTACCGGAGAGATGTAAGAATATCACCTTGAAGTAGGGCTGTGACACTTCGTGTATTTCCACAGGCAGGGCAATAAAGGTCAAAAGTGTTGAAGAAGATGCAGGTTGGCAGTAATGGTAAGAAGGACTGAATATACTTATGCTCTATAAATAAAATAATAATTATTATGGGAATTAAAAGAGTTATAAATTTCAGACCGTATTTATTTTTCATATAAGAGACACTCCATTCGTAGTAATTCTATTGACTGGAATATTATATCATGAACTAATAGCATGCTCATTTCCAATCGGAATCTGCAAGTAAGCATGCAAATCCTCATTCCGCTCTCATTATATCATAATCCGTCAACTTCGGGAAGTAGGCGTAAAGCAGTTATATCCATACTAAAAAGCTTGTGATGTCTTATAGAATGATATATAATAAGTAAAAAATTAAACTTTAGTGAAATAAAGTGTTACTAAAATGCTACTCGATAATTTACATAAAATGAGGATGTTGGATATGAGCTTAAAAGAGTACCTAAAAGAAAACAGATTAATACCGGACGGCTCGATGGGTACGTATTATTCAAATATAGTAAACCAACCGGGTGCCGTATCAGAATATGCAAATCTGGAGGCTCCAGATATTATTAAGCGAATTCATAAGGATTACCTTAAAGCAGGGGCACGTATGCTTCGTACCAATACGTTTGCGGCAAATAGGGCAGTGCTTCATTTGAATATAGAGAACCAGATACAATTGGTTATGGCTGCCTGCCAAATTGTGAAGAAGGCAGTAAAAGAAGTGGAAGTGGAGAAAATCCAAAAGCAACCGATTTGGGTGCTGGGAGATATCGGACCGATACCGGAGGATGCGAATACAAACGAGAACGATGTAATTGAAGAATATCGTCTGCTTTGCGATTTGTTTATTGAAGAAGGGCTGGACGGAATCCATTTTGAGACCTTTTCTAATTTTCATTATATTGAGAAACTGGTTCCCTATATTAAGGATAAGAAAAAAGATATGTTTATATTGACCAGCTTTTCTGTTAACAAGAACGGTTATACCGGATCGGGAATTAGTGCTACAAGGTTGATGGATAAATTAGGTCAGATGGATGGTATTGATGGTTGCGGTTTGAATTGTGGTGTTGGTTCCGGCCATATGTACCAAATCTTAAAGAAGGTTCCCTTCCCGGAGAATAAATTGATATACGCTGCACCCAATGCAGGGTATCCAGAGCAAATGCAAAATCGTATGATATTCATGGATAATGCTGAATATTTCGCTGGTAATATGAGGCTGATTGCTGAATTAGGAGTGGATATTCTAGGAGGATGTTGTGGTACCACTCCGGAATACATGGACAACCTAAGAAAAACCATAGACATAAAGGAGCACGTCTCAACAGGCAGGAAGAACCCATCTTCAATAGTAAGCATTGAAAGTCCTATGAAAAGCAATGATTTTTACCAACAACTGCTAAGTGGGAAGAAGGTTATCGCAGTGGAGCTTGACCCACCTTATGATGCCAATATTGATCAGGTTATGGAGTGTGCCCATATTCTTAAAGCGAGTGGTGTAGACTTGATTACCTTTGCAGATTCTCCGATGGGAAGAAGTAGAGTAGATTCTATATTAATGAGTATCAAAATAGCGGAGGAAACCGGATTAAATGTTATGCCCCATATCTGCTGTAGGGATCGTAATATGATTTCCATGCGTTCCGTACTCCTAGGTTCCTACATCCATGGAGTAAGGAACCTGCTAATAGTTACGGGAGATCCGGTACCGGGAGAAAGCAGAGTCTCTACAACAGGTGTATTTGATTATAATTCCATGCAATTAATGGATTATGTAAAAGAGATGAATATGGAGCATTTTGCGAAGGAACCTATTTATTATGGTGGTGCGTTGAACCACGGCAGGGGTTCGCTTGAGAAGGTAGTTGAACGAATGAAACGTAAAATAGATGCCGGTGCGAAGTATTTTCTGACACAACCGATTTATTCGATAGAGGATGTAGAACGGGTTCGCGCTATTAAAGAAAGGGTGGACACAAAGATCTTATGTGGTATCATGCCCCTCGTCAGTTATCGAAATGCTTGTTTTATTAAGAATGAGATTAGTGGAATCAATGTTCCTGAGGAAATTGTGGATAGATACCATCCGAATATGTCGAGGGAAGAAGCAGAAAATGTTGGGGCGACGATTGCAAGAGAGATGGTGGAACTTCTAGATCCTGTCGCAGACGGATATTATTTTATGCTACCTTTTAACCGCGTAAGTTTGATGGATAAAATCCTAAGGAGATAAACCTCTTATAAGCTAGAAGGAGATTTTCGATAAACAAGGAGGAAACTTTTAAAAAAAACAAGGAGGAAATCTTCAAAATCAAAGAGGAAAATTCTTTAAAACAAGGAGAGATATTATATATGACAAAACAAGAGTTTTTGGATTTAACAAAATCAAAAATTACAATCGTTGATGGAGCTACCGGAAGCAACCTGCAAAAACGAGGGATGCCCACCGGAGTAAGCCCCGAGTTATGGATGCTTGAAAATCCACAGGTTTTAATTGATCTTCAAAGAGAATTTCTTGAAGCAGGTTCGGATATCCTATTTGCTCCAACCTTTACGGCTAATCGTATTAAATTAACAGAGTATGGAATTGAAGAAAGAATAGAAGAAATCAACCAAGGCTTAGTTGAGTTATCAATGGATGCAGTAAAAGCATATCAAAGTAAAACTGGAAATAAGAGAAAAGTATATATCGCTGCTGATCTTACGATGACCGGTGTTCAAGTATATCCAGTCGGTAACTTACCCTTTGAAGAATTAGTTGAAGTTTATAAGGAACAGTTACGCTATATTTTACCGATGGGTGTAGATTTGATAGTCGTTGAGACGATGATGAGTCTGCAGGAATGCCGTGCTGCACTTCTAGCTGTTAAGGAAATTTGTGATCTTCCTGTCATCATCTCAATGACCTATAATGAAAATAATAGAACCCTATACGGGACAGATCCCAAGACGGCAGTCATTGTCTTACAGAGTATGGGAGCGGATGCAGTTGGCATCAATTGTTCCACCGGTCCCGATAAAATGTATGAGATTGTACGTGAAATGAAGGAATATGCGAATGTACCGATTATGGCAAAACCCAATGCTGGACTTCCCCTGCTTATAAATGGAGAGACCGTATTTCCTATGGAGGCAGAGGAATTTGCTAATCAAATGAAAAAACTGGTAGAAGCTGGTGCAAATATTGTAGGTGGCTGTTGTGGAACTACCCCAGTGCATATGAAGCTGCTAGTGGATAAAGTGATAACGATGAAACCTCAGTCACTTAATATAAACCATATTAGAGCACTTACTACGGAACAGGGCACGGTTGAAATTTCTTTGAATGGCCCATTTATGATTGTTGGAGAACGTATTAATCCTACCGGTAAAAAGGCTCTGCAAGCGGAACTACGGGAAGGCAATCTAACGATGGTTTCTCAGATGGCAGTGGAGCAGGCAGAACTAGGTGCTGCGGTGTTGGATATCAACATGGGTATGAATGGTATCGATGAAAAAGAAGTTATGCTTCAGGTAATGCACGAAGTTTTGCAGGTAGTTAAACTGCCCTTGTGTATTGATTCCAGTCACATCCATGTAATCGAAGCTGCGTTGCGTTTATATCCAGGAAGAGCTTTAATTAATTCAATCTCATTAGAAAAAGAAAAGTTCGAGAAGCTAATTCCATTAGCAAAAAAATATGGTGCAATGTTTATTTTACTCCCACTTTCTGATAAAGGTCTGCCAAAAGACATCGATGAGAAGAAACAGATTATCCATGCGGTATTGAATAGGGCATATGAGCTTGGCTTAACAAAGGAAGATGTTATCGTAGATGGACTTGTTAATACTGTGGGAGCAAATAAGAATGCTTCGATTGAGGCATTACAGACCATCCGCTATTGTAAAGAAGAACTCGGAGTTGCCACAATTGTTGGTTTGTCCAACGTATCCTTTGGACTTCCTGAACGTCAATTCATCAATAGTACCTTCCTATCCTTTGCAATTCAAGCAGGTCTTACAATGGCGATTTCAAATCCTTCTCAGGACTTGTTGGTAAATACAGCACTCGCAGCAGATTTACTGCGAGGGATGGAGGATGCGGCTGAGAACTATATCGAACGGGTAACTTCAAGACCTACAACCATTTCAGCAGGGACAAAAGAATATACTTCGAAGATAGATAGGCTAGAAGAAAAAAATGAAGGCAATCGAGAAGTAAATACTGGTTCAAAGAGTGATCAGCGGAATACTTCTGAGAATAAGGATCAGTTAAATAATAGAGAAGTAGGAGCTGAACTTTCTATAACTCAGGATAAGAAGGCTGTCTTTGATGCAATTGTTAAGGGAAACAGGAAGAATATAATAACTTTCGTTGAGAAAGAGTTGTCGAACAACACACCACCGGATCTTCTGATTGAAGAGATATTGATACCTGCAATTAATGAAGTAGGCAGGTTATATGACCGCCAGGTTTATTTTTTGCCTCAACTAATTGCTGGAGCAGAAGCCATGAAGCTTGCAATTGATTATCTGGAACCTAAATTACAAAAAAGTGACCAGGGAAAGAGTAAAGGTACGATTGTAATTGCAACGGTATCTGGTGACATCCATGATATTGGCAAAAATCTTGTAACATTGATGTTGAAAAATTATGGATATCGAGTAATCGATCTTGGTAAGGATGTCCCAACCGTTAAAATTATTCAGATTGCAGAAGAAGAAAATGCAGATATTATAGCATTATCAGCACTTATGACTACCACTATGGTGGAAATGAAGAAGGTTGTGCAACAAGTCAAAGAGAAAGGACTTAAGAGCAAGATTATCATTGGAGGCGCTGTAATCACAGATAGCTATGCCATTGAAATCGGTGCAGATGGATACTCCGCTGATGCACAGTCAGCAGTTGCACTTGTTAAAAAGATCATGGAGAACTAAGAGGTAAGCTCCATAAATATTTAATGTAACGGGATTCTCATTATCAATGAGAATCCCGTTTTACAGTTTAACCTGATACAGGAAGCGTTTCGGTTCCCATTGAGTTTCCTATTGAGTTCCCCTATTGAGTTCCCCTAATAATGATATTATCAATAGTCAATAATAATTTATCGTTAAACGATAAAATATTATTGACATTCATTTTTTCTTATGCTATATTTACGGTAAGCAGGGAAAGTATATATGAATTACAGGAGGATGATATTGTTTATGAGTAGAAGTTCATTAGTACGATTTACAAAGATTTTACTAGACTTTATGTTTTATTCGGGAATTTTAGTTTGTGTAACGGTGCCCTTTACATTTGCGCAGGTAGGTGAATATTATAGTGTTTTTGATAAATATTACGTACCATTTTGTATCATATTTATGATAGCAGGAGTTTTTGCACTCATATTATTATGGCAACTAAGGAATATCTTTAAGTCAATTATTCTCGAAGATCCTTTTGTCAAAGAAAATGTGAAATCCTTGAAAAGAATGGGAATATGTGCATTTGTCATAGCAACTACAATGCTGGCAAGATTATTTTTTGTGATTACACCTGCAGCACTTGTGTTGGTAGCAGTATTCTCGATAGCAGGTCTATTCTCACTAGTGCTTTCCCAAGTATTTGACCAAGCAGTAACTTTCAAACAAGAAAACGATTTAACCATATAGGAGGTGCCATGAATGATTTTAGTTAATTTGGATGTCGTTATGGCACAGAGAAAGATAGGTTTGACCGAGCTGGCTGAACAGGTTGACCTTACCATGGCGAATTTATCTATACTGAAGAATAACAAAGCAAAAGCCATCCGCTTTAGCACGTTGGAAGCAATCTGCAAAGCGTTAAATTGCCAGCCTGGGGAAATTCTAGAATATGTTAGTGATGAGGAGGAACGTTAACTTAGCTTCCGCTATTAAAACAATCTTACTTCTATATTTCCTTAATATCTTTGGAGGATGACTGGATTATTATATGGAATACATTTTAGATCAGTAGACTACGTTACAATTAATTATACATCATTAAAATCAAGGAGGTTTTATTATATGGAACAACTAAATATCGTTCCTCCTGGCCCTCAGGAGGATAACCAACCAGCAGCTGCGACTTTTTTTGAAAAAAAGGAGGAGTCAATACTGCTTAGGCAAGTACGGCTAAAATTTGGAATTTTTGGAGGATTAAGTCTCGTCTTTGGTGGTTTTTTTACTTTTTGTTTTTATAAGACCGGTATTGGTGTCAACGCTTTACTGTTTACAGCGGTAATGATTGCTTTATTAAGTTTATTTATGAAGAATTTATCCCTTCCAATCAAAACTGGAACAAAAGCTTATTATATCGGAGCAATATTATTGGGTACATCAACCGCGCTAACTGCTAGTGGTATAATACAATTTTTAAATATTCTCGGAATTCTTCTTCTACTTAACTTGTCTCTACTACATCAATTCCATGAGGATAGTAAGTGGGACTTTATAAAGTATATTACGAAGATGATTATATTGCTTTTCCAAAGTATTGCAGCTATTGGTATGCCTTTTGTAGATAGTGTTCATTTCCTAAAGCGTACTAAGGTGTTAAAAAATGAAAAGATAATGAATGTTCTCATTGGTGTAGTGATATCCATACCGATTCTCTGGATTGTAGTTGCATTACTCGCCGAAGCAGATTTACTCTTTGGAGAGATGACAGAGGTGATTAATCAACTTTTCTTTTCCTCCGATATTATCGTTGTTGTTATTATGATTTTGTTTGGATTCCTTGCTTGCTATTGTATTCTATGTGGTGCAATTGCAAATTCAGGAATGGTGAACGAGAAGGAACGAAAGAAAGCAAATGCCTCTATTGCAGTGACAGCAATGACCATAATCTGTCTTGTTTATGTATTATTTTGTGGCATTCAGCTGTTATACTTGTTCGCAAATGGGTTATTTGTTCTGCCAGAGGGTTTTACCTTTGCTGAATATGCCAGAAGAGGATTTTTTGAATTGCTGGCAGTTACTATCATTAATATCGTCCTGATGTTATTTTGTTCCGCACTTTTTGAAGATAGTAAGTTTTTACGCCTGATTCTTAGCTGTATGACGGTGTGTACTTATATCATGATAGTCTCGGCCACCTACCGAATGTTACTTTATATAGGAGCATATCATCTTACCTTCCTGCGCTTATTTGTTCTGTTGGCATTACTTATTGATGCCCTCGTATTGGCAGGAGTAATTGCTTATGAATATCATAAGCAATTCCCACTCTTTCGTTATTGTGTGGCAGTAATTACGGTATGCTATCTGATCTTTTCTTTTACCAAACCGGATTATTTTATTGCCTCTTACATGACTCAACATCAAGAATTATTGGATGCAGAGGATGCTTATTACTTGACGCAGGAGCTGTCATTAGATGCTGCTCCGATAGTATTACCGCTACTGTTAGATACGAACCGTTGGACAGATAATAAGACACCCCAGAAGACAGATCGCAACGATTATGAGGTTGTCTGGGAATCATATGAAAATATTATCAGTAATTATTATAAAGAATTAAATAACACAATTAATAACACAGGAATAAGGGATTTCAACTATTCCTATTATATCGCAAACAACTATTCAAAAAAATATCCAATGAAATAACGATCTTTTAGCTGTATATTGTTTTGAAGAACAGGACCTGGATTAATGGCAGGTCTTGTTCTTTTATCAAATATTTCATAAAACATTAATAAACTTTGCCGTTTCCTTTTACATAATATGTGTTATAATATTCGTGATAAGAGAAGAAAAGTTAAAATATGGCTATAATGAAATAGAAATGTAAATTTAAGATCGCATAGTTTCTATATTGGCGATTTAACTAACTAAGATACATAGGATAATATTAATTATATATTAGTGAATGGAAGGATACGAGGATGGAACAGCAATCGATAAAGCAAATGGATACAATTAATAATCATAACAATTACTCGGTAGATGTGATTATTCCAACGTACCACTCAGATGAAAAGTTGGATAACCTATTACAAATGTTATATCGGCAGACGAAAAAACCGAATCGAGTAATTCTTCTTCACACGGAAGAGTTCCCAGGAGCGGAACAGAAGATACCGGAGATTAAGGAAAGTAACATTTTAATTATCCCGGTTACTAAAAAGGATTTTGACCACGGTGGAACCAGAAAATACGGTGCGTCTCTTTCAAGTGCAGATATCTTGATGTTCATGACACAGGATGCTGTACCCGCAGATGAATTACTTCTTGAGAAATTACTTGAACCATATGATGATCCATGGGTTGCAGCAACATATGCAAGGCAACTACCAACAGAGAAGGACGATGTAGTGGAACGCTACACGAGGCATTTTAATTATCCGAAGACTAGCAGGGTAAAAGCCTTGGAGGATATTGACGAGCTAGGTATTAAAACCTTCTTTTGCTCTAATGTATGTGCAACCTATCGAAATTCCATTTATAAAAAAATGGGTGGTTTTGTGAATAAAACAATTTTCAATGAAGATATGATAATGGCAGCAAGCATAATTCGTGCTGATTATCGGATTGCTTACGTTGCAGAAGCGAAGGTGGTACATTCCCATCAGTATTCCTACTTTCAGCAGTTTACAAGAAACTTTGATTTGGGAGTTTCCCACAATCAGTATGTGGAGGTGTTCCATGGACTTAAATCCGAATCAGAAGGTATTAAGCTTGTAAAGAATACACTTGGGTATCTGATTGAGAAGAAAAAATATTATCTTATCCCTGAATTGATTATAAACAGTGGATTTAAATATTTAGGATATCAGTTAGGTGTTCGATATGATATTTTACCGAAGAATTTCATTGTACGTTGTAGTATGAATAAATCCTATTGGAAATGACCGTTGTTTAGCCAAGGGGAATGCTTGTCGTATTAAAATTAGTAAGATGGAGATGCATAAAATATGAGTACAGTTGCAATCGTGATGACAACTTATAACGGTGAAAAATATGTGGGAGAGCAGATGGAATCCATTTTAGACTCTTCCTATCAAGATTATGAGCTATTTATCTATGACGATGGTTCTACTGATGGTACCATGTCAATCTTACGGAGTTATGAAAGTCAATATCCAACTAAGATTCACGCATATCAAAATGTTGTAAACCTTGGTGTTACTCTTAATTTTTTGCAAGCATTAGCTAGGACTACAACTGATTATGTTATGTTTTGTGATCAGGATGATATATGGAAAACGAATAAAATAGCAGTAACTTTAAAAAGAATGAGACATATGGAAGCACAAAAAGGGAAGGATACTCCACTCGCAGTATTTACCGATGCAATTGTCGTGGATAGCGAATTGAACGTGCTAAAGAATTCTTTTTTCTGTGCAGGTCATTTAAATCCTTGCAAAACTGATCTCCCCCATATATTAATGGAAAATAAGTTAATTGGTTGCACCGTCATGGTGAATGCTACTCTTCGAAAGGTTCTACAAAGCCATAACCTACCCAATGAAGCCAAATTCCACGATTGGTGGATTGCTTTGATTGCTGCTACATTTGGGAAAATAGGTTATGTTAATGAGGGTACTTTACTTTATCGCCAACACGGAGGTAATGTTGTTGGTAATACGGGCTTTCTTGCGTATTTTAATAATCGGATCACCTCCTTGGAGACACAAAAGGAGGCACTACAAGCACTTATGCGTCAGGCGGAGGAATTCCTGACAGTGTATGGTGATTTACTTAGTGAGGAAAAAATGGATATTATTCAATGTTTTGCAAATCTAAATCAATTGAATTTCTTTCAAAAAAGAGTTCAGATTTTATGCCACGGATACTTAAAAACAGGTCTTATCCGTAATATAGGTCTTATGTTCATTGTATAAAATATGTATTTTTATGCATACACTTTAGCGATTTAAACCAATAAAAAATTTATGTAAAGTAAGCGCTATCAGCACTTGACAAATACAAACGTTGTTGATACAATGATTAAAACTTATTAATCTTACTTTTTATACAGCAACAGAAGCCCCATTGCAGAGTGTCCTCTGGTGACGGGCTTTTCTTATAAACTTGGGACACAAACTATCAGCTTACAGTACATAAATAGGGAGGAGCATGCTATGAAGAGAATGGTATTGTCAATTCTTGTGGATAACACGGCCGGTGTACTTAGCCGAGTTGCTGGATTATTCAGTAGGAGAGGATATAATATCGATAGCTTGACCGTAGGAGAAACGCAGGATGCGGCAATCTCCAGAATGACCATTTTGGCACATGGAGATGATCAGATATTAGAGCAAATAAGAAAGCAACTACTAAAGCTGGAGGATGTTATTGAAATAAAAGAGCTGGCATCCGGTGAATCAGTTACAAGAGAATTAATACTGGTTAAAGTCATTGCGACAGAGAAGGATCGTATAGCAATAATCTCTATTGCAGATATCTTCAGAGCTAAAATTGTCGATGTGGCCTTAGAATCTCTCATGATAGAGCTTACTGGTAATCAAGATAAAATTGATGCATTCATTAAATTGTTAAATCAGTATACGATAAAAGAGCTGGTTCGTACGGGTATCACAGGTCTTACGAGAGGCTCTGGTGATATATCGGATTATATTGAAGACTAATTTTAAGTAATAAATAATTAGGAGGATCATTCCTCCTTAAATTAATAAATATGGAGGCAATACCGCCCAATCGATTTTAAAGATGGGGTGAAAGCCTCTAAATTAGGAGGTATAAACGCTCCTAATCATTTTTTATAGTATAGGAGAAAATTCTCCTATACTACAAGGGAAGATAATTCCTTCAAAACAAACAAGGGGGTAATACCTCTAAATTAATTTTTTAAAAACGGGAGGACAAAATCCTCCTAAATTACAGGAGGATATTAAAATGGCTAAGATTTATTATCAACAAGATTGTAACCTTTCATTATTAGAGGGAAAGACAGTAGCAGTGATTGGTTACGGCAGTCAAGGACATGCACATGCATTGAATGCAAAAGAGTCCGGTGTAAACGTAATTATAGGTCTTTACGAAGGAAGTAAGTCCTGGGCGAAAGCAGAAGCAGCCGGATTTGAGGTATATACAGCAGCAGAGGCAGCAAAGAAGGCAGATATCATCATGATTCTTATTAATGATGAGAAACAATCGAAAATGTACAAAGAATCAATCGAGCCAAATTTAGAAGCGGGTAATGCATTAATGTTTGCACATGGGTTCAGTATTCATTTTGGCCAGATCATTCCTCCGGCAGATGTAGATGTACTAATGATTGCACCTAAGGGACCTGGACATACCGTTAGAAGCCAATACCAAGAAGGACAAGGTGTTCCTTGCCTTATCGCAGTTCATCAAAATGCAACAGGCAAGGCACATGATTTAGGACTTGCATATTCGTTAGCAATCGGAGGAGCTAGAGCAGGCGTTCTTCAGACAACCTTTAGAGAAGAAACAGAAACTGATTTATTTGGTGAACAAGCAGTACTTTGTGGTGGTGTAACAGCCCTTATGAAGGCTGGTTTTGAGACCTTGGTTGAAGCAGGATATGAGCCGGAAAGTGCATATTTTGAGTGTATCCATGAGATGAAATTAATTGTAGACTTAATCAATGAGAGTGGATTTGCTGGAATGAGATATTCTATTTCTAATACAGCAGAATATGGCGACTACATCACTGGTTCAAAGATTATTACTGCAGAGACAAAGCAGACGATGAAACAAATTCTAACTGATATTCAGGATGGTACCTTCGCACGTAATTGGTTATTAGAAAATCAAGTTGGTTGCCCTAACTTCAATGCAAAGAGAAGAATTGAATCAGAGCATCAGTTGGAGAAAGTTGGCGCAGAGCTTCGTAACATGATGAGTTGGACGAAAAAGAAGAAATTAATCAATAACTAAGCTTTAATTAATTATAATATATAGCGCAAATGCTCATCAATTTAAATATTGGTGAGTATTTTTTTTATGTAAATTCATTTGCTTTTATCATGGAGTGATATACTGAATTAGATAGTATATTCTATGGTAACCACGAAGAAAACGCACTGCAGTTTGAGATTCCCTTAATCAGTTTAGATGTTAACCGGTTGAACCTTGTGAAATCTTACTGAAGCCAAGAATTCTCAAAAAGTGGTACATAAATAAGTACAGACCGCCAGCTACATCTTCATGATAGATATTAGTTGGGGTAGATTTACCGATTACAAATAAATCGACTGTAAACCGACTTCATGTTTCTGCATATCTTTTACTAAATTTATAACGCTATTATATCAAAATGCTAAAAGATACTATCTGAAAATGGATTTATACTTGCAAATAGGATGTCCAATTTCAGTAATATAAAAACGGGAAATTCAATTTACAAAAATAATTATGATAATCAAAGTGGGATTACTGGAGTACTAATTAGTGTCTTATTGTGTTAGATTTTAGAATTATATTGGTTGATATTGGTTGATATTATATAGAGTAAATACTTGCAAATATTATAGCTGTTGAAATATGTAATAATATAACTTATAATGGTATTATAAATATATGGAGAGGTATATAACATGGAACCTACAATTTTTGATTTGAGTAAAGAGGAAATTAAAAACAGACTTCTTTTACCGCTTTCTGAAAATAAACTTCTAGAACATCGTTTATTTGAAAATGAAGAAAACAGAAATAGAGATGATGGGGAATTTCAGCGAGATTATACAAGAATATTATATTCATCATCATTTAGAAGGCTACAAGGAAAAATGCAATTGTTGGCGATTAAGAGTGATCAGTTTATTAGAAACAGATTAACACATAGCCTAGAAGTTGCCCAGATTGCACGATCAATAGCCGATAAAATAGGATATTCACAAGTTGAAAGTTATGTTGTTGAGACAGGTGCATTGGCACATGATATTGGAAATCCTCCATTCGGACATGCTGGAGAGAGGTTTTTAAATGACCTATCTAAGGATTTTGGTGGATTTGAAGGAAACGCACAAACGCTTCGTATATTAACTACAGTAGAGCAAAAGAGAGGATATTTTCAAGGGTTAAACTTAACTTATCGAACACTCCTTAGTGTAGTAAAATATAATAAAGTTTATAATAAAAACTTAAAAAAAGAAAATTTTGGCAAGCAAAAATTTCTTTATCAAGATGATTATGAATTTATTAATAATATAGTTACTGATACAAATGTTAGTGTACGAACTTTAGATGTACAAATAGTTGATTTGGCTGACGAAATTGCATATGCAGCACATGATCTAGAGGACGGAT
The DNA here is from genome assembly GCA_029256105.1 of Herbinix sp. Classification (GTDB taxonomy): domain Bacteria; phylum Bacillota; class Clostridia; order Lachnospirales; family Lachnospiraceae; genus Mobilitalea. Next base: position 14,789 of record JAQSYO010000007.1, read on the forward strand.
TAAGACTTGGAATTTTTACAGAAGATGAAATATTACACGACTTTTATAATTACACAAACAACAAGGCGACAATAGATATATTTGAAAAAATTCTTGACGAAAGTAAAGAAAGGTCTTCATATAAGACAATAAATGTAGATTCGTCAGAATATAAAAAGTTGTATCGTAAAGAGATAACTTCTAAGATAATAAATACTTTAATAAGTGATATAGGTATTATTAAAATTGATAATAAGTCTAGAGAAAAAACTGGAACAATAAATATGGAAGAATTAGGGCTTGTAAATTATGGCATATTAGCAAGCGGACTAAAAGATACAGTGTATAAAGGTATAACTCATAATGATAAAGTATATGCATATGAAAGTCGTGGGAAGGCCATGCTGGAATATCTTTTTTCTTTTTATATAAAGCATCCCGAATATTTGCCATCAGAATATAGGGCGAATTTAATCAAAGCTCAGTATAACCCCAAATATAATGATTATGATAGCACAACATTACAGAAACGTTTGATAATTGATTATTTATCTGGTATGATGGATAAGTATGTAGAAACTATTTATGATAGTTTAAAAGATATTAGGATTTAGGGGATGCACTATATGAATAAGTTACTTGGTTTTTTTGAATTAAAGAACTCGCTATTACCAACTATACCGTGGAACCAGTTTTTTGAAGATACAATTCTTGATAAATCTTGTTTATGGACTATTAGAAGTGCTGTTATAGAGGGAAATGACTTAAATCTTCCTAGATTAGTTGGAGCAGAAGCTGAAGAAGCCATGGAGTTTGCGCAAGATTTAATACGCAAATTAAGTGATAAAGGAATGGTTATTTATTATCCATATTTTATTGCTGAAAAGAGCGGAACACTTGAAGTTAAGACTGAAAGTATATTGATTGAAGCGGTAAAAGATGATTTGTGGAATCTTGTTACTTTCTCTGACCGAGCAGTGACTATGTACTTTGCCGATGTTTATGATACTAGTGGAACTACACATTGGATAAATGGAGATAGTGGATTTTTATCAAATAAAGAAGTTATGGAACTTAGGAAGCAAGTCACAAGAATTCGAGCAATGTTCAGGGACTACTTAACAGAAGGAAAATCTGTGTTACTTGAGTGGAGTTACGCTTATACATGCGATATTAACAGGAATAAAATTGGAAATAAATATCTCGTTTTTTATGAGGCAAGAACAATTTAGTGACATTAAACGAAGGTGATTTTATGTGTTTTTTTAAAAATATTAAATTTAATAATCATTGTAATGTCAATAATGAATTATTGTAGTAGTACATATGTAATACATAATAAGTAAATGAGACAAATACTAATATAAACTATAGTCATTCAAAAAAAGATGCGCCTTATATAATAATTGATTATTATATAAGGCGCATCTTCATAGGAAAAAAAGTGAGATTTTAAATAAAATTACACAATTTTCTTACCATAACTAATTTCAGATGAACTAAGAGTTTCATTCATACTTCCAGTTCGATATCCTTTTAAATCCAAGGATACATAAGTAAACCCTATCTTGTGGAATTCAATATAAATCTGATCACGTATCTGTGGATTTAATATAATGGCGAAACCTTTTTCATCAGTCTCAATACGAGCTAAATTATCATGGAAACGAACTCGAACCTGCCATATTCCGAGGTCTAGTAAATATTGTTCTGCTTTATCAATCATTTGTAACCGAGCTGGGGTGATGCTTTCACCGTAAGGGAATCGAGAGGAAAGACAGGCGAAAGAAGGCTTGTTCCAGGTAGGGAGGTTTTGTTCCTTCGATAATTCACGGATTTCTGCTTTGGTAAATCCAATTTGTCTTAAGGGACTATAAATTCCAAGTTCCTTCACTGCGATAAGACCAGGACGGTAATCTCCATTATCATCGCTGTTGGAGGCTTCTAATATAGCATTAAACCCTCTGGTTTGTGCGATTTCTCGAATTTTTGTAAATAACTCAGTTTTACATAAATAACATCTATTCTTTGGATTCTGTGAAAAACCATCAATATCTAACTCTTCAGAATCAACAATGATATGTTCAATTTGATGTTCTGCTGCGAAGGTTGTGGCTTCCATAAGTTCTCGTTGGGGGAAACTGAGAGAGCGTGCAGTAACCGCAATTACATTATCGCCCAGCGCTTCCTTTGCTGCATATAATAGGAAAGTGGAATCGACTCCACCGGAGAAAGCCACAGTTACACTCTCTAGACTTCTAAGAAGTTCTTTTAAATCGTTATATTTTTCGTGCAAATGATCCATTTGATATAACCTCCTGTTAGTGATAAATAGCTTACGATAAAAGGTGCTGGTCTTGCACCGTGCATCTCGATTACAGGAACATATTTTAGTTCCATAATATAACCATCATTTATTAGGGAATGATAGATAAATATTTATAATTCTGATTATTCATATCAGATTACTAAGATATGATTATAGTAGTCATATATAATTTTGTCAATGAAAAAATACCCATATACGAAACTAGTCTGAGTGAATGCCTATATACGATACAATGTAATTAGAATGTCATTTATATAGTTGTAATTGGGTTTAATTTAGCACGCCATTGCTTATCAGATGGAGGTAGGTACAGAATTCAATATGTATAAAGATTAAGATGACCGATATTATGATATTGCCTATAGAAAGAAAAGTTATGAATAAATACCAGAAATCAAAAATCAATTAATTATTAATGTAAAGCTATTTATATATTAATTGAAATGTGATATAGTAAAATGGTCCTAGTAAACTTGTTGTATACAATTTAATTGGATTTGGTAAGTTATGTTTTATTGATTTGTCCTTTTATTATGTTTTATTCACGAGCGAAATGTTCTTTATTTGAATTACTTGAAGAGAAGAATGGAAGATTATGCATATGATTAAAAATAGATTTCATAAGTTTGTTAGAGCAGTAACGAAAAATTTGATTGTAGAAATAAATCGTTTCTTTAATAATTTTTTAATAGATGAGCAAAGCTTTCTATTGAATAAAGGTGAGGTAAATTATTGGAAGAATAGAATTTTTTATATCACATCGTTTGTTATGCTCATTTTTGGTGCTCCTTTGATGCTTTTCGGGGGCTACATGTTTTATCATTCGGGAGATGTTGGATATGGTATCACAGAAATTCTATTTTATACTATCGGTGCGATTATCATCACTCGTAAATCGATTAGCGTAAAATTTAAGAAACTATTTATTGTATTTAGCTTATATACAATCAGTATATTTTTGTTGCTCACGACGGGTTTGTTAGGTGGTGGTATGGTCTGTGTGGTATTTACACTAATTCTTACTGGATGCCTACTGGAAAAGAAGCAAATTGAGAAGGTTGTAATGCTAAATCTACTCGTATTTTGTATTTTAACCGTGTTAGTCTACAACGGTTATTTTGATGGAACTCCGATGGCACCCTATAAGCGGGTGTGGGTTATCAATGGGGTAACTGCCCAGGTCTTCGGAATTATGCTATTAATTCTTATGAATACAATTTATAATGGATTAGAAAAGCAAACACATCAAATTAGGAAATCAGAGGCATCCTTAGCGGCCAGCGAAATTAAGCACAGAGAAATGATTGCTAATATATCAGATGCAATTGTAATTATTGATCAAGCAGGTGTTGTTACATATCATAGTCCTAATCTAGTACAAAGGTTCCCTTGGATGTCTAAGGAAATCAAAAATCGATCCTTTTATGATGAAATACATCCGGAGGACCGAACCTATATGGAAGGAGTCATTCAGAGTCTGCTTCAAGAAAATGGACGAATAAAAACAATGGAAGCAAGATATCTAGGGAAAGATGGTAAGGTTGGATATCTGGAATTGACGGCTGTTAATCTAACGGAAGATGCAAATATCAATGGGTTCTTAATTAATTACAGTGATATAACAGAACGTAAAGTCCACGAAGAGGAAATCGTATATTTAAATCAACACGATAGTTTGACCGGTTTATATAATAGAGATTTTTTTGAAAAAGAGAAGAGAAGATTAGATGTGGAGGCTCAACTTCCATTATCCGTAATTGTAGGAGATATCAATGGTTTGAAAATTATTAACGATTCGCTTGGACACACCGAGGGTGATAAACTACTTGTTACAATAGGTAATATTATAGAAAAGTGTTGTCGCGAAGAAGATATTGTGGCCAGAATTAGTGGGGATGAATTTAATATCCTACTCCCTAGAACAAAGAGTGAAGAAACCTTTATAATAATGAAAAAGATAAATTCTGCATGTGAGGATTATAATAAGAGTATATCTAGTGAACTATATCATATTAGCATTTCCTTGGGTTCGGCTACGCGAACAAGAATGGAGGAATCTTATGATAATATTTTAAAAATAGCAGAAGATTATATGTATAAGAGGAAACTTCTGGAAGGTAGAAGCTTTCATAGTTCGATTTTATCGGCAATGAAGACCGCATTATTTGAGAAAAGTCATGAGACGGAGCAACATGCAAAAAGGTTAATTCAGCTTTCAAAAGCGGTAGGAGAAGCAATCGGATTAACGGCGCAACAATTTGACGAGTTAGAATTATTTTCGACTCTACATGATATTGGTAAAATCGGTATTGACAATCAAATTCTCAACAAACCAGCTAAATTAGATGATGATGAATGGATTAAGATGAAAAAGCATTCTGAGATTGGTTATCGGATTGCAATGGCATCACCGGAATTGATGTCAATTGCTTATTATATCCTTACCCATCATGAACGTTGGGATGGAAAAGGCTATCCCCAGGGTTTAGCCGGTGAAAATATCCCGCTACTATCCCGCATACTTGCCGTAGCCGATTCATATGATGCTATGACAGAGGATAGACCTTATCGAAAAGGAATGCAAAAGCAAGAGGCTATTGATGAAATAGTTAATAATACCGGTACCCAATTTGATCCAGAGATTGCTCGGATATTTGTAGAAATTGTCATGAAGGATTTGGATAATATTGGATAAACGTGATTTTCTCCAAACTATCTGTAATGAAATATTAAAGAGTAAATAGTAAAAGAGAATAAGAGAAAAGAGTAAAATTGTTAAAGATAATTATTAAATGGGTCAAGAAATAATTCAAAAAATAATGACTGAAATTATATTTACAAATAGTATGAAACGTAAATAATATAAATAATAATCATTAAAAATAATATTAATGATTGACAGATCTAATCGGAAATGTTAAAATGAGCCCGTAAAATTAAGAAAACGAGGTACTAGGAATGATTATAATTACTTGCTAATCAGATATTTGAATATGCAATAAAACACAGCCGTTTTCGGTTCATTTTTGTTGCGAGCAAGAAATTATCAATCCTATCTCTCATATATTATGCAGAATTCGTAAAGTATACCAACTCTTTAGAAAATGGTATCATGTTTGTTTACGATAATTTGAAGCTTACTAGTTCTTTCAATTGCAGCATTATGACCACAAGAAGGTAATTTCTTGTGGTTTTATTTTATTCTTGAAAGGTGAGTCGTTTCCCGATACTTCACTTGTTTCAAGATTATGCTTCAATAGTAACTATAAACTATAAATTATTACAACAGAAATGTCTATGGAGGGAATACAATATTATGTCGCAAATTACTATAAATGACTTAACTTTTAGCTATGATACAACTTATGATAACATTTTTGAACACTCTAGTTTTCAAATTGATACCGATTGGAAGCTTGGCTTTATTGGAAGAAATGGCAGGGGAAAGACTACTTTTCTAAATTTATTACTAGGAAAGCTGGAATATCAAGGATGCATTACTGCTTCGGTGGATTTTGATTATTTCCCATTTGAAGTAGTTGATACTACGGTAGATACTTTGGCGATTATTAAGAATACAATCGCACCGTTTGCTCAGTGGGAGCAGGAAATGGAACAGTGTCTGAAAGAGAGCGAAGCGGAACAAAGTTCAATAAGTCCAGTGATGGATCGTTATGGGAAGCTCCTCGACCTATATCAATCCCATGATGGTTACGTTATTGAGGAATTAATTGAGAAGGAGTTGGGAAAACTTCAGGTGGACTCATCTGTACTTACAAGGCCATTTTCCACGTTAAGTTTTGGTGAGCGTACAAAGATTATGCTGGCAGCTCTATTTCTTAAGAAAAATAACTTTCTGCTTATTGATGAACCAACAAATCACTTGGATATGGAGGGGCGTGATACCCTAGCTTCTTATCTTCAGACAAAGAAGGGATTTATTCTGGTTTCCCATGACCGAGCGTTTCTCAATCAGTGCATCGACCATGTCCTGTCAATCAATCGAGCTAACATCGAGGTACAAAGAGGAAATTATGACTCCTGGCAGCAGAACAAAGAGCTTCAGGATAATTATGAACTATCAAAAAACGAACAACTTAAAAAGGATATTACCGTTTTATCGGACGCTGCCAAGCGTGCAACAGGTTGGTCTGATCAGGTGGAAGCCTCCAAGATAGGAACCCATGCAGCAGATCGAGGAGCAATCGGACATAAGGCAGCCAAGATGATGAAACGTGCAAAATCCATAGAAAATAGAAAGCTGGATGCAATCGAGGAAAAAAAGGGGTTACTTAAAAACATTGAACAGGTAGATTCCCTAAAGATGAACTTACTTCCATTTCCAAAGAAACGTCTGATCGAAGCAGAAGGCTTGAACCTATTCTACGGGGAAAGAGAAATTACATCAAACATTGACTTTACGCTACTAAATGGTGACCGAATAGCAATTCGAGGTAAAAATGGATCTGGAAAATCTACTCTATTTAAGCTTCTCCTGGGAAATGATATTACTTATACTGGACGCTTTCATGTAGCGCAAGGGCTTAAGATTTCTTATGTGTCACAGGATACCTCGTACCTTGAGGGTAATCTCAAAGATTTTGCAGTAACCTATGGGTTGGATGAAACAATCTTTAAGACAGTACTTCGTCAGCTTGATTTTTCCAGAGGACAGTTTGAGAAGGATATCCGAGACTTTAGTGGTGGGCAAAAGAAAAAGGTTTTACTTGCAAAAAGTCTCTCAGAGCCGGCTCATGTATTCCTATGGGATGAACCACTAAACTTCGTGGATGTATTCTCAAGGGTTCAGGTAGAAGAGTTGATACTGAAATATCAGCCAACAATGATATTTGTGGAACATGACCGAGTTTTTGTTGATAAGATAGCAACCGAAATAGTGCATTTGGACTAGAATTTGTGTTATGCATAAATTTGGGTTTTTATTCCTATTTGTATAGTGATATAAGAAGATATATGTTATAATAAATTATGGTAATAATAGGCTATGATAACAGGCAAATGATAATGAGCTATGATAGGCAAATGATAATAAGCAATATCAAGCAAAAATTGTGTAAATTATAACAAGTAAAAGATAACAAGTAAAAGATAACAAGTAAAAGATAACAAGTAAAAGATATCAAACAAATAATCACAACTTATAATAAACAATTTTTAACAAAGTTAAAAATAACAGATATTAAACAAATAATATCGAATCAATTAAGCAGCAAATAATTTCAAGCAACAAATATCAAACAGATATATCAATCAAATAATATTATACAAATATATCAAACAACGAATATCAAACAACGAATATCAAACAACGAATATCAAACAACGAATATCAAACAACGAATATCAAACAAATATATCAAACAAATAATATCAGACAAATAATAACAATCCTTATAGGAAGTAGAAACTTGTTATTATAGGGAAGGAAAAAGCGAGGTAAATATAAAATGAAAAAGCTTATCAAAAAACTATTTCTTATCATTCTTTGTCTTGGTATATTTGGTACTATTGCACTTTTTGGTATTAATGCTATCGTGAAAGCCTCAGCCGATGAAGTTATATTAAATCAAGAGGAAGCCTCTTCATTAGAGGAGGTGGATTGTATCTTAATTTTAGGTGCAGGAGTTTGGGAGGGGGGTAGGCCTAGTCCAATGTTAGAGGACCGTCTACTTCAGGGAATTGAATTATATAAAGCAGGTGTGTCAGACAAATTATTAATGAGTGGTGATCACGGCCGTAAGGATTACGATGAAGTGAATGTAATGAAACAATATGCAATTAATGCGGGCATACCGTCAGAGAATATATTTATGGATCATGCCGGCTTTTCAACCTATGAGAGTATGTATCGTGCCAGGGATATATTCGAGGCCGATAAAATTCTTCTAGTTACACAGGGATATCATATGTATCGTGCTTTATATGTAGGTAAGGAACTTGGATTAGAAGTATATGGTGTCGCTTCTGATCCAAGAATATATGCAGGGCAAAGCTATCGCGAAGCCCGCGAAGTTCTAGCAAGAGTTAAGGATTTCTTCTATGTGATAATGAAACCAGAACCCACGTATCTAGGGGATGCAATACCGGTGAGTGGTAATGGAGATCTTACGAACGATTAAAAAGGTGTATAGATAAGTATATACCTGAAAATATAACACAGAAAGGATATGGAAATATGAAGGATACAATATTACTTGTAGTAGATGTTCAAACAGCATTAATAGAGGAGCATCCCTATAACGAAACAAAGGTAATTAAGAATATTAAACAATTAATCCATACCTCCAGGCAAGCTGGTATTGAGGTAGTTTATGTTCGTCACGATGGCGGCGTTGGTGGAGATCTTGAGATTAACACAAAGGGGTGGCAGATATACCATGAAATAGCTCCTGAAAGTGGAGAAATGATATTTGATAAAAAATATTGTAGTTCCTTTTTAAAAACGGGATTAAAAGAATACATAGATAATAAGGAAATTAAAACGATTATCTTGGTTGGCATGCAGACGGAATATTGTATTGATACAACCTGTAAAACAGCTTTTGAGCATGGCTATAAGGTCATCATTCCCAAAGAAACGAATACGACCTTTGATAATGCATATTTGACGAGTGAAAAATTATACGAATTTTATAATTATATGATTTGGGATAATCGCTTTGGGCAATTAATTTCAGTCGATGATCTAGAAATTGAGCTCCAACGAGGATAACTACAGTAAAATACTTGATTATGTAAAACTAGTTTTATAGAGTTGTGAAGCACGAAAAATTCAAACTAAAAATATCTCATACGAATTGGAGAGAATATGAAACTTTATATTAAGCAACGAATTTTTTCATTTGGTGACAAATATGATGTATATGATGCAGATGAGAACGTAGTTTTTGATGTAGAAAGCGAACTTTTTACCATCGGAGCAAAGCTGCATCTATATGATACACAGGGTCAGGAACTTTATTATATCAAACGGAAGCTAACTTTTTTCCTGGCAGAATACGAGATCTATAATAACAATGATTTATGTGCAACCATCAGTCAGGAGTTTGCTTTGTTTCACGCTAAATTAAATGTTGATAGTGTTCTAGGGAATTTTTCGATCGATGGAGATTTTATGACCATGAATTATCAGATTACCAAGGATGGTCAGTACTTTGGAAGCATCTTTAAAAAGTGGTTATCTTGGGGCGACAGCTATGAACTGGACATTCCGGATGAAGAAAATGCAGGGTTGTTATGTGCATTGGTTATTGCAATCGATAATTGTCTACATAATGAGAATAAATCATGATGAACGGACAAAATAGGGCAAATATAAAAATTGGTATGGAAGTTAAAATAGTATTGAAGAAAGATCAGCCAACTGGAAAATTAACAAATGGACATGTGAAAAAAATCCTGACAAATAGTCAATTTCATCCTCATGGCATCAAAGTGATGTTGGTTGAGGGTGATATGGTTGGAAGAGTTCAGGAGATAATGGAATAGGGTTTCTTAATACTAGTTATTAAGTATCATCATATAAATGGAACCTATGGGATTAGATTTTTTAGTATCTATTCCACAGGTTCCATTTTATATTAGTAGGTTAGTAGCCTTTATTATTATATACATTTTTTTGAATTTATGGCCATTTTTTATAAGTATAAAATTTTCTCCTCAGGATATTATACAAACAGATGGATTAACTATAATCCCAAACATCTTTTCTTTACGTAATGTATGCTACGAAATATGGATTGTTTAAACGTAAGAATAGAAGTATAATATTAGTAGAAGAAACGAGATTTTTACCATGCGGCTAATTATATCACAATGATCAAAAAAACTAAAGGATAAGTATTACAGTTCGTAACAACATCATTTAGCGAAAATACTTAATGATTAGGAGAAGTGAAATTATGAATGTATGGAGAGTATTGTTTTTGTTAGAGTATGAGTGGAGAGTATTTCGAATTTATCGGAAATTAATTAATTGGTTAGTGAAAAGAGGAATGAAATTATCTTCCCCAATATTGTGTAAAATAAAAAGAAAATTGGATAACCATAATATGAATTTGATGGAATTAAAGAGAAAATACGAGAAGCAGACAGGACAGGTAATTATATATTATAAATGCGATGAAATTTGATATCTTAAATCTTTCATCCTTTTGTCCAACAATGGTAGTGGAGGTTTAGCGATTCTATCTCAATTATCTGAATAATTTAATAGTAACTGAATAAAGGCTGCCCGTTAGCTCACAACAATTTATGTTGAAAGCTAACAAGCAGCCTTTATTCCTGTGTATTAATTTGACTTGTCCAACAAAACTATGTTTCGTATTCCAAAAGGAGTCATAATACAAATTCTTATTTCTTTTTGGGTTTTTTAATTACCTCAGGTTCGCTCATAATCGGCTTTAATGAAGGTAATGCTCCGGTTTCGGTTTTCTTCTTCTTTTTAACGTCTTTTTTAATATCTCTGTTACCCATTTATACCACTCCTTTTATATGTTTCATTATTTATAATATATATTATTATAATTACTTCTGTCGATTTCGTCCAGTAAAATTTCTCGAATTAGGCCTAGAATTTATAGCTTTTTGAGGAATTGCCTTTACTTCGGTGGATTCCTCTACTACTAAGGGAAAGGGATGGTTATCAACTATCGGAATACTTTTCGATATAAGCTTTTGAATCTCAGCAAGAAGTTTTTTTTCTTCATTATCACAGAAGGATAAAGCGATACCACCAAGTCCTGCCCTACCTGTTCGGCCAATGCGATGTACATAAGTCTCAGGAACCTCAGGTAAATCAAAATTAAATACATGGGACAGCTCATCAATATCAATTCCTCTAGCTGCGATATCGGTTGCGACTAAAACTCTGGTCTTCTTAGTTTTAAAATTATTTAAAGCCAATTGTCTAGCAGTTTGTGATTTGTTTGAGTGAATTGCTTCAGATGGGATACCTGCCTTAATTAGATGCTTTGCTATATTATTCGCACCATGCTTCGTTCGAGAAAAAACGAGTGCAGATACGATATTTTTGTTATTTAACAAATGTGTAAGTAAAGCTCTTTTGTTACCTTTATTAACAAAATAAATGTATTGTTCAATCATATCAACTGTAGAGGAAACGGCAGTTACAGCTACTTTTGAAGGATTAATTAATATGGTATCTACAAGCTTACTTATTTCCTCGGGCATCGTAGCTGAAAATAACATCGACTGTTTTTTAATCGGAAGTAAAGCTATGATTTTTTTGACATCACGGATAAAGCCCATGTCCAACATAAAATCCGCCTCATCTAATACAAAATACTTTACATTGTGAAGATCAATATATTTTTGATTAATTAAGTCAAGCAATCTACCGGGAGTTGCTACAAGGATATCAATGCCTCGCGTTAGTGCTTCTACTTGGGGCTTTTGTGATATACCGCCAAAGATAACTAAGTTTTTTAATCCTAAATATCTTCCATAGGTTGAAAAACTGTCACCAATTTGCGTAGCAAGTTCACGGGTAGGTGATAAAATTAAAGCTTGAATTTTTTTTGGTCCTTTTGAAGCAGGTTTATTTTCATTATATAATCCTTGCATAATCGGAATAGCAAAGGCTGCGGTCTTTCCAGTTCCTGTCTGGGCACATCCCAGTAAATCTTTTCCTTCCAATAGCAGTGGGATTGCTTTTTCTTGAATGGAGGTTGGGGTTACATAACCCTCATGTTTTAGAGCCTTTAAAATAGGATCTATGATATTTAATTTATCGAATGACATTACTTTTGCATTCTCCTTATCTATACGGCATTAAGCCACAAGTACCTATTATATAATACATTGTTACAAATAGCAATGTTTTACATGAAAATGTGGATTGGATATGATTTGCAGGTTAATTTGCAGGCTTATTTTCATCGTATAATCATTTATAAATACCAGTAATTCCCTTGCCTAGTAAGTTGACATAATATACAATAATTGATAGCATTATAGTATGAGTTTTTGTAGCAGTATACAATAAAACGGCATTCTACTTAAACTTTACAACATTTTTTTTGCATTCAATATTACATAAGGAGAGGCTTACTATGATGAATAGGTTATTGAAAGGGTACGGCGGAAAAAAGAGATTTATTGTAATGATTTTGGTATTTGTATTTATCTTTAATGCTTCATTTAGTTCAACCGTTTTTGCAGCAAAACCGAGTAGACTTGATAAAACTTCACCAACAATGCCATTAAATCTTAGACTGGTGGCAACAACTGATACTTCGGTATCATTGTCCTGGGATGCATCAACAGATAACATAAGTGTCAACAATTATGAAGTTTACATGGATAATGTAAAGATTGGAACTACTTATACAACTACTTATAAAGCTAATTATTTAACACCCGAACATACATATCAATTTTATATTAGAGCGAAAGATGCAGCAGGTAATAGTTCTAGTAATAGTAACACGTTGGTAGTTACCACGTTGCGAACCACTTCGGGTATACCGACGGCAATTCCTACAATAAGTGCAACTCCAACACCTCTTCCAACAGTAATTCCAACAATTGCGCCAACAGCAACACCGGCCCCATCAATAGCCCCAACAGCAATCCCAATAGCAACCCCAATAGCAACACCATCTCCAACAGTAGTACCAACAGCTACACCTAATCCAACTGTTACTGTGACACCAATACCGACTAGTATACCGACTCCATCAACGAAATTAGTTGGTTATTATGCTGCATGGGCAGCTTACTCTGGTTTTACACCTGAGAAGATAGACGCAAATAAACTTACCCATATTAATTATGCGTTTGCTAATATTGGTAGTGATTTAAAAATTACTCTAGGTTATCCAGATGTTGATCCTTCCAACATTGCGAAGTTAAATGCTCTTAAGCAATCAAATCCTAATCTTAAGACGCTAATTGCGGTCGGCGGATGGTCTTGGTCTGCGAGATTTTCAGATGCAGCCTTAACAGCTGAATCAAGATCCGTTTTCGCTAATAGCTGTGTGGATTTTATTGTTAAGTACGGATTTAATGGTATCGACATTGATTGGGAATACCCTGTTGCAGGTGGATTATCCACTAATATCAGAAGGCCAGAGGACAAATATAATTTCACTCTACTTATGCAGACGTTAAGAGAGAAGCTGGATGCAAGAGAAGTAATTGATGGTAAGGAATATTTACTATCCTTTGCCGGTGCTGCCGGTAGTTGGTATGTCAATAATATTGAGTTATCCAAGCTACAGTTATATATCGATTATGCTAATATTATGACTTATGATATCCATGGTACCTGGGATACCTATACAGATTTTAATGCACCGCTTTATAATAACAATGATACATCACCGCAGTTAAAATGGAGTGTTGATACCAGTATTAACACTTGGCTAAAGGCGGGTTTCCCGGCTGATAAACTTATCCTGGGGGTTCCTTTCTATGGCTATCTATTTAAAGCAGTAGCAGATGTCAATCATGGATTATACCAAACTTATTCTGGGAGTGCGTCGATAAGTTATGCAAACATTGCAGCTAATTATTTAAATGCATCGGGATATACACGATACTTCCATGCGGAGTCAATGGTTCCCTGGTTATATAATGGATCTACCTTTATTACTTATGAGGATGAAGAATCTATGCGATTAAAAGCGGAATATATAAAGACAAAAGGATTGGGTGGAGCTATGATATGGGAATTAAGTCAAGATCCGAACAGAGTTCTATTGAATGCAATATATAACGGATTGAAGTAGAGGAAAAGAGTAATAGAAATTGTAAAATTAATAAAGTTATAAAATATTAAATAGTTAGTAGAATATAAAAAGTTACGAGAATATAAGAAAGCTACAAGAATATAAGAAAGTTACAAGAACATAAGAAAGTTACAAGAACATAAGAAAGTTACAAGAACATAAGAAAGCTACAAGAACATAAGAAAGCTATAAGAACAAAGAAAGTTACAAGAATATAAGAAGGATACATGATTATAACAAAGTTACAAGAACATAAGAAGGATACAAGAATATAGGAAGGTTACAAGAACATAAGAAAGAAGATTTCATAAAAATAGCTATAGGTGACAATGGAACATAGCATTCGATTGTTACCTATAGCTGTCTTATAATAACAATAGTATTTAAATATGAGTTACTATTTTTTTATTTAATAATAATGGAACTAATCATATAATCAGTCATTGTTTCTATATCGATTTCTGAGTTGTCCGTTGCTTTAACTTCAAGGTAGTAATTATCTAAGTAAAAATAATATACGGCCTGTTGAATTTCTTCTCCTTTTGAATTGATGTTATACACAGCTTTTAAGACATTTCCAAAAGGTGCTTCGTAATCGCTTTTTACAAAATCAGTTAGAATGACGTTAGGGTCATTTACGGATTTTATAAGTGATTGCTGTACTTTTTCCAGAGTAAGATCAGTACTGAGTTCTTTCTTAAGGACACGATAATCAGGAGCTTTTTCATTCGTAAATACAATATGGATCGTTAATAATGATGAAATGGTGGTATCAAGTGGATGCATCGACACATAGAGGTCGTTCTGTGTACCAAGATCATATGTCCCATCCCAATCAGACGGCATTATAAAGTCAATATTTTCAATCTTAATTTCGGTCGCCTTAAAGGGAGCATCCTTCAAATATGGATTAGCTGGTTCTTTAACAGTAAGCTTACAAGTTAATTTCTTTCCTGCGACCGTTGCTGTAATTGTTGTAGTTCCAGCAATTTTTGCTGTAACTTTTCCTTTGGAAGATACTGTAGCCACTGTTTTTTTACTGGAGGACCAAATGATTTTTTTACTTGTACCAGTAATTTTTAATGTCTTAACTTTACCTACCTCAAGAGTAAGAGATCTATTGCTAATTTTTATTGTTGCTGCTTGTGCTATGTGAGTAGAGCTGAAGATTGGGGCAGCGGATGATGTCACCATAGCAATTAATAATAATACGGTAAATAACAATTTCTTAATTTTGTTCATATAATACCTCCCCAAAGTTTCATGAAATAATTATATAATAATTAGATAAATTTAACAACAAGATTACACATAACATTCCATGAATATGATAAAAAAATACGCTAGGTTCCTTAAGCCTCTATTTCAAATAGATTACAATTTAATTATGGAAATCATAAATTGATATGATCATAGAAATAGAGAAAGATAAATGACAAGATATCCTATGTGAAATATGCCCAAAATAGAATGCATTAATTTATATACGAAGTGAGATAGAAAAGTAGGAAGTAAAAGCATTCATAACTAGCTATCATATAGGAGTTGACAAGGATTATGGTTTTGATCTAAAGAGTGATGATTCTGTAATGTTAATAATTATAAAAAATTATTTGTATATAATGTATATTACTACACAATAACTCATAATAGAAGTATACAATATAAATGTTTTACATAAAAATGAAAAATGCTATTGACATAATTAAATACAAATGATAATATCTAGTTAAACGTTAAATGTGTACGAAATATACAATAGATTTATTTATTTGATTTTAAGTTCTGACAGGTTTAACGTAAAACTTTATATTAAAAGAGGAGGATTTTATATGAAGAGTTCTAAAATGCGCAAGGGATTTGCAGCAGTTGTAGTAACCGTATTACTTACAATGCTGATGACTGCGAATGCATTTGCAGCAACAACGGATCTTGTTAAAGATGGTGCTTTCCAAAACAGTGGATTCATTAATGCAGGCGAAGTAGTTGACGCAACAATTCAAGGCCCTGGTAACTGGACACAATTAAACATGGGTGATGCAGCTGTAGAAGCACCTTATCTCCATGTAATTATGAAAGCAACCGGCGATACAGCAGCAGCACAAATCGCAGTATCAGATTTATTCACATTTAATTTAACTGACCTCGGTGTAACATTAACTGAAGAATATCAGGATGTGGTACTACCGGTACAAGACAAAGGAATTACTATGTTGTCATGGGTTAATTTTATGGGTCTTGATGGTGGTAGCAGTGTTTATACAATCAAAGATGTATTTTTATCTGACGATGCAAACTCTACTCTTGCACCAGCAGTTGTAGCCGAACCAGCAGCAGTTGCTACTGATGCAGAAGTTCCTAAGACAGGAAGTTCTAATACCATGGCTATCGTTGCTATGATTGCTCTCATTGGATGCGCATTTGGACTTGTAGCTCTTAAGAAATTCAAGAAAACATTTTAATCAAACTCAGTAATAAAACGTAGAGAAAATTAAGATTTTAATTTTAATTTAATGAAATCTGTAATACAATAAAGCTGTACCTAGAAAGGGAAGGAGAACAAAATGAAAAAAATTAGAAAAATAGTTAGTCTCTTACTGTGTATGATGTTAGCAGTAAGCATGCTGGCAGCGTGTAAAAAGGATGAGGTAAAGACAGATACACCCGCAGATACCGCTTCAACAACTACAGATACCAAAGAGGAAGCAACACCTACCGTGGCACCTGCAACGGATGCCACAGCTGAAAAAGTTCAATTAAAGCTTGGTATTTGGCCAGAAGATACATTAACAGCAGATATCGAATTACATAAAGGTTATGTAGCAACATTTAATGCTACACATCCAAATGTAGAAGTTGTTCCTTCTTATTACAAGTATGCTACTGATACTTTTGTACCATTAGCTGAGTCAGGAAATCTTCCTACAATATTTGAGTCATGGTATACAGAGCCTCAGAAGTTAATCAATGGCGGTTTTGTTGCTGATATCACAGATATTCTCCAGGAACGTGGTTGGTTGGATATTATTAATCCTTCTATCCGTGATCTTCTCTCCAAAGATGGAAGAATTTATGGTATTCCGCGTGATGGTTATGCATTAGGCTTAATGATTAATGTTGCTTTATTTGAAGAAGCAGGCTTAGTAGATGCAGATGGTTACCCTCTATATCCTAAGACTTGGACAGAATTAGCAGAAACAGCTAAGAAGATTAAAGATGCAACTGGTCAAGCAGGTTTATGCTTGTTGGCTAAGGATAATGCAGGCGGGTGGCATTTTAGTAACATCGCTTGGGCATTCGGTGCTACTTTAACATTAGAAGAAAATGGTAAATTTGTATCTAACATAGATTCTCCAGAAGCTATTGCAGCTATGGAATATGTTAAATCTTTAAAATGGGAATATGATGTTCTTACTCCTGATCCAACCAACGAAGATTGGGGTTCCGGTTTCGTTGAGTTAGGAACTGGCGCAGCAGCTATGTATATCGCAGCTAATGATGCAGTTAATCAACCTACACAGGTTAATGGTCTTCCAGTTGATAAATTGGCTATGACAGCTCTTCCTGCAGGACCAAATGGTGATCAGTACTCCTTATCTGGTGGTACTCCTTACATGTTCTCAAAGAATGCTACAGTTGAAGAAATCAATGCTGCACTTGATTATCTTGAAGTTATGGGTAAAGCTCCTGTTGCAACAGAAGATGCAATTGCTGGTATGAGAGCAGATGCTCAGAGTAAAGTTGCTAACGGCGTACCTGTAATTCCTCGTTTCCCTTGCTGGATTGCTGATGATGTATTAGCAGCAGAGGCAGATGTAACAGCTGAGTTTGGTAATGTTGATACAAAGCTTTTCGATACCTATTTTGCAGCTATCAAATCCGATGGTAACCTTCGTCTTGAAGAGCCAGGTTCTGCTCAAGATTTATATTCAGAATTAACAAAAGTACTTCAAGCAGTTGTAACTGATAAGAATGCAGATGTAGCAGCACTTATGAAGACTGCAGATGAGAATTATCAGACATTACTTGATAGTGGCGTAAATAAATAAGAAGAATTAATAGTATTTGTGATGATGGGGTTTTCTTTATGAGATTACCCCATCATCTTTGAAAAAATATTTTAACTAAATAAAGGAGGGTGGATAAAGTGGTCAGAGCAAAAAGTGAAATAATCCCCTTAAATAAACATAAACAAAAACTAATGAAACGAGACTTAACAGGATGGCTGATTATGATACCTACTATCATATTATTTGCTTTTTTTGTTTGGGAGCCATTACTGGAAAGCGTTCGCCTCTCCTTATATACAGCGAAGGGAATCCGGTTACAGGAATTTGTTGGGTTTGATAATTACAAAATGGTTTTAAATCATCCAGACTTTTTACATGCATTTGCAAACACGTTTAAATACATACTTTGGTCCTTAATTATAGGATTTTTTGTTCCAATCTTTATAGCAATTTTAATTTCCGAAACAGTTCACTTAAAAAGTTTATTCAAAGTCGGAGTTTATTTTCCGAATATTATGCCTGGTATGGCAACGGTTATGATGTTGGGGTATTTCTTTCGACCAGGTAACACAGGTGTTTTAAATATTCTATTAGCGAAGATCGGTCTTGATCCTATGGTATGGTTATCCAATCCCAAATTGACAATACCGCTCATCGTCGTGACTATGACTTGGAGAGGAGCAGGTTCAACCGCTTTGATTTATATGGCAGGTATTAATAGTATTAATTCCGAGCTGTATGAGGCTGCTACTTTAGATGGTGCTGGTATTATACAAAGAATACGATATATTACGGTACCGAATATATTTTCCTTAGGAAAAACAATGCTTATTCTGCAGATTATAGCAGTATTCCAAATTCTATATGAACCATTGGTAATGACAAACGGTGGACCGAATAATGCAAGTATATCGATCATGCAATTGGTTTATAACTATGCATTCCGAGACTTTAATTATCCGGCTGCAGCAGCATTATCGGTTATGATGTGTATTATATTAGTAATTTTAAGTGGGTTATACTTTAAACTTACCAAGACAAAAGAATGATGTGGAGGAAACGCTAAAATGAATTTTAGCGTAGAAAAAGTCACTGGAGTGTGTCTTTTTCATCAGGATATGATAGCCTGCTAAAGCAGGCAGATGGAGGTTGAAATGTTTTTCGAAAAATATAGAGAAAAAGAAGATGGCACCATTCGATATTATGATCTCCACTCCATGAAACATAAAATATTATGTATTATTATTTTTATGATTTGTATTGGAATGGTTATTGTAGCGGTATTTCCTGCTGTTTGGGTTTTCCTGGCAAGCTTTAAGGATATAGCAGAATTTAGAAAGGCAGCAACTATTTTGCCTTCAAAATTTAACATACAGAACTATGTTAAGACTTGGAATGATTTAAAATTTTTTAAATTTTATATAAATTCATTCATTGTGGTAGCAGGTTGTGTGGTCAGTTCCGTACTTTTTAACGGATTACTGGCTTACGGTCTGGGCATTCTGAAGCCAAAGGGATATAAAGTTGTATTTACCTTGGTAATGTGGGGCTTATTAATTCCTGCCACCACTAGTATTGTTGCTTTGTTTGTCAATATCAACCGTGTTGGGTTAAATCAATCCTTTGTACCACTATGGCTTTCTCTTGGTGCAAATGCATTCTATGTGGTATTGTTTAAGCAGTTTTTTGAAGGATTACCCAAAGAGTTAATTGAAGCAGCAAAGCTTGATGGATGTGGGGTATTCAGAACCTTTATCAGTATCATCTTACCGCTTTCAAAATCAATTGTAATGGTTATTACAATTTTTACAGTGAATGCAGCTTGGTCAGACTTCCTATTACCATACTTAGTATTGAATGGTTCAGGACATGAGACTGTAATGGTACGTTTATTTGCTTTCCGTACCTCCAATGCCACGGATGTTGAGATTTTAAGAGCTGTAGCATTTTCCATCATACCACCGACAATTTTATTTTTAATATTTCAAAAACAGATTACAGCGGGTGCTACAACCGGTGCATTAAAGGGGTAAGTGTGAAAATAGTCTCGCAAAAATCGTGCGAGCCATTACAAGAATTCCAAAATGAGAATCAAAAGTGTTAAGAAAGATACTCTTAACACTTGGGAATTTCATTTTGAACTTCTTTCATACTGAGGTTTGCGTTCTGAGAAGGAATGCAAACACTTATTCTCAAAACTTGGAGGCAAAATATGGCGAAAATAGCAGATATATATTACAATACAGATCCATGGAATATAATTGAAGAAGGCTTCAATCCAGCATATTCTGAGGTATCAGAATCCATCTTTTCCTTGGGAAATGAGTTCATGGGGATTCGAGGATATTTTGAAGAAGGCTATTCGGGTGAAAGTCTGATCGGAAGTTATTTCAATGGAATCTATGAAACAGTAAAAACCGAAGGCTCCTCCTATAAGGGTATTATTGATAAGACAGAATTCATGGTTAATTCCGTGGATTGGTTGTACTTACGTATCCGAGTTGGAGAGAAAACAGTTAATTTAGATCAATCCAATTGCAGGGATTTCAACCGTCAATTAAATCTGCAGACAGGTGTATTAACCCGTTCTTATATCTGGGTAATGGAGGACGGGAAGGAATTAAAGCTTAATTTTGAACGCTTTTTATCCATGAATGATGCACACTTAGCAGGGCAAAGAATTACAATGACACCACTTAATTTCACAGGTGAAGTTGTGATAACTGCAGGACTTGATTTTACACTACCACATAATATGGTAGGAAAAAATCTATGGAACTGTGAGGAAAGTAATACTGGTGAAAAATGGTGTAGTATTCTAGCAAATACCATAAACACGGAACAGTCCGTCTATTCCTTATGCCGTTTCGAGGGAGATTTTACATCAGAAAAGGATCTAATCGAAAAGAAAAGAGTATTAAAACAATTAACTTTTACATTAAAACAGGGTGAAGAAACAACGCTTACAAGACTTGTTATGAACTTGGTAAGAAAAGAAAATTCATTGGAAAGTTTTAATACATTTAACGTTAAATGTTCAGAAGCAAGTCAAATATTTAAGTCCTTAGAATATGATACCGTAAAAGCAGAAAGTGCTAAATGGTGGGATGAGATGTGGGAGGCTTCAGACATCGTAATTGATGGCGATGAGCTGAATCAGCAAGGAATTAGATTTTGTATCTTCCAGATGCATCAAACCTATCATGGAGCTGATAGTGGAACAATTATTGGTGCGAAGGGACTTACCGGAGAAGCTTATAGCGGTAATACCTTTTGGGATACGGAAACCTATTGCCTACCTTTTTATATATTTAATAATGTGGAGGCAGCAAAGCATTTACTTGATTTCCGATTGATCACCTTACCGGAAGCAAAGGCTAGAGCAAAGGCGCTAGACTGCGAAGGAGCATTTTATCCCATTGCGACAATTAGTGGTAGAGAATGCTGCAGTCTATGGCAGCATGCCAGCTTGCAGCTTCAGGCGTCCACAGCAGTGGTATACGGGATCAGGCATTATGAGCTTGTTACCAAGGATGAAGACTTTGTCTTTGAGACAGGATTGCCAATACTGATTGAAGTTAGTAGAATGCTTGCTTCTAGAGGAGATTGGAATGCGAGGCATACAAAGTATGGTTATTATGGCGTTATGGGACCGGATGAGTTTCAGATGATGGTTAATAACAACTGCTATACCAATTTCATGGGTAAGGCTACCTTTGAATATACGTTAGAGGTTTTAGAACGCTTAAGTAAGAAGAATAAAGATGCTTATGAAGCGTTGATCAAGGAATATGAGATAAGTAAAAATGAGTGTGATAATTGGCTTACTTTAGCGGAACATATGTATATTCCATATGATGAAAACACAAAGCTGTTTGAACAGCACGAGGGCTATTTTACGCTTCCTCATATTGATGTGGATACCATTCCGATGGAGGAGTTTCCGCTCTACCATCATTGGACCTATGACCGAATTTATCGTAATGATATGGTCAAACAACCAGATGTATTAATGATGATGCTATTACATAATCAAAGTTTTACTAAGGAACAATTACTGAAGAATTATGAGTTTTACGAGCCAAGATGTATTCATGAAAGTTCATTGTCGCCGTCAGTACATTCTATCTTAGCGGTTCAATTACAAAAGCATGAGGAAGCATATAAGTTCTTTGGTTTTGCAACGAGAATGGATTTAGATAATTATAATCGTAATACTGCAGAAGGTCTGCATACTACTTCAATTGCAGCTGCTTGGATGAATATTGTATATGGTTTTGGTGGAATGCGTTCGGACCAAGATAAGTTGAGTTTTTCACCTTCCATACCGAAGGATTGGAACGGTTATTCTTTCCGAATTCATTATCAAGGGGACGTTATTCAGGTAGCGATTGATAAGGACCATGCAGTATTTAATACGGATAAGGGTACTGAGATATTAGTATCAATCTATGGTCAACCGATTGTACTTAAGAAAGAAAAAACAATAATTACAATCCCAACAGAATGGAGGGGATAAACCATGCAAAGCTGGAGTATAAAAGAAGAAGGCTTTGATCAAGAACGGATATCTTCTGTAGGCAATAAATTTCTGGTAGGAAATGGATATTTTGGTATCCGAGGAACCCTTCAAGAATTTAATAAAAATGAATATCCGGCTATTAATTTAGCAGGAATCTATGACCGGGTTGGTGATGCATGGAGAGAACCACTCAATGCACCTAATGGTCTATATACCTATCTTGAATTTAATCATAAGGAATATCGGTTACCTGAGGTTGAAGCTTTCAGCCACAACATTTCCTTGAATTATCGACATGGAATTTTTACCCGTACTACCACTTGGAATGCAACTGGAAGCAAGTTAACCGTGAATGCAGAGCGATTTGCCTCAATGGAGGATAAACATTTAATTGCTATGAAATATAGCGTGCATTCGGAAGTGGAAGGGGATTTTAGACTAGTAACTGGTATTGATGCAGATGTATGGGACATCAATGGCCCTCACTATGACGAGATATTATTATCTCAGAATCAAGATATCCTGAAGTCCATCGCCATCACGCATGAAAGTAAGGATCAGGTCTGTGTCTGTGAGTCTTACCAAATGGATGCATCGCATCAAGAACAGTTGGTTGCAGAAGATAGAAAATCCCTAAGGGTATTATCCTTCCATGCAGAGGCTGGAAAGACTTACACCCTGTACAAATGGATTAGCGTTTATACCAATAAGGATGAAGCAAATTATGAAGACGCAGCTTATGGAACGGTTGCAAAAGCAAAAACAAGTGGATATGAAGCAGTTCTTGAAAAGCATATCGCTGAGTGGGAGAAGAAATGGAACATATCTGAGGTAATCATTGATGGAGATTTGGAAGCGATGGAAGCTCTGAATTATTCTATTTATCATCTGCACTGTATCGCTCCAAGACATACCGACCACCTATCCATTGCAGCCAGAGGCTTATCTGGTCAGACATATAAAGGAGCAGTATTTTGGGACACTGAGATGTTTATGCTGGATTTCTTCCTGCTAACGGAACCTACAGTCGCAAAAACACTACTAAAATATCGTATTGATACCTTAGAGGGCGCGAAGAAGAAAGCGAAATATTACGGCTTTCAGGGTGCTTTCTATGCGTGGGAAAGCCAGGAAGGCGGCTATGATGCCTGCTCTGATTATAATGTAACCGATGTATTTACTGGTAGACAGATGCGAACTTATTTTAAGGATAAGCAGATACATATCTCTTCGGCAGTGGTATATGGAATCATGCGTTATGTAGATTACACTGGAAGTTATGATTTGTTAGCTGAAGGTGGTGCAGAAGTAATATTAGAATGTGCGAGGTTCTATTACGACCTATTACTTAAAAGAATAGGTGGCAATTACTATGAGTTGCATGATGTGATCGGACCGGACGAATATCATGAGCGAGTTAATAATAATGCTTATACGAACAAAATGGCTCAATATACCTTTGATAGTGCAATTCGTGTGATTCAAACCTTATCGTCAATAGGCGATAAGACGAAGGAACGTCTTAGTAATAACTATGATTTAGATGCTTTACTACATAGCTTCAAAGATGCTACTGAATGGCTTTATATCCCTCAGGCTGACACGGTTACCGGAATTATTCAGCAATTTGACGGATATGAAAAACTTGAGGAAGTTGGGATTGAAGAATTAAAAGGACGTCTGCTTCATGAGAAGGAATATTGGGGTGGAGCCTATGGTATTGCAACTCATACAAAGATTATTAAACAGGCAGATGTAGTTACCATGTTGAATCTATTCTCAGGGGAATATAGTGAAGACATTTTAATAAAAAACTGGGAGTATTATGAGCCTAGAACAGAACATGGTTCCTCATTAAGTGCCTGCATGTACGCAATGTTGGCTTGTAAATGCCATATGCCAGATAAAGCTTATCCCTTCTTTATGAAATCTGCTTTATCCGATATCAGTGGTAAGGGTAAGGAGTGGGCCGGGTTAATTTATATTGGAGGTACCCATCCAGCTTCCTCCGGTGGTGCTTATATGACTGCAATCGAAGGCTTTGCGGGGATTCATCAAGAGAAGGGTGAGCTTAGGGCTAAAGCGGACTTACCCTCTGGGTGGGAACGAATGGCGTTTAAGATAGTATATAAAGGTGATTTATATCATGTTAACATCACAAAGGATCATGCAGAGGTAAGAAATCTAGGGAAGCATATGGATTGATTGTATTATCATTATGAGAAGAATAAATACAATATTCCATAATAAAGTATTAAAGGCGAGAACAAATTAACATCTTTGTAAAGTGATTGGTTTTGTTAATAAAAAGGGGGCTGTCACACAACAACTTTATGAAATAATAGAGAAATCAAATCTTGAGTTAAGATATCTATTTCATAGCAGTTATCATGTGTGACAGCCCATTTTATTATATTTTATGATGTTTTGATTTATAAAAATTATTTTATTGATTTAACACTTTCACGTTCAATAAGTCGGATAGGTAGAATTACTTCACGGTCGTTGATTGAATTTTTCTCAAGTAGGTCGATCAAGAAATTAACTGCTAACTTTCCTTTAAAAGGTGCATCCTGATGGATGGTAGTTAGGGTAGGAGAGGTTAAACGACATAGGTTAATATCATCGAAACCAATGACTGAGATATCCGATGGAACACTTTTTCCGGATTGTTGAATACCTGCCATGATACCAGCAGCGAGAATATCAGCCGTAGCAAATACAGCAGTAATATCTTCTCGTTCAGCCAGTCTTCGTCCTAACGCAATCGTTGTCTCGGTGTCAAGTTCTTGTTCAAAGACAAGCTCAGATCGGAATGGAATGGAGGCTTCGTCCAATGCCTTTTTATATCCCAGAAAACGTTCTGATACTACACCACGGTCTTTAATGGTTGGTGACGCGAAAGCAATTTTACTATGACCTTGATCAATTAGATAACGAGTCGCAGTATATCCACCCTTATAATCCTCTAAACCTACATTGCACATGTTGGAATGGGAAACATAACTGTCGATTAAGACAATAGGAATATTTAGCTCACTTAAGGTAGTGAAGAATTCATCCTGAAATACACCAGTAAAAAAGAGTCCATCTACATTCCAATTGCGGAGAAATGCAGATAAATCAGCGGTTGTTTCAACTGCACGCAGCATCAGGTAATACCCGTTCTCACGTAGGGTTTTCTCAATGGAACCAATAAATGCAGAGTGAAATGGATCTTCAATAATTGTTTCTTTCGTATTGGAAGTCAAATGACTGATCATTCCGATTACCCTTGAGGAACTAGATACCAAAGAACGTGCGGACATATTTGGAACATATCCCAACTTATCAATCGTGTCATTGATCCGTGTAATGGTTTCTGCGGATACACGTCCCGCTCTGCCATGAATTACATTGGAAACTGTGGTACAGCTTACACCGACAGCATTTGCAATATCTTTAATCGTAGACATTTTTAACGTTCCTTTCTCATAAGTTTAATGTTAAACTATTTTACCCTAGTCTAACATAAAGGTTAAAAATTGTACAGATAGAAGTAAATAAATATTAAGCGTTCATGGTTATGGAAATGAAAATATAAGAAGGAACGAAGTAATGAAGCGGTTCCTAACAAGTAAATTTAAACAAAGGAGATGAGAAACATGATAAAGGGAGTTATTTTTGATTTGGATGGGGTGTTGGTCTCCACTGATGAACTTCACTATAAAGCCTGGAAACAGTTGGCTGAGGATTTGGGTATTATGAATTTTACAAAAGAGGATAATTACCTGCAAAAAGGTGTCAGCAGGATGGAATCCTTAGAAGTGGTTCTAAATAAAGGAACAAAACTATATACAGAGGCGGAGAAGCTCATACTAGCAGAGAAAAAGAACAGCTGCTATGTGGATCTTCTACAGGAGCTTTCCACAGAGGCGGTCTTACCACATGTGGTTGAAACTCTTGAGATGCTAAGAGCACAGGGTATTCTAATCGGAGTTGGATCAGTTAGTAAGAATACACCATTAATTCTAAAGAGAACTGAGTTGGAGCAATATATTGACAAGGTTAGCTGCGGACTTGATATCACCAGATCAAAACCGGACCCGGAGGTGTTCTTAGTAGCTGCAAAGAAATTAGGATTACAAAATGAAGAGTGTCTTGTAGTGGAGGACTCAGCCGCTGGAATCGTAGCAGCGAAGGCAGCCAACATGAAGTGCTTGGGTGTCGGTCCAGAATATAGGCAGTTGGAGGCAGATTATGAATCCTTAACACTTCAAAGTGAAGTGGATTGGCATACAATATTACAAGGTTAATGGGAGGTAGAGATTAGATGGAGAAGAAAAAACGGGGATTAGGGATTGTAGAATGGATTATCGTTGTACTTCTGATTGCGGCTTTGGGTTGGTCATATCTGAATACCAGAAATCGTCTGCAAGAGGTTGGGGAAATGATAAATATGGGAGATTCAAAATTGGTATTGTACGAGGGACCGAAATCCCTTAAGGATGCCACCCCAGAGGATCTAAAAACGGTAGGTGAGAAAATGAGAGATTACTCACTGATGCATTGTACGGATACAGAGGTTTCGGTCAATGGCTATGACAGTTATGTTTATGATACCAACGTAAATCATAACAGACAATGGTTTGGTGATTATATGCCACCACAATCAAGAACACCAATAACATATTTTGATTTCGAAGGTATTGCAAATATTGTAGTTACAGTTCCAGGTATTGAACTGGAGACAGTAAAGATCAGTCCGGTTAGTTATGGTATAGAGCCCGTAATTGATGCAGTAAATCACACGGTTTCCTTCACGGTAACAAATCCAGATAACTATACTTTAACGTTCAACGATTCACCCGCCAGAGCATTACATATCTTTACGAATCCAATCGAGTTAAATGCTCCCAAGGATGGGGATGAAAATGTTATTTACATCGGACCCGGCGAATGGAACATTGATTCTATTATGCTTGAGGATAATCAGACCCTATATATTGCAGGTGGTGCTGCTATCCATGGAGTTGTTCAAGCCAATTATGCTAAAAATATTAAAGTAATTGGTAGAGGTATTATCGATGGTTCTAGCTTTGATGGCTGGATGGGAAAGGCAGCATTAGTGCCCCTCAAATTTGACTTCTGCGACGGCATCGAGATAAGTGATATTCTTGCTCTTAATCCAAATGCATGGGTATGCTCTGCTAGTACCTCAAAAAATGCAGTTATTGATGGTCTAAGAATCATTTCTTCAAGGCCGAATGGAGACGGAATTACGCTTCAGTCCTGTGAGAATTATCTTGTACAGAACTGCTTTGTCAGAAGTTGGGATGACTCTTTGGTAGTAAAGAATTATACAGGAGATTCAAAGAACATTACCTTTAAGGACAATCAACTTTGGACCGATCTCGCTCAGTCTATGGAAATTGGTTATGAGACAAACAAAGGTAAGAAAGAAGATGCTAAAATCTCTGGAATTACCTTTGAAAATATCACAGTACTTAATAACTTCCATAAGCCGGTAATATCGGTACATAATGCAGATGACGCATTGATTGATGATATCCACTTTACGAATATTATTGTTGAAAATGCACAGATGGGATCCGGTGATGGAGATGAACTTCCTTATCTAATTGACTTTAATATAGCACAAAACTCGAACTGGTCCTCAACAAAAGAGCGCGGACAGATACGCAATGTAGTGATTGACGGAGTGAAGGTATTGGAGGGTAAAGTAAGCCCTTCCAGAATTCAAGGATTTGATGCAACTCATACGGTTGAAGATATCACAATTAAAAATCTTGAGATACTTGGAAAAAAGATTACAAGCTTTGAACAAGGACAGTTTGAAATTGATGAGACAACCACTAAGAACTTAAGTCTAGAATAAAGAGGGGAGGGAACCTCCAAAGATTATGATGGTTAACTTAAAGATTTGGAGGGAGACCTTAGAAAATCATGGAGGAACAAGAATGAAAATAGTACGAAGAGTTTTGATTGCTTTATTATTCATCGCGAATGTTGGTTTGGTAATATATGCGATAAATGGTATTAAAGAGCCTCCTCAGGAAATTGAAGCGGCGAATGTAACGATTGTAAAGGCACGAGAACAAACACAGGCAGAAGAGCATCCCGCATTTATTAAGGAGGAATATGTTCTAGTACTTCCCGAGGGAGAAAATATAGCAGTTGGTAAGAAAGCAGAGGCAAGCAGCTTCACGGATGTATACAATGCACCAAAGGCTGTGGACGGTGATTCGGCCGGCGCATCTTACTGGGAAGGTAAATCTGATTATCCTAATTTATTAACGGTTGATTTAGAGACACCGTCAAAAATTCATACGGTTAGACTTACACTAAACCCTCTTCCTATCTGGGGAAAACGTACACAAACCATCACTGTCAATGTTAGCTCGGATGGTGTAACCTATAAGGAATTAGTCGCAACAAAGCAATATACCTTTGATCCGGATACCGGCAACGAGGTACAGATATCTTTTGATGAAATTGAAACAAGATATGTTCAGATTGTGGTGACGGAGAATTCCGGCGCAGGTGGCGGACAGATTGCAGAATTTGAAGTCTATAGTAAATAATATCGCATTTTTGTGAGTAAAAGATATTAATTTATTCAAAGAATGAGGAAGAAGGATCGGTACTGATGAGAAAGCTGAAAACCAAAAAGTTTTCCATACATAAGATTAAAATAGACATTTTTAGTATCAAATTGAAATTAATATGTGTTTTTCTAATACCGGTTGCCTTTCTAATATTTTTAGGAATGATCAGCTACCGACAAGCCTCGAAAGGTCTGATTGAGAATTATGAAAGTGCCGGTAAGGTTAGCTTAGATATGATGGGGGAGTATTATGAATTAGGGTTGGATAATCTTGCGAGTAAGGCAATTCAATTGACTACGGATGATACCATTCAGAAATATTACTCCGGCTACTATTCCAATAAACCAACCGAAGAGGCAAGTCGTAAGAGTGAGGTACAGAAGAAAATTCTAGCAATCGATGCGGCTGATAAGTTCATCAGTGATATATATGTTTTTGCAGACTATGGATACCCTGTTGCATCAGCAGGAACGATGCAAAAGACCTTTTATGAGGAATTCAACAAATCGGTAGATGCACTAGGACTAGTGGATACGAGTGAAACTGCTATCTGGAAGGGAACACATCCGTCTGTAGATAATGTATTTCCCACGAATAGTTCAGAATTTGCGCTGACCTATATTAAAAAGCTGTCTAATTCATCATTTCAACAGATTGGTTATATCATCGTAGATATTGATAAAGCTTTTGTGATGGATCTTCTTAATAAAACAGATTTTGGTGATAAGAGTATAACTGGGTTTGTTACCAAAGATGGAAAGGCTTCCTTAAGTGGTAATTTCACAGAAGGATATGATATCACTCAGGAGCCCTTCTACCAAGCAGCAGTAACAAACGAAGCGGAGTTAAATGCGGAATATGTAAACTTTCAGGAGCAAAGTTATTTATTCATTTATTCGAAATTGAAGGTTGGAGATGCTATAACCTTTGCTCTAATTCCAAAGACTGAGGTTATAAAACAAGCAGAAAGCGTTAAAGTTATTACGGTTATCATTGTGATATTAACCTGTTTGATAGCACTTGTTGTTGGGATATTAATTGCAAATGGAATTAGTGGAACAATCCATAAAACCAATCGTGTATTATCTACAGTAGCAACCGGAGATCTTAATGTTGATGCAGGAATTCGTAGAAAAGATGAATTTCATGTTCTGGGACAAAGCATAAATCATATGCTGGACAGTATGAGATCCCTCATAATAAAGATGTTGGGGGTAAGTAAGAGTACTTCGGAATCAGCGAAGGAAGTTGCAGGTGCTTCGGAGACCTTATTAATTACCTCGAAGAACATTGCTAGTGCAGTATCCGACATTGAGCAAGGAGTTCAACATCAGGCTGCAGATGCAGAGAATTGCCTACTTCGTATGTCAGAGCTTGCACAGCAAATTACGTTGGTAGAAGCTAGTACCGTAGAAATCGCAAAAATTGCAGGGAATACGAAAAATATCGTAAATGATGGACTAAACTCCATGCAAGAGTTAAGTGAAAAAGCAAAGAATACTACTGAGATAACACAGTCCGTTATTCATAATATTGAGAATTTAGAAATAGAATCAAATTCAATTATTGATATTATTCGTACGATGAATGAGATAACGGAGCAGACGAATCTCTTGTCGCTAAATGCATCCATTGAAGCAGCCAGAGCAGGCTCTTTTGGTAATGGGTTTGCGGTTGTAGCTGGGGAGATAAGAAAACTTGCAGAAAAATCCTCCGGAGAAGCGAGTCGTATTAAAACTATCATTGATAAGATACAAAACAGAACGAAAGAGACAGTTATAGCGGCTCGAAAAGCAGAAAATATCGTTGCTACTCAGGAAGAAACACTGCATGCAACAAGAAATACCTTTGATGAGATGGATCGTCATGTCGAAGCACTTACAGAAAACTTAATGAAGATATCCTCCGGGATTGAAACCATGGGAAAAGCAAAAGAAGTTACGTTATCAGCAATCGAGAATATCTCTGCTACCCTCGAGGAAACAGTAGCAGCCTCTACAGAAGTTAGCGCTACTGCGGAAAATCAGCTTACCTCGGTAGAGCAGTTGAACAAGGCTGCACAAGGCTTAAGCGCTGATGCAGTTAACTTAGAAGAAACGGTTCGTTTATTCAAAATTAATTAACTTAATTTCAAATCCCTATAGAAGGTCAAAAAGGCAGCTCATACGATGTAGATATGAACTGCCTTTTTGTGTCTTTATGAGGTAGATGAACTGCATTATTGCTTTCTTTAACAAATTTTTATTGCTCATAAGATCACTTTATTTACCTAATACCTCCAATGGGATTCAAATAAATAAAGATTTATATATAGATTGTACTACATAATTAATTATATAACTACGAATTTTCTTGTTGCATTAACAATTATGGAATCAAATTACATTATTATTGATTTGTTAATGTAAACGTGATAATCTAGTTTGAGAAACTACGTTGTGCGGAGAATAATTATATCAAATAAATATGACAACGTTATAAAAGTATTTTGAAAATACAATAATATTGATAATGTGCTAAAGATAGATATGATTTAACCCAGTAGTGAAATTTATATCATAACTAAAAAGGAGAATGTAACGTTATGGAGAAAATAGCACTGATTACAGATTCAGCTTGCGATATAGATGATGAAACGCTTCGTAAATATAGCATACGCGTTTTACCTTTTAAGATTATTTACAAAAATAGGGAGTATACAGATAAAGTAGATATAACTCCCGAGGAAATTTACGATAATATGAAAAATGAGATACCAAAGTCTTCCCTCCCTTCTATGGAGGATATTGAAGAGGTATTTAAACAATTGGAAGAAGAAAATTACACGCATGTGATTTCCGTAGTGATATCCAGTGGACTTTCAGGTACTTATAATGCAATAAGATTGATAAGCGAACAATTTACTGGATTGACTACTTACATTTACGACACGAAATCTACCTCTGTTTGTGAAGGAATTATTTTGAAAAAATGTGGTGAATTAATAGAGGCTGGTAAAAGTTATAATGATATCGTGAGAAGCATCCCAGAAATCAATCGTAAGATACACTTTTTCTTCGTATTTGGTACCTTAGAATATGCCAGAAAAGGCGGAAGGATCGGTAAAATATCTGGAACTATCGGTGATTTTTTAGATATCAAGCCGATTGTCGGATTTGATGAGGAAAATGGTCAATGTTATACTTATAGTAAAACCCGTGGAAGAAATAAATCTCTGGAACGTTTGGTAGAGTTGGGAGAAGAGATAGCAGCGAATAAAAAATGCGATGCATATATTGTACATGGCAACACCTTAGAGAGTGCAAATATGGTATATGATAAATTGAAGAAAAATCCAGGCATTAAAAATGTGTATATGTTAGGGCAAATAAGTGCCATAGTTGGAGTATATTCTGGACCCGGAACAGTAGGGGTATGCTATATGGAAAATTAATCAAAAACTAAATAAAGTCCTATGAAACCGATAGAAATGAACTCTTTTATAAAAGCGTTTATTTTTATCGGTTTCATTTTTTTATAACAATCAATTAGGATTGGGTTAAGCTAGTCTCAAAGGTATCTTGTACTTCTTCCGTAATCAATGCATTTCGCATATCAATATATTCTTCATTCCCATTCTTTGAATGATTTTTAAATTACAGTACATAATACATAAGTGTGGAATTTATTCCTGCCTTTATTGTTTACACTAACCAAGCATGATCACACAGTGGCTGCAAATGCTGATGAATACCAATAATTCAGCTATACTGAATTATTTCTTTACACAATAAAGGTGAAGGAATTAAGTTGAACAATATGGGATGGACAAAGACAAAATGGGAGTAGGCAGAATGGAAAAGTGCAGATTTGGTATTGATATCGGTTCAACGACAGTGAAGTTGGCAGTATTAGATGAAAATAATAAATTGATATATAGTGAATATCAACGGCATTTATCGGATATTAAAAGTACCGTTATTCAATTGATAAAGGATTGTTATGAAAGCTTAGGTAATCGTTCGGTACGATTAACAATAACAGGCTCCGGAGGACTTTCGGTATCTAGGTGGCTGAATATTAATTTTGTTCAGGAGGTCATTGCCTGTGCAAAAGCAGTTGAGACTTTGATACCAGAGACGGATGTTGCCATTGAGTTGGGTGGTGAGGATGCTAAAATAACCTATTTTAAAGGTGGCATGGAACAGCGAATGAACGGGAGCTGTGCAGGAGGAACCGGAGCATTTATCGATCAGATGGCGGTCTTACTCGATACGGACGCAGCTGGTTTAAATGAATATGCAAAAGGTCATAAGGTGATTTATCCAATTGCCTCCCGTTGTGGGGTATTTGCAAAAACAGATATACAACCTTTAATTAATGATGGTGCTCGTAAGGAAGATATTGCGGCATCCATATTACAAGCAGTAGCAAACCAGACAATAGGGGGATTAGCCTGTGGAAAACCAATCCGGGGAAAGGTTGCATTCCTAGGAGGACCACTTTATTTCTTATCAGAGTTACGGGAGCGGTTCAGCGAAAGCTTAAAGCTTACGAAAGAAAATGCGATAGCACCGGAATATTCCCAACTATTTGCGGCCATTGGAGCAGCACTATCTTCGATGAAGGAAAATGTGGTACCACTCAAGGAATTGGTGAAAAGTGTGGAACGCATCAAAGATTATGCTGATGATGAGGTAAAGAGCTTGGAACCTTTATTTCGTAATGAAGAAGCATATGTACAGTTTAAAAAAAGACATGACGAAGCTAAGATTGTAAGAGTAGAATTAGCTGACTATACAGGTCGAGTGTATTTGGGAATTGATGCAGGCTCTACAACTACAAAGGTGGTATTGATCGGGGAAGCTGGTGAACTTTTATATTCCCATTATTGTGGGAATGAAGGGGAGCCTTTAACAAAGTTAATAATGATTTTGAAGGATTTATATGAGCAAATACCGGAGAAGGCAAAACTTTGCAAATGTACCGTTACCGGTTATGGAGAAGCTTTGATGAAGGCGGCACTCCATGCAGATATCGGGGAAATTGAAACAATTGCTCATTATAAGGCAGCGGAACATTTCCTCCCTGGTGTGGATTTTATCTTGGATATCGGTGGACAGGATATGAAATGCCTGAGAATTAAAAATGGTGCCATTGATAGTATACTTTTAAACGAAGCCTGTTCCTCCGGATGTGGTTCTTTTCTTGAGGGATTTGCGAATTCTTTAAATATATCGGTGAAAGATTTTGCAAAGGAAGCATTATCAGCTAAAGCACCCGTAGATCTGGGTACAAAATGCACCGTATTTATGAATTCCAGAGTAAAACAAGCACAAAAAGAGGGTGCTAAGATATCTGATTTATCAGCCGGATTATCTTATTCTGTGATAAAAAATGCTTTATTTAAGGTAATTAAGGTAAGGGACGAGAAAGATTTAGGTAACAAAATAATCGTCCAGGGTGGTACATTTTATAATGATGCAGTGTTAAGATGTTTTGAATTAATAACTGGAAGAGAAGCAGTAAGACCAGAGATTGCAGGATTAATGGGAGCTTATGGAGCAGCATTAATTTCAAAAGAACGTTATAGAGAGGGAGAATCGACAACTCTTTTGCCACAAGTGTCATTGACGAATTTTTCCATGAAGGCTTCCAACCGACGCTGTGAAAAATGTGGCAATCAGTGTCTTTTAACAATCAATACATTCTCTAACGATGAGACCTTTATCGCTGGAAATCGTTGTGAAAGAGGATTAGGGCTTGAGGAAAATCAACAGGAGAAATTGCCAAACCTTTATGAGTATAAGTATCGTAGGACATTCCAGTATCGTCCCCTTCAGCTAGAAGCAGCGCCAAGAGGAGTCATCGGAATTCCAAGAGTCCTCAATCTTTATGAAAACTATCCGTTTTGGTTTACGATGTTTACTAAGTTGGGATTTCGAGTTCTTTTGTCATCTCCCTCTGGAAAGAAACTCTATGAGAGAGGGTTAGAGACGATTCCATCGGAATCTGCTTGTTATCCGGCTAAGCTATGTCATGGTCATATCATGGATTTAATTAATCGTGGAGTTACTACGATATTCTACCCCTCCGTGGTTTATGAGAAAAAGGAATATAGCGATGTAAGCAATCATTATAATTGTCCAATTGTAATCTCGTATCCGGAAGTTATTCGCAATAATATTGATGAATTAAAGAAAAAAGAGGTCCGATTCATTGCACCATTCTTATCTCTTGATAATACTAGAGTTCTCATAAGAAGAATGACGGAAGAACTTAAGGAGTATCAGATTAAGGAGAGTGAAATCAGACATGCTGTAGCAGACGCCTGTGCAGAGAGGGATCAATATAAAAAGGATATTCAGCAAAAGGGAGAAGAGGTACTTGAATATCTGAAGGGGCATGATAAGAGGGGAATTGTACTTTGTGGAAAACCCTACCATGTGGATCCTGAGATTAATCATGGTATAGCAGAGCTGATCGTATCCTATGGCTTAGCAGTGCTCACGGAGGATAGTATATCCCATCTAGCAGACTTAAAGCAAAAGCTGAGGGTAGTTGATCAGTGGGTTTATAATTCTAGATTATACCGAGCAGCGAGTCTGGTAGCACAAGAACCATGTCTGGATTTAATACAGTTAAATTCCTTCGGCTGTGGATTAGATGCTGTTACCTCCGACCAAATTGCAGAGCTACTTGCTTCCGGTGGGAAAATGTATACGATGTTGAAGATAGATGAAGGAAATAACCTAGGCGCAGCCAAGATACGTATAAGATCTTTGAAAGCAGCAATGGAAGATCGGAGCCGAAGGGGTTATCAACCTCAGGTTATGGATAATACATGGACGCATCCGGTATTTACTAAGAATATGAAGCAGACACATACCATTTTAGCTCCACAAATGGCACCGATCCATTTTGAATTGGTAAAGGAAGCAGCCAGAACCTGTGGGTATCACATGGTGGTGTTACCAGCAATGGATAAGACAGCAGTGGATGAGGGTTTAAAATATGTGAATAACGATGCTTGTTACCCAGCAATCATTATGATCGGACAAGTTGTACAAGCCTTGAAATCAGGTAAATATGATAGCAATCATACCTCTGTCATCATTACACAGAGCGGTGGCGGCTGTCGTGCAACAAATTATATTGCATTTTTAAAACTAGGCTTAAAGCAGGCGGGATTTCCCAACGTACCAATTATTTCACTAAATACTGTTGGTCTTGAGAAACAGCCGGGGTTCAAATTCTCCGTAGGACTGATTAATCGATGTATCATGGCATTAATCTATGGTGATTTATTTATGCGTGTGCTTTATCGGACAAGACCTTATGAAAGATTTCCCGGTTCTGCACAACTACTTTTTGAAAAATGGAATGAACGTGCTAGAGAAAATGTAAAGACTGGAAGCAAAAGAGAATTCCACAGCCATATCAGAGGAATCATACATGAATTTGATCGTCTGGAGCTATTGGATATTAAGAAACCTAAAGTAGGAGTTGTCGGGGAAATACTGGTAAAATACCATCCCACAGCCAACAACGATATTATAACTATATTAGAACAAGGAGGAGCTGAAGCAATTGTACCCGATCTTATGGATTATTTCTTGTATTCTACTTTTAATTCGGGCTTCCGATTCCGATATCTTGCCGGGAAGAAATTAGATCAGCAGTTAGGTGCTTTTGCAACTAATTATATCATGAGCTACCGCAATATCATGAAGTCGGAGCTGGAACACAGTAAGCGCTTTACACCACCAACACCAATTGGAGAATTAGCACATATGGCTTCCTCAGTACTTTCCCTTGGGAATCAAACCGGAGAAGGTTGGCTTGTAACCGCTGAGATGTTGGAATTTATAGAACAGGGCACAAATAACATCATCTGTGTCCAGCCGCTAGCCTGTTTGCCGAACCACATCGCCGGAAAAGGAATGTTCAAGCCGATAAAGGAGCGTTATCCACAGGCAAATATAATGCCGATTGATTATGACCCCGGTATCTCGAATGTAAATCAATTAAACCGAATTAAGTTGATGCTCTCTATTGCAATTAAGGAATCATAAAACTTATTAAAGATTATCTGATTAACTAACAAAGAAAAAAGTGAAATATTAATCATTTAGAATGTGAATTTACTATGCTGTAGTAAGTAAACAACAGGTTATTTGATGAAGTATTTCACTTCTTTCATTATGATTTTTGTTGCCTCCTATGAATTATACCAGAAAAGGAGAGATCCGAAACTTCAGCAATTGTCTTCTATATAAAATCATTTACAATTTGGTTATAAGTATTTACTGTTAAAAAATAATAACCCAGATAAATTGTAATGAAAACACTACTAGATATAACTAGCATTCCACCGATATCAAGTCCAATAAGTTCGGATAAAAATTTACTGAGAAAGCTTAAAAGTATGACACTGTTAACAATACCCAGTATAAGTGGTAAAATAAAAATAAACAGGTTTTGCTTAGCCACACAAAATAAAATCTCTTGTCTAGTTACTCCGATTTTACGTAAAATATCATACCCAGCCTTGCTTTCGGTGGCCTCCGTTAATTGTTTGAAATAAATAATACTACCTGTTGCAGCAAGGAAAATCAGTCCTAAAAAGCCAACAACAAACATATTAAGCGCACTTTTTTCTAAATTTTCCTGGTAAACAAGATAATAAGAAAAAATCTGTGTATTATCCTTATCACTACCAAATACATTGGTTTCTCCATCGTTTAGAGACATCAATTTACTAGTTGTAGCTTTGGTGTTTCTTTCATCCTCCACTTCATATGCTTTATATACGAGTGGAGTTATTTCTGTTGATAGCTTTTGAAATGTTTGGTCACTTACGATTATGAAAAAATCCGGATAAGCCCAGGTTAATACGCGGTCCTCAACCATTCCGGTAAAGGATATAGTTTGATTGCCACTTGGGTTTCTTACAGTTATTTTTTTGTCTTTATAATCTGAGGGATTATGATTCGTAAAGGTAGGGCGAATTGCAACTGCTTCACCATCAGCCACGTCTAAGGTCAAATCTTTGTATAAAATATTTGATACAGAAAGATAAGTACTGACAGAGATTACTTTCGTCGGCTCTACCCTATAACTCCCCGGAGCAGTAAAATCAACGTTTGCTTCAATCACTGGAATATTAATTTGACCAATCAGAGGATGCTTGGAATCTTCGGATATGATTTGATGTACCTTTTCATCAAACTCCGTTCCCTTGGATAGGTGTGTATAACTAAATGGAGCAAAGTTAAGCGAGGAGGACTCAAAGTTATTATACTGCGTAAATACAGCGCCGAAGAAACTGATAGTCACAGCACTAAGCAAAGCAATCATCGTAAAAGTTCTAGTGTTTCCTTTGATACGATATAATAACTGCGAGATTCCAATCATATTCGTACCACGATAATAAAAGCTTTTATTCCGTTTCACCAGCATTAAAATAAAGGCAATGGATGAATGAAAGAATAAATAAGTTCCAATAATAATTCCACTGATAATTAATAAGGTATGCCTTAATATATTGGAATTCCCACGTGGCATTACTTGGTCTGCAAGAAAGTAACTACCAAGCAGTATTATAATTGCTAGAAAAGCAACTATAACGGAAGCTTTCGGACTATGTTCTCCCTTATTATCTGCTCGAAACAATTCAATCAGCTTAAATTTGTAGATTAAGCGATATCCTTGAATTGAGGTAAATAATATGATAACTGCAAACACAGCAATGGTACTAAGAACAGCAGTGGTAGAGATATCAAGGCCAATAGTTACCGGAACCCCAATTAACTTAATTAAAATCATGGAAAATAACTTTGATAGCAAAGTCCCCAAGAAAATAGAAATAATAAGGGCAATCGCTCCCATAATTAGATTTTCATAAAAAAGCATTTTCCCGATGGTTTTCTTAGGAACTCCAACGATGGCATATAATCCAACTTCCTTTTTTCGCTTTCGAGTAAAGAAGGAATTCGAATATAAGATAAAGATACCAACAAATAATATTAAAATAATAGAAGAAAGTAAAAACGTGGATTTCATCGCGCTGGAATACTCTAGTATTTCTTGAATCTCCGAGCTGTTCTGTAAGGAGACAAACGTGTAATACATCACAATACTGATAATCATAGTTATAAAATAAAGAAAATAATTTTTGAAATTACCCATTATATTTTTCTTTACAATACTAAATAATGTCACGGGCTCCACCTCCTAGTGCCGATAATACATCTAAGATTTTGTTGAAGAAGTCTTTTCGTGAGGTATTGGTATTCACAATTTCGGTAAAGAAAGCCCCATCCTTAATAAAGATGACCCGACTGCAATAACTTGCAGCAAATGCATCATGCGTCACCATTAAAATTGTAGTATTGTCTTCTTTGCTCAAATAACTCAGGTTTTCTAATAATTCTGTTGATGATTTTGAATCTAAAGCACCGGTTGGTTCATCTGCCAGTAATAAGCTTGGCCCAGCTATGATAGCTCTGGCTGCTGCAGTTCTTTGCTTTTCCCCACCAGATATTTCATAAGGATATTTGCCAAGGATAGGAGTGATATTAAGCTTACCGGCAACCTTGGATACCTTATACTCTAATTCCACGAGATCAGTTTTGGATAATGCCAAGGGTAATAAAATATTTTCTTTTACCGTTAACGTATTTAATAAATTATAATCCTGAAATATAAAACCAAGGTGATTGCGGCGAAATTCGGTCATTTGCTTCTCGGACATTGTAAGAATATCCTTCCCATCAATCAAAACATCACCGGAAGAGGCATCATCAATGGTTGCTAATATATTTAACAAGGTTGATTTGCCAGCACCGGAAGGACCCATGACTCCTAGAAACTCACCCTCTGTAACTGTTAAGCTTACCTTATTAAGTGCAGTAACGATATTATTTTTCTTTCCATATACTTTACTTACTTGTTTCATTGATACAATGGTTTTCATTTTATTTCCTCCATAGATTATGCTTTAAATCATACGTTTATTATAACCAGTATCAATGCCTTACGGTATCGAATGTTCTTACAATATAGTATGGGAAGCTTACAAATTTGTAAGCTTCCGATGTAAGGCGCATGCCTTGACAAATTAAGGTATAAAATTTAGTATTAATTATAACGAGATATGTTTGATATATTTATTAGGAGATTATGTTTTGAATTGACATCAGAAATTCTTGTGCTAATTATATATGTATGGAATTGGCATTAGTCTTCTTGAGATAATTATATATTTATCCGGAAATTGCGTATTTTGTGTTTAACCTAACACGAATTGCAGTAAAACTCGCAATTTCTTATACTTACGAGGATAAGTTTATCACATTTATTCGAAAAATGGATAGTGGATATCCTTAAGATGATATAGAAATTAAGAAAGGATAAAGTATACAGAAACATTTATATAGTTTCAATATAAGGGATTTAATATGAAAATTATGATAGTAGAGGATGACCTAATAATCCGTGAAATGTTAGCTGAAATAATTGAAAAGTGGGGTTTTGCAACAGTACAGGTTGAGAACTTTTCCGAAGTATTGAAGACCTTTATCAAGGAAAATCCCAGCTTGGTTCTATTAGATATTAATTTGCCAGTATTTGATGGTTTTTATTGGTGCAGTAAAATCAGAGAGATATCGAAAACACCAATTATTTTTATATCTTCACGAAATACTCCGATGGACATGGTAATGTCCATGAACATGGGGGGAGATGATTATATTCAAAAACCCTTCCATCCAGATGTTCTAATGGCAAAAATAAATGCATTGATTCGTAGAACCTATTCGTATTTGGACATCCAAACAAATGTTATTGAACATGAAGGAGTAGTGCTTAACCGCAATGACGGAGAAGTTTCTTATCAGGAGAATAGGATGGAGCTTACGAATAATGAATTTAAGATTCTGACTATTTTAATGGAACAGAAAGGAATCATAGTAAGCCGAGAAAGAATAATAAGAAAGCTTTGGGAGAATGAGAGCTTTGTGGATGATAATACGTTATCTGTGAATATTACAAGGCTTCGAAAAAAGTTTGATGATATGGGTAAATTTGATTTCATTATCACAAAGAAAGGGCAAGGGTATATAATACCATGAGTATGTTACTTTATATCAAGGATAAGGGTCAATTTCTTATATATTATGTTGTCTTAATGTTATTTGTATCAGCAATTACGATGCTTTCTATGGAAGAGGGGCAATCCATTGAAAATACAATCTATATCAATTTTATCGGTTTTATTTTGACAATGATATATTTAATGACGAGCTATTATCGTGAAAATGCATTTTATAAAGAAATAAAAGATATTACGGAACAAGAGATGAATGATAACCTTTACATAAGAATAAAGCCGAATAATTCTATGCAAAAATTATATTTGGATTTATACAGTTCACTCCAGAAAGGCTTCAGTTTACAACTCCAAAAACTACAGGATGAAAGAAAGGACCATCAGGATTTTATTCTATCGTGGATTCATGAGGTAAAGCTCCCAATAGCAGCAAGTCGCCTTGTTATTGAAAATAGTAGTGGCAAGACAGTAGATTATATAATAGATAAATTAGAGGATGAGCTGAGTAGGATTGATAATTATGTAGAACAGGCGCTTTATTATTCCAGAATAGATTCATTTTCCAATGATTATTTCATAACAGAAGTGGAACTAAATCAGCTAATTAAGAATTGCATTAAGAAGCATGCAAAGCTTTTTATCAATAAGCATATTAGTTTTCAACTGTTTGAAGAAATGCAATATTGTAATAGTGATATGAAATGGTTAATGTATATTCTGGATCAATTGGTATCAAATTCCCTGAAATATACAAAAGATGGTGGCACAATCAACTTTGAATTTGAAGAGGACCAAATGGAGAAACGGATACTTATAGTAGATACCGGTGTTGGCATTGCCAATGAGGATATCAATAGAGTATTTGAGAAGGGATTTACCGGTTCTAATGGACGAAATTATTCTAAATCCACAGGAATGGGATTATATCTTGCAAAGCAGATGGCAATCAAATTGGGACATGAATTATCAATTCAATCGGAGAAAAATGCATTTACTAAGGTAACCATACATTTCCCAAAGACAAGAACCTATCTTAATTTTTAATTGATTTTACATGTACTTTTAATAGTTTTCTAATTTATTCCATGAGAATTTATTGCATAATATTTCATGACCAAGACTTCTTTTGAAGGACCATTTTTACCAGTCCATAGAATATAGCTACAGTAACAATTTGGTTCTAGAAGCGATCGATGATATGATTCAATTAATAAACAGCAGTAAACTGACAAGTAATAAATTTTGAGACTATAGATCATAGACATTCATTTAAGAATATGAATTAGGCTAAACTCTATGTATAAAACGGAAGGAGGGATATCTATGGAGAAATGGGAATACACAACAATAAAAGTTCAACTTAAAGGAATGCAGGGAGGTATATTGGAAGTTGAAGACTTTGACCATCAACTCAATCAACACGGAGAACAAGGGTGGGAATTAGTATCTTGCTTTTCTACGAGTGGGGGAGCAGGATATGGTAGAGAAGCAATAGCTGTTTTTAAAAGACGAAAATGATTTGGAATGAAATAAAACAATAAATTATTACATGGACGGCTCAGTTAAATACATTGAAAAGTATTTTTCTGAAGCAGTCCTTTTTTCAATGTCAAACTTGACGGTGACTTTGGTGAGTGCTAGAATAAGAATTGCTTTTTAAATCGATTTCGATACTTACTGTAATGGCACAGTATTGAATATAATACTGGGGGTTTTGCTTTGAAGAAAGTGCTTACCTATTTAAGACCATATATTGCACGAATGACGTTTGGATTTACCATTAAAGTATTAGGAACCTTTATGGATTTGGGATTACCCTGGGTATTAGCCTATATTATTGATGATGTGATTCCACTCAAGGAAGTTTCGCTCATTCTATGGTGGGGTGTGGTGATGATTATCCTATCCGTGGGAGCCAGAAGCTTTAATATTATAGCAAATCGTATGGCTGCCAGAGTTGCTCGTAATACAATTGAGAATCTTCGACATGATTTATTTGAGAAAATTTTAAGTCTATCCGGTAACCAGCTGGACTATTTTTCCGTGCCTTCCTTAGAAGCTCGAATGACCTCGGATACTTATAATATACATAACATGATTGGCATGATGCAACGTATGGGTGTACGCGCACCAATCATCTTAATTGGCGGAATCATAATTACAAGCACATTAGAACCAGTGCTAACTTTAGTCCTGGTGGGTGTACTTCCATTTCTAGCATTTGTTGTTTATCTTGTCTCTAAAAAAGGAATTCCTCTCTATTCCGGATTGCAGACTTCTGTGGATCGTATGGTGCGGGTGGTTCGGGAAAATATCACCGGCATCCGAGTTATTAAAGCTTTGTCTAAAACCCAGTATGAGAAAAACCGCTTCTCTGTGATTAATACTGAGGTGGTGGAGAAGGAACTCAAAGCAGGCACTACAATGGCAATCACAAATCCCATCATGAATTTATTATTAAATATTGGACTGACTTTAGTCGTTGTTGTAGGTGCCTTTCGTGTAAATAGCGGTG
The DNA here is from genome assembly GCA_029256105.1 of Herbinix sp. GTDB lineage: Bacteria > Bacillota > Clostridia > Lachnospirales > Lachnospiraceae > Mobilitalea. The sequence continues at coordinate 58,617 of JAQSYO010000007.1, forward strand.
CCTCCGAACCGGGTAAGATAGTGGCATTTCTATCTTATTTTGCGATTATGCTTCAAGCAGTAATGGCAATTACAAGAATCTTTGTTATGTACTCAAAAGCAAGTGCTTCTGCGACTCGTATCGCTGAGGTTTTAGATGTGAAGGAAGATTTAAAAGTTAGGGAAGAACAAAATTGTTCGAAAGAAAAGGTAAATCATATTGAATTTCATCATGTTAGCTTCTCCTATACCAAGGAGCCTTGTATTATCGATATGAATTTTGGAATTAAGAAGGGTGGTAGTCTTGGAATTATAGGTTCTACCGGTTCTGGAAAGACGACCTTAATTAACCTCTTAATGCGGTTTTATGATCTCACAGAAGGAAGTATAACGATAGATGGCAGTGATATTCGTAGTATAGAAAAGCAGGAATTGCGTAAGAAGTTTGGTGTGGTATTTCAAAACGATGTTCTTTTTGCGGATAAAGTGAGTGAAAACATTAGCATCGGAAGAGAATTACCGATGGAACGTATTCAAGAATCTGCAGAGCACGCCCAAGCAGATGCATTTATTGAAGAGTTGGATCAAAAGCTTGATTTTCGGCTTGCCATAAAAGGTAGTAATTTAAGTGGAGGTCAAAAGCAGAGATTATTGGTTGCTAGAGCACTCGCTGGAAAACCGGAGATTCTAATTCTTGATGACTCTTCCAGTGCACTGGATTATAAGACGGATTCCCTGCTTCGTAAGGCTATTCGTGAAAATTATGAGGGGACTACCACAATTGTAATTGCACAGAGAATAAGTTCAGTAATGAAGTTGGATCATATTCTGGTAATTGAAGACGGACAGATGGCAGGTTACGGAACGCACGAGGTATTATTAAACTCCTGCGAGGTTTACCAGGAAATCTACCAGTCACAATTGATGTCATAAAGGAGGTACGATATGGCAACGAATACAGGAAGACCTAAAATAAGTGAAAAGACAGAGAAACCCAAGGATACCAAATATGTATTACGTCGTCTTTGGAAGTATTTCTATCATTATAAATGGATGCTAGCCTTGGCAATTATACTTACAATCGCAAGCAATCTATTTGCACTATTAGGACCAATGCTTTCTGGTTATGCCATTGATGCAATTCAACCTGGTAAGGGGTTGGTTGTATTTCAGAAGGTATTTTATTATGCGGGCTGGATGATTGTATTCTACATTATATCCTCAATTTTATCCTATATTTTGTCCATTCTTATGATCCATCTGAGCCAGAAAATAGTTCGAAAAATGCGTGAGGATGTATTTACAAAACTTGTAGATCTACCAGTGGGGTACTTTGATCGTAATCAAGCCGGTGATATTATCAGCAGAATATCCTATGATATTGATACCGTGAACACCTCACTCTCTACTGATGTAGTACAAATATTTGCCAGCGTGATCGCTGTTGTGGGTTCCTTAATTATGATGATTGTTATATCACCACAATTAGTCCTCGTAATGCTGGTTACGATACCGCTTTCTATTTTTTACACTCGCTATATGTCAAAGAAGGTACGTCCATTATTTCGCAGACGATCCTCAAAACTTGGAGAATTAAATGGCTTTGTTGAGGAAATGGTATCTGGGCAAAAGACAATCAAGGCTTATGCAGCAGAGAATTCGATTATGAAGCGATTTGACCGTCTTAATGAGGAGACGGTAGAGGCTTATTATAAAGCAGAGTATTATGGGAGTATGACCGGTCCGACAGTCAATTTTATTAATAATTTATCACTTTCCCTAATTACGGTATTTGGGGCGATTCTTTATCTTTATGGACAAATGACACTTGGCAATATATCCTCCTTTGTGCAATACAGTAGAAAATTTTCAGGTCCGATTAACGAAGCTGCGAACATCATTAGTGAGTTGCAATCAGCTGCTGCGGCAGCAGAACGAGTATTTAAGCTCATGGATGAACAACCGGAGCCTGCGGATAAGGAGGATGCGGAGGAACTATCAGAGGTAAAAGGTGATGTAATAGTACAAGAGGTTTCCTTTGGTTATCTTCCGGAGAAGACCATCATTAAAAAGCTGTATCTTCATGCTAAGCCTGGTAGTTTAACTGCCATCGTCGGACCGACGGGTGCGGGTAAGACAACAATTATAAATCTGTTAATGCGTTTTTATGAAGTATGGGAGGGTAACATCTTTGTCGATGGGAAAGAAACTAGAGATTTAACAAGAAAAAGTATTCGGAAAGCCTATGCCATGGTTCTTCAGGACACTTGGATGTTCCAAGGAACTATTTTTGAAAACATTGCCTATGGTAAAGAAAATGCCACCATGGAAGAAGTAGTGGCAGCAGCTAAAATGACTGGAATGCATTCCTATATCAAAAGGTTACCCCAAGGTTATGATACTATTGTAAATGAGGACGGATTAAATATCTCAAAGGGTCAGAAGCAGCTACTCACCATTGCTCGTGCGATGTTACTGGAGGCTAAAATGTTAATTCTGGATGAAGCCACCTCCAACGTTGACACAAGAACGGAGATTAAGATTCAGAAAGCAATGCGGAAACTGATGGAGGAGAAAACTTGCTTCGTCATTGCTCATCGATTGTCCACCATTCAAGGTGCAGACAATATTCTTGTAGTAGATCAAGGTAATGTCGTAGAACAGGGGAACCATAAGGAATTGATGGGGAAACAGGGATTTTATTATCGACTGTATAATTCTCAATTCGAGTAGTTTTATTTGCTTATTCGTAGGGTAGTAAGTTCTTTGAATTAGTAAAATTATTATGTACTTTTATTATTTCTCATATCAATAATATGGAATATATGATACGATAGGATTTATTGTACGGAAGAATAAATATTCTATGGGGGTAAGGGTATGGGATTAAACAACAAGAGTTTACATGTAATTACGGGATTGATTATAGTTCTGGGTATTGTAGCTTCCTTAACAGGTTTGTTGTATATTAATGATGGGCAAGCATATGATTTCGTAAATCAGTATGGAGATATAGTTAAAATTTATGGAAATGGTTTATATGCAAATGATTCATTTTTTATGGCTCCAATTTTTCGAGGTGCAGATTTAACCATTATTGTTATAGCGATTCCGATGTTGATTTTAGCTCTTTTTATGGATAGGAAAAAGAAGACGGTGAAGAGTCGTTTTTTTTTAATATCAGTAATAGCTGTATTTACTTATTATTCAGCAAGTATCGCATTTGGAGTTACCTATAATATATTGCACCTAGTTTATATTGCATTCTTTTCTGTCAGTTTGTTTGGATTGATTATTGCTATCGGGAGTCTGGACCGGGAAAAGTTAAAAGAGAGATTGACTGGAGCATTACCCTACAAAGGCTTTCATATCTTTCTGACACTATCAGGAGTAGTATTAATAGTAGCTTGGATACCTGATATTCTCCAATCCTTAATAGCGGGTCGTCCTTTAGCATTAATTGAAATATATACTACTTCGGTTACGAATGTGCTTGATATGGCTATCATAGGTCCAGTAGCACTTATTAGTATCTACCAGTTAAAAAAGCGAAGCGGTTTGGGATATATTTTACTTGGTATTTTATTTACTGTTTGTATAACAATCGGTGTAATGGTTCCAATACAGTCAGCGTTTCAGATTGCAGCAGGAATAGATATTCCACTACCTGTCTTAATAACAAAGGTAGCAAGTTTTGTATTGTTATCATTGTTCGCATTATATTTAGAAATAAGTTTATTTCGGTCAATCAAATAAATATAAATCCCGCATTTCAAGAAATAGAAGTGCGGGATTTATAGCACATGATTCAAAAATGTCTGCGAAGTGACATATTTGAATATCTTTAAAAGTTATATTATACATATAACTTTATTCTAAATCCATTAATACCTCGATAGTCTGCGCCGCGTCCCGAATAAAGATGGGGCACAAACTATCCCATAAACCATTTTCCTTTATGTAAGTTAATCCATCTGGAGTACTCAAATCATGTTTTAGTAAATCTTTACAGTTAATAGAACCGTGAATTTCATTAAATTTATCAGTAAATTCTTTAACTAATTGAAAACACTTTTCCTTCGAAGTATTATCTTCGGGTAGATATTTTCCGTATTTTAGACCAATCAACATATAAGCACCGGTTACGGCTCCACAGGTTTCCGCCATCCGTCCCATTCCACTTCCAAAAGGGCCGGCAATCCTTAGCGCAGTTTCCTTATCCAATCCCAGTTGTTCGCTATACGTCGAGAAAATTGCTTGTGAGCAGTTAAAACCACTATTAAAACATTGAACTGCATTATCAGCTTTACTCATAGAATACTCCTCCTTTTTCTGTAACGTTATTTAATGCATATGCCAAATAATATTGAAAATGATTGTAGCACTAACATTATGTAAGTGCAAGAAATAAATTACATGATTTGCCATTGTATAAAATGATGTGACACTTTTGCATATAAGATATGAAATTCCTATTGACAAGATTTAATTAAATAGCTATACTAGCGTTCAAATAAAGAAAAAGCGATGATAAGAACAAGTAAGAATGCAAACTTTTTTACAGAAAGCGACCGTTTGATGAGAGGTGCAAAAAGTTAATTCTGAATACATCTTTGAGCTTCACACCGAACAGAGAAATCTAAGTAGGCTGTTGACGGCCCCCTGCACCCGTTATCGTGCTAGAGTATAACCGATATGTAGAATTGTATCTGTTTCCCATTGCTAACATTTTAAAGATGGGTTACTATGATTAGGTTCAAAGGATAGCGACGTACTCAAAGAGGTTAGCTATGCAAATAGCTGATAAATATGAGGTGGTACCGCGAGAGTATTCCCGCCCTCTAAGCAATTAGAGGTGCGGGTTTTTTTGATTCAAAAAATTATAAAAGGAGAATGAAAATGATGAAAGATATCAATGTAGAAGAACAGATTAAGATGATACGAAAAGGAGCAGCCGAGGTAATATCGGAGGAAGAACTAAGAGGTAAGCTTCAAGAAGCAAAGAAGGTGGGAAGACCGCTGATTGTAAAGCTTGGGCTTGATCCTAGTGCACCTGACATTCATCTAGGGCATACGGTAGTACTGCGTAAGATCAAACAACTTCAAGACCTTGGTCACCATGCAGTTATTATCATAGGAGATTTTACCGGTAAAATCGGTGATCCCACCGGTAAATCCAAGACACGAAAACCCCTGACAGAGGAACAGGTTCTTCAGAATGCTACGACCTATACCGAACAGATATTTAAAATAATTGACCCAAATAAAACTACGGTACGTTTTAACAGCGAATGGCTGTCAAAGCTTCACTTTGAAGAGGTAATCCAATTAGCTGCAAGTACAACGGTAGCCAGACTACTGGAACGGGATGATTTTCAAAGTCGTTTCAAACGAAATGAGCCAATTGGTCTTCATGAATTTTTCTATCCCTTAATGCAAGCCTATGATTCAGTAGAAATCAATGCAGATATAGAGCTTGGTGGAACAGATCAAACCTTTAATATACTGATGGGAAGAATGCTGCAAAACAGCATGGGAAGAAACAGACAGATTGCAATATTCATGCCAATACTAGAGGGGCTCGATGGAGTTGAGAAGATGAGCAAAAGTCTAGGAAATTACATTGGTATTTTTGAAGCAGCCGAGGTAATGTTTAAGAAAGTGATGGAGATACCGGATCAATTGATTTTACGCTATTTTGAATTGGTAACTGACGAACATCCAGATCGTATAGCAGATTTAAATAGACAAATGGAAGAAGGAAGAAATCCAAGAGACTGTAAGATGGAATTAGCTAAAATTATAACAGAACTATACCACAGTAAAGAGGAGACGATAAAAGCGGAAGAGTACTTTCGTACCGTATTTCAAAGAGGTGAACTTCCAGAGAATATGACAATAATCAATGCGCCTACTCATTGTAACACGTTGATTGAACTAATCCCATTCTTTCTGGAGAAGGGTATGGTTCCCTCTAGTAGTGAATTTCGTCGTTTGGTAAAGCAAGGCGGAGTTCAGGTAAATCAAGAAAAAATAGAGGACTTGGAGCAGAAATTACAAGGGGAAGACATCGTAATACGTATAGGAAAGAAGAAATTTGTCCGAATTATATTTGTTTAAAAACTAAACAAATATAACTTAATACATTGAATTTCAAAATACCGAACTATATAATAAGGAAAATACATCCATTATTACTAGAATTTTATTATACTGGGGAGGAAATTAAATGAGTTTAATTAGGATGAATGCAAATGATACCGGACTGAACAAAAAGATGTGCCATGTTAATGAAAAGGGCTTCTTTCCATTGGCATATCAGGGAAAGGTTGCTGATATCTGTATTTCAAACAAGGATTTTAAGGGAGTAGCTATCGCCGCGAAGGCTTTGACTAAGGATATAAAAATGGTAACAGGACAGTTGCCTTTGTGTAAAAAAGAAGTGGGTAGCGGGCAGGTAGTGATAGTTGGTACTATCGGTTGCAACGAGTGGATTGATGCATTAATAGCGAATGGGAGATTAAAAGTCGACACAATAAAGGATACTTGGGAAACTTATATAATGGAGACCATTGAGAATCCGTTTGAAGGTATTGATAAAGCCTTAGTAATTGCCGGTAGTAACAAGAGAGGAACCATTTATGGTATCTATAAGCTATCTGAGTTGATTGGTGTATCCCCTTGGGTATGGTGGGCTGACAGTATTCCGAAAAAGGTAACTCAGTTATTGATCGCAGATGGTAGAATCGAAACAAAGGAGCCCTCTGTGAAATACCGTGGAATTTTTATTAATGACGAGAATCCTTGCTTTGGTGATTGGAGCGTTGCTAAATTTGGTGGTATCAATTCCAAAATGTATGTTCATGTGTTCGAATTAATCCTTCGTTTGAAGGGCAATTATATGTGGCCGGCAATGTGGGGAAAGAGCATTAATATTGATGATACGGCGAGTCCAAAACTGGCAGATGAATATGGTGTTGTCCTGGGTACTTCTCACCATGAGCCAATGATGCGTGCACAAAAGGAGTGGACGGTATTAGGTGACCAATACGGCGGTCATGCCAATTGGAATTATCAGAGGAATCAGGAAGGATTATATCGCTTTTGGGAAGATAGAATTAGGGAGAATAAAAACTACGAGAAGATTGTAACGGTCGGAATGCGTGGCGATGGTGACGAAGCTATGGTTGAAGGTGGAAAGCTTGAGGAGATTATTGCTCTTTATGAGAAAATAGTCGCTGACCAAAGAGAAATCCTTGCCAAGCATATCAATTCCGATGTAACCAAGGTTCCTCAGGTATGGTGTCTTTATAAAGAAGTTGAGGAGTTCTATACAGCCGGAATGAAGGTTCCGGAGGATATTACCCTTATGCTTTGTGATGATAACTTTGGTAACGTTCGACATCTCCCGGTTGGCAAAATGAAGGAGCATAAGGGTGGCTTTGGTATGTATTATCATTTTGATTATGTGGGTGGTCCCTTCTCCTACAAATGGATTAACAACATGCCACTCCAAAAAACCTGGGAGCAGATGACTATGGCATATGAATACGGTGTCGATAAGATCTGGATTGTAAATGTTGGTGATTTAAAACCGATGGAATTCCCAATAGAATATTTCTTAGACTTAGCTTATGACATTGAGAAATGGGGAGAGAGAAATAGGGTGGACGAATACACCTATCTTTGGGCAAAAAAGGAATTTGGTGAAGAATTTGCTGCAGATATCGCTGATGTACTTCAAAGATATACGAAATACAACGGAAGAAGAAAACCAGAGAATTTATTCCCTGATGTATTTCATCCTGTTAATTATGATGAAGCAGATCGCGTTTTGGGAGAGTATGAGGAAGCAGCAAACCTTGCAGAAGCAGTTTATATAAAGCTACCAAAACAGAAGAAGGCTTCATACTATCAGCTAGTTCTGTATCCTACAAAGGCATCTTATCTAATCTATAAATTACAGATCAGTACGGCTAAGAACCACCTATATGCAAAACAGGGTAGAAACTCGGCAAACCATTATGCTCGAATAGTGAATGAATGCTTTGTTCAGGACTGGATTATGGCTGACTATTATAACCACACAATGTCTTCCGGCAAATGGGATGGAATGATGACACAGGCCCATCTTGGACAGACTGGATGGCGCTCCTCTGAAGTGAATTTGATACCTGAGTTAAAGCTCGTAACACCGGTGAGTGGCCCCAAGATGTTCGTAGCGATACCAAACAGTATTGAAGTCTCTCACGATGGAACAATTAATTTACCCGACTTTACAAGCATTGGTAGAGAAACACATACGATTACGGTTGGTAATGGTGGTGATTCAAATGTTTGGTTTAAAGCGGAAGCAAATCAGGAATTTATACTTCTGAAGTTACAACGCAATAATAGGAAAGAAGAACAATATGTCACCAGTTATATTCAGGCATCCACTTATGAAGATAGCCTAATCGATATATGTATTGATTGGGAGAAGGTTCCTAGCAACACGAAGAGTGTGGTAGGTACAATCACAATCAATGGTGCTGGAACGACAGTAATTATTAATATAAAGGCACTTCGTATAGAGGTTGCTCATCTTCCTGCAGAAACCTTTGTAGATACACAAGGAGTAATTGCAATTGAGGCAGAGCATTTTGCAGATAATGTATCTTTGGGCGGTGGTGAATGGAAGGTTATTGAGAATTATGGACGTTCCCTATCTTCAATGAAGGTATTTCCAGTGGATTTGGAAGCGAAAATCCCAGGACTGGATGCACCCTACTTAGAATACCGTTTTGCGACAAATAGCAGCGGTAAAATTACCGTTCAGGTGCAGGGTGCACCTACAAATAATTTATCAGCAGATAGTGGAATGAAGTATGCTATTGCCGTAGATAATGGGAAACCGCAGATTGTGGATAGTTTTGAGTGCACGTTTCCGGTTGGTCATGGTAAAGTATGGGATATGGGTGTTATGTTAAACTGCAGAATTATAACGACAGAACATACCTTGTCAAAGGCTGAAGTCCATACGCTCCGTATTTATATGGTAGATGCAGGGTTTGTACTTCAAAGACTAATAATTGACTGCGAAGAAAGGCTTCTACCAAGTTTCATAGGACCCATGGAGACCTTTTGTACGAAATGATAAATGAAAGGATCGATAATTATGTATAATTGTGCTTTGTGTTCTGTACACGCTTGTAGTAGCGGAGAAACCGATAGGGCGCCTAAAAATTGCCCAAGCGTTAATGGAAAAATGGAAGAAATAAAGGAAATGTATAAACAAGAAGATATTTATAAAATAGCCCATTATTCATCATTGATTACAAGTCAAGGGTATTGTAAAAATACAAGACTAGAAGAAATAATGGATTTTGCAAGGGCGTGTGGATACAAGAATATTGGTCTTGCATTTTGTATCGGATTAGAGAATGAAGCTAAAATGTTAAGTAAGGTTCTTTCTTATAATGGATTTGAAGTAAATTCAGTAATATGTAAAAATGGCAATATTCCGAAAGAATATATTGATGTAATAGAAGCTGAAAAAGTGGCCATGTGCAATCCTATAGGACAAGCAATATTCTTAAATGAAGCTAAAACAGAACTTAATATAATTTTAGGCTTATGCGTAGGACATGATTCTTTGTTTATAAAGTATTCAGAAGCTCCTGTAACTATATTTGCAGTAAAGGATAGAGTTTTAGGTCATAATCCATTAGCTGTTATTTATCAGGCAGAAGCGTACTATAAAAATAAATTATTTCCTCAAAAAGAGAACTGATTCTTACTCCAATATTAAAAACTAAAAGAAGTAGATATAGGAAAAGCATTATTTCAATTATGAAAATACGTGCTGAGGGAAGGTCATATTGATTCTAGCAAAATTATTACATATTTAACATTAATCTAAAAATAGCCAATTAATAAAATACTAATAAATCAAAATAACAAAAATAAAAAATCGAAATAGCAAAAGGACAAATTAACAAAACAACAAATTAGCAAAACAACAAATTAACAAAATAACAAAAGAACAAAATAGCAAAATAGCAAAAGAGCAAAATAGCAAAATAGCAAAATAGCAAAAGAGCAAAAGAACAAAAGAACAAAAGAACAAAAAAGGTATTATAAATAATTATAGTAAGAGATTTATTACATATATATGTTAGAAAAACTGTTAAAAAATGTTTGCATTTATCAAGTAAAAAACACATTTAGAAATAAAAAGGATCCTATAAAAAGGACAGTTAAAAAACCAAGTGGTTTCATATAACTGTCCTTTTACTTTCACGAGATTGACTTAAAGTGTATAATTTAATATTACCATCGTTATAAATAATGTATCCTAATTCTTACTATTACTATAAATAACAGTTCCGTCACTTAATATCCCCTGTTGAATATTAAATATTTTCTTAGCATCTATAAATGTATACCATACTCTTAAACCATCTAGTTCAATTACTTTTGCAAGTCTATCCTCAAAATCTGTATTATCTGTCATATGTAGATTAACATTTTCAATCTTAGAGTCACCTATAACACCAAACTGAAATGAAAATTCCGGAAGTTTATCAGTCTTGTTTTTTAAAAATGCATAAGCCGTCAAATCCTCATCATAGTTGAGATTTGATGGTATATCCTGCTGAATAATAAAATTAATATTATCATTCTCTTTGTTAAAAATCCCAACGGATAGAGATCCGGATTTCTTATCTTTGAAAAACGCTACTATAATTTTGTCAAAATAATCAGTGTAATATATTTTATCAGTTTCAATATTAGCACTTTTAAGTGAATTCTCAACGGTTTTTGAACCACCACACCCTGGTAATAGCAATATAAATGGAGTAAAGAATAAAAGAAAAAGTACAGAATTCTTCATAAAGCCCTCCTTGAAGATTATAGTTTTCCCACCCGTTCAAAGTAGTGTTATAAAATGTAAGTATAAATTTTACTAACTATTAAATTAGTAAAATTAAGGTTGTTTATGAAATAAAAGAAACTTAGTCACAAATATATGTAGAATATTATATGATTCAATTATTGCGTCCTAATAGCTAAGAGTGTTTATTTTGTTAAAGTAATTGCTATATTCACAAGCTTTTCAAAGAATAAGTTTTAATATCATAATAGGTGCCATCTACAAGAAAGGGACTTCTATTCACCTCATGAAGTTTCATCCCACATTTTTGCATAACTCGTTCAGAAGCATAATTTACAGATTTGCATTTCGCCTCGATACATTTTAAATGTAAATACTCCAATCCAAATTGTAAGCAATTTCCCAAGGCCCAAGTTGCAATCCCTTGATTTTGATAGGGAGTACTAATATTATATCCCACAGCTGCTTTATTTTTATTCGTCCCAACATAATATAATCCAATATTTCCAATCACCTTTTCTGCAATCTTATCTGCTATTGCCCAGGCAATTCCTTTGTCATTTTGGTAAGATGAGGTTAGTGTGCGAATCATGGTTACCGTATCCGCTATCCGAATATGGGGAGGGGTAGCGGTATATTTCATTAATAAACGATCACTGTAATACTCAAAAATATCGTTGGCATCCTCTGTAGTCATCTCACGCATGAGGTATCTTTCGTTTTCATAAATAGGAAAGTTCATATATTCAACTCCTCACAATACCAGAATATACCATATATGATACAGATTCAATATAAATATTTCCAAATAACTGACAAAAAATAGTTAGCTAAAAAATAACTAGTAAAAGCAGAGAAACCACAATAACCAGAGAATCCACAATAACCAGAAAAACCACAATAACCAGAAAAACCAGAAAAACCAGAAAAACCAGTAAAACCAGAAAAACCAGTAAAACCAGTAAAACCAGTAAAATTAATCATATCAGAAGGATGTTATTAAAGATTTATGCAGATAGAATTTAATAATGCTATCTGCCTAAATCATTCCCGCTAATTAAGATTTAGTTCTATTTCAATAGGTACATCGAGTTGCTGAGCTAGTGAATAGACCCATACTAATTTGTATTTATTGTCTTCATAATCTTTGATTGAAAAATTCGTATTAAAATAGGTATCCTCTGGATATAAACTTACATCACTACTCCATAGATCAATGGTATATTCATTCCCTCCAAAATCATAATAAGTTGAGTTTGCAATTTGCGTTGCACAGTTTAATATATCATATTTTACTTTAAAGGATAGTTCCAGGAGGCTTCCACTTAAATTCATTTTTTCAATCGATACGCCTTCAGGTAAGTTTGAAATAGTTTTATGAGCGTAATCAATAATGCCATATAACTTATCTTTTTCAATAATGGAAATACCCTCAATACATAATTTCAAGGATTGAGTTTTTGTGAAGTAACTACTTTCGAACAACATGATTATTAAACTGTTTGTTTCTGCATCATGGGATGCAGTCCAGCCGTTTGTCTTCGAGCCATAACGTTCCCCCTTACTATCTTCGAAATAGATATCAATACCCCTAAGAACTGCACTGTTATTATCATCTGCATGTAGAGTAAGTTTCGCCTGAGTAGGGTAGATGTCTAACCGATCTAAATAGATACGCTGATCCATTACATCAATCCACTGATCAATTATTACTGTATTTACTATATTAGTGTATTTAGCCTCTGGGTAAAGCTGAAATTCGAACACATTGCTATTACCATCAGTTGTATTAGAATTATTAATATTACCGTTTTCTTCAGCTAGCTTAAGCTTTAGAGTGAATACCTCCGGAACTTTTTCGCCTTCTGCCAAATCGATTCTTACTTCTTGTAATACTCCTTCATCATACATATTATTATAGGATATGCAAGCCACGAAACCAGTACCGTCTGCTTTAAACGCCTCGACCAACTGAGTACTCATTTGTTTCGGTGAATCAACCTTAAAAAAGATTGAAATTCGCCCTGCATCAATAATCATATAATCCACAGTTACCGTTATATCTCCTTTCGTCTGTGAAGCTCCAACTGCTTGAATATAGTCATTCTCAACAGCCTTCCTCATACTTGGATCAAGGGAAACCGCACGAACCAAGGGTTCTAGGAAGGGAAAATTACACATTGCCTGCGCTACAGCCGGGAATAAATTAACTAAGAGAACAAACGCTAGTAGGACAGTACCAAAGGATACAACCGGTGCTTTCCAGAGCAGAGATCTTCGTTTATATTGATTTGCTTTTGCAACCCCTCTTGATAGGGAATATTCTAGTTCAAACGGCGGTACTGTATTTGCCAATTCTTTTTTTAAATCCAAAAATTCATCTAATCGATTCATTTATTCTACCTCCATTTCTAATCGTAATATGGATAGCGCTTTGCGCTGTCTGGTAGCAACAGTTCCCTGTGGTAGTTTCAAGATATTGGCGGTTTCAACCACGGTGAAATCATTAAAATATCGGAGATTTATTATGATTTGAAGCTCCTCGGGAAGCTTTGTGATGGCATCCTTTAATGGAAGAGCATCGTAATCTTGATGGGTCTGTTCGGGTAAAGTATCAAGTGGTGCTTCCTTCTTTAGGCGACGTAATTCTTTCTTACAGACATTAATAAGGATACGTGTTATCCATGTTTTAAAATATTGTGGTTGGCGTAATTTTCTAAGATTTTTATATGCAAGAAAGACTGTTTCATCAACTGCTTCTAGGGCAGAGGATTCGCTTTTTAGATATAAATATGCAATGCGATACAGCTGTTCTTTTATTTTATCAAACTCTGTTATGAATTTCTCGTCCGGATGCTTCATTGCAGGTTTTCCTTTCTCGTACCTTAATCTATCTATTAGAGTCAAAAGTGGTAGAAATTTATTTCGAATATGGAAAATTATTTTTATTATACCATAATATAGAGAATGATATAATAAATAAACAACCCTAACCTTTGTTGTTAACTTAGTTGCGATCAGCATTAAAATTTTGTAAAATACTATTGACTATGACATTAGGTCATAGTGTAAGATAACATTTGAAGGAGGAAATCAATATGATGACTATTCATGAATTGGCCAATTTCAGTGGAAACAGCATTAGAACACTACATTATTATGATAAAATAGGTTTATTAAAACCTCACTGTATAGAGCTAAACGGATATCGGAAGTACAACGAGGATTCGCTAAGGCGTCTGCAGCAGATTATGTTTTTTAAAGAAATGGATCTGCCACTTGAGAAAATTAAAAGTATTCTGAATCAGCCTGGTTTTGATCAAAAGGAAGCAATTCGAGATCAAAAAGAATTGCTTACAGCAAAAAGAAATCGTTTAACGAAGTTGATTGAGCAGATGGAACAGATTCTGAAAGGAAATAATACTATGGATTTTAGTGTATTTGAACATAATGAATTAGAAGAAGCGTTTAGAAGCAGGATTATGCAATTGGATCCAAAATTACAAAATGAGTTAATCGACAAATATGGAAATGTTGAGGCTTGTATTGAAAGTATGATGAAAAATGAAGCTACTATCAAAGAATCTGCGTTGAAGTATTATGGGAGCCTGGAAAAGTATATCGAATCTCTAAAACAGGCACCGTTAACCCAAGAGGGAATGGGTAAATTACAATTGAAACTTGACGGTATTGTTAAGCAGATTGTATCTTATAAGGGGGAAGAAGTAAGTAATCCAGAGATTCAAAAGCTCGTAGTTGAGTGGAAGATAACAGCTCAAAAGGTTTTTCAAATCGAGGACATCACAGAACTGTTTCGCCAAATATATCATGCTTACATGGAGAGTAAAGAAGTGATAAAAGCCATGGATGAAATCTATGGTGAGGGTTCGATTGTTTTTGTAGGAAAAGCAATGGAGTATAATGATATCTATTTGTTATAAATAAGGGATTAAGTAATTTACTATTAAAAGAAGTACAATACGTTAAAACTAGAGAACCACTGCGATAGAGGATTAGTACTCGTTTTCAATAGCAGTGTAGTTTAATTAATAGCATATAAAAAGAGATGAAAACATTCGAATAACGAAAGGTTCATCTCTTTTTTATTAACAAAGTCCTTTTAAATCATTATAAAAATTCGGATAGGAAATATCAACACATTCCGCATCCTGAATTACGGTATCACCTTCTGCAAGTAAGCTTGCAATAGCAAAGGACATTGCAATTCGGTGGTCGGATTTGCTTTCAATCGTAGCGCCAAGTAACGGTTTTCCACCATTAATAATCATTCCGTCCGGGGTGGCTGTGATATCAGCACCCATCTTTGTGAGGTTCTCTACCATGACATCAATACGATTTGATTCCTTGACTTTTAGTTCGGCAGCATCTTTGATTATCGTTTGACCTTTCGCAAAGCAGGCTAATATGGCGATAATCGGGATCTCGTCAATCAAGGTAGGGATAATTGCTCCACCAACCTCTGTTCCAAGGAGCTCGCTATATCGAACAACGATATCTGCCACTGGCTCACCTCCGTTATCAAGTACGTTCTCTAGACTGATATGAGCTCCCATTTGTCTACATACTTGGATAATACCATCTCTAGTAGGATTTATGCCAACGTTCTTTATGATAAGCTCAGAATTCGGTACGATTAAACCTGCGGCAATAAAATAAGCAGCAGAAGAGATATCTCCAGGTACTTCTATCTTTCTTGCCATTAATTTTGGATTAGGTACAATTGTAGCAGTATTTGCCACAGAAGTAATTGTTGCACCGAATTGTGTAAGCATCAATTCTGTATGGTTTCTTGAGAGTGTAGGCTCAGTAACGGAGGTATTACCTTCAGCGTACAGACCAGCAAGTAATACACAAGATTTTATCTGAGCGGAGGCTACAGGAGAATTATAATGAATTCCTTTTAATTTATCCAAAGAGTTATTGATAAAAAGTGGAGCGCAATTATTTTCTTTTACACTTTTGATATCGGCACCCATCATTTGAAGAGGGGTCATAATTCTTCCCATCGGTCTTCTCTGGATGGATTCATCCCCGGTAAGAGATACAGTAAAGTCTTGACCACTTAATATTCCCGAGATTAGCCGCATTGTGGTTCCGCTGTTACCAACATCTAAGATATCTTTAGGCTTGCTTAATCCATGTAATCCTTTACCACGAATGATTACCCTATCTGAGGATGCACGATTATCAATCTCGATCCCAAGTTGATTAAAGCAACGTATTGTTGAGAGACAGTCGGCACCCTGTAGGAAGTTAGTAACCTCGGTAGTTCCTTCTGCCAATGCACCAAACATAACTGCGCGATGGGAAATAGATTTATCTCCGGGTACCGTGATATGTCCTTTTAGTGGCCCTCTTTTTCGATCAATCATGGATGCAATCTCCTTACTTTTCTACGAGTTGTTTAACTTGAATTTTCATTTCCTATTTAGTTCTGTGTTTTAATAAATCG
This sequence comes from Herbinix sp., assembly GCA_029256105.1. Lineage (GTDB taxonomy): Bacteria > Bacillota > Clostridia > Lachnospirales > Lachnospiraceae > Mobilitalea. Next base: position 74,944 of record JAQSYO010000007.1, read on the forward strand.
GTATTTCAAATAGATCTTTTTTATAGATTTATATTTCATATAGATGGATGTTCATAAAAATCATAAATTATAGTAGTATATTATCGTTCGAATCATCTAGGATCTCTCGTAAATCCGATAGTTATATCTGGTTAGAAGTGCACTGGCTTTAACTTGTGCCTGCTCTTCGTAAAATTCAATTTTAAGCACACCTTCTTCAAACTCCCTGTTATGGATGATTCCAATGTTTTTAATGCTGATTTGGTTACTCGCTAGGAGAGTAGCGATGGTGGCAATCGCACCCGCCTCATCCATAATATCCAGATAAATCTCAAACAGCCTCTTCATAAGACCAATGGATTTGTTCGGGATGGCACTGCGATATTCTCCGGCAGTATCAAACATTTGATATAAGAAATCGGCATCCATATTCGAGAGTGCATCGGAAGCGACTTGTAGTGATTCTATATAGCGATCCAGGGATCGTTTAATCTCACTTGAATTGGTTAAGCAGATATCCTGCCACATAACGGGGGAGGAAGAGGCAATTCGAGTAATATCCTTGAAACCGCCAGCTGCCAAGGCTCTCATTTTCTCAGAGGAATCATCCGATTCCCGTACAAGATTAACAAGCTGTGCCGCAATAATATGTGGAACATGGCTAATCGCAGCAGTAATTCCATCATGTTCCGAAGCATCTAAGATAATGGGAATGGAACCCATTTTCTTTACTAAATGATATAAAACTTGAACCATAGTCTCCGGTGTTTCATCTGTTGGAGTGAGGATGTAGTATGCATTTTCCAGCAATATAGCGTAGGAATTTAAGTAACCGGTCTTTTCAGATCCGGTCATCGGATGTCCACCGATGAATTGTGCCTTTAATCCTAATTCCTGCACAGCAGTATGAATATTACCCTTTACGCTACCCACATCTGTTAAGATACAGGTAGATTTTAATAATGGCTTTAATTGCTTGAGGTACTCGATATTAGATAATACCGGCGCGCATAAGAATAACAGATCACATTCAGGGAAACCTTCTTCTAAGGTGGTAGTGATTGAATTTAGAATACCATCCGATAGAGCAGCTCTTAAGTCGGTACTGGGATTGGTTTTATGATAATCGTAAGCATATAGATAATAATCCGGGTTTATTTTCTTTAATGCACGGGCTATTGAACCTCCAATTAATCCAAAACCAATAAAACCAATCTTAAAATCACTCTCGAAATCTCCCATGAAAGCCTCCTATATGAATAATTAATATAATTGCTATTATTAAATATATTTTACTATTATAATTCTTCTGTATCTTTATCACAAACGATAAACAGAGGTAAGTCAAAGTGTAATGGCATTACATTTTAGAATTTTTTACCCATTAATTCAGCTAACGGTCGTAAATCCTTTGTTAAAGCTTCAAACTGCTCAAAGGTCAGTGATTGAGGTCCATCGGACAGAGCCATAGAAGGATTGGGATGAGTCTCAATCATAAGACCATCTGCACCTACTGCAATAGCACTCATCGAAAGTGGCTTTACATAAGCTCGCACACCGGTGGCATGACTTGGATCAACGATAATCGGAAGATGGCTCTTTTCCTTGATGACCGGAACGGCACTGATATCCAAAGTATTTCTTGTCGCCGTCTCAAAAGTACGAATACCTCGTTCACAAAGAACAACATTCGGATTACCTTCAGCAATAATATATTCTGATGCATTCAACCATTCATCAATGGTTGCAGCTAGTCCACGTTTTAATAATACCGGAAGACCTGATTTACCTGCTTCCTTAAGAAGATAAAAGTTCTGCATATTTCTAGCACCGATCTGAAGCATGTCAACATATTTTACAGCAGCTTCAATCGCATTGAGACTTGTAACCTCACAGATGACCGGGAGACCTGTTTCTTCGCGAGCTTCCTTCATATACTTAAGTCCTTCTTCTTCTAAACCCTGGAAAGCATAGGGGGAGGTTCTAGGCTTATAAGCACCGCCACGTAAGATCTGTGCGCCAGCTTTTTTAATTGCATGTGCTGTGGAGAGTAGCTGTTCTTTACTTTCTACGGCACAAGGGCCGGACATAATGACAAGACTATCACCACCTATAATAACATTACCTACCTTTACCTTTGTAGGCTCTGGATGAAATTTCTTGTTGGCAAGCTTATAGCTTTCTGTCACGGATACGATTTTATCAACATCTTCAAAGATTTCTAAGTTTTGGTCTTGAAGCTTTGACTTATCACCGACAACACCGATGATAGTAACCTCCCTACCAGCGGAAATATGTGCATCCAATCCCCTTGACTCGATTATATTCTTAATTCGCTCTATGGATTCAGCTTTAGCCTGAGGTTTCATAACAATAATCATGATTTGATCTCCCTTTCTTATCTAGCGGTTTAGCGTTTCTTGTTTTGCCATTATACTCTGTTTATTTTACAGTGTCAATACTAACACGCGTTAAAGTGTAACGGTTTAAAGTGTAAAAGGAATAACTTTGTTATAATTTACACATTACTATTGTAAAAGTTATCTACCTCTAGTAAAATATACTAAGAGGTATTAATGGGTGATTACAGGGGACTTTTTCTTGTTATTGTTCCCTTATTCCGTATTATCCTACTACTTACTACTATAAACGTATTGGAGGAAATCATTATGAATGTTTACACTTCGGAAAAGATTCGCAATGTTGTTTTGTTAGGCCACGGTGGCTGTGGCAAGACTACTTTGGTCGAAGCCATAGCGTACACAACTGGAATACTCAAACGTCAGGGAAGAGTGGAAGAGGGAAATACAATCAGCGATTACGATAAAGAGGAACAGAAGAGATTGTTCTCCATCAGTACAACAGTAGTGCCTGTCATTTTTGAAGACACAAAGATTAATTTATTAGATACACCGGGATATTTTGATTTTGTTGGGGAAATTGAGGAAGCACTAGTAGCAGCAGATGCAGCAGTAATCGTTGTTTCTGCAAAGGCCGGAGTTGAAGTTGGTACAATTAAAGCTTGGGATTTTTGTGAGAAGTACAACTTACCAAGGATATTCTTTATAACAGATATGGATGACGATAATGCAAGTTATCGTGAGGTAGTAGAGAAATTAACCAATCTCTATGGCAAGAAAATTGCACCATTTCATATTCCAATCAGGGAAAATGAAAAATTCGTGGGATTTGTCAATGTTGTTAAAATGGCCGGTAGAAGATTTACTACGGCTAGCAATTATGAAGAGTGTGAAATTCCGGATTATAGTAAGGAAAATCTTTCGAAGTTTAGAGAAGTATTATTGGATGCAGTTGCGGAAACCAGCGATGAATTAATGGACAAGTATTTCGCAGGTGAAGAGTTTACACAAGAGGAAATCTCAGTAGCACTTCGAAATAATGTAATAGATGGATCTGTAGTACCTGTAATGATGGGTTCCGGTGCACATGCACAAGGTACAACAATGCTATTACAGGCAATAGAAAAATATTTCCCAGATCCTACTAAGAAGAGCGTTAGTGGTAGGAATATTAAGACAAATGATGTATTTGAAGCTAACTTTGACGAGAAGAAACCATTCTCCGCAAGAGTATTTAAAACTATTGCAGATCCCTTCATCGGTAAATTTTCTCTTTTCAAAGTATGCTCCGGTGTGATAAAATCAGATTCGTCCGTTTATAATGCGGGCAAGGAGTCAGAAGAAAAGGTTAATCGTCTTTATGTTTTAAGAGGAAAAGAGCAAATTGAAGTCACAGAACTTCATGCTGGAGATATCGGTGCGCTTGGTAAATTAAGTGATACGGTTACTGGCGATACTCTTTCCACAAAGGCAGCTCCAATTGTATATGACCGTGTTGAGGTATCAACACCATATACCTACCAACGCTTTAAAACCAAGAATAAGGGCGATGATGATAAAGTATCCCAGGCTTTGGCTAAGCTGATGGATGAAGATCTCACCTTAAAGATGGTGAATGATAAAGAAAACAGACAAACCTTATTATATGGTATCGGTGATCAACAATTAGAAGTTACCGTATGTAAATTATTTAGTAAGTATAAGGTTGAGATTGAAGTGATGAAGCCAAGAGTTCAATTTCGTGAGACACTTCGTAAGAAAGTAAGAGTTCAAGGTAAATATAAGAAGCAGTCCGGTGGACATGGGCAGTATGGTGACGTTCATATGGAATTTGAACCTTCCGGTGAGATGGAAACACCTTATGTATTTGAAGAGAAGATATTCGGTGGATCCGTGCCTCGTAACTTTTTCCCGGCTGTTGAAAAAGGAATTGCAGAATGTGTAGTTAAGGGACCAGTTGCAGGTTATCCTGTTGTTGGTTTAAAAGCTACCTTAGTGGATGGTTCTTACCACCCGGTTGATTCCTCTGAAATGGCATTTCGAATGGCTGCAATTCAAGCCTTTAAGCAAGGATTTATGGAGGCTTCTCCGGTTTTACTTGAGCCGATTGCTTCTTTAAAGGTAGTTGTTCCGGATAAGTACACTGGTGATATTATGGGAGACCTTAATAAACGTCGTGGTAGAGTTCTCGGAATGAACCCGATTAATGGTGGAAAACAAGAAATTATTGCGGATATTCCGATGTCAGAGTTATATGGATATTCCACAGATCTTCGCTCAATGACCGGTGGTATTGGTGATTTCTCTTATCAATTTTCACGTTATGAACAGGCACCTTCTGATGTTCAACAAAAAGTAATTGAAGAGAATGCGAAGGAAGAAGAAAACGAAGCTAATTAATAATACATGACAATGTATTGGGAGGCTATTCACTTATACTACCTGCAAAGGAGCGGGGGGTGCAGTTTGCATTTGTTGCTTCTTACCGGTAATATGATGGGGACAGCCTCCCCACTAATGTAATTCAGGGTATAATGACAAGATAAAAGGTAACATATACATTATGAATAATAAAACATGTTGTAGTATGAATTAAATACAATAGGTACGATGAATGAAAAAACAGGATGCAGTAAGAATTAATAACATTATGCACAATGCATTAATAACACTATAAACTATGTGTTAAATGCGAATTTAAAGTGAAATTTGAAGTGAGTTAAAATAATTCACTGTGAAATAATAAAATACAATATGAATAAAAATTAGTTTATGATGAATTAAAAAAATAATTCATGGCAAATTAATCATGTATACTGGAATCTCTTACTATCTTACGGACTCATCGCTTCAACAATGGGAATAGGGGCTTGAATTAAAAGCTTGGGGAAGTATATCAAGGGAGTCTTTACAAGATTTCTCTTTTTATAAAAAAAATAAAAAGGAGAGTATTTATGGAAAAGTTTTTTAAACTTAAAGCACACGGGACAAATGTTTCCACAGAAATTGTAGCCGGCATGACAACCTTTTTTGCCATGGCATACATTATCTTTGTAAATCCTCAGATGCTATCAATGACAGGAATGCCTTATGGCGCAGTATTTTTGGCGACCATTATTTCTGCAGTAGTAGGCACATTAGTAATGGGGTTATTTGCAAATGTACCTTATGCACAAGCACCGGGTATGGGATTAAATGCATTCTTTGTATTTACAGTTGTCTTTGCGTTAGGATTTAAGTGGCAGCAGGCATTGGCTATGGTTTTCTTGTGTGGTATTATTAATATTATCATCACAGTAACTAAGCTTCGTAAACTGATTATTAAGGCAATACCGGAAAGCCTACAGCATGCTATTGGCGGAGGTATTGGTATCTTTATTGCTTATATCGGTATTAAAGATGCAGGATTACTCAGCTTTACTTCTGACCCTGGGAAGAATATTGTATTAGGGGATGGAACAGTAATCGCAGACAGCAGTATCGTTCCTGCACTTGTTAAATTTAACAATCCAGCTATTATTTTAGCACTCATCGGCATCATTATTACCTTTGTACTTCTAATTCTTAAAGTTAAGGGTGCTATATTTATTAGTATCATTGCAACAACATTAATCGGAATGCCGATGGGAGTTGTGCACTTGGATTCACTTGGTGCAACCGCAGGTTTATCTGATTCCTTTAGTCAATTAGGACAAACCTTTGGAGCTGCTTTTGGTAAAGAAGGTATGCAATCCTTCTTAGCTGATCCTGCAAAGATACCTTTGATTCTCATGACGATTTTTGCATTCAGCTTATCGGATACCTTTGATACAATCGGTACCTTTATTGGAACTGGTAGAAGATCAGGTATCTTTGATGCTGCTGATGAAAAAGCACTTCAGGATGGTAATGGTTTTAAATCAAAGATGGATAAGGCATTATTCGCAGATTCCATCGCTACTTCTATCGGCGCTATCTTTGGTACCTCCAATACAACAACCTATGTAGAAAGCGCAGCTGGTATTGAAGCAGGTGGACGTACTGGTTTAACTGCAGTTGTAACCGCTCTTCTTTTTGTAGCTAGTATGTTCCTTGCTCCTTTCGTGGGCATTGTTCCGATGCAGGCAACTGCACCTGCATTAATTGCAGTAGGTATTATGATGTTAGCTTCCTTTAAGGATGTAAAATGGACTGATTTAGAAGATTCCATTCCGGCATTCTTTGCAGCAATCTTCATGGCTTTCTGCTATAGCATTTCTTATGGTATCGCAGGTGGATTTATATTCTACTGTATTATTAAGGTTATTAAAGGTAAGAGTAAAGAGGTTAGCCCGGTATTATGGGTAGCTACCGCATTATTTATTCTTAACTTTGTAATTCTTGCTATAATAAAATAACTATATTCCAGATAAGTGGATATAATAAAGAATGAAAAGATGGGGTGCTTAATATAAGCACCCCATCTTTTTTTAAAGAATTATTGCTATTTTTATTTTTTCTGACGATAAAAGGTTAGAATTGATATTACAATCTCTGCTAATAATGCTGAAACAGTTCCTAAGCCAATCATAAACATAAAGCCCACTAGGCTAGCTAAATCACCCCATCCAGGTGCAGTATCTGCTATGACGACATAAAACATATAGAAAATTCCGAATAATATCGAGAGCGAATAAACAATAAAGAAAACACGTTTGCCGAAATATCCACCGATGCAAGGAAGTACGGATGTTCCTAAGGCTATGCTAAGTAACCGAACAATATAGCCGCCAGTTAAATCACTACCTAATATAACTCTTGATGCAATTAAACTAATTAATACTACTAAGGTATATAAAATAAAAACTATAATCCACTTGTTTGATTTTCTTATTGGCATACAATCATCCTTTCTTATTTTTTTATTATTAAGTAAGTACTGAATATTAATAACTTGTCATAATACCAGAATAACATAAATCCACCCAAGTTTGTGTTTAGGTTATGATATATTCGTGTATTATATTCTTAATTGTATCATTTCAAGATTGATCTGTCCATGTTGAGATGTTAACATCGAATTTGAGATTATATTTATAAATTAAGAATGAAAAAGCGAGGGTTCCTGTGAAGAGCACTCCAAATGTTAGACAAAACAATCTAATATTTAGAAGCTTACATTACAGGAACCCTCGCTATTTTTTATATACAAAATTATCTTATAAGATAAGCTATTTAAAACATGAATAACTTATCTTGTCCTAAAATTCATACTGGGTTATTCGGTAGGAGCTTCATCCTTATCCCCAATGGAGAGTAGAAGATTTAAAACAATACCAGCAACTGCTGCAGTAGCAAGTGCAGGGAACTCTGTACCAAACATCGGGATCATACCATTTCCTGAAAAACCATAAGTTCCACCAAGGCCAATGATTAAGATTATAGCGATAACAGCTAAGTTTTTAGAGCTAAACATATCTACCTTGCGATCCATCATAATGGTGATACCTTGAGCTGCAATTACACCGAATAGATAAATGGAAAGTCCACCGATAACTGCGTTAGGAATGGAATATACAACATTAATCAAAGGTGTAAAGCAGGAGATTATCATTGTAATGATTGCAGCTGCCATTAAAACTGGTATGGAGAATACCTTTGAAATAGCCATAGTACTGATATTCTCACCATAATTAGTTCCAGCAGGTCCGCCAATTGCACCAGATACGATATCACCGATACCATCACCGATTAAATTAAGACCTAATTTATCTGCAATGTTATACTTTTTAGTAGCTGCTTTCTTCTTAGCCAAATCATTAACATAAATATCAAGCTGATAAACATGTGCAGTTGATTCTGGGATAGTTGCGATTGCGATTGGCATAATTGCAGCAACAGCAGCCCATGATGGCTTAGGAAGTGTGAAAATCGGAAGACTGATAATACTATTAGATTCAATTGAATTGAAGTTAATAAAATGTACACCAGTAATGAGTCCGATGACTAAAGCAGTAACATAACCTGTCAAAAGGCCAAAAAGAATAGGCAACTGACTAAGTTTGCCCTTCAGGTATACCGAATATGCAATTGTAGAAATAAGAGTAACGATAGCGATAATCCATGAATAATTAGCATACTGTCCGGATTCGACAGCTGATACGATTGAACTAGAAAAATTAGCGGGAGTTTTAAGAACGTCTGCTATAAAACCGGTACTAGCTGCATTTCCCATAGCGTTTGTTGCAAGTGATAAACCAATTATCATTGCGATACTACCTGTTACTGTTGCTGGGAGAATCTTATCAATTGTTTTACGTCCGGTTCGTTGGATAATAAGTCCGGCGGCAATGGATACAAAACCTGACATTACGATACCAAATTGAGCAACTGAGATTTTTTCGTTTAAGCTATAACCGGAGAATTGCTCTGCCGCCATGATGGAAGCGATTGCTGCAATGTAGGAAAAGCTAGAACCGTAATACAATGGTATTTTTTTACCGGTGATAAGGATAAAGCAAAGGGTTGCTAATCCGCTGGCAAAAATGGTGGTTGATACATGGAATCCAGTAATTAATGCAACTAGAACGGTTGCAGGGAACATTACCACGATTTGCTGTAAAGCAAATAATAACAATTCCACGATCGGGGGTCTTTCATCCGGCAAGTAGCCGATAGGTTGTTTCTTTGAAGACATACTATTACCTCCTGGGATTTTTTTTATTTTGACATATTTTCATAGTTTTGTCTAGTGGGTTTCGTATATATTCGATAAAATATTTTAATTGTCCTTTATAAAACAAGAAAATATTACCAAATATTAACTGGAATTAAATGTAAGAGCTGTACACATTGAATGATAATTTAATAATAATGGTAAAAAATGAGGATACTGTGGTATAATTATATTGTAGCAAGTCCATAGAATTTCACTAATTGGAGGGATTTATATGAATCAAATTGATAAAATTCGGGTAAGGTGGAAGGGTTATTCAGATACCGTTCTCCGTTTCTCTTTCGCAATAATAATGCTTGTTGCAGCAGCTATCTCCAATAGTTTTTCAATTAATATTCAAGACAATAATAATTATATGAAATTTTATATAACATTTGTTTTAGGTGCTTCTATCTATATTGTATTTCAATTATTGTATGAGAGGTTTTTTGAGAAGCCTGTAACAAGGATTAGTTTTATGTTAGTTTCTGCTGCTTTTTCGATTGGGTATTATTTGATAATTAGAAAGTCCAACTGGGAAGTAGAGATAACAATACGCACTGCGGTGATTTTATTTCTTATAATAATTGCTTTTTTTTGGGTGCCGGTAATAAAAAGCAGAATAAATTTTAATGATAGCTTTATGGCGGCTTTCAAAGCGTTCTTTATTTCATTACTTTTTACCGGTGTTCTATTTCTTGGCGTATGTCTTGTTCTTGGAGTTACGGACATGCTTATCGCAAATATCGATGGGAAATCATATCTTCATGCTGCCAATATTATCTTTGTTTTGCTTACACCAATCTATTTTCTTTCTATGATACCAATATATCCGGGGAAAAAGGAGCTATTGGTAACTGAGACTGACAGAAATAGTTCTCAAGATAGAGACTTAAAACAGGATAGAGACATCGCCTCAGATAAAGTTATTAATAAAGAAAAAGATGTAACCCAAGATAGAGGCATTCTCCAGGATAGAGAATTAATCAATCAGGAAAGTGAAATAAAATCCCAAAGTGATACAGTAACAATGTATCAACAAGTGAATCAAAATGAAGTTTTGTTAAAACTAATTACACCAGCGAGGTTTCTAGAATCCCTAATATCTTATGTTATTATTCCGATAACAGCGGTATTTACTATCATATTATTGCTTTATATTATATTGAATATTACAGGCAGTTTTTGGACTGACAATCTTCTGGAGCCATTGCTTGTTTCTTACTCCATTATTGTAATACTTGTTTATTTGTTGGCATCAACTTTAAAAAATGCATTCGCTAAATATTTTCGAAAAATATTCCCGAAAGTTTTGGTGATTGTTGTTCTATTTCAGACATTGTCCTCCGTATTAAGGATAGAAGAGTTAGGTATCACTTATGGTAGGTATTATGTAATATTATTCGGTGTATTTGCCACAATCGCAGGTATTATATTTAGTGTGCTTCCCACAAAGAAGAATGGTATCATTGCTCCTATTTTAATGACATTAGCTTTACTGTCAATAGTACCTCCGATTGATGCATTTACGGTAAGTAAAGCGAATCAAATAGGGAGATTGGAAGAGGTATTAAGAAATAATAATATGTTGGTTGAGGATACGATTATTGCCAATCCCAATGTTCCTGTTAATGACAGAAAGATCATTATTAACTCAATTCAATATCTAAATAATCTTAATACTACGGTTGACGTGAAATGGCTGTCAGCGTATAATAATTCCTTAGATTTTGAAGGTACTTTTGGGTTTGCTGAATACGATCAAACTGATGAAAACACAACGGATATTTATTTGAATCGAGATAATAGCTTACCACTTTCGATTGAGGGATATGATTACTTGATGAGTTTGAATTATTATAATCAGTCTTCAGATTTAACAGTTGCAGCAATCGAGCATGGTGGGAAATCCTATAAATTGTTATTAACAAACATTAACGATGAAAAATCAGTTCTTATATTATCAGACGAGGATGGGAATGAACTAATTCAGTTTAATATAAATGAAATTTTTAATAGGTTTACAACATCCGGTTTTAATAAAACAAAAATTCCAAATGAGGAATTTACTTTTAGTGTTGATAATGTAGAGGCGTCAATGAAGTTAGTCGTTAATTCTATCTCTATCATTGCATGGGAGGAAGGAAAGAATCAGCAAGTTGATCTTACAATTTTAATAAAAATAAAAAAATAAAGTATATGCATACAATTGTGGGAGCAATTCCCATGGAAAACACTATATTACAATGGATACGTACAGGGAGGATTGAAGAGGCGTTATGAAGAAGAAAGTAGTTATTTTATTATGTTGTATTATGTCTGGGATCGTGTTACTAACAGGATGCAAAAAGGAGGAGGACCAATTTGCAAAGCCTATGAAAGGGGACACGGTTGCTGAGATTGTTGTTCGAGATTATGGTTCGATTTATGTTCGCTTTTTTGAGGAAGCAGCACCGAAAGCAGTTGAGAATTTCACCACGCATGCAAAGAATGGTTATTATGATGGATTAACTTTTCATCGCATAATTGAGGATTTTATGGTTCAGGGTGGTGATCCAACCGGAGCCGGAAGTGGTGGTGAGAGTATCTGGGGTGAGAACTTTAAAGATGAATTTTCACCGGATTTACAACCTTATCGTGGAGCTTTATGTATGGCGAATTCCGGACCTGATACCAATGCCAGCCAATTTTTCCTGGTGCAAGCAAGTACAACGTATACGGAAGAAATCCTGAATCAAATAGAGAATCAATATTCAATTAATTTCCCAGAGGAAGCAAGAGTAAAGTATGGTGAAGTTGGTGGAACCCCATGGTTATATAAACTTCATACCGTGTTTGGGCAGATTTATGATGGATATGAGGTCCTTGATGCAGTTGCAAAGGTGGAAAAAACTGATGCTGAAAAAGGTGTACCGGCTAAGGATGTAATTATTGAGAAAATTAATATCTTTAAGTTTGGAATAAGTTAAAGAATTCCTTTGATTTAAATATTATGGAAATAGATGATTCGGAATTGACAGACTAAGTAGGATGATGTAAACTTATAGCATAATTTCATAAGACCTCACTTTCAAACGTGAGGTAGAGGCGCGATATTTAACAGTCTATAGAAGAGCTTGAGAAGCAGAGAAGCTATAGAGAAGGAAATGTCGCCGAAGCTTATAATATCCTCGGTATTATTTGCTGGGTCTGCAGTTAAGAATTGCAGGACTGTCTCAATGAGCTTCCCGGCTTATTGAGTTGTGCTATCTCAGGTAGGGAAGGAAGAGGACTTAAGGGCAATGACGCAACCTGAGGAGACCTCAGGTTTTTTTGCTATTTTAAGGAAGTTACCTTAATTATCCATGTTGTATTATGAAGAATAAAAAAGTAGATACTGACTTAATTACATAGCAGAGTAACTTTTTCGTTCTGTATATAATAATTTAAGCTACGAGAGGAGAAAATTTATGAGAAAGAGAATAACTACACTACTTGTTCTTATGGTAACACTTGGCCTTTTCATGGTAGGCTGCGGAACAAAAGATGAGGACAACACGAACGATGTTGCTGAGGGAGGGAACACTTCCGAAACAGCAGATGCAGATAACACCTTTAAGGTTGGTCTTGAAGCAGGATATGCACCCTTTAACTGGACACAGATTGACGATTCCAACGGTGGTGTATTAATTGATGGCAGTGCAGAATATGCTGGCGGATATGATGTTGAAATCGCTAAGAAATTAGCTGAGAGCTTAGGAAAAGAGCTTGTTATTGTGAAGACAGAGTGGGATGGTTTAGTACCTGCTTTAGTATCCGGTAAAATCGATGCAATCATTGCAGGCATGTCACCGACTGCAGAAAGAAAAGAAACCATTGATTTCTCTGATAATTATTATAAATCAGTCTTAGTAATGGTTGTCAAAAAAGGTGGAGCTTATGAAGGTGCTACTTCAATTCAAGATTTTAAAGGTGCAAAAATTACAGCACAATTAAATACCTTCCACTATTCCGTAATTGATCAAATTGAAGGCGTTGATAAACAACCTGCAATGGACAATTTCCCGGCGATGAGAGTTGCATTAGATGCTGGAGTGATTGACGGATATGTATCGGAACGTCCAGAAGGTGTAAGTGCTACAGCAGCCAATGAAAATTATGCTATGGTTGAATTTACAACAGGATTTGAAACTTCACCAGATGATACTGCAATTGCAGTTGGTCTTAAAAAGGGAAGTGAATTAACTGCAAAAATCAATGAAACTTTAGCAGGAATTTCAGAAGAAGACCGCATCAGTATTATGGATGCTGCAATCCAGAACCAACCAGCAGCACAATAGATGTAAACTTTAGAGGCTGTCCAAAATCTTTATTTATCTTTTGGGCAGTCTCTTTATTATGAAAAAGAGAAAGCGCATATAACATATACGCGAAGAATGAAAGGCTTGGTGCACTTATGACTTGGGAATGGTTAGTTAGAATCATTACCGAATTTTGGCCAATGTTCCTTCGAGGAGCAGGGGTAACGTTATTAATCTCCATCAGTGGTACGATTATAGGATCGATAATCGGTTTGTTTATCGGTACAATCCGAACCATTCCTACACCTGAAAAAGGAGTAAAGAAGGTATTTTTAAAGATAATAAACATAATTATGTCCATCTATGTGGAATTCTTCCGTGGAACTCCAATGATTGTGCAAGCAATGGTTATTTATTATGGATCAGCGATGGCATTTGGAATTGATATGGACCGAACAGCAGCAGCAATATTCATCGTTTCTATTAATACTGGTGCATATACCGCTGAAATTGTAAGAGGTGGAATAATATCAGTTGACAGAGGACAATTTGAAGCTGCACATGCGATTGGAATGAATCATGCAAAAACCATGCTTAATATTGTGTTGCCCCAGGTATTAAGAAATATCCTACCTGCAATCGGCAATGAGTTCGTAATTAATATCAAGGATACATCCGTATTGAATGTTATTTCTGTATCGGAATTATATTTCCAGACTAAATCGATTGCCGGAAATAATTATCGGTACTTTGAAGCCTTCTTTGTAGCAAGTATTATTTATTTGGCTATGACGCTAACCGTTACACGAATCCTACGGTTGATTGAACGCAAGTTGGACGGTCCGGAGAATTTCAACATAATTCCCGGTAATCAAATGCAAGTGGAAAGACCGGAAGACCACGTGAAAAAGACGCAGAAGCCAGTTCGGTTTTAATTAGGGGAAGGAGATATAAGATGGATAGAGTTATTGATATACAACATTTAAGAAAATCCTTCGGCAAGAATGAAATATTAAAGGACATCGACTTCTCGGTAAATAAGGGTGAAGTCGTATGTATCATCGGTGCATCAGGCTCCGGTAAATCCACGCTTCTTCGCTGTATTAATTTACTTGAAAAGCCTAACGGTGGAATGATAATTTATAATGGAGAGAATATTCTTGACGATAAACATGATATCTACGCTTACCGGACGAAGCTTGGGATGGTATTCCAACAGTTTAATCTGTTCAACAATCACAATGTACTAAGTAACTGTATGGTTGGACAAATCAAGGTGTTGAAACGTTCCAAGGAAGAAGCTGAAAAGGTAGCGATGAAATACTTAACAGTTGTTGGCATGGATCAATACATTAATGCCAAACCTAAGCAGTTATCGGGTGGACAAAAGCAAAGAGTTGCAATTGCCAGGGCACTTTCCATGGAACCGGATGTTCTTCTCTTTGACGAGCCGACTTCCGCTCTGGACCCTGAGATGGTAGGTGAGGTACTCGCCGTTATGAAGGAACTTGCAAAAAGTGGTTTAACCATGCTTGTGGTAACCCATGAGATGGGTTTTGCGAACGAAGTAGCCAACCGTGTCGTATTCATGGATAAAGGAGTTATTGCCGAGGAGGGCACGCCAGAGCAAATCTTCAATAATCCGGTTCAGGATAGAACAAAAGAATTCTTGAAGCGAGTACTAAAAGAGTTATAAACTTGCATACATCAATGAATTAATTTAATAACTTTAATCACTATAAAAATAATAATGTATTAGCAGTAAAATTGGATATAAAATACCCCTGTAATAATGAGATTAGCCTTCAAAACATGAATGTAATATTCTGACTTTGTAAGGTGAATCATTATGCAGGGGTATTTTTTACTTAATTTAGATAAGTAAGCATCCAGGTATTAAACAAAAGAAGGAAGGCTAAACTTACCTTGAATTACCTGATGAAGGTGCTTTATTCGTTGTAGATTTAGGATTAGGAGTTTCAACCTTAGGACTATATTTGTAGTCAACAATGTTATCTGAGGTGCTACTTTTCCCTGTTTTTTTAGAGGAAGTGTTATTCATATTGGTAGTGTTATTCATAATTTAATACTCCTTTCTTAAATTTGATTATTAGTATTTACAGAAAAGAAAATAGCATGCAAAAAATTATATATTGTTAATTATCGAATAGTCTCCATTGCCAAATATATATTGAAAATGGTAGAAGATGGGCGTATTATATGTAATATATAAGTCAAATTGCATATGACGAGATAAATAATTACATAGATAAAATAATTACAAAAATAAAATAATTACAAAGATAAAATAATTATATAGATGAAATAAATACAACGATAAAAATTTACAAAGATAAAATAATTACAAAGATAAAATAATTAATAGATAAAATAATTACAAAGATGAAATAATTACAAAGATGAAATAATTGTAAAGGTGAAATAATTACAAAGATAAAATAATTACAAAAATGAGATAATTACAAAGATGAAATAATTACAAAAGATGTAATAATTACATATGACAATTTAATCATGTATTAAAAGTAAGTACATAATGAATTAGCAAGAAACGGCAATTTATAAGTGTTTTAATTCTATGATAAGGATTATTGTATTTTATAATTAATTATAAGAAAGTAGGACGTATGAAAGAAAAAAGACCTGTATTAGTATCCTATATTGTAGATTTAAATTACTTAACTGTTTTTTTATTGGTAGCAACCCTATTTCCTAAAATTACGAAACGATTTGGTGTTATAACACCTAATTTCTCCAATGTTACAATAAGAGTATTCATTATTATAATTCTCTTAATAATATCTTATGGATTATTAAGGCTTAAAAGATGGGGCTATTTGTTAATGGTTGCCTACAATATGGTTTTTTTAATTTTAGCAATTATTTCTTTACTTAATAATTCGGGGCAATCATTTTATTTTCCTGGCTATATAATACCACCAATTTTAGGACTATCACTTACATTTTCAGCGAAACGATACTTTATTAAAGAGAATGTGTCTTCGTAAGGTTCATTTTTGACATAACAATAATCAAAAGTATCGCAATAATAACAGAATGACAAATATGAATTATTTTATTGAAACAGATAAATCGTAGTTTAAAGGGAACATTAGTTGAGAAGAAAAATTACGAGAGGAAGGGACTTATGCAGAACATCAATGAATTAACAATTACAAAGCTTCAGGACATGCTAAAGAGCAAGACGATATCAGTAAAGGAATTAGTGCAAGAATATATTAACAGAATAAAAGTAATTGACGCTGAAGATAATGGCTTGAACAGTGTTCTTGAGATTAATCCAGAGGTACTAGAGATAGCAGAAGGACTTGACCGAAGGAGCAATAGTATCAATCAATTGTTGTATGGAGTACCAATTTTACTAAAGGACAACATAGATACTGCAGATCAGATGCATACATCAGCAGGGTCCCTTGCCTTAGCTGATTCAAACGCTTCTTCTGATGCAATGCTTGTTACTGCGCTGCGTTCAAAAGGTGCAGTTATCCTTGGAAAAACGAATATGACGGAGTTCGCCAATTATACAACACAGAATATGCCAAACGGATACAGTTCCAGAGGTGGACAAGTGAAAAATCCTTATAACAAAGAAAAGGATCCCTCTGGCTCTAGTTCCGGTTCAGCCGTAGCGGTTGCTGCAAATCTATGTACTACCTCCATCGGATCGGATACCTGTAATTCAATCGTAGCACCGGGAATAACCAATGGTATCGTTGGCTTACGTCCTACTACTGGTGTTATAAGTCAAAAAGGAATCATACCGATTAGCTTTACTTTAGATACCGCCGGACCATTTACGAGAACGGTGGCTGATGCGGCGATCATGTATGGAGCCTTGACAGATACACCGGTAATAAAGGATATGGCGGAGAGTCTGAGGGGGAAGATCATTGGTTATAATGATTGGAATCATGCGGAGTTGCCGAAGGAGACAGTTGCTAAGACGGAAGAAGTTATCAGGGAATTGGAAAAGGCTGGAGCAATCATAAAACGATTGGAAATACCGAAGACAAAGAATATTATGGACATCATGAAATACGAATTCAAATATGCGATGAACAGCTATCTGAAGACCTTACCGGAAAGCTTTCCAATCCGTTCTTTAAGAGATATTATTGAATTTAATAACAACAACCCAGAGAAAGCTATCAAATACGGACAAACTTACTTGATTGATGCAGAGGAAAATACCTCAGGCATGATGGAAGAAGCTATTTATCAGGAGGTTTTAAAAGACAGGGACGACTGCAGAATCAAAATTCGGGAACAAATTAAGGATTTAGACCTTTGTATTATGCTAAGTTATAATAACATTATGCATTATACCGCACTGCCTATTATCACGATTCCTTGTGGATTATATAAGGATGGAATGCCGTTTGGTATTATGATGAGTGCAAAAACGGATGTCGAATTAATTGGCCATGCTTATGCGGTAGATAGAATTATCGGACATAGAGTTGAGCCGAAAATTGTATCGTAATGTGGTGTATAATTTATAATCTAAAATAATTAATAGACGATTATTAAATTATTTAATTATGTACATTAAATATTTGCAAAATTTAAACTATTTAAATAGAGGATGGAGGATTAAGATGGCAAAACTATTTTATCAAGGACATGGAAGTTTTCGTATAATAACGGAGGGAAATAGGGTGATTTATGTGGATCCATATGTGGGAGAAGGATATGATATACCTGCAGATCTTATACTGGTAACACATCAGCACGGGGATCATAATCAAATAGATAAGGTAACACAGAAAACTGGCTGTACTGTAATACAGAATCAGGAGGCATTAATCGATGGTGTATACCAAACTATAGAGATAAATGGTATTCCTCTACAGGCAGTGCCAGCATACAATTCAAATCAAGACAGAGATCAATCAGTAGGGTATATCTTAACCGTGGATGGAATGAAAGTATATGCAACCGGGGATACCTCAACAACTGAAGAAATGAAGGAATATGCCGCACTAAGGCTGGATTATGTTCTTTTACCCATTGATGGTGTCTATAATATGAATCCAAAGGAGGCTTCTAGTTGTGCTGAGTTAATAGCCGCAAAGCATGCCATTCCAATTCATATGAAACCAGGAGAGCTCTTTGATGAAAAAATGGCTGAGAAATTCACAGCAAAAAACCGTCTTATTGTTAAGGCTGGAGAAGAGATTGAGTTGTAAATCATGATGTAAAGATATCGATCGAATTCGCATCACAACTGGATTATTGGATAGAATTAAGTGACCGAAGTAGGAAGAGGATATGGGATAGACAAAAAGAAAGTAGGAACATGTTCGTGTAGGTTCCTACTTCCTTTTGCATATCCATTAATGTGTACATAAATTTACATTAACTCATACAATTCATTTAGATGTTCAAATCACGTTTCTGGTAAAAGTAATAGGTAGAAACAGTTAAAACAGTAATTAACAATAGTGAAAGAATAACGATAACAAAGCTGAGACCTTCCCCATTTACTATGTCCATATAGCTAAAATATTTAAAAGGCGAAAGTATATTTAATACACTTAGCGTATCGGTCACGTCAGTTATTTTGGATATCACGTACGCACCAAGTAATATCGATGTGGCAATTGACCCAGATGCTTTTGGATTTCGCAGAATGGACGAAATAAAAGAGCCAAGTGTAAAGAATATTAACTGAACGATTAACATACTAACAAGAAAAACAACAATTTCACTTGTAATATTGTCTCCCTTATTATATGCGGCTACCATAAGAATTGAGGAAAACAGCGTAACAAGATTGACAATCAAGATATTAACCAAGGCTGCCAAGAGCTTTGAAGTAATAATTGTGAATCTTGAGACCGGTTTTGTAATAATAAATTCGGTAGTCTTGTCTCGTTCCTCTTTTGCAATAATACCGCTCCCTAACAATACAGCATGTATGGCGGTTGCAATCGCGAGATAAGGATAAAGAAATGCGAAAAAGCCACTCATGGTTGTAACATCAAAGGAACCAATCCCTAATAGTCCTTTCATTACGGTTGGCATTTTAGCAAAAACATCATTGCTTGCTCCACCGGAAGAATAAGCGGTATACTTACTCATGCCACTTAAGACAGATAAAACCATACACACGCTCCATATGATCAATGCTTTTCGGTTAGCTTTTAGTTCTTTTATAAAAATATTCATAATCAGACCTCCTATTATTTAATCAGTAAGCATCTTAGCTTACAGCATGAATATCCTTCCTACTATAAATGATATAGGTGGCTATCACCGATACAACTACAATGATCATACTAAGAATTAGATATGAAACCTCATAACTTGAGTTTTTTATGATATAAGTAATATTAAAATATTTAAAAGGTGAAAGAAAACGAAGTGTTTCAGCATCTTCGCCGGTAGCAAGCAAAGCTCCAATCATGTATAAACCAAAAACGATACCAAGCGAGAGTGGAAGTACACTTTTAATTTTATTAAAGAATACGGATACAACAACTCCAACCGCAAGGAAAATAAGTTGGATAAAAAATAAAGTAAGGTTAATCATGAATAAGACTTTATTGCTGAAATCAACTGTTTTAACACGATTAGCGATAGCGAAGGATGCCAAACAAAATATTATATCAGTAACAACAATTGTAGTAAAGGATGCCATAAGCTTTGCAGTTATAATAAACTGACGTGATACAGGTTTAACCAGAAGAAAGTCTGCTGTTCTTTCCCTTGACTCCTTTGAAAGAATTGAAACGCCAAGATTCATTGCTTGAATAGCTCCGCAAAGTATAATAAAACCGAAAATCATGGAATAGAACCCCAAAATTGATGTAATATAGTCAAGATCAATGCCAAGCATTGCTCTTACGGTAGGAGGATAGTTGGATAATAGTTCTTTAAATTCCAGTGCATCGCTTGACATGCTCGGATAAATGGAGAAATAGAGTGCAGCAAGTGCAATCATGGCGCATATCCATAAGATGGCGGATTTTCTTAATGACTTAAGCTCATACAGATATATATTCATACCATTAATCCTCCTTTGTGTAGTAATGCATGAAGATTTCTTCGAGGTCTGGTTCATCTATTGAGATGTTTACTAACTCGACTTCGGATATTTTCTTCATAATAGAGTTGATATTCCCCTTATATATAAAGCTAGCATTATTACCTTTGACTTCGAAATGGTTCACTCCATTGATAGCGAAAGCCTCTTTGGTAATCTTTGATTTCGCTTCGATATTAATCCGCTTATAACTATTCTCCTGAAGAGTACTCATCTTTTCTAATTTTATGATTTTACCTTCTTTAATGAATGCAACGCGACTACACATTTTCTGAACCTCACTAAGGATATGAGAGGAGAAGAATATTGTAGCACCTTTTTGGTTTTCCTGTCCAATGAGGTCGAAGAATTTCTGCTGCATCAAGGGATCAAGACCACTGGTAGGCTCATCGAGAATGATAAGTTTGGGTTCGTGAAGTAATCCCTGCACGATACCTACTTTCTTCTTATTTCCAAAGGAAAGATCATCGATTTTCTTCTTCAGATCTAAATCCATAATATCAGCAAGCTCATTGATGCGTTTGGTACAATCCTTTTTATAAAAACTTGCGGAATATTTAAGTAAATCCATAACCCTCATATTATCGTAATAAAACACCTCGGAAGGAAGGTATCCTAGCTCTTGTCGTACCTCTGGGTGCTCGATGCAGTTTTTACCGAAGATGGTAGCGCTGCCATTCGTGGGATAGATAAGCCCTAGCAGCGTTCTTATGGTTGTCGATTTGCCGGCTCCATTCGGTCCAATAAATCCGAAGATCTCTCCTTGCTCCACATTAAGATTCACATCGATAATGCCTCTTGATTTTCTATAATTCTTTGTTAGATTTTTGATTTCAATGACACTCATGTATTTACCCTCCATTTTTTAGTGACAAGTGAATTGGATTACCGCATCATCTTGTATTATAAAACTTAAATATAGAAATCTAGATATAATAAATTGCTTAGGAATCTATCATAGAGCCTCCTCCTTATAAAAATTTCGTTTCATTAAATTCATACATTCGAAAAATTCATTACATAGGGCTTCGAAATCCTGTGCGGCTCCATTATTGTAACTACTCATAAATCCATCGGTTAACCACATAAGCATTTTCACGATAAGTTTCAAATCAATTCCTTCTTTAAATTTTGAGGTATCTACACCTTCGAACGCGATTTTACTTCTGAAGTCTTCCCCTTGAGCAAACATGGATTTTAAGTCGTCTTTTACCTCACTATTGTCTTCAAAATACACGTTTTTCAAGAAGGTAATGGTAGCAGGATGCTTTTTTATAACAGACATTTCTATGTTAGAAGCAAGCATAATCCGGTCAAAGAAATCTGTTACACTGTTATCAAATTTTTCTTTAACTTCATTGATAATTAAATTACCACAGTATTCAACTAAATAAAAATATAACGCTTTCTTAGTTCCAAAGTAATGAAAAATCATTGCTTTAGAAATCCCGGCAGCAGTAGCGATATCACTTACTGATGATTTCTTATAACCATTGGTGCCAAAAGTTAAAAGTGCAGCATCAATAATAGTAGTTTGCTTCTCAACCGGTAAATTTATAAAATTCTCCACATAATCACCTCACAAACGTATCGACCGAATTGGTTTATGAATGGAGTATAGCACTATAAACCGATTCGGTCAATAGGCTTTTAATTAATATATTATAAGATTAGACTAGGAGTTTTGTAATAACAGAAAATGGAAAATATGTAATAAAAAACAGTCAGAGATTGGGTTGATAATGCTTTACAATTGTTCTTATTGTTATGGACACAAGTATCACATTGCATTATAATTGAAGTTAGTAGGATGTCGAATAAGTAAAATTTATGAAGAATAAAATTTAAATGAATATAGTTTTTACGAGATAAATTTTAAAAGCAATAAAGCCATTAAATTCTAAGTATAATAGAGGGAGAACTATGGTATCAATAATATTTTCTACATTATTTTCACACTTTATAATTTACTGTTTCTTTGGCATCTATATTTTAATCAAGAATGTTAATTCCTTAACAAATAGAATATTCTTTTCTCTTTGCATGAATATTAGTGTATGGGCTTTGGGATATTCATTTATGACCATTGCTCCTAATCAAGAAATAGCTAATCATTGGAGAATAATAGCTGCTATGGGGTGGTGCACCTTTTATGGCACTTGGTTAGATTTTGCCATCCTAGTAAAAAAAGAAGATAGGAAGTGGATGTCTGATATAAGAAGACTATTTATTTATCTTCCATCAATTTTCTTTTTTATAGGTAATTTATTATATAAGCCGGAGGAGGTTATTCAAAAATTTGGATACGTTTGGAAAGATTCTTATCCGGTTAGTTATTTTGAAATCCTTTTTAGCGTTTACAGTATTACATTCTCTATTGCAGGTATTTTTATTATTTATAAATGGGGTATGAATTCAAAATCTAAAAGAGAAAAAAAACAAGCAAAAATTATAGTAATTACTGCTTTGATTTCGTTTGTGTTGGCAACATCAACCGATATAATTCTTCCAGCAATTGGAGTAACCACATTCCCGTTAGGAATAATATTGCTAACTATAGCGTTGGTAGGTATTTATCATGCAATAACGAAATACAAGATGATGTCCCTATCCTCACAAGTAGCGAATGAGTATGTGTTAAAAACAATTAGTGATCCGGTTATTTTAATTGGCAACGATTTACTAATTAAGATAGCAAACAGTGCGGCACTTGAGTTGACTAGTTTTGATGAAAAAGAGTTGGTAGGGCGATCCATAAGCAAGTTTATTGCGGATACTGATAATAATCAGGCTTTAATTCAGAAATTAGTCAAAACTGGATTTATTAATAATATTGAAGTAGGATTATTGACAAAAGAGAAAAATAGCATCCCTTGTTTACTATCCGGATCAACAATAAAGAATGAAATGGATGATATTTTAGGAATCGCTTGTATCTTTCATGATATTACTGATCGCAAAAATACGGAGAATTTTCTTTTGAATGCGCATAATGAATTAGAAAGAATGGTACGGGAAAGAACAAATGAATTACAGGAAATCAATACATTACTGGAAGAAGAAATTAATGAACGTATCAATGCAGAAGAAAGCTTAATCTCAAGTGAAGAGAAGTTTAGAGCATTGATGAAACAGGCTACTGACGGAATTCTTGTTATTGATAAAGAAACCAGAAAATTAGTTGAAAGTAATGAAGAGGCTCATAAAATACTAGGATTATCTGAGCAACAATTATCAGAACTTGTTAACGAACCTTTTAATCCTTCTTTAGACAATGTGATTAAATTTACCATAAACAAGATGATTGATGATGATGCTATAAAATTATTGAAAGAAACGATAAATTACACTCAAAGTAATGGCGAAAGTATGTATCTGAAATTTGTTGCATCGCATGTAGGGTATCACAACAAGCAATTTAGTATGATAAAAATCAGGGATATAACGGACGAAGTCATTATGGAAGGGCGAAAGCAACAAATGGCTAAAATGGAGGCATTAGGCACTCTTTCCGGTGGAATTGCTCATGATTTTAATAATATTCTAGCCGGAATAATGGGATATACTCAATTAACTTTGGACGAATTGGAGCCAGAGTCCATTACATCAGATAATCTAAATGAAGTACTAAAGCTTGGTGAAAGAGCGAAAAAGTTAATATTACAAATTTTAAGCTTTAGTAAAAAATCACTTTTGAAACCGGATTATGTTGATATCCGTGCTATCATTGAGGATGTTATAAAAATGCTCAGGGCAACCTTACCTGTAAATATTGACATTGAGTTTAATCTGGGAGAGGATTCTGTTATCGTTTATGCTGATCAGGGAGAGATACACCAGCTTATTATGAATTTATGTGTAAATGCTGAATTGGCGATGGACAAAGTAGGAGGAATACTGCAAGTATACCTTTCAAAGGTATCAATAAATGAAAATGTTGATATCGGATATCAAAGATTAAAGAGTGGGAATTATATTAAATTAGAAGTAATTGATCACGGGTGTGGAATGGATGATGCTATTGAAAAAAGAATCTTTGAGCCTTTTTTTACCACTAGGAGTGATCAAGGTGGAACAGGATTAGGATTGTCAGTTGTGCATGGTATTGTTAGTAGATGCGAAGGGGTAATTATAGTGGACAGTGAGCCGGACAAGGGAAGCACCTTCACTGTATTTTTTCCTGAAGCTAGTGACAATTATTGTGGAAAAAATTCCTTAGATAGAATAAAAGGCAGCGGTAATTTTCATATATTGTTTGTTGATGATGAAGAGTCTATTGTAAAAACGGTTCAAAAACTTCTCCATCGGCAGGGGTACGAAGTTACTGGGGTTTCCAATGCAAGAGAAGCGTTAGAGGTATTTCGTGAGAAGGAGGATTTAATTGATATTGTAATAACCGACCAGTCAATGCCAGATTTGTCGGGTGATGCACTATTGCAGGAGATGCGTATCATAAGGCCGAAGCTTCCCGCTGTGATATGTTCCGGATATCTTCATAATCATAATTATGAGGAGGATAATAATACCGAATTTTTATTAAAGCCAGTATCAATTGATGAATATGTCATGGTAATTGATAAGTTATTACATAGTAAAGAACCTAATCTTGAGCATAACTAATTTTACATAATTTATCGGAGGAGATAAAAAGCCAATGCAACAATTCATTATATTAGATGACGATGATACACATAACAATAATACAAAAAAAAGACTCGAATTAATATTTAAAAGGAATAATCTCCAAGCTCAAATAGCGTTAATCACAACTGACCCCAATGAAGTTGTTAATTACTGTATAAAAAATAATGCAAAAAACAATGTCTATCTTCTTGATGTAAATGTACAAAAAGGCATCTCGGGTATTGATGTTGCAGGAATGATTAGGAAGCAGGATGCAAAGGCATACATCGTATTTGTATCAGCTTATCCTGAATATGTTATGTCTTGTCTAAAGACTAAGATCTTTGATTATTTAATCAAGCCGGTATCGTTAGAATTACTGGAAGCATGTATTAAATCAATTCATACTGATACTATGAAGTTAAACAATCAAAAGGGTAAGGTCTTAAGCGTAAAATCGGGATTTGAAGTGTACAACCTATTACCAGATGAAATTATTTATTTTGAAAAATTCGGACACTTATTAATTGTACATACGATTACAGGAAGAATTGAAAGCTCAGATTCCCTAGATAGCATAGAGCAAAAATTTGATAAAATGAAATTTTTTCGATGCCATAAATCATTTATTGTCAATGTATCCTATATCTCACGAATTGATTATCCCAATAGTACGATTCATTTAATTAATGGGGAATCATGTGTAGTGTCGAAACGATGTAAAAAGGAGTTGAAGACAATATGCAGCAATATGTAATTTCCTCATACTTAATAATAATTATTATTTTGAGTATCATAGTAGTTTGTCTAGTACTGAATATGATTCGAATGAAGACGGGGAATCGCAGGAATAAAGAATTACTGGAAAGTATAACCTGTAAGGATGTTATACTTGAGGAATATTCAAAAATAAGGCATGAATATAATAATATGTTACAAACAATCACTTGTTATATTGAAGCGGAAGATATGGATGAATTAATAAAATATAAGAGTGTATTACTCGAAAAGACGCATTTATATAATCGAAATAGTATTACTCAGTTGAGTAAGATAATGGATTACAATATACTAAGTGCGGTTTATAAGTTATATTTAGAGGCAAAGCAGGTCGGGGCTATATTAAATATAGCCATTGCAATCAATATACCAAATCAAAGGTCATTTTCATCAAAACACTATTGCTTGCTTCAGGAGTGTCTGAAACGTGCATATGAGTCAGGTGTAAAAGAAGCAGCAACTGTTAATCTGAACATCAGTGGCGATGATAATGGTATAAACTTCTGTTTTCATAGCTCATTGGATGGGGAAGGTAAGAAACTTATATCAAAGTCCATGGTCTCAAAGAAGCGCCAAGTGTGCGATAATACAATTTTTAATTCATTCATTAAAGATAACCATTACATACAGGAAATTCTTATTTCTAACAAATATTAAAATGTAAATTTATGGTTTGAATAACTTGATTCATTCATTAGTAAATCAATGCATATACACAACAATTATTACAATAACAATCAAGCTTATGACGTTCGAACCAATTATTATCAATAAAAAAAGCAGGAAGAAATTGACTACTCACTTTCAAATAGATGAGGTTAGGTCGAGTACTTCCTGCTTTTATTTTCCGCCTTGCCCGTTTAGGTAGGAAAGTCGTCCGTATGGGAATTCGGTATTGATTGTAAACAATCTAAATGGTATTGTTTGTTTATGGTAAGAGAAATCAATCATTTTAACAAGAAAGGATAGTGAGGGTTATAACATGAAGGATAGTGATCAAATGAAAAAGGATAAGCCGCATGTGTTATTCATTGATGATGCTGAGTATCTAGTGAAGATATGGAAACACGTCATAATGGGCTGGGGTTATAACGTTACTTGCTATACTAGCGGATTAGAAGCATTAGAGGAATTTCGAAGGAGACCTCAATATTATGATATAGTTATTACCGATCAATCAATGCCAGAGATTACAGGGTTTGAACTGACTGATGAAATCATAAAGATACGTTCTGACATGAAAATCATTATATGTTCGGGCTTTATAGGATATATAAGTTCTGATATTCGTAATAAAGTAAGTGATATCTTATTGAAACCAATTGACCGAGAAACCCTTTTAGAGGCTATTCAAAGAAGTTTATTATAGTGAAGTAAGAAAAATTATTATACAAACTAAGGAGGAGTATTATGAATTCCATTAAAACAAAATTGATATTATTTATAGGAACATTACTAATAATAATTTGTGTTGGGTTAGGGGTCATTTCGTTTAATGCCGCATCAAATGCAATAACCACGCAGGCAAATGATAACTTAACAAATTTAGCTCACCAAGGAGCAGATGAAGTAACAGCAAGAGTTGATTCAATATATGGAACGTTAGCTGTAATTGCTGCTTCCGATGAAATAGTAGAATCAAGCTTTACCTGGGAAGAAAAAAAAGATTTGTTAACTGAGGCAATCAAACGAGATGGGCATAACTCTATGCTTATTGCCGATACGAATGGTATTGCGAAGACGGATAAGGGTGAAACGAATGATATCTCTGATAGAGAGTATTTTCAAGAAGCTCTAAAGGGGAACAACAGTGTTTCAGATCCAATTGTCAGCAAATTTGATGGCTCACTAATAATCGCATATGCGGTACCTATAAAAGATGAGGATAAAGTGATTGGTGTATTAGTTGCATTAAGAGATGGTAATGATTTATCAACACTTATCGAGGATATAACATTCGGAGAATCCGGCAGAGCATATATGATTGGTAATGAAGGTGCTATGATAGCTCATAGTGACGTGGAACTTGTTAAGAAAAGCTTTAATGCTTTTGATGAAATGCAGAATGACCAAACGCTTACCTCGCTCGCAAATCTGCATCAACTGATGGTAGAAGGAAATAGAGGAGTAGGTGAATACACTTTCCAGGGAACAGTAAAGTATTTAGGATATTCACCAGTTAAGGGGACTAATTGGTCTCTTGCTGTATCCGCTCCCAAATCTGAAGTATTATCCGGTATTCATAAGATGAAAAATATTATGTTTTTAATATCTGCAATATTTCTCGTACTAAGCCTTGGTGCTATATATTTGGTAGCAAAGATAATAGTAACTCCGATAAAATTAGCAGCTGATCATATGATGGTAATTTCGACAGGCGACTTTACAAATGAAGTACCAGAAAAATTTATGAAATTTAATGATGAAATAGGAGTTTTAGCAAAAGCAATGTATGCAATGCAGGAAGCCACGAAAGAATTGGTGAAAGGTGTTATTAATGAAGCGCACCGGGTAGAGGGATCCGTGAAAGAGACAGGGCAGCATATTGATGAGTTATCACTTCAAATTGAGGAGGTATCCTGTACCACGGAGGAGCTGGCTGCCGGAATGGAAGAGACTGCTGCATCGGCGGAAGAAATGAATGCAACTTCACTTGAGATTGATCATGCTGTCGAAACAATTGCTACCAGAGCTCAAGAGGGTGCAATTGCTGCAAATCAAATTAGTAGTAGAGCAGCTCAAATCAAAAAAGATGCAACGAAATCTAAAACAAATGCAAACGAAGTTTATATAAATACGCAAGAAAAGCTCAGAAACGCAATAGAACAATCTAAAGAAGTTAATCACATTATTCTTTTATCAGATACGATATTACAAATTACAGAACAGACGAACCTTCTGGCCCTAAATGCAGCAATCGAAGCAGCAAGAGCAGGAGAGGCAGGAAAAGGATTTGCAGTCGTAGCGAATGAAGTAAGAAAATTAGCCGATGCTTCAAAGAATGCAGCAAATGAAATTCAAAAAATTACAAAAATTGTGGTAGAATCAGTCCTAAATCTTTCCGACAGTTCTGAGGCTGTAATGAATTTCATAGATCTACAGGTATTAAAGGATTATGATAAGTTTGTTGAAATCGGTGACCAGTATAATAAAGATGCAGAATTTGTTGACGAACTCGTAACTGATTTAAGCGCAACCACAGAGGAATTATCGTCCTCTATTCAAGAAATGATTCGAACGATCGATGAAGTGACCATAGCTGCAAATGAAGGTGCAGAGGGCACAACTAATATTGCAAGCAAGACCATGACGATTGTTGAAAAAGCGGATCTCGTTATGAAACAAGCTGGTGTTGCAGAGGAAAGTTCCGTTAATTTAATTGAAATTGTAGGAAAGTTTAAATTATAATTTCCTGATAATATTAATTGAGATGGAATTTATTTATCCCGAAATAGTATATTTTAATGGATTCATTTTAAGCGCACTCAGATGGGTGCGCTTTTATCTTGAGCTAAGAGTACTTCAACTGATTGTGGACTATTAATTTAGTTGAATACTTATAGAGATCATTGTATTTTGAAATGAATAAACCATTAAATATATATAATAATAGTTAGAAATAAAACTAATTGACATCATATGAAATATGATATAAAATAATAGTTAGAAATGTAACTAAATTAAAAAAATATAGGTTATTGCAAGATGACAGAAAGAGGATACAATATGACAATACGAAAAAAACGAGAAGATAGAATAATACAAGATGAAAATAATCAAAATGTTAATCAATCAAACCAAGAGAGTCAAACGACAAAAGGGCTTGGTACAAAGTCGATTAATAAATTATTACTCCAATTTTCAGTTCCGGCAGTAATTGCTATGATTGTTAATGCAATCTATAATATAGTTGACAGAATATTCGTTGGAAAGTATGTTGGTGAAACTGCGTTGGCAGGCTTAACGATCTCCTTTCCAATTATGATGTGTATATTCGCCTTTGCTGGACTTGTTGGAGTCGGTGGGTCTGCATTAATGTCAATTCGCTTTGGTGAGAAAGATATCCGTGGTGTGAGTCATGTATTAGGTAATATGATGAGTCTTGGGACAATCATAACCGGAATAACATTAATAACAATATTTTTCAATCTTAATGATCTATTGGTTATATTTGGAGCTACACCGGAGATAATTGCATCTGCAAGTAGTTACATGAAGATTATTTTAGCAGGGTTCATATTCCAGATGCTGGCATTTTCATTAAGTGGGGCTGTAAGAACAGAAGGGCAGCCAATCCTCTCCATGATATCCATGATGATTTCAGCAGTAACTAATATTATCTTGGATTATATCTTTATCGCAATTTTCAACTGGGGTGTTGAAGGTGCTGCATATGCGACGATTGCAGGACAATTACTAGGTTTATTAATATTACTATCATTCTATTTTAGAGGGAAGAGTTCACTTCGGTTTAAGCTTAAAGATTTCCTTCCAGACGGGAAAGTTGTGATAGCAATCTTAAGTATAGGGTTTGCATCACTCATAACGACATTAGGTACTAGTATTGCTATGACGTTTTTAAATCGAAGCTTATCCAAGTACGGTGGTGTAGCCGCTATTACTTCCATGGGCGCAATTAACAGCCTATATACGTTATTCATTATGCCAATCATGGGATTACAGCAGGGCATGCAGCCGATTATTGGATATAATCATGGTGCTAATCTTCGCAAGCGTGTATATGAAACATTAAAGAAGGGGTTAATAGTAGCAATTACATTTTCAACGATTGTCTTTCTTGCACTTGAGATTTTCCCCGAATTGTTTATAAGTATGTTTCTAGATCCATCCTCCGCAACGATAGATGGTGCAGTAAAGGGTCTTAGAATTTTAATCATTATGTTACCATTGCTTAGTATTAATTTATTGGGAGTCGGCTTCTTTCAATCTATTGCAAGAGGTACAGCGTCTATTGCATTAGGATTATTACGACAGTTAATACTTCTAGTGCCAATTGTTATGATATTGCCGAAATTTACGGGATTAACCGGAGTATGGGCTGCAACACCCGTGGCAGATGGAATAGCGATTATTGTTACAGCCATTGTATTAATAATAAATTATAAAAACGAAAAAAGTAACGATAATGACACCGGTGAAAAAGTGGTTATGGAGGTGTAAATATGTCGAACGTAGAAGAGAAGGAATACTTAAAGAGTATTTTAGATTTGCGATCCATGATAGAGAAGGTCTATTTTAAAGAATTTGAAGGGACTTTCGATTTTCCCTTTCGGTTAAATCATACTCATATTAAAACCTTGATGACACTAAAATTTGACGGTGAAAAACCGATGTCAGTAATTAGCGATAAATTGAATTTAGAAAAAGGTTCGTTTACACCAGTTGCAAATAATCTGATTGAGTTGGGATTTATTGAAAAGGTGCTTGATCGTAAAGATAAAAGAGTATTTAATTTATACCTTACTGAAAAAGGTAGAGATTTTACAATGGATTTTTGTCAAAGACATCATGATTATGTAAATAAATTATTAGAAGCATTATCAGAGGATGAAAAAGAGCGTTATTTTACGGCGATTGAGTTGATTAATGATATTACGAGTAAAGTACACACTAAAAAAGTTGAATAATAACTATTTAAGTTTGGTAAAGTGGGGGGATTACAATGAGCGATAAAGAAAAAATATATAACATATTAAAATGGCTCTTACGAATTCTTATAATAATCATGATTTTTGCGTTAATGCTTGATTTTATAGAAAGAGCGAAATATATATCAGTAAGCATAGATAATGTAATCGAATGTGATTTTATAATTTTAATACATGTGTTTATATTAGGATTATTTACTTATGGACTAGTTAATTGTAAAAAATTGTAAGTCGGTATATAATAAACAAATATTGCTCGAATATAAAGTCAGCTGTGAACTCAAGAACAATAAAGTTGTAGTATTTCTATAAAAATTCCAGTTGCATTATTTTTACATTAGTACTATAATAAGCCAAGTGAATTAAAATTATCAGATAATTGTATGTTTTGACATCTATTGTTCAGCATAACTTATGTTATACAACATTGAATATTAGATGGAAACGAAAGGGTTTCAACAATTATCAATGATTATCGAAACGATAATTATTGATAGGGGCTGAAGCCCTTTTTGTATTACTAATTAAATATTGTCCAGCATATCTTATTCTAATGCAATACTAAAAATTAGATGGAAACGAAAGGGTTTCAACATTTATCAATGATTACCTAAAAGATAATCATTGATAAGGGCTGAATCCCTTTTATTTTACAATTATAAGGAGGTAGAGATTTATGAAAAAAAAGTTGTTATCTTTAATGCTTGTTACCGCAATGATTGGAACGATCCTAACAGGATGTGGCAGTTCAAAAACATCCGAAACTTCAGAAACTCCAAAGACTGCAGGCGATTCTAAAACTGCTTCTTCTACAACAGGGGAAGAAGACAATATCGTCCGTATTGGTGTTGTTTGTACACTTACAGGCGGTAGCGCTATTTATGGTGAAGGTGCTAAGAATGCAGTTACTATGGCAGCAGAGGAAATCAATAACAGTGACAGCGAATTTAAAGTTGAAATCGTTGATATTGTTGATGATGCAAGTGATTCTAAACAGGCAGTGAACGCATATAATAGTTTAGAGCCAAGTTCACCGGAAGCTGTGATCGGTGCCTTCTTCTCCTCTGTAACATTACCGATGGCTGAGATAGCGAAAGAGCAAAACATGTTATTACTTGCCACTGGAGCTACTAATAAAAAAGTAACAGAAGTTGGACCTACAATTTTTAGAGATTGCTTCATAGATCCATACCAAGGTAAAATGGCAGCACAATTCGCAAAAGAGAAGGGTACTACGAAAGCAGCTATTATTTATGCTAAGGATGATGATTATTCCAATGGTCTTAAGGATGCATTTGTAGAAAATGCAGCAGCAAATGGTTTTGAAATTGTATATACCGGTGAATGTACTACAAAGGATACTGACTTTACAGCTCAGGCTTCACAGGCAGTGGCAGCTGGAGCAGACTTCTTATTCTATCCTGCTTTTCTTGATACAGTTCCTTTGTTAGTACAGCAGGTAAGAGATGCTGGATATGAAGGTGTCATTATGGGTGGTGATGGTTGGGATGGTTCCGATACCACCGGACTTGAATCCTACTTTGATAATTGTTATTTTACAAACCATTATTCCTCAGAGGATTCAGCACCGGCGGTACAGGAATTTGTTACAAAATATACAGAGGCGTATGGTGTAGAAAGCTTAACCGCTTGTGCAGCACTTTACTATGATGCAATCTATATGTTAGTAGAAGCGGCTAAAAACGGCAGTGGTTCGGATACGGCTTCCTTGGTGAAAGGCATGACCGGTATGACATTTACCGGAGTTGGCGGTACCTTTACTATGGATGCAGATCGTAACGCGGTGAAGAGCGTTGTTATCAATACGTTCGATGCTGGTAAGGTTAAGTGGTTAAAGACTTTAGAGCCATAAGTTTTAGAGGAATAAAAAATAGAATATAGAATAACATACGACACAGGATTGAGCCTGTGTCTTATGTTATTCCTATATATTCAGAAAGAAAGGTGTTTGACATGTCGTTATTTATTCAAAGTATGGTGAATGGCTTAAATCAAGGTGCAATCTACGCATTAATAGCCCTTGGGTATACCATGGTGTATGGTATCATCCGTATGATTAATTTTGCACACGGTGACTTTATAATGGTTGGTAGCTATACCTTGTTTTATACAATACCATTAATGATTAATGCTG
This sequence comes from Herbinix sp., assembly GCA_029256105.1. Classification (GTDB taxonomy): domain Bacteria; phylum Bacillota; class Clostridia; order Lachnospirales; family Lachnospiraceae; genus Mobilitalea. The sequence continues at coordinate 108,553 of JAQSYO010000007.1, forward strand.
GAATGCCGCCATGGATGTCAGTATTCATCGCAATTGCAGTTTGTACCTTTGTTGGTATTACGGTTGAGGTTGTAGCCTATAGGCCGGTTCGTAAGGCAGGTTCCATGACAGCCTTGATTACAGCCCTAGCAATGAGTCTTTTCTTAGAGAATTTAGCGATGGTATTATTTGGAGCAAATCCAAAGTCAGTTCCAGCTATTTTTGATCGTGCTTCCATTGATATACTAGGAGCGAAGCTACAAGTGAAATATTTGCTTACCTTTGGTATCGGTATCATCATAATGATTGCACTTCAATTATTTGTTAGGAAGACAAAACTTGGTAAGGCTATGAGAGCAGTTCCACAGGACAAACAGGCTGCAACCTTGATGGGGATTAAAGTAAATACTATAATAACGATTACCTTTGGCATTGGTTCTGCACTTGCGGCTGTAGCAGCTCTTATGTATTGTAGTACCTATCCAAGATGCACAACAGATATGGGAAGCATGATGGGACTAAAAGCTTTTGTTGCAGCTGTTCTTGGCGGTATCGGTAGTATTCCGGGTGCTATGATTGGTGGTTTGATTGTAGGTTTAGTAGAAATTTTTGTAAAGGTGTATATTGCTCCAGGTTGGTACGAAGCGATTACCTATAGTCTTTTAATCATCGTATTAATTGTAAAACCATCTGGTATTCTTGGTAAAAATATTGGTGAGAAAGTGTAGGTGGGAAAATGAATCTATTTAAAAATAAAAAGTGGACCTATTTAATCAATTTAATAGGAATCTGTTTGATCTTTTTTGCGTTTATGATACTTTTTAAATCAGGAGTATTGGGAACGAGAACCAACTACATAAAAGGTATTTTTACTACTGCATGTTATACTATTATCATGGTATCTTCACTTAACCTATTAACGGGGTTTATGGGTGAATTTTCACTTGGTCATGCAGGCTTTATGTCCGTGGGAGCATATAGCTCAGCGATTGTAACGAATATGCTTGTTGATAAAGGAATACCCAATATATTGCTCTTTGTTATAGCTCTGCTTGTAGGTGGAATCGCTGCCGCAATAACAGGAACGTTGGTTGGTATACCCGCATTAAGGCTTAGAGGCGACTATTTAGCGATTGTTACAATTGCATTTGCAGAAATAATAAGAGTTGCGTTTTGTAACTTTGAAATTACCGGTGGGGGAAAGACAATGAGCGGAATCACGAAGCTTTCTAACTTTTACTGGTGCTTTTGGGTAATGGTAATTTGCGTAACATTTATGTATATGTATGTTCGCTCCAGATTTGGCCGCACGGTAACAGCCATTCGGGAGGATTACATCGCTGCTGCCTCAAGCGGAATCAATGTAACCTTTTATAAGGTGCTGACATTTACTGTCTCTGCTTTTTTTGCCGGAATCGGTGGAGCAATGTATGCGCATTATATGACGGCAATGATACCTACAAACTTTAACTTCATGTATTCAGCAGAGTTTTTAACCGAGGTTATCATTGGCGGTACCGGATCCTTAACCGGTTCTATTATCGGAGCCACCTTATTATCCGCTTTACCGGAGGCAATGAGACAATTTGCAAATTACCGTATGCTTGCATATGCAATCATATTGGTATTGGTAATGATATTCAAGCCAAGCGGTATTTTTGGAACTTATGAATTCTCTTTAACAGGTACTCTTTCTAAGTTATTTGGTAATAAGAAAAAGAAGGAGGTAAGTAAAGGATGAGTGTAGAACAACCTGTATTGCAAGTATCACATCTGGGAATTTCATTTGGAGGACTTAAGGCAGTAAGTGATTTTAATATTGAAATAGGAAAAAGTGAATTGTATGGTTTAATTGGTCCAAATGGTGCCGGAAAAACAACGGTATTCAATTTGCTTACTGGAGTATACAAGCCTACGGAAGGTGCATTTTTCCTGAATGGTGAGAAAATGAATGGAAAAAAGACGCATCAGGTAGTGCAGGAGGGTATTGCGAGAACCTTTCAAAACATACGTCTCTTCAAGAAAATGACAGCACTTGAGAATGTAAAAGTTGCTATGAATATGAAGATGAAATATTCGCTGGTTGCAGCGGCTTTCCGCTTACCAAGTTATTGGGCACAAGAAGCTGAGATAGATGCAAAAGCGAGGGAACTTTTAGAAGTGGTAGATCTTGGAGATAAAGCCGATGTTATCGCCCAGAATCTTCCCTACGGACAACAAAGAAGACTTGAAATTGCAAGAGCACTTGCAACCGGAATGAAATTACTGCTCTTAGATGAACCTGCAGCTGGCATGAATCCTACTGAGACTGCTGAATTACTTGACATTATTAATGTCATTCGAAAAAAATTTAATATCTCTGTATTACTAATCGAACATGATATGAGCTTAGTTATGAAGATATGTGAAAAAATCCAAGTTATTGACTATGGTGAAACAATCGCATTTGGAACACCGGAAGAGATTGCTATTAATCCAAGAGTTATTGAGGCGTATCTCGGAAAAGAAGACGAATAGGGGGAGAGTACTTATGTTATCAATTAAAGATTTACATGTTTCATATGGTGCTATTCACGCCATTCATGGAGTTAGCTTAGAGGTCAATGATGGAGAAATAGTCACATTAATCGGCGCTAACGGTGCTGGAAAAACAACAATTTTACATACGGTTACCGGTCTTAAGATAGCAAATAGCGGCACAATAAGCTATGGAGATTTAGATTTACGCGCTACGGATGCCAGTAAATTAATAAAATATGGTATTAGCCATGTTCCGGAAGGAAGACATATATTCCCCGATATGACAGTTTTAGAAAATCTGGAGATGGGTGCTTATTCTACGAAAAAAAATAGAAGAGAGTTAGAAAAAAACTTTACACTCGTATTTGAACGGTTCCCGAGATTAAAGGAAAGATATAAGCAGCTTGCTGGCACTTTATCAGGTGGCGAGCAACAGATGCTGGCCATGGGAAGAGCATTAATGGCAGATCCTAAAATATTATTGCTGGATGAACCTTCCATGGGACTCTCGCCTATCTTGGTAAAGGAGATATTTAGTATTATTCGATATTGTCATGAGATAGGGATAACCATACTTTTAGTGGAACAAAATGCAAAAATGGCACTTGGTATTGCAGATAGAGCATATGTTTTAGAAACCGGTAATATTACAATCAGTGGTAAGGCCAAGGAGTTGCTGGAAGACGATAGAGTCCGTAAGGCATATCTTGGTCAATAATCTCACAAATAGCTTGTGAGTCGAGCCATTTATTATTAGTGATGCCGCCGATAGGCGACGGAATGGAGGTAAGTTATGGAACATTTTATTCTTGCTATTACAAGAACCTGTGGTAGTGGTGCAACCACCATAAGTAAAATGCTTGCGAAGGACTATGGGATTGCACTATATGACAGGCAGCTTTTACGCTTAGCTTCAGAAGATAGTGGTATTAATGAGAGCTTATTTTCAAATGTGGATGAAACGGTTAAAAACACCATTTTGTATCACGTTTCTAAAAAGGTATATAAAGGAGAGTTAATCCCTCCGGAAAGTGATAATTTTACATCAGACAGTAATCTTTTTAATTATCAGGCCAAAGTGCTTAGGGAACTTGCTGAGATAGAATCCTATATAGTAATTGGAAGATGTGGTGATTATATTTTACAGGATAGGAAAAACATGATCTCCATTTTCCTTACTGCAGAGGAAGAAACTTGCATCCAACATGTGATGGAGAGACTTGTCTGCAATCGAAAAGAAGCCAAGAAATATATCACTAAAAATAATAAATTTAGAAGTAATTATTATACTTATCACACGGGTAGAAAATGGAAAAATCCTGATAATTACGATTTGTGTCTAAATACCGGGAAATTGGGATATGAGAAGACAGTCGAAATTATAAAGGATTATGTTTCCTTAAGACTGGCAGAATAGAAGCTATTAATTATAAAAGTAACAGGGTACTCTTTAATTACACATAATAAAACATACTAAATAATTAGAAATCAGGGGTAGGATAATGGAAAACTTAGGATACTATGATGGTAAATATGATTTAATCGAAAATATGACAGTACCATTTGATGACAGAGTTCATTATTATGGGGATGGAGTGTATGATGCCACCTGTGCGGGTAATCATATTATTTTTAATTTAGAGGAACATATTGATCGGTTTTACAACAGTGCCGAATTACTGCAAATTAAAATTCCTCATACCAAGGAAGATCTAAAGAAAATTCTTCTTGAAATGGTAAGTAAGGTTGAGGGAAATGAACTTTTTGTTTATTGGCAGGTTACCAGGGCGGTTGCGCCAAGAAAGCATGTATTCCCTGAAAAAGATGCAAAAATATGGATTATGATTCGACCATCAAAAATAGGTGATCCCAAAAATCTTTTAAAACTTATTACAGTTGAAGATACCAGGTTTTTACACTGTAATATAAAGACACTGAATTTAATACCCAATGTTATGGCTTCACAAAAAGGTGAACTAGCTGGTTGTGATGAGATTATCTTCCACCGCGGGGAACGCGTAACGGAATGCTCTCATAGCAATCTACATATCATTAAGGACGGTAAATTTATTACACCTCCAACAGATCATTATATACTGCCTGGAATCGCTAGAGATCATTTGATCAAAATGAGTAAACAATTGGGTATTCCGGTAGAGAAGACTATTTTTACTTTACAGGATATGATGGAGGCAGATGAGGTTATTGTGAGTTCTTCTAGTAATTTCTGTTTGTCCGCTTATGAAATAGATGGTTTGAAAGTTGGAGGAAAAGCGCCGGAACTACTTCATAAATTGCAGGAGGCGCTTATGGAGGAATACTTGGTAGCCACGAAACAGAAGGAGGCTTAATGATCCATGACGAATGAGGAATTGACAATATATAACATAGGAGAGAACTTAGACTCACTGATGAACCTGGATCCCAGAGGTTATGGAGTCTGCCGTATTTTGTATGCAGGCAGCAGAGCATATACAGGCGAGCCATTGACAATGCATAGTGCAAAAAAAATGGTAGAGCATATTAAGGCCAATGACTTTGTATTTATTCTTACCGGTTTTATATTGCTTCCTCATAAATCACCGGAAATGGATGGTATTGTAAGCTCAATGTTACTTGCCCGTTCCTTGGTACAGGCATTTGATGCAAAACCTATTATTATTTGCCCGGAAGAGAACTTAGAAGCTGTCAAAAAATGTGCAAGTGTTGTTGGACTCCATTGCTATGAAAATGTGGATAAGGTAGCGGAGCTGCCCATTTCCATGGGAGTAATTACTTTTACGAAGGATAAAAGGAAAGCAGAGGAACAAGCAGAGCAGATAATTGCAAAGATACTCCCTAAGGCAGTTATTGCTATTGAGGCACCTGGAGCAAATGAATGTGGTGAGTATCATAATGCGATAGGTGTAAATGTCACTGAGTTTGAGGCAAAGACAGATGTTTTATTTCAAAAATTAAAGGATAGAAATGTTCTGAATTTTGCCATAGGTGATTTGGGAAATGAGATAGGAATGGGTACCATAGGGGATCATATCAAAAAATATATTCCTTACACTGCTGAAAATCAATGTAAGTGTGTATGCCAAAATGGTATTCTGGCAACAACAAAGGCAGATAATATTATCACTGCAACGGTATCAGATTGGGGATGCTATGGGCTTATGGCAGCAATCGCATTTCTAAAAAAGGATTTGGATATTTTCCATGAGGGAGATATGGAAATGGAAGTTATGCGAGTTGCTACAAGAAGCGGCATGATCGATATGAATGGTTCCCTTATCCCTGGAATTGATGGCTTTAATACAAAAATGAATGTTAATATTGTCGAGCTAATGCGCCAGTGTGTAGGATATGCAATCAAGTTCGAGGGAAGAACGGAGCATTGGTTTGAAAATGTTTTAACAAAGGGATTTTTTCAGGAATGGAGGTAGTAATGCGTATATTACCGTCAGGAGATTTAGCACTTGTTGTGGAGTTTGGGAATGAAATAAGTACTGCTTGTAATGATAAAGTGAGACAATTAAATCAATGCTTAAAACGAAATGAAATAAAGGGCGTTATCGAGACAGTACCCACCTTTCGTTCTTTATTGGTGTATTACGATCCTTTAAAAATTACATATAAAAAGCTTTGTAACTATATCGAAGCTGTTGCGAATGCAGAGGGAGATATCAAAGTAAAGTCAAATAGAATTGTTGAGATTCCGGTATGCTATGGAGGACAATACGGCGAAGACCTGGTAGAGGTAGCTGAATATGTTGGGATGAGTGAAACTGAGGTAATTCGTATTCATTCGAGCGTAGATTATTTGATCTATATGTTGGGATTTCTACCCGGATTTCCTTATCTTGGTGGACTTGATAAAAGATTGGAGACACCAAGGCTGTCGAATCCGAGAACATCGATTCCTGCAGGTTCAGTTGGAATTGGCGGAGAACAAACCGGTGTTTATCCGATCGATTCACCGGGAGGATGGAGACTTATCGGAAGAACACCATTAAGGCTTTATGACAGTAAACGTGAGAAGCCAACCCTTTATCAGGCGGGGGATTTTATTCATTTTCAACCGATTAACGAAGACGAATTTGTACGTATAGACGAACTGGTTAAAAATGGACAGTATCAGTGCAAGATAAGAATTGGAGCTTCCTAGTGGACCCTTTCTTTGAATATTTTTGACGCTGCATAGCGGCGGAATGGAGCTTAATATGAGTATTCAGATAATATCTCCAGGTGCCTTAACCACCATACAGGATTATGGGAGAATTGGTTATGGCGAAATAGGCTTCTCACCATCAGGAGCGGTTGATACGGATGCCATGGAAACCGCCAATTGTTTAGTTGGAAATGAGATGAGAGAAGCAGTATTCGAGTGTACCCTTTTTGGTCCCACAATTCATTTTACGAAGGATAATGTGATAGCTGTTACCGGTGCTGATATGATGCCAAAGGTAAACGACAAAGAGATTTCCATGAACACAGCTGTAGTTGTAAAAGCGGGTGAGGATCTAGTACTTGCTTTTGCAGTAAAAGGATGTCGAAGTTATATTGCATTTTCCGGTGGGCTCCAGATCGAAGATTGCTATGGCAGTAAATCTACTAATTTAAAATGTGAAATTGGCGGATTTAAGGGCAGGGCCTTAAAGGCAAATGACGAAATATTATTTGCGGAGCCTAAAAGTATTCTGCCTGACATGGAGAAACGCACCTATAAACAATCGGAAATAGATCGTTCACCAAAGATAGTCAGGGTAGTTATGGGTCCCCAGGACGATTACTTTACTAGCGAAGGGATTCATATTTTTGAAACTGGAAGCTATAAATTGACTAATGATTCTAACCGGATGGCATGTAAACTTTCCGGTCCTGTTATAGCCTGCAAACAGGCTACGGATATTATTTCGGACGGTATATCGCTGGGTTCGATTCAAGTTTCCTCAAACGGACAGCCTATGGTGATGCTTTCAGATCGGCAAACAACGGGTGGCTATGCCAAAATAGGAACTGTAATTTCCACTGATATTCCAATTATTGCGCAGTGCAAACCGGGAGACGAAATAAGATTTCAAAGAATTACACTAAAGGAAGCTCATAAGATTTATAAAAAATATAATAGAAATAGAAAGAAATTTCAGAAGAAAATGAGATTGAAATAAATGTAATATTTAAATGTGTGATCTGCCATCACAGTGAAAAGGAGGTAAGTATGGATTATAGAAGTTATCACCCCTCAGAGGTAAGGAGTCTGATTAGAAAAAGTGAAATTACTACCCCAACTGCAGGTATGTGTGGTGGCTATGCTCAAGCGAACCTGGTGATTCTACCGAAGGAGCTGGCCTATGATTTCCTGCTTTTTGCACAAAGAAATCCGAAGGCGTGCCCTATCTTAGAGGTTATGGATGAAGGGGAGAGAGCTGTTAAATATATGGCCAAGGATGCGGATATTGCTACCGACCTCCCCAAATACAGAATTTATGAATATGGGAAGTTAACCGGTGAATATACCGATGTAGAAAAGTTCTGGAAACCTGATTTTGTAAGCTTCTTAATCGGATGCAGTTTTTCCTTTGAGGAGGAACTACTAGATGCAAATATTACGGTTAGGCACATTGAAGAGCAATGTAATGTTCCGATGTACATAACTAACCTGGAATGTGAAAGAGCTGGACTATTTTCAGGAAACATGGTAGTAAGCATGAGGCCGATTCCGTACAAGGATGTTCCCAAGGCAGTTTCGGTCACGGCTGCAATGCCCAAAGTTCATGGTGCACCAATCCATATTGGAAGTCCCGAAGTGATTGGCATAAATAACATTGATAAACCTGACTTTGGTGATCCTGTAACAATAAAAGAAGGAGAAGTGCCGGTATTCTGGCCTTGTGGTGTTACGCCTCAAGCAGCACTCATGGCAACAAAACCGCCTTTTGCTATAACACATGCTCCGGGCCATATGTTTATCACGGATGTAAAGAATGTAGAATTGAAATTTTAGAGAATTTAATAGAAGCACATTTGATTAGATGGCGTTATGCTTATATAAGCATATGGAGGTGAACAAATGCATCAGATAGATTTAAACTGTGACTTGGGTGAAAGCTTTGGCATGTATACGCTCGGAAGGGATGAAGAGGTGATTCCCTATATTTCATCTGCGAACATAGCCTGTGGATATCATGCTTCCGACCCCGTAATTATGGAGAAGACAGTGCAATTGGCAAAAGCAAACGGTGTACACATCGGAGCACATACGGGCTTTCCGGATTTGCTTGGATTTGGACGTAGAAATATGACTCTGTCACCGAAAGAGGCAAAAACCTATACAATGTATCAAATTGGTGCGTTGGAAGGCTTTTGTCGGGCGGTAGGTGTATCGTTATACCATGTAAAACCTCATGGAGCTTTTTATAATATGGCAGCAAAGGATTATGAATTAGCATGTGCAATATGTGAGGGTATTGCATCAATTGATGCTAATATAATTTTACTGGGACTAAGTAACAGTCAGATGGAAAAAGCTGCAAAGACGGTAGGAATAACCTTTAAACAAGAGGTTTTCGCAGATCGAGCATATGAAGATGACGCAACTTTGGTAGCAAGAAGTAAACCAGGAGCAATGATCGAGGAGGAAGAACTAGCAATTAGTCGTGTTGTGAGCATGATAAAAAAGGGAGCCGTAACATCAATTAACGGAAAAGAGATAGAAATTAAGGCTGATTCTGTTTGTGTCCATGGAGATGGTGCGAAAGCTTTAGCATTTGTTAAACTGATTCGTCAGACACTAAAGGAAGAAGGAATTGAAGTGAAGGCTTTATAATGTAGAAGAGCTACAAACCCTGTTTTGTGATAGGGCTTGTAGCTCTTCTTATATATATTTCGTTTTTTTTAAACTTTTACAATCGGAAAAAGGTGTAAATTAAAAACGATTTGTGATATACTGGAAAATAAAATAACGAGAATTCAAGGTCTGGTTCCATAGTGATAACGATCTAAATTAAGCTATAGTTTCAGTGGAAAGGGGAGAATCGTTTTGGCAAAATGGTTCATAAAAAATCGGTATAGGTTAATATTTGCAATACTTGTATTGATAGTTGTTTCTACAATATTATCGCTTCAATTTCCAGGGAATCAATTACCCACTGAAGACGAATTACAATCTTTTATTAATGAAAAAGAAATTATACCAATCTTCATTAGTAATATAGGTAATTCATACTCCATTATTTTAGCTGATGATGCTAAATATAATGGAACAAATGAGTTCATCGTTTATAAGAATAGAAGAAAAAAACTAAAAGTGAAACAATATGATTTTTATGAATCTTCAAGGGCCAATACAGTTGATGTTGAATATTGGGGTCAGGCGCCGTATGGATATAATTTAATTGGTTTTGTAGGAATAGAGATAAGGAATGACGAAATTGCTTCTAAAGCTAAGACTGCTAAAGTGATTTTCGATAATGGTAGTGTTGAGTATGCAAGCTTTGATGGATCAAAATTATTATTGATTCCAGCAACACGAAAGTTTTTTTGGGAGAAACCACGTTTGGAAACTATAGAGATTTATGATGTTAATGGAGTTGTACTTCATGGATTTTATACAAATTACGATAAATGGTCGCTGAGAAGCCAATAATTCTTTATGTTAGAGGAAATGAAACAATAGATAAATTTACACATTTATCTATTAGTGAAAAACAAATCTTCAATCAATGATTAGATTTCGTAAGTAATGTTAAATTTAATTTTATTAGGAGAAAGTGCTTGCATTTTTATTTTTCTGTGGTAAATTATTTAATAGAATATTGGATAGCTGATGTATCAATGCTAGCGTTACATAAGAAGTACCCAGATATTTACTCATGAAAATAAATATCTGGGTATTGCGTATATAAAGTTAATTATTACATTTATTAATAAAGGCTGGAATTGGAGATATCAAAGTGAAATTTTTTCAAAAGAAAATAAATAATAAAACAATAAAAGAATTCTTTGGTAAGAAAGAAACAACAGTTAATAGTAATAAGAATTCAAATAATATTGAAGCTTCTGATGAGTCCGAACAACTAGAGTCACATGCAACTAAGAAAATCAATATCGTAAAAATCATTGAAAAATATTCACTGATTGTATATGTGATGTCAGCATTCATTATCAATTTTATGATTGAGACAATTAGCAGACATTCGTTTGTAGCAGCATATAATTTTTTCTTTGAGAGAGGGCATGTATTTCTTTATAATTCATTTATAATTTTCGTGACTTTGACATTAAGCTATCTGGTTAGGAAAAGAGTATTCGCTTTCATGGTGATAGGTGGAGTTTGGCTGATTGGAGGTATTACCAACGGCGTGATTCTGTCTTTTCGAACAACACCTTTTACAGGAACAGATTTGAAGTTGATTAGTAGCGCAGCATCAGTAAGCACAAAATATATGTCTATTGATCAGATAATATTAGCATTCTTATTGGTGGTTGTAGCAATTGGGTTTTTCGTTTTTTTAGGAATTAAGGCTCCGAAATATAAAGGTAAAATGAGATATAGGAGAAATATTGTATTTATAATACTAATGTTTGCTTCAATTGTTCCAGTTACTAAGTACAGTATTGATGCTAGAATTCTTTCTACCTATTTCGGCAACATCGTTATTGCGTATGAAGATTATGGATTTCCGTACTGTTTCTGGTGTACGGTAATTGCAAAAGGTATGGATTGTCCCAATGATTATGATGAACGTGAAGTAAAGAACATCGTCCGTATGGATGGGAAAGACAGCTATGATTCGGAAAAGACACCAAACATAATAATAGTACAGCTAGAATCCTTTATTGATCCAAAGCTTATAAAAGGCTTGGAATATTCTGAAGACCCAATTCCTAATTTTAGGAAATTAAAAAAGAATTTTACCTCAGGATATATTACTGTTCCAGTAGTTGGTGCTGGGACGGTCAATACCGAATTTGAAATACTTACGGGTATGAGTCTACGTTATTTTGGACCGGGAGAATACCCATATAAAACGGTTATGTCGGATAATGTATGCGAAAGCGTTGCCTATGATCTAAAGAATATAGGATATTCAACCCATGCAATTCATAATAATGTGGCAAGTTTTTATGGAAGAACGGGTGTATTCGCAAAATTGGGATTTGATTCCTTTACTTCTTCGGAGATGATGAATATTACAAATTATACTCCGATTGGATGGGCGAAGGACGCAGTGCTTACTAATTCAATTATGGACTCTCTAAATTCATCGGAGGGGCAGGATTTTGTGTATACGATAACAGTACAGTCTCATGGTGGCTATCCGACGGAACAGATTCTTGAAAATCAGAAGATTTCAGTCAGCGGAACAAATGACGATGCGAAAAGCAATTCAATAGAATATTATGTCAATCAAATAAATGAAGTCGATCAATTTATCGGAGATCTCGTTGAAGAACTCTCAAATTATGATGAGGACACAGTACTTATTTTATTTGGTGATCACCAACCTTCTCTTGGACAGAAAGCAAAAGAACTTTCTAATGGGTCATTATTTAAGACAGAATATGTGATCTGGGATAATATGGGCCTAAAGAAAAAGGATAAGAACATAAAAGCGTATCAGATGTCAGCGTTAGCTTTGGATAAGGTAGGAATGCATATTGGAACTCTTATGAAGTTTCATCAAAAAAGAATGGGAACAAAGTATTACTATTCTGATTTAGATGTCCTCCAGTATGACATGCTTTATGGCGAAAAGTATGTATATGGCGGCGAGAGCCCATATGAAGAATTAGACTTACAGATGGGTGTTAAGGATATAACCATTTCTTCCATTGAAGTTGGTACACAAGACAGTGTTATAGTAAAAGGTGAAAATTTCAACACCTCCAGCAAAGTGAAAGTAAATGATAAGGATGTAGATTTTGAATATGTTAATGTGAATACACTTACATTGCCGGAATATAGCATTTGTAACGGAGATGTTTTTGAAGTAGACCAAGTATCATCCACAGGGGAAATATTGAGAAAAGGTATTACGTTTACCTATGAGATAGAATTACCTGAGTTGCCACCTCTAACTTTTTCTTTTTTAGATTCCAATATTATTACTGATCATCGGAGGAAACACTAGGAATGATCGGATTGGCAGGGGTTCAACTCCCCTAGCTCCACTGTTTTCAAAAAATGCTGAAAGAATTGTTCTAAAGGCTTTGCGACATAATAATGTGGCAGAGCTTTTTTTACAATCTCATTTCGATTTCTTTATGTAATTAACAGAATAAGAACAATCTTTGATTATAATGGGCTTACAGCACTGTGGGTTGAATGTTCTTTCAACCAAAACTGGACATATATTTATAAAAAACTGGTGTTTATTATGAGAAAAATTATACAGTTTTTAATAGGTTTTATATTATTTCTGATTTTTATTAGTAATCTTGTGAATAATATTATTAATAAAATCGAAGAAAATCGAAGGAATGCACATGAAGAAGTTTATAGAGTAATTCAAGATGAAAAAAATATAGAAAATACTGATGTATATATTGAATTTTTAAAGAATTATGCTTCTCAAGGAGAAGAGTATTATTACTCTTTAATAGAACTAGATGGTTATAATTACCCGATTCTTTTACTGTCGGATGGTACTTATAAGGATGAAAACAGTCAAAATGTTGCAATGTGCACGGATGTTTATTATCCTATTAATTATAATGTGACTCTGTTTGGAAATATATGTTCGAATGGAACAGCATATCCCATTTCCGCTAATACAACTGGCATTTATACCGCAGGTGGGCATGAAGTAACGAAGTATAATTTAGATATTCATATTGTAAGATTAAAAATTATTAAAAAACATAAGGATGATATATAGCTAAATTCTGCCTGCATTATTCTAAAAGAATTACAAATAATATTTAATAAATCAGGAAGGGAGGATAATCAAATGCCAAAAAAACGCAGTACACGTAATTCGAATAATACAAGCATTAATACAAGTAATGATGCAAGTATTAATACAAGCAATAATACAAGTAATAATGCGGCTGGAAATGAAGGTAAGGATAAGAAACATAAAGAAAATCCGTATTACTCATGGTGGTAAAATTATAGGGTTATAAATTTATAACCCTGAGAAATAGGAGCATAATTTAAATAAAAATATATTAATATAGATTATAGGCTTTGCGATATCATGATATTGCAAAGCTTTTTTATGCTTATACCAAATATTCTGAGAGAAGTCAATATAGGTGGTTATGGTGATATAGAATTAATGAGAGTCAATTTAATTTATAGCATAAATTGACATTCTTGACTTTCAGTATTATATTTTAGAGAGACGATGTGAAATTGAAAGATAATTAATAATACTAGGAGGGTATAGAATGGCTTTATTACATGTTAATTTTTTCTCGGATGTTTTAGGAATGTGTATGCAGATGGATGTTATATTACCACAAAGGACTCAAGGCCAAATTGGTATGGAAGGGAAAACGACGGAAGGCAAGATACCTACACTTTATCTACTTCATGGAATGAGCGATGATCATACCATTTGGCAAAGAAGAACCTCAATTGAACGGTATGTCAGTGAAATGGGAATTGCAGTTGTTATGCCTACTACCCATTTGGCTTGGTACACCGATATGGTTCATGGCAATAAGTATTGGACCTTTATATCGAAAGAATTACCGCAAATATGCCACTCGTTTTTCAACAATCTATCTGACAAAAGAGAGGAAACCTTTGCGGCTGGTTTATCCATGGGAGGTTATGGAGCACTAAAGATGGGACTTGCAGCTTCGGAGACGTTTGGTGCAGTAGCAACCTTATCAGGAGCGATGGATGTAAACGATATCTGTACGAATTTAACAAAAGAAGAGGATATTGAATATTGGGGAAATATATTTGGTCATAAAGATCAAGTAGCGAATAGTAATAATGATTTATTTGCGTTAGCAAGTAAGTTAAAAGACTCCGGAAAGGCATTGCCGAAAGTTTATATGTGGTGCGGAACAGAAGATTTTCTTTATCAGCAAAATGTGAAAATGAAAAACCATCTTACAGAGTTAGGCTTTGATTTGACTTATGAAGAATCTCCAGCGGATCATCAATGGAACTATTGGGATGAAAAAATTCAGACTGTTTTAAAATGGCTGTATGCATAAAAAAAATGGGAAAACCTTTAAAATAAGGCTTTCCCATTTTTTTATGTCCTCCTATGCTAGGTTCAAGTTTTCGGAATAAAGAAGGAAAAGGAGTTCGTGCATTAAATATCTGTTATATAGAGGATAACAGTTCTAAATAATAAATTGGTTTTATATATTTTGTATATGAAGTGATTAAAAAAGATCATTTATCTAGCAAAATAAACAAAAAAGTATGATGATTTTCAATGAAAATTATGTATGGGTATACGGGTTCGGTGGGAAGTTGCAGCTATAAAATATAATCAGGTTAGAACTGGACAGGTATCCTTTGGGTGTAGAAGGTTCAGAATAAAATTTTAAAATGCGGATATTAAAGTGCGGATATTAAAGTGCCCCCAAAGGTGGAATGAACACCAGAAGTACAGGTAATATGAAATTAAAAATCGCCTCCAAGCCGGAAGAACAAAATATATTTTATAGGCGCCACCGTTAATTTCAGAGGATTAGCTAGATGTTATCGGTAATAGTGGGTGATTTTTAAATATAGGAATGGAAGATTTTGATATAGAAGAATCGGAAATTCCGGGAATTTATATTAAAAGGAGGGTTTTCTATGAAAAAGGTAATGCGTGCTATGCTGGCTTACGTCGTAGCTTTTGTTCTTGTGGCTACCATGCTTGCAGGTTGCGGAAGTCCGAAGAACGACACGACGACCGAGACGGAGACAGAGACTGCTACTCCGACGGAGAAAGCAGAAGTTAAAACAGGGGATGAGGCAGAACCTGCGCCGACGGGAGAGATGACGGAGGTTGGAACTCCGAGAAATGAAACACTTATCGTTGAGTGCCAGTCACCTACTGACACACCAGGACAATTTAATTCCTATATGCAGGGAACTACGATGGGCTTCGGTATTCATCAGCTTATGTCAGCGATGATGTGGGAGATCGATACTGTAAAAGGTGAGCAGTTCGGCGAAGTTGCGGATGGTATGCCCGTATCAAATGCTGATTTTACTGAGCATACAGTCAAGATACGTCAGGGTATTAAATGGTCAGATGGCGAAGACTTAAATGCTGACGACGTTGTATTTACATTTAATATGATAATGACCAACCCTGGTATAAACCAGAATGCTTATTTCAATCAGGTATTCAAATCTGTTGAAAAAGTAGACGATTATACCGTTAAGTTTGTTACGAACGAGTCTTTCCCGCGTTTAGCACAGAAATTCGGCGTTACCATCTGGGGTAATGATTTAAGAATCGTTCCGGAGCACATCTACTCAAAGCAGACGGATGTTACAGAGTTTAAGGATTCGGAGCCTGTTGTTGCCGGTCCATATACGGTAAAGGCTTATGACGAATTAGGAAAATGGATTCTATATGAACGTCGTGAAGACTGGCAGGCTAGTACGGTTGGGGTTGTAACTGGAAAACAGCCGCTGGCTAAATACGTATGGTTCCGAAATCTTGGCGATGATACTACCCGTCAGATGAGTCTTATCAACAATGAAGTTGATATTCTTTGTGAGGTAACACCGGAAATGCTGGAAGTTATGACTGCACAGAATCCGAATATTGCATGCTGGTACAAAGATTTTCCGTATGCTACGAGTGATGATCCCTGCTCAAAAGGCTTAGCTTTCTCTATGGGTAAGGGTGCGCCCTATGACAATAAAGATTTCCGTTGGGGGATTGCACTTGCTATGAATTTTGACGAGATATCACAGAATATATTTGACGGGGTCGGCCGTTCTTCACCATTCCCTATTATTACTAACACAAGTGCCGCTCAGGAGCTTTATGTTAAACCCATACTTCCATGGCTTGAATCGTTCACTCTTGATTTGGGAGATGGTACTACTGTGAAGCCATTCGACACTGGTTATGCAGAGAGAATTGCTGGAGTTCTCAGGGACAAAGGCTATGATATCACCACAGATCACAATGCGCTTATCGATATGTTTGGTGTAGGCTGCTGGAAATATGATACTGCAGCAGCAGAGAAGCTATTTATTAAAGCAGGTCTTGAGAAAAAAGCCGACGGCTGGTATTTTAATGGGAAACCGTTCACCTTTAACATGACATATCTTGCGGATACAGAGGCTCAAGCAGGTCGTGGTACTCAGGCAGCTTATGACCAGCTGACCAAGTTCGGATTCAAAATTAACCTTGTCAGTGAATCCAGTGCAACCTGGAGCACCAATGATTTTACAGGACAGTTTGATATAGGCGGATACTGGCCTACCGGTTTCATAACCAAAGATATTTACTCACAGATCAATGGTTGGGATGCCGATCTTATCGTTCCGATCGGAGAGAGAGGTTCGGGTCAGGGTACTCGTTGGAATAATGCCAAAGCTACCGATATCATTCACGAATTGGCGAAACTTTCACCGGATGATCCGAAATCTTATGAGTTGGGTCTCGAATTTTTCAAAGTATCGATAGAAGAGCTTCCATTTATTGGTTTCCATTCAGGCGTTAAGTTCGTTCCGACGAACAGTACTTACTGGAATAACTACCCAAGTGCTGACAATCCCTATAATGGTCCTTGGTGGTGGTGGAGCTGCTTTAAATATATAACAACAGAGATTTCACCGGTTCAGTAAATATAATTGGGTTGAGAAATCGATTTATTTATCATGAATAACAAAACATCACAATATTGAATTAAAACATAAGTTTATAGATATTTTGTTACTGCCTGGTGGCACTCACCGGGCAGTAACAGTATTAAAGAAAAATTATCACGAATATACAAAAAAGGAGTGAAGCCGTTGAAATTTCGCAAATATTTTGGTCTAAGGTTTTTGACTTATTTATTGACCGTATGGATTGGTATTACTTTTATATTTTTTATACCTCGAATGTTTCCTTCCGATCCGGTTGATAACATGATTGGTCAGATGCAGTCCCGTTCCGGTCAGATGGATCCGGCACAGATGGAGGCACTTCGTTCACAGCTTAGAGTACAGTTTGGTCTGGAAGGTTCTTTGCTTGAGCAATATGGTACTTTCCTTTGGAAAGGATTATTACATTTTAATTTCGGCCCTTCCCTGATGAGTTATCCCACTCCTGTAGGTGAGATAATCGGCATGTATTTGCCATATACACTTTTTCTTTCCCTGTCGACTACCATCATTGCTTGGATCATAGGCAATATAATAGGTCTACTTGCCGGCTTTCGGAAAAATAAAATTTCCTCCAAGATTCTGGAGGGTGTAGCGATATGCATCTATCCTGTTCCATATTTTATTTTAGCATTGGTGTTACTGATCGTATTTGCATTTGTCCTTGGATGGTTTCCTATTCAGGCTACGATAAACACACAAGGGAATTTTTCGGTATTATTTGCTTCGCTCCTTAAGGCATCGATTCTTCCAGCTGTGTCCATGCTGCTGGTGGGTACAGGCTGGTGGATTATATCTATGAAATCCCTTGCAGGTACAACCTCAGAGGAAGAGTTTGTTCTTTTCGCCCGTTACAGAGGACTCTCAGAAGGCACAATCGGAACAAGTTACGTATTTCGGAATTCAATTTTGACTCAGGTTACCGCTTTGGCAATGAGTCTTGGCGTCGTATTCGGTGGTTCTATCATGACGGAGATTGTATTCGGTTATCCGGGAGTTGGTTCCCTGGTACAAAAGGCTATCTTGATGTCTGACTATAACATGATACTCGGATGTATCACAATATCTATCGTGGCAATATCGACTGCAACATTGATCGTGGATCTGATCTACCCGTTTATCGACCCACGTATTCGATACAACTGAGAGCCGGAGGTGAAGATTGTGAAGAAATTTTGGAAAAATGCGAATTTCAGTTTAAAAGTGGGGTTATTAATGACGGCGTTTTTTGTTGTTGTTGGTTTTATCATATTCTTTCTACCACATATAAATCCGTTTACATTTAATTCTTATCCGGGTAAGCTAAAACCTTCGCCACAACATTGGCTGGGAACCACAAGTATGGGGCAGGATGTTTTGTGGCTGTTGATTGAAGCGATACATAATTCACTCCTTATTGGTCTTATCGTGGCTACAATAGGTACGATTGCAGGTGTGTTTGTAGGGCTTCTGGCAGGTTTCACAGGTGGGTGGCTTGATCGGATACTAACCGTTGTAACCGATACTTTTATTGTAATACCTTCACTACCAATACTTATATTGATGACCTCATTTATGAAAGGAACATCTACGGTTTTTATAATGGCACTGGTGCTTGCGATGTTCGCCTGGGCCTGGCCGAGCCGCCAGATCCGTTCGATGGCTCTTTCCATGCGTGAGAGGGATTTTATCCATACCGCATGGTTTTCGGGAGAAGGTACCGTTCAGGTTGTCGTAACAGAGATACTCCCGTATGCTCTTACGTGGTCGCTCTCCAACTTCATGAATGCTACTCTGGCTGCTATAGCTTCTGAATCGAGTCTCGCTGTTTTGGGTCTATCACCTGGAAATCTTATTTCCTTAGGGAATATGATCCAGTGGGCAAGAGAACGTAACGCTATCTTTACAAAGCAGTGGTTCTGGATAGGCTCACCGATAGTAGCTACGGCTGTTTTGTTTATCGGACTGTTCCTTCTGATAACAGGCTATAATGATTATTTAGCAATGAAGAGAGGGAGGTAGGAGATGATAAAAATTGACCATTTATCCACCTCATATTCAACGATAGACGGGCCAGTTCACGTTATTAATGATGTGGATTTTGAAATATTTGATAATGAAATTTTTGGAATAGCAGGCGAATCAGGCTGTGGTAAGACGACTTTATTAAAAGCCCTATATGATATTATTGAGTTTCCTCTGGTTGTCGACTCGGGTAAACTGATACTTTCGGGTGAAAAAAACGGGAAAGCTTTTTCATATGAAACTGGACAGATCAGAAAGACCTGGTGGAATAATATTTCTTACGTACCGCAGGCAGCACAGAGTGTACTGAATCCGATCGTTCCGTTAAAAAATCAGTTTCTGGATTCTATTCCGAAAGCGGATAAAAGGAGAGAACCGAAAGAACATATATTAAAGAGGGTCGCAGACTATTTGGAAGAGCTCAGTCTCTCTCCTGATTTACTTAAGGCGTATCCTTTCCAGCTTTCAGGGGGGATGAGGCAGCGTGCTATTATAGCATTGGCTACGTTTATGTCACCCAATGTAGTCCTGGCAGATGAACCAACTACGGCTCTTGATGTTGTAGTGCAGCGGGGTATACTTATGATGCTCATGCGTCTTCAAAAGCAGTTAAGGAACACCATGGTGATCGTAAGCCATGATATAGGTGTACATTATCAGATAACAGATCGTATGGGTATTATGTACTCCGGAAGTATTATTGAGTTGGGTAAAACAGAAGATATTTTTGAAAAACCGATGCATCCGTATACGCAAATGCTGATAGGTGCCCTTCCGCGGGTAGGTGACAAGAGTCAGAAAGCAGGTATACCGGGAAGACCTCCGGCTCTTACAAACCCACCGCCCGGCTGTAGGTTTGCGCCTCGTTGTCCCAGAGCAACCGAGGAATGCAGGGAATCGGTACCGAAGTTTCGTGAAGTGGAGCAGGGGCGTTTTGCAGCCTGTCATTTGCTGAACAAGGAGGGAGTGTGGTAAATATAAGGATGAATTCCAGTGGAAATTCATTCTTAAATTCGCACAATGGCGCTTATTCCTTGTTCTTTTAGAATTTAAAGATGCCACAGAGCGGCATCATGGAGGTATAGTGTAAGATGTCTGAAAAACTGCTTGAAATAAAAAAAGTCAGTAAATTGTTTCAGATTGGTGGTATGCTCAGCAAAAAGAAACTTGTCGCTGTGGATGATGTCAGCATTGATATTGATGCCGGTAAGCCGGTCATACTTTCGATCGTAGGTGAATCTGGCTGTGGTAAGTCTACGTTGTGCAAGATGATACTGCGTCTGCATAACCCCGATCAGGGGGATATAGTACTTTCCGGCAGATCTTATAAAGATCATAAGGGGTACGATCCTTTTCAATTTAGACTGGACGTACAGCCGATATTTCAAAATCCTTATGAAGCTTTTTCGATGCGTAAAACAGTGGATACTTACCTGTTTAATACTGCACTTCGATTAAAAATTGCAAAAAATAATAAAGAAGCGGAGAAGTTAGTTGATGATACACTAAAAAGCGTTGGTATGTCACTGGAGGTAGTAAAGGGGAAATACCCTGCCCAATTTTCCGGTGGTGAGCTGCAGCGGGTGTCGATTGCCAGAGCGCTCATTACCAGGCCAAAGCTTATCATAGCCGATGAACCGGTTGCGGCTATTGATGCGTCTATGAAAATGAATATTGTAAATTTGTTTAAAGAATTGAAGGATAAGTACAATGTTTCTTTCATCTATGTTACGCATGATCTTTCGACAGCGTACTATGTATCGGATTATATTGCAACCTTATATAGAGGCTGCTTAATAGAATATGGGCAGGCAAAAGAAATCATGGACAATCCGGCACATCCATATACAGAGTTATTGATGAATGCAGTTCCAAGGGTAGGAGAAAAATGGAATCAGGAATTAGTAATGCCGGACACAGAGGACAAAGAATATGCGATTACCTATTGCAAATTTGCTCCTCGTTGTCCTTATGCTGATGATGAATGTAGGAAATCAAGGCCGGAAATGAAAGCTTCAGCTAGCGGTCGGAAAGTGCTGTGCTTTCATCCTTTAAATGGATAAATCGAGATATGATCTTGTAAAATCTACATTAGTGGGAAGTATGTAGGCGGTTATCTGGTTCTTTTCACAGTTGCGGTCGGCATCCTATTATTCTGTCTTACTGAAAAGTGTTGGAAACTTAATTAAATATGGAAAAGTTAAGAGCGGTATTGCAAAAGTTAAGAGCGGTATTGCAAAAGTTATGCATGTAATCGGCAGGGGTTCAACTCCCCTCAGCTCCGCCAAACGGGAATTATAAGAACACTATTTAATCTAATGGTGGGTTTGTCGTGACAGTGTTTTTGTAATCAAAAATTGAAAGAGTGGTAAGGTTTTATACCTTGCCACTCTTTTTATTTGAAAATTTCGTTATAAATACAGTCAAGTAACTAAAAATAAAAAACGGCCAGGTCATATAATGCAGAAAATGTACCTAATTAGGAAGTTGAGATTTGTTTGAGCATCCTACTACGATTGCTTATATAATGTGTTTACGGCTTTTTTGATAAATATAACTCCATGGTGTCATAAACTTTTATGATATTATTGAACCTATAAATTACATCACGAATATCTGTTAAAAATTGTGTTTTAACTGGCTCTTGTAAAGCAATATTATCAGAATATGTACTTAATAAACCAATATATTCATCTGCAGTAAACTCTCTTACTTGTTTAAACAAGCGACATTCTGCTCCAACAAAACCATACTTTTCAATTGTACTAATTATTTTTGCATAACGCTCTTGTGAATTTTCACACTCAATTTTAGCTTTTTGCATTTCCTCTGGACCACGATATTTAGCATATACTTCTTGCATTTTTAAGTGCAACTGGTCATCAAAACTTTTAGGTCCTGGTTTATTCCAAAAAAGTGCCATTGTTCCACCGCTTTTCAAAATATTGTAAACTTTAGGATAACCAATTTCCTCAGATATCCAATGAAAAGCTGTTCCAGAAAACATAAGGTCAAATTTGTTATTTACTAAATCAAATTTTTCAAAATCAGCATTTTCTATTTGAAAATTCTTGTAATGGCTAAATTTATTTCTTGTAAATTCTGTAAAGTTTTCACCAAGCTCTAATGCTAAAAGAGAACTGCCAGTTTTTAATATAGGTTCGGTAGCTTGCCCTGTACCACAACCTATCTCAATACATTCCTTTTCGGAATCAAGTTTTGAATATTCTATAATATCATTAAAAAGTTCATTACAATAACGAGGTCTCCATTTATCATAATTTGCTACTTCACTATCAAAAGACTTTCTTAAATCCATATTTACCTCCTGTCGAAAATATAAATTTAGTACTGCATTGGCAATTCATAAAGCCAACGCAGATAATATTTTTACTCTACCATATTTTAACACTAACAAGATTTGTTTTCAAAAGAAAATTGATGCGAGAGAGCTCGACGAAAAAGAGGTTAAGTTTTTCTTCTGCCAGTTATTTCTACAAGTGGGAGGTGTTCTTATATGAAAGACACCACCCCACTAAAAGGTAATGAATAGTATAAAGATTGAATGCTACAAACCATGACAAATAATGGTTTGTAGCATTTTAGAATTCATTTTATCATTATGATAAGTAAATAATGAAATTACATATTAGGATTACTAGTGAGAATAAATCTTTTAATATTTTCAAAATTATACTTGATTTTTACCACAAAACAATGCACAATATATAGTGTGGATGTTAACGCCAATCTACTAAATAGAGGACGAAGAAGGAAAAATAAGTATGAAAATAATTAAGAGAAGCGGTAACGAAGTTGTATTTGATTTAAATAAAATCATAGAGGCTGTAAGAAAAGCAAACGATAGTGTGACGGATGCAGAAAGAATGAGCGAAGAACAGATTAAGTCTGTAGCACATAACGTACAAGAAAGCTGTATGAATTTAAATAGATGCCCGAATGTAGAGGAGATCCAGGACTGGGTTGAAATGCAGATTATGGAGCAACGTGCCTTTAAAGTAGCAAGCAATTACATAACTTATCGCTACAAACACGAATTGGTTAGAAAATCCAATTCCACAGATGAACAGATCTTATCTTTGTTAGAGTGCAATAACGAAGAAATCAAGCAGGAGAATAGTAATAAAAATCCTACCGTTAATTCTGTACAACGTGATTATATGGCAGGTGAAGTTAGCAAGGATATTACGAAACGTTTCTTACTTCCTGCAGATGTAGTAGAAGCACACGAACAGGGTGTGATTCATTTCCATGATTCGGATTATTTTGCACAACGTATGCATAACTGCTGCCTGGTTAATCTTGAAGATATGCTTCAGAAGGGAACAGTAATCAGCGAAACTAGAATTGATAAGCCCAAGAGCTTCTCAACCGCTTGTAATATTGCGACACAAATTATCGCACAGATAGCAAGCTCCCAGTATGGCGGTCAATCGATTACACTATCACATCTCGTTCCCTTTGTAGAGATAAGCCGTCAGAAATACAGGAAAGATGTTAGAGCGGAGTTGATGGAGCAGGGAATAGATGTAAGTGACGAAAAAATCGATGCAATAGCAGAGCGTCGTGTAAAACTGGAAATTAAGCAAGGTGTTCAAATGATTCAGTATCAGGTTATTACTCTGATGACGACCAATGGACAGGCTCCCTTTGTAACCGTATTTATGTATCTGAATGAGGTCCCGGAAGGAACACAAAAAAATGATTTGGCCTTAGTCATTGAGGAAATGCTGCATCAGAGAGTACAAGGCGTTAAAAATGAGAAAAATGTATTTATTACGCCAGCGTTTCCTAAACTGATTTATGTATTGGAAGAAGACAATATTCATGAAGACAGCAAATATTATTATTTAACAAAACTTGCTGCAGAATGTACTGCAAAACGTATGGTACCAGATTATATCTCTGAGAAGAAGATGAAAGAGTTAAAGGTAGATAAAAATGGAGAAGGACAATGTTATGCATGCATGGGCTGCAGAAGCTTTTTGACTCCTTATGTTGATTCTGAGACTAATATACCAAAATATTACGGCCGTTTTAATCAGGGAGTCGTTACACTCAATCTTGTTGACCTGGCATGTTCTTCCGAAAAAGATAGGAATAAATTCTGGCAGTTGTTGGACGAACGTTTAGAATTATGCTATCGTGCCCTTATGTGCAGACATAACAGACTCAAAGGAACAATATCTGACGTTGCTCCAATCCTCTGGCAAAATGGTGCACTTGCAAGACTGAAAAAGGGAGAGACAATCGATAAACTTCTATACAATGGATATTCCACTATTTCACTTGGATATGCTGGTCTGAATGAATGTACAAAGTACATGATGGGTGTATCCCACACGGATCCAGCAGGGACTCCTTTTGCACTGGAGCTTATGCAGAGATTAAATGATGCCTGTGCAACTTGGAAAGCACAGGAGAATATGGATTTCAGCTTATATGGAACTCCACTGGAATCTACTACCTATAAATTCTCAAAATGCCTGCAAAAACGTTTTGGTATGATTCCTGGTGTTACAGATAAGAACTATATTACCAATAGTTATCATGTTCATGTAACGGAAGAAATCAACGCTTTTGATAAATTAACCTTTGAATCCCAATTTCAGAAGCTGTCACCGGGTGGAGCCATCAGTTATGTAGAAGTTCCGAATATGAAGGATAACATTGAAGCGGTTCTTGCTGTTATGAGTCATATTTATGAAAATATCATGTATGCAGAATTAAATACAAAGAGTGATTATTGCCAGGATTGCGGTTATGATGGTGAGATTATGATTATGACAGATAAGGATGGAAAGCTTGTCTGGGAATGCCCGAACTGTGGTAATCAAGATCAGGATAAGATGAATGTTGCAAGACGCACTTGTGGCTATATTGGAACTCAGTACTGGAATCAAGGCCGCACGCAAGAAATAAAAGAACGAGTTTTACATCTGTAATAAGGCTCTTTCAAGTGTTGTTTGTGCTTACAGCGCATTATTAGCGGGTTATAGTAAGAATGGAGTCAAATATGAATTACGGAACAATTAAGAGGTGCGATATAGCAAATGGCCCGGGATTAAGAACCTCACTATTTGTTTCTGGGTGCACACATCACTGTAAAGGATGCTTTCAACCAGAAACATGGAACTTTGAGTATGGAACTCCATATACGAAAGAAACGGAAACAATTCTCTTAGATTCACTGAAACCCTCTTATGTAAAGGGATTTACAGTACTGGGTGGAGAACCGTTCGAACCGGCAAACCAGAGAGTACTTGTCAAATTACTAAAGAAGATACGTGAAGAATATCCTGATTTAAATATATGGGTATATACCGGATATCTTTACGAAGAATTAGTTGGCTTCGTGGAAGGAACCGGAAGAGCCAGATGTGAAGTTACGGATGAGATGTTGTCTTATCTGGAGGGTCTTGTGGATGGTGAATACATGGAAGACAAAAAGGATATCTCTTTATCCTTTCGTGGGTCCTCTAATCAAAGGGTCATTAATGTACAGGAATCATTGAAAGAGAAGCATATTATTTTAATAAAGGTAAATAAGTAAACTGGAGAGACGAATAAAAGAGGGCTTGGACAGGATATAACGCCACTCATCTCCACTATTTTCTTAATGAGACTATAATATTTAAGTGCCTGTAATTCCTTAGATTTAGGAGTTGCAAGCACTTTTTTGCGTTTGCTAATACCGGTATAGTTTAAAACACTTTGTAACCCTAATTTTCCATGCATCTGTAGCAATTTCATTTCGAAGGTAAAGTATAAGATGATATTAATTTATTCGAGTATACACATTAGAGAGGAGAGTTCTCTTTTATCATTTCGGGATATGTTTATGGTAGAAATTGTAATAGGGTTGTTATATAATAAAGTCATGATTTACAGTAGTTAACTTTTCCAAGTTACATATACACAACTAACCATGATAAAAAGTAAATAGGAGTTTGTGAGTAGGATACTAAGAGAAATAAAAAAATGCTTCGATTAGCTGAAGAACTAATTGAAATGAGATGTTCAAGCAGGAATGACTGCTGAAGATAGCGAAAGATTATTTGTTTCCCGGAATTAGATGCAATAGTTTGAATGGAGAGTACAGACATGAATATATTACGAAAAGCGAAACCGAACGATATCGATGCGATAGCACTGATTTTTGAACATATTATTGAGGAAGAGGAGAAGGGTAATTGTACCATCGGCTGGCAGAGAGGTGTATATCCAACCAGGAATACAGCAGTTGCAGCATTGGAAAAGGATGATCTATTCGTTATGGAGGAAGATGGGGAGATTGTCGCTGCAATGCGTCTGAATAAGGAGCAGGTTCCTGAATATAAGAACTGCCAGTGGGAATATCCGGCAGATGATGACCAGGTGATGGTGATGCATACCCTTGTGGTGGAACCTTCTGTGAAAAAACACGGCTACGGAAGGAGGATGGTGGAGTTCTATGAGAAATATGCAAGAGAGAACAATTGTCCTTACTTAAGAATTGATACTAATACTATAAACACTCGTGCACGAGCAATGTATAAGAATTATGGTTATAAAGAAATCGGCATTACTCCGTGCGTTTTCAACGGTATGCCTGGAGTAAATCTGGTATGCATTGAAAAAAAACTGGATTTATAGCTAAATTCTGCAACTTCCAAATTGTGGAGCAAATTTAGGTAGTCGTATTTTAGCACTATAAAATTGAAGTGATAAACAATTCTAATATAAGAGTGTTACAATCCTTGATTTATATGTCATGTAACACCCCATATTTTAGAATGTTGTTTCTTAGTATCTTTATGCAAAAACGAAAGCTCTGAAATGATAAATATTAGTTCTGTATATTACACTGCTTATTTGTTCGATTTTATAAATACTAGTTTATACATTTGAACCAAAATCAATGGAATAAGAGAAAACCCATATACAATCAGGAACTGGTTTATACTTAACGAGGCTACTTCAAATATTTTAGCCAGCGGTTCAAAGGATAACACGAGTAGTAACAATAAATTACCAAGGATAACAGAGAACCATAATATTCGATTTGTGAAAATCCCGACTTTAAAAATCGATTCTCTGGATTTTGAGTTGAAGCCATGAAATAACCGAGATAAACATAAGGTAGAAAAAGCCATTGTACTGGCAACCAGTTCATTGCCGGTATTAAGACCTAGGATAAAAGCAGTAATCGTACTAATAGCAATCAGTAAGCCTTCTACAAGAACTTCAATTGCAAAGGTTTTATTTATAATTGAATTATTAATTCCTCTTGGTTTTTCCTTCATAATGCTCTCATTATGTGGTTCAAGACCGATGGCAATTGCGGGGAGGCTATCGGTTAACAAATTGATAAACAGTAAGTGAACCGGTGCGAATGGAACCGGTAATCCACTAATTGAAGCGTACAAAACAGCAAGAATACCTCCCATATTACCGGACATTAAGAATTTAATCGAGTTCTTAATATTCTCATAGATACTTCTACCATTTGATATTGCTTTAATTATGGTGGAAAAATTATCATCCGTTAATACCATGGATGCTGCGTCTTTTGCCACCTCGGTACCTGTAATACCCATAGCAATACCAATATCTGCCTGCTTGAGAGCAGGTGCATCATTTACGCCGTCTCCGGTCATAGCGACAACATTGCCACGCTCTTGCCAAGCCTGTACGATTCGAATCTTATGCTCCGGAGATACTCGGGCATACACGGATATCCGTTCTACAGTCTCTTTAAGCTCCTCGTCACTGAGAGAATCCAGTTCATAACCTTCCATAGCCTCAGAGTCATCTAGTAAAATCCCTATTTGCTTTGCAATAGAAGCAGCAGTTATCTTGTGATCCCCTGTTATCATCACCGGTTTGATACCGGCTTGAATACAACTTGCAACGGCTTGAGCGGATTCTAATCTTGGAGGATCCATCATTGCAATCAAACCAATAAAAATCAAATCCTTTTCGTCTGTTACATCAAGGTTTCGTTCCTCATCAAACTCCTTATAGGAAAATGCCAAAATACGTAGACCATTTTTAGACAAATCAAAGTTAACTTGTTCAATCGTTTTTTTATCTTCCTCAGTAATTGAGGTTGTTCCAATATCATTTTGTATGCTCGTAACCCGATGAAGCATAACATCGAGCGCTCCTTTGGTAATTAAGATCTTTTTACCAGCTATTTCATGTAAAGTGCTCATAAGTTTTCTATCAGAATCAAATGGGATTTCATCGATACGTGGAAATGCTTCCCGTAGTTTTTGTTCATCCCAACCATAGATATCGCCTAGGTTTACTAATGCAATTTCGGTGGGATCTCCAATTTCTTTATTCTTCGCTGTTATCGCATCATTGCATAGCAATGCCATCTGTATCAATTTTTTTTCTAACTGATTATTTATATCTAGATGGTTATTGTCAATTATTTTATCATTTACATAAAGCTTTTGCACCGTCATCTTATTCTGAGTCAAAGTACCAGTTTTATCGGAGCATATAACAGAGATGCTGCCAAGGCTTTCCACTGCGTGAAGCTTTCTTACAATAGCATTCTGCTTCGCTAGTTTTTGAGTTCCGAGTGCAAGTACGATGGTAACAATGGAACTTAAGGCCTCTGGAATTGCGGCGACTGCTAAGGAGACAGCAAACATAAAGGATTCGGCCAGCGCTTGTCCCTGGAATAGGTTAACACCGAATACGAACGCTGATATAATCAGTACAACAACCGCAAGTTTTTTACCAAAAGCATCGAGGTTAGACTGCAGCGGAGTTTTCTTCTCTTTTGCATTTTCCAGTAAATTTGCAATCTTACCGATCTCTGTATTCATGCCGATTGCAGTAGAAATAACGATTGCTCTGCCATAGGTTACGAAGCTTCCGGAGAAGACCATATTTTTTCTATCCCCAATGGCAATATGATTACCTTCTATGCAATCCGTAGTTTTAAGAATACTTTCAGATTCTCCGGTTAAGGAGCTCTCATCAACTTGAAGGCTATAGGTCTCAAGGATTCTACCATCAGCGCTTATATAGTCTCCGGCATCTAAATAGATAATGTCTCCTACAAGTAATTCTCTTGACGGAATTTCTACCTTTTGGCCATTTCTTAATACTTTCGCTGTAGGCGAAGATAAGGCTTTTAAACTATTTAAGGACTGCTCCGCTTTCTTATGTTGGGCAGTTCCCAACAATGCGTTGATAATAACAACTACCATAATTACCAGTGTACTCTCTGCTTTTCCTAAAAAGGCAGATATGATTGCGGCAGTAATTAATATCAATACTAAAAAATCTTTAAATTGTTCAAGAAAAACTTGTAATGAACTTTTTCTCTTGTGTTCCGCCAGCTCATTATATCCTTGTTCCTCTCGCAACTTCTTAATTTGGTCCTTCTGTAATCCTTTCGGTGAAGTATTCAAGTTTTGCATTACCTGTTCTACCGTTTTGTTATAAAATTCATGCATTATTATGCTCCTCTCAGATGTAAACAGTGATCTCAGTAAACATTAACTACAAGTCAATATTTTGTATTTAATAATTTACGAAAATAAAATTAAGCCAAATTATTTTCCCTCCAGTCGATTTGGCTGGATGCAGAGTCTCACATTTAATCTGACAAGGCCGGGTGGTTAACCGTGATGACGACATTGTCCCCTGATGCTAGGGCGTTACTCCCTCTACAATACAATTTTATAAAATAAAAAAAGACATTTAGCAGATAAAATTCACCTACTAAAAGTCTTGCTTTCCATTTGGAGTATAAAACCAGGCTTAACACCGATTGTTGGCTTTATAACTTATAAGCTACTCCCTTTTAACGAGGTTTAACTTTAACATAGGTTGGCAGTTGTGTCAATATATTTTGTATTATGACATATATTGTCTATATATAACGTCAGATATTTTTAGTTGAGGTAATTTCAGAAATTGTTTGATGAAATTATGCAGATAAAGCAGTCACAGTAATACCTATATCAGGGACGTTAGATATTAATTAAAATAATTAAAATATGATTTGGCAAAAGGAGATGGAATATATAAATAAGATATTTGGTCATTAAGATCAAGGAGTGATTTATAAATATTAATTTAATTGGATTCTATTATGGGATCAATTGTTAATATTATACAAAAAACATCGAAATTTCTGTAAGTTATTTAATCGACAAAATTGTTTACAAAAAATGTATTTTCGATTATTATATAAATATCTAATAAGTATTCATCATCTAATCAATCTATTAATAATTCGTTTTATTTCCCAATTCTCAAATTAAATAAAGGGGGTCTTTGTTTGAAAATAGCATTTTGGAGCAATGCCAACGAAACATGCGGGGTATCTGCTAACTTGGCAGCAATTAGCGTCGCAAGTGTCATTCGCTATCCATATTCCGTAATCGCTATGGAAAATCGGTTATGTCATAATAATCTAGGTAGAGCATATATGGGGAATACCCATGCAAAACTACTGGATGAGGTAGGAACTAATTATTATGACGGGGGTGGAATTGAAGGCCTCCTGAGGAAAATATACAGAGGAGATTATCGTTCTGATATTCTTCAATCTTATCTAAAAGAAATCATTCATAAACATCTTTATTACATTCCCCAATCCAGAGTTATACATAGTGAAATTTTTGATTACGAATTCGATCATTGTATCCAGCCCTTATTCCGTATGATGGAGGAGTATGCCGATATTTGCTTTATTGATACGGCAACTCATAATAATTTAAGTACTAAAACGATTCTTGAAGAGGCTGATTTGATTGTCGTTAATCTTTGTCAGAAAGTAAATATACTTGATGACTTCGTCGACAATTATTCCTCCATGATCTCAAAAGCAGTATTTATCATCAGTAATTATGAATATCATTCTATACTTAATAGTAAAAGAATATCTAAACTTTACGACATACCCTGGGAAGATATTATTGTTATTCCAGATAATCAGGTTTATAAAAATGCTTTTCTTAGCGGAACAGTCGTTGCGTTCATTTCAAGAAATTATTCCTGTGACAAGGAAAATCCAAATTTTACATTTATCCAAAGTATAAAGAAAGCAACTTATATCATCATAAAGAAAGCAGAGCAAATGGTAAAACATAAGGAGATTGGCTAGTGTGGCAGATAACATTATTGCGAATAGTATTGGTTATCGTTGCCGGAAGTTTTCTTTATTGTGGTTTATTATATTTGTCCGGATGGGGAGGTGGCAGGCATTTGAAAAAGCGTGAGAAAGCATCCTTAAAAGAGCAGGAAAACTTAAGAGAAAAAATCGTTCTGGTTTATTTCATTTTCTTATTTACTGTCGTTACCCTTTGTTTTCTTATCATTAAATATTGGATCAGAGGTGTTGAATGAAAATACAAAAAAGATTAAAAAGGACAACAAAGCAATACATAATAGTCGCTTTTATCTGCATAGTTGTTATAGGCGGTGCTGCTATCTTTACATCAGTAATCATAACCAGTCAAATCAAAGAGGAATATAAAGCTCTTTTAAACGAGGCATATCATGACATAAAAATCAATCAGAAAAATGTCTATGTTGCGATTTCGGATATTACTTCCGGTGAAGCTGTTACAAAGGAAAATGTTGAAAAAAGAACAGTCTATTCCTCGCAGCCGGAAGCAGGGTTTATAACAGAGAGTGAGCTTGGAAAGATTGCCTTAGTGAATATAACTTCTGATACTCAGGTGTTAGCTACAATGTTAACAGAAAATTCAATTTCGTCAGAGTTACGGGAGATGGAATATGGAGTAGTTAATATTAATTCGAACATTATTGATAATGACACGGTGGATGTAAGAATTTTTTATCCAAATGGAGAGGACTATATCATTCTTCCTAAGAAAATAGTAAAAGGGATTACTCTTGATACACATAGTTGCTTTTTGTGGCTTACCGAAGAGGAAATACTACGAATGTCCAGTGCAATCGTGGATGCTTATCTATACACAGGTGCAAAAATATATACAACAAAATACATCGAACCAAATCTACAAGAAGCATCTCTTATAACCTATGAACCTAGCGTATCTACTCTTCTTTTAATCCAAGATAATCCTAATATTATAAAAACAGCCACAGATGAAATAAGTAAAAAAGTTCGAAAAGCCATGGAAAACCGCCTTGCTGCAAGTATGAATACGAGTGTAGAAGAAATTGATTGGGAACTAAATCCAAATGAATTGACAAAGCAGGAAGAAGCCCCGACAGAATTATCACTTGAGGAAAAAACAACTTATCAAGACGAGGTGAAGGAGAAGGAGGCTGAACTAGACTATGGACCGTGATTATAGAATAGTTGCCTTTGTTGGGATCGATAAACAGGAGTATATCTTATATCTCTCGCGTATTCTGTATCTACTCGGAAAAAAGGTATTAATGGTAGATTGCTCCGAAACAGGAGCACTGACGGCTTCAATTCCTACTCCAGTAGGTACAATAAATTCAATTATTGAGAATCGCGGGGTAATGTTCCTGGATGCTAGGAGTTTGAATAAGGATAATTCGCTTTGTTGGGAGGAAGTATCTACCGATGAGGTATATAATTACATTTTGATAGATTATGGATATAATACACACGCTGAGGGATTAAATGACTGTGACCAGCTTGTAATCGTAACAGATCAACAAGCCCATAACATAGGTAGGTTATCAATACCTGCGCATTTAAAAGATAAGGATAAAATTCTTATTATCACGAATGTAGTGGCCTGTAAAATTACTCCCCAATTTATAACGAACGAATTAAAGCTTAATCATCTGGTTACAAAGAAAGTATATGTTGTTAATCAGGATGAATTGGATATGGAATGTAAGATTAAATGTCAATATGAAGGAATATTCCGATTCATAAAATTATCAACGCAGTTAAAAAGTGTACTAAAAGGACTGATTATGGAATTGCTTCCTGAGCTTCAAAAGAAAATATTAAAAGAGGCTTATAAAAAAGCAGAGAGAGGAGTATAGCGCGAATGATTGTGGCATTTTGGAGTAATGTTCATGGGCAACCAAGGACTACGAGTAACATGGTATCAGTAGCAGCTGCTATGGCGATTGCCTACAACCGAAAATGCCTAGTTACCCAGACACATTATAATTTAAATAATTTGGAATCTTATTTAATCGGTAACAGAGAAAACAATAAAAATGTGTACATGGATATGGGACTTGATGGACTTACAAGTATTATAAAACTTAGAGCGATTGATAAGTCTACGATTGAAAACTACTCGATCCCATTATTAAATAAATACCTTACTTTGGTACCAGGTACAACAGGGGGTAATAAAAAAACTTTTATTGATGATATGGGGAAGACTGCTACCAGATTACTAATTGAAATGAACAAATATTATGAGATGGTATTTGTGGATGTCAACAGTGGATCAGATGAAGTATCAAGACTGATATTGGATATTGCTGATATTATTGTAGTTAATCTATGCCAAAATAAGAGTGTACTTGATAATTATATGAAATCCTGGCTAATGATGAATAGGAAGGTCATGTATTTATTCGGGAACTATGATCGTAACTCAACTTATAATCTTCATAATCTAAGAATGTTATATAAGCCTTTCTCAAAAGGTTGTACCGCAGTTATCCCATATAATGCAGGATTTATGGATGCGCAATCAGATGGCTGTGTAATCAAATATATGAAAAAAAATATGGCTGTAATAAAAAATGATTCAAATAATTATTTCATTGATAGTGTAAAAGACGCAGCCGAGAAACTAATAAGATTATCAAGAGAAAAGAGGGGTGGAGTGATTTAGTGACAGATAATATTATCATTATTGGAATTATATTATGTGTACTTGCATCTACAATCTACTTCCTATTCAAGAATGATTATATCAAGGATGAGGAGGATGAAGATAAGTTTTCTGTTGATTACTTATGGGTTGGAGTGAAGGAACGGATGAATGTACTAACCGATACCAGCTATACGGATTATAACCTTAGCAAAGAGGCTGCTAAGAAGGAAGAAGTGAAGAAACTGGAATTAATGAAAGCACTTCGTACCTGTGGATATGGTGACTTGAATGCAAAAAACTATGTAAAGGATTATATTAAGCGAATATTGCAAAGAGATTTTAATATCTCAGAAGAGACAATTAATAATGTAATGCCATTTGATAGTTTCGCAAAATTAACGACGATCGATAAGTTTGACATCCTGTTGTACCTTTATAAGAAGCAATACGATTTGAATGCATTTTATTATATGATCGTAGAAAATGGATTTGATAAGTTAAAGGGTACTGGTACAAGAGAGGATGAATTACATTACGAGATTTCCAAAGGGGATATAGAAGAGCTTTTTAATAAAAAAATTATAATATTAGACTATCTAGATAAATTAGAAATTATTACTCAAAAGATTTATTCAAGGTATCTGGGTAATGGAGTAATTGATGAAATTAGGGATATGAAGAAAATAGATGGAGTTAGTGCTGGCCTAAGTGGGGTTCCGAAGGATTATTATAACTTCGTAGAAGAATATATGATAGAAAACAGGAATGAGATTGAATATTACTATAATAGCATTTGGTGCATGTTCCAAGGCAAAACCATTCACATATCAGCATTGGGTTTTGGAAGTGAGACAGAGATGATGCGAATTGTCAAAAAAATATATCGATATGATGATCCCGGTTATTTATCTGAAGATGAGGGGTATATTATTAGTTCTATGAGTGATGGTTCGAGAATTGTGGTTGTTAGACCAAAAGTAGGCGAAAATTGGGCGTTCTTTATTCGGAAATTAAATAGTATAGAAGATATTTCAATTGAGAATTTATTGACAGATGAAAATGCAGGCAAGGTTATAAAAATAATGAGTTGGATTGTGAAGGGTTGTTGTAATATTGCGGTTACCGGCAAACAATTCTCAGGAAAAACAACCATATTAAAAGCCTTAGGTGAGTTTATCAATCCTCAGTTTAATATCGGAATCCAAGAAATGATATTTGAATTGCATTACAAGAACATTCGTCGTTACAGACATAGAAATATAATGACGTTACGAGACACACGATCTGTTCCGGCTCAGTCAGTTATGGATCTTTTTAAGAAGATGGATAGGGATGTATACATATTCGGTGAAGTACATTCACCAGAAGCAGTATCTCTTGTAGTGCAAGGTTCTTTGGCAGGAACAAGACAAATTTTGCTTTCCCATCATGCAAAGACGACGACTTACCTGATTGATAGTTTTAAGGTGGCATTGCAGATTGCAAGACTCTTTTCCTCTGAGATAATGTCAGCGGAGGAGCAAGTTGCGAGGTCGATAAATTTTGATTTTCATATGAATACTACGGTGGAGGGTCATATTTACCTGGAACGTATTACTGAGATTATACCGGACATCGGAGAGCGATATAATGGGAAGCTAAAAGATAGTATGATTCTATTCTTTAAGAAAATGACGGATGAAAGAAGATATACAACAAAGGATATTGTGATATATAAGGAGGGTAAATATCAAGTTGTTAATACACCTAGCGTGCATACAAGGGAGAAAATAGCGGAATACCTGTCGATGGAACAAATGAAGGAATACGATGATTTTTTTCGGGAAGTAGGGGAGGCAGTAGCTTGAACAAAATTCTGGAAGCTATCCGCACACTGGATTTCTACGATATCATTATAATTGCTACTTCGGTCCTTATGATTATAGCTTTGGTAGTAGCCGTAATTTTCTTTGAGAAAGATAAAAATAAGCCCAAAATGATAGGAGTTAAGAAATTAAAAAGCTTTTTAATCAAATCATATCGTGTTTTTACAAGGTTATCCTTAACGAAGAGATATGTGGAACAGATGAGAAAACGGTACGAGCTTATTTGCCCGGAAGATGCTAGATCATTGATGTGCAAGGCAATGGGTGTGACTTATATTATATGGGGTGCGAGCATATCTGCAGTTATTTTTATTTATGGTTTAAGACCAACATTATATACAGCGTATTTATCCTTAATTACCATCTTTGTATTTAACCGTGAGTTAATTGAATACATAGTGAGCAGTATGGAAATGAAGCTCATGAATCAATTTGATAAGTTTTTATCGGATACCAGACATCGCTTTTATCGTCATGGGATGATTGATGAAGCAATAGAAGATGCGTCAGAAATGAGTGAACATATCATGAGGGTAAATGCCGTTAAAATATTGAATGTTCTTGAAAGTAGCGAAAGTGAGAGCGTAATACGGCTTTATAACGAGACGGTATCGAACCGGTTTTTAAGGATGTTTCTTTCCGTAGCAGTCTATGTGGCTGAATTTGGTGACAAAATTGTAAATGGAATCTCTGTACTTTTAATAAATATCAACACACTAAAGAGCGATCTGTATATTGATATGATGAATACGAAAGAAACGAATTATAAATTTTCCGGTATGATTTTTACTGTACTGGCTCCCGTATATCTTATAGATGGAATAATGAAATGGTCCATAGATATAACTCCGGGAATGGCAGAATTTTATAAAGGAACGTTCGGTGTAGCAGTAAGAATTGCTATTTATGTTTTAACTATAGTCATGTATATAATGATTAATGAGCTGAAGGAAAGAAATTCGATTGGAATTAAGGAGCACTATCTGATAAAAGGTTTATCACATTTACGTTTTGTTAGTAGGGTATTAAACAATTATGAGGAAAAATTTAGATATAAATTAGAGAGCACTGAAAATATACTTTACCGTGTCGGTGAGACTCTGACAGCAAGACAATTTTTTCTAAAGAGGCTGATTTTTGGAGTAACTTTATTTTTCATATATCTGATTATATCGTTATCAGTTCATAAGGAGAACCGGGCAGTCCTAGTTCAATCCACACAATTTATTACCAAGGAAGCCGGAATGATTTCTGATAAATATATTGATACGGCAAGTGAGCTTGTGCTCCGTTACGTAGATAAATATAAGGGTTCTGATTTTGAAAGAAGTAAGGTAGAGAAGGAACTTCATAAAGAAGGCAAGATACGCAGCGAAGTTATTTTCTCCGGAGTAGTTGATGAAATAATGCAAAGAATAGCGAAATATAAAGAAGAGTATTTTCACTGGTATGAACTTATTTTTGCCTTATTCATTGCAGGATTAGGATATTGGTTTCCGTACTGGATGCTGTTATACAGAAGGAAGGTATTATATCTGAATATGGGTAATGAAGTTGCACAGTTCCAATCTACTATTATGATGGTGATGTATCTAAACAATACGACCGTACTAAAGGTTTTGGAATTGATGGAATCATTTGCCGTTATTTTTAAAGAGGGGCTTAAAGCTTGTATTAATGATTATTCCGCAGGTGATCTTGATTCATTGGAGAGATTAAAGCTAAGAGAACGGTATGAACCCTTCCGAAGACTAGTTGATAATTTAATAATTGCAGATAAAATAGGAATCCAAAAAGCCTTTGATGAAGTGGAGGAGGAACGTAAGGTAAGCCAAGAAATGAGGAACCAGGATTACCGGATTTCAAGGGATAAGAAGGTTGTGTATGGCATGGTAATGTCATTTGTACCTGCGGTAATCACAGTTGCTTTTTATTGGATTATACCTTTTGCTATGAATGCTCTTAAGGATTTGGCGGAATATGATGCTATTATGAATAGTTTAAAGTAAAGCCTGTGTAAGAAAAAATTGAGATAAGAAATTGAGATAAGTTAATTGATACTCATAAATGAGACTGTGAAAGTGAGACTATGAAAGTGAGACTGACAAAGTAAGACTGTGAAAGTGAGACTGAGAAAGTGAGACTGAGAAAGTAAGACTGTGAAAGTGTGACTGAGAAAGTGAGACTGACAAAGTAAGACTATGAAAGTGAGACTGACAAAGTAAGACGGATAAGTCAGTTTACAAAATTGTAAACAAATGAGATTAACAAAGTGTTTGTTTTTAGGATTGGCTTAGTTGGTAAATATAAGTGGGATAGTTTAGTTTGATCGGCTATGTGAGATAACTAAGTGAGATTAACTAAATGATATAAACAAATGGGATAAGCTAACGGAAATGAACTAACTGGAGCTAGGGGGTTATTAATGAACAATGCATTAAAGTTTTTATTATTGGCAGCAGGTTGCGCCTTAGTAGTATTGCTGATTACGGTTGGTGTAAAGACAGCCAGCAAAGGAAAAGATGATATTGACGGTAATATAGGACAATATAGCAAGAATGCCAGTGACTATAAAGAAGTGGATAAGACCGTATATGACGGTACAGTGGTACTCGGAACAGAAGTTAAGAGGATGATTGAAACCTACGATAAGGATGATTACCTGTCCATTGTAGTGGACACTTCCAGAGGGGTATCTACAGCCTATGTGAATAAATGCGTAGTTCCTGCCTTGACTGTGTCTACAAATTCCGGTATAAAGTATTCCGGAATGGCGACCCTACAAAAATCCGATTCAAATTATATTAATGATTCGGGTGAATTTCTTGCATCGGTTCATTATGATGAGAATAACGTGGCGGCATGCATTTGGTTTCAGCAGCAATAATTAACCCTGATCAGAAGGATAAACAGTGGATAGAAGAAACTTAAATCATAAAAATAGGAGAAAGTACGAAATGAATAATGCACTTAAATTTTTATTATTGGCAGCAGGTTGCGCCTTGGTAGTATTGTTGATAACCGTTGGAGTTAAAACAGCAAATAAGGGAAAAGAAGATACGGACGGTAACTTGGATCAGTATAGTAAGATGGCCAGTGAGTATGAGGATATTGACTTGAGAGTATATGATGATACCACGGTTCTTGGTTCGGAAGTAAAGAGACTCATTAAGGAGAAAGCAGGAGATGAATATTTATCCATCAAAGTTATTAATGGTAAAAGTGATGAAGAGGATTACATACATACCTCGACGATAGGGACAAGCAATGTAGTTACGATAGGAGCAGCCCTAACAACGGCGATAGCAACGAATACATCTTCCTCGAACTATATTAATGATGCTGGAACCTTTAAAAGTGTAGTCTTATATGACCAGAATGATGTGGTTGCTTGCGTACGATTTGTACAAGAATAACAAGTGGTTAGCAGAACTAGGTTATAGAAAAAATAACAAAAATAGCAAGTCATAGCAGGGAATTGCAAGTCATAGCAATGAATTGCAATTCATAGCAAGGAACAGTAAGTCATAGCAAAAAATAATAAGTCATAGCAAGGAATAGTAAGTCATGGCAAGGAATAGTAAGTCATAGCAAGTAAAAGATAGTCATGGCAAGTAATAGTACTTACTAGCAAGTCATTATAAGTAATATTCGGTATTCATGTACAAGTTAATAATAAATAAGGAGAAGTGATTATTTGAGTAATGCGACTAAATTTTTACTATTAGCTTTTAGTTTAGGTATAACCTGCCTATTAATAGTTTATTTCAAGCGAGTGGCAGATGTAGGGTTTGATGCCTCCAATATAGCAGTTGAACATCTGAATGAATTCAATAAGGAGCTTTCTGAAAGCGATTTAACTATGTATGACGGTTATGAGGTTACAGGAAGTGATGTTGTAAATCTAATAAAGAAACAACTTGGCAGTTTTGGTGCTGCAGAGGCTGCTCCCTTGTATGTATATGTAAAGACAAACAACGCTGAGAATACTTATCAAAATGGGGCATTAATAACAAAAATTCAAGACTTCAGCTCCACACAATATGTCAAGCCGGTAGCCAAATTTAACTGTAGTATTGTAAGAGATTTGAATGATGTGATTATTGGGATAACCTTTCAGCAAAAGTAAGGGGAATTTATGGATAAAATAGTTAAACTTCTACAGATAGCATTCGATGTTACTATCTTCTTCCTAGCTCTTACCCTGTTATATACGATGTCTTTCAAATTTACATCATTAACGGAAGTGTCAGCAGATATTATTGCAGAAGATAATATGCTGTATGAAGCATATCTGATGAAAGAGGAATACAACGTATCGCGTACTGAGTTGATTACGCTTCTTCTTGAGGAAATAGAATATGATATTGAAGTGGTGGATTTGATTCAAAGCTATACGATTGTTGCAGAAGAATACAGTCCGAGTGATATTGGGTTGTATGACTTTAGAAGCAAAAAATTTAAGAAGAGTTATGTCTATAGCATAAATGGGACAATCGCTAAAATTAGATACCAGCATTTAAGCGAATAGAAGGTATTGGGTAGGAAAGGGTGGAAGTCAGGAGGATGGAAGTACTAAGCAAAATAATTGCATTAATCTTGGTAGGAGTACTTATATTCTTGTTACCACTACAATACTTATTTGGGCATCAGCTCCTACTCTTTGACACTTATGCGGAAGACGAAGTCATTAATCTGGTGGATGACATGAGAGAAAAGAGCTTCCTGGATATAGATATGTATGAAGGCTTTCTTAAAAAGTTGAAGGCTACAGGCGTATCGTATGATATCGAGCTTGAACATGCTAAGCCGAAGGCTGGAAGCGATATGGCTTCAATTGATGCGATTTCGGGTGTATTAGTTGCGTCGAAGGATTTACAATATCTGCCCTCACTCAATAAGCCGGACGATTATGAAGATACCGATATCGGAAAGGAGCAAGCTTCAACGGAGAAACGATATGATACTGCTATCGATGTGCTTCCTCCGGCGTCAGGAAGGGAAACAGCAAGTAAGATATTAGTTGATGAAACTCCTGATTTGATAAGCGAAAATACATCGATAAATCCAGTAAAAACAAATACTCTTTATTTGAGAAAAGAGCCAGTGCTGCAGGACAATGAGATTACTTCTTTAGCCACGCATACCCATACAGAAGATTGTTATAAAGGACATAATCATCAGGCAAGCGGAGAAAAGCTTGGGTATAGATGTCCAGATAATGCACCATTGACACTTAATTACAGTTCTTCGTATGGTCAGCATTTTGGTTTTTATTGTAGTGTATGCGGAAAAGAAATAGCAGTTATCGAACATAGTTACGATGGCTATTATCAATCCTATGGTGTTAAGGGGGCTAGATATACCTACCGTTATAATACAACAGGTATGTATACACAAATGATAACAGAGTTTGCGCATAGTTTGACGGCTGAACATCCGAACTGGACAGGAGATGTAAGGGCACAGACCGTTTTTAACCAATTAAACAGCCAATATGTTATTCCCTCCAATGTACCTAAGACTTATGATGAACTGTATAGACAGTATCCAATATTATTAGAAAATACAAACTGGGTAACAAATAATCAAGGATTAGTGGTACAAGGAGTAAATCCAGAGTATAAATCACAAGCACCTTATAATTGCACGGCATACAACCATGCCGGTAATACAGTGACATTAATGAATGAAACAGGATATAGCTTAATAAGTGGGAAAGAATATCCTAAACTGACCTTAGCTACTTACCAATGCAGTGCAGATGGTAAACAAATTGTACATGCGTATACGTCAAATTGGGCGGGTTACGTTACAGGAGATAATACATTTTTAGTAGAGGGAGTAAATGTACAGGCAAAAAGTCAACAAGCGGTAGCTTCTATTAAGACATATGCAAGTGCTAATGGTTTACCACAAGTATATGTGGGCCAGTACGACATAGCTTTCATTATGGCAATGTATAAAAGCAATCTAACTACAGCCGGATACAATGTAGTTTTGTTAGAAAACACAGGATATGCGAACGGTGCACGTACATTACCCGATTATTCCACAAATTACTACAAAATTAATTTGTTTCCAAGAAATGCATCAGCTATTCCACACTATCTATTAACATCAGAAGATACTGCACCATATTGTGACCAGGTAGTAACATCAATATCGGCAACAAATCCAATCCAGACCGTAGATAAAGGCGGTTCCATTGTTACAACCGCAACCGCGTCATACCTTGATGGTCATGGTGCAATGGTTAACTGTACCAGCAATTTCAATTCCAATCTAATAGGAGCTCAGACCGTAACCCTCACTTATTCTGGTCTTGTAGGAAACGCGAAGACCACAGGTACAAGAACCTGTACGGTCAATGTCACGGTAAAGGAAACCAATATACCGGCATCCCTAACGGTAACACCTTCCTCCTATAGCGTTTACAATGGATCGGAACCTACCTACACAGTTATCGTAACTTATACAAATGGAAGTACAAAACCTTTAACGAGCGGATATTCAATCTCTGGCTGGAGTATTGGTTACGGAATAAAATCAGTAACCTTCGGATATACGGAAAATGGAAAAAATGTAACCGCTATTATTAGTATTACCGTCAAGCCTAATATAGTAAATATAGAAATAACGCCTTTTGAACAAACAGTAGAACGCTATAAGGAACCCGCTTTTTCAGTAAAAGCATGGTATGAGGATGGGTCCTATAGTTATGCTTCCGGTTATACAACCAATGGATTTGACAAGAAAAATATTGGAGTTCAAAACGTTACGATCCAGTATAATGAAAATTCAATAACGCGAAAGGGTAGTGCAAACGTAATCGTAACACCTATGACAATAACCTGCTCAATATGTGGGAATGTGTACTTTCTAGATGAAAATGATTTTGATCAAGGATGTCCAATATGCAAAGCTACAGTTACTGGAATTCAAGTATCTCCAGCATATTTATCGCAGTCCCGAAACGAGCCTTTGGCGATTAGCGTAACCGCAACGTATGCAGATGGGCATACGGAAGAGGTGACCGGTTGGACCAGTAATTACGATTCAAGCAGAAGTGGCAGTCAGCTAGTTATGGTCACCTATTTGGGGAATTATGCTTATGTGAACGTTAACGTGGTTGATGAGAAGAATTGTAATATTTGTGGATTTGCTTACACACTTAATCCAGATGGAACTGATCCGGGATGCCCTGTATGTAAAGAATATTTAGTTTCTATAAGTGCTACTCCTGATACCCAGACAGTTGAACAAGGAGAGGATATCAGTTTAGCCGTAATGGGTTTATACCGAGATGGTCACAGTGCAGAGGTATTTGGCTGGAGTAGTAGCTTTAATAAAGAGTTAGCAGGAGAGCAGCAGATCACTGTATATTATCAGAATTTAACCTGTAGTACTCGTGTGAATGTCGTATCTGAGGATGAAGTACAGTGTGCCATTTGCGGTAGTTATTATAATTACCGTGATTACCCTTGGGGATGTCCAAGCTGCGCAGGAACGATTACTCGAATTGAAGCAAAATTGTTAAGCGGGGGAACTGAAACACCATATGGTGAAGCTTTAGATCTTTCAATTATACTTAATTATAGAGATGGACACAGAGAAATGGTATATAGTGGATGGCAAGATAATTTTGATCCCTTCGTCTTAGGAGAACAAACGGTCACGATAAGCTACACGGATATATTTAATAATGCTACAAGCTGTACATTGGTTATAGTTGTATCAAATTCACTTACTAAGATAGTATGTGAAAATGGTCATGTATATTTTGCTGAGGATGCTGAATGCCCATACTGTGCTGCTAA
Organism: Herbinix sp.; assembly: GCA_029256105.1. Classification (GTDB taxonomy): domain Bacteria; phylum Bacillota; class Clostridia; order Lachnospirales; family Lachnospiraceae; genus Mobilitalea. Next base: position 152,312 of record JAQSYO010000007.1, read on the forward strand.
TAATGGCAAATTAATTGATTTGTACAGTGATTGCTTTTTTACAGATGAAATAATAAATGAACTTTATGAGAGTGGTATCTATTACTTTTCAGAAGGAGACTACATCGCAATAAAGGTTACAATGCGCACGGAGGGCACTATCTATTCTATGGGACGCTTTCGCAAAAAGGAAGGTATTACGCCGATTACTTATGGCGGGGAGGTGGCCTAGTTGTCTAATGGGTTACAAAAAGTTATAGATTATATTGTAGCAACATTGCTTATGTTTTTTGTACCAATCTGTATCTTTGGAGTAAAAAAGGATACAATCGTCCAGATTAATGTCGAGAAGATGACCTCGGGATTTGTGGAACTTACAACAGCGCAAGGATATTTAACAAAAAATAGTTATGAGAAGTATCTTAAGGATCTTAGCGACACTGGAAAGTTTTATGAAGTAGCGCTGATTCATGAACAAAATGCTTTTGAACCGGAGTATAAGCTGCGAAGTGCACTCGAAGTCATTGAGGAGGATGAGACCTTATGGGAGGGTATTAATGAGTACATTGGATTGCCCGTGACCACGAAAATTCCCGTAATAACAGATCCAATTGATAATAGCGGCCTTACGATGAATACAGAGACAAATGAAAGTGTACTGGCAAAAGCAATAGGTACTCCTGCATTACCTGGACATGTACATACAGAGGCCTGTTATGCGGGGCATAAGCATCAGGGTGGCTCTAATACAACATTTACTCACTCACATGCGCATACCTATTCTTCTACTCCGACCTGCACACGTTATTTGAGCCAAGCGAGAATGGATGTAACTTGCCGAAGCTGTGGTCAGTTCTATACTTGGTTGTGTGCAGTCTATTGGATGGATCCCGAGACTAAGCAGACAAGTAATGTATATCTTAATCTAAATGGAGTACATAATTGTGTATATTGTAATTCAACTAATCTTAGCGTGGCGGCAAAAAATGATTATGCTTATACCTGCGGATATAATATAGACCTTAATGGAGATACCTACAACGAGGAGATTGCCTACGGTGTAACTCAGACTTACTCTGGCTTTTCTGCGCCTCAGAGCAGAACGAAAGCCACCTATACGAATGGCTGTTATTCCTATCATGTAAGCAATGATTACACCTCTTATTATAAATACTATGAATATTCCGGTGTAATAAAGAATGCCGCAGAAGTATATAACATACTTTCACAGGCTCAGTTTCAAGGGTTTTGTACGATACCGCTATATTATACCATTAAATATTATAGTGATGAGGATGATCCAAATAGCTGTCGTCGGTCTATTACCTACATGGCTCAATATGCAGCAAATGGAACAGTAAGTTTGGTGTTCTCTTCGTATTATGATAATGGATGGCCACCACCAAATCTGAAATTTCCACAGACCTTAACGCCGGCAGGATTAAGTAATCTAAATAGTAAATGGAGTTTTAATGATGCCTGGTACATAGCGACTGGTCAAAGATACACGAATGGAACTTGGGCTACGACTAGAGTAGAATATTATGGTGAATTGGATACCTGTGATTTTAATCATTCTCTTGCTAATCGATGGGTAGCGACCTGTGGTTTAGTGGAGGATGCAACTCTTGTGTGTAATCAGAAGGTAGTAAGTATGTTACCTACACACCCGACACAAGCTGTTTACGTTGGTGAGAAGTTGATTACGACTGCAACAGCCACATATATGGACGGATCAACAAATGTGGTTATATGTACTACCGCTTATAATGCCAATACACCAGCCACTGGAGTGGCGGTTCCGATATCCTATACGGATGCAACAGGTAAAACAGTAACAGGTATTATTACCTTAACTGTAATACCGAAGATAAAAACCTGTATAAACGGACACATATATAATCTTAATGTTGATGGAAGTGACCCCGGATGTCCTTACTGCTATAATTTACTGAGGAGTCTTTCGGTAGCGGTTCCGTCAAGTGGAAGAATGACAATGTATCGAAATGTAGCCGGAAGTCTTGAAGCAGAGGGAGTTGGATTACGGGCTGTTTATCTAGATGGACACGTTGTGTATGTATATCATGGATATGTGAATAATCTCGATCCAGACTATGTAGGAATACAGACCGTAACCATTGGATATAAAGGATTAACAACCACACTGCAGGTTGAGATTGTTCGAAATAAGAAAAAGTGTGAGGTATGCGGCTTATATTATAATCTATATATCGATGATACTGACCCAGGATGTCCTTACTGTAAAGCAAAAGTACCTGTCTTTACTGGTAATGTCATGGATTACTGTAGGGCAACTTACGAAGACGAGATTATCACTGAGCTTTATGAAGGTTCTGGGACCTATTACTTTCGACATGGAGATAGCTTTATAGTAAAGACGCAGAGTAGGAATAAACTCGCAGAATTGTCGCAGATAGGAAGCTTATTTAAGCTCCAAATCAGAGTACAAAAATCAGATACGGTAAAGGATGAGGTTATACATAACTAGATTTTAAGGTGGTGTTTATTCGTGAAGCTTTCTCAATTGTCAATTCTTTTTGTGGGAATTCTGTTGCTTGTACTTTATTCGATGGATATACGAACAGATAATGTGGAAGCAATCGCAGAAACGAAAAATGATATGGATATTTATTTGAACAAAGCGATGGAGAGTGCTGTGCAAGAATTACTACAAATTGATGCTACCTCAGGAAAGGAGATTTTGGACAAGGATAAAGCGGCTGATACCTTTTTATCTTCCATGTACTCCTCCCTTGGTATACTTTCTGATCCGTCAGCACAGGAGAAATTTCGTGCTTATGTGCCGGTAATTGCTGTAACTACTAGAGATGGTTATTATCTTAAGTACAATGATAAATTTGTAGGTACGGATGGATACTCCTATGTGTCAATGCGTTGGACGGAAAAGCTCCCGTATTCCTATGAGGATGATTACTTTATCTATAAATTCACCATGGATACGGACCTGGTGCTATATGATAAGAAAAATATTCTTGATGCGACTGGTTCCACCAAGATGTTTGATGTTAATATCCAAGACATAAGAACTCTTAACGAATATGCAATCCTAAGAACAGCAGTAGGACCCAACAGTTTTCTTCTAGAGGATGAGAAATTCTCCAATGTGCGCCAACAGGCAATCATTTCTCATATTGAAGAGGATTTATCCTGGTATATATCCAGGCATAATGATATCGCAAAGAGATATGGAATAACCTATCAGTTTTCATTACCTGTTTCAGATACATCAGAATGGGCCAAAACCATCAAAGGACCTGGAATAATTGTTATATTCCAGGGGATGCCGTTAATTGAGGATGTCACCAAAGTATACAATCGTATGACCTTCTCTGGTGCGGGAGTTATGAAAGATATCGTTTATTATATTGAACAGCATGGTTGGTATTATCTATATCATAGAGAAGGGTGCACTAGGTTAGTTGGAAACATTAATAAGAGAGATGAGCATTATTATTCTGTAGAAGAATGTGCTGAAATGGGTGCATATGCCTGTGAACTGTGCGATCCAGTTGGGATTCATGTGCCGGATTATTCGCCTTGAAAAGCTTATTAGGTGGTATGGTGGAAGTGATCTTATAGGTACAAATTAGATTATAGGTAGCATTATAATACTAAAATGGTGTTTGGTTATAAGTTAACAATGATAGATACTCAGGTAAAGGCAAAATATAGCATGAAACAAAAATACTGTAAAATTTCCAAGAATTATCATGGAAATTGTTGACATTGTTAGCTACTAAATAATAAAATATAAATTATAAACTTATTTTTACATAAATGACATTTACAGCTACACATTTTATCAATAGCTTAAATTTATATTAGTAATAGGATAAGTAAATTAGGTGCAAGTAAAATACAGGCATGTAAATTACAGGCAAGTGAATTAAGGCAAGTGAATTAAGGTAAGTGCATTAAGGTAAGTGTATTAAGGTAAGTGCATTAAGGCATGCGAGCTAAGTTAAGAAATTAGAGGCAAGTAAATTAGGGACAAGTAAATTAAAGGCAAGTAAATTAAAGGCAAGTAAAGCACTGAGTAATAAGAGGAATAAAGATTAACAAGTATACGGGAGGAAAAGAGGTATGAAGAATATGAGGAAGAGGGTTATATCATTTATCATATCGCTGGTACTTTTTCTATTATCGGTATCAGTAACCGCACCAAAAGAGGAAGCCTTGGCAGCTAGTAAGTATATTAAGGTTGAGGCGTTCATCCAATACTTTGTAACTGAGTTGAAACTACAGTTGGATGAAAATTCAAAGACACCATACATCGATGCAGCCTTGAAAGCTGGTATATTAAAAGAGGGCGATTTCAAGGATTATAAAGAATATCTTACAAGAACGGACTGCGCCGTACTTGCAAATAGGATTGATAAATATGTATATGGTGAGCATTTTGGATATGCGGATGAAGTGTATGAATTTTTGAAGGACTGTGAGTATGTTGATGGAAAGCTATATTACAATGTAGAAAACGGCCTTTATCCAAAGGGTATGACATCGACGACATATCCAGCTGCTAATTTTCTGAATGAAGTTATACTTCCGCGTATAAGTCCTTATTTTAAACTTAAAGATACATTAAATGTTTGGTATTACCGCAAGAGTGATTTTGATGGAAATATGTTAGCTAAGTATATTGAAGTAGGTCTTAACAATGGTACGATATCGGGAATGGATCCGTTTAATGAAAACGATGCAATTATTCTTGCATGGCAACGGATAGTTGACGGGGAACGTAAATTTACTGATGTGTATAATAAGCGGATCAGTGATTTAAGTAAGATCACAAAGAGTAGGAGACAGGATGTTGCGGAGGTCGTAGCCAAAGGTATCATTAATGGATATAGTAACGGTAAGTACATTCAAAATCGTTCATTCAAGGGTAGTAATAAAATAAAAGTGTCCGGAGCAAAAAATGTAGTTAAATTAGCTATGGATAAGTACGCAAGGGCACCGATTAGTCCTGATGGACAACTCATAAGAACTACAAAACTACCTAAAAATGCAGGAGATTTCCCGTATATTCTTGAGTGTTTCCCTAATGAATTTTATGAAATGATATTTTATTTTCAGAGATTGAATTCATTTAAAGATGATACAATGAAGCGTGAGTATTATAAATATCCAAACGAAGTTGGTAACAACTTTATTGTTAAGGAATATAGTGACGCAATATCTGTTGGCATGGAGCCGTATGAATTTTATGATACTATCATGAAACAGGCAGAACAATATCTGAACTGTGTTTTTAACGTAGATTATCGTACCGTAGGAAAAGACTGGAGTGAAAATGTAGCAAATTCATATATGCCGTTTGGTGGAGATAATATATATGACGACATTAATCATTATATTAAAGTTATGGAAAAGAACCATGTAATAGTTGAAAATAAGATAATATCTTTGGAACCTTCTACTTTGTACGTAGTTGATAATGACTTTTATATTAGGGCTTATGTCAAATATCGTATAACAGCTGATACCGTTAAAGTTGAAGACGACTTTGAACTGTTATTCGGCAGTCTCTATTCTACGTATTTGGTTGGTATTAAAAATGGCGAATGGACTTATGGTTATTATGATATAAAGCTAGGGGTTAGTAATGTAAATGATATTAATTATTTAGAATTTGGAATGGACCCATGGGCTGGAATTAGTGATCAACCATTAAAAGGCGATAAGTAGAGGGATAAATATATGGGAAATAATTTGATTAAGATTTATTATAGAAAATTGGTAGTGCCGGTAGTAATACTGGCACTTTCTTTCATTAGTTTTGCAACGAGGGAAGTGAATCAAGCTTCTGCAGCCTATGATGTAGTAACAAAATCAAAGTCAATAGATAGATTTGGTGATATTACGGTAGAAATGATAAATGGAAGCATTATTGTAACGGCAAAAAGTAAAGCGGCCGGCGATACTACATTAATTCGTTACCAAACTATTGGATTCGGTGTAAGTAAAAGTGAACAGACAAGAACGGTAAAGACAAAAGGATACACAGGCCCAGCCGCACCTGAAAATATAGGTACAATATGGTTGAATGATAATAACAGAATATCCAGCGATACAGTAGAGGGATGGAATGTATCGGTATTTCAATTTTCTGCCGAAAAGGTTAATAGTATACTAAACGGAGAGCTTGACGAAATTACAAACAATACAATTATTTATCTAAATGCAGTATTTCAGTCCTATCATCTTAATTCAGATGGGTCTAAAACGATACTTAAGGGTCAAGGTGGGGGTATAACCTCATGGCAAGAGATGATGAATGCTGAAGCATGGAGTGAAGATAGTCTTGAAGGGTTTGCGAAGTATTATAACCGTAAAATTGAGTTTGCACCGGGACCACAACCAATAAAATTATATAACGATTATAATGGTGATGTGCAGCTTGAAAGGAATTTAGGTGATAAAAATATAAATTCAAGTATTTCATTGGAGGATTTATCAGAGTATAAGGCAACATATAAAGGTAATAACTACATTTTAACTGGATATAAAATCGAACCCTATTTAAATAGAGAAGTTATTAAAGGAAATGGACCCTCGCAATGGACGACTCCAAATGATGATGAAACTACAGTAATAAATTACATAAATGCAAGATCCTTTTACGTTCCACTAGGTGGATTTAAAATAATAATGAAGTACAAGCCATTTGTATCTCAATCCTACAAAAGCAACCTATACTACCTAAAAAAAGGCATTACCAAAGGCCCAATCACTCTAGCAACACATAAAGCCGGAGAAAAACTTTCATGGAAAACAGAAGCGAAAAACAATCCAATAACGGATGAAAAATATTTTGGACCAGGTGATTATGAACTTCTCGGATATGAGATAAGATCAGCAGATGGTACGAAGACGTATTTATCAAGATATAAAGCACTAGAGTCAGGCACGGTCACCGATGCCGATTTACTAGACGATAATGTTGAGGTGAAGGCTGGTGGTCTAAGAGTCTACTTAGTATATAGTAACAAAGGCGACAACCCTGTAATACCCACCCCCACCCCCAAACCAGGAGCAACACCGACACCAGTTCCTGAGATACCACCACTTGATATACCTGTAGGAGATTATCAGAATAAGCCATTGGATTCAATGGATACGGTAGGAATAATCCGTGCAGATCTTCGTGGGTCGGAACGTTTTAACGCACCACTTGGAATACCCACTACGGAAAGTCTTTATGCGCAGGTCCAAGGAAGTGAGTACAACGTAGGTTATATATTTACCAAGAAGGTGGTTATTAAAGATTATCCGATTAAGGTATCAAAGACATACAACCTGTCGTGGACGGATGCAAAGGATAAGACGAAAATAATAACAGACACCGTTGTAATTTCACAGACTGTCACAGTAAGAAGGGCTTGCGCTTATTGGGAAATTGAAAAATTCGATTATTACACATTTCATCGGGCAACAGTATACAATAAAGCCTTACCGGATGGAGTAAGCGTAATGTATCCAAATGCAAGTTACTATTCCACTCCAGGTCTTATAATAAATCACTATTCCAATGAATCTTACCATATAATTCCTCCGGGGGAAGCTACGAGTGGACTAGTCTTACCACCGGAAAGTTTAGCAGGGGGAGGTACAAAACCTACGGTTCCTGTTCAAGACTTCACCTATGATGCTAATATCAAGACAGGACAAATAAAAGTGAGGAATGATTACCTTTCCTTCGATGGTAGTGTTGTCATGGAAAACAGTATTCACGTGAAGCAGACGGATAGTCTCACAAATCTATTCGTATTAAACAGAATTCCAAACTTAAGTAACCAAAACACATTTTATAAACCAAATCAAATCATTGAGGCGATCCTTCTGAATGATATATACCCTTCACACGGAACGCTAACCTATACAAACAGCCCTTCAGCGGTAGCTTCTTCTGGTAATACATATGAAATACCCATACAAGGACTAAATTCTGTGACCGTTCATACACCAGTCATCTGTGATGCAAGCATCACTACAAATAACCCAACAACAAATATAACAAGTAATAATAAATATGTTCAAGCCCTGAATGTGGACGAAGACTGTATCCAATTAGTGCTTGACCCAGACGATAGGCTATCAGATTTCACGGTAGATATCGATAATTATGGTAAACACCTAAGTTTGCCTGGATATTATACGAGAGATTTTGCATGGGGTATCCGGGATCCTGGTGTATCCTACCTGGCAAAGAAGAACGATATATATCGAAATGAAGTTAAGTTCCCCTTCGATGTTTTCTATCGCAAATCCGGTGAGGATGAATATATCCCCAAGAATACCTGGATGCGTATTGGTCATAGTACTCCGACATTTTATCTTCCAATGTGGGTGGATGAAGGAAACTACACGGTAGCCCTTCGTACCATTGCCGTAAATGGAGTCAATACAGAAAGTCAGTTATCCAAGACACAGACTTATGCAAACTCTGACAGAGAAAACTATGTGGCTACGGATACCGTTAGAGTACAGGTATCGGGCAGGATATATGGTTTAACCTTATACGACGTTACCGATTACCCTACCTGGGAAACAGTATTTCGAGCTTCCAAAGGCTCAGCAATACTAAAAATGAATGAGGGGTATCCGAGCGGAATAAACATGGACAGATTTAATACTGGATATTTCTATAATTACACCGTAGGCACCTCTAATCAATATGGTATAGCTACCGGAAGACTTGGTAAATACACATTACCTCTCGTGAATGGATCTCATCCCAATATTACCAATGTGGGTGTACTAAGGACGGGATATGCAGTAAAGTTTAAACTTACAACAACCGGAAATGCCTACAGTTCAGGAGACAGCGTGGTAATAAAACCAAAATTCTATTATGTGGATGGAGAAGGTAAAAACCGACAGGAAGTAGATATTTATTATACGGAGAACTTTAAAGGGAAGAGTCATAACTTGGTAAAAATGGGAAGTGCTCTGGATCTAACGAACATAAAGAAGTACCGGTGTGGTGAGCAGTTTTTTAGCATGCCCAAGGTTGAATTACAGATAATGGCGGACCTTAGAAAGATTGCACTAAGTAAATACTTATGGGAAGACACAGATTTGTTTTCCTATACAAGCATAAGAATCCATTCCCCACTTATGACTTACGTGAATACTGATTATTTACGTAGTATTAAGACGGGAACACAGTATGAAGCTATTAAGGCAGCAGGTGTAAAAGATGTAGACATCGTAAAGCGTATGCAGTCCTTCTATGGCGAATATTTTATCCCGGCTAATGTTAAAGCTGTTAAGAAAGGCTTTGATGTATATGGGTATGCATCAAAGTATGGGGTGAAAGAAAATGAAGCGTTTTGGCTGACTGGAGGATATATTATAATTAACTTTGATATCGTTACAGAAGATTCAGACGGTAATAAAAATCTCAGTTATGTTAATAAAACCAATGCCACAAAGGGATATTGTTCGATGTGGAATATGGAAAATCCGGTATCAACAAAACAAAGTTATAATGGCAAAAAGAAGAAATCAACTGTTTTCGATTTTCTCCCGGGTGATTTTATGGTTTATTTCACGGATTTGAGTTTAAAGGATGATTATGTGACTTATATAATCAACTAATTAAAGAAGAGGGACTTATATAATCTTCTGCAATAGAGGAATTAATTATGTTTTTTAAAATATCTTTATTAGTGGATAAGCTGATGGGCATAACTCAAATGTTACTTTTGACTATAATCGACATTGATTAAAAGGATTTTTATACGAATAATATGTCGTTTTTAATCTAACGGCGAAATGCTATTTAATCTAGTAAATAACATGGTTATTTTGTTATAATAATAAGTCGTTAATTTTTAGCTATTTTGAGAGCATTAAAAACCAAAAAACAATAAAATTTTTATTCACTTCATAGAAAAAGCACAAAATGCTGCTTTAAGTTAAAAGTCATTTTGTGCTTTAATTATTTAATAAATATAATTATTATAAAATAAAGGTAAGACTTCTTATTTCTTGGAGTCCCGCTAACCTTGTCTATAATTTTGCTAGAATATAAATTAATAAATTAGAGCATCTTGCTCCTAAGGTTAGAATATTAAATAAAATTAATCTTTGTCATCTTTTCAGATTCCTCCCAAAGCCTTGCTGCAACCTTAACATCAATTGCCTGTGGTGCGATTTTGGCAACTTTGGGATATCCTCTCATCTCATTCATTCGGGAAGGTCCATAATAAGTACCTCCGGTTGCTTCGATCGCTGTCGCGGCATAAAGTGACGGCCATGCTCCATGCGCTGCGGGCTGAAATAAAATCGGTCCTAATACACGTCGAATGATTCCAGCAGGGCTATTCTTTCCGGCTCCATTGGGAATCAATTCTGTTCTTGATATCCCCGGATGAGCTCCCATGCTGCTAATTCCCCACCCAGCGGCATCACTTCGTCGCTGTAATTCAAGTGCAAACATAAGACATGCAAGCTTTGATTGAGAATAGGTTACCATAGGCTTGTAATTAATTTCTGATTGTAAATCATCAAAGTTTATAACACCCGAACGATTAGCTACACTGCTTAAGGTGACCACCCGCGGTTTGTTTCCTTTTAGTAGGAGGGGGAAAAGCTGGGCAGTTAATGCAAAATGTCCAAGATAATTTGTTCCCATTTGAAGTTCAAATCCATCCTTTGTAACCTTACGCTGAGGTGGATTCATCACCGCTGCATTGTTTACAAGAATGTCCATACTTTTACGTTGTGTTCTTATCCGTTCACCAAATGCTTTTATAGAGGCAAGATCCGCTAGATCAAGCTCTTCAAAACATATCGAGCCATCAAACTTCATCTTATTAATCTTACTAATCGCTTCTTCGCCTTTCACCTTATTTCTACCGGCCATAATAACTTCAGCTCCGGCTCGAGTCATCTCTAATGCTATTTCGTAGCCAATTCCACCTGTCCCGGTAATAACAACCGAGCGACCTTTTTGAGAGGGGATATCGGTAGCGGTCCAATTACGCTTGATATTTTCTGCCATTAAAATTCTCCTTATTATTTAATAATATAAAATTCATTTATTTACATCATGTACCATTTAAACATTGAAATACCACTTAGGCATTCTGTTCGTGGCATATATCAATTTCTGCAAATCCTTAAGTGATATAAAGTACCTTATTCTTATTTCTTTCTTAATTAATTAATACTTTGAATGCTATTGAAAGTCCTTAGATAATGATTCATTTAGTTATGTCCTTACTTTCACCCATGTTTAAAATTACACACTTGTGTAACTTTGTGTTTTGAATTATAATATACATTAGAGGACAAATCAATATGATTAACATAAGTTATACATAATTTTAAATATGTGAAAGTAGGTACTACGATGATAAACACCAGTGAAAATCCAGCATCCATTCGTTCCAAAATGTATCTAGTTACTGCATTACTAGAACTTATGGCTAAGAAAGATTATGAGAGCATAACGATCAAAGAGCTTACCGACAGAGCTAAACTTTCCAGGCGTACGTTCTATACAAATTTCGAAACAAAAGATGACATTCTGAAATATCAATTTGATATACTGGTAAATGAATATATTGAGATACTACAAACTTATGAGGATCTGACACCAAAAGATATCGCGAGAGAATATTTCAACTATTGGTTCTCCCATAGAGATCTGCTTCTTCTTTTGAAAAAAAACAATCTTCCTATTCTTATTAAGGTTTTTATGGAGTTTTTGAGGAATATGAACTCACTTCCCATCATTAAAAATCGCCGTTTTGTAGACAGTGAATTACAGTATTATGACTCAGTGTTTGTGGCTGGTGGATTATGGAATATGCTGAATGTTTGGGTGGAAAATGACTTCGAGAAGAATTGCGATGAAATGACGGATATATTTATGAAAATATTTAATAGAACTCTAATGGAAATGTGATATCATTTTAGAACTATGGAATATATTATACCATTTACATTAGAAACATGTAATAAAAATTGTAGGTTTTAGCCTTTGTTAGCTTGTCACTATTATAGAAATAAAACTTGTTAGGAGGTTCAGGTTAAAAATAATACTTTGTTGTTAATTTTCAAAAAAAGTTGAAGAAACGCTTTAGCAATAAAATAATTGCCAACTACCCACCCGGAGTATGTAAGCTCCGGGAATTTTTTTAGTCATATGAACTTTTCTACATTGTTAACCTCATAATTATCGATGATTTTACTAGATGGTTGTCTTCCTTATTAATCTAATCAATTTGCTCGTTGCCTTAAAAATAAGCCATTTTAATGCGAAGGTAATATTTAGTCTGAATATGAAGGGATATTATTTACGTACTATTTCAACGCAAATCCAAAATCATAGAGAGTATAATGGATGGAAAAATATTGTAATATTATACAATTTATGATAATATATATTCGAATTATTAGATGCTGATTATAGCAATGCGAAGTTAAAGTAATTCACTGTAGTTTAAAAAACGAAGTAAGAAATTATATTAATGGAGGGAGAGTAGAATAATTTGATTAATATTCAGCAAATAATTGAATACCTTTCAGAACATATTTCTGATCCTGTCCCTGAATTTGTTATGCAAAAAGAAATAAATAAAGAACCAGTTGAAAGTCCAAGATATTTGAATGCTTACAATCAAATGAAAAATTCAAAATGGTATCATGAACTTGCCGTTGAGCAATGGGATGATGGATCATGGGGCAGATTTCATACTCAAGATTCAAAAGCGGTAAATAAGCAAAAGTTTGTTACGACTGAAGCTGCGCTCAGAAGAGCACGTGAACTTAGCCTTTCAAAGGACGATCCAATTATTGCAAAATGTATTAAATTAATGGAACGATATGTGCGTTGTGAAGAAACGTGGACAGATAATATCGAGAAGCATAAGGATGGAGGAAGAAGTCATCTTCATAGTCGTCCTTTCCTTACTGCTGCAAACATTAATTTATTTGACCCCGATAATTCTGTAGTAAAGCCAATGCGTGATGTTTTTGTCAATACACTTAAAATAGCGTTATCGAAAGGTTATTTCGAAGAAGAAGCATGGGAGCAAGAGAACAGGAGTTACAGAGGACCTTGCCTAGACGGATGGAATGCATATCCATTAATGATATTACAAAATGCAAACTGCATGGAAGACACTCTACAAAGACAGTATTTAGATTATATATGGCATAGAAAAGGCGGAGTATATTATCTACCAAACTTTCCACCTGCTGACAAGAAAAATGTAGAAGATAAGAATTTTTATTCATGGCTTTCACTTCTCGAATCTTTAAGTGGATTTTCATTATTTTCAGAATTTATGTATGATGATGTTCTTCCGCATTTATTAAATGAAATCAACCATATTATTTTTGATGATGTCATTCTGACTCCTATGTATAATGTTCGTTACTCCGAAAATTGGCGTGATAAAGGCACTCTAAAGAAGGACTTAATATTACGAATTGCGAGAATTGTTGTAAAATGTTAACCATACCACATTATAAGCAAACTGAGAAGTTAATGAACTACCCATTATGTTTAAACGGACAAGTCTTCGAGTGGAAAATTCTTTTAAGTTGGATGGGTATTTTTAAATTGAGATTAAATAGACTACATAGGAAATAGAAACTAAAAAATATGAGAGGACAATTATGAAAATACTGATTAATGACAATATTATTAAGCATTATTTACGTAATGTTTATTTTATTAACGGACACAGTTATGCAGGAAAGTCAACTATGGTTAAGATGCTTTCTGAGCGATATGATATGATATTTTGTGGTGAAAATTACAATGATGCATTTCCAAGAGAGAAGCTGTCACGATGGAAACAACCTGGATTATGTTATTTTGATACAATGAGTGGTTGGGAAGAGTGGTTAAATATGACACCAGAAGAACATTGGAATTGGACAAATAATGTGTCTCAGGAATGTATTGAAATAGAAATTCTAGAATTATTAAGATTAGCTGCAACTGGAAAGAAAGTAATAGTTGACACGAATATTCCCCCTGATGTATTACGTGAAATTTCAGATTATAACAATGTGGCAATAATGCTATGTGATCCACCTGATATTTGTGCGACACGTTTTTTTGAACGTGATGATCCGGACAAAAAATTTATGTTGGAACAAATTAAGTTGTGCAAAGATCCTGAAAGAACACTCAAAAATTTCCATTCATGGGCATTATATCATCCGCCAATTGAAATTGACTGGCATAACACGGGATTTTACACGTATACCCGTTCTAATTTTGATACAGATACACGAGAAGAAACGCTTGAGTCATTGGCAAAACATTTTTGCCTTTGCAGAGAACAATAATTTGAATGTACGGACAGTATAGAATGTATCAGATGGATTAGAAAAGGGGTTAATTAAAAGCTGTATCATAAAGAAAATTAAAAACACTTCAGTGTGAAGATATGAAGTATCTTTGAAACATTATTTACTCAGATAAACAGAGGAGATTAAATATAAACTTCCCATTATATTTACTATATACTAAAGGAAAGGGAATGAATAATGGATCTGATTACTATAAAACTCAGCGTCACCACATGTTATCTGATTAAGACGGATGAAAAGTACCTCCTAGTTGATACCGGGTATGAAGAGGACTGGGAATTGTTCCAGCAGCGGTTGAAAGAGGCGAACGTGGAGATTTCCCAGATCGGATATATATTACTAACTCATCATCATGATGATCATTGTGGTTTACTGCACACCATTCTGAAGGAAAACAGCACCATTCGTGTCGTGATGTCGGATTTGTGTAACGAGCTTATTCAAAAGGGTGAAAATGATCTGACGCATGGCGGAGGACTCCTCAATAAGCGAGTGTCTTTTTTAATCCAGCATAAGCAGGCGTATCTTTCTCTGGTACTTCACAAAAAAGTGGATAAATCAAAGAATCTTAAGTTCCAGCCTTACAATTCCCGTAATAATGATATATTGTTCACGGGAGAGCCGAAACTGCGAGATATCGGGGTTCCCCTTGAGGGAATAATACTTAAGACTCCTGGTCATACGGTCGATTCCATCAGCGTTTTGTTTCCGGATGGAGATTGTCTGATGGGCGATGCCGCAGCACATATGCTCCCATTTGCAGGTACTCATTATTGTGTTATTTTTATATGCAAAATGGATGAATACTATGATAGCTGGGAAAAGATGATTGCAGCTGGTGTAAAATGGATACTTCCTGCGCATGGAGCCCCTTTCCCTGTTGATAAATTAGTCGGAAATATGCGTAAAAATAAGTCGAAAAACTTGGTTCATTATTAATCTGAACTTAACTTTTAAGCGAGTTTGTACTTCCCATTATGAATAGATAGTTATCTGAAGTAATGCACCAAAAAAGCAGATACCTATCGGTTAGATATCTGCTTCTATTTATACCAGTAGCTGGTGCATTACTTTGAATAAGAAACTTTATCCCTAAATTAAATGTTTCAAACCTAGTAAAGCTGAAATTATATAACCTTTCTTTGCAACAAGAGCATTATTAGGTAAAATAAGCATAGTTCCCCCTTTCCCCCATAATAGTAACAGCGGGAATAATTGAAATATTTGCTTGTAACAAATCATGGTGAATCATAGGCATATCTACTAAGTTTGTCACTCTTGCAACAGGGACAACAAAATGCCTTTTTACCAATCAATTTTTCGATTAATTCAGTGGCGGAAAAAACAATTCTTTCTATGATTGGTGTATTGGTTAACGTCTTACAAAGCTTCAACTTTTTTGTTTTGTTACGATTACCAAGAATTCCGTAGTGACGGATTTTCATAAATCCACTTGGTAATACATGTAAAAGAAATCTCCGGATAAAATCCTCAGCAGTAATGGTCATGACTTTCCATTCGTTATTATCTTTATAATCACGCCATTTGAAAGTCACATTGCCATTCTTACAATCCAGGATGCGGTTATTCGAGATTGCTACTCGATGTGTGTACCGACCTAAATATTCAACAACAGTTGCAGCTGTTTTGAAGGGTGGTTTACAATAGACCACCCATTCCTGTTTGTAAATAGGAGTCAGAAAACCCTCGAATTCTTGCAGGAATTCCAGATGTTTTATTTGACCGCGGAATGTCAATGCACCGTCATAGAAAGCTTGTTTCAATAAGGATAGAAATTTTCCACGGAATTTCCGTGATACTACTTTGACCGGAAGAAAGAATTTCTTCTTCGAGGGAATCCATTGTAGGAGTTTGTTTAATCCACCTCCAGGAACTATACAATGAATATGGGGATGAAACATCAAATTTTGCCCCCATGTGTGAAGGATTCCAGTAAATCCGGTCTGCGCTCCCAAATATTTTTTATCTACAGATAATTCAGCTAGAGTTTCTGCAACTGCTTTGAATAGGATGTTGTAGCAGACTTTTTGGTTTTGCAGTATTACAGGATGAAGTGTATGCGGGACTGTCATGACCACATGAAAGTACCCAACATTTAATAAGTTGAATTTTTGATGATCAATCCATTTTTCTTTCGTCAGGGTTTGACACTTGGGGCAATGGCGGTTTTTGCATGAATTATATGAGATTTGTTTATGACCGCATTCGTCACACTCGTTGACATGTCCACCTAAAGAGGAAGTACGGCACTTCATTAAGGCACCAAGTACTTTACGTTTAGAGTAGGAGACGGAATGATTTCGGCAGTAATCATCGGCGTATTGGATCAAGATATCTTGGATTTCGGGCATTTATTGATCCTCCGTTTTTATAAACAGGGAATCAAGAGGACTTGTAAGATTATTCTCAAAATTACTGAGATGAAGGTACCTGGAAGTGGTCTGGATATGGGTGTGTCCAAGCAACTTTTTTATCTGATAGAGATCTGTTCCATTTTCAAGAAGATGTGTGGCAAAACAATGCCTTAATGTATGTATCGAGGCAGGCTTTTGAATACCTGATTGACGTAGAGCTTTCTAAAAATATCAGCGGCACCTCTGGTAGTCATTTTGTTTTTGGAACGGTTAAGAAAAAGATAGTGATCGGGGTGTTTTGGCTTA
>JAQSYO010000063.1 GCA_029256105.1 Herbinix sp.
TTGCTTTTCTAACCACTCTGCTCCTAATCCTACTTCACTTACCTTCAATCCGGTTTTCCCTAATTGTCTGTACCTCAATTCACTTCCCCCTTCATTGCTTACGCCAAATTAATATAACTTTATCATATAATTTTACCATATTTTTATCAATGGGGAAATCATTTTATATCAAGTACTTGCATCACAGTGAGTTTTGTATGATAATATTTAGAGAGGTCTTCGTAATAACTGAATTATATCGGGTTTATATTACAGAATACTTTGTCTGAGGTGAATACATGGCAAATATAAAAGAGGTCGCTGATGCCTGTGGGGTATCAATAGCAACGGTTTCGAATATCTTTAACGGTAAAGGTCGTGTAGGTGAAGAGACCAAAGAAAGAATACTAAGAATTGCTAAAGAGATGAACTATGTTCCAAACATTATGGCAAAGAATCTAAAACAGCGTAGGTCAAACGTAATCGGAATTATTACAGAGGACCTTACTGTATTTAATAGTGTAGGAATTGTTGATGGCATCCATGAATTCTTGGAGGAGAATGGATATACCTTTATCTTGGGCAATTTGAGACTATACAAGAAATATAACAACAAGTTTTATCATGATGAGGGATACTATAATCAGGTGCAGGAAGAATTCCATATGATGAAAAGTGCGCAGGTAGCAGGTATTATCTATGTCTGTGCGCACTGTCGTGAGATTAAATTCCTTCCGGATATGGGTGATATTCCGGTAGCCATCGCTTACGGTTTTTCTAAAAATAAGCAAGTATCATCGATTATCTATGATGATGAACAAGCGGCTTATGATGCGACAAATGAGTTAATTCGTAATGGACATAAGAAGATTGGATTAATTATGGGCGATAAATTCAGTATGCATACAAGTGCACGATGGAAAGGGTATCAGAGAGCACTTTATGATAACGATATTTTATGCAATCCGGATTATATCTGTGAGGAGGATTGGACAAGAGAAAGAGGGTATGAGGCAGCTGATATTTTGGTAAGAAAAGGAGTCACAGCTATTTTCTCCATGAATGATGAAATGGCAGCAGGGGTATATGATTATGCTCATGAAAATAATCTTTTGATTGGCAAGGAACTAGCCTTAGTCGGTTTTGATAACCGAGAAATCTGTACGGCATTTTTGCCGTCCTTAACTACCATGGCAATTCCTTTGAGTGAAATTGGCCGGAGGGCTGCAAAATGGATTGTTGATAGTTTGGATGAGAACAAGTCCTGTACCGAACGAGAAAGTTATGTGAAATGCAACCTCGTAGAGCGGGATTCGGTTAATAGTATCTGATAACTTGATGTGGCATACATATTAAATATATAGAATCTTTAAGGTTGATAAAGGTAATTGCAACTGTTTTGTTGCAATTACCTTTTTTTTTGACGACAGATGACATATAAATTGTTTTGAGTTTTGTTGAATTTGCTATGATGAAACGTTATATCAAGGTGCTGAAATTGTAAACAAGCACAATGAAACATGGTTGCGTTCAATATAAATGGTTATAATATATACTTAAAATGCACTTTTAGTAAAAATAAACAAAAATAATTCAATGTTTATATTGAATTATTGCGTAAATTGAGTTATTATTTTAGCTGTAAGATGAAACGTTTAATCAGAATACGTTGCAGCTTTGGCAGCAGGTTGGTCAATTCATAAGAAAATAGAGCAAAAAATATAAGAAAAAGGATAAATGCATAGATGAATAAATTAGCGATAATTTCACTAAATAGGATCGAAATCAGAGATAGCTTTTGGGACCGATATATCGGGCTTGTAAGGGAAATAATCATTCCATATCAGTGGGATATCCTTAATGATAAGCTGGAAGACGTTGAGACAAGTCACTGTATACAGAATTTTAAGATCGCTGCAAAACGAGAAGATGGCGAATTTTACGGAGCTGTTTTTCAGGACTCGGATCTGGCGAAGTGGATTGAAGCAGTTGCCTTTTCCCTGGCAGCTTCCCCGGACCCGGAGTTAGAGAATAGAGTGGATGAAGTGATTGATTTGATTGCAGATGCTCAAGACAAGGATGGGTATCTCAATACCTATTACACGATTAAGGAGCCTGGGAAACGTTTTCAGAACCTGATGGAGGGACATGAACTTTACTGTGCCGGGCACTTTATGGAAGCAGCGGTTGCCTACTACCGTGCAACAGGAAAGGATAAGCTTGTACATATCATGAAGAATTTTGCAGATTTGATCTGCGAGGAATTCGGGGTAGATAAAAATTCTAGAGGCTATCCTGGACACCAGGAAGTGGAGATCGGTCTCTATAAACTTTTTGAAGTCACAGGAGAAGTCAGGTACTTAGAGCAGGCAAAAATGTTTCTGGATCGCAGAGGGGATAGACCCAATTATTTTCTGGAAGAAAGAGAAAGACCGGATTTCAAGCAAATTTTCGATGAATTTAAGAACTATGATATTGCGTATTCACAATCACATCTTCCGGTAAGAGAGCAGAAAACAGCGGAGGGTCATGCCGTAAGAGCCGGTTATATGTATTGTGCCATGGCGGATATCGCAGCAGCATATGACGATATGGAACTCCTGGAGGCTTGCGAGAAGCTTTGGGATAATATGGTTTACAAGAGAATGTATATAACGGGAAGTGTGGGAAGTTCCGGTATATTAGAGCGATTTACTACGGATTACGATTTACCGAACAATAGCAACTATTCGGAAACCTGTGCTTCCATTGCACTTGCTCTTTTCGGACGAAGAATGGCGCAGATTACGAGGGATGCGAAATTCTATGATATTGTGGAAAAAGCTCTTTATAATACGGTACTTGCCGGTATTGCAATGGATGGGCGGAGCTTCTTCTATGTCAATCCCTTGGAGGTATGGCCCGAAAATTGTATACCAAGAACCTCCAAAGAGCATGTGAAACCGGTGCGGCAGTCATGGTATGGTGTGGCATGTTGTCCGCCAAACATCGCCAGAACCCTGGCCTCCTTGGGAGAGTATATTTATCTTGCGGATCAGGATGCAATCTGGGTTAATCTTTTCATCTCGAGCAGTGTAAGGACAGTATTTAAGGGCAAGGAAGTGGAACTTGAGATGAGCACAAGGTTCCCGTATGATGGTCAGGTTACCGTGAGTGTTAATAGTCAGACAGCGGTAAGAGGGACCATTTACATAAGGATACCGGAGTATGTGAAGGAATATACGGTTCATATGAACGGAGTGGCAATGGAAGCAAAGGCGGGTGAGGATGGATATCTTGCACTGGAAACGGAGCTGAAGAGCACGATTATTACTCTGTTCTTTGGTTTAAAGCCTCGAATTGTCCGCGCAAATCCTCTGGTTAAGGAGGATGTTGGGAAGGTAGCAGTTATGAAAGGACCTCTTGTATATTGTATGGAGGAAGTTGATAATGAACCGAATCTTCCGGCCTATTTTCTCGATCCAGGTGCTGGACTGTCGGAATATTATGAGGAAAGCCTCCTTGGAGGAACTAGTGTAATACGGTGCTGCGGAAAGAAAATAAAGTCGGATGGCTGGGATAAAGAGGCGTTATATACGGAAATGAAACCAGAATTCGAGGATAAGGAATTAACATTAATACCATATCCCTACTGGGGAAATCGAAAAACCGGAGAAATGCTCGTATGGATTAAAGAATTATTTTAGCATCGTAGTATCTTATAACTGACAAAAAAGGTTGTGGGGAAAGCAGGGAACCGTAGTGTTTTAGTTTAGAGCGACATATTACGTCGTTATAATAATAAAAGGAGAAAAGGAGAAAAAGATGAAAAAAAGAGTATTGAGTGGGTTGTTAGTTGTAATGGTCACGGCAATGATGCTGGTAGGGTGCTCTCAGGGTGGTGAGGAGAAAGAGGCAACTACAGATGCAAATGTCAGTACCGAGACAGGCAGTGATGCCGGTACGAGTGATGCCAGTACGAGCGATGAAAAACCTAGTGACGAACGAGTTAAGATTACGTATGCACAGTGGGGAAATGAAGTTGAAACTGCTGCAACACAGAAAGTTGCGGATAAGTTTAACAGTGAGCAAGACCGGATTCAGGTTGAAGTAGTTAAAATTGACCACGATACCTATGTAACTAAATTGAATGCAATGGCTACCGCGGGAGAGCTTCCGGATACTGCTATTATGAGCGAGGCTGGCGTACTTAAGTTTGCTGAGAATGGATTGCTTGCAGATGTAAGTACAATGTACGGAGCTGAAGATGCAAAGCCACTTGACGCATTAACCTTCCGATATGAGGGAAAGCCGGTGGCTTACTCTGCAGCCAACGAAGTGTTAAACTTATGGTATAACATTGATCTGTTAAAACAAGTTTCTGAAAAACAGGGATTAGATCCCGCACAATTAACACCTCCTGCAAGTGCAGATGCTGCTTGGAACTGGGATGCATTTGTGAAAACAGCACAGACACTAACATTAGATATTAACGGAAAGAATGCGTTGGATCCTGAATTTGATCCAAATAATATTGATATCTATGGTTGTACGGTTAATACACTTCCCTGGCAGATGGAGGTATGGACTTTATCCAATGGTGGGGGCTATTACAGCAAGGACGGCAAATCGTGTACGATAGATATTGATGCGACAGTGGAAGCGCTTCAGAGAATTGCAGATCTTTCTTCTGTATATCATTGTGCACCGCCGGTTACAAGCGCTGCCAATGCCCTTGAGTCTTCTTTGGGAAGCAAAAAGGTAGTTATGGCTACGGATGGTCAGTGGAATGTTGGTACCTTCCTTGGGCCAAATGCGGATTTTGAGTATGGTGTTGGAGTACTTCCCTATATGAAAGAGCCTGTAACCATCTGTACCGGTGGACCTAACGTAGTGTTTTCGACTACGAAGCATCCGGAAGAGGCAATGGAATGGCTAAAATGGTACTATCAGGAAGAGAATTCTTGGTCTTTGATTGAAGCAGGTACTTGGATGCCTATATTGGAATCCTGGTATACAGAGGCAGATAAAATTGACAAGTGGACCAGCAATCCAAACTTCCCGGAAAAAGGAATGTATAAGAGTGCGGTAATTGATTACGCAAAAGATCATATGGTATCTACCGCTTGGTATTATGTAAATGGTGCGGAAGAGTTTAATGCTACATTAGATTCTGTGTTCTCCGGTGTTTGGACTGGGGATCAGACCATGAAGGATGCAATTGCGGAGAACAAAGAAGAATTACTTAGTATTTTTGACGAAAATAATTCGAAATAAATGAAAACAGGTGGTCGACATATAGTTTTGTGTGGGCCACCTGCTGATTAAAAGAGGTGCTGGAATGAAAAAGAAAACAAAATTAAAAATTAGGTCAAGAGCAGGAAAAAAGGAAGAAATCACTGCGTATTTGTGTTTGATACCAGCATTTCTTGGTGTCACGTTCATTAGCTATCTGCCAACCCTGGCTGTGTTTGTATTAAGTCTATTTGACTGGAATGGACTGACTACACCAAAATTTGTAGGCTTCTCCAATTTTATACGTATTTTCACAAAGGATATCTATTTTGTTGATTCAATTAAGGCAACTATATTATATGCATTACTTGCGGTAGTTGGCGCAATTCTCTACTCTCTGGTAATTGCATTGATGTTAAATATAAAGATTAAAGGAAGGACTCTGTTCCGCTCCATATTCTTTATTCCATATCTACTACCTGCAATTGGTGTGTTCAAAGGTTGGGAATGGTTATATGAAGGGAATTTCGGATTGTTTAATTTTCTGCTGCGCATGGTAGGGCTTCCACCACAGAGATTTTTGAATAGCACAGAGCAGGTCATTCCTTCCCTGGTGATGATAGCAATATGGATTAGTGGAAATCTGATTGTTATCTTTCTGGCTGGACTTCAGAACGTGCCGGGAGTTTATGTGGAGGCAGCCAAAATTGATGGTGCTAATGCCTGGCAGCGGTTCTGGCATGTAACAATTCCCAGTATTTCACCGATTATTTTTTATAATATTCTAACAGCTTTAATCACCCATTTGCAGGTTATTAACCCTGCATTGGCGCTTACGGGCGGAGGCCCTAGCAAAAAGTCAATGTTTATGTCTTATGTGGTTTACTTGTACGGATTTCAAAAGAATAAAATGGGATATGCGGCAGCATATGCTGTAATATTCTTTCTGCTTGTCGGAATCTTTACGATTATCTTATTCAAGACACAAAAAGAGCAGATCTTTGGGGGGGAGGAATAGATGTTGGCTGATGGAATGTTGAGAAACGGAAAGAAAAAAGAGAAGTACATGAAGCTGGTTGTTACACTGATGGTATTGCTTTTAGCATTGATTGTTATGTTGCCGATTTGGTGGATTTTCCGGTCCTCCTTAAAAAGTACAGGAACCCTGAATGAATATCCGCCGTCCTTTATCCCTCATGAATGGATGTGGTCAAATTATTCAAGAGCATTAGAAACCTTTGAGTATTGGAAATACTTTATCAATACATTCTCCATTATTGTTCCGGCTGTATTTTTTGGAACTGTAACTGCAATTTTTTGTGGATATGCATTTGCAAGATTACGTTTTAGAGGAAAAAAACTAATATTTAATATTTGTGTAGGTACTATTCTCTTGCCAGGAATGGTTACGTTAATTCCTCTTTATGTATTATGGACAAAGGGGCTTGGGCTAGGAGATACATATTGGCCGCTGATTCTACCCTATTTAACGGGTGGAGGCTTCTTCAATATCTTTTTAATCAAACAGTTTTTTATGACAATCCCCATGGAACTTGATGAGGCAGCCTCGATTGATGGTGCAGGAAGGATGAGCATACTTTGGACGATTTTAGTTCCCTCGATAAAGCCGGCGGTTGTGGTAGTTGCCATGATGCTGTTTATTCAAATCTGGAATGATATGCTTCAGCAGATCATTTATATCAATAGTATGAGCAAATTTACCTTTGCAGTAGCCTTGACCAACTTTACAGGGTCTTTCGGTACAAATTGGCCGGTGGCCTTGGCTGCAACCTTTATGACCATCTTTCCTGGTATCATAATTTATATTCTAGGACAAAAAAGCTTTGTAGAGGGAATTGTATTGACGGGAATGAAAAATTAATAGAACAGTCAAATTACGAAGGTTAGTGATTTTATAATGTAAAAAACAGGTACAATTAAGTTGC
>JAQSYO010000032.1 GCA_029256105.1 Herbinix sp.
AAAGTAATGCACCAGCTACTGGTATAAATAGAAGCAGATATCTAACCGATAGGTATCTGCTTTTTTGGTGCATTACTTCAGATAACTATCTATTCATAACGGAAAGTTACAATAATTTTTCAGTTCGCTCATAATCTCACTAACAAACTTAATCTTACCTTATTATCTTTGAATCAAAATATTGTTCTTGGAAATGAACTTGTTTCATTATTTGATCTTTTGAAAACACCAAATCTGCGGATGCTACAACCCATTTTTCTTCTATATCATCGTCTCGATGTATAATTGCA
Organism: Herbinix sp.; assembly: GCA_029256105.1. GTDB lineage: Bacteria > Bacillota > Clostridia > Lachnospirales > Lachnospiraceae > Mobilitalea. The sequence goes on from JAQSYO010000032.1 coordinate 291, forward strand.
ATAATCTTATCAGTAAACTCCTTTAATGGTTCTTCAACTCCTAATATATTAGCATCTTGCTCTTCTCCGTCAGGTGCCATATCGGCAACATCCACTAAAAGAGAAGTTAATCTAAACTATGCAAGTATATCGCCATTAACACCAACCATAGCCAACTATAACTACGACTTCATTTAACGATTTAATTTATCAGGTTTTGGAGTATACAATCCACATAAATGGTATTTTCATATTAACATTGACCCATGTTTGAAACATATCAATACATCGATGATCGTTTAAGTTTCCAACTATCCCTTATTTTTGTTATAATTTATTCCTTTATCAATATAAAATCTGTTTCACTATCTAAAATTGGTAATTCATTGGTTAATACTTCTTGTACCGATGCTCTTTTTAATGATTTCATATATTTAAGCAAAAATAAAATCTTATCGGTCTCACCCTGTATCTCTGCCTCGACATTTTTATCATTTCTATTGATAACCCAGCCGGTTAAATATAGCCGATTTGCTAATTCATTTATTTCTAATCGAAACCCCACTTTCTGTACTCTTCCTTTAAATATTATCCTTTTCCTTGTCCTCGGTGATGGATTAAAATCAGGTAAAACAATATTCTTTACTTGGTTAATGACATAGTTATCTCTTATCTTTTTTAAATAATTAATGAATCTCAATTCGAAACCTCCATTGTTATTATATTTCTCCTTATGGTTACCTCCGTCATCAGGTACCACTAAAGTGCAGCTATCATAAAAATAACTCCTACTGCTGGATATACATACCAAGCCACCTTCTGTAGGAACAGATACCAGTCCGTTGGCTCAGGATTATCGACACTCAATGCGTATCGCATATGAAAGAAAAATAACGGAAATCGGATATCTATCAATGTAAATCCAATTAGGATTACTGCAAATATTAAATAAACATAATTTCCACGTATGAGTTCTCTCGAATAGGTTGCGGTATCAGCAACATTTTTCAGATTCACCTTATAAGAATTCTCATAAGGATTTTCACCAGAAAAATAAGTCATACCATTTATATCAATCATCGGTTCTCCGTTGACATCATAAAGAAATGGTTCCTCACTCGTATACCTGATTATATCCACAGATTTACCATAGCTGTCACTGATACTAGTAATTCCCCTACTCCAATCACTTCCGTCCACCAACTGCACTGTAAACTGCCGATAAATCTGATTCGGTAAATGATAAGTAACAATTGATGTACTGTCTTTATTACGATGCCCCTGTACTGTAACCTCCAGCGTTCCAAATTCACTTTTACCAGTGTAATCGATTTCGGAAGACCGGATTGTTTTCTTTAGAAAAGTATCATCTACTATTATCCCCGTAGTAAAAAATATCCTAAAATATACTACCAAAAGTAGGAGCAGCAACAATCCAACTATTCCCTGCAAAACACGGCTTTTCTTAAATGCAGTTATTATCTCCATCAATATTCCCCCGATACATCTATACAATAATAAACCTGTTGCACTTTATTGGAAAAAATTATTTCATTTAGATTTGTGATTTTTTTATATGGTATTTGAATCGGATTCATCCTGCGATAATAATTAATGATGATGTTATAATTCAGATCCCCATCTTTCATATTATACGAATAAAGAAGATATCCTCTTTGTTTCGTGGCACATAAAGGGAACTGACAAATTGCATAGATATATTTTTCGGTTTCAACCTCTGTAGGAAAAATCGGATTCATATTCATCCTATCAAATTGGTTAATATTATCCACCTCAGCATAATTCTTACGATATTCCCTCTCACCAACTGAAAAAAGAATGGCTCCTCCAAGTGGCTGCAGATAATAACGTGATTCGACATTCATTACATCTTCGTAATATAGATCAGGCACTTTATTCCACTCAAAATAAATAATAGCCTTTGTAACACCCTTCGAAAGGCGAAATACTACATTCGCTACATCTACATCACAGCCTTCTATCGTGAGTCTATCCGTATAAGTGATACAACGATCACAATCTTCTAGTTGTATGAGGTCTTCTTTCCTCAGATCATTAGCAATCTCACTCGGAACCCCCATATCAATTAATCTCTTCCTATCCGTTTCGCTTGTTACTCCGTTATCAGCGGTTATCTCAACTCCCTTTGATAAGTCAGTGTGTGCTATAATACTTGCCCCAACTGTTCCAACAAACATAATTGAAAGTAATGCCCATGTTATTCGTACATCACTGTTCTTAGCTTTATCTACTAATAACTGATACCCCCATTCCTCTACTGTCTCAAACATTCTCCTCATATTATGTAGTGATATCATTAATATAAGAGCAAACAAAAGAAGTAAAGGCACATAATTACGTAATTGGGTCTGCCCAATAATCATTAGAAATGAATAATTCACTGTAAGTAGTATTATCCCATATCTTCGATTTGTTTTTCCAAGTATAGTCAATTCGACACCAAATGCATTATATAGAATCACCATAAGGACAATTCGAATTGCATATCCGATAGTTATAATGATAATAAGCAGCCCTAATTTTATATCCACGGTAGCATTTAATATGAGACGAATACTCCACTCAATAACTTCGATTCCAGCAAAATAATATCCTACTAGAAACCATTGGTTTTTCTTATGCAACCTACGCATAGCAATAAGCAACCAAATATATCCCAAAGAGGGTAAGATGTAATTAAGATACCATGCATTAATCGTGAAGGAAGTAAAAAGCAATCCCCACAGTAGTTTCTTGTATGTATTTTCCCAGAATGTTTTATCTAAGGTATCAACCTCAGTTATATTGATTTCATAGTCGTTCATGACTTACCTCTGTTTCATTGTTTCATAGTAAATGCTTGCTCCTATTAAAGGTTACGAAATAATTTAAATGGTTCTCAGCAATCAGGTAATTCTTTCCTTTTTTACATTTTATCACTTAATTTACATATGGTAAACCTATTAAATTGATTTCAGTATTATTTTTAAGGAGGTAATTTACTATGACATGGATGAAGTTTTAGCAAAGATCGAAGAAGATACTCGACTAGAAGGTTTTAGCTCTGGGACTATAATAAGTATAAGATATGCTAAAAGGCCTGACACCGATAGAATATCGACATCAGGCCATAGATGTATGATATTTATTGTTTTGCATGTCAAATAGACATTGGGTAGTCTATTCCTTTGGTATCGGCATTACCCATACCTCCATGCAAGTTGTGTTTGGGCTATGGTTTGCGTAGCGCTCTATGGCAAAAGGCATGCATGACAATTTGTGATTGGGAAGCCACATCTCAAAAACATATCTTTGTGCTTTATACAAGGCATCCGTCACAAGATGTTCAAAATCCTCTGCTTCAAATGAGCATACAATATACTCGCCTTCGGATACTTCCCATGTAGAGTACCCTTCTGCTGCTTGATTGGCTACAGCTTCAGCACCGCCAAAGTAGCAGTAATACCCAGACTTTGTTCCTCCATAAGCAACACCTAATTCATCCCCGTGTTCTTTGAGCCCATGAACGGAAGGTTTACTATCGTGAAAATCAACCCATAATTTACTTAGTCCATCCACTCCAGGTTCACCTCCACCTGGCATTTGGTCAATAGGTTCTTCCACCGTTAATCCTATAAAATATTGAGGAGAGGATATGCTACGGCGTGAAATCTCAATGACAATCCCGTCGGCAATTAATGGCACATTTTCATCAACAAGGGTATAATTCAGAAGCAGCTGCGGCATACAAAAGTTGTTGAGCCGAACCGGATTTGCACGGTATTCTTCTGGTGTCATTTTATAAGTGCTTTTGAAAGTTCGTGTTAAGATCTCGTGAGATGAAAATCCAAGATCCAGAGCGATATCTAAAATTCGTTTTCGCTTATCTAGTAAAGCTTCAGAAGCTTTCGCAAGCCGACGTAGCTTTATATACTCCTTGACGGGCTTTTTAACCAATCGGCTGAATAACCTTTGGTAATAAAACGACGATAATGAAGCAAGTTGTGCCAGGTTTTCGATTTTTATTTCCTCTGAAAGATGTTCCTCAATGTAATCTACAGTTTGTTGTATTTGTTCCCATGCGTGCATACTGAGCACCTCCTTGCATCTAAGATAGCATGAAAACAGATATCTTGCTTGACTGTCAATGCTCTTTTTATAGTAAAATCAACTTATGTATGTTCATTCATCAGTTTACAAATAGGAAGCTATCACTTAATAAACTAGATACCCAGCTTTCTCAATACTTCCAATGCTTTTATATAATTATCCTTTTAATTGTTAGTCTCCTTTGTTTTCAATATTTTACTTTCTCCCATTCATTTGATTCGCTGCTTTTTCGCAACTTCAACTTGTATTCCTCTTTACCACTGTAAAAATATATTTCATCACAAGATGGTTGTAATTTAACTTGAAATTCGTTTTTAGCACCGATATTACTATTCAATCCGTAGGTTGAATAAAAGGCAATGTATTTCTTATTTCCAACTTCTCTCACTTTAAGCGTTCTTATATACCCCATACTACTTACTAAACCAACTTTCAGCGTCATTACGTTACCATCTTCGGATATCGAGTAATTCGATATCATAACACCTGTTATTTTTCCACCGGTGGCAAAAAATAACGACCCGATTACTATTAATAATAAAAGTATGCCAACAACTCCAATTTTCTTTTTCACAGTTTCTCCTCCAAAATACAATTTCGTATATGTAAATAAAATATTTCTCAACTCAAATTTGTCCAGTTCCCATTTTGCTTATTAAGCTGGATTAATACGTTTCGCTTTATCATCTCTCCATTGCATCAACAAATTATTCATTTTCCTTCTGCTCTCAATAATAAAAAACGGTTTGTCAGGATATTTTTTATGTAAATCTATTATAATACGTTTTCTTGTCCTAGAAAAATTCAATAATCCTTTAATAAATTTAAGATATTCCATATCCAATCTTTCTTCAAGATATTGAGGCATATCAGAACGCTTTATGCCGTATCTTTTAATTACACTAGCCAAACATATAAAACGGTTTATATCCAGAAATATAATTAGATCTGCAGATTTAAATCGTAACTCCATTGTGTCTGTATGATTACCATCGATAATCCATTTTTCCTTTAATATAAATTCCGTTTGTTTCTTTATCCATTCTTCCTTCGGTGGTTTTTCCCAGTTGTGCTGCCAAAACTCGACATCAAGATGAATGAGTGGCAACCCTATAATACTGGACAATTCTTTCGATAAATAACTTTTTCCGCTACCATTATTACATCAATAATAATGCGATTATATCCATAGGAATCAATTTTGATTGAATCCATTCTATACCTCCAATACTATAGTCAAGGGCTCTTCGTCATATATATTTGGTTTTTACATCATCCGAAAAGGTTTGGTCCGAATATAACTTTAACAATTTTACACATTTTCATTTTCTTCTACATTTCAATTCTAGGTTTATATGATTTATCCCACTTCATCAACCACTCAAATTGATCATCAATGAATTTTTCATCAATACATGCAAATCCTAAATTATCAATAATAGTTGCCTGTACTTCGAAATGCCGAATTGCAATAAGATCATATACAAAATTTATCTCCTCTTGCTCTACGGTGTTAAATTTATTATATCCCCTTAAGAAACGCTGAAGCATGCGAGATGTTTCAACATAACCTTGCTCTGAAAATTCAAAATAGTCTGTCATGTCGCAAATAACTGCAATATCATATAACGGAAATGCATACGCTGCAGCATCAAAATCAAATACTACTAACTGCCCCTCGTTATTTAAAATCATATTACCAGTATGATAATCGCCGTGGCAAACCCCATTTGATAGGCCTTCTACCCGCTTCCAAAGCATGTCCCCATGTATCTTAAACTGTTCCGTTCTTGGATAATGCATTTCCGTTAAGAGATTAATATACCTATCTATAAAAAATGATTTCGTATGGTGACATATATTAGCTTTATAATTTTTCATTAGATTATGTAGTTTTCCGGTTTGCTCTCCGATATTTTCAATACTTTTACCCTTGTCCGGTTCTATACCATCTACAAACTCATATAGAACTCCGATACGAATTTCCTCCTGTAGGTTAATCGTAAAATATAACATTCCATTGGCTGTTGGTATAATTAGTGCCGTAGGGAAACCCGCTTCATAAAGATATTTCATAATCTCAATTGATTGTATTGCCTGACTTGTATGTTTACTCCTAAATAATTTAAGAACGTATTTTTCTACCCCGACATTGACAATGCAGACATATCCCATCATATCTCGGTGAAGCTGGATATCGTCAAATGATTTTAAATAGATTTCTTTTAAAGCGTTGAATATTTCCTGCAGCAACCTGTAAGCCCTCCAAACTAAACTTATATCATTAAGATTGTGTTTTTATTAGATCTTATCCCTCTACAATTTTCTGTAATCATTTCTGACAAAGGGTTCTTCTATGTTTGATTAAAGCGATTATCTGTCCACCAATTCGGACATAAATCACCAAGTTTTATTGATTCTAAAGAAGCATAATTTATATTCTTCTATTCATCCATGTTGATACGATAATCTGGTCACCCTCAGCCATAAATGGATGCTCACTATTTTCAGAAACATTGAGATAACAATTGAATTTACTTGCAAAATCATCAATGACACTGATACTTTGTAGACTGTCTTTTGCACCATATAAAATGTATGTTGGAGTAGTCCACTTATCTATAGGATGTTCTTTTACATACATATAATACTGCCAAGACATTGTATCTATAGGCGTTAGAATTTCTCCCTGTCTTTTAAGTTGTTCCTCTGATATATCAAACCATATAAACATCTGTTGAATAAGATATTCCATATTTACAATGGGTGATTGAAAAAGACAGTTCTCAAAATGCTTATCTCGATAAGCATGAAGTCCGAAAAAAGCACCTAAACTGCATCCAAACAATGAAACCGTTTCCCAATTTCTAAAGACATAATCACTGATTTTAGTTAAGTCTGTAATTCCATTTATAATGTTGCATATATACTCATGATCAGACCTCTCTCCATGCTCAGGAAGATCAAAACTGATTGTTTGATAGCCTTTGCATGCAGCAATTGCAGCAAAATCTTCTGCGCTCTCTTTATTTGACATCTTGCCATGGACATAGATATATATTTTGCTCGATTTTTCTCCCCAAATAACTGCGGGGATGCTCTCAATATAAATTTTCTCTTTAATCATTTTTCCTCCAAATCTTTCGTATACATAATGTTAAGCTCAACTTAACCGCCTAGCTTACGCATAATTTCACTTGTTCATATTTACAATATAATCAGTACTTTTTGCGTTAACCTGTACCCAAGCCGGTCGAAATCCACTTTTAATTGCATTTCGCACTGATTTTATGTTTGACCACGCACAACAATAGAACGGAACAATATTCCTGTTTATTACTTCAATGGCAAGTTTGCTTGTAAGACTGGAAGCAATACCTTGTCCTCTATATTCCGGTAGTACATCAATCCCTATTTGCCACATTGTATCGCAATCGGCTGAGCACCCTGCAAGGCCGATTAGTTTTCCGTTATTAAATGCACCAACTGCTAATATATCTAGCTGTTTACGCTTTTCACATAGTGCATTACTCCATTCCGGCAAATAGTAATCTGCGAAATGATGCGGTTCCATAACTTTTGTTTCATATTTACAACAAAGCGGTTTTATAGAGTCCATATCCGGTAAAAAATACTCCGCCATAAAGCAAACATTTAACTTATACGGCTTAAGTTTTTCGATTAATATATGTAGGTTAGGTGTTTCAAAACAATGCTCAACAGGATATTTTTCTATATATTCACTCACTGTTTCAATTAGTTCTTCGGAAACAGAAGCCACAATATTATTGCCATAGGATGTCAAATCACAGGTAAATGGCAATTCCAAATATTTTCTGGCATTTGGACTTTTATTTGAGATTACAATCTTGTTATCTGTTTTTATAAAGTCTTCGGCGCAACAATTACTGTCAATAGCAGATTGTAGCATCGCAACCTTCATTATTTCTTCATTTGTCATGATTTTTCCTTTCCATAACATACATTTTGGAATAGTATGTATCTCGCATTGTCCAGATAATAACTACTTAATAAATAAAATGAAAAGCCTCATCAACTCTTCGTGTGTTCATTTTCTGTATATACGATAATAGTAGTAACTGTCGCTTTCCATATTGGGTTGTCTGTGTCCTATTGGTGTTCTTTTTTCAAACAACTCAAAACCACATTTTTCTGCAAATTTGCAGGAGGAAATATTGGCACAATCAATAGTTAAAATCAAATAAGGTATATCCGACACTTTAAAACACCATTCAACAAGCGCCTTAACCGCTTTTTGTGTAAACCCTTTTCGCTGATGTTTCTCGCTCATAAAATATGCAATTTCAACTTCGTTTACGGTATCTTCAAGTCCCATTCCTACCATGCCAATCACTTCATCATTATTGGACAAGGCAATCGCATAACGTTTATTTTCATAAATGTTGGTAGAAGCCTTTTTGGTTTGCATCCAATCTATAAAACCATAGAAGCTTTCCGGCGTAGGACTGTCTTCTGACCAATCCCGCATAAATCGAATAATTCCTTTTTCGCGAACAATATGATAAAGTAACTGTGCATCTTTTCTCTCGAAATCTCTTATTACAATACGATCAAGTTCAATTTTCATATCTCACCTCATGCTATATATATTTCATGGTACTAATCGGTTATAAATCACTTTTATATTTCTACTTTATAGTCTCTTTGATTTCCGGAAGAATCTCATATAAAGAACAATTCATTTTTAATTCGAAGTATTTCTTCAGTTCATAGGTAGCCGTCCATCGCAAAACTGTAAATGGAAATACACCATATCTCATGGTGGTATCAACAAATCGTTGTTCCAAAACACATAATCTATCTGGTAGTGCGAGAGAGTCGCAAAGGATAATAAGCTTATCATAATCATCATAGTTGCGATTGCTTATAAATTGCTCCATTTCATTTTGATCATCTGGACTTATATCCATCTTACCGATATCTTGATAGATATTTTTTGTAGGATAAGAATGTGTAAGACAAATATATGCCACTTCATCCCATTCTTTCGCTGACATATAACGATAACCATCGATTGTGTGCTTTACGGCCGAAGGCCCATTTCTTCTCCCAATATCATGGAGTAATCCCAGAATATAAGCTTTATCTTCATCCAGCTTACAATATCTTGCTATTGTTTCAGCGGCTCTAGCAACATTTTTACTATGATTTATCCATGGTCCTGGATTTAGTTCATTTGCCAATTGTAATTCTAACTCCGCTTCTTCCCTTGTTGGTATCATTACAAACCTACCTTCTCTTTCTATTATATAAATAATTTGTACTGCATTAGAGTTCAGTTTCCTGAACAAAATAGTTTACTTCTTCAATTAAAGCACGAGCATCCTCAAAACTGAAGACATTCCTTCTGAATTTCAGCTTAACAGGACAAACTGTTTTGTTCTTCTCACGAAACCGGTATTTATTATTTTCACAAATACCTTATATTTACATATATTGGAACTTTGCTATAATCAAAACTCTTTTTCATGTGTTTTAATAAAGTCATAGTAAGCTCGTACATTCTCCAATTCAGTCCAGCGTTCTATCGTAACTGGATTTTTATCAAGGTTATATATTCTTGCACCTCGCATGGCAAGCAGGAACGGTGAATGGGTTGATATTATGAATTGACATCCAAAAAATCTGGCCGATTCCTCCAGGAAGATCATCAGTTCCATTTGACGCTTTGGTGACAGACTGTTTTCTGGTTCATCCAATAAATAAAGTCCATCTTCACTTATTTTCTCAGTGAAATAGAGAAATGCACTTTCACCATTGGAATACTCACGAACATTGTCCATTAATTCCCCTCGGACAAAACGTGACTGGGTTTTTCGTCTGGAGTTATTCACTTTTTTCAACTGCTCATAGTCAGCCATTGATTTCATCTGAAATTGGGAGTATTTCGCATCAAGGTATTCATCAAATAACTTTTCCCGCTTCAGGTCGATTCCTTCGTTCAGGTTACGGATGTTCAGCATATAGTCAAAAACATCATCACTGGTGATAATTCTGCTGTTTTCCGGAATGTCCTCTTCCGTATTCATCCCACACATATTAATATAATCCGGAAAGAAATTAGATTTATTATAAATCGAATCCCGATGGATACCAGCCTTCTCAGCAATAACATTGAGAGCTGTAGATTTTCCCGATCCATTCCCTCCATATAATATGGTAACTGTATCAAAATCCAGTCTGTCCAGGTCATTCTTAGATAATATCTTGAATGGATAATATGAATCATAGCAGGTTCTTTGTATATCCATAAAAAAGTTAAATTCCATCTCAGTATTCGGAAAGGTAAAGCTCTTTAAGTAAATCATTCTATTCTCCAATCGTATTTCTGATACCGAACTAATTTACTGCTAACCAATAAATAAGTGAACAGTGACGCTATATTAATGATATGACTGCCTTTAATCATCTACTCCTGTAATATTTATATTTATCTCACTAGCGATACGATGCTGCATTTTCGGGTTTATATTGTATAATTCAGAGTCTTTGCGAAATTGAGAACCTGTACTTCTAAACTCGAAAGGAACACCAGCCTTTTCACATTGTTCTCTTATGCTCAAAACCCAGTTGTAATCGCACTCTCTCGCAGCTCTTCCCGTCTCACCGCAAGTAGATACATGGTTAATTCCCTGAAGGTACGGCGTCAAGTCGATATCGCTCAGTAAAGGCCCACAAGCAATCGTTCGATGCTTTATAGGATAGGACAAAAACAATGGTAGCCGATAATCCACCAGCTCTTGATTTTCAACGGTACAGCCTATAGTAACATTATCATATCCGTCTCCCCAATCCTTTGGCAAAGAAACCTGAAAACGATCAATTCTTTTAGTAATAAAGAAAAAATTTAAATCAGGACGTTGTTTTATGATATTCCATGCCTCAACTCGCCATTCATCGGCCTCCTGAATAAAAAAATCAGTTGTAAAACAAGTATTGACGGTTTTACCACTGTCCATTTTGTATTTTGTAATCTTTTTACGCGGCATATAAACAGTTTCAATCGGTTTATAAAATTCATCTGTTTTAACAACTTCATTTTGTCCACACCTCTTAGAATATGGTCCATAATAATAACAATTTGTGCAACCATCACTTATTTTATAGCACCCTGTCCACGGTTCCCATCCCATAGCTTTCACCTGCTTTTCTTATGTATTATTACTATCATTTAGCTTCTCAGTTTTCATATCCTATCTTTTTAACAGCGAATACAAGATGAGGCATATCAACACCACGGTAATGCTTGACAAACTTATCAATACAAATCATGCCATTTCGTTTCGCTACATTTTGCGATGGTATATTTGTATCTCGAATAATAGAGTACACTTCCTTTGTGTTCAACTTATTAAAGGCATATTCTTTACTGGCTATTGCTGCTTCACATGCATATCCGTAATGCCAGTGTTCTTTTTGAAAAAGATAGCCGACTTCCATGACCTTGTTGCCGTTATATTCTTGTATCGTCAATCCACACTGTCCTATCATATTACCGGTTTCCTTCATAACAACTGCCCATAAGCCAAAGCCATATTCTTTATAGCGATCTATCTGTTTGTTAAGCCAGCTTTGAGACTCTTCAATGGTAAATGCTCCTTCATAAGCATACATCACATCGTCGTCTTGTAAAATTTTACACAGAGACGGAAAATCTGCTTGCGTCATTTCTCTTAATATTAATCTTTTAGTTTCTAAAACCATACTTTATAATCTCCTATCTGAGCATAGAAATTACATGTTACATTCGTTTGCTCACAATGCAATTAACTCCTTAATTTTCGTTGCTACTTTATTCGGCATCAAATTTGTGTTGTTTATTTTAAAGTAATTATGAAAAGGAACTTCCTTGTCATTTGAGTTTAATCTATGTTTTGCTTCAAGGTTACGAAACAATTCTTCTGATTTCTGAATATCCCTTTTTGAAGGCTTATTTAACAAACGATTCTCAGTTTTATTTCTCTCTATACGTATATTAAAATCTGCATACAATTCAACTACAAATGCTTCTGCATTATGAGATTCAAATAACTTAATAATCGAATTTATGTATTCGTATTCGGATGGATCATCAAAATCAAACATATAAGTGAAAATCAGTCCCGGTAAATCACTATTTGCAACCGCTTCAAATATTTCTTGTCTAAACAAGGAGTTAAGTCTTCTTCCTTCCGCCGAATCATGTACACTAAAGAAATTTCTAACTATCTCAATTGTCATATGATTATGAAATAATTTCAAACCGGTAATTGAAGCAAGTTCTTGTCCGACTGTCATTTTACCCACTGCATGAGGACCTAAAATTATTACTATCTTCATCTTCACACTTCCTTTTCACTCATTATATATTAATCACATAAATAAACCCATTATTAACCAGTCATTTCACCCAACATATGGTATTGCTAATAATCTAATCTATATAATGTAATTAAAGTTATTCAATTTCAAGCAAATACATCAAATCTTCTCTATCATCATTAGAATATTTATTCTTACGACCTTTTGTTTTATTTGCTATCGACATACCTAATTTTTCCATCACATTATATGAACTAACATTCTCGCTGTCGCAGTGTGCAATGAATTTACTAATTTTCCATTCATGTTTCGCAAAGCTAATAAGCTCTCTTGCGGCTTCCGTTGCATATCCATATCCCCAGTATTTCTTACTTATTATCCACCCTAGTTCACCCTCTGAATTATTTTCACTTATATAAATATCAACAGCACCGATATGTATATCATCAAGTAGAATAGCAAATTCATAAAATTGAGGGTTAGATGTTTGCCACTCTGCTTGCGCCCTATCTAAAAATGTTTTGGTCTCTTCTATATCTGCATTTGGTAAGTGCACCATATATTTTGTGTTATCTAAATCACTTGCATATTCATGAGTAGATAACAAGTATTGCGGTCCTAAAGGTACCAGTAACAATCTTTCTGTATGTATGTTCATCCGTTACTCTCCTATACATTTTCTACTTATCGATTTACATAATTAACTAACATGACTTACCTAACTTCTGATTTTTCTAATACACTTACTAAAAACGTATATCACCTTATTATAATAGTTTATCATCTTATCGTTTTCTATAAATGTATCTGGTCTGTTACCTATTATCATTTATTGGTACCATACACTTTACTGAATTTAATTTCATGCTCCTGATTATCTTTCATTATGTGATTTTTCCATTCCCCACATCCTCCAATTCTATCTCCGACCGAAAAGTAATTATAGGGTGCGTATATTGCAGGATTTAGCATTTTTAAATCTATCATTTCAAGGTCAATTCCTTCAAAGTTCTTATCTATTTGTATATTTTTTATGTCAGCTAAGAATAGGTGACTTCCATCTAATTCTATTATTTTAGTCACTTCGCACTCATAAACCCAGTTACTTTGCTCTAAAATTGGTACTTTTAAGTTATTCCCCCATTTATAATCAAACTGTATATCATTCTTAAGTTTTTCCTCCGCTTTTGTAGTCCCAAAATAGTCAGCAAGCCAAATAATATCTTCACTAATTAGATTTGCTGAAAACATTTTATCTCGAAGTATATTCGTTTTCGTCTGCTTGCTACCACCTATTGTCATCATTAAGTGAGGTGTCTCATCAAAAGAAAAACCAATCCAAGTTATAACACAAAAATTTGGCACTTCATCTTCGCTTTTTGTGCCTATGATATACATGGGTTGGGGGCTAAATACACAACCAGGCATAATATCCATCTTAATCATATATCTCATTACTCCTTCAGACTTATATTTATTAATGATTATATTAAAAGCTCAGCTCGCAATTTCTTGCGAACCTGTTTCGCTTTTTGCAACAGTTGCGGCGTTTTAAAGAAATATTGTGGCACTTTACAAAAAATATAAATTTATTCTAATTATCAAATACATTATGTTTAGTAATATTTGAATGATACTGATTTTCCATATACCAAACTAAATTGAATATAAAAACCATTGCTTCGCAATTCCAACTATTCGGATATACCGTGTTGATATTATACTACAATATTTTGTACATATCTACTATATATTCCCATTTTAATACAATAAGCATATCGTTTTATTACTTCAATTCAGATATAGTTGCACGTCATTTGCAGGTTTATCAGTTGCAGGTTCATTTTCAGAACACAGGTAAATCACACAGGTAGCGCATTTTACATTTTTGAATAAGAAAATGGACTTTTGCGTCATAGATGATTACTCATCTACATTACAAAAGCCCTTATCACTACACCCCTATTAAATATACCTTAATAATGTTTTTCGTCTTTACTCATGTTATTTATATGGATAAATGAATTTATTTAAAAATATAACATCATCAAAATCCCTTTTTAATTTCTGCTGATTTTCATCTGCCGGATAACCGAAGGTAATTATTTCAGATGCGATACAACGTTCCGGAAGATTTAAAAGTTCAGATACTTTATCCACGTCAAAATAGGATATCCAGTTTGTGCCTATACCGTATTCAAGAGCCGCAAGTATCATATGAGAACCGGGAATTTTCGTCTGGTGCTCTTCAGCATTCAATCGTATATAAACATCTTCCTCCATTTCATCAATGATATCAGCATACTTAGGAAATCTTACTTTTTGAATATTTCTTGCTCCTCGCGACTTCTCCACATTGCTAGTGCATAAAACAACAAGAAATGAGGCCGTTTTGATCCAGTTCTGATTATACGAATATTCCGCAATTTGGCTAATAATTTCTCTGTCAGTTATAACTCCAAATTTCCAGGGCTGCTCATTTCCTCCGGAGGGAGATAATCTTCCCGCCTCAAGAATAGATTCTATTATGGTTTGAGGAACTTTTTCTTCAGTGTAATTCCTTACACTCCGACGAGATTTCAACAATTCAATAATCATTATTCCACAGCCTTTCTTTTATTGTCTTTCATAAATCACATCTCCACCCATTATATAAATAATTATTGTTTCGCAATATATAAATGATTCTGTAATAATATTAATATCACGTCACGACTATTATTTAAAAAATTTTACATCATACTCACTAATAAATACTCATTAACAATTAGTCTATCGTCGAATCATATATGACATGGCAATGCAAGTGCTGCATCTGTTGGAATGCTCCTAAGTACAATTCTACTTTACAGGCTCCTTTCAGAAGAATAACTTCCTGTGATGCAATCTTTATCACTGATAGAATCTCTAATTTTAGTTCATTATCTTCATTATGCAAATCAAATATTGATGGTATGTGCCGTTTTGATATTATTACAATATGTGTCTCTGCATATGGCATAGTTGAATGGAAAGCAAGAACGCTATCTGACTCATAAACAATTTTCAATTTTTCTCTTTCTAAGGGTAAATTTGAAACCAACTTACAAAATCCACACTGATAATCATTCATTTCATTACCTCCATCAAATTTGGCATATTCTGTTCATTTACAGCTTTACGGCTTTCTTGCCAAATACATAGTTATCTTATCATAAAGCGTTATTTTATTACCGAAATTCTGAATTACCTCTCTAATTCCTTCATAAAACTTTGTCTTATATGGTTCTTGAAGAGTTAAATGGTCAGAATGAGTTCCAATTAAAGATACGTAGTCGTCCGCACTGTACACTCTCGTTTTTCGGTACTCACGACGTTCAAGATTAATAAAGCCATATTTGTCACGTGCATCATAATCCAAATTGCATTTATATTCAGTTTCCGGGTGAAAAAACTTGGAATATACTTCCTGTATTTTGGTATACAGCGGTTCGTCCGTATATCCGCCACCGGGTTGTATATCAGGCCTCATCATAAACATAGCAAACGCTCCGTTACTTTTTAATATATCATAAGCCTTGGGGTATCCGATTTTCTCCGGTATCCATTGAAACGCTGCTGCGGAATACACCAAATCATATTTGGCATTTTCAAAATCATAGGTTTCAAAGTCAGCATTAGCGATTTCAAAATTATGATAAGAACTAAACCTATTTATCATAAACTCTGTGAATTTTTCACCTATTTCAATTGCTAAATAGGAACATCCAGTCTTTAAGATAGGTTCGGTAGCCTGTCCAGTACCCGGCCCGATTTCAAGCACTGTTTTCCCTGGTCCGAGTTTCGCATATTCTATGAGGTCTGCAAAAAGCTCATCACAATACCGCGGTCTCCATTCATCGAATTTTTCTGGAATACTGTCAAAAACTTTTCTAAAATCCATAATAAACCTCCTGATCTAACACAAAGTTAAGATAAAATGTACTATCAGTTCCTGTCACTTATATGTTTACTAATATCATTCCTTATGTAAACATAATTGAATTATTGCAAGCAATTTAAATCAATTAATAAGAATAACGGAAATCTGTAAGATCCCGTCAAAGAAAGCATCAAAATAGACGTAGGAACGCTTTGTTTCAACTTTCTTAGTCCTTCTGGAAACACATTTTTTTATATGGTTGTGCTGTCAGGCTACCAAGACAGCCATTTTTCTTAAAGAAAATTGCGAAAAACAACTTGTTTAAAGGGCTTAATAATGTATGTAATAGAATGAACCTTTTTGAATAATACTCTGGTGCAGCGAACTTATTCACCTTTTCTTTATCGAATTTACCGTCGATTGCAAAGACTTCTCCCATCTCAATAAAGGGTGATACCATTTGTTTGGAACTTGTTTCAGGTAGCATATGGATAATAAACATACTACCTTTGATCAGGGTTCCACCATATTCACAGTTTAAAAATCCGGGAATCTGTTCCAGATACCGTTCACCGCATCGCAGCTGAGAAGCTTCTGAGAAACCTCCCTGAAGTAGAAAACTCAGCTTTGTTTTAGGCTGACCCTCCGAATTGCTTTTGGGCGATAAAGTTTCCAGAAATTCCAACATGATGCCCGGAATGCTTTCAACAAATAATGGAAGCGCCATAAGAATATTCTCATGGTTGTAAAATGCTACCCTTATTTCATCCCATTTTCCCAGTTCAGATAGGTTATATATCTCTACCGTGTTGCCCTGTTTTGTATAACCATCGGCAAAAGCACGAACAATGATGTTCGTATTACTTTTTGCCTTAACACGCGGCGAACAATTAATTATTAGTAAGTTCATAATATAATTTCCTCCTGTCCTCAGCTTCATAGGCACCTAACGAACGTCCATGTAAATTTATTTGCACGCGATTAAGCCACAAACTCATATAATCCTTGTCAGCACTACCGGCATAGAGCAGCGCCATATCCGGTTGCTTCTTATATCGAGAATAGTGACGCATCTGGCCGTCTTCAAATTTCAGATGCATCGTGGCTAATGGCAAAATTCGATCCACCAGGTTTTTCATCTGGCTGCAAACAAACCCAAGCTTTGTTTCTGTCAGAAAAATAACGCAGTCGACCTGCAACATTTTAATCAGGATTTGCTCATAATCATCTTTGATGCAACACAGCCCTGGGGTCTTTATCCAACAGTCGTTACAACCAATGCAATGACTGATTTTCATGCCGTTGGTCGAGATGGTCTGTAATTGACTGACATACTGACTGAGTTCATTATGTACGGTCTCGAAAACCGTCGCATCCTTCGGTAGAGTGCTGATGAGAAGGTATTTTCTTTTGGTGTTATGTTCCTCTTGCATTTCCGATTCACCTCTTCTATTCTCAAATTTATTCAGATCTTAACTGGGATGGGGTATATTGGAACTCACTTTTATATTTTCAACATCCCATTCGCTCTGATATTATCCAGTTCTTCTGCGGTTAGAACACAATTGTCATATAATCTGAGGAATTCTTTAGACACATCACTATCAAAAATAAGGATATCATCCGAATTAATCGTAACATTTACTCCTGCGCGGTAAAGTTTCTGTATGGGATGACTTTTCATATTCTGAATTCGTCCTAATTTTACATTACTGGTTGGTGTAATATTCAATCTGATGCGGTTATCTACCAGATATTTTATTGCATCGTCAGAATATGCTGCTGCAATCCCATGCTGTACTTCATCGAGCCCTAATAGTTTAATTCCTTTTATTACATCATCAGCTGTACCCCATTCACCGATATGTGCCTTTAATCGAAGCCCATTTTCCTTGGCTAACTGATAAATGGGAATAAAGCTCTCTATTGGCTGAGCAAATTCATCTGCATATAAATCAATGGAATAGAATTCTTTTCTGCCCCAAAAATGCTTAAGGCAATCCATTAAATACTCAATAGAACAATGTCTGGATAATCCAATCTGTAATCGTAATTCTATTTCAGGTGCAATTCGTTGCTTCGCATCCTGAAAGGAATAGATAAGTTCGTCAATATTATTATTAAAAAACTCGCCAAGTCCCCAGACATCCTCCCCTACTTCCAATACGGTAACACCATCCACCTTTGCTTGTACAACTGTGGCATCGATTAATAATTTTCGCATTGTGCTGTTATGAAATTTATCTCCTAAAAACCTAGTATTCCAATCATGCATATCCTGCATCGATGTTAGAACGCCTTCAATAAATGGAATATCTATACCTACTAATGTCTTAATATATTCACGATTTCCACCAAGGGTAAAATGATTATGTAAATCTGCTTTTGGTATCTTTCTTATTAAATCTAAATCTTTATTTACTAAGGCTTCAATAAAGGCTTCAGAATATTTATCCATCAAAAATAGATCCTCCTTACAATAGAATCATTCGCCGTAAATCATACTTGTGAAATAGCAATATCAATCAATAGCGACCACAAATTTTCCCAACTCAACCCCTTAAGATTTCAATTATATGGCTATCAATAATTTTTGCTATTTCTGATGGAGCGAGAGTTGTACTATCAACTAGCGTAATATTAGGCGTTACTTTATTAGCATTTTCCTTTAGCCAATCATTAAACTCGCAGGAACTATTAATCCAATTTTCATCATCTATATTTCGCTTATTTTTCATACGTTCAATCAAAACAGTATTATCAGACACCACTGCAATATAATGAATATCTTTAAAAAACTTTCTTGCATCACATAATTCAAATTGTTCCGGTGTCACACATCCACATAAAACAACTGGTAAACCTATCTGCGAAATGTTACAGCAAACTTTCAGCCAAAGTTCCCTATACTCACGATAATTATTCTGAGGCGTATTATATATATTATTCCAAAGCAAATCACTTTCCATTATGATATACTCTTTTTCATTCTTAAATAAAATCTCAGATACTGTTGACTTTCCAACACCGCTTGCTCCTGTAATCACAAATAATTGTTGCTTTTTCGTTGGTTCCATAACGCTCTCCTAATTTAATAGTTCATGATAATTTATGTGTCACTATACCAAACTATTGCGAATCAACATACTTATTTAAAATTTCATCTTCCTAATAAACTAATGGGTAGTTCAAGCCACCTTCCCATTTAAAATTGTGGCGATCCATATTATACGTATAAGCTGTTGCTTAATCCTCAGAGCTTTATTCTCTTAAGATTTTCTGCATTGCTTTGCCTTTCGCTAACTCGTCTATTAATTTATCTAAATATCGGATTTGTCGCATTAAATCATCTTCTATTTCTTCCACCCGATATCCGCAGATTACTCCTTTGATGAGTATAGCCTTCGGATTCATATGAGGAGCTTGTTTAAAGAATGTCTCCAAATCCGTTTCTTTCATTATTTGTTGCTGTAATGAATGTTCATCATAACCGGTAAGCCAAAAAATAATTTCATCTACTTCTATTTTTGTTCTCCCTTTTTTCTCTACCTTTTGAATGTAAAGTGGATAAATGCTTGAAAAAGGCATTGTAAATATACGTGGTTTCTCCATTTTGAAACGCTCCTTTTTTATTATAAATAATTGCACATTTTGCTCAAATTCGTTATTCTTCTGTTATAATCTTTACCCCAACCTTGTTATTTTATAACTTAGGTTCTAAATTACCGATAAACATAAGGGCGTGACCTATTTCTACTTAATCTAAATAGTTATTTAACTTTATCATAATACAGATTCTTCGAATAGTTAAACGCAACCAGAAAACAAATGGATACGATGAATGACATTATGATAAAGATTATTGCAAAGGAAGGAATCAACCATGACACAAAATTCAAAACATTGAAAACTACGAGAAGTAAGCATGTAGATTTAAGGCTATCCCCATTCAAAGACGTGTTGTATTTTCCCTCCATATCTATTACACCCATAACAATATTATAGGAAATATACAAAGAGATGGCAGTAGATGTGATTGCAAGGACATAAGTCAATACACCTAATGATACAGAAACACCAACCAAATCCAATAAATACAGAATGCCCGTATAAACTGCCATACCAGTTACATATGGCTTAACATTAATAAAAAGCGTACTTTCTCCGGCCATTTCTTCTAATCCACTTATCATAACAATGTAACCTATAAAATCCGGAATTAAACCAATCTTAGAGTTACCAAGATTCAAACTAAAATCCAGAAATATTAATATTAATCCGATAAATATGTTTTTCATTTTATGCACTCCCTTTCTTAATTTATTGACACTTCCAGTGGTTATAACTTTAATTAACTTTCCTCGACTACTTTTATATCTTATATTTTCACTTAATAATAAACCTAGTGAAAAAGTTACCTGAACTAATTATGGAGTTTGGTATTGAAATCTGTTGTTTCCTTTGTTTTTAATTAAAATGATATTTTATCTGGAAAAGCTTCTTTTCTCATAACATCCCACATCTGATCAATATAGGAAAGCGTATAATAATTTTCGTAATAATGATAATAGAACGCTCCCTTCAACGTCATGAAGTAAATGCCGTTCTCTTTAATTATGAAGCCTAATTTTTGTGCAATCCAAAATTCAAACCCATACATCTTTTTTAAGGGAACATGAAAGAATTTTTCAAAGTCATCTGGGTTAACTTTCGTACTGTATGATGTCCAAAATAGGAAATACATCATTCTTTGTCTTTTCGTAAATCTAGTCGTTAGAGAAGTTGGTAATTCTTTCCCGTCAATTCTCTTTTGATAATCTTCAACGGAAAAAGTATTAACTTTAAATTGATTTATTAGAAGCGTGGTTGCGGAACAACCAAAGCCCAAAAAATTATCTCTTGTCATTGATGAATACTTTGCATGTTCGCTATTTGAAAATGTCCAAATAGAATCTCTTATATACCTCTTAGTTTGGCAGTACCTAGTTATTTCATCAAGAAGCACTCTTTTTTCCTTTTTACCCATAACTTGTACTGTACTATCTGTGAAAGAAAAATTAATAAATGGATAGATCGCAATATGGTTTGCACCACTGGAAAAAGCCATTTCAATATCTGCTTTAAGATCTTCGATGGTTTGGTTTGGAAGTGCAAATATGAAGTCCATTGAAACTGTTTCAAAAGGTGTCCTTTTTAAAACTTCAGACAATTGAACAAAGTCAACCTCCTTTCGACCCAAAACAGACAAAAACTTTTTCTGAAAAGACTGAATTCCAATACTAATCTTAGAAATACCAGATTCTTTTAGTACCAATAAGGTTTCTTTGTTAACGTTGTCTGGATGTAGTTCCAGTCCTATCCCTTCCGAAATGATAAAATACTCATTGATAGCTGCTATTATCTCGTATAGCCTGTAAGCAGCAAGGGCAGGCGTTCCACCGCCAAAGTATAGACTGGTCACTTGCTTTTTTTCACTCATTTGACTGCCTACCAAATGAATTTCTTTAATAAGATAATCGATATAGTCGTCACATTTTTCATATGTATAGACTTCCTTACAGTAAGGACAAAAAGCACAAAGCTTTTTGCAAAAGGGAATGTGAACATATAGCCCAAGATTTTCACAATCATCAAAATTCAGTCGGTAATCATAATCGTTTGTAAATGTAAATGGCTTAAATGTTCTAGTAAGCCACATTCTCGTAAGTGTAGTTATATAGCTCATAATCCCCCTATATGTATTTCATATATGTTTTTAACATTTCTGCCATTATCTTTACGTTACCGTTAAATAACAATGTGTATTCTGCTACAAAAAAGTATCCGCATTTTTCGCATAGTCCTGGTATATCCATACACCGCCCACAGGTGCTGATTTTTCCATTTTCAATAACAACACACTGGTAACAAGGTGTTGGAAAATTATTGGAGACTAGGTAAGGAAAGGCACTCTTTAAATTGAAAACGGGTGCGCCATATCGCATCATTTTAATAATTACGTTACAGCATTCTTGCTTTTCAATTTGCGATAGCTTAAGCTCCTCCGTCTCAGGGTATGGTGTATGAAAATTGAAAGACACAGCACGAACATTTTTCATCTCTTTTGCTATCATGCAAACGTCTTTGATTGTTTCCTTGTTTATCTTATTCACAGCCATATAAAAGCAGATATTATCAGAAGTTGCATTGTTAATATTCCTCATAATTAAGTCATAGGTATCTCCCCGAATTTCGTTATGTTTCTCTTTGTTACCATCAAGACTTAAAAGAATTAAATCTGCTTCGGGTAAATCAAGTTCAAATGTGCCATTTGTAACCGTATTTACTATTAAAAATCCCATTTTCTTTGCTTCTATCACAAGATCTCTTAGTGCTTTACCTTTGTCGTTCCACATAAAGGTTTCACCGCCACAGAAAAAAAGAATTCTCACACCCATTTCATACAGCTGCTTCATTTCAGATTGAATTTGATCATATGGATGAATTATACCGGTTATATTATTCACAGAACAATGTTTGCAGGAAAGATTACATTTATCTGTTAAAATTATGGTACCAAGTATTGGCGTTTTCTTTTTTAATAGAATTGTATTTAAGCCAAACTTAGCAAAATATATAAAAGATGATAATTTCAATTTTTTATCCTTCCTGTTGTTTAAATAATGTGCTATTGGTATGGTACTGGCAGACACTTCTGCTAATTACAATGGGAACATCAAAGATCTTTTTCTTTTGATTTCATCATCAGGCATTCCGTTATACCATTTCTATATAAATTAGGTATATCACCTATCACGGAATATCCTATTCGTTCATACAGTCTTTTTGCATCCGGATTAAAATCAGCTACAACTAGAAATAGCTTTGAAGAGTTTTTATAATAAACATCCTCAACATACTTTAATAGTATTTTCCCTATTCCCTGACTACGATTTTCACTTTTCACGGCAATAATATGTATATACGGAAATGAATGAAAAATCCCATTTAATATAACCCACACAAATCCTTTACAGTTGTTATCCATATCTAGTGCAACATATATTTCGCCTCTACGAAAGCCTTCTTCCAATGATTTACGAGCACTTCCCTTTTCTGAAAAATATCTTTTTCCCAGTTCCGAATTTACTACTATATCCTCACAACAATCTAAATAACTGATATGTCCCTCTACTACTGTTATATCCATATTACAATACACCCCTACTTTAAGTTTATAAATACTTGAACTTATTAATGATTGTGATTAGTTTTATTATCTAGCTACAACCATAAATTTGAATTTTCAACTTCATATCTTATTTTATGTCTCCCGTTTGAACCTATTAAGTATAGTTTTCATTGCATCCCTTTTAATCTTCTTACAATAATGAGTTTAATTCATCTAACAATTCGTTTATATTCTCTGACATATAACAATTGAAATTTTGTGGGTATTTTTTAATAAAGTCAATATACATTAATGCATATTGTCGAGCAGATGAGTATTTATCAATCTCTCGACAGCTAAATGCTGCCACTGCACAAGTATGTATTATTATGCCATGCTCAACAGGATTCTGGCATAAACATAAACAAAATTCTGACATATATAAAGCTTCTTCGTATTGTTCAAACATATAGTAACACTGCGCAAGTTTAGCAGTTGTAGCAACTAAATAATCAAGATAAGCCATTTTAATTTGTAACTCGGCTGCTCGGAGCAACAGTTTTTCTCTGGTCCTTATCGTTTCTTTATTACCATTATCAGTTCCGATAATCTCATCTTTCATTAATCCTTCCATGCACGTGACAAATATTTCTTCATTAATCCAATCGTTTTCTGACTTAAATTTTTCCACAGCTTTTTGAACAATTTCTTTTGCAATATTCTTTTCATTATTGCAATAATATTTATAAGCTTCCATTCCCTCTGGGATAGATAATATTTCTCGATCACAGATATCTGTCCATATTAATCCCGGCTCTATTGGAATATACAGGGTCGGATCAGGTAGTGACTTCACATTAGTTTTTTTAATTTTATTTACCATTTTGTAAAAATTATCAGATGTTTTAGTGAAACTGTTTTTTTTAATACTAAGCTCAATTAAGGCATAGTTATCTTTTATTAGATTTGTTGCTTCATTTTTGTATCCAAAGTGAATGAAAAGATAAATTTCATAAAGATTAATTTCAATTATTGCATCTAAAAAGCCAATTTGCTTCGCTAAACGTTTTATTGCTTCATATTCACAAACTGCATATAAACTTAAATGTTTACTATACTTCAAGAATATAATCCTTATAAACGCAAGAATAAAATTTATTGACTTCCTTGCCTCAAAAGAAAGAATTGCTGCATTGGTAAAATTTTTCAAAGCCTCATTATAATTTTGTGTTGTAAACAAATGTACCAGGCCTATGGAATTCAATGTCGTAGCGGTATTAACTTTGCTTTTCTGAATATCAATATCCCTCATCATTGATATTCTTGCATTTGAAATACCTAATGATTGATTATAATAATGTAGAGCTTTTTCTCCATTATCCAGTAAATTATATAGATATCCAAGCGTATCCAATAGTGGAACAAGCCAATTTCTATCTGAAAAGGGCAACCTGTTATGAAATTTTTCATATAAGACTTCTTCTGTACGTAACGCTATCTCTAGGGCCTTAGAACGATTTTGAAAGTATAAAAATAATTGAATGCACATTCCTATACAAGACCATTTATTAATACGATTATTTCGTACAAGACTATTAATACATTTGTGAAGATTATCTTTATATTCACCTCTACTATTTTTTTCAACATTCATAGTCACTTTCCAACCCATTTGTAAATAAAATTCTTCTAGGGTTGTTTCATGAATTGTAAAATTAGGAATTTCGACTAATTTCATTACCGATTCATGAACTTTCCCTGTTGGGTGCTTTATCCAAGTTACACCTAACTCATTGCTTTGGTAAACTGAAAAAGGTATGTAATTCTGATCAAACGAAAAATCTTCACCTGAAAATCCAACAACCAAAAGATGATAAGATCTAAATATTTTTTTAAGATTATATGTTTTAGCTCTATCTAACCCTTTTAATTTTTGACTTACGGTATCAATTATGGTTGCCGTATCTACAACAGAACCATGAATTTTAAATAAACAGCAATTTTTTTCTAACTCTATTTCTTTTTCAAAATCATTTAATCGATAGTAAACATTTAAGGGCTCGTTTCTTTCTGTAAATGCTTGCTCTATTAGCGTATCAAAATTTGTTGTAATTATAGCCTTTATTTTATTTGATTTCGAAAGCTCCGCCAATATATAATGGTTGTGATTTGGTTTTGAACTATTTAGCAAAGAAGTCAAAGGAAAATAAGCATCCCCAGCAATATAATGGACAAAAAACTCAGATATTGAGACAACCTCCACTGATTTTTCTATTTCATCCTTTTGCAGCAACTCTTGGTTAATTTTCAATGCTTTAGCCGCAATATTTCCTATTTCAGATAATATAGAAAAATTGTATTCCCACCAGCTTGGTAAAGTTGAAGGGGCAGCTTTTGAAATTCCTGCTCCCACGAATACAACCACTTCTTTCTTATCAAGATATTGAATTAATTGATTATATTCACCACTCATACCAGCCTCCACTGCATTTTTGACTTAAAGCGGATAATCTATTACTTGTCCGAAGTTTGATTGGCAGCTCTGTTCCTTTGAAATAACTGTTCCTCCGCCAGATACTCCATCACCTTTATATCTCGAACAACCCATGGACAGAGTTCAAGGTCAGATACCCGCCTGTTTCTTTCAATTGCTTCCTGCAACGTCATCCAAACAACCTGGTAATCATATTCTTCCTCATATTCATCAAGGTTTCGACTACCTGCTTCTATTTCCACCTCACATATAAAATAATGGGAATCCATCTCTAAGACATCCTCATATTTCCCTTTTCTCCGTTCAAGTACTGTTCCATAATCTTTTATACTACTTCTAATCACACGGAACCCTGTCTCTTCTTGAACCTCTCGTATAACTGTCTCCTCTAACGTTTCTCCATCTTCCATGCCACCACCGGGAAATTTATAATCACCATACTTACTACAAATCAACAAATAAAGTTCTCCATTTCTGATGATACCTCTTGCAGCTGTTCGCTTAAATATTGATTTTTCATTATCATAATTCTTTAAATCAATCGTTAGCTTCATGTTCTGTCTCCATTTCAATATTTATTATATTCTATCCATTGGTTTCCTAGTTTTGCGTTATCTGCCGTCTCCTAATAAACATCATTCTTTACATTATTTAAATAGATTCTCATATTCTCTTCATCTTGCTTATGATACAAATAGCCACTATAGTCTGCGACTTGTATGGCAAGAACGCTGAAAATATCGCATGCAGTAAAAATTGCATTCCACAGGTTATTGTAATCACTGTCAGAATAGGTAAGTAAATATTGTTCGTAAACCTCTGTCGGCAGAAACCTCTTAAAATATTTCCCCATTTTACCTGACGAAACAGTAAAATCAGTGGTTATTCCAATATACCATGCCATCATATCATGCAATTCCTTGCGGACAACATTGTGATACATATGCATAGCATAAGGTAATTCATTACGAGCGATACCCTTCGCAACATTTTGTAAGCACCACCAAAAATTGTTGCAGCAGGATAGATAAAACAGTTCCGATGGTGGCTTAATGACATAGTCCACATCACTCGCAACGGGAAATGGCGGCAAAATCCCATCCTTATCCATCAAAGCTATGCTCAAACTATCATTTCCAATAAGCTCAAGTTTTTGAATTGGAATAAGAGTTAAGTCAAGACGATTACCATCTGTAAATAGCATCATCCAATTAAAATGCCCTTTACCAGTCGGGAAGCGCATTGCTTCAGGCATTTGTAGCATAAGTCTATCACCAAAAACATCGATCCAATTATTGTCCACAGTAAATGTTTCAAGCTCTTCCACTACATATACAATATCATAATCCTGATAAACATCCTTTGGAGCGTTTGGATTCGTACGCGAACCATTCAAATAAACCGCCCGTACGCGAGAATCTTTCTCTGCTACATTCAATATTAATTCGAACATTTCTTTTTCTGACCTCATATGATATACCTGCCTTTTCTATGTATGATGAAATTCTTCCAAAACTTATAGGATTCATTTCAAGCTCAAAATTATTTCCATCTCACGCTAAAATCTATGTATGTTCTCTCAAAATAATTTTAAGGGGTTTACATACTGCAGAGGCAAGAATTGCACTCACAATTGCCTCTGGGATACCACTTGTGAGAATTGTCGAACAGATAATCAGCAAAAATATTTCTCCTGCAATAGTCGAGTATTGTTTTCCAAAAAACAACCAAATACCACCCATGACACCAAGAGTATTTGTAAGGCTGCCGAAAATTGCACTCAGTGAATAGCTTAATACATTTTTTTTCGGGAAAGTAATGGATAGTTTGTGATAAGTAGCCCCAGCCACAGTACCAGCCAGAATACGAGGCACGAAGCAAATTAGAAGGCTTCCGATGTTTCCTGAAAAATCACCTAATGTATAAAATGGAGTAAACACAAAGGCTACAATCGGTGACGGGGGAGCAAACGTCCAAACCATAAAGCTGAACAGACCTGTACAAGCTCCCATAATTGTACCTGCCTTGGTGCCAAGCAATATAGCGGTAATGATAACCGGTACCATTGCCAGCGTCGCCACTATCGGGCCTATTGCAGGGATTGAGCCAAGTGGCGTAAAGCAAAATATCGCTTCAATTGCCAGCAATACCCCAAATTGGATGAGAAAAAGAGTCTTGTTTCTTTTTGATTTCATCTGCATATAAAAATACCCCTTTCGTGAGAAAGTCTTTCTTCACATAAATCCATATAGTAAAATACATCTTTTCTCCTATTGTATTACGCTTTTAACAATGATTTTTTCGGAGTATCCTAATGCCCTCATCGAGCACGCTATCATATCCATTTCTTAAATCTTCCAGCGACATCGAAGCACTAATATGAGGAATGACACCGGAATTAATGAATTCCTTCCCATCAGGGTAGGTACACCAGCGTGTACAAATTCTACCTCCACCTCCACCAGGAAGCTCAAACGCGAGTGGCTGTCCGGTCGAACCGTAGCTTGCCGCTCCAACAATGGTAGCACGTCCAACAGCATCAAAACAGATTAGCATATCTTCTGCCGACGAGCAGGTACTCTCATTTTCCAACACAACAAGAGGAGCTGTAAGTGTAAAGGGACATTCATTAATTTTCTTTTTTTCCGTACCGTACTCAAAATACTGCTGAGTGCAAATATCATACAGCTTTTTGAACCATTCATTGCTTTGGTCAACTTTATCAAGCTCCTGATACTTCCCCCATGCCTTATAAGAACCGATATGTACCATTTTTCGATCGGTTGAATATGTAAATTCTCCGTCAATAAATGCTTGAACGACATAATCGGCGTTATCTGAATTTCCGCCACTGTTATTGCGGATATCAATGATGTAACCCTTACAATTCTTGATTTTCAACATATTCTCATAGAATTCACGCCCTAGATCATCTTCCATGAAGGTTGGGATTGAAATTACAGCTATATTGTCATTGGTCGTTGAAATCGTGTGCGTCCTCGAAGAAAAGATTATAGTTAGCTTCTCTTTTGGTTTCATTCCTACCTGCTGTTTCCACTGGATTTCTTGGTCAGTAGCTTCAATACGATACAAACCACTTCGTGTTTGTAGGGTTATCGCTTTTCGGTATTCCACGACAGGAATAAGCTTATTGATTTGCCAGGATGCGCTATCTTCTTTTTCATGCCAGCAATAGGGATATATATTTTTTGAAACATATTCAGTGACAGATATCCCATTTATAGTTAGAATTTCATCGTACAATGGAATATCATGGGACATGTCAGACTTTACAACGCACCACTTTGTCCCAATCAATCCAATACATATAGGCAATAGTCCTGCATCCTCATATATTTCTTTCGGAAACCAAACGGCTGTATGACCATCCCGCAGGAGCGAAATAAATCGACTTAGTTCTAGATAATACTCGCGTATTGTTTCGGTTGCGATTACCTTTTGCAATGCTTCCTTGTATGCTTTATCCCAATCAAGATCGCCAAGACGCTTCCAGAAAGGAAAATTATATTCCGCCTCCTTCCAGATTAATGATAACCCCATAATTTTTTCATCCAATGATAATTTCATTTTTATACCCTACTCTCTTGTAAATAATAATCTCTTCTTGTTATATACAACACCCGAAGATCCTTCTCACAACTTTACTTCGAGATTAACTTTATTACTTCCCGTTATAATATCAAAACTCACTATCAGAATTTCTCATTCTTCAACTTACTTTTAGCTGAAATCAACCGCTCATCGCTATAATATGTATTTAATTTTTGATTAATAATATCATAATTTGTATATAATTACAATATTTTACCATTATACTAAAAATGCCGTATACTATTACAATAACGTTTTAGTTGTGCTATAATGATTTTTATGTCCATAAAATTGGTTCGAAGGAGCACTTATGATTCGAGATTTACTTAATAATATAATACAAAAGAAAGATATAAGACAAAATTTAGTTCAGTTAAAAGCCTTATTAAACGAAGGTTCTAATAAGTATGCTTTGTTGTACCAGATTGGGAATAACTACGCTATATTTGATGAACTTCTAGCACATGAGGATGCAAAGATTAGGAAGAATACTGCCTTAATCATGGGAAATCTTGCAGTGCCTTGTTTTCTTGAAAAGTTGTATGAAACATACCAGCAGGAAACTCAACTGTTTGTAAAAAGCTCTTATTTAAAAGCTATGACCAACTTTGATTGTACAATTCTCCTTCCGGATTTAAAAGCAAGACTATCGGAACTCGGTAAGATGAAAACAGATGAAGACAATAAAAAACATATCAGTGAAGAAATGAGGATTCTATCAGAACTTATTTTAGATAAGGAAGATATTACTCGACATACATTTGTTGGATATGATGTTCCTTCTAATTTAGTTCTCTTAACGAATCGTAACTTTCAATATATCATTACAGAACAATTAAAAAGCGAGAATGCACAGGAATTTAATGCAGGCGTTATGGTAAAAACGAAAAACTTAAAGGAGATCCAGTCACTACGAACCTATGGGGAACTGTTATTTATGCTTGATGACCTTAAAGTATGCAGTGATGATGTAACTACCGCTGCCAAAGCAATAGCCGAAAGTAGTTTATTGGCATTCATGGAGAAGAGACATTCCGGATTAGCGCCCTTTTATTTTAGAATCGAGCTAAAAAGTATGCTTGCGTTAGACAAAAAAAGTGCATTTACCAAAAAGCTTGGCTTTGAAGTGGAGCGTTTAACCAATCGAAGCCTAATTAATTCTACCTCTAATTATGAATTTGAGTTACGAATGATTGAGAATAAAGAAGGAAATTATAATTTACTAATTAAGTTATATACGTTGAAGGATACTCGCTTTTCCTATCGAAAGAATTCAATCGCCGCTAGTATTCAACCAGTAAATGCAGCTCTTATGGCTGCTTTAGCAAAAAAATACCTAAAGGAAGATGCGCAAGTTTTAGATCCTTTCTGTGGAGTAGGTACTATGCTACTAGAACGTTGTAAACTGGTACCCGCGAATACAATGTATGGATTGGATCTATACAGTGAGGCCATCAACAAGGCAAAAGAGAATACTGAGATAGCCCATGCCATTATACACTATATTAACCGAGACTTTTTTGACTTTAAGCATGATTATTTATTTGATGAAATCTTCACCAACATGCCACGCGCTATCGGCCATAAAAATGAGAATGAAATCTTTACACTGTATCAAAAGTTTTTTTCAAAAGCCCAGGAACACCTAAAGCATGGCGCTATTCTTATCCTCTACTCACACGATAGGGATTATATAAAAAGACTAATAAATCCAAAAATATATCGTATAGAACAAGAATATGAGATATCAAGAAAAGAAGAAGCATATCTTTTTATCATTCGATATCTATAAAATGCAACAATCTAAACTCAGTGAACAGCATCGCAACTGCGATGCTGTATACTTTTTGGCAGAAATCATCAGCTCCAATTATCTATCTTGCTCGTTTATTACTACTGCTTGTTCTGTACTTAGACCGTATAGGGAATGATTATGTAAATAATTCATAAACAATTCATTCAAATTACTACCCCCTTAATTCTTCATAAACATCATTCTGTAAGGTTCAAATAGTAAAACACTTTTTCATTATTTTCTCGTTGTCTGTTCCATGCCTCTTCAATGGCATCCTTAACATTTTTCGCATCTTGAAAGGCACTCCCCCTTTTTTTACAATGCTCCGCAAGCAATTCATCACTTAAGTCCAGATATACAATCACTTCAGCCTCCAAAAGTATCAATGAAAATATTGGTTGGCCTACTTTAATTGTCACTTTTTCTTTGACAAGTTTTCTTGTAAAATCTCCAATTTCTCTCGTCCAGGGTTTCTGACAGATATATGCTTCCTCATCATTAGTCAGTTGTGGCCATAATGCCTCGTCCATATCAACAGTACCAGGTATTTGCTCCTGCAATGTTGACTTTCCACAACAGGTAGTTCCCAAAACACAAATTCTCTCATTCTTATGCTTTTCAAATATTGCATTCAATGCATTTATTGTTTCATGCGCCGATGTCTTTATCGCCATATTCATCCAATCCTTTCACATTTTTCATACGTTAAATACCAATTCAAATATAATGGGAAGGGAAAATCCATAATACTTAAGTTAGCTACTTGGTTCAGTTGATAATATCATTAACAGCTGAATTTGCTGCAAACTGGGCCTCATAGAGGCGATGATATAGACTTTTATTCTTCAGCAATATATTATGGGGTCCAGATTCAATAATCCTTCCTTCTTCGATCAGATAAATAATATCCGCACTTTCAATTGTGGACAGGCGATGTGCTATTATAAGAACCGTCTTATTTTTCATAAGACGTTCCAGTGCGGATTGCACCTGCTGTTCACTTTGAGAATCTAGTGAAGAGGTTGCTTCATCCAAGAGTAATATCGGTGCATCTTTTAGAAAGGCTCTGGCAATAGCTATACGCTGACGCTGCCCTCCGGATAACCGCACACCACGTTCTCCAACAAGTGTCTTATATCCCTGTTCCATATGGCAGATAAATTCATCTGCATAAGCCGCTTCAGCTGCCCGTATAATTTCTTCCTGCGAAGCACCTGGCCGTCCATAACCGATATTTTCCTCTACTGTTCCATCAAAGATATAGGCATCTTGAGGAACATATGCAATCAGTGAACGAAGTTTGGCTAATGTCATATCTTTTGCAGCTATCCCATCAACAGTTATACTGCCGGCAGTCGGAGAATAATACCCCAAAAGTAATTTCAGAATGGTACTCTTGCCACCTCCACTCGGACCTGCCATAGCTGCAATCTGCCCCTTCTTGACTGAAAGATTGATTCCCTTTAGAATATCGGTGTCCGTACTATATGAAAAATCAATATCCTCCAGAGAAATCATTTCTTGCTTCATTGCTCCCCCAGCATTTACCGCCTCCGGTTCAGCTTCGGTTTCCAGAAGCTCGGTTACACGCTTTGCTCCAGCCAGAGAACTCTGCATTCGTAGCAGGATTCCGTTAATTTCCGAAAACATGCTATTAACATTTCCCAAAAGATATACCATGGAAACCACAGATCCTAAAGAACTTATGCCCCTGAGAGCAAGAAAGGAAGCCAGAACAACCACCCCGACAAAATTAATCGAACCGAACAGGAAGTTACGGCTTTCCATCGTAGCATTTAGCTTTGAGAGTTTCAAATTATTATCAAGTATTTCACTATTTACTGAGTTTGCTTTTTTCATCATTTCAGACTCTAGCCCAAGACTTTTCATAGTCATAAATCCGCCAATAATATTTGCAAGGTTTTCGATATAGGCTCCCATACTTTTTTGAATCGAATCATTCATATTGCGGACTTCTCTGGTCTGTCCAGCGCTGATATGAACAGACAGCAACCCAATGGAAATAAGTAAAATACTTACCCTCCAATCCAGTAAGAACATTACCAGTGCAGAGCTGATTCCGCTTAGCAATCGCACCAATATCATCCGAAATGGCCAACCATATGCTTCCTGCATGGTTCTTACATCATTGTTCAACCTTGACAAAGTATCTCCACTGTGATGCGTCTCCATGTATGAAATCGGAAGCTTTAGAAGCCTTTCGAATAGCTTTACACGTATAAAGGAAGTAGTCTTATAAAAGGAGGAAAACAAAAAATATTCTAAGGAGACAAAGCTGATCATACCTATACCGGAAATAACCAGTGTCACAAGTATTCCCCTATGTAAAATCGCTCGATCCGAATTCACTGCCGCATCAATCATAAACTTCATAACGATTGGCATAAGTAGGTAAAATAATATTTCAGCAAGACAATCCAAAGTGATTATCGCTATGTATGCTGGTTTGCTCGGTTTAATATGATTAAATATACGGAAATAATCCTTAAAATCTGCCTTTGTCATACTGCTACCTGCCTTTCAAGCTGCCGATTATAAAGCCTTGCATATAATCCATCGGCATTTACAAGCTGCTGATGCGTACCACATTCTGTTATCCTGCCCTGATCCATTACCATAATTTCATCCACATCTTTAATAGTAGAAAATCGATGGGTAACAATAACCGCCGTTCTTCCCTCTAAGATGCGGTTCATAGCTTCCTGAACCTGGGCTTCAGATATTGTATCCAATGCAGATGTCGGTTCGTCCAGTAAAATAATAGATGAATTTTGAAGAAAAGCACGAGCCAGAGACAATCGCTGACGTTGTCCGCCTGAAAGTGTTATTCCTCTCTCGCCTATCATAGTATCTATTCCATCTGGTAATTCCAGAATAAAATCAATGGCATTGGCCGCCCTAGCTGCCTGAAGAATTTCTTCTTCAGAAGCATCTGGTCTGCCCATTGCAATATTATACCTGATTGAAGCTGGATAGAGGAACGTTTCCTGGGAAACATAAGATATTTTGTCTCTCAGGACATGAAGATTCCATTTACTCAGATTATTTCCCCATAAATCGATAGTACCCGAAGCATTCTCATAAAATCCCATAATCAACTTTAACACTGTACTCTTACCGCACCCACTGGCTCCGACTAGTGCAACTTTACATCCTTTTCTTACAGAAAAATTTATACTATTGAGGACTGGGTTCTCACTTATACCTGGCTCATTATCGGCATTTGATAGGTTAGCATTTGATGCGTTAGTCTTTGTATAGGAAAAAGTAACATTATTAAAACGAATGCATTCTTCCTCATCAGAAACTCCAAAATCCATACCATCTTCGCGCTCCGTTGGAGTGTCTATAATCTCGAAAAACCGTCGGGCAGTTCCCATAGATTGTTGAAAATCAGCCACGATTCGAGGAATTGCAGCGACTGTCCAGACAATATTGTTAAGAAGATACACAAAAGCCGGAAGCTGTCCCGGAGATATTTCCCCGTTAAGTGATAAGATAGCGCCATAAATTAGACAGATTGTAAAGGGAGCTGACCACAGCAGGATATTAAAAATTGGCATGAATTTCAACAGATGCAAGCCCTTGCTATTCGATTTGATACTGGAATTGATAGACTCCTCAAAGCGGTTTAAGAAGTGCTCTTCTAAGCCATATGCTTTAATGATAGGCAACCCACCGTAGGTATCTGCCGCTAATGCATTTGCTTTTCCGACTGCCGAGGACGCTTCCTTAAAGAATTTTCCCATCGGTCGCGAAACAAATGTCGAGA
The DNA here is from genome assembly GCA_029256105.1 of Herbinix sp. Taxonomy (GTDB): domain Bacteria; phylum Bacillota; class Clostridia; order Lachnospirales; family Lachnospiraceae; genus Mobilitalea. The sequence goes on from JAQSYO010000032.1 coordinate 35,489, forward strand.
TTACAATTATAGGAGGCATGATGATAAGAGAGCCGATATACAATTTCAGATTAATGGACGCTAGATAAATTGATGTCAAAATAACTGTAATAAAATCTATAAACAGCTGAAAAAGACTACTCCCGATGAATTTCTGAACAGTATCTATATCGTTGCTTAATCTTGATATGAGATCACCGGAATGAAAATGGTCCATGAAGGATAATGGTAGCTTTTGAATATGGCTGACAGCATGTTCTCGAACTTCGCTCATTACACGTGAACGAAATATTCCAGATAGGTAAGTTCCTAGGTACTTAAAAATGACACCGGCTGTAACTATTATCACTGTCTCGAAAATCAGCATCGATAGAACACTTGATTTATGATCAATTACGGATCCGACTGATTTATTGATAATATATCCAAATGCCAAGCTTATGAGAGTATTAATGGCGGCAACTGCCAAATACGCAAACATAAGCCAACGGAATTTCCGAGTATAAGTAAACATTCTTATAACCAGCAGTAAAAAGGAGTCTTTATCTTTCTTTTGGTTTTTGGAATACATAATCGTTCTCCTATTTGAGGTAAAATATTATAAATTAAATAACAGATTACTACACCTACTGTAAACTCAAATTTGTATTCTTTCATCAATGTCATATTTACTGTCAATTAAAAGATAGTCAACTTCATATTTTTTGCACATTTTCAATGTTTCTTTATTATCTCTCAAAACAATTTCTACTGTACAATTAGAATCATCCATTCGATTTTCCACTACATTTGCAAGTGCCTTTATATCATAGAAATTATTCTTGATATATTGCTCACTCATTACAAGACAAATGTATTTAATTTTAGATAAATATTCTTTTTCAAAATCTTTTTGCCAATCATATGGTATGTAGCACCCTTCAACAACGAGGTTTTGTTCATTTTCAATTGCTGTTTTAATCATTTCTTTTACAATAGGCCAAAGATAGTCTGTCAATTTATCATTGTCGTATGGAGTTAATAAAGTTTGTCCGCTACGGATTAAACCCATTTTTAAGTGATCTATAGAAAGATAAGGATATTTGTATTTTTCAAGTATTTTTTGTGCCAAATATGTCTTCCCTGAATGTGAAGCTCCTGCAATTAAAACAATCATATAACCCTCCATTGAATTTAAATTTTCCTGTTACTTTTACTGTCAAGTAATCCTAATCCTTGGCGGTAGTATTTCGATCACAACTGATTACCCGATAAACAGGCACCAATGTACACCGTATTTATCAATAATATCTGTCATGAGCGGACTAAAAAAGCAAGAACCTAAAGGCTCAAGAATTTTGCCCTCTTCTTTCATTTTTTCATATGCCCGCTCAATAATAGGCTCCTCACCGGGTTCAAACTGCATACAAAATTGCATTGTATTACCCCAGACTGTTTGTTCCTTATTGTAATACAACTCGCCGACCGCAATGCTTTGTCCGCAAATGTTAAGCTCGGCATGAACAATCGTACCATCCTCAGCTTTTTCACAATAGCCAATTTCTGCATTAAAAGCGTCCTTATAAAAGTCAAAGGCTTCCGCTCTGTTTTTAGCGTAAATCTGTAATAGTAATCTTCTCACTGTTTTGATCTCCTAATCGTAAATTTTATAAAGTACCATACTCTTTAGTTACGGAAATAGTAGTGCTGTTGAAAATTATTGTCGTCACTCAAAGACAACACGTAATATTCTTCGTTTCCTCCACCGATTGTTATCAACAATTTAACTTGTACTGGCGATAATCTGGTTTGTCCTTTGTGATTATTAATATAAAGGGACGTTTGTTTCTCCGACTGTTATGCTCATTAGCTTTATTTATCAATACTTTTTTCATACAAGTAAAACCATTTTAAACCGTATTGACTAAGTCCAATATCCTCTTTACCAATATCACTGTACGGCTGCATAATTCTTCATTGATTATTAGTTGTGCTAAATGAATTTCCTATCGCTTTACTTTACATCGACTATAGGAACGAACACTAATACTATACGGATTTATTTTGCCGTATGATTGATAAAATCAACTTCATACTGCCGCTCACCGTATTTTCTTTCATTGTCAATAATAGTACCCTCAGTAAGGGTGATACGTAGAACGATTGAGGTCGGATTGTTTTCGTCGCCAACTTCATCGAACCAATCGAAGATGCTTTTGAATTTCGCTCTGATTTCCGCATTCTTCTCGTCTTTGACCCAACCGAGATTTTCGGC
>JAQSYO010000033.1 GCA_029256105.1 Herbinix sp.
CATTAGAGTAGAGAAGCTCGGAGCGGAAGCGGGAGCAACAATTACTTTTGATCAAGTGCTTGCAGTAAACAACGGCGAATTAGTAGTAGGAAATCCTACTGTAGCTAGCGCTAAGGTTACAGCAACAGTTGTAGAAGAAGGCAAAAACAAAAAAGTTATTGTCTACAGATACAAGAGAAAATCAGGATATCACAAGAAGAATGGTCATAGACAACCATTTACCAAAGTAAAGATTGAAAAGATTAATGCATAGGTAAATGTGATATGATAAAAGTATCCATATATAAAAATGCAGAAAATTTGATTACTGGCTTTAAACTATCAGGACATGCTGATTATTCCGAATATGGAAGTGATGTCGTATGTGCTGCAGTATCGGCTTTAGCAATCAATACTATAAATTCTATTGAGAATTTTACCTCAGATAAGTTCCGTATCGAACAGGATGAGAAAAATGGTTTTTTAGAATTTCATGTGATTTCATCGATGAGTAATAATGCTAATCTGCTATTAAGCTCACTAGCCCTAGGGTTACAGGGAATAGAGGACGATTATACCAATAAGTATATCAAAATTACTCAGATTAAATCATAGTAACGAAGATAACTAATTAGAAATTAGAATTGTAGGAGGTGTAGAACATGTTAAGAATGAACCTTCAATATTTCGCTCATAAAAAGGGTGTTGGTTCTACCAAAAATGGTAGAGATTCCGAATCCAAGAGATTGGGTGCAAAAAGAGCAGATGGTCAATTTGTTCTTGCAGGAAATATTCTTTACAGACAACGCGGAACGAAAATCCATCCCGGAGTAAACGTTGGACGCGGTGGCGATGATACATTATTTGCTTTAGTAGACGGCGTAGTAAGATACGAGCGTAAGGGTAGAGACAAGAAACAAGCAAGCGTTCACCCTGTAGAAGCGAAATAGTAAACATTCGATATCAACCCCAAATTCTCGAGTGATCCGGGATTTGGGGTTCTTTTTGCTCATTAATAAGTGGGTAAGAGATATGCAAAATCATTTACTTTTATGAATACTAAGAGATGTGAACAGACATATGTGTACTTAACATATGTCGAATGTAATGTTGGAATATGATTTTATGTTTCTATGAAACGTTCCAATATATTGCTTGATCTGCAAAATTGATTGTATTTATGGAGGTTTTTGATTATAATAAGCATAATAGTTTTTGGAGATAATAATAGTTATAGTTAGATATAGAGAGGACAATGCATTTATTTATGACAAATGAAGCTACAATATAAATATTTGTTATAAATAAATGCATTGGCAGGTGATAAAATGTTTGCAGATAGAGCAGAGATCCATGTCAGATCTGGTAAAGGCGGCGACGGACATGTGAGTTTTCGTAGGGAGATTTACGTACCGGCGGGTGGCCCGGATGGTGGTGACGGTGGTAGAGGCGGCGATTTAATATTTGAAGTAGATGAAGGTTTAAATACCCTTACTGATTTTCGTTATATACGAAAATATAGTGCTGGGGATGGAGAACCGGGAGGGAAAAAGCGTTGCCATGGCAAGGATGGTGACGATATTATTCTTAAGGTTCCTTCCGGAACAGTAATTAAAGAGAAACAGACCGGTAAAGTTGTTGTCGATATGTCGCAGGGACATACAAGAGAAGTTATATTAAAAGGCGGTAGAGGCGGTAAGGGCAACATGAATTATGCGACTGCTACAATGCAGGCACCAGTATATGCACAGCCTGGTCAAAAGGCACAGGAAATGGATCTTCTTTTGGAACTGAAGGTTATTGCTGATGTTGGTTTGGTTGGTTTCCCGAATGTTGGTAAATCAACATTATTAGCTCGTGTAACCAATGCAAGACCTAAGATTGGTAATTATCATTTTACCACTTTAAGTCCTAATCTTGGTGTTGTAGATTTAGAGGGTGGTGGCTTTGTAATTGCAGATATCCCTGGACTAATTGAAGGTGCTTCCGAAGGTCTTGGCTTAGGACATGAATTCTTAAGACATATTGAGCGAACCAAAGTAATCATCCATTTGGTTGATGCTGCATCTACTGAAGGTAGAGATCCAATTGATGATATCCAAAAAATCAATGCAGAACTTGCGGCGTATAACCCAGAACTTGCGAAGCGTCCACAGGTAATCGCTGCTAACAAAACTGATGTATTATATGAAGATGATGAAGCTGAGATTCTGAAGAAATTAAAAGATACCTTTGAGCCACAGGGCATTCCGGTACTTGCAATTTCAGCAGTAAGTGGAAAAGGCATGAAAGAGCTGTTATATCATGTAAAAGGAATGTTGAATGAACTTGATAGTACTCCGATTGTATTCGAGAAGGAATTCTTCCCTCAAGATCTTGCAAAATCGAATGATCCATATGAGGCTTGGAAGGAAGATGAGCATCTATTTGCAGTTGAAGGTCCTAGAATTGAAAGAATGTTGGGCTATACCAATTTAGAATCAGAAAGAGGCTTTGCATTCTTCCAGAACTTCTTAAAAGAAGGTGGAATTTTAGAGAAATTAGAAGAGTTAGGCATTCAAGAAGGCGACACCGTCAGAATGTATGGACTACAATTTGATTATTATAAATAATTGCAAAGCAATTATTTATAATAATCAACGAGAAGCTCCGCTTCGAGTCTGATGTTGTATCAACGAGAAGTTCCGCTTCGAGTCTGATGTCGTATCAACGAGAAGCTCCGCTTCGAGTCTGCATCAAAGAGTCGTTAAACTTCGAGTCTAACTCATTTAAATAACAATAATAGAAAGGAGCTTACAGATGACAACAAAGCAAAGAGCTTATTTAAAAAGTCTTGCTATGACGATAGATCCTATCTATCAGATTGGTAAAGCTGCTTTAACACCTGAGATTACTGAGGGTGTTTCTGGTGCATTAGAAGCTAGAGAATTAATTAAAATTAATGTATTAAAAAACTGCATGGACGATCCAAAAGAATTGGCGCAAGTATTATCAGAGCGTACTCATTCCGAAATCGTTCAAGTAATTGGTAAGAAAATTGTTCTTTATAGAGAATCAAAGGAAAAGAAGAAGATCGAACTTCCGGAAGAGAAAAAATCAAAGAGCAAAGCATAAGTGAAAACGGTGAGATTGTAATGTTCTAAGTTATTATAAGATTACGATCTAACAACAGCGTGGAAAGGAAGGTATTGATATGAAAAAGGTAGGAATAATGGGTGGTACCTTTAATCCTATTCATTTTGGTCATTTGTTTCTAGCAGAAAATGCTTATGAGCAGTTAGGCCTTGATCAAGTCCTTTTTATGCCCTCGAAAAATCCTCCACATAAAGCGAAACCAGAGCTGATTTCGGATCAACAAAGAGTTGACATGATCTCACTTGCGATTATGAATAATCCGCATTTTTCCATATCCAACATTGAACTTGAACGGGAAGGTTGGACGTATACCGCTGATACTTTGACTTTACTAAGGAAGGAAAACTCAGACATTGAGTATTATTTTATAGTAGGTTCGGACTCACTCTTTATGATGCAGCATTGGAAGGATCCACAAATTGTCTTTCAGCTTTGTACTGTTGTTGCGGCTAGTCGAGACAATGTGGAAATGGAACGATTGCAACAAAAGGCCTCCTATTTAAAAGATGAGTTTAATGCAAAAATTTTACTCATCGAGATGCCAACTATACAGATAGCTTCCGCTGTGATTAGGGAGAGGGTAGCTGAAAACAAAACAGTTCGCTATTATTTACCGGATGATGTAACCGATTATATTACTAAAAATCAGCTTTATCGTGCAAAGCTGGAGGAGTTACAATAATGGATTTGAATCAGATGAGAGATAGCATGAAAATGCTATTAAAGGAATCTAGATATCGTCATAGTATAGGTGTTGAAGAAGTAGCACATGACTTGGCGATTATTTATGAATATGATACCACCAAAGCATGTATTGCTGGAATTCTTCATGATTGCGCGAGAAATATCGCCGATGAAGAGCTACTTAAGGAGTGTGAGCGGTATCATTTACCCGTTTCTGATATTGAAAGTTCATGTGCTTTTCTATTACACGGTAAAGTTGGAGCGACATATGCACAGCAGAAATATGGTGTTGAAGATGAGGAGGTTATTGACGCTATCATCTATCATACAACCGGACGTCCAGCGATGACATTATTGGAGAAAATAATATTTACCGCTGATTATATTGAACCATATCGCAAGCCGCTTCCAAGAATTGATGAAATTAGAAGTACAGCATATATAGAATTAGACAAAGCTGTATACATGATATTAGAAAATACATTAATGTATTTAAAGAATACTGGTGCAGTGATTGATATGTTAACAGTTGAAACGCTGGAGTATTATGCTAAAGTGCTGCAAAAAAATTAGAAATAATATAAAGAAAATCATATTTCAGACATACAGATTTAGAATGCTATAGAAATAAACGAACCGAATTATGTTTGATTACTACTATAAAATGTAAGTACGTATTCCTGATTTATTTGAAATGAAAGGGGATTGTTATGGACAATTCAAAAGAAATGGTTAAATTGGCTTATCAAGCTTTGGATGAGAAAAAAGGTGAAGATATTCAGATTATAGAAATCAAGGATATTTCCATTATTGCAGATTATTTCATCATTGCAAATGGTACAAACTCCTCCCAAGTAGATGCGCTGGTTCACTCAGTTACTGATACACTTAGCAAGAACGGCTTCGAGCCAAAAAGAATTGAAGGTGTTCGATCAGCAAGCTGGATTTTAATGGATTATGGCGATGTTATCGTTCATGTATTCTCAAAGGAAGATCGCTTATTTTATAATCTTGAGCGTATTTGGAGAGATGGTAAGACGGTTAGCAAAGAACAACTAGAAGATTAATTATAAAAGTAAAACCTTTCAGTACTAGATAGTCGTAGTTTGGGAGGTTTTTTTATATAATGAAATGTAGCTCTAACAATTATCATATAGGGGGATATCATGATTATTAAAGCATTAGTTGAAAATACATCAACTTCAAAAGAATTAAAAAGTATCCATGGTTTAAGTTTATATATTGAAACTCAGAAGCATAAAATCTTGTTTGATTTGGGTCCGGGTAAGTTATTTCTAGAAAATGCTCAAAAGATGAATATAAATATTGAGGATATTGATATTGTAATCATTTCGCATGGACATAATGACCATGGCGGAGCATTAAAGGCGTTCTTAAAGAATAATCAAAAAGCGAAAATTTATATCAAAGATACGGCATTTGAAGATTATTATATGAGATTGTTATGCTTTAAAATATATGTTGGATTGGATCAAGGTTTACATAATAATAATCGAATTATTTTAACAAAGGATTATCTAAAAATTGATGAGGAACTTGAATTATTTTCAAATGTCACGGAGCAGAAGCTCCTTCCTAGTGCAAATAACAAATTATATAAAAAATCTGGTAAACGATATATAATGGATACCTTTGATCATGAACAAAGCTTAATCTTAAGACAGAATAATACATATACTTTAATTGCAGGCTGTGCTCATAATGGAATTGTTAATATTCTTAATAAAGCGGAAGATATTATAGGAATGGAAATTAATAAAGTAATCAGTGGATTTCATTTATTCCAGCTTTCCTTAGACAAAGCTGAAAACATGGATTATTTACATGAATTAGCGAAGGCATTAAAGAGCAGACGAAGTATTTATTATACCTGTCATTGTACTGGAAAGAAACAGTATGATGTTCTGCATAAGGATATGGGAGATCAGATGAATTATATTTCTACAGGGATGACAATTGAATTTGTGTGACCTTATGTAACTTATCTTTAATAAAGGTTGAAGGATGTAAAAACATGGATTTCTGTAATTCTATAATTTCAAGAAGTATCAATTATAGGAAATTCTACGAAGAGTAGTATGTTAGAAGATCGCAATAAGCCTAGAGTTTAAAATTTGGGTTTGTATGATATTGAAATCATAACGGTAGAGCTTATTAAATGTCTAAGATGCATAAAAGTAGTGCGATTGAAGAAATGAATTTGATTTGTAAAAATATCTGTTTAACTTATAGTTACAGTCCGTATTGGATGGTAAAAGACAACATTTACTAAAAGAAAAACTATGCTTAACAAGTTCTTGAACTGACCCCCATATGTTAAACCTAAAATCTAACATATGGGGGTCAGTTCATCTCATTAAGCATGGTTTTTCTTATATATGATATTAAAACGTCAGATTTATATTTGCTATGTTTAAAAGATATGTAATATGAGAAGAGAATAATCTACATAAACATTCGAAATAACCCAATAACCTTACCAAGGATGTTAAGGTCGGGTACTATAATTGGATCCATCGTATCATTTTCAGGTTGAAGGCGGTAAAAACCATTCTCCTTATAGAAAGTCTTAACGGTTACTTCCTCACCAATAAGTGCAACAACAAAGTCACCGTTCTTCGCATGAGACTGTTTCTGAACTAAAATCTTATCTCCGTTGAAGATGCCAACATTAATCATACTATCACCTTTTACTTTTAACATGAAAGTGTCTTCATTCGGCATATATTCAGAAGGAATCGGAAAATAACTATCAATATTTTCAACTGCCAAGATTGGCTGTCCGGCTGTAATCGTACCGATAATTGGCACATTAACCAGTTCGCGTCTTGTCAGATTAAATTCATCATCAATAATTTCAATAGCACGTGGTTTAGAAGGATCACGACGTATGTAGCCGTTCTTCTCTAGTGTTTCAAGATGGGAGTGCACGGATGAGGTGGATTTGAGCTTAACCGCTTCACAAATTTCACGAACAGCCGGCGGATATCCTTTATTTATAATTTGAGATTTTAAATATTCTAATATTTCTTTCTGCTTATTACTTATTCTACCATACCCCATAAGTATCTGCCTCCATTTCCTATTTGCACCATTATAACATACTAATTATAGAAATGCAAAACTTATGTTCTAAAAAGCGAAAAAATGTTTGTAAAACAAAATATATGTTCGAAAATAGATATTGACAAACAAATGTACGTTCGGTATAATTGCAATATAGAAACAAACGTTCGTATCATATGTTCTGATTTTACTAATGATATTATAAAAAGAATATAAAATCGATCAGCTATTGTATGATTTGGCAATAGAAAATAAATTAAGATATAATAATAAAAAAGTTTCTGCTTTTGACATCGGATGACCGTGACCCATAATATAATAAAAAACAAGATATATAACAACAAATAATACTAAATACTTGGGAGGTATGTAAGATGAATAGAACAGTGAATATATTGGTGGAAAGCCATGACTACTATAGGTTAAATAAGAAGAGAATATGGATGCTTGGAGCTGCATTATTATGTGTACTAATCCTTTTCTCAGTTTTATTTATCACGAAGACGGTAACAGCACAAAGAAATGTAGATAGAGCGAAATTGGTTACCAGTATTGAGGTAAAGAAGGGTGATTCTCTTTGGAGCATTGCTTCTGAATTTATGACTGATGAATATGATGATATGAATGAATATATTAAAGAAATTAAAGATAGCAACGGGATGGACTCAGACGATATCCATGTGGGGAATTTTATCATTGTTCCATATTATGTTGACGCTTCTAGGTAGAAGGAATGAATCAGAACTTCTAGATCGATGAAATTATTTCACCTCTAGATAAATGAAATTAGACATCTAAGTAGATGGAATTATATCAGAAACATCTAAGTAGATGGAATTATATCCCTTGACTTTTTAAATGAAATTACATATACTATAAAGAAATTAAAAGCGATGAAGAGAAAAGTAATTATCCAGATAGCTTACAGAGAGTTCCGGTTGCTGAGATGGAACGGCAGTAAAGATAATGAAACAAGCCTCGGAGCAGCATACGGATTCGAATCGTTGATTTGATGATGCTATGACGTGAGTTCACGTTACAGAACTAGAGTATATATTGTACTCAATAAGGTTAATATGGTGACATATTAATGATATAGGGTGGTACCGCGAATTTTCGCCCCTACAGATTTACGTAGGGGATTTTTTGTATATTTTTTTAAATTAATTATCAAAGATAGTTATCGTAATAAATTCAAAATTATTATGATAATATCCGAAATGAAAAACTCCTACAAAGAGAAGTTTGAATCAAGTAAAGATCACAGGAATGAACGGAGGTAAAACATTATGATGGAAAAGAATAATACTGAGAATAGTCTAAGTAATATGGTAAACTCAAAGGATACAGAAAGCCCTAAGGATACAGAAAGCCCTAAGGATACAGTTAGCCTAAAGGATACAAATGAACCAAAGGATTCGGATAATTCAAGGTTTTTGGATAGTCCGAAGTTTTCTAACAGACCCAAATTTCCGAAGAGAGCTGTTATTACAGCCGGAATGCCTTATGGAAATAAGGAATTACATTTTGGTCACATCGGAGGAGTATTTATTCATGCCGATGTCTTTGCTAGATTTTTAAGAGACCGAATTGGAAAAGAGAATGTTATCTTTGTATCTGGTACTGATTGTTATGGATCTCCAATACTCGAAAGTTATCGTAAGTTACAGGAAGATAATAACAATTCAGAGTCAATTGAAGGTTATGTATTGAGAAACCATGAAAAGCAAAAGAAGGCATTGGGCCAATATGATATCAGTTTGAATCTATATGGAACCTCAGCTTTTGGAAGATCCGGTAAGTTGCATCAGGAGGTTTCTGATGAAATATTTGAAGAATTATATGAAAAAGGTTATTTAGAAAAGCTTTCAACTCCACAATTTTATGATCCGGAATTTCAAGTTCTTTTAAATGGGCGTCAGGTTGTTGGACGGTGTCCGATTCAAGGTTGTGCTTCGGATAAAGGTTACGCAGATGAATGTTCCCATGGGCATCAATATATGCCAAGTGACTTAATAAATCCACAAAGTACATTATCTGGAAAGAAGCCTGAAGTTATAGATGTTACGAATTGGTATTTTCGATTGGAAAGCTTTCAAGAGCTTCTTAAATCTAGGGTGGATTTATTACGAGAAAATTCAAATACTAGAAAATATTTATTAAGTGCGATGGAAGAATTCTTAAAAAAACCAGTGATTTATGTGAAAAAGAGTCAAATGGATCAATTGAAAGAAATCAAAAATAATTTACCAAAATACCAGTTAATGGGGGAGGATAGTAAGGCATCCTTAACATTAGTATTTGACACTTTAAAAGAGAGGGAGCAAGCAAGAGACGTATTATCGACCAGAGGTATCTATTATCGAACGGGTAAGACATTGGTTCCGTTTCGTCTAACAGGTAATATAGAATGGGGAGTAAAAGTACCAGAGAAGGAAGGATTAAATAATCTAACGTTCTGGGTATGGCCAGAATCACTTTGGGCACCGATTTCATTTACAAAAGCTTATCTAGAAAGTTGTAATAAGGGTGAGGAGGAGTGGAGAAAATGGTGGTGCTCTTCTGATGCAAAGGTATATCAATTTATAGGTGAAGATAATATCTATTTCTATGGGATTGCAGAGATGGCTATGTTTATGGCCTTGCAAAAAAATACTCCTAAAATTGTACCCGAGGATGGAGAGCTAACATTGCCCCATCTGATTGCCAATAATCATGTTTTATTTATGGATAAGAAAGCGAGCAGTAGCGGTACAATAAAACCACCTATGGCAAGGGAACTACTGCAATATTATACTAAGGAACAGCTTCGTATGCATTTTTTAAGTTTAGGATTAGATTCAAAAAGTGTAAGCTTTCAGCCTAAGGTATTCATGATGGATAAAGTGGAAGCTCAAGATGCGGTTGTGAAAGAAGGAAACTTACTAACGAATGTGTTCAACCGAATGATCCGATCCTGTTTCTATACATCACAAAAATATTATAATTCTTTGATTCCAAAAGGTGAAATAAGCGAAATAATTCAAAAGGAAGCAGAGGAAACAATATTAACCTATGAATGGCATATGTATCAGCATGAATTTCATCGTATAACCTATGTACTTGACACCTATATTCGTAATATGAATAAATATTGGGTAAATAATATCAGAATCGCGGATACCACTGGAAATGATGAACTAAGGAGACAGGTATTAATCGATGTTTTGCACGCGGTTCGTACAATAACAACCTTGTTACATCCGATTACGCCAACTGGCTGTGAAATGGTTCGTGAATATCTCGGAGTTGGAGATGAAATATGGAAATGGGAACATATTTTTGAACCACTAGATACTTTATTAAACCATAATGAGAAGCATCGACTTAAATTTTTAGAAGAGAGAGTGGATTTCTTTAAAAAGCACGAAAGTCAGTTTGATATATAAGATGAGGGGAGCAAAATTCGAGAATGTTTATAGAATTCTTATTATAATTAAGATAGGAGTTTGCTCCTTTTCGCTTCAAGTTTACTTTTATGAGTATCATTAATATAATTATGTCTCAAAATAAATTACTAGGAAATTTGAATTGGGTTTACTAAATACGAGAATGATGATAAAATTAAAAGGGTATTGATGGTAAATGATACCTGATTCAAACAACTATTGAAATTATAGCAAGAAAATATGTTAAACATGTATATGGAGGTTACAATGTCAGAAGAAATAAAAGTACAATATTTATTAGGTAACGATACACAACAAGAAGAGCTTATTGATTTTATTAATTATGTTTTTCATATGAATGGAAAAGACAATGATTTTTATCGCGCTTTACCAAAAATTTACAAGAAGGAGTATCATCCTTGCGAATATAATTATTTAGCATTGGAGGATAATCGTATTAAAGCTGCGGTAGGAGCTTTTCCAGGAGAGGTTACAATCTGTGGAACGACGCTAAGTTATATAGGAATTGGCAATGTTGCAGTTAACCCATATAGTAGATCAAAGGGTTATATGAAGAAGCTCATGGACCTTGCAGTTGATCAAATTCTTCAGGAGGATGTGGATTTTTCAGTGCTAAGTGGCAGAAGAAATCGATATTCCTATTTTTCTTATGAAGTTACTGGTCGTAAATATTGCCTTTGGATGGATGAGAGCAATGTAAAACATTCCTTTCCCAAAGACAGAAATGAAAGATTTCAGTTCGTCCAAGTTAATGAAAATGACGTAGAAAATCTTCAAAAAATAAATGATTTACAGATAATCCAACCACTCCATTACAAGCGGGAGACGAATAAGCTTTATGATATACTTAAAAACTGGAATTCGGTTGATATTTATAGTATCTTTGAAGAAACGAGATTTGCAGGATATCTTCTTTTTTATGATAAGCTTAATGTGAAAGAAATCGTGCTGAATAAGCAAGAGGATATATCAGAAGTAATAGCAGACTTTATAACTATCTTTAAAAAAGATGGTATCAATATCGAACTTGCGGATTATCAGAGATTTTTTATTGATTCTCTTTCAACAGTTGCAGAAACTGTAACCACCCAAGCGATTGATAATTTCTCAATATTACACTATGGTAAAGTAATTGAAGCATTACTACGTCTGAAGGCTCAGACAGATAAGCTTGCTGATGGTAAAGTTACATTATACATTCATGGTAAGAAAATGGATGAAAAACTGCTCATTACTGTAAAAGAGAATCAAGTATCTGTAACTAATACGGACGATGATGCTGATTATGAATTTAGCCATTTGGAAGCAATGTCGGTATTGTTACAAAACTATTCCTCCCTACGCAACAAAATGCCCTTTGAAGTACAAACCTGGTTTCCGTTACCAATTCATATATTCCCGGCAGATCAAGTGTAAATTTGAAGTGCAGAGAAATATCTTTCTAAATAATTCAAAATAAGAAGATGCCATTACATAATATTTGTCTTAATTGATGTACAGAATTTATATAAATAAGCAGGTACACGGCTAGATAGATTTATCTAACCGATTTACCTGCTTTTTTCATTAATAACTACTTCGGCAAATATATATGTTTTTGATTTGCATAGAAAGAAGAATAGTAACTTGATGTTCTCGCTCGGTATCAATGGTTAAATTCTTTTGTAACTACCGAACGCCAATATCTGATCTTAGTACACTAAAAGTATTATAAATATCGATGATACCATAACCCCAATCGATATTTGGATATGATATATTGGGATTTCTTTTTGCTCCACGGATTAAATAATTGCTAATCGCTACGGAATCTAAATTTGGCTGGTTTCCTCTTGCAATACCCCACTCTAGGACGATCGCTACAATTCCAGCGGTGTGGGCTGCGGCAACCCCTGTTCCGGTATAATTTACATACTCATTATTTTGATTTGGCGCAAGATAGTTAACACCGGGAGCAGCCAATTCCGGTTTTATTGCATTAGACCGCGTATATCCGCGGCTTGCATTTACATATAAAGTACTATTAATTGGATTATAAGCAGTTATTGCAATCGGTACATCCGCAGAACCGGGCGAAACAATGGTTGTATGAATATCAGGTTGTAAAAAATAAGTATCCGTTGAAATCATATCACCCATTGGTAACCATATATGAAATCCTGTAGGCAAATCACTTTGCCCATACACTTTGAATTTCCATGTTCCAGGAGTAACATTTCGAAAACGCAATAAAATTAACTGATCACCTGTTTCGGATTCCGTCATTAAATAATCAACATAAATAGTAGTGGGTTCAAATATAAATGTTATTGCTCTGTTTACGCGGAGACCGGCAGCTATTCGGGGAATATATTCTCCATTCGGTGAAAGGATATCAATTGAATATATTCCTGGTGAATTACCCCAAACTTCCATTGAAAATCCCTTATCGTTCTCACCAACATGAAGTTCAACTGTATTATAACCAATGGAAGGATCTATGTTGCCATAATAATGCCGTCCTCGGTTACCTTCATTGCCAGCTGATGTGACCACTGCTGTTCTTGGAAAATCACCAATGATAGACAAAAATATGTCTAAGGGTGAGCGACCGTCGTGGGAACCTTGAGAGGTCCCAATTCCTATACAGATAACAATAGGCCGATTAAGCTCTCTTGCCATTTGATAACAATATTGTACTCCCCACATAATGGTGTTTTCTTGATAACACATAATTCCATCAGGTATGAAAAAAAAATTTCGTAAATATTGTTTTGCTTGCCTCAGTTTTACAATAATTAACTCAGCATCGGGTACAACTCCGGAAAAATTTGCATTTTCGTCTTCATTACCGGCAGAAACGGCTGCCATCATAGTGCCGTGCCCATTCTCATCAATGCTAGGTACAATTTCTATTGGGTTAGGTGAAGCTAATGCCTGATTTATAAGATCTGCCTTATATTCAGTTCCAAAAGGAATATTCTCTGGAGGAGTACCTGTTTCAATCGTTTGATCCCATATTGATATGATTTTACTAGTACCATCAGATTTTATAAATACAGGATTGGTATAATCAATTCCAGTATCAATTACGCCAATTAAGATCCCTTTTCCCCTAAGATTAAAATTCGCGATATTTCTGAGCCTACTTACACCCGATGACTCCAGGCTGACTTCACTTGTCAGGCCATACAGCTTTGGCATTGCAGAATAGCCAAAGGTAGTAATTGTTTGATTTATAATTTGAGATACAGGAATATGAACTTCAGCAAACGCTTCGTTCATATAATGAATTATTGCATTCTGATATCTATTCAAGCGCTCCGGATTGTTTAGATAATATATGATTAAATCTACGTACTCCTCATCAATCATTATGTCTCTCCCCGAATATATATATAATTATATATATTCATTATCCAATAATATGAGTTATAAATATTTATTAAACAGTGATGCCAGTACGTAAAGTATCAAATATATTATATATATCTAATATTCCATAACCCCAATCACGATTTGGGTAATCAAGATCTACATCTCTTTTGGCTCCTCTGATCATTAGCTTTTTCATTTCAACAGAACTCATACTTGTTAGATTACCTCTTATAATTCCCCATTCCAGAAGCATAACAGCAACTCCGGTGGTATGAGCTGCGGAGACACTGGTACCGGTATATTGGGTAAAGGATTTATTCAATGTTGGCCCTGTTATATTAACTCCAGGAGCAGCTAGTGTTGGTGTTATGTCTCTAACGCGGGAAAACCCTTTGCTAGAACCTAGAAAAAGACTATCATTGACATGGTTATAGGCTGTTACAGTAATTGGTATGGGTGTAGTTGCAAGAGTCAAAACTGTTGTGTATGGATCTGATTTTATAAAAAATGTATTGTCGGAGATGAAGCCTTCCATAGGTAACCATATATCAAATCCAAGATTAAAATCACCACTTTCGTATACATTAATTTTCCAAATACCCGGAGCGGGGGCTTCAAAACGAAAAAGTATTAGCTGATCACCGCTTTGAGATTCAACCATTTGATAATCAAGATGTATAATTGTCCTTTCGAAAACAAATGTTAATTCTCTGTAATCATCAATACCAGTCACTATTCTTGGTACGTATTCACCAGAAGGAGAAGTAATATCAACAGAGAAGATACTAGGGCGTTGCCCCCAAAGTTCCATAGAGAAGCCTGCTTCGTTTTCACCTACATTTAATTCAACCGTATCAAATCCAATTGATTGATTCACTGTTCCAAAATAATGCCTACGTGTATTTCCCTCATTACCAGCAGCTATAATTACGGCAACCCCTTCTGTTGTTGACATTAATGATAAATAAGTGCTTAAGGTTCCACGCCCATCATGTGAACTCTGTGAAGTATCTACTGCCACGCAAATAGCCATGGGCCTTTCTAAGCGGCCATGTACACTGACTAAATATTCAAGCGCAAAGGAGACATCATTTTCTTGATAAGCGGCAGCGTCTTCAGGGATGAAAAAAAAGTTTTTTAAATAACGTTTTGCTGGTTTTAACTTTACAACTATAAATTCTGCGTCTGGTGCAACTCCATAAAAATCTCTTTCGGGAACTTCATTACCACCAGCGATTCCTGCTACCATAGTACCATGTCCATTTTCGTCAGTACTTGGTACAATAGCCAACGGATTTTCACTTTGTAAAGCTTGATTTATCTGCTCTCTGGTATACTCAGTACCATATAAAAAACCTTCTGGGGGATTATTACTTTCTATAGATTGATCCCAGATAGCTGCAATTCTTGTAGTGCCATCCTCGTTTATAAATATCGGATTTGTATAATCTATTCCAGAATCCAAAATACCAATAAGGACGCCCTGTCCACGAAAGTCAAAGTTGGGGATATTGCGAAGTCTTTGTATTCCGGATGCTTCTAAACTTTCATGACTGACCAGTCCGAGACAGGAAGGCATAACGGAATATCCCCATTCAAGGATTGTTTGATTTGTAATCTGATCTACAGGAACATGTACGACAGAAAGCAGAAAATTGATTGGATTAATCGTTGCATTAGGGAATGCTTGTAATATTGCTTCATCCTGTGGATATTCTATTAATAAGTCGGCATAATCCTCACTAACAATGCGATTTCTTTCTTCCGAAGTCATAAAGCTTCTCACTTAATATTATCTTATTATATATATACTATTGTGTTTGAAAAGTATGTAACATTGCTTTGACTTGGTTATTAATATTTAATAATACAGCTTGAATTCATGAATAGCAGGGACAGAGGCCGGTTCAATATCGGCTTCAGTCCCTGCTATTTGCTTCATCATACGATTTAATATTTTGTATTCTGAGTATCTGGCAATAGTTCTTTTTTGTTTATTTTACAAATACTAAGTGGTCTGCCTGAGCCGTTTGCTTCTTGGACCACAGCCATTGATTCGTAGAGCTTTGATCAAAATAGAAGATGGCACCTTTACTTGGATCGCTACCATACAGAGCGGTCCAAGCAGCTTTTTTGGAGTTGGAGGAAGCCTTCTTATTAATCATGCCGTTTTTCACCGGAGTGAACTGATAATAAGCCCCGAACTTCTGATTAATTACACCTTTAATACTGGATGCCCAGTCCCCGCTTTGAACACGGTTAACTACCACTGCGCCAACTGCGATTTTAGCTTGTTGGGTCTCACCGCCAGCTTCGGCTTCAATAAGTCTGGCTAATAAGTCAACTTCGCTACTGGAATAAGAGATAACTGTATCGGATTTTTTAGACGGTTTTACACCGGGAATGATTAATTTTTCTCCAGGCACAATTGAATTACCGGTTTGGCTGTTTGCTTTTTTTAAATTTGATACGGGTATCTCGTACTTGGTCGCTACTTCGTACATGGAGTCGCCACTTTTTACTTTATAAACATGTGCCGGAACATAGATTTTATCTCCAGGTGTCAGACTATCTTCATCAAAATTGTTACTCTGTCGTAAGGAATTTATACTGGTATTGAATAATTTACTAATCGAATAGAGAGAGTTGTTTGCAGTTACCGTATAGGTCGCAGCACTTGCAACTGTAGCTGGAAATGATAATAGAATGCAAAGTGTTATAGCCAATATCGTCTTAAATCGTTTCATAGAAACCTCCTTTTGGGTGTTGAATGATTCAGTATCTAGGACTCATTCCCTATTCTACATGATTATAGGGGGATATTGCTATGGAAGTTTCTTGGGAACGGAGGAAGAGGAAGAGAACGTGGGAAAGGGTTACTAAAAGAGGTAATAAGAAGAAGCAAAGGGAAAATAAATGACCAATACATCTAATAGATGCTTCTAATATAATGAAATTTACTTTTTTATTTTTTATTAAATGATTGTGATGCTATAATTAATGGAAGAGAAATACAATTAGAAAAGCGTATTTTTATTCTTTGCATTTAAATAAGAAGATTCTCAATTATATATACTACAGGTGGATAATAAAATTATATTAAAGGATGTTAATGCTCGATTTAGAGAGAATAGGAAGTGACTTGATTATCATTTATTATAGGAAGAAGGGGAGTGTGGTTTCTGAAAAATAATTAAAAAGTGGTACTTTTAAGGAACATTATTCTGAGCCAAATGTAAACGCTGTATATCAAATCGATTGGAGTGATTGAGATTTATATTGAAATTAATCGTAATAGCAGTATTTCATACAAAAAGCAATTATATGATACATTTACATTAAAAATCTTGAGTGGTGAGCTTCAAAGAGGAGAAAAGCTGCCCTCAAGTCGGTTTCTAGCAGAAAAGTTGAATATTTCACGAAATACTGTTATGGAAATATATGATCAACTGATGGCTGAGGCTTATGTAGAGACGGTTAAAGGGAAAGGAACCTATGTATCTGATATTACTATAAGATCATTAGATACGATGATTCAAGATAAAATATTACTTCAGGAAGATAAAGTATCTGTAGATCTAATTAACTTTGTGGCAGGTACTCCGGATTTAAATGCATTCCCTAAAAAAGCATGGTTGGTTGCCAGTAGAAAATATATGTATGATAGCTCGAGTGAGCTACTTGGGTATGATGATTCTTTTGGGTATGAGCCGCTACGCAAAACGCTTGTAGAATATTTGTATAAGCATAAAGGCATTCAATGTTCGTATCAACAAATCATGATGACGAGCGGGACCAAAGGAGCACTTGAATTAATTTCACTTTTCTTTCACAGAGATCGAAAGACAGTACTCCTAGAATCTCCAGGGATTAGTTTTGCCAAGGATATTTTTGATGTATATGGCTATGAACGCTATCCTTTGATCATGGATTACATAGGAATAAATGTTGATTTACTCCCAAACGTTAATCATGGATTAATCTTCACATCGTCGGCTCATCAATTTCCCCTGGGGGGAGTTTTACCTATAGACCGCCGACAGAAACTGATCGAATATGCCAACGAACATGAACATTATATAATTGAAGATGATTATGATAGTGAATTTCGCTACAATGGAGCACCCGTGAATTCACTTTATCAATTATCAGATATGAAAGTAATACATGTTGGTACTTTCAGCCAAACACTTGCACCTGCATTACAATTGGGTTATATGGTTATACCTAATCAGCTTTTAGAGGATTTTCAAAAACTTTCATCGTTGATTCATCAACATCCGAATAAGTTAGTACAAATGAATATCTATCATATGTTTATCAGTGGTTTTTATGAAAAGCATATTTATAAAATGTGCAAAGTATATAAAAGGAAGATGAAATTATTGACAGTAAATATCTATAACACTTTTGGAAATTCAATTGTCATCTATGGGTCAAATGTGGGGATGCATATTGTGGTACGCTTTCCGAACCTTATTTTTGATGAACAAGCTAAAAAGGTACTTTTCGATCAAGGTATTGGGGTAAAAAGTACCGATGAGTATAACCTAAAAGAAGAAGGGGCATCGGATGCAATTGTTCTAGGCTTTGGTCATCTATCTGAGGAACAAATAATAGAAGGAGTTAAAAGATTAAAAAAAGCAATATTACTATTGAAAAACAATCAAGTATAGGCTTCCTTCAGTTCCAGAATGATATCGGCCAGTGTATCCTGGCCGATTTTTTAACTCTACCGAAGATTTGATAGAAGTAATCAATAAATCATATTTACTACTTACTTTTCTTAACAATTCTAAGCATAACATGGTATAATAAAGAAATTAAGTAACTACAAATTCTAAAGGAGTTAAAACATGGACAGAAAATTACATGTACATTTCATGGGAATAGGCGGTAGCGGAATGGCACCGATTGCAGTAATAGCTAAAAAATCAGGATTTGATGTGACCGGTTGTGATTGTAATGAAACGAGTTATTATAGTGAAGCATTAAGTGACAGTGGAATTGATATAAAAATAGGTCATAATTGTGAACATCTGGAAGGGGTGGACATTTTGGCAGTTACTCCGGCTGTTTTTGATATTAACCCTAATCATCCCGAACTTGTTGAAGCAAGGAAGAGAAATATATTAATGACCTGGCAGGAATTCATGGGTAAATATCTTCAGAAAGATAAATTCCTTGTTGCAGTAGCAGGTACCCATGGAAAATCAACTACAACAGTCTTGATGGGATTAGCATTAGAAGCTGGCGGGTTTGACCCAATTGTAGAAGCCGGAACAATCTATAAACCGTGGGGAGGCGGTTTTCGATTAGCTGAGTCAAAATACTTTATCTGCGAGGCGGATGAATTCAATTGCAATTTTTTAAACTATTCACCCTCCTTAATTATTATCAATAACATAGAGATGGATCATCCTGAATTTTTCAAAGATTTCACTGAATTTAAAGAAGCATTTGTAAAGTTCATTCGTAATCTAAAACATTCCGGTACACTTGTAGTAAATGCAGAAAGTGAAGGAGTGAAAGAAGTACTTTTCGAACTGAAAAATTGGCTCGAAGAGAAAAATATTAAGGTGATTGGATATTACTTAAATCATAAATTTGACTTTCCATTTAATGCTGAGTATAGGGGTCAAATCAACAGCTTTACGGAAGACGGTGTAGGATTTGATGTAGATGGACCAAACTTTAAAGAAAGTTTTAAACTTGGCCTTCTCGGAACTCATAATGTTTCAAATTCCTTAGGAGTACTTTGTGCTGCTGCCCATTTAGGAGTAAATTTAGAAACCCTGAAAGTCGTTTTTCAAAAATATAAGGGTATAGGGAGAAGAACAGAATTAGTAGATGAAGTGAATGGAATAAAAGTATACGATGATTATGGTCATCATCCCACTGCAATAGCTGCAGTTTTAGACACATTTCGAACTACTTATCCTGGCAAAAAAATATATGCGATAGTGGAACCGCATCAAATATCAAGATTAAAATTATTCCCAAAGGAATTTATAGCGGCACTGAACAAAGCAGATGAAGCCATAGTTACAAAAACTTATGTTGGTAGAGAAATTAATAAAAATCTAGAACCTGTTGATATAAACTCCTTTATCAGTAAAATGGAGGCTGGTAAGGCTACTTATATTGAAGATTATAATGAAGTTGCGGAAGCAATTTCTCTAAAAGCTAGACAGGGAGATATTATTGTTGTTTTTGGTGCAGGTAATTCCTATAAATTTACGAAGTTGATAATTGAACGTCTAAAAACACTATATAATTAAGAGAGGAGAAGAAGTGTTGGCAGTTAGACATAGCATCGTATAGTAAATATTATCTGTTTTATACTTACTCAGCAATAGCAAAGTGATTCTTTGTATCTCTTTTTATATGGAAATATATGTCGGTCATTGGTAGCATCTATATTAATTTATTGATATGATAATTGGATATTGATATAATATAATCAAATATCCAAATCTTTGAAATATGATTTGAAATGAGATAAAATGATTAAAGCTCATAGTTAGTTATCAAGAAAGTAAAAGGGGGAAGTAGTATGAAATACAGACAAATAGGTAAAACGGGGTTAACTGTCAGTGAAATAGGACTAGGAGCCGAATGGTTAGAACGTCACAGTGCTGCTGTTGTAAAAGCAGTTGTTGAGCGCAGTGAAGAATATGGGATTAATATCCTAGATTGTTGGATGTCGGAGCCTAATGTACGCTCCAATATCGGAGCAGCAATTGCCGGACATCGAGATAAATGGGTTATACAGGGACATATTGGTTCAACCTGGCAGAAGGGTCAGTATGTACGTACCCGTGAGTTGGAGAAAGTAAAGGATGCTTTTCGTGATTTACTAAGTCGTCTTGAAACGGATTATATTGACCTTGGCATGATTCATTTTGTTGACGAAGTGGCAGAGTTTGATAAAATCATGAGGGGAGAATTTATTGATTATGTCAGAGAATTAAAACATGATGGTACGATCCGCCATATTGGCTTAAGTACACATAATCCTGATGTCGCAAAGCTGGCAGCATTAAGTGGTGAAATTGAAATGGTATTGTTTAGTCTTAATCCTGCATTTGATATGCTTCCTGCAAGTGAAGATATAAATGACCTTTTTAGCGAACATTATAATGAAAAGCTGAAA
Source organism: Herbinix sp. (assembly GCA_029256105.1). Taxonomy (GTDB): domain Bacteria; phylum Bacillota; class Clostridia; order Lachnospirales; family Lachnospiraceae; genus Mobilitalea. The sequence continues at coordinate 20,848 of JAQSYO010000033.1, forward strand.
GGGATTGCACCGGAGCGGGAAGAGCTGTATCAGATTTGTGAACGGGAAAACGTTGGCATCACAGTAATGAAAGGTTATGCCGGTGGAAGATTATTTAGTGCAGAAAATTCACCGTTTGGTGTTGCCTTGACTCCGGTTCAATGCCTTCATTATGCACTTACACGTCCAGCTGTGGCATCTGTTATGGTTGGATGCAGGACACCGGAAGAAGTAGATGCTGCTGTAGCATATGAAATAGCCACAGAGGAACAAAAAGATTATGCCACGGTGCTCGCAAATGCGCCATATCATGCATATTCCGGCCAATGTACTTATTGTGGACATTGTGCACCATGCCCTACTTACATAGATATCGCAATGGTGAATAAGCTTTATGATTTAGCAGTAATGCAGGAAGAAATACCCGCTACTATACAAGCTCACTATAGCAGCCTTTCGTCAAATGCATCAGACTGCATCAGCTGTGCAGCTTGCGAGAAACGTTGTCCCTTTGGAGTACCAATCGTCGATAGGATGAAAAAGGCGGAGCAATTATTCATTCGTGCTTGAGTTAAGCATTTTCCAAAAGTGTAGACTTTATTTTCTATTTACCGTAACTGAGGATACGGAAGGCATACATCAGCTTCCACAATATAAAGCAAAGTACTCTGTAATCCAATTAAATTGCATATCTAAAACAATTTGATTGATAATAGAGTATTACGATTGATAAAGAGGAGTATGAAAGATGGATAATAAAAAATGTGATTTGGTTCGTACAAATGGCGTCAAAGAAAAGAAATTGGAAGTGATTGACGGATACACTATCAAATACCATGCAAATGGTGGCACCATTTGGTCTAAAGGGAAAATTGTTAATGATAAGCCAGACGGATACTGGGAATGGTATCGTACGGATGGCACTATAAAACGTTCAGGGTATTTTGAAATGGGTGAGTCTGTTGGGGAGTGGATTACCTATGATAGCGATGGCAAAAAATATAAATCAACCAACTATTAACAAAGATATACTGTGAGGGTAAGCCTTTTCACCGAGTAGTTAAACTATTTGGTAAAAGGCTTATTTTTTTAGTAAATAGAAGATAGCCAATATAAAACATATGCTTATATAATTTTTTTATATGGAGGGCATATCGTATTATTAAATGTTAAGAAGGTACCAATAAAATAAGAACCAATATAATAATGTAAGGATAAAAAAGTATGATATGAAAAGAAACTGGATGTGATTATTTGGCTAATGACATGGAATTTACAATAATACAGAAAGAAAAAAGAAAAAAGAAAATTGTTTTTTTTGTAAAGCAAGGAATGGATAGCTTTTTAGAGGATATTATGAAAGGATTATCTGATATATATGAAACAAAGAAAATAATAGTAACAGAATTTAAGCAAATTGATGAAGGTATGGAATGGTCTGAAATAACTTGGTTCGAATGGTGTGACGAGCTTGTGGCTTATGGAAGTAAACTTGAGTTAGCAAAAAGAAGGTTAATAATATGCAGACTTCATAGTTATGAAGCATTTACAAATTACCCAAATGATGTAATTTGGGATAGGGTAAATATGACTATTTTTATTGCAGAGCATATCAGAAATTTTGTAATAGAAAAGCTTCAATTAGATAAAAGTAAGACCATAATCATACCAAATGGAATAGATATAAACAGATATATATTTCGAGAGAGGAAACCAGGTTTTCGAATTGCCTATGTTGGATATATCAATTATAAAAAAGGACCAATGATGTTGTTACATACATTTAAGGCTATATTTGATAAAAATCCGCAGTATCAACTATTTATTGCCGGACAGTTCCAAGATGATAGGGATATTTTATATTTTAAACAAATGATAAATGAATTCGGGATGGAAAAGAATGTATTCTTTGAGGGGTGGCAAGATAATTTAGATGTTTGGTTAGAGGATAAAAACTACATTTTATGTACAAGTGTACTTGAATCTCAAAATATGAGTGTTATGCAATCAATGGCTAAGGGAATTAAACCCGTGATTCATAATTTTGTAGGAGCTAAGGCTATCTATAGCAGTAAATACGTTTGGAATACGATAGAGGAAGCTGTTCGTATTTTTGAAGATAATAATTATTGTTCAATAGAGTACCTTCAATTTATTAAAGATAATTATTCCTCGGAAGGTAAAATGAATAGCCTTAAGGATTTACTTTTGTCTATGAGTAATAATATAAAAGATATCGATAAAGATAACTTGAAAAGGATGCCCTTAGTCACAATAGGAATTACTAATTACAATGGAAAGCGGTACATTAAAAAGTGTGTAGAATCATTTTTGAATCAAACGTATTCCAATATAGAACTTTTACTTATTGATGACAACTCAACAGATGGATCCAAAGAAATGATTCAAGAGTATGAAATAAATTATAGTAATATAAAGGCAATCTATCACGAAACGAATTCAGGTGGTGCATCTAAAGGGGTTCAAGAGGTTATTGAGAATGCAAAAGGAGAGTATTTTCAATGGATTGCTTGTGATGATTATGTACAGAGGAACGAAGTTGAGATTTTTGTAAAATACTTGGAAGAAAATACAGACAAAGATTATGTTTATTGCAATTTTAATATTGTTGATGAATATGATGCGCTAACCGGAAAATGGAATTATACTATTTTAAATAATGAAGCAGTAATACAGCATGTATTTAATACAGGGTCTGGCATAATTCCTATGAATTGCTTATATCGGAAAAGCTTTTTTGACAAAAATCGTGTTAACTGGGTTATTTATAAAGAAAATGATTTTTCAGCAGATACTCTTAATACGTTGCATTTTATTAAATATAAGTGGAATTATGGAATGGTTGAGGAATCATTAATCAACTATCGTATTCATTCGGAAAATGCATCCCATAATATAGAGAAAAGAATAAAGGCGTCTGCAGCATTATATGATTATATAATTCAAAATTTTAATGAAGAAGTATATTTACCACAGGTCGATTGGAAGACAGTATCGAATCGAGAACAAAAAAAGTTGCTTTGCATTGCGCAGTTTTATTATATTCAATTGCAAAATCATTTGAATATGAGCGCAATACCAGATTATCTTAAATTTAATATAGCAAAAGATCAAATCGATAAGTTTTGTACCATCTTTGCTAAGGAAGGATTAACCTATACGAATAAAGGTTTGCTAAAATTTGATATATATAGAAATGAGTTTGAGAATATGAAAATTTTATTCGAAAAATTCTTAAAAGAAATACCCATCATATAAATTAATGAATAGGTATCGTTTTATAAAGGAAAATGAATGAGCAACTTAAAGCAAAAATTATTAAATAAATCAGCAATACTTGCAGTAGTCGGGTTAGGCTACGTGGGTCTTCCTTTAGCTGTCGAAAAGGCTAAAGCAGGGTATAAAACAATTGGTTTTGATATACAAAAATATAAAGTAGATTTAGTGAATGCCGGTATAAACTATATTGGAGATGTAGTGAATGAGGAGCTGGAATACATTGTCAAAACAGGGTTGCTAACTGCAACAACAGACTTTACACAAGTGGTGAAGGCTGATTGTATCTGTATCTGTGTACCGACTCCCTTAGATGAACATCAACAGCCAGATATAAGTTATGTTAAAGCTTCTGCCTTAAGCATTGTCCCAGGTATGCATAAGGATATGTTAATCGTATTAGAATCAACTACATATCCCGGAACAACAGAGGAAATATTAAAGCCAATTTTTGAATTGTCGGGTCTGAAATGCGGTGAGGATTTTTATCTTGCATTTTCGCCGGAGCGCGTTGATCCGGGTAATCTTCAATATAAGACAAAGAATACACCTAAAGTGGTAGGAGGCGTTACCCCAATTTGTACTGATATTGCTTCTGCTCTATATGAAAATATTCTTGAGGCACCGATCCATCGCGTGTCTAGTCCATCAATTGCGGAAATGGAGAAAATATTAGAAAATACCTACCGTAATGTGAATATTGGTCTCGTAAACGAACTTGCAATGTTATGTAATAAAATGGGAATTAATTTCTGGGAAGTGATTGAGGCCGCAAAATCGAAGCCATATGGCTTCCAAGCTTTCTATCCCGGTCCAGGTTTAGGAGGGCATTGCATTCCCCTTGACCCTTATTATTTAGCTTGGAAAGCTCGTGAATATGGCTTCCATACTTCAATGATAGAGGCATCCATGATGGTGAATGATCGTATGCCAGAATATTGTGTCCAGAGAGCGTTTAAAATTTTAAACCGTTTTAAAAAAGCACTAAATGGAGCCAAAATTTTGGTTCTTGGTGTGGCGTATAAACAGGATATTGACGATTACCGTGAAAGTCCTGGTGTTAAAGTGATAGAGGTATTGAACGCTGAGGGAGCCAAAGTTAAGTACCACGATCCGTTTGTGCTTGAATATCGCGAAAAAGATATTGAAGTAAAAGGGGAACCTGTATTAAGCACAGAACTGGTGGAAAACGCAGATCTCATTATTATAACAACAGCACATTCAAATGTTGATTATAGGTTTGTACAGAGGCATGCTAAATTTATATTTGATACAAAGAATGTGATGAAAGAGATAAATGATCGAGAGAATATTGAGTTACTTTAATCAGGAGGTATGCAAAATGCGACTTCGCTATGCATTGATTGGTTGTGGACGTATTTCTCCAAATCATATCGCGGCAGCGATTGAAAATAGTCTTGAAATTACAGCTTTATGCGACATTGTAACGAAGAATATGGAAGATAAGATAATAAAGTTCCACCTTCCTGAAACTATGCTTAGGTATACTAATTATAAGGAAATGCTTGAAAAAGAAAAGCTGGATGTGGTTGCAATTGCCACAGAGAGTGGTAAGCATGCACAGATAGCTTTGGATTGTATTGCTGCAGGATGCAACCTTATTATTGAGAAACCTATTTCACTTTCCTTAGCAGATGCGGATGCCATAATCAAGAATGCGAAAGAAAAAGGAGTTAAGGTTTGTGCCTGCCATCAAAATCGCTTTAATAAATCGATAATAAAAATCAGAGAAGCTATTGAGACTGAACGATTTGGTAGATTATTCCATGGCTCTGCCCATATAAGATGGAATAGAAATGAAAGTTACTATAAGCAGGCTTCATGGCGTGGAACATGGGAACAGGATGGCGGAGCGCTAATGAATCAGTGTATCCATAATATAGATCTCCTACGTTGGATGATGGGTGATAATATTGAACTTGTAATAGCAATGACAGATAACTTAAATCATGATTATATTGAAACGGAAGATTTTGGTATTGCTCTTATCCGCTTTGCTAATGGTAGTTATGGAGTTATTGAAGGTACAACTAACGTTTTTCCGAATGATTTGGAAGAAACACTGTATATTTGTGGAGAAAAGGGTACAATTAAGGCGGGTGGTAAGTCTATAAATACTATTGACGAATGGCATTTTGCTGATGAAACAGAGGATTCCAATCAAATAAAGACATTTTTTCAAGAAGATCCCCCAAATGTATACGGGTATGGGCATTACCCTCTTTATAAAGATGTTATTAATGCCATTGAAAACGATAGACAGCCATTAGTTAATGCAGAAGCAGGAAGAAGAGCAATTGAGCTTGTCCTTGCGATTTATGAATCGGCTGCCAGCGGTGCTTGCGTAAGGTTGCCCTTGAAACAAGGCAGTACCCTAGATTATAAAGGAAGGTTTAGAAAATGAGTTATTTTGTGCATGAAAGTAGCTTTGTAGAGGAAGGGGTAGATATTGGTGATGGTACAAAGATATGGCATTTCTGTCATATACAGAAAGGCGCTCAGATTGGCAAAAACTGCTCCCTTGGGCAAAATATAAACATTTCAAATAATGTAAAGATAGGAAACGGAGTTAAGATCCAGAACAACGTTTCTGTATACGAAGGAGTAGAGTTGGAGGATTACGTGTTTTGTGGACCGTCTATGGTATTTACAAATGATCTTACGCCAAGAAGTAAGTATCCGAAGGGTAGTACAGGATACAATATGACGATTGTTAAATTTGGAGCTTCAATTGGAGCGAATGCGACCATTGTTTGTGGTATTAACATAGGAAGATGGGCTATGATTGCTGCAGGAGCAGTAGTAACAAAGAATGTTCCTAATTATGCATTAATGGCAGGAGTTCCTGCACAGCAAATTGGCTATGTTTGTGAATGTGGAAAGACATTACCGGAAGGGTTGAATTGTAGGATTTGTAATAGGAAATATTTTCTTGGAAACAATGGACTTCAGGAAAAAGGTGATAAAAATGCAGTTTCGTGATTTGCATACTCAATATCAAAAATATAAGAAAAGCATTGATTCTGAAATACAGGAAGTATTATTAAGTACTAATTTTATTGATGGAAAAGAAGTTAATGAAATAGAGACACGTTTAGCTGAATATGTTGGAGTCAAAAATTGCATTACCTGTGCCAACGGAACAGATGCTATGACCTTGGTTATGATGGCATGGGGGATAAGTAACGGTGATGCTGTATTCTTACCGGATTTCACATTCTTTTCAACGGGTGAGATAGTTGCACTTGCAGGTGCATCTCCCATATTTGTAGATGTGGACAGAGATACATTTAATATTGATACAAAAAAGCTGGAGGAAGCGATTCGAAGGATAATTGAAGACGGTAAATTGATACCTAAAGTCATTATTCCGGTTGATTTGTTTGGGTTACCGGCAAATCATTATGAAATTGAGACAATTGCTAAGAAATACAAATTGTCGGTTTTGGTTGATAGTGCGCAGGGATTTGGTGGTAATATAAGAGGGCAAAGAGCCGGGAGTTTTGGCAAAGCTGCAACGACTTCCTTCTTCCCTTCAAAACCCTTAGGGTGTTATGGCGATGGTGGCGCTATTTTTACGAATGATGAAGAGTTGGCACAAAGAATAAAATCCTTAAAGGTGCATGGCCGCGGCAAGGATAAATATGATAATGTAAGACTTGGAATAAACTCACGATTGGATACGCTTCAAGCAGGTGTATTAAAGGTAAAGTTAAAAGCATTCATTGATCACGAGCTTGAAGATGTAAATCAGGTTTATCAAATTTATAATAACAGATTAAAAGATGCTGTTGAAGTACCAATCATTCCGGAGGGATTTTATTCGAGTTTTGCGCAGTATACAATAAAGCTTAAAAATAGAGATCAAAGGGATAGGTTACAAGCCGAACTGGCTAACAAAAAGATACCAAGTATGATATATTACAACAAACCATTGCACAAACAACGTGCATTTCAAAATCAAGAATATGTAGAGGAGGATTTTTGTGTGGCTAATGTACTTAGTGATATAGTGCTTTCACTACCAATGCACCCATATCTAACAGAGGAAGATATTGATGAGGTGTGTAATCTGATAACTTTATGTTGTAAATAAAACGTTAGCCCTAAAGTGGAGGTTTCGTTATGAGACATTCACCTTGGGGTTTTTTGTACTTTATATACATTGTTTGTGACACCGGTAGTAAATATTGCATTAAACGCATGAAAGCACCCAATCCATTCTCAAAGAGTTAGAGATTTAAGGAACCGGAACAGAAATATAAAGTCATCATATATTATAATAAGATATAAGGTATTGCAAAAAAACATTAAAAACGTCAATAAATTACATTTTATGTAACGTTGCAATGGAATTGTGATGTGAAGTTATGTATTAAAGTCTAGACATAATCACAGGGTAGGTTAGTATATCGTATTGTGTTGAAACAAATACCTTATATTATTTTATGAATAGAAGGTGTATTATCATTGGCTAATAGTATAATTTTTCAGAATAATGCAGAACAATTGAAAGCTTCGGTTTTTGGGTATAACAGTACAAATAGTACTTATGAAGCTCTTCAAATAAATAATAATGGAGAACTGAAAGTTAATACAGGAACTGCTCCAATTCAGATTGGAACGGTAAGTAATATAGGAACCTTAAACAAGGTAGCAACAGTCGGAACTTTAAATAAAGTAGCGATAGTCGGAACAATAAACAAAGTAGCTCTTTTGGGTACCTTAAGCAGAGTAGCTATGATTGGAACCTTAGGAACCTTAAACAAGGTAGCTACGGTTGGAACCTTAGGAACCTTAAACAAGGTAGCAACAGTCGGAACTTTAAATAAGGTAGCGATTGTTGGAACCATAAACAATGTAGCTCTTTTAGGAACCTTAAACAGAGTAGCAACGGTTGGAACCTTAGGAACCTTAAACAAGGTGGCAACAGTAGGAACTTTAAATAACGTAGCGATTGTTGGAACATTGAACAAAGTTGCTTTATTGGGAACTTTAACAAATGTAGTTGGAACAGTTAAACTTAATTTGGTTGATCGTATTTTTGATTCGATTACTCAAACAATTGCAGTAGCAGCGTCCACAGTAACTTATACTAATCTGATAAATATTTCTAAATATGAAGATACTTCCTGGTACTTAAGAAATATTACTACAACGAATAGAATAGTATCGATACAATTAACAGCAACCCCTAGTTCAAATTTAACAACTTATCCACGGGTTTTAATTTCAGAAACCACAACAATAAACGCTACTCCACATGTTGTAACAAACGATTACTATTTGAAATACATTTCGGCACAAATCAGTAATACTGCAACAATACCTCAAAGTGTAGTTGTAGTATTTAATGGTAGATATTAATAAAAAACATAGGAGTTCTATGAACTCCTATGTGCTTTTATCGAGCAGATATGTTTAGAACTAAATGCGATAAATCAATAAAGGTGGTAGTATATGAATAAAGGAATAAGCTTATGTATGATTGTAAAAAATGAAGAGGATAATCTTAACAGATGCCTTAATAGTATTAAAGATATAATAGATGAAATAGTTATCGTAGATACCGGTTCTACTGATAAAACGATTGCCATATCTGAAAGCTTTGGTGCAAAAGTGTATCATTTTCCATGGACAAATAGCTTCAGTGAAGCAAGAAATGAATCATTAAAATACGCTACAAAAGAATGGATACTCATCATGGATGCTGATGATGAATTTTGCAGTGAGGACAAAGAAAAGTTGATACAATTAATTGATAATTGTACGGAAGAAAACCTTCTCTATTACTTTGAAACACTTAATTACAGCGGGAGCTTTGCTGACAGTAACAATATTAGTATCAATTTAAATCCTCGCCTATTTAAAAATAATTATGGTTATCAATATGAAGGAGAAGTGCATAATCAGCTTGTAAATCACCAAAACAATAAGAGGGATGTAAATATTCCGATCAGAATTTACCATTATGGTTATTTAGACACCAATATTAAAGAAAAAAAGAAAAGAGAAAGAAATATTTCTCTTTTGAAAGAACAGTTAAAAAGTGAGCCAAGTAATAAATATGCCTGCTTTAATCTAGGAAATGAATATTTTGCGCTGGATGATATACATAAAGCATTAAATTATTATTACAAGTCATATGAGGATTTTAGTCCAAATGTAGGATATGGATATATTCTTATTATCAGAATAGTGATCGCTAACTATTATTTGGGGTTATATGATAAAGCATTAGAATTTGCTGAAACAGGCTTACAGTATTATCCTAACTTTACTGATCTGTATTTTTTTCAAGCCAATATATATAAATCGATGGGGAGATATACACTTGCCATACGATCATATGAAAAGTGCCTTGAAATAGGAGAGGCACCATCTGAGTTGAAGTTTTTATATGGAACAGGGAGCTTTAAAGCGATATATGAGTTAGGTAATTGTTATCTGGAATTAAAGGATTATCATATCGCATTTCGTTATTTTAATGATACAATTAAGGCTAAAAAGGACTTTATTATTCCTGTTTATCGAATTGCGCATATATTAAAGGAAGAACAGACGCCATTAGCGGAGTTTAAAAAGGTTATTGAAAATTTTTTTGAAGAAACTACCAGAGCTTATATTATTATTGCAGATGTTTTTTATTCGGAGGGATATTATAGTTCTGCATTGGAATATATAGAGAAATGTGAAAAAAATGGTATCAACTCAGAAGACATCATGATATTAAAATTAAAAGCGCTTATAAGAAGCGGAGAGTTTGAACAGTGTATTCAAATGAATACACTACAAAAGGAAAGTACATTTTATATGAATGCTTCAATGTATAAAGTGATTTGTTACCTATTATCTGATAGAAAACAACTTGCAGAATCAGTTATGAATAGTTTCGATTGCACCACATTATCAAACAGCAATCATAAAATGTTTGATGTATATAAACAGTTTATGAATCTATTGAATAAGGAACCTACACAGGTATTATCTGAGGATGAGAGCGAAAAGGGGTATACGGGCTTTATACTTGAAATTTGCGAAATACTTCTTATTAATAAAAAATTTGATGAGTTTGAAGTGGCATTAAATTTATTGAATTTAATTAGTGATAAAACGGTACTACTTCAGCTTGGGAAATTATATGATAGAAATGGTTATAAGGATATGGGGAAAAAGGAAATAATTAGATCAATAAAATTATTTGAAGTGTATGATAAAGAAGCATTGGAGATTTTAAAGTAAAAATATTTCAACTGTCTATTTGGGTATTTTCTAAAACATAAAGTAAAAGAAGCTTTTCTTGATCACTTCGATCCTAAAGATCTCCTTAGATGGAATCCAGGTAGAAAAGGCTTTTTATTGTTATAAATCTGAATTTTTATTATATTTTATTTATTTAAGGAGGCTGTATCATGTTACCGTCCGACTGTACAAAGCAAAAACATATTGATTATAAAATTGCTGAAATAAATTCATATAATAAGAATGCGGATACGTATAGCGACGTTATGAGTATTGGAAAGAATAGTCATGGATATGAAGCTCGGATTTTAATTAAGTTTAATTTTAACCATTTACCTGAAAATACACGAATTTTAAATGCCTCTTTATCAATATTTGTAACAAAAGGCACTAAGCTTGAATTGCAAGGGTACAATCTAAATTCAGAATGGAATGTTCGCAATATAAACTGGATAAATCAGCCATCTATTGATTTTTCTACAAAAGTATTTGAGAAAACAATTTCAAAATGTGGAAAGTATTACATTGACTTGACGGATCAGGTAAACCATTGGTTTGAATATCCGGAAGATAATTATGGATTGGTTCTTATGAGTACAGATATGTCAGGTTATGATTATATACAAATTTGCACCGAGAAGAGAACGGATGATAATCTATCACTATTGTTAGCGTATTGTGTTGAAGCAGATATTCATATAGTTCCGAAGTTTTTTGAATATAGAGAAGATATTAAGGTATCGCAGGATTCTGAATATTTTACGACAGGATGTAATATTTCATTGGTGACGACAGTTTCATATTTTATTAAAAATAATACTAATGCATCAATCACTGTTATTGCTGAAAACAGCCCTGATGATGTGAATTATGCGAAAGAAATTCAAACGATTATTATTCCAACTGGATCATGTAGTTTATTAGTTCCGATTAACTTCAGTAAGTATATTAGACTATCAATAAGCGTACCTCCCTGTGCCAATACAGCAATTATTAATATATGGCTGAATTTACAGCAATAATGTTATGAAATATTTCACAATAATATATTTTGATAAAGTCTATTTCAAAAAATGGACTTTATTTTTATATACACTATCCAGTACCCCCGAAAACAAAACTTTCAATGCCGGACCATCCACGCTCTCTGGACTGTCAAATCTGCGCAGTTAAACTTCTCAGAAATCCCGTTTACAATCAAATGATGGACACGATAGGTAAGTATATTGTGGATGTGAACTTCGATGGCTATAAGGATGTAATAATTCTGAACAGCTTTTGTGGCGTGTATTCTTTCAGTATTTTTATTACATCAAACAGTAATTTATTATCATCAACAATAGACACTTTTTATAGTTATAATACCACAATTATAGAAAACGACGTTCATGTAATAAAAAACGACGTTCATGTATCTGTCAATTGACAAATGGTAATAAATGGATAATATTTATGTTATCTACCAATGATATATATCATTAAAAAGGAGAAGTGCTATGAAAAAATTAATGAGAACGGTTTTATCTTCTATATTATGCGTAGCTATCTTATTTATTTCATCGCTACCGCAAGTTGCTAACGCAGCTGTAAAATCTAATCCATTACCAGTAAATGCTCAAGAAGGAATAACAACATTAACACCAACATCCAGTGGTATAATGGCAGCAGCTGCATCAACAACATCAACTTATTGGATATCAAGAGGAACAGACGGCTTAGCTTTTTGCAAAAGTAGTGTAACGTGGACATATACGGGAAGCGCAATAACTGCGAGCGATGCGTGGCAAGAAATTTCTGGTATATTTGTACAAAAAGGTGGAATTAGAAAGCTAACTACTTCTACTTCTACAAAGGAATATTGGAATGCTACAACCACATTCCTTGTTGGAGCGGTAGTAGGTGGTGTAACACTAGGTTATAGTAAAGATTGGGTTGACCAGATAATAGTAAACGCTAACGGTTCTGCCTCCGTTGTTTGGGCTAACTAATTTGTCTTTTGCTACAAGTCAATAATAAAAAATATACATATGTATCATTGGTAGATATTATATGTGAGGAGGGATAGAAATGGTGTTATTTACTGACTTTTCAAAAAGTTATTCAAAAAAGAATGTAATTAATAAATCAAATTTTGAATTAAAAAATAATAAGATTTCATTTATAATGGGACCGAATGGCTCAGGGAAAACAACACTTATTAAATGTATGTATGACATGGAAGATTATCATGGTAACATATCTTTCAATAGTACAAGTGTCGAGCAAGTGAGAGATAAATCATTGGTGATTTGGGATGATTGCCCTTTCTATACAAATCTAAGTGGGATTGATAATTTAATAATATTTTCTGAAGGAAAAAAAACAAAAAAACAAATTATAAACATTGCAAAAAGTTTTATTGATTATGAATTATTAATAACTAAAGTAAAAAAGTATTCTTATGGCCAGAAGAAAAAACTAGCATTAATATTAATTGATATACTTGAACCGGAATATCTAATAATGGATGAAATCACAAATGGTTTAGATTATGATGCTATAAGAAACCTAAAAGATTATATAAGAAACTGGTCTAAAAAAATGACTATATTACTTACTGGCCATCAGTTTGGATTCTATAATGATTTAATTGATGATTTATTTATAATCAAAAACAATCAAATATCTTTAATAGTAGAAAATTTTGCAAACAGTGAGTTAAAATTGGAGGATATTTATGATGAAGAAATACATATATAAAGAATTGCAGTTCGGGATTAAATCAAAATTTTATTATATAATTGCAGGTCTTCTTAGTATAATGTTCATTGTATTAATATATTACAACTATTCTTCCGTAATAAAAACTCATGAAAGATATTTATATTATGAAAGTTATTATATTAAAAATGGAATTGATATTAATAAAGATCTTTCCGGTAGTTATAAAGTAGAAACAGATGCTAATGGTGGAACAACTGTTACTAATCCGATTTTATATTTTAAAGAGCTTGTTGGTCGATATGCTTATGTAGCAAGTCCTAAATATACATTATCTCAGCTTTTAGAGTCTTCAATTTTATTTTTCCCTCTAGTTTTTGGAGCTTTTGGATTGTTTATTTCGAATGTTGATTTTAAATACAATATGACAAAATGTAATACGGTAAGAATAAATAAAAGAATGTATAATATTGCAAAACAGACATCACTTATAGTAAGCAGTATTATTATATTGATATCCTCTTTAACTATATCATATTTTATAAATCTAATATTTTATAAAATATTATCTGCTAGGATACCACTTGATAATTTTGATATAAAAATAGTTAATTATCATGCATCTATTGTAAATAAATTTTTATATGGATTTATATTAGCTCTTTTGTTTGTTGAAATAGGATATACATTAGGATATATTACCAAAAATATAATTGCAGGAATAATGATTCTAGCCCTATATTTATACATAGTTCCTATATTGGGAAAATATGATCTGAAAAATATTATGTATTATCTAGGAAGTAAATGTTTTGATTATTATGGCTCAATCAATATAATTGAACCAATCAAGGTTCCATTATTATTGTCATTATTTATTATCTTTTTGATTTTAGCTGGATCAATAATTATAAATATATGTATTTCTATTAAACGTAGTTCTTATAATTAATTATATAAGTAAAAAACATTTAAATTAAAAAAAGAAATTAAAATATAATGTAGAGGCCGAAAAATTATGAGTAAAGTCATTAAAAAAATAATCATTTTTATTATAATTATATTTATTATCTTTATTTTACTAGTGTTATTTATGCAGTTCTTATTAAATTACAATGTACATACAGGGAGTATCACCTGATAAAATTTAAACTAGAAATGAGTTGTTAATAGTAAATTGAAATTTTTTAAGGATTTTTGATTCTAGATTAAGATAACTAATAAATAGTGTACTTTGTAATTAAATAGAGGAAATCCTTGCTGGATAAGGAATAGAACGATAAAGTACATTTTTAGAGAAATGTACTTTATTTTATTTTGAACTTTATTTATAGGAATAATAAAGTTCATTTATGAAGACGGAGGAAAGTAGATTTGGAACAAAAATAAAGTTCAAAATTAGATTCACAAATAGGATTCAGATGAAATTCACGATACATACTCAAAAGATGTTTGGTGGGACTGCAAAGATTGTAAAACAAAATATCTTATGCGTCCTAAGAAAAAGATATATTATCAATATAGGCATATGAAGTCATGTCCTTATTACAAGGGTCTTCGTAGGAAAAAGAAATACTTCTTTTAAAAAAAATGCACTCACGATTTTATATTTAAAGTAGTAATTTTATAATCAAACTACTAGAAAATGTACTATATTTATTAGATATATGAGTTTGCTAATAGATTATGTTCAGAGGGAATAGATGCAAATGTAGAAAGGGGCATTTGAATGAAAAAGAAAAAGGGCAAGGGTCGAAATAAATTTATATAAACTACGGCAAACAAACAAGATATACTGTTGTCGTGTTTGTTGTGGTAGAATAGTAAAATAAAGAGAGCCAAAATCTAAAAATATTAGGAGAGTAGAGTATTATGAAAAAAGATTTTCCTTCAAGACCAGAAACGATTTCTGAACAATACTGCGAAGCTGTCGGTGGTTTTTCATGGTATGATTTTGTGACAGCCATGCCCTCGTTAGTATTCGTTGTCA
>JAQSYO010000034.1 GCA_029256105.1 Herbinix sp.
ATAATGAAAATTTCTCTTGTTTGGATGTCCTTGCGGACTCCAAATATTTTAGAATTTTCAGGGTTGTTTCACTGTTCAATTATCAATGTTCATTTTGTTGTGATGCTTGTGTTTGCTGTGTTTCTCAACACCAGCTCGACTATCTTATCATGTATCCAACTCTTTGTCAACTACTTTTTTAAATTAATTTTTAATCAGTTTTTACTGCTTAAAACATCTGTAAAAGTAGAACGGAGAAACAGGGATTTGAACCCTGGCGCCGCTATTAACGACCTACTCCCTTTCCAGGGGAGCCCCTTCAGCCGCTTGGGTATTTCTCCATTAGGATGACTCAAGTTAATCATATTTAAAACAACTATCTATATTGTCTATAAACTTCATAACCACTATATTTAGAAGACTAAATACGAAACGGAGAGAGTGGGATTCGAACCCACGGTACCTTTCAGTACACCGGTTTTCAAGACCGGCTCCTTAAGCCTCTCGGACATCTCTCCAAACGTCGCTTAGCTAGTATATCACCACAGATATCATGTGTCAAGTAGTTTTCTATTATTCATGAAAGAATTGTTCTATTTTTTTATTTTTTTCATACAATACAGTTCTTAGAATTTCCTCAGCTAAAGATAAATCCTCGGGGGTTGTGATTTTAAGGTTGTTATAATCACCGAGAATCATTTTAACCGGACGTTTCAGATAAGTCTCATATACCATCGCGTCATCCGTAATGTTTAACTCCTTCTTGTTTCCTTCTATATAAAACATATCATAGGCTTTTCGAATTTCAGCACACTCAAACGCTTGTGGAGTCTGTGCAGTCCACAGCATGTTTCGATTAGGTGTACCTGATATGAATCCTTCGGTATCAACAACTTTAATTGTTTCCTTTACTGGTGTACCTATTATACAAGCTTTATACTCCGTGACTTGCTGAATTAGATGATCGATTAAGTCGGCGGTGATAAAAGGTCTCGCTCCATCATGAATTAGTACATAATTAGAAGCGTTTGTAACCTTCAATGCCTGATAAACCGAATCATACCTCTCGATACCACCCTCTTCAATATGAATTACTTTCTTAATATGATAAAAGTCAACAATATAATCCCTACAGTAATCTGCTTGGCCTTTGCCTGTAACCAAAATAATCTCATCAACGCTACTTTCTTCAAATGCCCTCAAGGCATAGTAAAGCACCGGCTTTTCCTGTAAAATTAGAAATTGTTTGGCTACCGGGGAATTCATACGCTTTCCTTGTCCGGCAGCCAATACGATAGCAGTAATTTTATTCATTATGATAACTCCTATTCAACAACTTTGTTAAGTTAAAATAAGTACTGAGATTTATTCTTAGTAGGGTATATCTATCGTTCGCCAATCTTTAGATTAGGTACTGCATTCAAATCCAATCCCGACCTGGTTCCTTTTAAATATTCATAATAAGCTGCTGTTCCAATCATTGCTGCATTATCGGTACAAAAAATCGGTGATGGATGATAAAAAGTGAGACCCTTCTCCTTGCAAGCCGTTGCCATAGCCTCCCGAAGTGAGGAATTCGAAGCAACACCACCTGCAATTGCCACCGTCTTCATGCCAAAATCCTTTGCAGCCAACATGGCTTTTGTTACTAATACATCGATTACTGCTTCTTGGAAGGAGGCAGCTATGTCGGCGCGATTGATCTCTTCTTGCTTCATTTCACAGATATTAATATGGTTTAAGACTGCTGATTTTAACCCACTGAAGCTAAAATCATATGGAGCCCCTTCAATATGAGCTCTTGGGAATGAAATTGCTTTTTTATTACCTTCCTTCGAAAGCTTGTCAATCTTTGGTCCACCCGGATACCCTAGTCCAATCGCACGAGCCACTTTATCAAAGGCTTCTCCGGCAGCGTCATCCCTGGTTCTCCCGATAATCTCGTAGGTTCCATATTCTTTCACCAATACTAAGTGGGTATGACCTCCCGATACAATCAAGCAAAGAAATGGCGGTTCCAAATCTTTATTCTCAATATAATTGGCAGATACGTGTCCTTCAATATGATGTACTCCAACTAAAGGTATATTCTTTGCGAAACTGATTGCCTTTGCCTCAGCTACACCGACCAAAAGAGCCCCAACTAATCCAGGGCCATAGGTAACGCCGATCGCATCGATATCATCCAGACTAACTTCTGCAGTAGTAAGTGCTTCTTCAATTACTTGGTTTATCTTTTCTATATGTTTACGTGAAGCTATCTCCGGTACCACTCCTCCATAAAGCTTATGAAGCTCTATCTGGGATGAAATGATATTGGAAAGAACCTCTCTCCCGTTTTTTACTACTGCTGCCGCTGTTTCATCACAGGAGGTCTCTATTCCCAATATTAAAATGTCTTTCGTCATACTATCCTCTTTCTATTTCAACTATCCTGCTGTTTCATAGTTATTACTTTATCTCTATTCTTAATTTTTATTTATTGTAACTATTCTTATGAATAGGCAAAACCAACACCATAACATAACTTATCTAAATTAATTCCCTTATTCAGCTACCTGCCATCCAAGGATCTTCCAATTTTTATCCTCACCCTGCCGCAATAAGATTTTCCAAGTCTCAGTAAATTTTCCATTCTCTTGAATGGTAAAGGAAACATAATTTACAGAGTATTTAACTCCCTCAATTTCACTTTCCTTTTCTAGATCTTCATTCACTAGCAAATAATTTGTTATGCGACGGTCTTTCTCTTTCCATGCAGCAATGTCTGTATATAAATTCTGTAAGTAGACCTCTTGCGGATTGCTTGCTAAAAACTCTTCATCATATAACTCTCTTATTTTTATCGCAAGGGCTTCCACCTCTTCGTCCTTGGGATTATCGTACAAATTCTTTATCATACTGCTAAATAACTTTACAACTTCTCTTGGTGTTTCGGGATAGTACAGCTCCAGATCTTTATTTATTAGTTTCTCAACCTCTGTGAGATTATCCCCTGAAGCATCTTCTAATGGAGTAGTCCGGTTTGACCAATAATAATAAAACAATAAAATAATAATCGCAAGTATTGTCATCACTACGATTGTTGCTGTAGTTCTATTCTTTGCCTTTTTCATACCGCAACCTCCTTATCTTATCCTGTCATTCATCCTTATCAAATTCCAGAGTTACGCTCTTTCTATCTTTCCCAGGTTTTGTATTCTGGAAAATTCGTCTTGCTTCACCAATAAAGTCTTCCGGCCGAATTAATGAAGGGCTATAATGAGTAAGCCATAATTCACTGACTTCTGCAGTTTTGGCAAGCGTTGCAGCTTCACAAAAAGTCATGTGTTTATATTCCTTCGCCTTTGTATCCTTCTCTTGTTCACCATACATTCCTTCGCAGATAAACAAATCAGAACCGGATGCATTAGTAGCAATTGTTTTCGTCGGCCTCGAATCGGTACAATAAGTTAATTTAATCCCCTTTCGTTCCGGTCCCAGAACCAGCTGTGGAGTATAAGTTATGTCACCCTCTGTTATGGTGTCACCCTTCTGTAGGCGGTTCCAGTATTTCTGAGGTACTTGGTTCTCGAGAGCTCGTTCTGTATAAAACCTTCCGCCACGCTTGATTTCAATGCTATATCCATAACAGATTACATTATGCTTAACTTGAAATGCTTTGATCTGATATCCGTATAACTCTACCGTTTCCTCTAGGTCGGTTAGCTCAATAAACTTTACTTCAAACGGCAGCTCCGGTGCAATAACGCGAAGTGAATTTACTACTCTCTCTAACCCCTTCGGTCCGATTAATGTCACCGGCTCTCTCCGGTCCGCATTTCCCATAGAAAGAAGCAATCCCGGTAATCCACTGATATGATCTCCATGATAATGAGTAAAGCATATTGTATCGATGGAATGAAAACTCCATCCTTTTTCTCTAATTGCTATCTGTGTTCCTTCTCCGCAATCTATTAATAAACTACTACCATTATACCTCGTCATAAGCGCAGTCAACCACCTGCCAGGTAAAGGCATCATTCCACTCGTTCCTAATAAACAAACATCCAACATATTTTCTTCCATGCCTTTCTAACTTTATTACATAATCATTTTACCACAGTTTACACATTCATATAAGCATGTTTACAATTATTTTAACAGTTTTTTCTACCGTTTGTCCAGAAATTTGTTTTTCGCCCACATAACGTAAAAAAAGAGTTGGCTATGAACCAACTCTTTCCTCTTCTACAAAGCTTCTAATTTTTTCCTTACTTCAACTGGAATTTGAAATTCTGAAATCAATTTATCATAACACTCTTCGCAAAGATTAAAATGATGCACTTCCATATCTCGTTCAGAAAAATATCCCCACTCTTTCGTCGCTTCAAATGCATCCTCTTTCAGGATACCATTCTCGAACTTCAGTTGTTTTCCGCATGAATTGCAGCAAATCCCATTTTCCCCACTTGTTTTAATGTTATCGATTTTTTTCACAACTTATCCCTCCTGATTAGATACAAGCATCGCCCTTAGGATTATTATAATACCTAATCAGGAATTTTTATAGTGGGAATTGCTGTATCGGTTTCAACCACATAATGACAGCATCCTCTTTTGGCTTCGAATAAAAGTCCTTACGAAGCCCAGCTCGTTCAAAACCAAGGCGTTGATATAGTTGAATTGCAGCCTCATTGGAACTTCGAACCTCCAGAGTGAAAGTGGCTATCCCCTTATCCAGAGACGAAGCAATCAAATTCTTTAACATTCCTTGCCCGATTTGTTGTCTGCGGTATTCCTTTTTAACAGCGACATTGTAAATGTACCCTTCTCCGGCAATTCCCCAATAACCACAATACCCAGCAACTTTTCCATCTATCTCTGCAATTAAATATCCATTATTTGCTTCCCGTAAGGAACTTCGAAAATCCTCTTCGCTCCAAGGGTCAGAAAAGGTTTCTTGTTCAATTGCACAAACCTCGGTCAGGTCTGCTTCTGTCATAGTGCGAATTAGCATCAAAATAACCTCCGTACAACTATTTGAGTTTTTCGGCAAGTTCCCGTTCCGCCTGGGATAGGCGCAGATAAACCGGTTCATGTTTTTCTGCCGTTTCCATCTGATTATTCTTATACAAATGTATTCCGAGAGCTCCAATTGCCCCAGCTCTTTGTCGGTTTAAATGAATTGGTGCAAATTCAAAGTTTACTTTTGTCTTCTCTTCAATAATCTCTTTATAGACTGCGGTTCCATCCCCCAGAAAGATTACATCCCTACCAAGTTGATTTATTTCCTCCACAATTTCCTCTATCGTTACTGCCATTTGCTTTCTCACGATACGAAACTCATTTCCGATAAAATCATATAAACCGGTATAAACCTGATTTCTTCGGGCATCCATCAGTGGGCAGATTAATTTATCCGTTCCAAATAAATTGTATGCCAGTCCATCCAAAGTAGGAACTGCAATAATCGGCTTATTTAAGGCAAGACCTAATCCCTTCGCTGTTGCAGAGCCAATACGTAAGCCTGTAAAGGAACCTGGACCTGCTGCAACTGCAATCGCATCCACTTCAGATATATCCATGTCCACCATCTTAACAATTTCCTGTAGCATGGGTAGTAATGTCTGCGAATGTGTTTTCTTATAATTAACGGTATATTCTGCTAACATCGTCTCCTCAGTCACCACTGCTACAGACGCTACCAATCCTGAGCTGTCCAACGCCAATAATTTCATCACTGTTCCTCCTCTCACCTAATTTGCTTAACTTTATCATTATTATGATTTTACTACTATTACCCTACTATTATTTCACGGTAATCAAAGCCCTTCGATAAATCCTTTTTTATTGTTACGGTTGTCCTACTTTTGGGAAGAATATCTTCAATCAATTCTGCCCACTCAATAAGGCATACCCCATCCCCGTAAAAATAATCTTCGTAACCGATCTCTTCCATCTCTTCCACATCAGCTATTCGGTATACGTCAAAATGGTAAAAGGGCAATCCATTTCCTTCATATTGTTGAATGATTGTAAATGTTGGGCTGCTTACTGCTTCGTCAATTCCCAGTCCTTTTGCAAAGCCTTGGGTAAATACTGTTTTACCCACACCCAAATCTCCACTGAGGCAGTAAACCTCACCTTTTTTTGCTTTGGCTCCCAAAGTAAACCCAAACTGGAAGGTGTCCTCCGCTTGATAGCTATCTATTGTCATAATATTTCCTCTTCTATCGACCTATTGTCGGCTTAATCGGAAATATTATAGCAGATATTATTTAAAAAAGATAGAGCATCTTTGAAACCATAATTTCAAAGATGCTCTACCTTTTTATATTATAATATTCTGCCATATATAACAAACATTAAATAAGTCTGCCCTTTAATAAGCGATACGTATAGTATCCAATTATCGACATTGCAATTCCCTTTACGATGTTATATGGGGTTATACCAATTATCACCAAACTTGCAAGATCCTTAATCGCAGGTACCCCTGCTGCCGCAAATCCAATAACACTTTCCATGCCGCCAAATAATTTTGCATAAAGTGGAAGCATTACAAAGTAATTCAAAACTGCACCAGTTACCACCATTGCGATTGTACCAATGCTAAAAACAAATATTAAGTATAAATAACTTGATGACTTAACTTTATTGTTATTCAGGTTTGTTTTTTCTCTTGAAGAATTCTTAGCTGTTTTCAACTTATATAATAACCCAACTGGCAAAATATAAGCACTACTGATTAAAAAGTTGGCCAGTTCACCAACCCCTCCTGTAGTTGTAGCGGTAACTGCTTTTACTAAGTTTTTAATAAGCTCGATGATTACTCCTGCTAAGGGCCCAAACTGTAAAGCAGCAATA
Source organism: Herbinix sp. (assembly GCA_029256105.1). GTDB lineage: Bacteria > Bacillota > Clostridia > Lachnospirales > Lachnospiraceae > Mobilitalea. The sequence continues at coordinate 6,829 of JAQSYO010000034.1, forward strand.
ACTGCCGGTATATCACTGAACTCAAATTCTAAAAATCCCAAATGTTTATAAGGTAATTTGAATAACATTAGCACATAAGAAAGTGCTGCAAAGAGGCTGATTAAGACCATCTGCTTTGTTGAAAATATTGTTGCTTTTTGATTTGTTACTGCGTTTGTTTTCATATTATTCTCTCCTTTTAAGTTCAAAGGAAAAATTCTGGGTGCTAGCAGAACATAAAAAATCCCCGATTCTAATTATATTAAAATCGGGGCACTTAAATTTAATGTTATTCTGCTGCTCTTCTCACATCCAGACTTTACTGTCGGTTTTGGAATTTCACCAAATCAATCATCAATGATAACGTCAATATAAAACTTTATCATCTACGAGTCGCGGACTATACCGCCGGTCGGGAATTTCACCCTGCCCCGAAGAATTTACCTTTATTATTTTTACAACCTCATCATACATCATACTTCTTTTGTTGTCAACATCATAACAATTAAAATACAGCGATAATAACCAAATTGACAATGATAGTACTAGTATTATAAACGATTCATAAAATAATTAATTGCTAGCTATAAGTTACCACTTAATTTATCCTTTATAACTCCTACCGCTTCCCTAACATAATAATTAATGCTAAGAAGGTGATCCGTGGGTGCTGCTAGACCTTGAACTTGTTTTAACCCTTGCTTTTTAGCGATTCCTATTGCACGAAATATATGAAACCCATTTGTTACAATTACTGTTGAACTGTTTTCTTTTAAGAAATGCTTACTATAAAGTATGTTCTCATAGGTATTCGTGGATTTATCCTCTTTTATTATTCGCGATGACGCAATCCCTTTTATGATTAAATACTGCTTCATAGCCTCAGCCTCCGAAATCATTTCACCATTCCCCTTACCTCCTGAAACAATCGCTATTGATTTGGGATTACTGTTAAGATAAGTATTTGCTGTGTCCAAACGTTTCTTTAAAGACTTTGTTATTCTAGTTCCCCTGACTTGTGCTCCTAGAATTAGCACGTAATCCATCCCTTGCTCTGCTTTCTGCCTAGTATAATAAATCAATGTTCCTTCTATAAAAGCAAAAACAGCAACCCCTACAAGTATTACTGTAATAACCAAATTACTTAAGAAACCTGATATTAATATTTCATGTCTAACAAGATATTTGATTATAATGCATAAAATAATACTTCCAAAACCCGCTGCAAGCCAAAACCAGGAAAAGACAGAAGCAATACCTGAATATATGATTATTAAGAAATAGTACAACAAGCTCATAATTCCAAATATCAGGCAACTCCAGAAAAATACATTCATATTATATTCATCTCCTCTTTTCTAATCTAAATGGTTTGACAGCACAGTCATTCGTAAGAATTAAGGCTGTAACAGGATTATAGTCTGCGTTTACCTCAAATCAACTAAGATATTAATACCGCTTTGTATTATCCTGTTACAGCCTTATTGTATGAATTCTAACTCTAAAGTTTCATTGTTAATTGAATTCTTTTCTTAGCAAGGTCTACCGTAAGCACTTTAACTTCTACGATATCTCCTACACTAACGACATCTAGTGGATGCTTTACGAATTTCTTATCCGATAATTGAGAAATGTGTACCAATCCATCTTGATGTACACCGATATCGACAAATGCTCCAAAATCGATAACATTACGTACCGTTCCCTTTAATATCATACCTTCCGTTAAATCCTTCATCTCCAATACATCGGTACGTAGAATCGGCTTTGGCATCTCGTCACGAGGATCTCTACCTGGTTTCTCAAGCTCCTTGATAATATCGGTCAATGTAATCTCGCCGATTCCAAGCTCCTCTGCCGTCTTCTGCTTATCCCTAATCTTCTTACCAATTGCTGATATATCCTCAGGTTGGCTTGTACCCCGTAATTCTGCAGAGCTACTTGCTTTCACCTGATTATCCTGGGTCGGGATTCCACTGCTGCCAACTGCTGCCGCTAATGCTTTACCAAAAGCAGTATCCTGCGCTTTTACTGTAATGTTCTGATTTTTCTTCTCAGGCTTAAACTCTGCTTTTTTCACAGGTTCTACACCTTTTTGTTTCAGTGCATTTGACTGAATGTCCTTAACATCTTCCAGTGTCAATCCCAGTTTAACTAAAAGAGCCTTTGTTGCCTCATAAGATTCAGGATGTACTCCGGTTGCGTCTAATGGGTTGCTTCCACCTTGAATTCTCATAAATCCCGCGCATTGCTCGAAAGCCTTCGGTCCTAACTTTGCAACCTTTAACAACTCGTTACGGCTATGAAATCTGCCATTTGCTTCGCGGTATGCTACAATATTTTTCGCAATTACCTTACTAATACCAGCAATATGCTCCAATAGTGATACGGAAGCGGTATTTAAATCTACCCCTACTTTGTTCACGCAGCCTTCCACTACTCCGGAGAGAGCTTCGCTTAATTTTTTCTGATTCATATCATGCTGGTATTGTCCGACACCGATGGATTGCGGATCAATCTTAACTAACTCTGCCAAAGGATCTTGTAATCTTCGTGCAATGGAAGCTGCACTTCTTTGACCAACATCATAGTTCGGGAATTCCTCGGTAGCCAGTTTACTAGCGGAATATACGGAGGCTCCGGCTTCATTTACGATGACATAACGAACCGGTTTATTTAATTCCTTAAGCATGTCCACAATAATCATCTCAGATTCTCTGGATGCTGTGCCGTTTCCAACGGAAATGAGCGTAATATTGTATTTATCAATCAATCTCTTAACTATCTGTTTTGCTTCTTCCACTTTATTTTGAGGAGCGGTCGGATAAATTACTACCGTATCCAAAACCTTACCCGTACTGTCTACGACTGCAAGCTTACAGCCGGTACGAAATGCCGGATCCCAACCCAAAACTACCTGACCAGCAATGGGAGGCTGCATAAGAAGCTGTACTAAATTCTTACCAAACACCTTAATAGCACCATCCTCAGCCTTTTCAGTCAGATCACTTCTGATTTCTCGCTCAATTGCAGGAGCAATTAATCTTTTATAACAGTCCTCAATGGTAGAGCGAAGAATTTCATTGGTAAATTCATTATCCTTTAGAATGACCTTCTTCTCAAGATATCGAAGAATACGTTCCTCCGGTGCTACAATCTTAATTGTAAGAATTTTCTCACTCTCTCCACGGTTAATTGCTAATATTCTATGTCCGGCTAATTTCTCCAGACTTTCTTCAAAGTTATAATACATCTCGTAAACCGTTTCCTGCTTTGCATCTTTAGCAGCTGAATTAAGTTTTCCTTCCTTCATGGTCACATCACGGATATAAATGCGATGCTCTGCTTCATCGGAAATATCTTCTGCAATAATATCCATCGCGCCTGCGATTGCTTCCTCGACGGTGCGGACTTCTTTTTCCTCCGATAAATACTCCTGCGCTACCTTAGATACCGGTTCCTTGATTTCTTGTGCAGTAATAATTGCGGCCAAGCCATCCAAACCTTTTTCCTTCGCTATGGTTGCTCTGGTTCTTCTCTTTGGACGGTAAGGACGATATAAGTCCTCTACGACAACCAAGGTAGTAGCTGCTAAAATTTGCACCTTTAACTCCTCCGTCATCTTGCCTTGTTCCTCTATACTGTTAAGTACCTGTGTCTTTTTTTCCTCCAGGTTTCTTAAATATAATAATCTCTCATGTAAATTTCTTAACTGCTCATCATCCAGAGATCCCGTTACTTCTTTTCGGTATCTGGCAATAAAGGGAATGGTATTACCCTCATCAATCAATTTAACGGTTGCTTCTACTTGATCTAATCGAATACCTAATTCGTCTTTTATCTGTTTTAAAATATCCATGTTTTTGCTCCTTAAATCATTTTTCATTCCAACAAAATATTATAACAAACCCATTTCGTAATTAACCCAAGAATCTAATATATATTCTTAGTAAATTTAATTCCTATTCACCTTTGGATTTGTCTTCTGCAAATCCATTCACATTATATCATGAACAAATAGCATGTCCATGATCTTGTTACTCCAATCGGAATCTGCAAGCAAGCTTACAATTCCTCATTCCGCTTACATTATATCATGAACAAATAGCATGTTCATGGTCTTGTTACTCCAATCGGAATCTGCAAGTAAGCTTGCAATTCCTCATTCCGCTTTCATTATATCATGAACAAATAGCATGTCCATGATCTTGTTACTCCAATCGGAATCTGCAAGCAAGCTTACAATTCCTCATTCCGCTTTCATTATATCATACCATTCGTGTATTCGAAAAGCAACTTCATTTGCTTAATTGGTCCTATTGACCGCTATTGTAGGATGTATTATAATTAGGCTATCGTAATTATTGGATGAGTAATTGTCTGAAAGGAAGCCTCCTATGATCAGTCCCGTCGGCTATACAAATTATGCAATTCCATATGCGGGTGTTACTGCAGTTGGAACTGCAGCCACTGCTATTAATAAAGTAAGCGGCGTTACTCCTATTGGCCCGAAAGATACCCTAATCGTTGGTAAGGCAAGAAGCTCGGAGTGTCAGACCTGTAAAGAACGAAAATATGTGGATCAATCCAATGAAGGTGATGTTTCCTTCAAAACTCCTTCCCATATCTCCCCCGAATCATCTTTTGCTGCTGTTTCATCCCATGAGCAGGAACATGTATCGAATGCCATCAGTGAAGGAAGCAAAGCAGGAAATCAGTTACTTTCCTCCTCCGTTACCTTGAAAATGAGTGTTTGTCCTGAGTGTGGAACAGCGTATGTAGCTGGTGGAGAAACTCGGACTACGATTCAATATAACACAGCTAATCCATATGAAAATTCTAGAAAATCAGCTGAAGGTAGTTTATTAAAGGGTATTAATTTTGATGCAGTAGCATAAACCAATTCACCTACATCCTTAAAATATAAGCATTCAAAAAGGGAAGCAGTATTTGCTTCCCTTTTTGAATGCTTATATTCTGTTTGGATACAATGTGTTTCTTATTTTATTTACTATACTAGTTAATAAATAACCGTATTTTCTTTTTAAATCTGCGATAATAAGAATTTCTCATGTACTGCATTCATTGCCTTCTCTACATGAACCTCATCAATCAGAACCGTTACTCTAATTTCAGAAGTAGAAATCATCTTTATATTTACACCAACATCATATAATGCTTCAAACATCTTTGCAGCAACACCTGAGTTGGACATCATCCCTGCACCAACGATGGAGACCTTAGCTACTTCCCTCTCAACATCAATTTTCTGGCACTTTAAACTGCCTTCAGAATGTCTCTCTAAAATAGCAACTGCTTCGTCTAAATCATCTTCCTTAACGGTAAAGCTGATATCTTTGGTACCGTCTCTGCCTACGGACTGAAGAATAATATCGACGTTAACATCATGTTTTGCCAAATGATTAAATAATTTAAAAGCCACTCCTGGCTGATCCTCTAATCCAATTACTGCGATGCGGGCTGTATTCTTATCACAAGCCACACCACTAACTAGCATTTTCTCCATTTTAACTTCCTCCTTAACCACGGTACCTTCTGTTTTATTCAAACTGGAACGAACAACTAATTGTACTCCATATTTTTTAGCCATTTCTACGGAACGATTATGCAACACACCTGCACCTAGGGATGCAAGTTCCAGCATCTCATCGTAGGTGATTTCTTCAAGTTTTCTAGCAGCTTTTACAAGTCTTGGGTCAGCGGTAAAAACTCCATCAACGTCGGTATAAATCTCACATGCATCTGCATGAAGCGCCGCAGCCAGTGCAACTGCCGTTGTATCAGATCCACCTCTTCCAAGCGTTGTGTAATCGTCAAATTTGTTCACGCCTTGGAATCCGGTAACAATTACGATGCGTTTATTTTGTAGCTCATTTTTAATTCTTTCCGTATCAATTCTCTTCAGTCTCGCATTTCCATAGGTGGAAGTTGTATGCATTGCCACCTGGTATGCGTTCAGGGAAACTGCCGGAACTCCCAAAAAGTCCAAAGCCATCGCCATCAATGAAACCGATATCTGCTCTCCTGTTGTAAGTAGCATATCAATTTCTCTTTTGGATGCGTTCGGGTTAATCTCCCTTGCTTGAGCCAGCAATATATCTGTTTGCTTGCCCATTGCTGACAGAACTACAACTACTTCGTTGCCATTTTTGTAGTCCTCGATACATCTTTTAGCAACATTAAAAATTCTTTCCTTGTCGGCAACGGATGTGCCACCGAATTTCTTTACTATTAACATAGCTGCCTCCTACTCACTAAGTTTTTACACACAGTTATACTGCGATTGTATCTAGGCTTAACTCTTATGTGTCGTTAAGCTGTTCTACTTATCTTGCAATCAACTTACTAATAACAGTATATCCTTCCAATACTACATTGCCACTCAATTTTGCTTCTGCTTCATTATATAGCCATTCATTATTTTGTTCTGCAGTACTATCATAAAGAAGATAAGGAACCGGATCACTTGTATGGGTTCTACAACGAATTGGTGTTGGATGATCTGGCATTACTAACATTCTGTAGTCCATACCTGATCTCTTCATTTCCTCCATAACCACCTTAATTACTCTTTGATCCAAATATTCAATAGATTTCACTTTATTCACTACATTACCCTGATGACCCATTTCATCTGGCGCTTCTACATGAATATAGACAAAATCACAGTCCTCTTCCAGTAGCACCTTAACAGCTGCCATGGCTTTTCCCTCATAATTGGTGTGAAGCGTTCCATCTGCTCCAGGCACTTCAATCACCTTCATCCCGGCTCCTACTGCTATCCCTTTCAGTAGATCAACCGCAGAGATCATTGCTCCTTTAATGTGGTTCTTTTCCTCAAACGAGGTAAGAGCCGGTTTTGTCCCTGCCCCCCAGAACCATAAGGAATTTGCTTTATTTAAGCCTTTTGCCTTCCTTGCTTGATTAATCGGATGATTGTTTAATATGTTATAACTTTTTTCCATCATCTCTTTAAAAGCCGTTTCTTTCGGTAAATATTGTCCAATAACCTTACCTAAGATGTCATGGGGTTGACATAAGTCTATAACTTCACCCTGATCCCAAATTGTCAGGTGACGATAGCTAGTTCCTACATAAAACTTAAAGATATCATTTTCCAATTCTTTTTTCACGGCATCAATTAGGATGGCAGCATCCTCAGTCGATATCTCCCCTGAGCTGTGGTCTAGGATGATCTGCTCCTCATACGGCTTCTCATCCTCCGTTAATGTAACGATATTACATCGAATTGCTATGTCCGTCGGCTTCATATCAACACCGATACTAAGTGCTTCTAATGGGGAACGTCCAGAATAATATACTTTCGGGTTATAACCCAGTACTGCCAGATTTGCGGTATCACTACCTGGTTTCATCCCCTCTGGTATCGTATATGCGATACCCAATTCAGACATCCTTGCAAGCATGTCCATCTGGGGAGTATACGCTGCCATCAAAGGTGTTCTATTCTCCAGTACAGCCAAGGGTTCATCGGCCATGCCGTCTCCAAGAACAACAATGTACTTCATATAATCAAGTCCTTTCTAAAATGCAAGCCTATTGGAAAACTTTATTTATGTTATTCATTTCTTATCATGCTTCATAGTTTATTTACAATAGAATAGGAATGCAATTCAATTTAAAATCTTACTCTGATTACACTAAGAATTCCATTTAACTTACTCTTAATCTCGTTTAATTCTTGCTCGGCTATACTTGAAGTAATGAAAGCATATTCACCCACAACATCTTCCGTTGTTATTTCCTCTACTTCCCCGAATAGTTTACTGATTTGTTCCTTTACTGTCAAGCTATTACCCTCAACGCGGATAAAAAAGCGATGTTGAACCTGATTAATATCGGTCAGCTCTAATTTCTTACTGCTCCAGATCGTCCATATATTCTTGTTCAAATGCTTTGCTGCATCCACAATATCAGCAACAACCGCACTAGCTGTGGGTAATTTACCTGCGCCGCTTCCATAAAACATAACGTCACCGATTACATTCCCTCTGACAAAAATTCCGTTAAATACGTCATTAACACTGTATAACGGATGACTAGCCTTAATTAATACCGGAGCAACCATAGCATAGACATGTTTATCATTTTCCTTGACACTGGAGGCAAAAAGTTTAATTCGTGCTCCCATTGCCTTTGCATATCGAATATCGGTATCGGTAATCTTTGTTATTCCTTCTGTATAAATATCTTCAAAATCCACCTGCATGCCAAAGGCAAGGGAGGACAGGATCGCAATTTTTCTACAAGCGTCATGGCCTTCAATATCAGCTGCCGGATTACGCTCTGCATAACCCATCTTCTGAGCATTTTGGAGTGCCGTATTAAAATCAAGACCGTCTTCGCTCATTCTAGATAAGATGTAGTTCGTCGTCCCATTTAAAATACCAGTAATTTCAACAATTTCATCAGCAGTCAGTGACTGGTTCAAGGGTCTGATAATTGGAATACCTCCGCCAACACTAGCTTCAAATAAGAAATTAAGATTTCTTTCCTTTGCCATGTCCAAAAGCTCAGCACCGTGTGTAGCAACCAACTCTTTGTTCGAAGTGATTACGCTCTTACCTTTTAATAGTGCTTGCTTAACAAAAGTATAAGCCGGCTCAACTCCACCCATTACCTCAACAACGATCATAACATCAGAATCTTCTAATATGATATTAATATCATGGACTATCTTTTCCATCATCGGGTCACCAGGAAATTCTTTAAGGTCCAAGATATATTTTATATCAATCTGATCTCCGGCCCTTTTCTTAATACTTTCACCGTTGGTACTTAAAACCTCTACCACACCGGAACCAATGGTGCCATATCCTAAGATTGCAATATTTATCATCGCTGCTCCTCCAATTCATGCTGTAACATTTCTATTAAAATAGCCTTTCAACATTGCTAAATAATAATCTATACGATGTAATTCATTCAATTATTCTCTTGATACAAGTTTCACATAATGAATTCCTTCCATCGCCTCAATTGAATCTATCATAACTGATGTACTGTCCGATTGCGGTAGTATTTCAACACTAAGAGTCAATAAAGCAATTCCATTTACCGGAATACTTTGGTTAATCGTCAGGATATTAGCTTCACACTTTGCTACTTGGTTAAGCACCTTGGATAGCAGTCCCGGCATATCATCCATCTGTAGCATAAAGGTTATTGTCTTACCTCTGGTATTTTCGTAGAACGGGAAAATATCATCACGATATTTATAGAAGGAACTTCTACTGATTTCAACAGCATCTGTCGCTTCCTGAACTGTCATAACTCGTTCTGAATCCAAGAGCCGCTTCGCCTCTACCACCTTTAATAAAACCTCGGGCACAGCCTTCTTCTTTACAATAAAATATTGATCTCCATTCATGTTTAAGCACCTCCTGCATTTTATCCGGGCAAGTTTATGTACTCAACTATACTCACTGTATGTATTACAAATACAATTGTCTTTCTAAGAAAGATATACTATCATATATTTATTTATATTGCAATACCCTTTTACTATGTTCAATATAAAAAATAAATATTTGTAACTTATGCTTGAAACACATAGGATAAATATAAATATTTTTGTATAAAAATTAATAACTATATTATGTTCAAGCGCCTTTGCCCGGTCCACATTCAATTTTATTACAAGTGTCCCTAAACTTCCAGCTTTTTTATCATTTAACATGCTTCTTTTCGCATTTTAATTAAAATTCTCGTTCTACTGACATTATCTTACGATTTAAATCTTATCTTATATATTTTAAATTCTCCTTACGCCTTTCTCTTTTAGCCTTTCTCCTTTCGCCTTGCTCCTTTATCCTTTACCTATTATACTTCTTTGTCCACTATTTCCTACATACTTTAAATTCATATACTCCCTACTCCCTACATTCATATTTTCTTTCATATATTTTCATGATTAACTTCATTCCATATTCTATACTCTATATTAAATATTAAATTCGATAAACTAAAAAGGCTGCTGTTGGGCGGCAGGCACAGGGTGAGTACCGGAACATGTTTTTCGTATGCAGGACACACGAGCGAAATTGTACGAATCGGTGAGACATAGGTTTTTATGTCTCCTCCGATACGAACAATTTCGCTCGTGTGTCCTGCATTCGAAAATACATGCCGGTACTCACCCTGTGCCTGCCGCCCAACAGCAGCCTCACAATCTATCCCCACACTACAATATCTTAGAAAGAAACTCCTTCAATCTAGGATGTGTAGGATTATCAAAAAATTCATTTGGTGTGTTTTGCTCTACAATCATACCCTCATCCATAAAAAGCACACGAGTAGCAACCTTCTTCGCAAATCTCATCTCATGAGTAACCACTACCATCGTCATTCCCTCGTCTGCTAACTGAGCCATAAGATCAAGTACTTCACCCACCATCTCAGGATCAAGTGCAGAGGTAGGTTCATCAAATAACATGACATCTGGATTCATAGCTAAGGCACGAATGATTGCAATACGCTGCTTCTGCCCACCAGATAACTGGTTTGGATATGCGTCCGCTTTCTCAGTTAAGCCTATTCGCTTTAATAATTCATACGCTTTCTGCTCTGCTTCCGACTTTGACATAATACCTAGTTTAATCGGAGACAAAGTGATATTTTCTAATACTGTTAAATGAGGAAATAGGTTGAATTGTTGAAACACCATACCCATCTTGCAGCGGATACGATTAATATCCGTCTTTTTATCCGTAATATTTTCCTCTTCAAACCATATCTCTCCACCGGTGGGAACTTCTAATAAATTTAAGCATCGCAAAAAGGTTGATTTTCCAGAACCAGAGGGTCCAATGACAACTACCTTTTCACCTTTTTCAATTGTTTCATTTATCCCGTTTAAAACCATATGGGTACCAAATGCTTTTTTTAAATTCTTAGTGACGATCACCTCTAGCCAACCTCCTTTCAAATACTGCTAATAATTTAGACAATCCCATTACCATGATTAAATAGCAAGCCGCTGCTATAATCAGTGGCGGTAGAATATCCCAAGTTCTGGAGCCAATGTATTGTGCGGCCTTAGTCAAATCAGTAACTGCGATTACACCTGCTACAGAAGTCTCTTTAATCAACACAATAAATTCATTACCCAATGCAGGAAGAATATTCTTAATTGCTTGAGGTAAAATAATAAGGCGCATTGTCTGCATGTAATTAAGACCTAAGGAACGACCAGCTTCCATCTGTCCTCGGTCAATGGATTCAATACCTGCTCGGATAATTTCAGATACATAAGCTCCTGAGTTAATACCAAAACATACAGCACCAACAATTAATTCATTCGTATTTCTTGAAGTGAAAACAAGATTGTAAATGATTAAAAGCTGCACCATTAAAGGGGTTCCCCTAATAATATTAATATAAATATTACAAATGGCTGTCAGCCACCTCATTTTAGAATTTGCTGCTGATACTTTCACGACTGCTACAACAATACCAATTGCAATACCTAATATAATTGCTAGCAATGAAATTAAAATAGTAACCTTAAGTCCGCCAAGATATGCCAAATATCTTTGATCCGGTATAAGGGCGTTATAAAAAGACTGATATAATTTATCAAACCAAGAGATAATATTATCCAACTTCTTCCCTCCTGTATACAAAGAATGTTATTCGTAAAAATAAAGATAGAGGCTGTTCATAAAGATAACAGCCCCCTATAATTCTAGTAAGTTACAATATTATCCAGTAGCTTATTTGGCAGTGTGATTTGCAGTAAACTCGTCAATTTTCCCATCATCCTTTAATTGTTGGATAACGGTATTAATCTCCTCTAACAGTTTTGTATTTCCTTTTTTAACTGCAATTGCGTACTTATCTTGAAATAATGCTCCATCAAGGATCGCTAATTGATCATTGCCTGCTACTAACTCTTCTGCAGGATATTGATCCATAACGATGCAATCAATCTTATTATTCTTTAAATCTTCTGCTGCCTGAGCAAACTTTGTATATCGTTTTATCTCTTTCGCTTCAATATTAGACTCAACATAGAAGTCCGCAATATTTCCTTGCTGTACGCCGATAATCTTTCCTGCCAAATCATCCACAGAAGCCACCGTAGCACTATCCTTGTTTACAACGACAACTTCAGTTGAATCAACATAATCACTGGAGAAGTCCATAATCTTTTCACGTTCTGGATCTACTGATACACCTGCAGCCACAAAATCAACAGTACCATTTTGCACTGCTGCCAAAGCACCATCAAAGTCCATGTTCTTAATAACAAGTTCCTTACCTAAGCTATCAGCAATTGCCTTTGCAATATCCATATCAACACCTACAACCTTATCACCCTCCATATATTCATAAGGAGCAAATCCAGCTTCTGTACCAACAATCAAGGTGTCATCATTTTTACTTCCACAGCCTACAAACATGGTTGCAGCCATAACTGAAACCATCATCATACTTACTATCTTCTTTTTCATATACAATCCTCCAGATTCTTTCAGAGGTTATAAACCTCTATATTTTTATGAGGTCTTACTTCCTCTATGTTTTAGGAGGTTTCCCTCCCAATTTATATGGTCTTACTTTGAATATCAGAGTATCACCCTTTATATCAATTTGTAATGATTATTTCTTTATTGCCTTTATTTTATTTTGTTCTTCCTCTGACAATATTCCATCATGGTCTAAGATAATAGCTAGCCCGTCATGAATATTCGTCACAGATTTTAAATAGGAGGTATCTTTGCTCTTCACAATAGATGGTACTTCATTTAATTGCTCCGGCTCAAATTGAACTATTTCTACCATTTGATCCACTTCATAGGCGATTAAAATCCCGTTAGAAGTCGTAATGATAAATCTGGTGTTATCGTCCGGTACTATATCTTCTAGTCCAAACTTTCTACGTAAACTGTATACCGGAATGACATCCCCTCTTAATCTTATAATGCCCTTAAGGTTCTTTGGCAAATTCGCTACCAGTTCAATGGTAATAAACTTCTCAATCGTATTAACTTCCATAATATCAAGTCCGTACTCTTCTTCTCCAAGCTTAAAAATTGCTTGCTTTGTGCTTTGCATAGTTACCCTCCTTTAAGGAATTCTTGCTATGTTTATTTATTCTGTGCAATCCATTTTAAATAAGCATTGATAAACGGATCAAGGTTTCCATCCAATACATTTATTGCATTTCCTACTTCTTCATTTGTACGGTGGTCTTTTACTAATGTATACGGCTGCATAACATAAGATCTAATCTGACTGCCCCAACCAATTTCCTTTGTTTCACCACGTATCCCTGATAATTTATCCAGATTTTCTTGTTGTTTCAAAAGATATAATTTGGCTTTTAGCATCTTCATTGCTTTATCTTTGTTCTGAAGCTGAGAACGTTCATTCTGACATTGTACTACAATATTGGTCGGGAGATGCGTAATACGTATTGCTGAGGAGGTCTTATTAACGTGCTGTCCACCGGCCCCACTGGAACGGAAGGTATCCACTCTTATTTCTTCCTCATCAATCTCGATACCCATATCCTCTTCAATATCTGGCATAACATCGCAGGAAACAAAGGAGGTCTGTCTTTTCCCCGCTGCATTAAACGGAGAAATGCGGACCAAACGATGCACTCCTCGTTCTGATTTCAAATGCCCATACGCATTAATACCGTTTATCTGAAGTGTTACTGATTTTAAGCCCGCTTCTTCACCATCCAAAAAGTCTATCATTTCTGTAGAGTAACCCTTTTTATCTGCCCATCTCTGATACATACGGCACAGCATACTAGCCCAGTCGCAGCTTTCCGTACCACCTGCACCTGCATGTAGCGTAATAATTGCATTGTATTTATCGTATTCGCCCGATAATAACGTCTCCAGCTTAAGCTCTTCAAGGTCATTAATGAATATTTTTAAAGCCTCATCAATTTCAGGTATTAAACTCTCATCATTTTCTTCATATCCCATCTGGATCAAGGTTTGCACATCTTCATATTTTCCTCTCAGATGTCCATACTCCTCAATGGTATCCTTCAGGTTTTTTAATTCCTTCATGAGACCTTGTGCCTTATCTGCATTATCCCAAAACTTGGGTTCTTCCATTGTTTGTTCGATTTCTCTTACCCGCAAGCTTTTTCCTGCAAGGTCAAAGTGAATCCCCCACTTCAATCAATGGCTTCTCATACGTACTCAGTGTATATTTATACTGATCTAATTCTACCACCAAATCACCTCTTTAACTGTATTATATATTACTTGTTATAAAAATTCAATATAATTTGCATATAAATGCATAAAAAACGATTATGCATTTCTTCCACAGCATTGTTTATATTTTCTTCCACTGCCACAAGGACATGGATCGTTTGGTTGTATTTTTTTGCCAGTCCTTCTGATCGGAGCATTCGCAACACTATCATCTCTATTTGTACCTGTAACCTTAGCAACCTGCTCTCTTTCCACTTTTTGCTCAATACGAACATGGAGCAGCGCTTTGATGGTATCTTCTCGGATCGCATCAATCATTTCATCAAACATCTCAAAGCCCTGGAACTTATACTCAATGATCGGTTGACGCTGTCCATAAGCCTGCAAGCCAATTCCTTGACGCAGCTGATCCATATCATCAATATGATCCATCCATTTGCGGTCAATAACCTTTAACAAAATTACACGCTCAATTTCTCTGATCTGTTCTGTTTCCGGGAATTCTAATTCTTTTTCTTCATAAAGCTTGACTGCATCTTCCTTTAACTTTTGAATCAAGTCATTTTTCTTCATATTCTTTGTCTGGCTTGAATCGACTTTAGGAAGTGGAATAATCGGTAAAAGAAGATCGTTTAAATCATTTAAACCCCATTCCTCTGGATTTTGATCATCGCTGATGCTTGTATTAACGCTATCTTCCACTGTATCAGTAAGCATACGATAAATTGTATCACGCATACTTTCACCATCAAGTACTCTTCTTCGCTCAGCATAAATAATCTCTCTTTGCTCATTATTTACTTGATCATACTCTAACAAATTTTTTCTGATGCCGTAGTTATTGTTTTCTATTCTCTTCTGGGCTTTTTCGATCGCATTTGATAGCATCTTATGTTCTATCTGCTCACCTTCCGGCATGCCGAGAGAATTAAAGATACTCATTAAACGATCTGAACCGAATAAGCGCATTAAATCATCTTCCAAAGAAATGAAGAAGCGGGATTCACCGGGGTCACCTTGTCTACCGGCACGTCCACGTAACTGGTTATCAATACGTCTTGCCTCATGACGTTCTGTACCGATTATTTTAAGTCCACCTGCTTCAACTACACCTTCCCCAAGCTTAATATCAGTACCACGTCCTGCCATGTTGGTTGCAATCGTAACTGCACCAAACTGGCCTGCATCTGCAACGATTTCTGCTTCTAATTCATGGAATTTTGCATTCAAAACCTTGTGAGGAATATTAAGCTTCTTTAAAATACCGCTAATTTCTTCAGAGGACTCAATTGTAATAGTACCAACCAAAACTGGCTGTCCTTTTTTATGAGATTCAATTACTTCGTTGATAATCGAGCTCAACTTTTCTTTTCGCGTCTTATAAACTGCATCCTGACGGTCAATACGAGCAACCGGTTGATTCGTAGGAACTTCAATAACATCCATTCCGTAAATTTCACGGAACTCCTTCTCTTCTGTCAACGCTGTACCTGTCATACCACATTTCTTCGCATATTTATTAAAGAAATTCTGGAAGGTGATGGTTGCTAATGTCTTGCTTTCTCTTTTTACCTTTACATTTTCTTTTGCTTCGATTGCTTGATGTAAACCATCACTATAACGTCTTCCGGGCATAATACGACCGGTAAATTCATCGACAATCAATACTTCATCTTCTTTAACTACATAATCCTTGTCCCTAAACATTAAATTATGCGCTCTTAATGCAAGAATGATATTATGCTGAATCTCCAAATTCTCCGGATCCGCCAAATTCTCAAGATTAAAGAAATGCTCAACCTTTTTTACACCATCTGCTGTAAGGTGAACATTCTTTTCCTTCTCATTTACAACAAAGTCACCCTCTTCTTCCACTTCTTCTTTCATGAGGGCTGCCATCTTGGTAAGATCACCACTATCTTTACCTTTTGTTAATTGTCTGGCTAAAATATCGCATACACGGTACAACTCAGTAGATTTACCACTTTGTCCGGAAATAATCAAAGGAGTTCTTGCTTCATCAATCAAAACAGAGTCCACCTCATCGATGATCGCAAAATGCAAATCACGCTGTACCAATTGCTCTTTATAGATAACCATATTGTCTCTTAGATAATCAAATCCTAACTCATTATTGGTAGCGTAAGTTATATCACATGCATATGCAGCTCTACGCTCTTCCTTTTCCATACTGTTCAATATAACTCCGACTTTTAATCCTAGGAACTCATGAATTTGCCCCATCCACTCGGAGTCACGCTTTGCTAAGTAATCATTAACCGTTACCAAATGAACACCTTTACCTTCTAAAGCGTTTAAATAAGCAGGTAAGGTAGAGGTTAAGGTCTTACCTTCACCGGTACGCATTTCTGTAATTCTTCCTTGATGAAGAATTACACCACCAATTAACTGAACACGGAAATGTCTTTGCCCGATTGATCTTTTGGCAGCTTCCCTTACAGTAGCATAAGCTTCTACCAATATATCATCTAGCGTTTCTCCATTCTTTAATCTGTTTTTAAACTCTATTGTTTTAGCTTTTAATGCCTCATCTGAAAGCTTTGTATATTCCGGTTCTAGTGCTTCAATCTGATCAACGATTGGTAAAACTCGTTTAACTTCGCGTTCACTATGAGTTCCAAATACCTTTTCTATTAATCCCATTTTATATTCACTCCTATATAATTACATATTCGATCCAAAATCGTTCACCTAGTATTGTAACATTTACCTTGACACTATTCAACCTAATTTTATTTCATGCCATAAAATCGCAATATTGGTAGATGCTTTAATTTTATTGGATTTAGAAAGGGGTCGCTTTGGCTTTTACACCAAAACGACCCCCCTATTATTTAATTTTATTGTATTAATCTTTCCTACTAATCTTTTTATGCTCCGATTAGAATTCTGGCTCAATAAGTCCGTACGTATTCCCTTTTCTTTTGTATACTACATTAACCTCGTCCGTCTGTGAATTACGGAATACATAAAAATTATGTCCTAGCAATTCCATCTGTACGCAAGCTTCCTCTGCATCCATCGGTTTAATCGCAAAACGCTTAGTTTTCACAATCTTGATGGTGTCATCCTCATAATAGTCGTCTTCCATGAATGCTTGGTTAAAGTTTGAGGACGCCTGTTTATGATCTATTAATTTATTCTTGTATTTTCTTAACTGACGCTCAATAATCTCCTCCACCAAATCAATGGATACATACATATCATTGCTTACCTGCTCTGCTCTAATAATATTTCCCTTTACAGGTATCGTTACTTCGATTTTCTGTCTTTCTTTCTCAACGCTCAGTGTCACATGGATTTCTGTGTCAGGAGTAAAGTATCTCTCGAGTTTACCGATCTTTTCATATACAGCCGTTTTTAAGCCTTCTGTTACATCAATATTCTTACCGCTGATTATATAACGCATAATGCCCAACTCCTTTTTGACTTTCTTGTTAGCATTAACACTTCTATGCTAGCTTTATTATACCATATGGCAATTGAAGTGACAAGCTACTTTCATTATAATTGGCAGATGAGTGAAATTTTATAATATAAATCGATTCGCATATAACTTCACAAATGTACATATTATTACATTAACTATTGTATATTCTTTATTATTTTGTCATATTTCGATTATTTTTTATCAAATGTTCACTAGTCGCTACTATTATCCGACAATATAAAAGTCAAGTAGTAAAATTGAAGTTTTTGGCTGGAAATGTCGATTTATCATAAGTTACAAAACGCACTTTCGTTATTGACACCTATTTTACTGTGCGACACCGGTAGTTTATTATTGTGGATAATGTGGATAAAACGGTGTATAACTTCCTTTTATCCAAAAACAAGGCTTCTAGCCTGTGGATAACTTTCTGATAAAATGTCTATAGAATTGGTTAAACACCCTTTTTTTTCCATCTATGGGCTATGTTTTGTGCAATATGTACATGTTCCCCTTTGTCAATAGGTATTAATGATAATATTTAAGTAAAACATAATATGTGTATAAACACTCAAATTAAATCAATTTACCGTTTATTATATCATTTATCTTATAATTTTCAGCCAAAGGCTTATGATGGTGTTGCTAGCGAATTACATCCATTGCAGATACAAATACAAAAGACTATGATAAATATATCATTATTAAAACAATATACTCATCATAGTCCAATAGTACTATATATTCCTTATTCAGTTTGTTTGGTTTCCTCTTTATTCAACTTTTTTTCGTACTTATCCACTTTATCAGCAAGGAAAGGTGCTAGTCCAACAAATTCTGCTCCATATACTTTGCTATTGTTTTCGGTAATATGTGCTCGAACTATTTGAATAACTACATAAAAAAAATCACCATCTCCCAAATTAATACGCCCACGAAAGTAATAGCCGAGTGGAAGACTTGCTTCACTTATAAATCCAATACCGTTTTTTGAAATATCGAAAACCAACACCGATGCATTGAGGTCTTTTATAACAATATAATCCTGCTTAAACACCTCATCTACTTCAAGGTGAAGTTCAATATGTAATCTCCTATATCTTCTTCTATCATTCACATCATTCTCCGGCATATTATAGTCTCCTTTCGAAAGGTTGATTATAAACATTTTATCCTTGTATCTCTTTACTTTATTTTACCATACTTTAACCGGTTTTCCAACACGATTCTTGGAGCAGCCTGAACTATTATCATGTATATGAAAAGGCCTCTGTTAATCAGAGGCCTTAATTGACAATTTGTTAATATACAATTCTTCTAGCGCAATAAATATCTCTATAATTATATTGTGATCTTATAATCCCCTGGCGTGAGTTCGCAGCATGTACAATCATACCATTCCCAATATACATGGCTACATGATTTACCGAGCCACCACTATTAGTATAGAAAAGTAAGTCACCTGGAAGTAATTCATTTAAGCTTACTTTCTTTCCTGCAGACGCAGCCTGGTCGCTTGAAACTCTGGGTATTCTATAACCGAAATCTGCATAGATTGCTTGAACAAATCCGGAACAGTCAGCACCTTTCGTTAAGCTCTCGCCACCCCATACATAAGAATTACCGACAAATTTCTGAGCATATGTAATAATATCATTGCGTAATTCGGATCCTGAGGAATTGGAGTGAGAGGTTTCTGTGGAATTTGAGGAATTATCCGTTTCCTTTTGTTCATTCTTTTGTTCATTCTTCTCTTCTTCAGCTTTTCTCTTTGCTTCTTTTCTTTCGGCTTCTTCTTGAGCTAATTTGGCTTTTCTTTCAGCCTCGGCTCTTTCCGCCTCTTCTTGTTCTGCTTTAATTCTATTTTCTTCTTCTACTGATATTGCATATTTAAATTCAACATTGATATCAATCAAATCTTTTGATACAAAACCAGTAAAATCATTACCAGTATCTTCATCCGCACCTAACAAAATCTCAACCCACTCGTCATATTCTTTTAATACGACATAAGTTTCACCTATAGGAATTAAGGTTAATATTTTTGAATCAGTGCTTTGGCTCTCTCTAACTCTTAACGTTTGTGTATTTACCGTAGCCCACTTCGTAGCATAGTCATCAACCATATCCTCAGCAGCTTCTCCAATTGCGAGAAACTCCGACGCTATATATCCTTTGACATCACCGGATTGAATTTTAACCCAGTCTCCATCAAGACGTTCTAAAATATCTGCAGCACAGCCTCGGTATAACTTACCAACAACTTCACTATCCGTTGAAGGTTCACTTCTCACATTAACATAGTCACCAGCCAAGGACACCCCTAGATCTTCATAAGGTGATTTAACCTCGGTATTTAATATATGAACTAATGACGCTTTATACGCATCTTCAATCTCTTTTGCAGACTTATTCTCTAATGAAACAGCAATTCCTGCTATCCCCTGTTCTGCAGGAACCAAATTATCTGCACGTGCAATCGTAGCCGGAATTGATAAAAATAATGCGGCTGACATTACACATACTGCTGCCTTCATAGCCTTATTTTTTCTCATGTGCTTTACCTCCCAAGTATCGCAAGCAATCAAGATCACTTTTATCCTCTGTTGTATTGTACCCACCTACATGTAATAAATTAATTATTACAAAATTATTACATTTACCGAGGTAATTATAACAAATTTGACACAATGTGTCAATGTATTCCAGATGAAAAACGGTAAATTTTTGTAATAAATATTGAGATAAAGTCCATTTCTACTGTATTTTACGTCAAAGTTCTTATTTAGAGCTGATTCAGATATTTTTCTACTGCTGTAATTGCATTAGCTCCGTCAGATGCTGCCGTAATAATTTGTCTAAGTTCTTTTGTTCTAACATCACCAGCTGCAAAAATTCCAGGAATATTAGTCTCGCAATTTTCGCCTGCAATGATATAACCTGCGTTATCTGTAGCAACAACCTTTTTATAGGTCTCGGAATTTGGTAAATATCCAACAGCAATAAATACTCCCGCAACATCATAGGAGGCTGATTCGTTTGTTTTTATATTCTTAACATTGATGAATTCTACTTTTTCTTCTCCCGTTATTTTTTCTACAACACTATCCCAAAGAATTGTAACATTTTCCATTGAAAGTAGTCTTGAAGTAATACTTTTTGATGCACGGAATTGATCTCTTCTGTGGACCACATACACTTGTTTGCAAATTCTTGCCAAAAAGATAGCATCCTCAACCGCAACGTCGCCACCACCAACAACTACTACATTCTTGTTTTTAAAGAAAGCTCCGTCACAGGTTGCACAATAAGATACTCCCATTCCAGAAAACTTTTCTTCCCCTTCCACGTTCAGATGACGTGGAGCACCTCCAGTAGAAATCACTACCGACTTTCCTCTATACTGGGTACCATCATCCATTGTAATAACCTTAATTGCATCATCCAGATGGAAATCCGTTACCTCACCATTAATGAAGGTTGTCTCCAATTTATCTGCATGTTCCCTGAACTTTGTGCTTAACTCAAAACCACTAATTCCCGGTGTCCCAGGATAATTATCAACTTCATACGTATTTATAATTTGGCCTCCACTTAATCCAGCCTTCTCAATTACAATTAAACTTAGCTCTGCTCTCTTTGCATATATTGCGGCCGCTAATCCAGCCGGTCCTGAGCCAATAATAATTACATCATATACCATAACTTCCTCCATTCCGCCGCCAACAGCGACATTAACATTAGATAAAAACGACACCTAAGTGACATTTTCCTATATGAATTGTGTTCTTTGTAATTCATATGGTGAAAGTATTTCTTGGGAGAATTTTAGTATTCAAAACTTTCTATCAGTCCTACCGATATGATACTACAGTGTAGCTTCACAAACAATACCTGAAAGAAGTTCATAATGAACATCAATAAATTTCATTATGGAGTTCTTTCAAGAATTTTGGTTTTTTCAAAATTCTTTACACATCACTTTCTCTTTCGATAATTCTATTTATACTATTATTATAAACATTCTATATTATTCATTATCTGTCTAAGTTGCTTATACTTCTAATTAGAAAAGTGAATTGACAGTTTCTATACATGTGATATAATTTACTTAAAGATACGAAAATTTTTATTCCTTATTTTTAGTATCTATTTCTTCGAAGAATCTAGGAAAGGAGTACCTAATGACAATCGCAACGTTGCCCATATCAACTAATCAGCCGGTTAACAGTACAACTGTAGGTGTTGCTGTACTGGCTAAAAATTTAGAAACCATAGATCAGGCTGGACAGAATATGATTAAAATGATGGAACAATCTGTTACTCCTAATCTCGGTAATAATTTTGATATGACAGTATAACCTTATGGAACTACATAATACTATTTAAAAATATGACAATGATTTTTAAAATCATTGTCATATTTTTCATTCATAGTAATTGAATTGGCCTAGCAATCCAACCTATTACTTTCCTTATTCCTGTTCTATCCTTCGCACGAGTGCATAAATCCATTCATAATTTGTCTCTGGTCTTGAATCCTCGCATTTTTGAATTTCAATAACCTCCAAATTTGTATGATGAGAAATCATTTCCTTCAACGCCTTTGATCTATAATCTTTATAATATCGCCCATCCCGTTCCCCTTCAAAGTCGCCATAACGAAATGACATAAACAGGACTCCATTAATCTTCAAACTATTTACTACTTTTGTTAATATTGCTTCTATTTCATCGCCTGGGACGTGTAGCAAAGATGCACAAGCCCATATTCCGTCAAATACCTCATTAAAATCAATCTCTTCAAACGATAGCTGTAATACATCCTGCCCAATATGTATGCTTGCTAAATCACACATTTCTTGCGACGCATCCATTGCTGTTAAGTCAAAACCGCAGGAAATAAAATATGCACTGTCTCTACCTGATCCACAACCAAGATCTAGTATACTTCCTCCTTCCGGTAATAATCCGGTGAAGCTATCCCAACATTCCTGCATATCGATATCTACTGTATGATCAAAATACTCTCCTGCGTTCTTACTATAATACTCTATCGAGTCCAATTAATTATCCCTCCCTTTCAAACAAGCCTATTATAACAAATATACTCTGAAAATTCCAGCTTTTTTCCACAAAAGCATAAAAACTCTACAGGTTTGAAAAAATACTATTTAAAATGAACAATCAATGTTATAATAGAAAAATGATAAAATCCAACATTTACTATTAGAAAGGCTGGATATTTTACTATGTATAGCTTTAATAGCAGAGTTCGTTACAGCGAAATGAATCATCAAAGAGGAACCATGGATTCCTCCTCTATTATAAATTATTTTCAAGATTGTAGTACTTTTCAGTCCGAGGATATGAATAGGGGGCTTGCCTACCTACAGACTAGAAACAGGGTATGGTTATTAAATAGTTGGCAGCTTCAGATTCTTCGCCCGATGCAGCTTGGTTATTATATAACGATTGGTACATGGGCTCATGCCTTTCAGGGTTTTTATGGTTACCGTAATTTTATTATGAAAGATGAAAAAGAATTGGTACTTGCAGTGGCAAATTCCATTTGGGTCTATATTGACTCAGATACCGGCAAACCTACTAGAATCCCAAAGGACTACGCAGATTATCAACTGGAACCCCCTTACCCAATGATATATGCAGAGCGAAAAATTGAAATACCGGAAAACTGCAGCTTACAAACGCCTTTTGTTGTTGTAAAATCAAATATCGATTCGTATAACCACGTAAATAATGGGCAATACATAAAAATGGCTGAGGAATTCCTTCCCGACAGGTTTATAGTACAATCTATGCGCGTAGAATATAGAATGCAGGCTTTGTTTGGAGATACTATATTACCTATGGTATCAATAGAAAACGACTGCTACACTATAGTACTTGCAGATACAACGAAGAAACCATATGCCATCATTGAATTTCATGGCAATCATACCTTATAGAGAAGTATAGAAAGGAAATTTATATTATGATAGAATTAGGAAAATACCAAACCCTTGAGGTTGCAAAAAAAACAGACTTTGGATTTTATCTTACCGAAGCAGGAACAGGAGGAAAGCACACTATTCTGCTTCCAATAAAAGAAGCCCCAGAAGGAACCGTCGTTGGTGATAATCTAGAGGTCTTCCTCTATAAAGATTCAGAGGACCGTGAAATTGCAACTACACTAAAGGTACCCGTTTCAATCGGTGGTTTGGCTGTGTTAAAAGTGAAGGAAGTTAGCACAATCGGTGCATTTTTAGATTGGGGGTTGATGAAGGATCTTTTGCTTCCATACAAAGAACAAACAGCACAAGTGGAAGAAGGTAATCAAGTCCTGATTACACTCTATGTTGATAAAAGCAGCCGACTATGTGCAACAATGAAGGTATATGAATTACTCTCCACTGATTCTACTTACAAAAAGGATGATATGGTTACCGGTATCGTATATGATGAACTCGATGCATATGGTGCTTTTGTCGCTGTGGATAATAAATATTCGGCAATGCTTCCAAAAAACGAACTCTTTTCCTCCGTTAAAATCGGTGATACCATCCATGCACGCGTAACAAATGTACGTGAAGATGGTAAGTTAACCTTAAGTCTTCGGGAAAAAGCCTATGTTCAAATGGATGCTGATTCTGAAATGATTATGACGAAGTTAAAAGCTTCCGGCGGATTTTTACCCTATAACGACAATTCAAATCCGGAAGATATTAAAGTAGAATTTAAGATAAGCAAAAATGCTTTTAAAAGGGCAATCGGAAAATTATATAAGGCAGGCTCCATCACAATAATCGAAGAAGGAATTCGATTAGTTTAAGGTACCTGCCTAATAAAGTTTTTATAAATCTTTTACATTACCTTTACCATCAAAGAAACGCATTTTAGGACTCTCTCGGGGGTCCTTTATTTTTTGTACCGGTTTATCTGCAGGATACAAATCAGTGAACCCTTTTGCAAGCTTATCCTTACACGCTTTACAAAAACGGCCTGTTTTAATGGTAACACCACAGCCTTCACACTCTAATCCAATCATAGAATCCTCTGCAAACGCGAGTCTTTCTTCTCTAATCCACTGCTTTATTTGAGATATAGATACGTTCATTTCCTCAGATACCTCTTGAATGCCTACACGTGGATGGTCATAAACATATTCCTTAACTTCTTCAAACTTTACATCGAGTGCTTGAATACAGGTAGCACACAAAGGGGGACCCGACAAATAGTTATATATTTTTCCACAACCTTTACAATTTCTAACTTCCATACTGTTATCCTCCTAAAAACCTTTTCCTATACATAATACTACAAAGTAGATTTCCTTAATGCCACGGGATTTTAGAACATTCGCGCAGGCTTCTATTGTACTACCCGTCGTATAGATGTCATCGACCAATAAAACCTTCGTTATCCCTTTATGAAAGCAGCTTGCTGCTGTTACATTAAATTGAAAAGCTTCCTGTAGATTACGCAACCGTTCCTTATCGCTTAGCTTTTTCTGCGGTAATGTCTTTTTGTTGCGAATGAGTAATTGGGAGGCTACCGGAATTTTAAGTTCTTTCCCCATACCACGTGCCAAAATGTCAGCTTGATTATAACCTCTCTCCAGAAGTTTACTTCGATGTATTGGTATTGGAACAATTACATCCGGTGCGAGCTTCTCTATGCTGATTCGATAATGTTGGAGCATTTCTTGAATATAAAACTTAGCATATTCCTTCTTACTGTGATATTTATAATTGGCTATTGAGTGTTTCATAACGTCATCATACACCCAGACTGCATACCCTTTATCAAAATGAAAGCTTTTACGCTGACAATCACTGCAGTATTCCTTTTCCTCCAGTTCAATTGGTTTGCTGCATCGCTTACATCTTGGTTCCTTAACATATTGAAGCTTTTCCTTACAACCGCTGCAGATCTTCTCCCCTTTGGGAATAACAATCTCATTGCACATCGGACATCTTACCGGATAGATTATATCAAGAATTTCTTGAAACAATGTTTACTCCTCTTCCCCTAAACAAAGAGCTTCGCGGGATAATCACCTTTATCAATTAGTACTTGGATTGACTTAATTACAACTTCCTTGTCCTCTTTGTAAGTCACACCAAACCATCGGTCTGTAGACTTTAATACAATAACCTCAACTGCTTGTTCCTTTACTAAGTTTCCTACAACTGTTGGAAGAAGATATTCTTGCTTTAATTCATTATCAGTTACATTGGATAAAAAGGTTACAAAACCTTTATCGAGTTCCGCAAACAGTTCTGGTTTAAAGCCCCACATATTCATAGAAACTACACTGTTTAAATCAATTGTTACATCTTCACCCGTACTGCTCTTGGCAACTGCATGATCACCCTCCGGTACAATTCCTGACGTCTCTTCAATATCCACCAGGACACCATCCTCGTTAACCTTACAAACTCCACGGGTTACCGATCCATTATCGCTTAAGGTATTCCCTAGTATAAAACCGGCCATACAGTATTGATTGCTTTGATAAGTACTGTTATTTAAAAATTCATATACTATTTTAAATGCTTCCTTACCGTAATAATCATCGGCATTGATTACTGCGAAGGGTTCATGAACTACATCCTTGCAGCACAGAACTGCCTGTCCGGTTCCCCAAGGCTTAGTTCTTCCCTCTGGCTTAGAAAAACCAATAGGTAATGCATCCAGCTCTTGAAATACATACTCCACTTTGATTATTTTCTCAATACGGTTTCCGATTATTTCTTTAAAATCTGCTTCTAAGTCTTTCCGTATAATAAAAACCACTTTATTAAAACCTGCTTCGATAGCATCATAAATGGAATAATCCATAATAATTTCGCCACTCGGACCTACTGGCTCAAGCTGCTTAATTCCACCAAATCTACTTCCCATTCCTGCTGCCATTATAACTAAAGATGTCTCTGCCAAATCAAACTCCTCCATATCGTAGTAAATTTTCCCCCTATGTAAATCATTAAAATAATTATATCTTATTTTCCATAAAATTGCACTAGTTAATTGAATCGAATTAGTTAAAGAATTATTCTGACAATAGTGAAGGATGGGAAGCTAGCTATGCAAAGACCTAATTCGTCTCGATATCAAAAAGAAGATATCAAAATGTAGATGTAAAAAAGTGGATGCCGAAATGTGTATATTAAAATATGAATATCATAATATGGATGTCTATATGTGGATATTAAAATTTGGATGTAAAAATGTGGATGTAAAATTTCGGATGTAAAAATGTGAATGCCAAAATACGAATGTCATAATATGGATGTAAAAATGCGGATGTAAAAATACGAATGTCATAATATGGATGCAAAAATGCGGATGTAAAAATATAGATGCAAAAATGCGGATGTAAAAATATAGATGCAAAAATGCGGATGTAAAAATATAGATGCAAAAATGTGGATGTCATTTTGACTATGACTATATGACCAACCTCTTTATAATCAAGAAGATTTAAGAACATAAAATGAATGAGTCCTATATAACAGCAAAGGATGGATTGGGCTCTAATAATAGAACACCGCGACTTTGAATATGCCATATTTTCAAAAAAGCTACTCAACATAAAAGAACTATATTTTTACAGTAAAAAATTTATACCTTATGCAAGAATATAATATTTTGTCTGTAATGCGATAAATATAGTCAAATCAAACCTAAATATATTTATTCTTTCTATCATTTACAATTACTACTTAAAGAATATGGCCGTAATTAAAAAATCTGTTCCATATTCATCATTTTCAATTAAACCGTTTTTTGACCATTTACCGAAACCTGCTTCAACCGCTAACGGTCTTAAATCTCCATAAAACGAAAATACACCTTTGATCCAAATTTTTTCATAGCCATAGTGTTTTATAAGGTATTTTATTTCTTTTAGGTTTTTATTAGCAACCCTGTAAACGTTGAAAATAGCGGAAGAAACATTTAAAAAGTCTTTATAAAATAATGTACTTTTACAATAATGAGCGAATAAAATGCAGTTAACATTCCCACAAATAATAATATTCCCTTTTAATATAACATTATATTTATCACTAATTTTGTACGCTTTACTAATTAAATCACTATTTTTCACTACTAATCTCCTTATTACACGTGTGGTAAATTACTCAACAAACGCGCAATGAAGCCAAGGTTTCACCCTTAGCTTTCATTGTGCAATTTGTTAACACATTCTATAATATCTGCTCTTGATCTAAATTCACCAGTGTGTTTAATAACGTAATCTCTAGTATCGGAATCAAGTGTCGAAAGATACCCATCTCTATCTTCGTCAGAAGAAAAGACACCTGCTCCAAACGTAAAGCCACCCAACGGCTGTAATGGTAGGATTGGTTGGTTTTGTAACATTGGTTGAGTCGTCGATGTCGGCTGTGACAATGCCATCGGTATAATAGGATCCATAATTTATCACCTCCATAATGAGGTATTATCTGTACTTAGACAAAAAATATGCAATTAACATGCAATAACCTTCCACAAATAGATCAATCCCTAAAATAACTCTAGCAGTGAGCGATAAAATTAAACCACTTTTAAAAACAATCATCTACCTATTGACATACGACGCCGTGTTCAACGGCTGATAAGGATGACTTGGTTTGAGTTGCCATAATCTCGAAGTCAGAAGAAGCGGCTCAGTGTGGGAAACCATAACCTCGAAGTCTGAAGAAGACGGCTCAGCGTGGGATACCATAACCTCGAAGTCTGAAGAAGACGGCTCAGCGCGGGATACCATAACCTCGTAGTCTGAAGAAGATGGCTCAGCGTGGAATACCATAACCTCGTAGACTGAAGAAGACGGCTCAGCATGGGATGCCATAACCTCGTAGACTGAAGAAGATGGCTCAGCATGGGATGCCATA
>JAQSYO010000064.1 GCA_029256105.1 Herbinix sp.
TTCGGGATGCTTTGCATAGGCGCCCTCAGTCAGCCGTAGCACGCCAAGCTGAATAGATATGCACCCATATTCATCCTCGTAGTTATTAATCGACTTATGACACCCGAACCATAATTAAAGATTCATAATTCGTATCCTTTAACAATACAGGGAATTTAAATTAATGTACTTTCTAAGTCTTAATAAAATGTTATATGGATTTGGCGGGCTCGGATGTCCGTTCTTCTCTAAGAGATGTAAAAATATTCATTTAGCAAATGATTTCCTGGAGAGAGAATTTATTTATTTGATTTAAAAGATATTATTATGATAAATCTTATAATTGATAGAAGAGCGGACATCCCAGACCGCCAGATCCGCTAGATAACTTTTGTAATAAACCTAATAATCATTAAAATATGGTTCTGGTGTTATAAGTCAACAATAACCAATCGTGATGAATATGGGTGTATAGATATTAATTTTGGCGTGCTACGGCTGACTGAGGGCGTTACGAAGGAGGGAAAGGCAGCCAAGATTACTATATAAGCACCCATATTCATTTCATATATGAAATCATACTTATGGCACCCGTACCAAATATCAATAATAATAAAAACACCTGTCAATTTTAATTGCATCATGCATTTTCCATAATTAATAGCTGTTAGATGCTTTCGTAGAAAAGTGAAAACCGGTAACACTTCCTCCGATATACTTTTGTACAAAGGTAAATCCAGTAAATTTAGGTTCAATTCTATAATCAGCTGCAACCTGATAACCAAAGAGGCACTTATCTATATGGAAGGTATCCTCATAACGCAGATTAATGTTTTCCTGTATTAAGTCCATTGAACGATATGCAAGCTCTTCTTTGTCTTTCAGCAGTAGAAATACTCTAAGATAATCATGATAAGATAGGGACAATTCCTTTCCATCTACTGTTTGTGATGCTTTTGTCTGCAGATAACTTCGATTAATCAAAAATAAATCTGCAAATTCCATCACAACCTTCTTCTTAAAAACCGGCACCTCCTTGCCCATCATTAATGCGCAGACATCTAGCAAGGCTTCTGCAAAAGACCAGATTATTAAGATTAAGGTTTGCGTGATACCAATCAAAATGGGTAGTCCAGTAAAACCGACCAATGAAGTAGCAACCAACTTGGCTTCGTTACATTTCGCTTTATCACCTAGTATACTTATAAAGTCCAATATCGTCCGGTAGAAAATAAGCTTTGAGATAACAGATGATATATTCTCTTGGTCTGACATTTTACCCTGAAGAAGATATTCTTGCTCATAGAGAAGCGCGGAGGGTTTTCTTACTTTCATATTCTCTCCCTCTTTGGGGTACATTGTAAAATGGCTCTTAAGGTATTCTTGAAAAAGAAAGTGCTCTGACACCTTATTGATGCCGTTACCAACCATGGACTCAACTTGATTTATATCATCGAACTTGTTAAAGAGATTATTCATCCCAGCGTTTTTGCCCCCAATAATAGAATCTTCGAAATAAGAGGTTAATTCTGAAATAAAGTCTGTATTTTCATTACCCATTGCTGCAACTACGGAAGGTAAAAGCTCCTCCGTCAGTTGTTCTTGTGAAATTGTGTTCGGATCGATAACCAGACTAGTTATTCCGGATTGTAATATATTTTCCACTTCACCAAGTGGATCCTTCTGTTTTTCTTGGTCAAGTACCAAGGTACTGTAATCAATTGCAAGATCCTCTATGTGATATTCTTTAAAACCGATTTCAGTATATGTAAAAATATCTTTTGACGCTTGATACATTTCCTGCGTAAGTTCTGTTTCCCCTTGATTCAATCTGCGTTCTATATCAATTAGAATGTAACGATTATCTTCAAGGGTATCCATCATTGCTATAAAATCATAACCATTTAGATCAGTTCCGGTATAACGTTTTAGTTCCTTAAGATTTTCCTCTAACCCCACAAAAATATCTTCCCCTATCGACTCTTTTGCCTCGTATAAGGCCGTTTCGTATTCATCTACAAGAGGTTTGGCTATTTCCGTTTTATAAACCAGATTATCTACAATTTGGATCGCATTATCAAGAAGTGGTATAATCTCATGGATTAATTGTGATAATTGCTTCTTTGATGCACTGATTTCAGCTGCCAAATGGTTTTTCAGTTCTTCTTGTTCGGCCGCTTCCCGCTGCAAGGCTTTACGATGCGCTGCAAGACCATCGATGGCATCTTTCATGTCATTGATTTGGCCTTCGATATCCTCGCTCTCCTTTTCAACCGCGTTTAGCTCAGCTAATTGATCCTGCATGCTTGATAACTCTAAGCCTAATTCAATTTGTTCCGCCTTAATTTCCTCAAGCCGTTGAAGCACTTGTTCAATTGATACAAAATTATTATTCATCGTTTCAAATACCTGAGATGGATTCAGGTAGTCATTTTTTATAGCTTGAAATACATTATCATGATTGATTGCTACGTTCTCCTTTGTTATTTCTACAAAACAGAACTTCTTAATGAAATACTCTGAGGTTTTTAAGTTCCCCTCTTTATTAAGTTCCAGCCCTTTCTTGCTGGTCTTAATTCCGTCCAGTAATTCCATCAGCTCAAGAATACCTTCGTCAATTTCGACTAACTCCTTTTCTAATGCTTCTTTTTCTTCATAGATAACGCTGACCTTCTTAGGGGTTTCAAGAAGTGACATCTTATCTAGCAGCAGTTCCAGTCCATCTCCGATTTCACGATATTTCATATATTCCACGGCCTCGTTGATTAACAATTTCCCTTGATAATCCATTAGCATAGTTTGATCGTTTACAGACATGGATGCCACCGAAATATCATATAGCTCCAATGCATCTTGATTTAGGTCCTTATCCGGCGAAAAGGTATAGGACATATACTCCGAAAGCTTTGCTATTATCTGTTCCTTTTGCTCTGCTTCATTACCATCACTGCATTTGTAGCCAAAGAGATGGTATTCTTCCCAGAGTGGCCCATAATATTGTGCAAGTACCGAATCCATGGCAGTAGATAAGGTACGCTCTGCATAAATCTTAGCAGTACTCACCCTGGCACCTTCTATGATGGTAAATAGGAGGGATAATATTAACAGTAAAATTAGGGTTAGAAATACAGTGATGGTACCCTTTACTTCTTGCTTATGTATTTCCTTTCTCAAATTATTCTCCCTCCACACTTATTGTTAAATCATTACG
The DNA here is from genome assembly GCA_029256105.1 of Herbinix sp. Classification (GTDB taxonomy): domain Bacteria; phylum Bacillota; class Clostridia; order Lachnospirales; family Lachnospiraceae; genus Mobilitalea. The sequence goes on from JAQSYO010000064.1 coordinate 3,191, forward strand.
GCTTCATAGTTGGAACTGCCATATCGTTTGAAATTTTAGGGACATCTTGCTGAATTGCATCGAATGCCTTTTTAATAATACCCTCAATTTGATCTCTAAAAATCAGCACTAACCCTATAATAATCACGAGAATTAATATAACCTCTATTACTCCGATTCCCTCGAGTTGTTTTGAAGTTATTTTCCAATAGAACCTTTTCATACGTTCCTTCATATTTTATTTTGCCTGCCTGATAAATGGCAGTCTCTCCTTTCAGTTGTAAAATTAAGCGTAAAAGTCGTATATCGAAACATTTATATAATATCTTTTTATTAATCATATCTTCCTTTTCAGCTTATCGCTAAACCCGGCAATATCTCTACATCCCAAAAGACCAAAATGCTGGTACTAAAATCATTAGAAACACGATAATTAGCATAATCATCATCGGTATCAGAAGCTTCGTTGCTGCTTCCTCTCCCAGTCTCTTCGCTGCCTCCTTTCGGTCTTCAAATGCTTCCATCGCTTCCCTCATTAATAACTCGGTAAATCCCTTATTGCCTTTCTTTAAGTTTTGTGTAATCAAAGAACTGAATTTAATATAAGGAATTAATCCGATTCTTCTGCCATATTGTTCATAAGCCGTACTTTCCGGAAGCCCCAACTTTAGTTCATGAGCCGTTGTTAACATTTCTTCATAGGCATAACGCTTTTTTGCCCCCTGTTGTGTAAATTTATCTTTATAATCTTCTGCAACTTTATTCCATGCCTGTTTTACTGTCATACCAGCGTTTATCAATAAGGTGAATTTATTGATTATTTCCGGGTAATCCAGCAGCATTTGCTCTTTGCGGCGAGTCATCTGGTTATCTAACTCTTTATCTCCATAAAACCAGGCTAGCAATGCCGCGACTATTCCTAAAAACAATAAGGTTGACCCTTTATTCTCGTCTTTCTCTGACCATCTTAAGCGATAATTCTCAATGGTATCAGGAAGCTCCATCCGACTATCCTCTTTACTTATTTCGGAGAGCGCTGTTACCTCCTCCTCGAGTCTTTTATTAAGTATCTCCTCTTCACTATATTTTCTTGGCATTATATGAAATGACATTTTGTACTGCGTCTGCTGCTCCTGATAGGTTAGAACAGCGGTTACCGTTGTATTAATTCCTTCTTCTCCAAGTTCCTCATTATTAATTTTTCCGTCTGATTGGACTAAACTGTAATCCTCAGGTTTCCACTCAACGGTTATACTTGTACCGGGAATTGTATTACAAAAAAATAAATTTTCAGATATAAGCTCTGTTGATTCATTATTTCCTAATACGTAGGTGTCCAGATAATTAACTGCTTCCTTAAAAAATTGCGGTATATACTCTTTAGAATAGCTTCGTTCCTTAACATTTATCGTTAAGTCCTGTGATAGATTTTTAATTTCCTTATCTTTTTCCTCCTTTGTCTGCTCCATCGTAACCCTAAGTTCTACTTCATTGTTTCCCTCCCCGTAACCAGGTCGCATAATATATTTACCATTCAAAACAATTGAATTACTGGCTGATTGTAACTGCCCAAACAGAGATAACAGATCAAAAAGAAATAGTATTGTTAAAATAAGTGAAATTCGACTGCACCAATAAAGCTTTTGCAAAACCTCCGGTTTACTCGTAACATATAATGCTTTAATAGAATTTGTTACCTGCTCTTTACGATTTAAGATTTTTTCCAGACCGGTTTTGGTAAGGATAAGATCCGACATTGGGTAGAGTAGGTATAGTTTATGCTCTTTTCTATCTATATTTTTTACCCATTCACAGGAATTTTTCAGACTGTAAAGATATCCTATTGCAATTAGGATTAGGATACCTATATTTAAGAATAACATAGTTCCTACCTCCTTAAACCTCAATTGCTATGATTTTATCGATTAACAGATACGCACCCAGATAACATAGCAAAAAGCCTGTCATTGCTATAATTCCAAGTAGATTGTGATACAGGGGATCTAAAAACCCGGGAGAGGAGACAGACAAATAGACTAAAATTAGAACGGGAATAACCTTCATGATATTTGCCTCTAATCGCTTGGCCGTAATTAAGGTTATAATCTCTCTTTTTACTTCAATTTTATCGCAGATAATATTACTGCATATGTTGATTACATTGATTAAATCTCCGCCTGTTCGTTTGGCTGTAGAGAACACCTCAGAGAAGCTAAGAATGTCTTCAATACCGGTTCGCTCCCCAAATTCACTCAATGCTTTCTCTACTGTAATATTCATTCGAATTTGATTAGTCATATAGGAGAATTCACGCATAATCAAGGAGTCCTCTGTATATATCAATCGCAAATCTTTACAGGCCTCTTCAAATGCGTGTTCTGCGGAATATCCTGCCTCTAAGGCTGCGGAAAGTGCAAGAATTCCATCCCGAAACTGCAGATTTAGTTTCCACCTTCGGTCCTTCGCCATCCCTTTCATTTTACTTTTCCGGTACAGCCAGATGAGCGGACTTAAGAATAGAATTCCAATGACACTTTTATAAAATAAAATACTGAAGATAACAACCACTATCGTTCCTTGGAGTACACATTTCATATTTTCCTTAAGTGTAAAATGATAAGAAGTGTAGTCGTTTATCATTCGGAGTCTCCTTCCATAGGTACAACTGTAATATTATATTTTAATAACTAATCCATAATCTCAATTCCAGCTCTACTGAGCTTCTCCTTATGAATTAACTCATTTCTTTTCCTAAGTGTTCCTTTAACTCTGCCTCCGTCTTCTCCTTCTTCGACGAATAAGTAAAGCGGATTAAGTAATATCTCACCCTCTTTGCAATCTCGCACCTCAGTAATTTCCAGTACTCGTCGTGACCGGTCTCTAAGCCTACCCAGATGAACGATAATATCAATGGCAGAGGCGATTTGTTTTCTAACTGCCAGCAACGGAATCTCTGCACCTAAAAGTACCAGGGATTCCAATCGGCTTAGCATATCCGTAGGTGAATTGGCATGACCAGTCGATAATGACCCGTCATGCCCGGTATTTAATGCCTGAAGCATATCAATAGCTGCTGCATCTCTTACTTCACCCACGATGATTCGATCAGGTCGCAT
>JAQSYO010000035.1 GCA_029256105.1 Herbinix sp.
ATTCGGTGGAACAATTACTACTGTTGATGACTGGGGAAAGAAAAGATTAGCTTATGAAATTCAGAAAATGAAAGAAGGCTATTACTATTTCATCCAATTTGAATCTGATTCTACAGTTCCAAACGAAATCGAACAAAGAATTCGTATTATGGAAAATGTAATCAGATATTTATGTATCAGAAAAGATGCAAAATAATAACAAACGGATTTGTTAGCAAATACGCTTGTATGACAAGGGAGTTGGCTCGCCAATGCAACTTGATATACTACCCTAAGGCGAGATAAAAAAGGGAGGTATTAAACTTATGAATAAAGCTATATTAATAGGCCGTTTAACTAGAGATCCCGAGGTAAGATATTCTCAGGGTGAAAATTCAACTGCAGTTGCAAGATTTACTTTAGCAGTAGATCGCAGATTTAAAAGAGCCGGCGAAACACAGGATGCAGATTTTATTGGTTGCGTAGCATTTGGCAAACAAGCAGAATTTGTGGAGAAGTATTTTAAGCAGGGCATGAAGATGGTGGCTGTTGGAAGAATTCAAACGGGCAGTTATACCAATAAGGACGGGCAGAAAGTTTATACGACCGATGTGGTAGCAGAAGAAATAGAATTTGCAGAAAGCAAGGGAAATAACGGAGACTCAGGTTCAGGTTACCAGCAAGGCGGTTATCAGAAAGAGTTCAGACCGGAGCCCAGCTCAGCAATGGGAGATGGTTTTATGAATATCCCAGACGGTATTGACGAAGAATTACCATTTAACTAGAATAAGAGCATTAGATATATAAAATCGGATAAGGAGGTCATGACATGCCATTTAATAGAAGAGATGATAAGGGCGATTCTCCGATGAAGAGAAAAACCTTCGGACGTAGAAGAAAGAAAGTATGTGTATTCTGTGCTGACAAGAACTTCACAGGTATTGATTACAAAGATATCAATAAATTAAAGAGATATGTATCAGAGAGAGGTAAAATTCTCCCTAGAAGAATTACTGGTAACTGTGCGAAACATCAGAGAGCATTAACAGTTGCAATTAAGAGATCTAGACATATTGCTTTAATGCCTTACACAGTAGATTAATATAACAATAAAGTGCCGTTACATGACTTCGGTTATGTAGCGGCTTTTTTCGTTAGTGCTAAGGAATTCCCTGATCGAATTAATCGCATTACAATTAGAATAACATATAGCCGTTGCATAACCCTCATGTTGTGTAGCGGCTTTTTGTAATGATATATAAAATGTTTGTTTACTCATAGAACATACTTTACTGATTTTATTGTAAATTAATTACCAAAGAAAATAAAATGTAAAACATTTACAAATATGGATAAATAAAGTATAATAATTATGGAAATAAAAGTAAATGACGCGTTCTCGAGACATAATAGTTTGTTAAGTAAAAAAATTATATCGGGGGTAAGAGCTTATGAAAGAGTTATTCAAAAGAGTAGCTGCCATTTTCTTGGCAATTGTATTGGTGATTCCATCTGCACCATCAATCAGTTTTGTAAAAGCTGCGGACACAGAAGATAATACTACGATACTAATCGATGAAAACTTTGAGGGTACAAGCTTTAATTCCAATATTCAGGGACGAGGCGCTACTATTAATGTTACGGAACAATCAGCGGAAAATCATGAACTGACTATCAGCGACAGGACGTCGGACTGGAATGGTTTACAAATTCCAGTTGTTACTGCAACGGGTTCAGCGATAACAGCTTCCATGAAGGTTCGTAGCGCTAATACAGAATGTATACTTGGTATCCAATACATTCCGAGTGGAAGTACAGAAACGAAATACGATTGGATTAAGAATCTAAGTACAACAGTAGACTCCTATGTGGAACTCTCCGGTACCTATAATATTCCGGCTGGTGCTGCAGAAGTAAAATTATATCTTCAAGGAAATGGTGCTGTGAAACTGGAAAATATCATGGTAGATGATATCAGGGTGACAATACCTAAAGTCGATACTAGTCCTACAGATACAGCAGAAGAGAACTTCGAAGGGGTGACCAATATTGCAATTGCACGAGGTGCAACAATTGAAGTTGTTGACGGTGCTGGTGTAGGGGGGTCGAAAGCTTTATTTGTTTCAGGCAGAACTCAAAATTGGCAGGGTGTGAATTTTAATGCAAATACATATGCAGGGCAAACAGTAACAGTTTCTGCTCAGGTAAAAAGTACAAGCCCAAGTATGAAAATTAGCATACAAATTGGCGAAGGTGATGGGGCAAGCTACAATCAAGTAGCGACTGGAACTACCGGAGGCGACGAATATGTAACTTTATCAGGAACTTACAATATTCCTACCGGAACAACCCCAATTTATTTATATATAGAATCGAGTGATACAAGCGATTTCTATGTTGATAATTTTGCAGTTACAGCGTCTGTAAAACCTGTTAAAACAATTCAGGAAGACTTAATATCCTTAAAAAGCCATATGGCACTTGCTTCCACGATTGCAGGAAAGATGGGCGTTGCGATTCCGACAAGTGCTCTGGAGGATACTGCTCGCATGAGATTAGTGACGAAGCATTTCAGCAGCGTTACCTGTGAGAATGAGATGAAACCAGAATCAATTCTAGGAACTACGCCAACTTTAGATGTTGAGGGTAATTTGGTTTTAAAATTCACAAATGCAGATAAAATCATGGATTACATACTGGCTTATAATGCAGCACATCCGGAGGATGTCATCCGTGTTAGAGGACATGTTTTATTATGGCATTCCCAGACGCCAAGCTGGTTTTTTAAAGAAAATTATTCGAATGATGGCTCTTATGTATCAAAGGAAGTAATGCTGAGTCGTATGGATTATTACTTTAAAAATGTAATCGAACATTTTGATGGACCGGACAGCAAATATAAAGGAATCATTTATGCTTGGGATGTGGTAAATGAGCAGATTGATAACGGGGGTATACGTAGGTCAGATGGAGGCTCCGGAATATCCAACTGGTATCAGGTTTTTCAAGGGGATAATCTATATATTAAAGAAGCCTTCCGCTTGGCTAAGAAGTATGTACCTGATAATGTAAAACTATTTTATAATGATTATGGTGAGACAGACAGTGTTAAAGCAGATGCTATTTGCAAACTGATACAGGAGATAAAAGCTTATCCCGAAACTAGAATTGATGGAATGGGAATGCAGGGACATTATAATATGGTATCACCATCAGTTGATGTCTTTGAAAAAGCGGTTCGTGCTTATGCGGCAGTCGTGGATGAGATTCAGATAACAGAGTTGGATCTTCAATCCAGTACTGACTATGATGGTACAAACCCGTCGGCAGAGTATACTAAGCAGGCATACCGTTATAAAACAATTTTTGATAAGATATATCAATTGGATCAGGAGGAGGGAATCGACATTACCTCAGTAACGATGTGGGGAACCCATGACGGAGCCTCCTGGTTGCAAAGCTCAAGTTCAGTCGGTGGTGGGGCGAATGGTGTAAGAAAGCAATGTCCTCTTCTTTTTGACGATGATTACCAGGCGAAACCGGCCTATTATGGAATTGTAGATCCTAGTCAGTTAGAACCATTTACAAATAATGTTATTTCATTATATTCTGCGGAGGATAACTGGGCAGTAGCACCGGAAACAACTTATATAAGTAACGGTACGGAAGTCAAATTCCAAGCGATATGGAATGGCAGCCTGAAGGTGCGGGTTCAGGTTAAGGATGACGCTGCAGCAGAAGGTGATAAGATAATCATATATGTGGATGAAGCGAATAGTAAGTCGGCTTCAGCTGAAATAAAGCAATATTCATTGTTAAGAAGTGATGCGGTAACGACTGAAGCTGGTTATCAAGGTGTTATTACCATCCCACTAGATGATATAAAGGTTGGAAAAGTAATCGGATTTGATGTCGCAGTTATCAATAATGGTGTGAAGCTTTCATGGAATGACTTGAAAGATACACAAGAAACTACGAGTAAATATTATGGTGACGTTACAATGAAGCCCTATGCGGAATTTAATTATGGTACACCTGTCATGGATGGTAACTTGGATGGTAGCTGGCAGACACAGAACGTACTTCCGTTAACTGTAAAATCATTAAATCCGGAAGCCACGGCTAACGTAAGAGCAATGTGGGATGATACCTATTTATATGTATATGCTGATGTGACGGATAGTAAATTATCGAAAGTAAGTGCAAATGCATGGGAACAGGATTCACTTGAAGTTTTTCTTGACCAGAATAATGCCAAGAAATCATCCTATGAAAGCGATGACTGTCAATATCGCATTAATTATGACAATGTAGCATCCTTTAATGGAGTAAAATGTACCGCTGATAATCTTAGATCTGTGACTAAGCAAACGGAGCATGGTTATGTTGTAGAGGCTGCCATTAAGTGGACGGATGTTACACCTGCGAATGGAACCTTAATCGGAGTCGATTTCCAGCTTAACGATGATGCAGGAATCGGAAGCCGCTCAGGAACCTATAACTGGTATGATAATACAGGAACAGGCTATGCAAATCCTTCTGTATTCGGAACCGTTACATTAGTAAAAAAATCGCCCGGAAATGATGGTAATAATCCAGGTAATAATCCAGGTAATAATCCAGGTAATAATCCAGGCAGTAATCCCGACAGTAACACAAATAATGGCGATGAAAACACGATGGATAATAGCAAGAATAAAATTGAATTAGTAGTAGAAACTTTGAACGAGGCTGCAAAAGATAGTAAGACAATCTCTAAGTTGTTATTGAATCCGAAAGTACAAGGAGTATTTGCTTCGATTACGAAGACGACTTTAACTCCAGAGCAGGTGATGGTTTCTATAGTGGCTCCAAAAGTTGGAAGCAGGGTATATATTTACCGAGTAAATGAAGCCACAGGAAAATTAGAAACAATAGCATTTGGTTTTACGCATAATGTAGATAAAGAGGGAAAGGTTTCCTTCACAGTGTTTGAAGGTGGAAAGTATATTATTCTTACGAAAAAAGCAGATAATAAGTTGATAACTCCATTAAGGCATCAAATTAAAGTTTCTGCAGTAGAATCAATTAAAGTAGGAATGAGCACCGCTATCAAAATAGATTTGCCACTAAGTTTGGAATTAACAAATACATTAAAAAGTAAAACTTCATCTGAAGCAGCAGGTGCAATTATAGCTTCTTATCAGGTGAGTGATTCATCCATAGCGGCGGTTGATATGGATGGTAAGATTACAGCGAAGAAAGAGGGTAAGATAACTATTACAACAACCGTTAAGTTATACAACAATACTACTATGTCATTTAAAACGGTATTGAATATAACGAAGTAATATGAATGGATACATAGCGCGGTACCTATATAATTATACCCTATGAATATTTTATGTAATGCATTTTATAAAGATGGAAATAAGGTTTTTATAGACGTACATAACTTTGTATACAATTTACCCATAGAAAAAAGTAGTACTACATTTTTTAACAAAATAAGAAGCCGTTACATGACGAAAGTTGAGTTGTGTAGCGGCTTTTTACGCGATTCTTCAGGCAGGAGAACAATCGCTTAGGAAATGTATAGAGTAATGAGAGTTTTTAGAGATTTGGAGTAACGATGATGAAAAACTTTTCTAAGTTTGAGAATTATATCTTCTTACAATGGAATATATTTAACATATATATTGGTATGATATTGGGGAATTTGATAGCTTTTCAAATCAAAGACCTAAGAAAGCAGGTTATGATGAAACTGAAAAGAATAATTATAAACATTTCTGTAATATCATTTGCATTTTTACTTTTTTGTATATGGTATCAAAAAAGTATTTTAAATACATCAGAAACAACATCATCATCATTAATTAAGTATTACAAAGTATACTTAGTAACAACAGATAAAGAGTATCAATATTGGGACTATGTAAATAAGGGAGCGGCTGATTTGGCAGCAGCGATAGGTATTAACTATAGTTGGGATGCTCCAGCAGTGAGAGATGTAAATAAACAAATTGAAATCATAAACAATGCAGTAGATGATGGCGCTGATGCACTTTTAGTTGCAGCAGATGACCCTAAGAGGATTTCGGGAGTTATTGAAGATGCCAAAGCAAGAGGTGTAAAAATCATCTATGTGGATTCGCCGGCATACGAAGAAGCGATTACAACCTTAGCAACAAATAATTATGAAGCGGGAGTTGTTGCAGGGCAGACAATGATTTCGACATTAGAAAATATGGGTATTAATAGTGGCTCAATTGGAATTATCAGTGTAGTCGCAAAAGAAAACTCGAATCAACGCGAAAGAGGATTTCGTAAAACGCTTGAAACAGATGGAAGATATACACTTCTGGAAACGATATATACGAATGGAGAACCTACTGTTGCACAGGAAGCAGCAGAGTTCATAATCAATGAAAACAGGGATTTGGTAGGGCTGTTTGGTACGAATGAAGGGACTAGTGTAGGAGTTGGTAATGCAATCAAAGCAAATGAGAATAGATTTGTTGGGATTGGTTTTGATGAAACAGATGTTATGCTGAAACTGCTGGAGGAAGGAAGTCTAAAGGCAATCATAGTCCAAAACCCGTATACAATGGGATATCTTGGTATGGCGGAAGCTGTAGCAGCAATACTTGGCAAAGATACTGGGCCTACTTATATTAATACGGGTGTTTCAGTGTTGGAATAGTGGCAGTTAAAAAGATTTACACCACTAGCACCCCAAATATGTAAAAGAATATTCTTATAGAAAGATTACCGTCATATCATCTGATATGACGGATTTTTAGTGTAAAAGATTTGTTGGATAGCTACACCAAGGAAAACATATATATGATTACTGGAAAGTAAATGCGGACTTATTAGGGAGTTTATAACACAATAATAAGCAAACAACGATAGGGCAATAAGGGCATAACAGTTTTAATATTATGTTAGGAAGAAATTCTGCCCATTGATATGTATAATAAAATACATTGTATACAATTGATAAATGAGGTATAATAATTCGAAAATAGGTTGACATGAATAAAATCGGAATGTATACTTTGCATATCGGATAAGTATGATATGCATATAGTAGGTAGAGAGGAGTCATTATGACAAGAAAAAGAAAAGGACTTACGAGATTAGCAAGTCTATTATTAGTAGTAATTATAGGGATTTCACTAGTGGGATGCTCAAGTACAAAAAACAATGGAAACGATACGAATGCAGCAATAGATTCCAATACAACACCAGGAGCTGATGCAGCTGATTCGGATGATACAAAGGCGAACGACACCAGTGAGAAAATAGTGAATATTGGCGTTACAGATACCTTAACGACCTTGAACCCAATTTTATTAAATGGTGGAGAAATCAATAAGTACGCTACGGGTTTTATGTTCTTACCCTTAGTAGATTTAGGACCTGATTTGAGCTTTGAACCAATGCTGGCAGATTCAATCACAACAGAGGATAATTTAAACTTCGTTGTTCACATTGATGATGCTGCAACTTGGTCCGACGGAAAACCAATTACAGCTGAGGATGTGTTATTTACAGCACTTCGTATCGCAAGTCCTGTGGTTGGGAATCCTTCCATGATGTATTATGCCTTTGAAGGTGTAGGTGAGGATGGTTTTGTTGGAAAAGGTGCTACGAGTATTTCCGGTATTGTAGCATTGGATGAAAAAACAGTTCAATTTACTACAAAATATGCAATGGCATTAACCACTTTTGAAAACACCTATGCGCGTTATTTACTTACATTGCCCAAACACATTCTTGAAAATGTAGCCGAAGCGGATATTTCAACCTATGATTGGTTTAATCATCCTGATGTTGTTAGTGGTCCCTATGTTGTAACGGATTTTGATGTTGACCATTACATTTCCTATGTAGCAAACAAGAATTATTGGAGAGGCAAAGTTAATATCGATAAATTAAATGTAAAGATTGTTACAGGAAGTCAATTATATGCTGGCCTGCAGTCAGGCGAAATTGATTTTATACAGCAGACGATGGGTGTAATCCCGCAAGAAGATTATGAAAGTGTTACAGCACTTGAAAATGTGAATACGGTATATGGTGCACCGGTAACACATCAATCCGTATTTATTCAGACTCAAAATGAAAATGTATCCGATGTAAGGGTGAGACAGGCGATTCTCTATGCAATCAACAGAGAACAGCTGGTAAGCGGATTACTAAATGGTAATGGAGAAGTGGTAGATGGCTTCTTATCCTCTGCAAGCCCATTTTATGATGCATCACTGGTTCCGGTTGAATATAATCCGGAAAAGGCAAAGGAATTACTTGCACAGGCCGGTTGGGACGGTAGTAAAACCTTACGTTTCTATGTAAACTCTGGAGATAGTACGTTTGTTAACGGTGCTAGTGTAATTGCAGCACAGTTGGCAGAAGTCGGTATAAAGATTGAGATTCAAACAGTTGATTTTACAACGCTAATGACCGTGGCAGGAACGAAGGATTACGATTTGTTGGCTGTCCAGTATACCTATGCACCGGTAGATCCCTATCCCGATGTGGATTGGTTGCTGAGTGGTCCGGACAGCTGGACTGGTTATTCTAACAGTGGTATCAGTGAAGCATTAGCTGCTACTCAGCTTACGAGCGATATTAATGCGATTAAGAAATTGTATTTAACCGTTGATCAAACGGTTCAACAGGATGTTCCAATGTTCTCGGCCTATGTTGTCAGTGCAATGGGTGCCGTGAATAAGAGACTTGTAAATGCAACTCCAAGTGTATACGGTTCCTTTAATCATGTTGATAAGTGGGATGTAACAGAGTAAAATAGACTCAAGCATTACAATTGGTATACAATGCAAAATGATGCGGTTATGGTTTCAACCACATCATTTTGCTTTTTTTAGAAAAAACATGGAGTTTATGGATGGGAGTGGTGTTTTGTCACATTTACTGGAAGTATCTGAACTTAAAACAGTTTTTGAAGGTGATTCGGGTAAGACAATTAGTGTCGATGATGTGAGTTTTTATATAAATCGTGGAGAAACACTTTGCATCGTTGGAGAATCAGGATGCGGGAAAAGTGTTACTTCCCTTTCCATCATGAGACTTTTGGGTCGTGGTGGAGAAGTGGTACAAGGGCAGATTCTATTTGAGGATAAGAATTTATTAAAACTTACAGAGAAAGAATTGGATCAAATCCGCGGAAATGAACTAACCATGATTTTTCAGGACGCATTAACGTCTTTAAATCCTGTTTTTACCATCGGTAATCAATTAGTAGAAAGTATTCGTGCACACCTATCCCATAATAAAGAGGAAGCAAAATTACATGCACTGCGATTGCTTGAAAAAGTAGGGCTTTCCGAACCCAAGAAAATGATGAAAAAGTATCCATTCACCTTATCCGGAGGAATGCGCCAGAGAGTAATGATCGCTATGTCACTTTCCTGTAATCCGAAGTTATTGATCGCCGATGAACCAACAACAGCTCTGGATGTAACGATACAGGCACAAATTATGAATCTGCTGCGTGAGTTGCAAAATGAATTTTCAATGTCAATTATGTTAATAACACATGATATCGGTGTTGTTGCGCAGATGGCGGACAGAGTGTTGGTTATGTATGCCGGTCAGGTGGTGGAGGAAGCAACGGTGTATGATTTATTTCAGCATCCGGCACATCCATACACGCAAGCTTTATTAAAGACAGTACCAAGTATTATCGATGGTGAGGATAGACAGCTGGAGTCCATTGCAGGTGCTGTACCGGAGAATTATCAGGATATCGTTGGCTGCCGTTTTGCAGGAAGATGCCCCTATAAAGTTGAAGCCTGTGAAAAAGTACAGGTATTAAAAAGGGTGGGGCATAAACATTCTTCCCGCTGTCATCTGGCAGAACAGCTGATGAATCCATTTGAAGCAGGGGAGGTGTAGATTTGAAGGATTCAACTCAAACAGAAACAACCCTCCTTGAGGTGAAGGACTTAAAGAAATATTATCCGGTCAAAGGCGGGTTGATTGAACATACCGTAGCGAATATTAAAGCAGTGGATGGCGTAGATTTTTCAATTAAGAAGGGCGAAACGCTTGGATTGGTGGGCGAATCCGGTTGCGGGAAATCTACTATAGGTAAATTGATTGTATCGCTGGAGAAGCCAACTGCGGGTTCTATTATTTATAAAGGACAGGATTTGTTGGAAATGTCTGCTCGGCAGAGTAGGAGGATTCGAACACAATTGCAGATGGTGTTTCAGGACTCGTATTCTTCGCTAAATCCCAGAAAACATATATACGAAATACTAGCAATTCCAATGTTATACCATGGGATCGCTACGAAAAACAATGTGGATTGGGAAGTAAACCGACTGCTTGATTTAGTTGGGCTACCGCAAAACAGCAAGGGGAGGTATCCCCATGAATTTTCTGGAGGTCAACGGCAAAGAATTGGAATTGCAAAAGCATTATCTCTAAAGCCGGAATTAATTGTATGTGATGAACCGGTAAGTGCTCTCGATGTATCAATTCAAGCTCAGATTTTGAATTTGCTTCGTGAATTACAGAAAGAATTGAATTTAACCTGTTTGTTTATCGGACATGGTTTGGGAGCTGTGAACTATGTCAGTGACAGAATCGCTGTTATGTATCTGGGCAAAATAGTTGAGATTGCGAAAGCGAAAGAATTGTTTGCAAATCCAAAACACCCCTATACCCGTGCAATATGTGATGCAGCACCAACCTTAGATCCTACTGACAGAAAGAAAGAAGCAATTATTTTACCGGGAGAAATCGGTTCAAATATAGCACCACCGACCGGATGCCGTTTTCATCCACGCTGCAAGTTTGCAATAAGACGGTGTAATCAGATGGAGCAGATTCTGAAACCAATTAATTCAGTAAGTGCTCGTCTTGTGGCTTGTGATGTAGTGTTGTCGCAGGAAGGAGGAAGCTCCTTTCAAGAGGCAAACCCAAATGGAGAAAGCTCCTTTCAAGAGGCAAAACCGAAAGGAGAAATCTCCTTTCAAGAAACAAAATCGAAAGGAGGGGAGGTATGGTAAAGTATATTATCAAACGCATCTTAATCGCATTGCCGGTATTGATTGGAATAACCATTGTTGATTATGCAATTATGTGTTTAGCAGGCAGCCCATTAGCTATGTTGCAAGGACCTCGAGTTTCGGAGGCTGCAGTACAGGCGAAGGCAATCACACTGGGACTGGATCAGCCAATCTATATTCAATATTTTGTTTGGCTGAAAGAACTACTACATGGAAATATGGGGTATTCCATTAAAAATTATCAACCGGTTGCATCCATGATAGCAACCCACTTGGGGCCAACCCTATTATTAATGGGTGCTTCTCTAGTTGTAAGTATGTTGATTGCAGTACCAGCAGGGATTTATAGTGCGACACATCAATATTCGATAAAGGACTACTCCGTGGTTACTTTGTCCTTCTTAGGTACGAGTGTACCAGGGTTTTTCCTATCCTTATTACTAATCTACCTTTTTACAATTAAGCTGGGCTGGTTACCGTCCAGTGGAATGTCTTCGTTGGGGACAGGGGGGGATTTTATTGATGTTGTAAAACACATGGTAATGCCCGTTATTGTCTTGGCAACCTCAATGGCTGGAACAAATATCCGATATATCAGAAGTGCGGTTCTTGAAATCCTGCAACAGGATTATTTGCGTACCGCTCGTGCGAAAGGAATCGGTAACTTCCTGGTTATTAATAAACATGCACTACGGAATGCATTAGTGTCGATAGTAACAGTAATTGGAATGCAAATTCCTATTTTGTTCGGTGGTGCAGTTATTATTGAACAAGTGTATTCCTGGCCGGGTTTAGGATTAATGACAATGAGTGCTATTACGAATCGTGATTATCCGGTAATCATGGGTGTGTGTCTTTTATCAGCAATCGTCGTGTTGTTAGCAAATTTACTGACGGATATTCTATATGCCGTAGTTGATCCTACGATTCAATACAAGTAGTGGCGAGGAGATTATATAATGGCGAAACAAATAAATATTCAAAGTGAAAAATATTTGCAAACGATCTGGCGTCGCTTTCGTCGTCATAGATTAGCATTGATTAGCTCCATAGTGTTTAGCGTGATTGCAGCTGCAGCATTATTAGCGCCATTGATTGCACCCTATGGTCCGAATGAAATTGTGGGAGTATTCAGTGGAGAACCAAGTAGTAAATTCTTATTGGGTACAGATCAAATCGGTCGGGATGTGTTAAGCAGATTATTATATGCTACGAGGGTATCTTTGTTGGTGGGCATTTTAGCAACAGCGATTTCTACCATTGTTGGCGTTATCTTAGGATTAGTATCCGGCTATTTTGGTGGTGTGGTGGATATGGCTATTATGCGGTTTACAGATATGGTGATGTCCTTCCCATATATTTTGTTGGTACTGGTTGCAGCATCTATCTTCAAACCGGGACTGTGGAATATCATCCTGATCCTCGGCTTCGTGGATTGGCCTGGAATTGCAAGACTTGTTCGTGGTAATGTGCTAAGCTTGCGTGAAACCAATTTTGTAAAAGGAAGCATAGTAGCAGGAATGCCCAAAAGACATATTTTGTTATCAGAAATTTTACCGAATACAATAGCACCGATTCTTGTTTATGCAACCTCGGTCGTGGCAATTTCTATGTTGGATGAAGCAGCTTTAAGCTTTCTGGGAATGGGAGTTCAACCTCCAACAGCAAGCCTCGGTAATATGCTAAATGGAGCCCAATCCCTGACGGTTTTAACCTCGAAACCATGGCTGTGGATTCCCGCAGGCTCCTTAATCGTTACATTAGTAATCTCCATCAGTTTTATCGGAGATGCACTAAGAGATGCCGTTGACCCAACAACGAAGACCGGAGCCCGTTAATTTTCAAATGTGTTTTATAAATAAATTCTACAGGAACAATTCAAACTAAACATTATATAAAATATTAAAAAAGTTCCAAGTTAGTACTCCTTGGGATTTTTTTAATATACCACTTTCAAAGAGTGGGCAGAAATGTTATAATGTACGGGATAAGCAAAGGTCGACGACTAGCAGTCAAGATCGGAAGCATTCATGCTCCCAGGCTGGAAGGATAGTGATTGACCACATAACGCGAGCGAGTAAATGAAGTTTATGAGCTTTGCTTATTCAACACTATCTAATACTAGTACAAAATTCATACCCACCCAATTAAGGAGCCCTAACCCATGAGCCGAAAATTAAAACTTAGAGGTGCACTAAAAGTGTATTTAATGTGGCCGTTCATTTTGACGACCATGTTGCTGTGCATGAATCTGAGTATTTATGCGATAGATAGAAAGGCTGGTTTAGTCATGACTGGCTTTACATTTATATATTTTTTAATGGCAATCGCTATTTATCTTTCCAAGCGTCATACCATTGCCTCAGAATTGGTTCGCTATGCCATGGATTACGGGCAGGTGCAAAAACGATTATTAAAGGAACTTAATCTTCCTTATGCGATTTTGGATGTGGATGGACGTATGCAATGGGGTAATGATGAATTTATGGATGTCATTCATGAAAAAAGTGCTGCAAGGCGTTCCATATTCAATATTTTTCCTGAGATAACAGAAGAGACTTTACCGAAGAAGGAAAAGGATGAAGAACTGCATATAACGCTACACGGTCGTCATTACAAGGTGCTGCTTCGTAAGGTGATTGCACCTGATTTCGACGAAGATGCTAACTGGAATACACATGATATAGAAAACGCCTGGGATGACCGTAATGCACTAATTGCAATGTATTTGTACGATGAGACAGAGATTATTACTCTTTTAAAAGAGAATAAAGAGCAGAAATTAATCACTGGTTTATTATATATTGATAATTATGAAGAAGCCCTAGAGAGTATTGATGAGGTAAGACGATCCTTGCTTACTGCGTTAGTGGATCGGAAGATCAATAAATATATGCAGGGCATTGATGCTATAATAAAGAAGCTGGAAAAAGATAAGTATATCTTTGTATTTCAGCAAAAGTATCTGCCCTTCTTACAAACAAGTAAGTTCGCTGTGCTGGAAGAGGTCCGTGGTGTGAATATTGGTAATGAGATGTCAGTTACCATTAGTATCGGTCTAGGTGTGAATGCAGATACCTATATTAGCGGTTATGAATACGCAAGAGCTGCAATTGACCTAGCGCTTGGTAGAGGTGGAGATCAGGCAGTTATTAAAGATAGGGAGAAGATATCCTATTACGGAGGCAAGAGTATCCAGGTTGAGAAGAGTACCCGTGTAAAAGCAAGAGTGAAAGCACATGCTTTCCGTGAATTTGTAGAGGCTAAAGATAAGATTGTTATCATGGGACATAAAATCGGGGATATTGATTCGTTTGGATCTGCAATCGGTGTATATCGTATTGCAAAATCCTTTAATAAAAAGGCACACATTGTTATTAATGAGGTTACATCCTCACTGAGACCAATGATGAATAAATTTGTTGGTAATCCGGATTATGAAGAAGATATGTTCTTAAAGAATGAACAGGCGAAGGAAATTGTGGATATAAATACACTACTGGTTATTGTAGATGTAAATCGTCCGAGCTATCTAGAGTGTGCAGAGCTATTGGAACGTACGAAGACCATCGTCACATTCGACCATCATAGACAAACCAATGAAGCAATTGATACGGCTGTTTTATCTTATGTAGAGCCATATGCTTCCTCAACGAGTGAGATGATTGCAGAGATTATGCAATACATCGGCGGTAACTTAAAATTAAAGCCATTGGAAGCAGATGCACTCTATGCGGGTATCATGATTGATACGAATAACTTTTTGACAAAAGCAGGTGTTAGAACCTTTGAAGCAGCGGCATATCTGCGAAGGAGCGGGGCGGATGTTACCAGAATTCGTAAATCCTTCCGTAGCGATATGGCAGATTTTAAGACGAAAGCAGATGCAATTAGCAGTACCGAGGTTTATCTGAATCATTATGCAATTGCTGTCTGTTCCGGTTCCGAGGTGGACAGCCCTATGATTTTAGGAGCACAGGTAGCAAATGACCTTCTTAATATTACAGATATAAAAGCTACATTTGTATTAACGGACTATAATGATATAATTTATATCAGTGCCAGATCCATCGATGAGGTAAATGTTCAGGTGGTTATGGAGAAATTGGGTGGTGGCGGTCACTTAAGCGTTGCCGGAGCCCAATTGGAGAACACAACAATTCAAGATGCAATGATAAAAATCAAAACTACCTTGGCTACAATGTATGAAGAAGGAGAACTATAGTCAATTCGGTGAGTAAAGGAGAGAGACGAATGGATATTATATTAACACAGGATGTGAAAGCGCTCGGTAAAAAGGGTGAAGTCGTTAAGGTTAGTGACGGGTATGCAAGAAATTTTATTCTGCCAAAAAAGCTTGGAATGGAAGCGACAAAGCAGAATATATATGATTTAAATGCGCAAAAGGCAGCGGAAGTGAAGAAGCAGAAGGAGCTTTTAGAAGAAGCAAAAAATTATGCGAAGAAGCTGGAAGAACTCACGATAAAAGTATCAATTAAAGCTGGTGAGGGCGGTAAGACCTTCGGATCTGTTTCTACAAAGGAAATTGCAGCTGCCGCCAAGGAACAGTTTAATATAGACCTTGATAAGAAAAAACTTCAACTAAATGATCCAATTAAAAACGCAGGCTCTTATACAGTGCCTGTGAAAGTGCATCCACAAGTAACTGCAGAGATGAAGATTAAGGTGGAAGCAGTATAACTAAGTTAGTTATGACAAGTGAATTGTATTTATTATAATGAATATTATATTTTGATGATTTTTTATATTAATAAATTATATTTCATAATGGATTACATTTAATGGATTACATTTCAAAATGGATTATATTTCATAATGATTTTTATTTTATAGTGAATTAATATTTCATAGTGAATTTAAGTGTTTTTTGTGAGTGTAATTAATTCTCGAATGAATTAATTACATTCACTTTCATCTGCGAGGAGGATTACAAATGGATGAATCGTTTATAAAGAGAATACTTCCCCACAGCGCAGAAGCAGAACAGTCTGTTATCGGTTCCATGATTATGGATAGGGATGCCATCGTTGCAGCCTCTGAAGTTATTAGCGGAACTGATTTCTATGAACATCAGTATAGTATCTTATTTGATACCATGGTGGAGCTATTTGGCGAGGGGAAGCCGGTGGACTTGGTTACGTTACAAGACCGTCTGAAGGAGAAGGATGTACCTCCACAGGTGTGCAGCTTGGAGTTTATCAGGGATTTGGTTACTTCCGTACCAACCTCAGCTAATGTTAGGTATTATGCGCAGATTGTACGAGACAAAGCAGTACTTCGAAGGCTAATCAAGGTAACGGAGGAGACGGCGAATGAATGTTATCTGGATAAAGATAAACTGGATACTATTTTGGAAAAGACAGAAAAACAGGTCTTTGATATTGTTCAGAACAGAGGAAGCAAGGAGTTCTCCGATATTAAGGAAGTTGTACTTAGATCAATTGATAGTATAGAAGCTGCTGCTAAGAATCAAGGCAGCGTTACGGGTGTGGCAACCGGCTTCTATGATCTTGATTATAAAACAGCCGGGATGCAGCCCTCCGATCTAATCCTGATTGCGGCCAGACCCTCCATGGGTAAAACAGCCTTTGCCCTGAACATAGCGGAATATGTGGCGTTGAAATCCAATGTTACAACAGCAGTATTTAGTTTGGAAATGTCACAAGATCAGTTGGTTAAGCGTGTACTTGCCATGAATTCACGTGTAGACTCTCAAGCAATAAGAACCGGTTCCTTGACGGGAGAAGACTGGGCAAGCCTTATGGAGAGTGCTCGTGTTATTGGTAATTCCAACTTGGTAATTGATGATACATCGTCGATTTCAGTAAGTGAACTTCGCTCCAAATGTAGAAAATTAAAATTAGAGAAGAACCTTGGTTTGGTTATAATCGATTACCTACAGTTAATGTCAGGAAGTAAAAAGTCAGAATCTAGGCAGCAGGAAATCTCAGAGATATCCCGTTCGCTGAAGTCTTTAGCCAGAGAGGTAAATGTTCCAGTCATTGCACTTTCACAGTTAAGCCGTGCGGTGGAACAACGACCGGATAAACGACCAATGCTCTCCGACTTAAGAGAGTCCGGTGCGATTGAGCAGGATGCCGACGTTGTTATGTTTATTTACCGAGATGATTATTATAACAAGGATACGGAAGAGCCAGGAGTCTCTGAAATCATTATTGGTAAGCAGAGAAATGGACCAACCGGCACCGTTAAGCTTGCTTGGCAGGCGCAATTTACAAAGTTTGCAAATCTGGAACGATAATGTTATAATTGGAAAAATCAATCAATTTAGTGTTTAAATAAACTCTCATTTTGTATTGTTACAAAATGTGAGTTTTTTTAGATAGGAACAATATAGGCATAATTTAAAAAGACAGAGGTGAATTTATTGGAAACAAATTGTAAAAAGCTAACTTATTTAGGGCTGCCAAGAAGTGTATATGTCATTTTTTTTGCAAGAGTAGTTAATTCGATTGGAAACTTCGTATTTCCATTTATGACGCTATTACTAACTTCAAAAGGCGGTATGGGAGAGCAACAGGTGGGATTATTTCTACTAATTGCGTCTGTGCTTCAGGTACCTGGATCCTTGCTGGGGGGCAAGTTAACGGACATAATGGGAAGAAAGAAAATCATGATTTTGTTTATGGGATTGGCAGCATTATGCTTTATACCATGTGCATTTTTAATTGATAGTAAAGATGCGTTTCAATACCTACCTTGGTTTTTAATACTAGCAGCCTTCTTTGGTAGTGTTGCTGGACCGGCTAGTGGTGCTATGATGAACGATCTAACATTACCTGAGAATAGACAAGCGGCATTCTCTCTTTTATATATGGGAATGAATGTTGGTACAGCGATTGGATCTATAGTAGCCGGATTCCTATTTAACAATTATATGAAGTTATTGTTTATTGGTGATGCGGTTACAACATTGATATCCATCATGCTTTTATTATTCTTAGTGAAAGAGACTAAGCCGACAAACGAAGAAATCGACAAGATTATGGAAGAACGTGTTGATGAAAAAGCGGAGACGGGAGGATTGCTAGCAGCATTACTTCGGAGACCTTCTCTATTAATTTTCGCCAGCTTCGACATTATATATTCCTTTGTATATGAACAAACTCGATTTAGTCTACCCTTGCAGACGAAGGCGGTATTTGGAGAGGTGATGGGTGCTACCTATTTTGGTACCTTCAACATGGTCAACTGTATCGAGGTAATTTTCTTTACAACAGTTATCACGATTCTAACCAGAAAATTAAGAGCAATTTATAATGTATCCATTGCAGGTATCTTCTTCGCGGTAGGATTTGGCATGCTCTTCTTTGTAAAGAGCTTTTGGATGTTCGTTCTGTCAACCATCATATGGACAATTGGAGAAATAATTAATGCAACGAACATCGGTGTATACATAGCAAATCACACACCAATTTCGCATCGTGGGCGGTTTAATTCTATCATCCATATAATAACGGGAACCGGCAGTGCCATATCTCCATATGTTATGGGAGGTTTTATTGCTGCAAAGGGAGTTAATAATGTATGGCCGGTTATTTTCTTTTTATCATTAACTGCTGCATTTAGTATGTTCATCTTGGGAACCTTTGAAAAAAGGAGATTAAGTAGAACCATGTCATAGACATAATCTTTTATATTGTGTAGAAAAGGGGAAACTTCTTTGAGGTTTCCCCTTTTTATGTCGACAAGTTATATGGGAATATGTGGAAACCATATTGCATTTGAAGATTGCTATGTTATAATGTAAAAAGTGGAAAATAATTACATAAAAAGGGAGGGCAAACGAGTGGAAGAAGTTAGGTATATGATATCGGAGGCCTCGAAACGTATTGACGTAGAAGCCCATGTGCTTAGATACTGGCAGAAGGAGCTTAAGCTACCGATTTCCCGTAATGAGATGGATCAACGATATTATAAGGAATCGGATATTGAGCTGATGAAAAAAGTGAAACATCTGAAGGAACAGGGCTTTCAATTGAAGGCGATAAAGATGCTTCTGACTAATTTGAACAAGCCGGATTCACTTGATTCTAACACTGAATTACGACAAAAAGAAGAACTGGACGGGAAGGTGATTGAAATGCTTCGTGAGGGAGAACAACAGGAGAATGAAGGTGGGACAAGCCTTATTACAGAAGAAGATGGACAACACACAGTTAAGGCTGATTCAGATGTAAAAATGGGACAATTTAAAGCCATTATGAGTCAGATTATATTGTCTGCATTGAAAGAAAATAACGGTGTGCTTACAGAGGAAATCGGTATGAACGTAACAGACGGAGTAATCAAAGAAATGAACTATTTAATGAGACTTCAAGAGGAAAAAGAGGAAGAACGTTTTAAAAGATTTGATGCTACGCTAAGGGATCATCAAAAAAGTAGAATGATGACGGCAGCTACCTTGGATAATAAAAGTAAAAAGAAATCTAAGTTTTTTTCAAAAAATAAAGTTTACATATAAAATGGACAAGCTTTTTAGCTGTTTGGATTTGCAAATATAAAAAATAGAGTGAAACAAATACAGTATTGAATACCGTTTTTGTTTCACTCTATTTTTATGTAGATCATAATTAAGCTGAAATTGCGCCTGTAGGACATGTATCTGCACATGCGCCACAATCTATGCATGTATCTGGATCAATTTCATATTGGCTAGCACCTTCGGAAATTGATCCGGTGGGACATTCTCCGGCACAAGCGCCGCAGCTAATACATTCTTCGCTAATTGTATATGCCATTGTAAACAACCTCCTTTTCAAAAATAATCGATTACATTTTAATATATAGATATTTATAATGCAAGAGTATTTTATCATTATTGCAATGAAGTTGCAATGCTTTCATGGCTAGAAAATAATGTTTCGTACAAAATGATTCTATTTCTAGGCTTGACGGGTACACAGCGATGGAATATAATAGTGCCTAAGCTACTTCAAGGATAGATAAATTATCTGGAATTGGAAAAGCTATATAAACATAGTTTTATAGAAGGATGATCATCTCCTTCAAAGGATAACTGAAATTATTTTTATATACGGGAGTATAATTCCTCAAAATTACAATAATTTATATTTTTATTTTATAAGAGAGGATAATTTCTCCATACAACAGTATTATATGTTTTATTTTCATAGGGGAGGTTATATCCTCCTAATTACACTATTAATATTTTTATCTTTATAAGGAGGAATATAATATGGCTACTATAACAAAGGACATGACAATTGCACAGGCAATTTCAGTTGATCAAAGTATTATTCCTGTGTTGTTAGATATCGGTATGCACTGCCTTGGATGTCCATCTGCACAAGCAGAAACATTAGAAGAAGCAGCTATGGTTCATGGGTTAGATCCTGAAGATCTGATGGAGAGAATTCAAGCAGAATTAGGCGAATAAGACACAAAAAAGATGAGGTTTTAAACCTCATCTTTTTTTATACTTAAATTAGATTATTAATTTAATTTTTTGCTCCTAGCTAGAGCATAACTACATTACGGAAAGAATTTGTAATGCGTGATCCTTTACAATAACTTCGAAGTGTTCATCATAATAAGAGGAGCTTGCATAAGTAGATCGTTCTACTTTGCCGTATTCTGAAATGATATTACAAATCTTATTGAATTCCTCCGGAGTATGGTCAGATATACTAATGACCAAGTAGTAGGTTGAATTCAATGGATTCTTATAAAGCGTGTTGGAACCATTGTATGTGCCTAACATAATATAAGCCAATTCAATCACTTCTTGTAAGGAGCGGAAGGTATAAATCTTTATTAACTTTGTAGCAATATGAACTCCGGGCTTTGCAGATACTTCGACTTCTGGGGTATCTACATCATCATCTAAAGTATCTTCCTTAGAATTCTCTTCGACATCATCACCCAAATCATCATCAATTTGGTCAAAGCAATTTATGATTTCATCCGCATATGAGTCCTCGTCGGACTCTGCCTTTTCGTTATTTTCATGAACATTGAAGGAAGAGAACTTGGAAAAACGAGTATCCAATTCGTCGGGGTCGTCTACCTTTGTAATTACTAAGATGAGGCATTCCGTAGATACTGGAATAGCTTCAATCATCAAAGGAATATCATCTACTTCAAAGCCGAATTCGTAGAAGGCTTGTTGAATCATGTCGCGAAACAAAGCTTTCGCTTTTTCTGTGCCATAAGCAAGTTCGCTAATTTTCAGCTCTCGGTCTATTAGATCACTTTTATTCAAGGTACATCTTATTTGATTGTCACTGATTTTTTCTATTTTCATAGCGTACACCCCTTTCTGTACTAAACAGGAACTGATTTTGCGTAACATACGAAAATCCATCCATTGGTGTAAAAAAAGTATAATTTAAAAAGCAAGTAAAGTCAATACACATAGATATGAAATTTATTTAAATAAGCGCCCTAATTCTACAAGATCAAGCAGGATTTGGCATTTTAAAAATCAACAAAAAAATACAAAAATATTGTGAAAAAAGACACCAAAAAAACAGTTGATTCGTTTCCAGTATTTGTATATAATAAAGATGACTTGATTCTATTTCATAATTATGCTGATAGGAAAGGAGAGAATGGATCAGGAAATCTGGTTTCAAAAGTATCGGATCTTAAGTTTACTTGGCAGAGGAGGCACTGCTAAGGTATATCTAGCGGAACATATCAAATTAAATTCTTATCGAGCTATCAAATGTATTTCTAAAAACCATCCCTTATATGAGTTACAACGTAATGAAGCTTTAATACTAAAAAATCTGAAACATTCTTGCATTCCTATAATTTATGATATTGAGGAAGATGAAGAAGGTTCCTATATTGTCGAACAATATCTTGAAGGAGTGACTCTGAAAGATTATGTTTCAGCAAAGGGGACAATTCGCGAAGATATCATATTGAATTTCGCAATTCAACTCTGTGATTTAATTCATTATTTACATTCAACCAATAGACCAATTTTATATGTTGATTTAAAACCGGATAATATTATCCTATCGGGAATGATCTTGAAGCTAATAGACTTTGGTAGTGCCATTTATCAGGATGAACTATCTAAGCAGCAAGACTACTTCGGTACAAAAGGATATGCTGCGCCGGAACTTTATCACCATAAGCAAATTGACGAACGCTGTGATGTCTATGGTATCGGCATGCTCTTATATTATATGTCTACCGGACTCACAATTGGCAAAGATAATGCAGGGATTGATAATATTGATCAAATCGGTAACTGCTCAAAGCAATTAAAAAGTGTAATCAACCATTGCCTTAAATTTAATCCAACTCAAAGATATGCTTCTGTAGCGCAACTTAACAAACAGTTATCGGCGATCAAAGAAAAGAACCGGTTACCCTTTGAATCAAGTCAATCGTTAACGATTGCAATAGCAGGAGCTCAACCAAGAATTGGAGTAACACATTTAGCCTTTCGTTTGTGCAATTATTTTATTCAACAAAAACGGAGATGTTTATATCTGGAAGTGAATAGTAGTGGGTGTGTTTGGTCTATGAAAAATTGTTATGAAAATGTTAAAGTAGCAGAGGGTATATGTAAAATCGAAGGAATACCGATGCTTCAAAACAGTCAAAAGGGACAGGTAGACACTTCGGATTTTCAAATCGTAATAAAGGATTTTGGTAAGCTTACAAAGGAGAATTTAGCAGAGTTTTTAAGCGCCGAATTAAAATTTTTAGTATTGGGTGCAAAGGATTGGGAATTGAAGTTTACCGAACAGGTACTTAATATGGTAGCAGAATATAAAGATATTGCTTACCTATTTAATTTCATGAACGGCAGACAATTTCAACAGGCAATGAATAGTATGGAACGAAAAAATAGTTATCGGATACCTTATGAACCAGATCCTTTTGCACGAATTACGGAAAAGAACGGGTTCGAGCTATTTTACGAACTGACACGTCCATGGAAAAAGGTTGGACTAAGAATGAAGGTGTCGGCACTTCTACAAAGAAGAAGGGGGTGTCATGAAACATAAACCGATACTTCTAAAAAAGTTAAGCGGTAAGAACCTTGGTAAAGGGCGAGAGGTAATCGGACTAATCGGAACCCACCATGGTGTCGGAGTAACACATACCGCCCTGATGCTTGCCTTCTATATGGGGGAAGAACTTGGTAAAAAGACAGCCTTAATAGAATGCAATAGGCATCAAGACATGAGCCTGTGCAGGGATGTTTATGAATGGGGTCGCGAAGAGGGTAATTCCTTTACCTTTCACTTAATCACCTGTTATCCAGAGGTTGGGTCAAACCACATTGCCCAATTATTTGGAGAAGATTACGATTGCTTTATTCTTGACTTTGGAACGGATCTGAATACAAATAAAGAGGAATTTCTTCGTTGTGGAATAAAAATAGTAGTCGGAGGCCGGTCGGAATGGGACAGACCAAAGCTCCTACAATTTGTAAAAGCCTCAGAGACCATGCGTGGAAGTGATGCTTGGCTGTATTTTATCCCCCAGGCAAATGATAAAATAATACTTAAAGTAAGAAGGGAAGTAGAGCGTAACGTCTTTTCTGTTCCTGTTAATCAGGAACCTACTTTGCCTTCCCGTATCACAAATCGATTTTTTGGCGAGTTATTTCGGTACTAATGGACGAATAATTCTTGGTAGCTAGTTATTCTTGACAAAAAAGGAGACACGGATATAGAGCTGGAATCTATAGGATGAGTATAACATATCACAAATGGTCTTCTTATCCGAGGTTTAATGAAACAGTTGCATCAATTTTATATTCGCTGAATTCTTTGTTTGAAAGAATGGTATAATTACAGCTAGAAGATGGATTGACAATTAATAAAAGATATAATTGGAACTTTGAGAAAGTGGATCAGTTAACCGGCACTTAAAAGCCCTCTATACTTTTTGTCGGACTTTTTCAAAGAGAAAATGTACTGTTGATCAACTTACTTAGGCATAGTTAAGTTAGTCAAAAGGATTTACAGGGATGGACTGTTGTAGAGTTGGCTGAAGGTGGGTAAACTTTCGGCCAACTCTTAATTCATGACAGTAGAATGTTCGCGAGGCGGGAATTCTATCGTATACTGTTAAGCGTAAGAAACATCACGATTTAGATATAAAAAGTCGAATTTAGTAATGACGGTATGTCAAATAAATGCTATAATGAGAAAAGACAAGTTAGCATTTTCATGAATATGTGGTGCAGGTGGAGGTTACGATGGAAAGAAAAACAAAAATGGCAATATTCGGTGTGGCTACCGCAATTATAATTATCGTTATCGCATTAGGAGTAATGATTGTTGACAAAATGACGCCCAGCAAGGAAATCATGCAGTTGACAGACTATTATAAGGTGGGGGATTCTGAGGTTATGGTAATTCTCCAGGATGAAATTTATGATAAAAAGGGATTAGTACAAGGTGGCAAGGTCTACATTGACTATGATACAGTGGTTCAAGAATTTAACCACAGATTTTATTGGGATTATAATGAAAATATTCTGACCTACACTACACCGGAGGAGATTCTTCAGGCAGAAGCAGGCAGCAGTAAATATACGGTTACAAAAAGTATGATTAAGACCAATGTTGCAGAAGATTACCCTATTGTTGAGGTTTTTGCAGATCAAGTGTATGTGTCACTCGATTTTGTAAAAAAATATTCGGACCTAACCTATGAATATTATGAGAATCCAAACCGTGTCGTGATTAGTTATAAATGGGGTGATTATTTATATACCGAGACAGTAAAAAAATCTGAACTTCGCGTGGAGTCAAATATTAAAAGTCCGATCTTGATGCAGTTACCGGTTGGCACAAGTCTAATGTATGTGGATACGGAGGAAGCGCCTAAGAAGGGTTTTGTTAAGGTTATGACAGCAGATGGAATCAAGGGATACGTGCGAGAGAAGCATGTCAAAGAATCCTTCTATCAAACAATGGAAAGCTCTTATCAGGAACCGGTTTATACAGCTCAAACAAGGCCTGGGAAAATCAATATGGTATTCCATCAAGTATTTAATGAAGATGCAGCGGATAATTTAGAAGGTTTAATAAAAGCAACCAAGGAAGTAACGGTTGTATCACCAACGTGGTTCAGTGTGAATGATGTCTCTGGTACCTTTTCTTCTTTAGCGACTACGAAATATGTAGATAAGGCCAAAGATCTTGGTTTGGAGGTCTGGGCATTAGTCGATGATTTCAATACCGATATTAGTATGTATGATCTTCTTTCCTATACCTCACGAAGAGAAACGTTATCGAATGCACTTGTGGAAGCGGCTATTGAGTATAAGTTAAATGGAATTAATATTGATTTTGAGAAAATCAATTCCGATACAGGAGTTCATTATATTGAATTTTTAAGGGAGTTATCTGTAAAATGCAGAAATAATGGGATTGTGCTTTCGGTTGACAACTTTGTTCCTACCCCTTATACAGCTCATTATGATAGAGAAGAACAAGGTAAAATTGTTGATTATGTAGTAGTCATGGCCTATGATGAGTATTATGCAGGCTCAGAAGTTGCAGGACCTGTAGCATCTCTTGGATTTGTTACGGATGCTATAAATAATACTCTGGCAGTAGTTCCAAAGGAGAAAACCATTATTGCAATTCCGTTCTACACAAGATTGTGGAAGGAGACGGCGGAAGGAGAAGTTACTTCAGAAAGCTATTCTATGACTCCAGCCCAGAATTTGCTAACGGATAATAATGTGGAAGCGAAGTGGGATGATACGTATGGTTGTTTTTATGCAGAATTTCAGAAAGACGGAGCAACCTATCGTATGTGGCAGGAAGAAGATAAATCCATCGAGGAAAAGATGAAGGCTATCTATGAGGCGGATGTAGCAGGTGTTGCTGCTTGGAAGTTAGGACTAGAAAAGGAAAGCATCTGGGATGTCATTATCCCATATTTAAATAGATAATTCAGTAAGGACAAGTTCTACGAAGGAAAAGTGCGAAAAAAGAATTCAGCAATACGGAATACAAGGCGTTCATTAGCAACTGCGGCCCAAAGTTTGCAGATTGTGAAGAATGGCTTGGGGATTATATGGAATGAATAGAATAGGACCGAAACTATTCTCATAAGATATATGGAACATAACTTTGGAAGTATCTTATAATGAGTAAATCTATGATAAAGAAATATTTTAGTATCATTTTCTTAATTCTTATCTTGTTGGCAAGTATCTTATCCTCCGATCGGTCAGTGAGGGTAATGAAAAATATCTTTGAAACGGGTAAAGATATGGAAAAAGAAGAGCAGTATATTATTGTTATCGATCCGGGGCATGGAGGAAGGGATCCCGGTAAGGTAGGTATTAATAATGCACTTGAGAAAGATATCAACTTAAGCATTGCTTTTCGACTAAAGAATTTATTAGAACAAAATGATATCAAAGTTATTATGACGAGAGAAGAAGACATAGGGCTTTATTCAGAAACTGATTCAAATAAGAAAAATGCGGATTTAAACAAAAGAATTGAGATTATTCAAACGAGTAAAGCAGACCTTGCAGTCAGTATTCATCAGAATAGCTTTGGAGAAGAATATGTAAAAGGCGCTCAAGTATTCTTCCATGAACAATCGACAAAAGGGAAACGAATGGCTGAAATAATGCAAGCACAATTAATCGAAACGATCGCCGATGGCAACCATCGAAAAGCAAAATCGAATAGTAATTATTACATGCTGAAAAAAACAGAATGCCCGTTTGTTATAGTGGAATGCGGATATATGTCAAATCGTAGCGAAGCAGACCTTTTGTTGGAGGATGACTACCAAGAGAAAATGGCTTGGGGAATTCATCTTGCCATCCTTCAATTTATTAACGAAGGTGGATTGGATACAAAAGCAAAGTGAAAACACCTCAAGATTTGATTTTGAATCTAGATAGTGGTATAATGTGGTTTGGCTAATAAACGTGGCCACAAGGAGTACGCTTAAGATATGAAAACTAAGGTAATTAAATTAAATACAGAAGAGTTAAAAGCAGGGGATTTAGTTCAAGCGGCTGAGATACTTCAATCAGGAGGATTAGTGGCTTTTCCAACAGAGACAGTTTATGGACTGGGAGCGAATGCTCTTAATGAGGAAGCGGCCCATAAAATATACGAAGCCAAAGGAAGGCCATCCGATAATCCGTTAATCGTGCATATCGCTCAAGTTCAGGATATTGAGACTTTAGCTATCGATATTCCTGAGAAGGCGTATCAGCTGGCAGATGTTTTTTGGCCAGGACCCTTGACGATTATTTTAAAGAAAAAAGATTGTGTGCCTTACTCAACTACAGGGGGGTTAGATACCGTCGCTATCCGTCTTCCGGCTAATCAAATCGCAAGAAATCTAATTGCTGAAGCAGGTGTTTTTGTGGCGGCGCCTAGTGCTAATATATCAGGAAAACCTAGTCCTACAAAAGCGGAGCATGTTATTAAAGATATGAGTGGAAAGATAGATATGATTATAGACGGGGGAATGGCGACCCTAGGGCTGGAATCGACTATTATTGATTTGTCCGGCGAGACACCAATGATTTTAAGGCCGGGATGTATTACCAGGGTGATGCTTGAGAATGTTATCGGGTTAATTGATTTAGATCCAACAATTTTAGAGAAAAATCCAGATAAAAATGCGACACCCAAAGCACCTGGAATGAAATACCGCCATTATGCACCGGAAGGCACGCTAACCATTTATGAAGGTGATACAAAACTGGTGATTGAGGCAATTAATCAAAAGACGAAGGAAAAGCTGGAGAGCGGTTATCGCGTTGGAGTTATTGCAACAGATGAGACGCAGGCCTTTTATCATTATGGTATCGTAAAGGCGATAGGTTCCCGAAAGGATGAAGCCTCCATCGCAGCGGGGCTTTATGGAATTTTGCGGGAATTTGATGAACTGCATACAGAATATATTTATACGGAAAGTTTTGCAGATAACAGTCTTGGACAAGCAATTATGAACCGGCTGTTAAAAGCAGCGGGTTATCATATTGTCAAAGTAACGTGAAATAAAATTTCGCGTTAGATATAGTATTGTGTGCTATGCACTCAAGTGGAGGATGTATCATGGGGAAATATCAAAAGCTTATATTTGTATGTACCGGAAATACCTGTAGAAGTCCTATGGCAGAAGCTATCTATAAAAATCTTGAGAAGGTCAGTGATATGAAAATTATATCTCGTGGATTGGTGGTACTTTTCTCTGAGCCGATGAATCCCAAGGCCGAGATTATATTAAAAAAGCATGACTTGGAATTAAGCAATCATGTAGCCAAAGGTCTTAAGGCTTCGGATATTGATGAAAACACAATCATTCTAGCCATGACAGCAAATCAAAAGAAAAAAATAATAGAGCTTTATCCAGAGGTAAAGGATGTATTTACAATCAAGGAATATGCAGGTGAAATTGGAGATGTAGTAGATCCATATGGTGCTACTTTAATGGAATATGAAGAATGTTACATTGAATTGGGACGCTTAGTAAAAAAGACAGTTTATAAGTTGAATGAAGAAAATTAATTGGAGGAAACGCATATGATAGCAATCGGAAATGATCATACCGGATATGACATGAAAAAAGCAATCATGGAATACTTGGATAATAGGGGAATAGAATATAAGGATTTTGGTTGCGGAGAATTAACCACAAGCAATTATCCCGATTATGCAAAGGCAGTGGGAAGAGCAATTCAAAAGAAAGAATGCGATAAGGGAATTCTAATTTGCGGAACGGGAATTGGGATTTCTATTGCAGCGAATAAGATGAAGGGAATTCGTGCGGCATTATGCCATGATTGCTTCAGTGCGGAAGCCACAAGATTACACAATGATGCTAATATTCTAGCAATGGGTGCAAGAGTCATTGGCGTAGGTCATGCTTTAAAAATAGTAGAAACATTTATTTCTACAGAGTTTTCTCAGGATGAGAGGCATATTCATAGAATTCAAATGTTAGAAGAGGATTAAAACTGTTCGGTTTGATTTACTGGCACTTGTAGTGTATCAAAATGTCCATCATAAATTGTCCTTAGCAAGGTATTCAATGTGCGCAAGGCGTAGGTAGCTTCCTTTTGCGTAATCAACTTTTGATCTAAGGCATCGGAAAGTTCATCTAAATCCACAATTTGTACCGTACCATCTTCATAAAGAAGGACATCAATTAATAAGTCTTCTATGATGATGGTATTTTTATCTGGATCTTTTTTGGCTTGTATAATATCGCAATACCAATAGACCACATGATCGTATTTGTCATATATTTTACTTATTTTATAGCCCTTATCCAAGTAAAATGCGGAAATACCTCTAGCAATATCATTTCTTGGATGAAGGGTAATCCATTTTGTTATAATTAAATCCGGCTCCATAACTAAGATAGTATCATCCTTTAGATGAATTAGTTCGTCCGGAATAAAACGTCTCCGATAGAGCATGGGTGTTGTCATAAGAACCTCCTATTTGTATTACTGGAACAATTGAATCTGCAAGCAAGCGTGTAATTCCTTATTCCGCCTTCATTATATCATGAAATCTTGATATGGTATAGTGAAATAATTGAATCGTATGAATCGAATAAACCTCTGCTTTTCGGGAAAACTATTAGGTGAATTAATAGACAGCCCAAAAACGGAGGTTGATTTATAATGGATAATAGCAAATGGGATAATCTTATTAGTGCAATGAAGCAGACATTTTCGATGAAAAGGACAAAAATAACTTTATATATTGCTACGGTGCTATGGGTGGCTGTTGCCACGCAAATGGTTGTAAACAAAGTTTTTCAGGAGGACTTTAAAATTACGGAGGCTTTCGTAAAAACCAATACGGAGGAAATGCAAAGCAGCATAGAGGTGGTAGCAGAATATAAAACTGGCTTTTTAAGTGGAGAGGATAAAAAAGATTTGATATTTGGTATAGCAGATGCGATTGGTTTAGAGGTAAATGAGGACATTTCAGTGTGGGAGGATGGAACCCGCAGTGAGTATTACTTCTATAAACAAGCAAAACAAGCAACATCTGAGATTAAGATTGTTAGTCTGGAACAGGAAGAACAGGATATAACTAAAATGAAGCATTATATCATTGTTCGGCTCAGCATTTTACAAGGGATACAAAGTATAGATAAGTACAAGGATTTACTTGAGGATGCGCTTGCGGATGCAGGGGTTGAGAGTAAACAATTCACACTGAAATATGAGGGTAATAGGGAAGGTAATTTATCTACAACACAAAAACATGAGGTGGCTGCTCTTTTGGTCAAGGAACTTCAAGGTAAAATCGCGCTTGAGTATGATGAAGGGGACATATTTACAGTATATGCTTATACAGGAATGTTGAATGAATATGTAACAACAATGGGTAATAAGATCAATGTGCAAATTGCGATCACCTATAACGAATTGACGAATAAAACAAAAATCGCACTAGCAACACCAATTTTAAATGAAAACTGGTGATTGGGCAGAAAGAAGGGAATGCATAAAACCATAATTGTTTTATTGCATTCCCTTCCTATTGATAATTACACAGTATTAAAACCAGCGTCTTCTGCTTCGATGACGTCTTCTCCTATTGAATATTTCATTCAATAAAATAAGATTGATTATATCGCGAAAATGATCATGACGACGTCTTGGAGGATAGAAATATAGACTATTCATCTCTACTTGTGGTTCCTCATTAATATCTTTTACTCTATCATAGATGCGGTCAATAATTCTGTCTAAATAAATCCGATCCGGATATTCATCAAACATCATACTTCCGTCATATTCCATCTTATCACATTCATCATTAACTTCTGATTGGATAGATTTTGCAGTGCTAGGATAAAGATGCTTCATATATTCTACATCTTTGTCGAGGTCCGCGCTATTATCATATCCGTAGAGAGGGAACATTGGAATACCCATTGGTGCTGTGTAGGAATTTGTATTTGGCACATACATATTGGGAACACCTTGGTATGTCGGATAATTATCAGGCATTGATGGATTATAGTAGTATTCCAATTCAGGATAGGCATCTTCTTGCATCTCTGGAGTCATATAACCCTGTGAACCAGGGAGCATATTCATGGGGGCAGAGGGCATCATGTTAGGCATCATACCTGGCATCATATTAGGCATCATACCTGGCATCATATTAGGCATCATACCAGGGGTCATGTTAGGCATCATACCTGGGTTCATGTTAGGCATCATACCTGGCATCATATTAGGCATCATACCTGGGGCCATATTGGGTTGCATACCTGGCATCATGTTGGGCATCATACCTGGGTTCATGTTGGGCTGCATACCTGGAGTCATGTTAGGCATCATACCTGGAGTCATGTTGGGCTGCATACCGGGCATTGTGTTAGGCATCATATTATCCATTGTACCGGGCATCATATTATTATCCATACCACGATTCATATTTTGCGTTCCGATTGGCACATTTTGCATACCACCAGGGTTCATGTTCGGAGGGGTTGTGGGTGCAATCGGAGTTGTTTGTGTTGTTCCACTTGGAGTTTGGGTAGGAGTTCCGTAAATATATGGTGTTGTGCCTGAGCCAGGAGCTGTAGAATTGGGTCTTGTT
The DNA here is from genome assembly GCA_029256105.1 of Herbinix sp. Classification (GTDB taxonomy): domain Bacteria; phylum Bacillota; class Clostridia; order Lachnospirales; family Lachnospiraceae; genus Mobilitalea. The sequence continues at coordinate 31,616 of JAQSYO010000035.1, forward strand.
GATGGCGTTGCCGGAGTAGTACCAGTACCAGGTCTCACTTGAGGGGTACTTGGAGTGGTGGTCGTTCCGGGTCTCATCGGAGAAGTGCCGGTGCCAGTACCTGGAGCAGGGGTCGTTCCGGGTCTCATCGGAGAAGTGCCGGTGCCGGTACCTGGAACTGGGATCGTTCCGGGTGTCATCGGAGAAGTTCCGGTGCCGGTACCTGGGGCTGGAGTCATACCAGGTCTCATTGGAGAAGTGCCAGTGCCGGTACCAGGAGCAGGGGTTGTTCCGGGTCTCATCGGAGAAGTGCCAGTGCCGGTACCAGGAGTAGGAAGCGTTCCGGGTCTCATCGGAGAAGTGCCAGTGCCGGTACCTGGAGCAGGAGTCATTCCGGGTCTCATCGGAGAAGTGCCAGTGCCGGTACCAGGAGTAGGAAGCGTTCCGGGTCTCATCGGAGAAGTGCCAGTGCCGGTACTGCCGGTACCAGGAGCGGGGGGCGTTCCGGGCATCATTGGAGAAGTACCGGTTCCCGATCCTGGAGTTGTTGTTTGAGGAGTGCCTGGAGTGGTCATGCCGCTACCGGGCATACCAGAAGTTCCTGGCGTTGTAGCGTTCATCGGATTTGGAGTAGTTCCGTTCATTGGATTTTGCCTCCCTGTTGGATTGTTTAGTTCAGTTAAGCCGACGGTATCAGGCACGCTTTGGGTTTGACTTTCTGAACTACCATGGGCTTGTGTATTGACATTATAATTCGGCACCCTGTAATTTCTTCCGATGCCGTTATTTCTACCTATTGTATATGACATTTAAGTACTCCTAAGCTTTTTATAATTAATATATGCAGGCATACACTGAATGTGAAATTGATAGCAAATCAATATTAAGACAAAATTAATAATAAATGGGTTGTACTATCAGGAAAAAGACATTAAAATATATAGGGATAGGATGAAGCCCTATCAATCGATGATAATATATGGTAAAATAAAAAGAATGGACGAAGAAAAATGGATATTGCGATCAATAAAATATTTATAGAGACACTAAATAGGGATTTATTAAGTGTGGTAATTAGTAATTCGACAGAAAAAGATAAGATTGCCAAAATTAAAATTCGCCCAATTTTAATTAAAGAAGAATTATATTATCAAGCATCGGAATATATCGGTGATAAGATATTTCATAATAATTATAAGAAGGATGAGTTATTAATAAAGTTGCCAAGCTGGTTTGATGGGCTATTTCGACAAGCCGAGATAGTCACGAAAAAAGGTAAAGCAACAATACTAATTAGTAAAAAAGGAAAAGCTACCGTAAATTATAAGGTGTCCAAAGTTACCTCGGAAAATAATGATCCGAAAGACTTGAAGTTTCAAAGTGACGAGCAGGTGAATAATCTTTCGCATAATAAGAAAAAGAATTATATTTTACAGGAGGGAATGCCACTTCCGTTTCTTGTTGATCTCGGTGTTATGACAAAGGATGGATTGGTGGTAAAGGCCAGATCTGATAAATTTAAACAGATTAATCGGTTTTTAGAATTCATTGAAGATGTGCTACCATATTTAGATCAAGATAGGGAATTGACCATATTAGATTTCGGGTGTGGTAAATCTTACCTAACTTTCGCTATGTATTATTATCTGAAGGTATTAAAAGGATATCGAATTAATGTAATCGGTTTGGATTTAAAGACGGACGTAATAAAGCAGTGTAATATACTAAGTGAGAAGTATGGCTATGGTAATCTTCGTTTTCTTGAAGGGGATATTGCCTCCTATAATGGCAGCAATAGCGTGGATATGGTTGTAACCTTACATGCCTGTGACACTGCAACAGATTATGCCATACACAAAGCGGTAACCTGGGGAGCTCAGGTGATTTTGTCCGTGCCCTGCTGTCAACATGAATTAAATAAGCAGTTAAAGAACGAGGCTTTAAAACCGATTATAAAATACGGCATCGTGAAAGAACGAATGGCAGCACTCATTACGGATGCCTTACGTGCTGAGATTTTAGAGACAAAAGGTTATCGTGTTCAATTGTTGGAGTTTATTGACATGGAACATACGCCCAAGAATATATTAATCCGGGCAGTAAAACGTAACGACACCGGTCATGAAAAAGAGGCCAAGACTGACGAGTTGATGAAATGCATGGAGTTTCTTGGAGTTTCTCCTTGTTTACAGCAGTTATTTCAAGATGAAATGATAAATGAAGGAACGGATTTTTCATGATACATGGAGGCTAATGTGTTAAAATATATTTATAGAGTGATAATTTTAATAGCAGTCTTTGTTGCTGCTCTTTCCTATTTTGGTAGGGATATCAAGCAGGTTGTTTTTGATATTGATAATACCACGGTTATGGAAGATGCAACGTTTCCTTTAGTTACGATAAAGACAGGGGATAACCGTATTAATCTTCTTCATGGCTATAGTAGTAATCTGGCAGCCAATCTGTTAAGAGAATCAGTAACGCCGCTTGATTTTGATAAGACCTTTGAGGTTTTGATCAGCCAGGAAAATTACGATATTAAGAAACTGAATTATGAAGTTAGGGAATTTGTTGGGGATGCATTGATTGAAACTGATTCTGTCAGTGTATTTGAAGAAAGCAAAGAAGATAAAACCGCAAAGATAAAAATAAAGGCAGAGTTGGCGAGTGATAAAGAGTATGCCATTAAGATTACATTGATTACCAGTGAAAGCAAAAAGATGTTTTATTATCAACGTGTTAAACTAAATAACAACGTACATTTAGCGGAGAAACTGGATTTTGTTTTGGAATTTCACAATGCAATTATGAATAAGTCAACGGCGGAGGATGTGGCAAAATATCTTGAACCCTCCGAGGATGCCGATAATTCATCATTAGCTTATGTAAACATAAATTCGAGTATTGAACAGGTAAGCTGGGGAAATTTAAAACCCACGATACTGACGGAGATAATACCTTCGGTAAAAGAAATTTATGAGGATAGCGCTTCGGTAGAGTTAAATTATATTATTGAAGCGGAAGTGTCTGGGGTTACGGAGAGATATCGTGTAACAGAATTTTACCGGGTGAAATATGCTACAGACCGTATGTATCTAATGAATTATGAGCGTAGGATGGAATCAATCTTTGATATTAATTTGGCTAGTATATCAAAAAGTGAGTTGAAGCTTGGAATTACTTCTGAAGATGAAGTTCCGTTTGTGTCGGCAGAAGATGATACAAAAATAGCATTTGTTAGAAATAGAGAATTATGGTTTTATAATTTGGAGGGTAATGAGATTACAAGGGTATTTTCCTTCCGACAGGAGAAAACAGATTATCTTAGGGAATTATATGATCAACATGATATACGTATTTTAAATATGGATGCAGAGGGTAATTTGGATTTTTTGGTTTACGGCTATATGAATAGAGGCCAGTATGAAGGTAGAGTGGCAATTATCTTGTACCATTTTATAAGGGCAGAAAATCGAATTGAGGAACTAGTTTATATTCCGATAGAAGAACCTTATCAAATCCTGAAGGAGAACCTAAGCGAACTTTCTTATGTAAATGCAAAGGATATATTTTATTTTCACATATATAATCAAATATATTCTTATAATTTAATTACCCATGAGTTAACAGTAATTGCAGCGGATATCAATAAGAGCCATGTTGTCGTATTGAAGGATTTGAATTATGCAGCTTGGCAGGAAAGTTCGGACCCGAAGCTTACGAAGAATATCAATATAATGGATCTGGAGTCGGGCGAAGTGGAGACAATCAGTGCCAAAACGGGATATAATATCCGTTTAATGGATATGATAGATTCTAATATAATATATGGATTTGTAAGTGAGGGAGATATTGCTTCCATGATAGATGGAAGCGTTATGGCACCTCTTAGCGAGGTAGAGATTGCCTCTGTTGACAAAAAGATACTAAAAAGCTATAGTAAAGCAGATTACTACATCTCAGGACTTGAAGTGAAGGATAATATCGTTGAACTTCGGCGAGTACAAAAAGTGAATGAGAATGGAAGAACTGCTTATACACTTGCCCCGAAAGATTATATCATGAATCAGGTTAAATCGGAGGCGCCGCTTATCAGTACAACTTCAAGAGTGACGGATCAGGCATTAACAGAGTATTATTTGTCCTTACCGAAAAGCTTTATAATGGAGAAGCTTCCAAAGATGAATTATACAGTAAATACTGTTATTTCACAGGATCCTACCATAAGGTTACCGGAGTCCACACAAAATCTTTTGTATTATTATCCTTATGTTACAGGTGGAATAGCTGGTGCCTACGATAATGCAGCTGACGCAATTGAGATAGCGAAAGCCGGAACCGGAGTAGTTGTAAACAGCAGGCAGCAATTAGTTTGGGAGCGTGGTGTAAAGGCTACGAAAAGTACAATTAGTAAATTTGAGAATATGACCTGGACATCATCATCAATAGACACCGTAGAAAATTGTCTTGCACTTTTACTAGCTTATCAGGATGTAGCAGTACCGAACAAGCAGTTAAACACAGATGATAGTTCAGCATATGATGTTTTGAAGGATTATTCCAAATATACACCAATACGTTTGACTGGTATTACACTTGACGATGCATTGTATTATGTTTCGAAAGGCCGGCCGGTCATTGCTATGACAGATATAGGGAACGCCGTTATTATCTATGGCTATGATGCATTTAACATCATGGTTATTGACCCTTCTAAAAGCAATGTAACTAAAATGGGGATACAAGACAGTGCACAAATGTTTGAAGATGCAGGTAATATATTTTTATCGTATCTAGAGCAATAATTAATAAAATCAATAATAATACAAGGAGACAAAACAATGGATGAAAGAATTAAAGTATTAGCTCGTACCTTAGTAAACTATTCAATGGAAGTGAAAGAAGGAGATAAAGTTTATATTCACTACATTGGAGCAACAACACAGGATTTAGCAAGACAATTAGTGAAAGAGGTTTATAAGGCGGGTGGAGTTCCGTTTCCTCATTATACCGATGTTAAGCTTCAAAGAGAAATGCTGCTAAACTGTACGGAAGAGCAAATGTCCTTAATGGCAAAAATAGATGCGGCAGAGATGGAACAAATGGATTGCTATGTTGGATTGCGTGGTACAGATAATGTATCTGAATTGGCAGATGTTCCGTCGGATAAAATGAAAATTTATGAAACCTATTATGTAACACCAGTGCATCATAATATACGAGTTCCGAAAACCAGGTGGGTTGTGCTTCGGTACCCTAACGCTGCAATGGCACAGTTGTCAAACACTAGTACAGAGGCGTTCGAGGACTTCTATTTTAACGTATGCAACTTGGATTATGCAAAAATGGGTGAATCCATGAAGCCCTTGGTAGAATATATGAACCGTACGGACAGGGTTCGCTTGGTTGGACCGGGAACAGATCTTAAATTTTCCATTAAGGATATCCCAGCAGTTCCTTGTAAGGGAGATCGCAATATTCCGGACGGTGAGGTTTATACTGCTCCAGTAAGAGAATCCATCAATGGAACCTTAGCCTACAATGCTCCGGCTGTATTCCAAGGCTTTACTTATGAGAATATATCCTTCCGTTTTGAGAATGGTAAAATCGTGGAGGCTACGGCGAATGACACAGACCGAATTAACAGTGTACTTGATACGGATGCAGGCGCTCGTTATATCGGTGAATTTGCAATCGGTGTAAACCCTTATATCTTGAAACCAATGAAGGACACTCTGTTTGATGAGAAAATTATGGGTTCCTTCCACTTCACCCCGGGCAACTGCTATGAAGATTCAGCACCGAATGGTAATCATTCCGCAATTCATTGGGATCTTGTATGCATTCAGACACCGGAATATGGTGGTGGTGAGATTTATTTTGATGACGTATTAATCCGTAAAGACGGACGATTTGTAGTAAAGGAATTAGAGTGCTTAAATCCTGAGAATCTAATTTAATAAGGAGGATAAAAAAGCATGAAGTTATTAACGGCAGCGATACCCTGTTATAATTCAGCAGCATATATGAACCATGCAATAGATTCCTTGTTATCCGGAGGAGAAGAGATGGAAATCATTATTGTAAATGATGGCTCTTCCGATGAGACTCAAATAATTGCAGAGAGATATCAGGCGAAGTATCCGAGTATCATCCGGGTTATTCATCAGGAAAATGGTGGTCATGGAGAGGCAGTCAATACTGGACTTGCCAATGCTTCTGGTTTATATTTTAAGGTGGTTGACAGCGATGACTGGGTGAATGAAAGGGCGTTACGTCAGGTTATGGAGACATTAAAGAATCTGATTGCTGATGGAAATAGCCCAGATTTATTCCTAGCAAACTATGTGTATGAAAAAGTAGATGCAAAAAAGAAGAAAGTAATCAACTATAATTGGGCTTTACCGAAGGATCAGATTTTCACTTGGGATGAGATGATGCATTTTAAGCAAAGTCAGAACATTCTGATGCATTCCACAATATATCGTACAAAACTATTAAAGAGTTGTGGAATTCATCTACCGAAACACACCTTCTATGTGGATAACATATTTGTTTATCAGCCATTGCCTTTTGTAAAGAGCTTATATTATCTGGATGTAAATTTATATCGCTATTTTATCGGTAGAGCGGATCAATCGGTAAATGAGCAGGTAATGATCAGGCGTATTGACCAGCAGTTGAAAATTACAAAGATAATGATCGAATCACATAATCTAATGCAGATAAAGAGCAAAAAGCTACAGAATTATATGATCAAATATCTCTCTATGATGATGACGGTCAGCAGTGTCTTTCTAATTAAAGAAGGCAGTGAAGAAAGCTTGGCTAAAAAACAGGATCTCTGGGATTACTTGAAGAACTATGATAGAAGATTATACAAGAAGATACGATCTCAGATACTGGGAAGGTCGATGAATCTACCAGGTAAATTCGGACGTAGGATTGTAGAAGTAGGATATAATATAACGAAGAAAATCTATGGCTTTAACTAAATCATCTTTAATAATTTTATTAAGATATAATAATTATTTGATATAATAATTATTAAGCAAAATAATTATTAAGATATAATAAGAAAAAGGTGTTGCATATTCATCATTTGCAACACCTTTTTCTTGAATCAATCATATATTTTCATTCCATTGAGCTTCTTCGGACAAATCAAAAATATCTTTTACGAAACTTTCGATAATTCTTGATTTGCTTCTTTCGCGATTTTACCCCAAGCAGGCACATATACAATAACGTACATAATCAGGTTGAGTGCAAGCGCACCTAGAATATCCATAAAGGAATGTTGTTTTAGATACACGGTGGATAAACAAATCATAACGGTTAATACAAAGGTAAACCATTGTAGCCACTTTATATTATGCAGACGTTCGCTTTTATTAATCGCGATTAATGCGCCTACAGAATTAAAGACATGAATGCTTGGAAATACATTAGTTGCAGTGTCCATGCTATAAAGTTTTGACAAAAGATCAATATAGATATTACTTCTACCTAAGGAATTTAAATCAACACGAAGATAATGACCGTTAGGCCATACGGTATAGATTAACAGGCAGATGGTCATTCCGATAAATAAGTAAGCACAGCATTTATAAAAATCCTGTTTTGAAGTCAGTAGAAAATAGGTTACGGTAACGAAGATATAAATAAACCATAAGAAATACGGGATGACAAACATCTCATTAAAAGGAATAAGGTCATCAACCCACGAATGAATTGGATGGAATACGGAGGTAACGGTACGTTCCAGATGTGTAAACCATAGGATATATACAAAAAAGTAGGACAGGACTACCCCGTGCTTATATTTCATTATTAAGTTTTTGAGGGCTTTTAAATATTTCATGATTGCTCTCCCTTTTCCCTTCTTGGTGACATAACTATATATCGTGTAAGCTCTGTAAATTATAGCACAGAATATGTGCGATAACAATATACTTAAATTTACTTTTCTACCTTAAGTAGTATTAATTTCTGGTAAGAAGGATTTAATTTGGTACAATTCTTTCTGAAACAGCCATTGAATTGATTCAAGAGGAGAGGAGCCTCCTTGGGAATGTTAAGGAAAGTTCGACTTCAATCCGTAGATTGCAATAATTGAACAACCCGCGTAAAATACGAATAAATCATAGACATAATTAGTAAAACTAATTATAATGAAATTAGATGTAGCAATATGTAAATTGTGTTATTTGTTGCTACTTTCGTATAAATTCAGCAAAGTATAATTGAAATATTTAATAGTTATATAAGAAGGTAGTAACAAATAGATAATTGCAAGAAAGAGCGAGGTAATATTATGAAGCGTGTATTTATAATTGTATTAGATAGTGTTGGCATTGGTGATTTGCCAGATGCAGATGCATATGGTGATGTTGGCAGTCACACTTTATATGCGGCATCAACGAGCACTTATTTTCATATGCCCAATATGAAGAAATTGGGATTGTTCCATATTGACGGAGTTAAGAACAAGTTTCCTGAGATAGGAGATAATACTCCTTTTGAGGGAACGGTTGCACGAATGGAAGAACGCTCGAAAGGAAAGGATACCACAACCGGACATTGGGAGATAGCGGGTATCATCTCCGAAAAACCATTTCCGACGTATCCACAAGGATTTCCAGAGGAAATATTAAAACCCTTTGAAGAGAGAACAGGCCGCAAAGTAATCTGCAATCTGCCGTATTCAGGAACGGATGTTATAAGGGATTATGGGAAGGAGCATGTGGAGACAGGTGCCTTGATTGTATATACCTCAGCGGATAGTGTATTCCAAATTGCTGCCCATGAAGAGGTTGTTCCGTTAGAAGAGCTGTATCGTTATTGTGAAATTGCGAGAGAGCTTTTGAATGGTGAGCACGGTGTAGGTCGAGTAATAGCAAGACCTTTCCTTGGGACATTTCCAGAGTATAAACGTACCTCAAATCGCCATGATTTCTCCTTGATACCGCCGACTTCGATGATGGACCAAATGAAAGAGGCTGGACTAGATGTTCTAGCAGTTGGTAAAATATATGATATTTTTGCGGGTAAAGGAATTACGGATACTGTTCGTACCCATGATAATGCCGAAGGGATTGAGAAGTTAATCGAGAGAACAGGCAGAGATTTTGAAGGCTTATGCTTTGTAAATCTTGTTGATTTTGATATGATCTATGGGCATCGTAATGATGTTGATGGTTATGCAAAAGCACTCACTTATTTTGATGAGCAATTGCCGAGGATACTTGAAGGTCTTCGTGAGGAGGATATCGTAATGATTACAGCAGATCACGGCTGCGATCCGTCCACTCCCTCCACTGACCATTCCAGAGAGCATATTCCGCTTGTTGTCTATGGGGAGAAGGTAAAAAACGGTGTAAATATCGGAACGAGAGCTTCATTTTCAGATATTGCTGCTACTATATTGGAATATTATGATTTAGATAAAAAAGTAGCAGGAACTTCCTTCTTAAAGGATATATTAAAATAGTATTAAGTTATAAGCATAGAAGAAGATATAGGAGACGATAGCGCAAACAGAAATCTGAGGTGAAAATTGTATGGATAGAATTACACATCCATTCCGGCCAATCTATAATGAGGATTCCCAAATATTGATCTTGGGTTCCTTTCCTTCGGTCAAGTCCAGGGAAGGAGAGTTCTTCTATCACCATCCGCAGAACCGCTTTTGGAAAGTAATTAGTGCAGTTTATCGGGATCAGCTTCCTGTTTCCATTGAAGAGAAGAAGGAATTACTGCTACGCAATGGTGTTGCAGTCTGGGACGTAATCAAAAGCTGTGAGATTACGGGGTCCTCCGATAATAGTATTAAGAATGTGATCCCCAATGACCTATCGGAAATATTAAAAACGGCAAATATAAAACGTATTTTTGCCAATGGAAGTACAGCATATCAGCTTTATATGAGATATATCTTTCCAAAGGTAGGAAGAGATATTATAAAGCTACCATCTACTAGCCCGGCAAATGCTGCATGTAATGTCGATCGACTGCTGGAGGATTGGTACTATATTCGTAAAATCACTTGATAGGTACGGAAGGATTAGAAAATGAGAGTTGTAATTCAAAGAGTCCTAGAAGCAAAGGTTATGGTGGAGGACAAGTGCATTGGCTCCATCGGGAAAGGTTTATTAATCCTCCTTGGGGTTGGTATAGAGGATACCAAAGAAATAGCTGACCGATACATTGATAAGATTATTAAGATGAGGATCTTTGCAGATGAAAACGGAAAGACCAATTTGGCGCTTCAGGACGTACAGGGTGAAGTCTTAGTCGTATCACAGTTTACACTATATGCAGATTGCAGAAAAGGCAACCGCCCTGACTTTATTAACGCAGCTGGTGCAGTAAAAGCAAAGGAACTGTATGAATATGTGTTAGTAAATATCAGAGAACGACTTGGAAAGGTGGAGGCTGGCGAATTTGGCGGTGATATGAAAGTATCCCTTATTAATGATGGACCCTTTACCATTACGCTTGACGAGCGGCTGATATAATATTATTTATGCACCAATGGGTGGGAGGACAGGTTATGAACAAAGAAGAACAGGTCACAATGGGCATTAGGGATGTATTTAACAAGATGGTTTGGCTTAATAAGATTAAGATGGAAGACAGTCTTAAGGGTTATAAGTCTTCTGAAGTACATTGCATCGAATACATTGGTAGAAATGTAGATTCCAACGTGGCAAAACTTGCGGAGTCCTTTTATATGACTACTGGTGCCATAAGTAAAATAAATAAGAAGCTCATAGAAAAAGGTATTATCGAAAGCTACCAGAAGCCGGATAACAAGAAAGAAATCTATTTTAGGCTTACTGAACAAGGGAAAGCAATTTATAAAATCCATGAGGAACTACACAAAGAGTTTCAAGAGCGGGATAAAGCCGTATTTGAGCAGGTAACCGAGGAACAATTTGACAATATGCTTAACTTCGTGGAAAAGTATAGTAGGCATTTGGATTCAGAAATAAAGAAACTGGGTGTAGACAATAAGTCGGAATAAATTGAATAATGAGAAATGAAACCAAAGGCAGCCCAACTCAATTGAGAACAGGCTGCTTTTTTATGAAAGATAAGTGAATTGACTTATTAATTCGACATGATATTATTATTTTGTTGACAAGGAAGCGAAATGATGTTACGATTAAATCGCTTCCAAGGAAGCAATATAACTTTTGAGAGGAGAATTTAGTGTTCAAATTAAAATCATATAATGATCAAAACACGGAACAAGCCGTAGATAGGCACGCTTTAATATTTGGTCTTATCTCTGTGTTCCTTTGTGGAATAGGCTTTACGATCATAGCACCTGTCATTCCATTCTTAGTACAGCCTTATATAAGCAATCCGGGAGAACAAGCTATCGTTGTTACGCTGTTGACCTCTGTTTATGCTGTATGTGTTTTTTTTGCAGCCCCCGTACTTGGAGCTTTGAGCGACAAATATGGCCGTCGTCCATTGCTCTTAGTATGCCTTTTGGGTTCTGCGATCGGGTACTTAGTTTTTGGTATTGGAGGAGCCTTATGGGTACTATTTGTTGGGCGTATAATAGATGGTATAACAGGTGGGACCATAAGCACCATCTTCGCATATTTTGCAGACATAACTCCTAAGGAACAGAGAACAAAATACTTTGGGTGGGTGAGTGCGGTTGTAGGCGTAGGCACTGTCATTGGCCCAACGCTAGGCGGATTACTTGCCAAGTTTGGTTATTCTGTACCACTGTATTTTGGAGCAATAATAACTTTATTGAATGTTGTTTATGGATTATTTTTCATGCCTGAGAGCCTTGAAAAGAAAAATAGACTGAAAGAGATTAGCTTTGTAAGGCTGAATCCATTTATACAACTAGCAAACGTACTTTCCACGAAAAACTTAAAAAGGCTACTTGTCTCAGCGTTCTTACTTTGGATACCTAACGGATCTTTACAGGCGGTTTTTCCACAATTTACAATGGATACTTTCAGTTGGAAGCCTGCACTAATCGGACTAATGTTTTCGATTATAGGCTTGCAAGACATTATTTCACAAGGCTTCATAATGCCAAAGCTTTTGTTAAAGCTTGGTGATAAACAGATAGCAATTATTGGAATGGTTTCGGAGACTATAGGCTACAGTCTTATTGCAGCATCGGCATTGTTCTCATTCTATCCTCTTTTGATCGTTGGAATGTTTATATTTGGTTTTGGTGATTCGATCTTTGGGCCTTCCTTCAATGGGATGCTCTCCAAGTCTGTCGATTCTAGTGAACAAGGAAGAATTCAAGGGGGTAGCCAATCGATTCAGGCTTTAGCAAGAATGATTGGGCCTGTCATTGGAGGTCAAATCTATGTATCCCTTGGTCATGCCGCACCCGCTTTTATGGGTATGATCCTTATAGCAGCGGCTATACCAATTTTATATAAGAGAACGCAGGTAAGCATGTAAACTACTTACTTTTTTGAGATAAGTATCCATTTTCATTTTCAATTATAGGGAGTTAAGCGCAATTCGGAAAACACATCTACACATCACTTTAGGTCAACTTAACCAGAAGTATGAGGAAAGACCAAGGCTAGTATTTTTGCAATTTGCAAAGTGCTGGCTTTTTTTATGTGCGCCCAGCATGGGCGCACATCTTACAGACTGACTTGGAACTGTTTGATTTGCTAGAGCTAATAGATTCTGAACCCCGTTTTTGATGCTGGAAAATGAAAGGGTATTTGATACCTATTACAAATATGAATTTTTAATTTATTTCTAATAAAAACCTATTCTTTTATTAAACAAGGTGAGTTATAATTACTGGCATGGGAAATAATGGTTGACAAAAATGAAGTGTCTATTATACTGAAATTGTGTAGGGAAATGAAACACAAATTATGTCACAGAAAGCTCATATAGCAAGCTGAAAAAAATAGGTGGGGAATTAGGTTGAAGAGGATAATGTTTTCAACCGGCAATAGCACGAGAGCGTGCTTTTTGCTCAGTATTAAAGATGCCGTATAGCGTCATCATGGAGGTTAATATGATTATTTTAAATGACGTAACAAAAGTCTATAAGTTATCCAAGAAGCAAATGATGGTTCAGAAGACGAAAAAGAACATGAAAAAAGCGGTGGAACATCTTTCGCTAACTGCAAAGCCTGGAGAAATCTACGGACTACTCGGACCCAATGGTGCAGGTAAGACAACAGCATTACGCTGCATTGCAACACTGTTAAAACCGACAAACGGTAGTATAACAGTTAGTGGCTTTGATACAGTAAAGGAATCCGAAAAGGTAAGAAAAAGCATCAGCTTTTTAACGAATGAAATTAAACTGGATCCTCAATTTTCGCCGAAATATATGTTTAATTTCTTCGGTAGATTACATGGACAGGATGAGAAGACTATTAGTGAACGACGCGAAAAGTTATTTGATTATTTTGGAATCAAAGAATTTGAGGACAAGAAAATCGAGGAATTATCAACCGGTATGAAACAGAAAGCTTCCATCGCAGTGAGTTTAGTCCATGATCCTGAGGTAGTAATATTTGATGAGCCTACGAACGGTCTTGATATAGTAACAGCCAGAAATGTAACTGATTATATGCGTTTACTCAAAGAAGAAGGGAAAACGGTTATTATATCAACACATATTATGTCTGAGGCGGAGAAGCTCTGTGACCGAATCGGCATTATTATCAATGGCGTTAAGGTAATAGAAGGCACATTGTCTGAGATCTTAACGGAAACCAAATCAGAGGAATTGGAAGACGCTTTCTTTGAACTTTACAAAGAGCATAATAAGGAGGAAGCATAATGATAATGAATGGTACGAAAAACATAATCAAAAAGGAATTAGCAAGAGTCTTTAATGATAAAAAATTAATCTTCAGTCTCTTTATTATGCCTGCAGTAATGATTGTCGGAATATATTCCTTGATGGGATCTTTAATGAGTAATATGATGAGTGATATTGAAGAACATATTCCTACCGTATATATTCAGAATGCACCGGAGGATTTGTCGGAGGCAATTACAGCAGCACAGTATAACGGGAACATAGAATATCTAAATGCAACCGATAATACGGATGCTTTAAAGGATGGTATTTTAAAAGGTACGGTAGATTTATTAGTGGTCTTTGATGAAGAATTCTCCAACACAATCGGAGCCTATCAGGCAGCAGGAGACCCTATTCCGGAGGTTAAGACTTATTTTAATTCTGCTGAGGACTATTCTGCAGCAGCAAGAGAGAATTTTGTAAACGGTGTATTAAATACTTATCAGCAATCTGTTATTGCCGGGCGGTTGGGCAATATGGAACAACTACAGGTATTTTACATCGACAAGGATCCAGTAACCTCTAATATTGTTGACGAGAAAAAGCAAGATGGAAGAATCCTTGGGATGCTGTTACCCTTCTTGATTAACATTATGCTCTTTGCTGGAGCAATGGGGCTTGGTGTTGACGCAATTACCGGTGAAAAGGAAAGGGGTACCTTGTCAAGTATGTTGGTATCTCCCATAAAGAGAGGCGAAATCGTATTTGGTAAACTGATATCACTTGCTATCTTATCCAGCATCTCGGCAGCAGTATATGCAATTTCTATCGTAATTGCAATGCCACTTCTGATGAACGGAATTAGTGGTGGAGAAGTGGGAGGACTTAGCCTTAACTTTTCCCCGGTTGAAATGCTTCAACTCTTAATCATCATGATAGTCGTAGTATACCTCTATGTTTCTATGGTTGCATTGGTGGCGGTGCTTGCAAAGACGGCAAAGGAAGCTAATACTTATGTAATGCCCGTATATATTCTGGTTATGTTGGGTAGCTTAATGACATATTCCGGAACAGGCGATAGTAAGGTTACGAATTTCTTTATACCAATTTACAATAGTGCAGTTAGTATCCAAAATTTATTGATGGGTGAACTTACCTGGGCACAATTTGGAGCTACTGTAGGAACCATTGTTGTGTTTGCGACTATTATTACATCGCTCATTACAAGAGCCTTCAATAGTGAAAAGATAATGTTTAACGCTTAATACAGTAGCCTACTCTTCTGTTGAAAGCTTCCGCTTTTATAACGATAGACTGTAACACATGATAATTGTGCTACAGTCTATTTTTTTGTCCAAAATAGATCGACAAACCAACCTGTTTAGCATAAAGATGGACAACATTACTAAAAATGGGTACTTTACCTAAAGTTTACATGGAATTAATCAAATCATGTAGGAACGAAACATAGATTTTTTATAAACTTTAATTAGCTGAGAACAAAGGATCTACATAGGGAGGAACTTTCTTCTGATAGCCGAGGGAGAAAGATACTTCCAAAAATCAAGGGAGGTACTTCTGCTTATAAAACGAGGAGGATAACTTCTCCTAAAAACCCAGGAGGAAGAATACATGAAGAGTATTAAAACGAAATTAATTATATCTTTTTCAATCTTAATTTTAGTAGTAACGATGGTAATTGGAATCATTTCGTTGGAAAGTGGATATCGTTCCTTAAAAGGGGATGCACAAAATTCTCTTACATTACTAGCAGAGGATGGAGCAAAGATTACGGAAAGCAGAATTGAAACACTCGTTTCCACACTACATATGATTTCTATGAAAAAAGAAATTGTAGATATGGGATGGGAGGTCGATTTGAATATGCTGGAAGAAGAGTTGGGAAAGACGGACTTTCTGGATATCGGGTTTGTCCTTCCGAACGGATATACTTATTATACGGATGGAACGGTACGGTTAATGAGTGATAGAGCCTATGTACAAGAGGCACTTAAGGGAAATGCCAAAGTATCAGATGTCATTATCAGCAGAGTAACCAGAAAACCAGAGATTGAAGTGTGCGTTCCGGTATTACAAGAGGGTGTAATAGTAGGCGCATTGGTGGGACGAAAGGAAGCAGATTCCTTGGGTCATATAACGGAGGATGCAGGGTATGGTGAGAACGGATTTGCTTATATGTTTAATGGTAGTGGAGTAATGATTGCTCACCCGGATACAGAGAAGGTAATCAATCGCTATAATCCAATTGAGGAAGCAAAGGATAATCAGGTAGAAAGGTCACTTGCAAATGCAGTTCAAAGAATGCTGAACGAGAAAGCAGGTACGACAAATTATAAACAAGGAGAAATTTCTTATTATGCCGGATTTGCTCCGATACAAGGAACGGACTGGACTTTTGTTATAACTGCCGATGAGAAAGAAGTATTAGCGGCTATTCCGAAGATGGCGCGCAATATCATTACAGTAATGATAATCGTATTCCTAATAAGTATTGGATTGGTCTATGTATTAGATTATAATATTACAAAGCCTCTAATCGAAATGACGAAACATTCAAAACGAATTGCAGAGCTTGATGTGCGAGATAATTTAGCAGAGGTTTATTTAAATAAAAAGGATGAAATCGGAACGCTGTCAGGGGCATTTCAGGCTTTAACGATAAAATTGCGAGAAATAATAACAGAAATCACAGAATCCGCGAAGCAAGTTACCGATACAGCCCAAGAACTTACAACAACGTCACAACAGTCAGCAAAAGTATCACAGGAAATATCACGAACCGTTGAGGAGATTGCACGGGGTGCTATGGAACAAGCAAACACGACAGAGACTGGAGCAGCAAATGCGATCCAACTAGGAAAGATTATTGAAAAAAATAATGAGCATATGTTAAATTTAAATCTTACCTCAAGTGAAGTTACAGGATTAGTAAATAGCGGTCTGAAGGATATTGATCGATTGTCAATAATGGCTCAGGAAAATAATGGGGCCACAAAGGAAATCTGTGATATCATCATTCAAACGAAGAAAAGCTCAGAACAAATTAGCGAAGCCAGTAGACTGATTTCGGATATTGCAAAACAAACCAACCTGGTAGCACTGAATGCCACGATTGAGGCAGCGAGAGCAGGGGAGGCAGGTAAGGGCTTTGCAGTTGTTGCAGAAGAGATACAGAGAATGGCAGATCAATCAGCGGAATCTACTAAGTATATTGATCATATTATAATGGAACTTCAGAAAAATGTGAAAAGAGCGGTTGAAAGCATGAACCGAATAACTACGGCATCGGAGGAGCAACAAAAAAGTGTTTTAGCAACAATACAAAAATATAACTCCATTGCATCTTCTATGAAGGTTTCGGAAGAAGCAGTAAATGAATTAAACAGCTCACAAAATGATATGAATTACGTTAAAAACGAAATTCTTTCTATACTACAATCTCTTTCTGCAGTAGCGGAGCAAAACGCCGCCGGGACACAACAGACTGCCTCAGCTGTGGAGGAACAGTCCAAATCAGCGAGAGAGATTGCGGATGCCAGTGACAGATTATCAGAATTGGCAAGTAATCTAAGAATGATTACAGTGGAATTTAAACTATAGGGATTTCTTTGTTCACTTGTAGTAATGCTATTGTATTTGAACGAAGCTACATAATTTTGAGGTCCAACCATATATATTATTAAGATAATATATATGGAGTAAACTATGATATCGGAAGAAAATAATGCGATAATTAGTGAGGATTATGCTGATTTATTAATCGAATATGGTGGCGATGAAAATGTATTAATGGACTTTCCTAATGCAACTGTTGTAAAAATAAATTATCTACAGGCGGTGGTTCACGTACCTGTTGAGAATATAACGAATCAAACAATACTAGAACTTGGGTATTCAGCCATGCCGTCTTTGAATGGCTTGATCAGCCAGGCCAGCTTAGAAGCATCCGGAGTAATTAGAATCCGTAATGTACCGAATTTTAGTCTAAGGGGGCAAGGGGTATTACTTGGCATAATTGATACGGGAATAGATTATACCAATCCTATATTTATGAAAGCAGATGGCACAACACGAATAGCATCCATATGGGATCAAAGTATAACAACAGGTCCAGCGCCGGAAGGGCTTCGATATGGTACAGAATATACAAGTGAACAGATTAATCAGGCATTACAAAGTGAGAATCCCGTTGAAATCGTGCCATCGATGGATTCAAACGGTCACGGGACTATGGTCGCAGGTATTGCGGGAGGGACGGAGAATACAGAGAATGACTTTGCTGGAGTTGCTCCGGATTCAGAATTTGTTGTCGTTAAATTAAAGCCGGCAAAACGTTATTTGAAGCAGTTTTTCAAGGTACCCGAGGAGGCAGTTTGTTATCAATCAAATGATATCCTATTTGCTCTTGTCTATTTACTTGATAATGCAATCTCATTACAACGCCCAATGTCAATTTGCATAGCACTTGGTTCCTCGCAGGGCGGACATGATGGAAGGGGGATACTTAGTAATTACCTTTCTTTAATCTCCACTTCCCCTGGCATTGCGGTTACTGTTGCAGCCGGTAACGAAGGGAATGCTAGGAGACATTATTATGGTACGATTGACCCTGTCACAGGCTATGATGTTGTTGAGGTTAATGTAGGTGAAAATGAATTTGGTTTTTCTATGGAATTATGGGGGCAATCTCCAAGTATTTTCTCTATAGATGTACGCTCTCCTTCGGGAGAATACATACCACGAATTGCAGTTGGGATGGATGAAAATAGAGAAATTTCATTTGTATTTGAAAGTACAATTATTTATGTTGATTTTCAAATGGTAGAGGCTCAAACGGGTGACCAATTAATCCTTATGAGATTCGAAAATCCCACTCCGGGAATCTGGCGCTTAAATGTTTATGAGCGTGGAGATCTTAATCTTGGCTTTCATATTTGGCTTCCGATGGGAAACTTTATCTCGGAGAATACATTTTTTATCAGATCGGATCCTTATACAACTGTTCTTTCTATGGGAAATGCAGAAGTGCCAGTAACAGCCAGCGCTTATAACTATGAAGATGATAGTCTATATCTTGATGCAAGTAGGGGAAATAATAGACTTGGAGTAGTGAAACCAAGTGTTGTAGCACCAGGGGTAAATTTAACTGGCCCCAACTTGGAACAGGGGTTTACAAGCTTTAGTGGAACGAGCACTGCTGCTGCACACACAGCAGGAGTTGCTGCCATGTTACTTGAATGGGGTATTATTAGAAGAAATCTAACGGGGATGAGTACCGTTGAACTTAAGAAATTTATCATGAGGGGAGCAAGAAGAGATCCGGATTTACAATTTCCGAACAGGGACTGGGGATATGGAATTTTAGATATATATAACGTTTTCGACAGTTTACGAACAGGTGTTGTAGTTTAGGAAATCTTTGTTTTTATTACATAATCTCATATCCCACAAATATATATTAGTAAGATATTAGATAGAGGTAGGGTATGACGGAGGAAGAAAGAAGTAGGATTATCAGTCAAGATTATGCTGATTTAATTATATATTATCGGAATAATCCACGAATACTAGAGGGAATACCGAATGCCGTTATCCAAATAATGAACGAGGCATATGCTGTCCTTTATATTCCCGTTGCTCAATTTGCGAGTAGAAGAGCAGGTAATTATGGGTTTTTAATAGTACCAAATGTACTAGGGTTAGCAAGTGAAGTAGCCCTAGAGGCATCCAGCGTTAATGAGCTTCGCAATATTCCAAACTTTAACTTACGGGGTGAAGGTGTATTAATCGGTATTGTCGATACCGGGATTAACTATTCGCTGCCGGTTTTCAAAAAGCCAGATGGAACAACAAAAATTATTTCGATTTGGGATCAAACAATTCAAAGTGAGAATTATCCGTACGATTATTATTTTGGAACAGAATATAATTCAGCACAAATTAATCAGGCATTACAAGCCGAAAATCCTCTTGATATAGTGCCGAGCACGGATGAGAATGGTCATGGTACGATGCTGGCAGCAGTAGCAGCTGGAACAAATATGAATCAGGAGAATTTTAATGGTGTAGCACCGGAAGCCGAGTTAATAATCGTAAAACTAAAGCAGGCAAAAGAGTATCTCATTAACTATTATTCAATTCCTGAAGGGGTAAGCTGCTTTCAGGAGAATTCTGTTATGTGGGGGGTGCAGTATTGCATTCGGGTTGCCAGACAATTGGACCGTCCAGTTGCTATATGCATTGGAATGGGTACTTCTCTGGATGCACACGATGGTAATTCACCATTAAGCTCCTTCTTATCTTTACTGGCAGATTTTCCAAAGACAGGAGTTGTTACAGCGATTGGAAATGAAGGTAATCGGGGAAGACACTATTATGGAAAAATCGATCCGACGATTGGGAATGCTACCCTGGAATTAAATGTTGGAGAAAATGAGGGCAGCTTCTCCATGGAATTATGGGGAGATGCTCCAGGAATCTATACAATAGATATTCTATCGCCGTCCGGAGAATATATTCCACGGATAACAGCAGGTTTAAGGGTAAGTAGAGAAATCACTTTTATATTTGAAGAGACAGTAATCTATATAGAGTATCAAACGGTAGAAGCTTTGTCAGGTGATCAAATGATTTTTATCAGGTTTCGCAACGTAACAGCAGGAATCTGGAAGTTTAATGTCTTTGGACAAGGTGATTTGGCCACAGGATTTCATATATGGCTTCCAATGGGTGATTTTATTTCAGCGGATACCTATTTTATTCAACCCAATATTAATACTACAGTCATTTCTCCGGGATCTGCAGAAATACCACTTACAGTAACGGCATACAATCCGGCGAATGGTACGCTTTTTGTTAACGCCAGTAGAGGGTTTACCAGGTCTAATATGATTAAACCGGAGCTTGCAGCACCAGGCGTTAATTATTTGGCTCCTAATGTAGCAGGCGAATTTGTTAATTTTACGGGAACGGGTGTTGCAGCAGCACATACAACAGGGATAGTTGCTCTGATTCTGGAATGGGGAGTGGTACGAGGTAACCAACTGAATATGGATACAATCGAAATAAAAAATTTTTTAATCCGAGGTGCAATTAGAACCAATAATTTAACTTATCCAAACAGAGATTGGGGATATGGTGTTTTGAATCTCTATCATACTTTTGATGTATTACGATCTAATATTTAGTATATGAAACTGAAAATAAACGATAGCAAAATAAAAAAAATGGATATAAAAAAATAAATATCTGAAATAAATGTATAAACTTTCCCATTTTACAAACAATACTATTAGGTAAAAAAAATGTAACAACTAACTGCATAATCAAATTACGTAAAATGGAGGAAGATCATGTATGAAAGCAACCGGTATTGTAAGAAGAATAGATGACCTCGGACGTGTTGTAGTTCCAAAAGAAATTAGACGTACATTAAGAATAAGAGAAGGAGATCCCTTAGAAATATTTACGGATAGAGAAGGTGAGATAATATTAAAGAAATATTCACCAATAGGCGAATTGGGTCAATTTGCGAAGCAATATGCCGATTCTATTACGCAAACAACAGGGCATATCGTAGTAATTACAGACAAAGATCAATTCATCGCAGTATCTGGGCCTACAAAGAAGGACTTGGTTACAAAGAGTATCAGCCATGAATTGGAAGAGGTCATTAATGAAAGAGAAAATATAGTTGCTGCTAAGGATGATAAGAATTTTGTGAGAATCATGAACGAGGATGAATCTGAGTTTATGTACCAAGTTATAACGCCTATTATTAGCGAAGGTGATGCAATTGGATCTGTTATTTTACTGACTAAGGATACAAAGGCAAAATTTGGTGAATTAGAGATAAAACTTGCAAGTACTGCGGCTTCATTCTTAGGAAGACAGATGGAGCAGTAATTAAAACAATGAACTTGAATGGGAGCACTCCGGTAATAAGGAGTGCTTTTCCTATAAATTAAGGTATGAAGGGGATTATGATTACTTTATATACTTGAATATCGTAATATAATGCTGTTATAATATGGTTACATAAGGTAATAATAAGATTGAAACGGATAAAGCCACTTACCGCTGGTGGAGAATGGAGGGGGAATATGCCAAAATACAGCTTTGAAGAATTCATGGAGATCATAAGGAAGCTCAGAAGCAAAGAGGGATGTCCTTGGGATAGGGAACAAACACATGAAAGCCTGAAAACCTGCTTGATAGAGGAATGTTATGAGACGATTGAGGCAATTAACAATAAAGATAATGAGAACCTATGTGAAGAATTGGGAGATATATTGTTACAGGTAGCGCTGCATAGTGTAATTGCAGAAGAAACACAGGAGTTTAGTGTAGATGATGTTATTACTGCAGAAGCAGAAAAGATGATACGCAGACATCCACATGTCTTTGGGGATGTGGTTGTCAATGATTCTGAGGGTGTGATAAAGAATTGGGAAGAGATAAAGAAGAAGGAAAAGAAAGCAAATAATATTGCAGAGGAATTACTAGAGGTACCCAAAGCACTTCCTGCAAACATCAGGGCTGAAAAAATACAACGAAAAGCAGCGAAAGCAGGAATGGATTTTGAAGGGTATAAACAGGTGCTTGAAAAGGTCTATGAAGAGCTGAAAGAACTAGAGGAATCAATTGAATTTGGGGATAAAAGCAATATTCAAGAGGAATTTGGTGATGTTATGTTCTCAGTGATTAATTTATCTCGTTTTTTACAATTAAATGCAGAAAATTCCTTGACAAATGCTACTAATAAGTTTATAAATAGATTTGTAGATATCTTTGCTCTAGCGGAGAGTAGGGGTCAAAATCTATGCGAACTTACCCCCAGAGAACAGGATATATTATGGCGGGAAGTGAAATTATCGTTAGATTAAAAAAAATATAACAATCACTTTAGAGGAGGAGCAAATCCATGAACAAAGCAGAATTAGTTACAGCGATTGCAGAGAAAACAGAATTTTCAAAGAAGGATTCAGAGAAAGCTTTAAAGGCTTTTATTGATGTAGTTACAGAGGAATTAACCAAAGGTGGTAAGGTACAGTTGGTTGGTTTTGGTACTTTTGAGGTATCTGAGAGACCGGCAAGAACTGGTAGAAATCCTTTAACTAAGGAAACAATTCAAATCGCTGCTTCTAAAGCACCTAAGTTCAAAGCAGGTAAAGCTTTAAAGGACGTTATCAACGCATAGTAGATTGAAAACGAAAGAGGCTGTTTTAAATTACCGGATCTCCTTGGGATAGGTTTTTAAAACAGCCTTTTTGCTTTAAATAAATGGAGATAGCTTTTTGTTTTAGATGGAGGCTAACATGAGACTAGACAAATTTTTAAAAGTATCGAGATTAATTAAACGTCGGACCGTAGCGAATGATGCTTGCGATGCTGGCAGAGTCACCATTAACGGGAAACCGGCGAAAGCATCTGCAACGGTAAAGGTTGGAGATGTGATTGAGGTTGGATTTGGTAGTAAGGCAGTTAAGGTTGAGGTTATGGATGTACAGGAAACAACGAGGAAGGACGATGCAAAAGAGCTATATAAGTATCTTTAATACAGGATCAAAGAATTAGAGTTCTAATTCTTTGATAGATGACAATTGTATCGTCATGAAGTAACGAGTCTTCTCATATACTTAAAAAGGTATATCTTGGTCTATTTATAAGACTAGTATATCATAGGTATATTATATGAGGAGGCTTTTTTAATGGAAGAAAAACAACAAATTTTAAAGGGTCACAAACTAAATATTAACGCAAGAAAAAATGCATCAATTACCGGTGTTAATGATGTTTTATCCTTTGATGCAGGAGAAGTTCTTCTCCAAACGGAACAAGGGGTTTTAATGATTCGAGGAAATGAACTGCACGTTAACCGACTGACACTAGAAAAGGGTGAAGTAGATATCGATGGACGAATTGACAGCCTTACGTATTCGGAAACGGCTGGTAATGGCAAGTCTGGGGAATCCTTATTTGGCAGGCTTTTTAAATAGGAGGCCTGTATGAATCATGCAATCACAGTTGAACTTCAATTTTTTTTAAGATCCATCCTGTGGGGTGGACTTTTGTTGTTGGTTTATGACGGATTACGTATTATTCGCAGGCTCATAAAGCATGACAGCTTTTTTGTAGCAGTCGAGGATCTTATCTTTTGGGTGGCAGCCAGTTTGTTTATCTTTATTATGATGTATAAAGAGAACAACGGGATCATCCGTGGCTTTTCTGTGATGGGTATGGCAATCGGAATGATACTATATCATTACATAGTTAGTGAACTGCTTGTGAATGCAATTACCAAATTCATTCGTACCTTATTTCGTCCGTTTGCCATTGCTTTTGGTAAGGTAAAGCGATTTATCTTATATTTAATATCAATAGCAAAGAAGATTGTGAAATTTATTTTAAGACGATTGAAAAAGTTGAGAAAGTCAGTTAAAATAGTTTTGAGTAAACGTAAACAAAAAATGGACGTCAAGCATCAGAAACGGATGGAAAAAAAAGCACTTGAGAAAAATGAACATGAGAAAAAAGTAGCTGAAAATAAAGCAGCTAAGAATAAAATGCTTGAGAATAAAATGAATAAAAAGAATAAGAATAAATCAAATAAGAATAAAGCCATTACAGAGGATAGAGTAAATAAGAATAGAACCAATAAGAATAAAACAAATGAGAATAAAGCGGATAAGAATAGAACAAATGAGAATAAAATAGATGAGAATAAAACCACTCAGAATAACGTTGCTAAGAATAAAGCAATTGGAGATAAAGCTATTAGAAATAGAGCAGCTGAGAATAAATCTGCAGTGAATAAATCAGTAGGGATGAAATCAGAAGAGAATAAATCAACTGTGATTAATGTAATCGATAAGAAACCGGTCAAAAACTTAATAACTAACGATAAAACACAAGAAAAAAATAAAAAAAGTAATCGGTAATAATCAACAGTATTATTTAGGAGATGGGTTGGGTATGAGAAGAAGACAAAAAAAGAGGACAGGTATTGGTGTAATTGCATTAGTCGTATTAATTCTATGCGGGATTGTATCTTATCGTAGAATTAGTTTAGTGGATGAAAGTAAAGAGGCTAAGCTTACGATTGGACGACTTGAGGCTCAAATCGAGGAGCAAAAAGAGCGTACAATCGATATAAATAACATGAAAGCTTATGTTCAATCGAAACGTTATATCGAGGATACGGCTAGAGAAAAGCTAGGTCTTGTATATAAGGATGAGTATATTTTCAAGCAGGAAAAATAAAT
The DNA here is from genome assembly GCA_029256105.1 of Herbinix sp. Classification (GTDB taxonomy): domain Bacteria; phylum Bacillota; class Clostridia; order Lachnospirales; family Lachnospiraceae; genus Mobilitalea. Next base: position 56,654 of record JAQSYO010000035.1, read on the forward strand.
TAAGAAATTTGATAATCTTATGTTAAAAATGAAATAAAAGATTGACAACCATCCAGAAAGCAGATATAATAAATTTCGTCACTTTGGCGAAGTAGCTCAGCTGGCGAGAGCACGCGGTTCATACCCGCGGTGTCGGCGGTTCAAATCCGTCCTTTTCGATGGTATTCTTGTCAAAAAGTTTTGTTGTATAACGTATTTGTTTTGACAAAGATTTCATTTTACTCTGCCTATAATAACAGCACAGTCATAATTAGCAAGTAGGAAGCAGGAGGAGTAGAACGAAAATGAAAGACTTTAAGAAGAGAGCTATACTAATTCATATAATTGGGTTCATTGTTGCAAGGGCAGCGTTTTTTGGTATGAACCCTTTAGCCATAGGATTTTTTACCGCATCTTATATAGGAAAGACAGGAGGGGGGTTGGCATTTGCGGTGGCATTTCTTGGAATAGCTACGAGTATGAACTCTACACAGATCCTGAAGTATTCGCTAACCTTAATTGCGACGGTCATACTTATGGAATCTCCCCTGTTAAAGAACCGAACGATACCGAAACCGATTTTATATATTATTCCCTCAGTAATTCTCTGCATATTTTCCTCCATGGAGGCTACTGCAGGAGGATCGATATCCAAATATGTGCCACTCGCTGTATTGGAGGCGGTCATTGCAGTTGTTTCAGCTGTGCTTTTTAAGAATGGGATAGATTATATCATGCAGGCGGCAAAGGGCTTTAAAATGAACAATGAGCAAATGGTAAGTGTTGCGGTTATTGTTGCAGTAGCAATTTATGCAATACCTGATATACAAAGTTCGTATTTTGCTCCCGTGGAGACAGTAGTATATTTTATCATTTTATTCTTTACCTATAAATATGGTGTGGGACAAGGTACGATCACAGGAGCGGTTTGTGGCTTTGCTTTGAGCCTTCGCGGCGCACCGATAGCAGATGTTGGTGTTCTTACTATGATGGGAATTATATCAGCAATATTTAGGGAGATGGGAAGGTTTACTACAGCTGCTGTATATTTAATAACCGCATCACTGTTAAGTATAATGAATAATGGAATGGAACTTACAATTAAAGAAATCGGGGCCTTAGTCTCTGCAGTGATTATTTTCTTGTTGCTACCTAGTAGTTTGATATATCGCGTTGATGCGGCGGGCGGGACAGGTAGACAGGAACTGCTTGCCTCTCAAAATTTAAGAAAGATAGCGAAAACTAGAATGAGGATATTCTCTGAATCTTTTTTGAAATTATCAAAAACATTGGATACAATTACAGAGCAACAGACGAAGCTAAAGCAAAAGGAGATCAATCAAATTTTTGAGGAGATATCGGAAAAATTATGTAAAAACTGCAATAACTGTGGAGACTGTTGGGATCAAAAATTTCAACAAACATATCAAGCAACCTGTATGATGTTTGACCTTGCTGAAAAGAATGGAATTATTCGAAAGGATGATATACCAATTGATTTTCTAGATGATTGTGTCTGCATCGATGATTTTATTGCGGAAACTAATCGTGGCTTTGAAATTGCTAAGATCAACCACATATGGCAGAGCAGAATTTCGGAGAGCAGAGAAGTGATAGCAGAACAGTTAAAGGAAGTATCTTCTGTAATTCAGTCTGTTACAGGAGATATATATGAAGCTGCAGAGGTTTCAAGGTCGGAGGAGGAACGTGTTGCCCGTAGATTAAGATCAGAGCATATTATGACGAAAGATGTAATGATATTTGATCGTGGCGATAAACGTAAGGAAATATATCTTAGTGCAGCCTGTTCGGGTGGAAGATGTATTACTGCAAAAGAAGCAGCGCTTGTAATATCGGAAGCGATGGGGCTTAAAGTGAAGGTATCGGAGGCATCAAAATCGGTTATTAGCAAGGAATATGAGAACTTTATCTTTGTTGAAGATACCAAATTTAAAGTACTAACCGGTGTTGCCAGAGCGATGAAGGAGAATATATCCGGTGATAATTTTTCCATTCTTAAATTAGATTCAGGAGAATATATGATTGCGTTATCGGATGGGATGGGAACTGGTAAGGATGCTGGTGAGGAGAGCGAGACAGTTATGTCTTTGCTGGAACAGATGATTGAAGCAGGTTTTAAGGCGGAGACAGCGATTAAACTAATTAACTCCAGTTTAGTTTTGAAATCAGATAAACAGACCTTTTCTACGATTGATATGAGTATCATAAATTTATTTACGGGAATGTGTGAGTTTATCAAAATAGGAGCGGCAGCAGCCTTTATAAAAAGGGAGAATTGGGTTGAAACCATAAGTTCTACCACGTTACCAATCGGAATGTTTGGGAACGTGGACTACGATACTGTAACAAAGAAACTATATGAAGGGGACATTATTATTCTCGTTACGGACGGTGTCTTGGACTGTATAGAAGGAGATAATAAGGAAGAATTTATGGAACAAATGATTATGGAATTAAAAAGTCATAACCCACAGGAGATCGCTAACCGTATTTTGGATAAAACACTCTCACAAAGTAATTATGTACCAATGGATGATATGACTGTAATTACTGCGGGAATCTGGTTAAAATAAGTATAAAAGCGAAAATGTCATTGAAATATAAAAATAAAAGGGTTAGAATACTATTGATATTTTGTGACTATGCTAAATATTACAATGGATAAAGATGGGAACGGAATGATTCGTAAAGCTTGGGATTACATGAAAAAGTATAATATGTTAGAAAAGGGAGACGGGATTGTCATAGGAGTATCCGGTGGCGCTGATTCGGTTTGCCTTTTGTATGTGTTAAAGGAGCTTTGTGGGGAAAAAGGAGTAACCCTTACCGTTGTTCACATCAATCATGGTATTCGTGGAAAAGAGGCCAAAAGGGATGAGGATTTCGTAGAAGGACTTTGTAGAAAACTTGGGATAGAATTATTTAAATATCATTATGAAGTTAAAAAAATTGCAAAAAAAGAAGGCCTTTCCGAAGAGGAAGCTGGCAGAAAAGTACGTTACGAGGCTTTTTTGAAAGTATGCAGGTTGAGAAAGTGTAATAAAATTGCAATTGCCCATAATAAAAATGATAGTGCAGAGACAGTTTTATTCAATTTGTTTCGAGGGACAGGAATAAAAGGGCTGACAGGAATTGATCCAAACCGAGTGATTACAACGGAATATGGGGATATTACTGTTATTCGGCCCCTACTATGTATGGAACGCAAGGAAATTGAAGAATATCTGAAGCAGGAAGGGATTATATATGTAACAGATTCCACAAACTTGACTGAGGATTATACTAGAAATAAGATCAGAAACATGGTATTAACCTATGTTACAAAGGAAATAAATCTTGGTGCAGTTGCAAATATTAATGAAGCTGCTTCTCAATTAAAAGAGACCTGGGAATTTGTTTACGACCATATTGAACGGCGCTATCAAGAGTTGGTACGGTCAACGGATCAAGTTTATCATATCGCAGTTAACGATTTTTTGGCAGAGCCGGTCATAATTCAAAAAGGATTAATTAAAAGGATTATGGAGAATTTGGCTGGGAACCGAAAGGATTTGGAAGCAAAACATGTGGAAGCGGTCTTAACCTTATTAGATAAACAAGTCGGAAGATATGTTAATTTACCGTATTGCATGATTGCAGAACGAGAATATAATGATATAAAATTATTTTGTAATAAGGAAATTGCCAGAGATAGTGTTGCAAAAGAGCAGATGGTACCTATTGAGATCTCAGTACCAGGAAGAGTATTTATTCCATTAAATAGAAAGATTCTAGAAACAAAATTAATAAATTATAAAAATTCAGAGCCTATACCGAAAAGTAGTTGTGCGATGTGGTTTGATTATGATAAAATAGAGAATGCTGTTGAAATAAGAACTAGAAAAGAAGGAGATTATATACAAATCAACGGTTCTGGAGGCAATAAAAAATTAAAAGATTATTTTATCGACCATAAAATCCCACAAAAATTACGAGATAACCAAATACTTATAGTGGATGGAAGTCACGTAATGTGGATCCCCGGTGATGGGGAACGGATGAGCGAAAAATATAAAGTGGATGAATCCACAACCAAAGTACTATTGATGAAAATGATTGATTTGGAGGAAAATGAAGATGAAAGATAAAGTGAGAGTCATGATATCGGAGGAAGAGGTAAATGCGAGAACTAGAGAGCTTGCGGAACAAATAAGCAAGGACTATGAAGGCAAAAGCGTCCATCTTATCTGTATCTTAAAGGGAAGTGTATTCTTTAGTTGTGAGTTAGCGAAGAGACTTACGATTCCGGTTACCTTAGATTTCATGTCGGTGTCGAGCTATGGAAGCGAGACAGTTAGCTCAGGAAGAGTTCGTATTTTAAAGGACCTGGATGAATCTATTCAGGGTCGAAATGTTCTGATTGTCGAAGATATTATCGATTCAGGAAATACCCTAGCGTATCTTATGGATTTGCTTGGAACCAGAGCGCCGGAAAGTATTTCAATTTGTACCTTGCTTGATAAACCCGACCGTAGAGTAACTGATGTTGATGTAAAGTATGTCGGTTTTGTGATACCGGATGAATTTGTTGTTGGATATGGGTTGGATTATGACCAGTACTATAGAAATCTACCTTATGTTGGTGTTGTTGAGAATTAACATTAAGGTTTAATTTGTTTGAAATTGGAATATAAATAAATATGATTTATAAGGAGGTTGTTCAGTGAGAAAACAGATGAAAGGATATGGTTGGTATATCATCATTCTGCTGATTGTGGTTATAACATTATACGTATCCAGTAATATTGAATTAAATGATCCGGATGCATATTCCTATGCCCAGTTTGTGAATGACATAGATAGTAAGCTGGTAAAGACCATTGATATTTACCAGAATGAAGAAGTGCCAACCGGTGAAGTCACGGTAAACATGACGGACGAGAAAAGCAAGACCTTTCCCGTGTCTGATGTAAAAGTGATTGAAGAAATTGCGAATAAAGCCGGGGTTGTTTTCTATGAGCATTCAATTTCAAAGCCCAGTTGGTTTTTAACTTCGGTATTACCATATATATTAGTATTTGTCATTATCATCGTATTATTTTCCTTCCTATCCAATCAGGCATCGGTTGGCGGTGGTAATAGCAAAGTGATGAACTTTGGTAAGAGCCGTGCGAAGATGACGACGGAGGAGAATAAGACAACTACGTTTAAGAATGTTGCAGGGCTTGATGAAGAAAAGGATGAGCTGAAGGAAATTGTTGATTTCTTGAAGTCCCCTAAAAAATATATTCAGGTAGGAGCAAGAATTCCAAAAGGAGTATTACTCGTGGGACCTCCCGGTACTGGTAAAACTTTACTGGCGAAGGCGGTAGCAGGAGAGGCAGGAGTTCCCTTCTTCTCAATCTCAGGTTCTGATTTCGTTGAAATGTTTGTAGGTGTTGGTGCCTCTAGAGTTAGAGACCTTTTTGAAGAAGCGAAGAAGAATGCACCCTGTATTATATTCATTGATGAAATCGATGCTGTAGCAAGACGCAGAGGAACCGGTATGGGCGGTGGACATGATGAAAGAGAGCAGACGTTAAACCAGTTGCTAGTTGAAATGGACGGGTTTGGTGTAAATGAAGGAATCATCGTAATGGCAGCAACAAACCGAGTTGATATTCTAGATCCCGCAATACTTCGACCAGGCCGTTTTGACCGTAAGGTTATGGTAGGCCGCCCTGATGTAAAGGGAAGAGAAGAAATTCTACAGGTACATGCAAAAGGCAAGCCTTTGGGCGATGATGTTGATCTGAAGGAAGTAGCGCAGACGACGGCTGGGTTTACCGGAGCTGATCTGGAGAACCTTTTAAATGAATCTGCAATCGGTGCAGCAAGAGATAACAGAAGTTTTATTAATAGTGAAGATATTAAAAAATCCTTTATTAAGGTTGGTATTGGTACCGAGAAGAGAAGTAAGGTAATTACAGAAAAAGAGAAGCGGATTACTGCCTTCCATGAAGCAGGTCACGCACTTTTGTTCCACCTCCTTCCCGATGTTGGTCCTGTATATACGATTTCCATCATTCCTACCGGCAATGGAGCAGCAGGCTTTACAATGCCACTTCCCGAAAAGGATGAAATGTTCCACACAAAGGGCAGAATGAGACAAGAAATCGTAGTTGACCTTGCAGGTAGAGCTGCAGAAGAGATAGTTTTTGATGATATTACAACCGGAGCTTCCCAAGATATTAAAGTGGCTACCAAAACAGCAAGAGCTATGATAACACGTTATGGTTTTTCTGATACCATTGGTATGGTGAATTATGATAATGATGATGATGAAGTATTCATCGGCAGAGATTTGGCGCATACCAGAAGTTATAGTGAGAATGTTGCAAATCGTATTGATGATGAAGTAAGAGCAATCATTGATGGCTGTTACCAAGAAGCAAAGCGTATATTAGTTGAGAATAGAGTTATATTGGATGCTTGTGCAAATCTTCTTATGGAAAAAGAAAGAATTACCAGAGAAGAATTTGAAGCTTTATTTGAAGTTAAAACAGTATAATGTTATTGAAGATGAATTTAACAAGGAACAAAGTGATAGGGAAGTTATTTGTGCATAGTGACGGAAATAAGTTGTAAAATTTGTAATGTTTGTGCACACTTATGTCGAAAACGGTGTTATACTATGTTTGTAAACCCCAATACATTATATAGTTTTTGCTACACCCCCCATAAGTAACAAAAATACCTTCTCCAAAAAAGGACAGTCCCATAACTGTCCTTTTTTACG
>JAQSYO010000065.1 GCA_029256105.1 Herbinix sp.
CAGGAGGTAGAGTAATGGCAGAACAAGTAAAAAGACCGGTTAAAATAACCGAAACTATATTACGTGATGCTCACCAATCCCTGATTGCAACAAGAATGACTACGGAAGAGATGCTTCCTATTCTTGAAACCATGGATAAGGTAGGTTATCATTCAGTGGAATGTTGGGGCGGCGCCACCTTCGACGCATCCTTACGTTTTCTTAAAGAAGATCCCTGGGAACGATTAAGAAAAATTAGAAGTGGCTTTAAAAATACGAAATTGCAGATGCTATTCCGCGGACAGAATATCTTAGGATATCGTCATTATGCGGATGATGTAGTTGAATATTTTGTTCAGAAGTCCATCGCTAACGGTATCGATATCATACGTATTTTTGATGCTTTAAATGATATCCGTAATTTAGAGTGTACCGTAAAAGCAACGAACAAAGAAAAGGGTCATGCTCAAATTGCAATTTCTTATACCTTAGGTGATGCATATACAACGGATTATTATGTAAAAATGGCTATGAGAATTGAAGAACTCGGCGCTTCCTCGATTTGTATCAAGGATATGGCCGGTCTTTTAGTTCCGTATGAAGCAACTTCATTGGTAAGTGCTTTAAAATCAGCTGTAAATATTCCGATTGATCTTCATACTCATTATACCAGTGGTGTTGCAGGTATGACTTATTTGAAAGCAGTAGAAGCAGGCTGTGATATTATTGATACGGCAATGTCACCTTTTGCTATGGGTACCAGCCAACCAGCTACGGAAGTTATGGTAGAGACCTTTAAGGGTACTCCATATGATACAGGCTATGATCAATTGCTTTTAGCTGAAATTGCAGATTATTTCAGACCACTTCGTGATAAAGCTTTGGATTCCGGTCTATTAAATCCGAAAGTTATGGGTGTTGATATTAAAACTTTATTATATCAAGTACCCGGTGGAATGTTATCCAATTTGGTTTCCCAATTAAAAGAGCAGAATCAAGAAGATAAATATTATGATGTGTTAAGAGAAGTTCCTAGAGTACGTAAGGACTTTGGTGAGCCTCCGCTAGTAACACCTTCCAGTCAGATTGTTGGTACCCAAGCGGTACTTAATGTATTAGCTGGTGAACGTTATAAGATGGTTACGAAAGAAACAAAGGCATTATTGTCCGGTGAATATGGCCAGACCGTAAAGCCGTTTGATGCTGAAGTGCAGAAGAAGGTTATCGGAGATAAAGTACCAATTACCTGCCGTCCAGCAGATTTAATTAAGCCAGAGCTTCATAAAATCGAAGCAGAAATCGTTGAGTGGAAGGAACAAGATGAGGATGTATTGACCTATGCATTATTCCCTCAGGTAGCAATCGATTTCTTCAAATATCGCCAAGCACAAAAAACGGGTGTTGACGTAACCGTAGCAGACAAAGCGAATAAAGCATATCCGGTATAGTAACTTACTATAATTTTGTACCAAATATAAAATATGAATCGGAAAAATAATTCATATTTTCATAAATAATAAATAAACACTAAAAAGCAAACTAATTTGCTAATTAGTGTTTATTTATTATATTCAACAAATAAAGGTACCAAGTTACGTATCACAGGTATTACCCTATTTTCGATAAAATTGAATATAAGTTGACAACTAAATTATCGTCTGATATATTTTATTTGACACCTACTGATTTACATAAATATCTTTAATTTGTATATATATCCCACACAAATAGAGAAATGGAGATCTCGTTGAATAAAATTAATTTATTAGTTCAATTACATGATTCTTCTATTCAAAATTCATTATCGATTACGTTAATCCTTGTCTCAATAAGTATTGTAATTATTGTAATTAATTTGGAGCGTAAATTTAAAAGGATTAATGATAATTTATTTTATAGAGAAGAGCTTTTTAATTCCCTTTGTTCTAATATAGATGAAGCTTTTATAATATTCGATGTGATAAATAAAAAAATTGAATATATTTCTCCTAATTTTGAAAATATACTAGGTTTTAATGCGGCGGAAATAAGTCAAAATCATTTCAAATTACTCGATAATATAAGTCTGGATAATAAAAACGAAATTTATGAAATGATATTAACTTCAGTCATAAAATGCAATATGGAAATAGAGTTTGAATATAACCATCCGCGTTTACATCAGAAACGCTGGATGACAATGCGAATTTATCCCGCTAATAATTATAATAATGTATTTCGATACATTATAAGTATTGTAGATGCAACGAAAGAAAAAGAAGCACAGCTGGTAATAAATGAGGCACTGATAAATGTGCAAAAAGCGAATGAAGCCAAGAAGGATTTCTTGTCCCATATGAGTCATGAGCTTAAAACACCAATAAATGCTATCGTTGGGATGGCGCAGATAGCATCAAAATCTTTAAATGATAATGAAAAAGTAGAAAACTGCCTTACTAAAATAAATTTTGCCTCCAAGAGTCTTCTGGAAATTATAAACAATATTTTGGATATTGCTAAATATGATAATGATAAAATCATATTAGTAAACGAACCACTCCATTTAAGCAGTTTTATATCGTCATTTTCCTCTTTAATGAATTCTCAGGCAGAAGTAAATAACCAAGAATATAATTTGATTGTGAATAATTTAAAGGACGAGTATGTGATTGGCGATAGCCTTCGCTTAATGCAAATATTGGGAAATTGTCTATCCAATTCCTTTAAATTTACACCCTCAAATGGTAAAATAACATTAGAAGTAACTGAGATTAGTAGACAAACAAATAAAGTATATTATCGCTTTATCATTTCGGATAATGGCAAGGGTATGAATGAAGATTATATTGAACGAATTTTTATCCCCTTTGAACAAGAGGATAGTACTATAGCCAAAAATTATGGTGGTACAGGACTTGGTATGTCTATTACGAAGAATTTGATTGTTTTAATGGGTGGAACAATCCATGTGGAAAGCAAAAAAACTACCGGAACAACGATAACTATTGACCTCCCCTTCGATTTTATGGAGGAACCCTCCACAGAAGAACTAATACCGGATGCTTCAAATTATAATAACACGGAAGTAGTAGGTAAGCAAAAACGTGTTCTCGTCGTGGAGGATAATGAGATTAATCTTGAAATAACGAGCGAATTTTTGAACTATATTAAGATTAATGTGGTTACTGCGCTAAATGGATATGAAGCATTGAATCTATTTGAAGACTCCCAAGAAGGATATTTTGATGCCATTTTAATGGATATACATATGCCACGTTTAAATGGATACGAAACCGCAAAAGCGATTCGAAGCTCTGCTCATCCAGATGCAAATAAGGTATGCATAATTGCAATGACTGCAGATAACTATGCAGATAATCAATCAATCTTGGATTGTGGTATGAACTATCATATTGCGAAACCAATTGATATAGGAACCTTCAATTTATTATTACAAAATGCAATATCTGAGGAGGAAATATTAAATTAATAATGGATCACACCATTTCAAAAACCTTTCATCGGTAGACGGGAAGTAAATATGGAACATATAAGTAGTGCATTAATCGGAATTGGCGTAGATGTTAACAGTGTACTATCACGCCTTGGGGGAAACGAAGTATTATATTTGAATATCTGTAGAAAATTTTTAAAGGACAAAAACTATCAATCTTTACAAGATGCACTGGCAGAAAAAGATTTAATCTCGGCTAATATATATCTACATACGCTAAAAGGAGTTGCTGCAAATCTAGGTTTTGTAAAACTAGAGCTTCTATGCAAAAATATAATGGAGAATATAAAAAATAATGAATTGGAATATATCCATAATAAGGTAAATGACTTATCAAAAGAATACAAAAAAATTATTGAAATTTTTAATGAAGAAAAAACATTATAGTTAGCTTATAACCACCCGACATGCGAAACAACTATATTTAAAGCAACTACACGATCAAATAAATATATAAATTATTATGTAAAACACTTGACAAACAAAAGAGAATTCGGTATACTACCACCTGTAAAGAAAATTACTTTACAGGCGGTGGTTTTTTTATGAAGCAGAATGAAGAACAGATTGATAAGTTAGAGGAAATCGTCCATTTGTCCAATTTGTATGATTTTTACGGTGAATTATTAAGCAATCATAAAAAACAAATCTTTGAAGATTATGTATTAAATGATTTATCACTTAGCGAAATTGCAACGGAACAGGGGATAAGTAGACAAGGTGTCTATGATATCGTCAAACGTTGTACCTTGGAATTAAAGGATTATGAGTCGAAATTATCACTGGTTCATAAATTTCAATCAATAAAAGAAAAATTAGGTACTATTAAAGAGATTATATCAGAAACATCACATACAGGAAATATGACACAAATCAGTGAAATCACAACATTGGCAGATGATATTTTAAAGGAGCTGTAATTCATATGGCATTTGAAAACTTATCCGATAAACTTCAGAATATATTTAAAAGCTTAAAGGGAAAAGGCAGACTTTCCGAGGCTGATGTAAAGGCCGCGTTAAAAGAAGTTAAAATGGCACTACTTGAAGCGGATGTTAACTTTAAAGTAGTTAAGAACTTTGTTAATACTGTTGGGGAACGCGCCGTAGGGCAGGATGTTCTGAATAGTTTAACTCCAGGACAGATGGTAATTAAAATTGTTAATGAAGAAATGGTTAAATTACTTGGTGAGCAAACAGTTGAACTCCAACTCAAACCCTCCAATGAAATAACCGTTATTATGATGTGTGGCTTGCAGGGTGCAGGTAAGACAACCACAGTTGCCAAATTGGCAGGCAAGTTAAAATCCAAGGGCAGAAAGCCCTTATTAGTAGCTTGTGACATATATCGTCCGGCTGCGATTGACCAATTACAGATTAACGGAGATAAGCAAGGTGTCAGTGTTTTTTCCATGGGAGACAAACATAAACCTTTGAATATAGCAAAAGCAGCAATGGAACATGCTGTGAAGAACAGCTACAATGTAGTAATTATTGATACCGCCGGACGTCTTCATATTGATGAAGCAATGATGGAGGAACTTCAGGAAATCAAAGCTAATATCACCGTCCATCAGACAATTTTAGTTGTTGACGCAATGACTGGACAGGATGCGGTAAATGTATCCGAGATGTTCAATGAAAAGCTGACCATCGATGGAGTTATTTTAACAAAATTAGATGGTGATACCAGAGGTGGTGCTGCTCTTTCCATTCGTGCAGTGACAGGCAGACCAATTCTTTACGTTGGTATGGGTGAGAAACTTGCTGATTTGGAACAATTCTATCCGGATCGTATGGCTTCTCGTATTCTAGGCATGGGAGATATCCTTACATTAATTGATAAAGCGCAAGCAGATTTTGATGAAACAAAAGCACGAGAATTAGAAAAGAAAATCAAAAAAGCAGAATTTGATTTTAATGATTTTCTTGATCAAATGCAACAAGTGAAGAAGATGGGTGGAATTACTGATTTACTGGGTATGCTCCCCGGTGTTGGTAAACAGTTAAAGGATGTTGAAATTGATGAAAAAGCTCTTTCCTCTACAGAAGCAATCATTTATTCCATGACAAAAGCAGAGCGATCAAATCCGGATCTGTTAAATCTTCCAAGAAAGAAAAGAATTGCAGCCGGAGCAGGTGTTGAAATAGGTGAAGTAAATGCTCTTGTAAAGCAGTTCGAACAATCCAAAAAAATGATGAAGCAGTTTTCCGGCATGATGGGAAAAGGTGGTAAACATGGTGGTAAGTTTAAGATGCCTTTTGGATTTTAAGTAAGCATTGTTATGTTATCTTTACAAGTAGTTTGGTTAGTTCATTCCTCTTGTTCTTAACATTTACAATATAAAGTTATAAATATTTAAGGAGGTGAAACAAATGGCAGTTAAGATTAGATTAAAGAGAATGGGACAGAAAAAGGCTCCTTTCTATAGAATCGTGGTTTCTGATTCCAGAACACCAAGAGATGGTAGATTCATCGAAGAAATTGGTACCGATGATCCTACTCAGAATCCTAGCGCGTTCAACGTAAACGAGGAATCCGCAAAGAAATGGTTA
>JAQSYO010000008.1 GCA_029256105.1 Herbinix sp.
GTTTTTGTGGTTGTATCAATATTTTCATATCAATACGGTTCGTGATATATCATGACTGACATATCATAATGAAAATTTCTCTTGTTTGGATGTCCTTGCAGACTCCAAATATTTTAGAATTTTCAGGGTTGTTTCACTGTTCAATTATCAATGTTCATTTGCGCTGCCGTTTGTTATACTAGCGGGTCAGCGAAGTTAATGATACCACACGCATATACCTTTGTCAACAACTTTTTAGAGTAAATTTTTTAATTTTTTAAAATAATATATTTAAATTAAACAATGCTATATTATTCAAGCTATTTACCAAGCTTAACTTAGAATAGAATGCCCTGTTCTGCGTATTCTATTCTAAGTAATACTATATATTCAATTCTCTTTCAAGATAGTAATTCAAAATTGAATCTTACTCCTTGGATGAATATTTGTAGGTGAAATAATTACCTTCGACGAGATGTTAAACATTTCCGACTAATATCACTTAAGTATCCTCCCTACCGATACCCCTAATTGATACAATGTTTAGGAGATATCCTGGCTAGGCAATTCCTCTATAAATACTTGGTGTTATTATTTATATCCTTATTCAATCGGAACCTGCAGCTCCGTAATATATTCATTGGGATCATCCGTAATCCATTCTCCTTTATGATATATTTCACGAATTGGTCCATTTTTCTTATATCCATTTTGCTTTATCCAATCAAATAAAGCCTCGTTTGTTTTATACATGGTTGTAAATGGCCCTTTATGAACAATACAAACCATTTTCTCAACTGCAGGTAGTTCGTAGATAGATATTAATTCATTCCCTGCAAAGCTTTTTGTTATTGGCTCAACCACTTCAACCTCTAATGTAGAGGATTCATCCATATCCCACCATCCGGTATGATAAAGCATCATACATGGTATCGTTCGCTTTCCACCTTTTATTTCAATATATTCATTTACCTTACCCCACATTGACTCTAGTTCTTCATCGAATTTACTGCTGTGAAACGCTTTTCGTATAGATGCTATTAAAATTGGCTCAACTCTTTTTATAGTAATTTCATTCATAATTGGTATGCCTCCATTCTTAATTAAAAATATATTGGTGCGGAGACGTTCCAGCCTATTGATTTCATTGTTCACTTCCTCTTCTAAAATTATCGATTTATTTTCTAATAATTCAATTAAAGAAGATATGGGGAGATTTTGATTTAATACTACGGCGATTTCTTCTAAGGATAAATCCGAATCCTTTAATGCCATTATTTTATTAACTGTCACCAACTGATTCGCTTCATAGTAACGGTACCCACTAAATTTATCAATCTTACCCGGAATTAAAAGATTCATTTTCTCATAATGGTATAACGTATCAATACTTAATCCGCTTAATTTTGAAAATTCACCAATTCGAAACATGTTATTCCTCCCTATCATAGGCATTTCAGGTGTGCACCCCTGTCGTCTGAATTCATTGTAATCCCTGGGGTAACCCAAGAGTCAATCTATTTTTATTATAAATACATTTTTTCTAGATATCAACACAAGGATAGTTTAAAACCGGGTTACCAAATATACCATATACAAGTGAGTGCATGCGTTTTAACTACATTAGAGCTTCCACTATCAGATTTTCGTACTCATTTTAAGCGCACCCTTGCATTAATGATCCATCTGCTTTCTCATCAAATAGAAAGAATACTCTGTACTTTTTGTGAAACGTAGCGGACAAGGAGGGAATTAAGGAACAATAATACATATTCCTTTAAGGCTTAACCTTACCCAATGAATGAATTGTTTATTGCAAAAAAATAAACCAAATTTTAAGTTTGACTTAAAATTTGGTTTAAAAATTTTGACGGAGAAAGAGGGATTTGAACCCTCGCGCCGGTTACCCGACCTATACCCTTAGCAGGGGCACCTCTTCGGCCACTTGAGTATTTCTCCAAGCTACTGAACTTATAAATAAACATTCAATTAGTTAATTCTTAATGATGTCTCACAGAGACAAAACCTAGTATAACAAAAGCTCTTTCTTTTGTCAACTGCTTTGCATAACTATTTCATATAAATCGTTACCTTTGTTATCTATCACAACGATGACAGGGAAATCTTCTACGTAAAGTTCTCTGATTGCTTCTGTACCTAAATCATCATATGCAATTATTTTGGATGCTTTAATCCTTTTCGATAATAAGGCTCCTGCTCCACCTACCGCTGCAAAATATACAGCCTTATTTTTAATCATAGAATCAATTACTTCCCTATTTCTTTTGCCCTTACCAATCATTCCTTTTAATCCGTTATCTAAAAGCAAGGGTGTGTATTTATCCATTCGACTGCTGGTTGTTGGACCTGCCGAACCAATTACTTGGCCTTTCCTCTCGGGTGTTGGTCCAAGATAGTATATGATATTATCTTGCAAATCAAAAGGTATCTTATTACCTTCCTTCATGGATTCATACATTCTTTGATGAGCTGCATCTCTAGCTGTATAGATTGTTCCGGTGATGTAAACATAGTCACCAGCTTGCAATCCTTCTGTTTTTTGGGTTGTAAGGGGGGTAGTGATATACTTATCCATTACGATTCCTCTTTTCGCTTTTGTACATGGTATCAGGATATATGGTCATGAAGGGTCATCTCGCCTTATTATAACCATAATCTATTTTTTTATTAAAAATATTTTATATGAAATCTTTATTATCTAGAATCTTTATTATTTAGAATCTTTTTATCTTGAATCTTTTTACTTGAATCTTTTTACTTGAATCTTTTTACTTGAATCTTTTTTCTTGAATCTTTTTTCTTGAATCTTTTTCTTGAATTTTTTTATTTTGATTCTTTTTATTTTGAATTTTTTTATTTTGATTCTTTTTATTTTGATTCTTTTTATTTTGAATCTTTTTTTTTGAATCTTTTCATTTTGAATCTTTTCATCTTGAATCTTTATATCATGAATCTTTTTATTTTGAATCTTTTTATTTTGAATCTTTCCATCTTGAATCTTTTCATCTTGAATCTTTTTATTTTGAATCTTTTCATTTTGATTCTTTTCATCTTGATTCTTTTCATCTTGATTCTTTTTATCTTGAATCTTTTATCTTGAATCTTTATATTTTGAATCTTTTCATCTTGAATCTTTTCATCTTGAATCTTTTTATCTTGAATCTTTTTATCTTGAATCTTTTTATCTTGAATCTTTTTATCTTGAATCTTTTTATCTTGAATTTATTTATCTTGAATCTTTTTATCTTAAATCTTTTTGCATAGGATAACTCTTAACTAGAAATCTTTTTATCTTGATTCTTTAATTCATATTTCTTGATTTTTCTATATTTGATTTTTATTTCATGATTCTTTGAGTCATTGATTCTTAAACCTTTAATTCTTGATTCTTTTTATCTTCAATCTTTTTATCTCGAATTTTTATCTTAATTCTTTATATCTTGAATCTTTTTTATTTAGAATCTTTTTATTACGAATCTTTTTATTACTAATTTTTTTATCTAGAATCTTTTATTTAGAATCTTTTTGTCTAGATTTTATTTATCTAGAATCTTTTTTACTAAACCCTTATTTATTTTGAAAGCATTAAGTAATTTCACTACTTAAATCCATATTATATTATCGTAAATTAATTTCTTTTTATATTTTATTAAGGGTAATATATAAAGTTTGTTTAATAATAGCTATATTATTCGATTAATATGCCTATTTACATGGCAGCATATATTAATGGCTACCGGAAGTCCAGCAATATGGGTTGGGTATGTCTCAATATTAACTCCTAGCGCAGTTGTTCTTCCTCCGAGTCCCCCTGGTCCAATTCCAAGTTGGTTAATTTCTGTCAAAAGTTCCTCTTCCAATTTCTTAATATGAACCTTATCTGAGGGGGTGTTCATACTTCTTGCCAAAGCTTTTTTCGCTAATATTGTACATTTTTCAAAACTACCACCAATTCCAACTCCAACCACAATCGGAGGACAGGCATTGGGTCCGGCTAACTTCACTGTCTCAAGAACCGCCTGCTTTACTCCATCCGTTCCATCCGTAGGTTTCAGCATATAGACTCTGCTCATATTTTCACTTCCAAAGCCTTTCGGCGCCACTGTAATTTCCAATTGCTCACCAGGAACAATCTCATAATGAATTATTCCTGGTGTGTTGTCTTTGGTATTCGTGCGTATTAGCGGATCTGCAACGACCGATTTTCTTAGATATCCTTCTTGATAGCCTAGACGTATTCCTTCGTTCACAGCATCTTCCAGATTCATCCCTTCTATATGGAGATTTTGTCCCAACTTTAAGAAGATAATAGCCATTCCTGTGTCTTGGCAGATTGGAATTAAGTCTGTGGCTGCTATATTTAGATTTTCACTTAGCTGCCCTAATATTTGCTTACCCAAGGAAGAATCTTCTTTTTCATAAGCTCCTCTTACCCGTTCTTCTACATCAGAAGCCAACTTATAGTTGGCTTCGATGCACATATCTTTTATTAAATTAATTATTTCGTCGGTATGAATGGTTCTCATATTACTCCTTTTTACAGCACTGTAAAAGAATTATTGAAATAAGCTTATTCTTCTGAGTTTTCTTCTTCTGAGTTTTCTTCTTCTGAGTTTTCTTCTTCTGAGTTTTCTTCTTCTGAGTTTTCCTCATCTAAGCTTTCCTCTTCAGCGTCCTCAACTTCAAGGTCAGGAATATCACTTATTAATTCATCATCCTCTAAATAATCTAACACCGGTAAATCACTGGTATCTATTACTTGGTCCTCTTCATCAAGTTCCTTCTCCAGATTCTTGATCAAATCCTCATCTGAAGTAGTCGTATTGCTTTCTCTAACCTTTGTTAAATTCGCAACTTTGATATCAGTATCGATATCAATATTCATTAATTTAACACCGGAGGTGATACGTCCGAGTACAGATATATCACTTACTACTAAACGAATTATAATACCCTCCGTTGTAATAAGCATAACTTCATTATCATCATTAACTGCTTTCACACCAATTACATCGCCGGTTTTTTCGGTAATTTTATAGCATTTCACACCTTTACCACCACGGCGTTGTACCGAGAATTCGTCCATTACTGTTCTCTTGCCAAGACCATTCTCGGATACAAAGAGTAGATACTCTCCCTGGGTATTTAACTGCATTCCAATTATCTGGTCGTCCCCAGTTAATGTCATACCTATTACACCCATTGATGTTCTTCCGGTCGGTCTTACATCCCTTTCATTGAAGCGGATGCACATACCATTCTTTGTAACTAGGAATATATCTTTTAATAAGTTCGTCGATTTAACTTCAATCAGTTCATCATCTTCTCTTAGGTTAATTGCTTGAAGTCCTGATTTTCTGATATGTTCATAATCACGAATCGGAGTTTTCTTCACAATACCATTTTGAGTCGCCATGAATAAGAAACGGTCATCCTTATATTCTTTTAACGGAATAATAGCTGTTATTCTTTCTTCCGGTAACAGCTGAAGAAGATTTACGATCGCTGTACCTCGGGCGGTTCTTCCTGATTCTGGAATCTCATATGCCTTCAATCGGTACACTCTTCCCTTATTCGTAAAGAACATTATAAAGTGATGGTTTGTGGTCATTAAGAGATCTTCGATAAAATCCTCTTCAATCGTCTGCATTCCCTTAATACCTTTGCCACCTCTGTGTTGACTCTTAAAGTTATCAATTGTCATTCTCTTAATATAGCCAAGTCTTGTCATGGCGATTACAGTGGTTTCATTCGGGATCAGATCCTCCATAGAGATATCAAACTCATCAAAACCTATCGAGGTTCTTCTATCATCGCCATATTTGTCGCGTATAAATGTAATTTCTTGTTTAATTACTCCAAGTAATTTCTTTTCATCTGCTAAAATAGCCTTATACTCCGTGATCTTCGCCATAAGCTCTGCAAATTCATTCTCTAATCTTTCTCTTTCCAAACCGGTCAACGCACGAAGTCTCATGTCAATGATAGCCTGAGCTTGAGGTTCAGAAAGTCCAAAGCGTTCAATTAAACTTTCCTTTGCCATATTGCCGTTTTGAGAAGCACGGATAATTTTAATAACTTCGTCAATATTATCAAGTGCAATTAATAATCCTTGTAAAATATGTGCACGCTCTTCGGCTTTATTTAAATCGTAAATGGTACGCCTTGTTACAACTTCTTTTTGATGCTTTAAATAATAATCGAGCATCTGATGGAGATTAAGGACGCGGGGTTCATTATTTACTAATGCCAGCATGATAACACCAAAAGTATCCTGTAATTGTGTATGTTTGTATAATTGATTAAGAATAACATTGGCATTTACATCTCTTCGAAGTTCAATGGCAATTCTCATACCGGTACGATCTGACTCATCACGAAGCTCGGTAATACCGTCAATTTTCTTATCCTTAACAAGCTCAGCGATTTTCTCGATTAGGCGGGCCTTATTAACCATGTAAGGAAGTTCCGTAACAACGATACGATTTTTACCGTTTAACATTGGTTCTATCTCTGTTACCGCACGTACACGGATTTTACCTCTACCGGTTCGATATGCTTCCCCTATTCCTGTGGTGCCAAGAATTTCTGCACCTGTAGGAAAATCAGGTCCTTTGATAATTTCTAATAATTCCTCTATATCGGTTTCTCTGTCTTCTTCGATCTGGTTATCAATAATTTTAAGAACTCCATTAATAACCTCACGTAAGTTGTGAGGTGGAATATTCGTCGCCATACCTACTGCAATACCGGAAGTACCATTTACCAAAAGGTTAGGATATCTTGCTGGTAATACAAGAGGCTCTTTTTCTGTTTCGTCAAAGTTAGGCGCAAAATCTACGGTATCTTTATTGATGTCCGAGAGCATCTCCATAGAAATCTTACTCAAACGAGCTTCGGTATAACGCATTGCCGCTGCACCATCACCATCAACAGATCCAAAGTTACCATGTCCATCAATCAAAGGATATCTGGTAGAGAAATCCTGTGCCAACTTAACCAATGCCTCATAAATAGAGCTGTCACCGTGAGGGTGAAACTTACCCATGGTATCACCGACAATACGCGCACATTTACGATGTGGTTTGTCAGGTCCATTATTTAATTCTATCATAGCGTATAAAATTCTTCTTTGCACCGGCTTTAAGCCGTCCCTTACATCGGGCAAGGCACGGGCAGCGATTACAGACATGGCATATTCTATATACGATGATTCCATTGTCTTTCTTAGATCGACGTCATGCACTTTGTCGAAGATATTCTCATCCATTGCTTTTCCTCCGTAATTATATATCAAGATTCTTTACATATTTTGCATTTGTTTCGATAAATTCTCTTCTTGGTTCAACCTTATCACCCATCAGTGTAGTAAAAGTTAAATCTGTTTCAGCAGACTCTTCCTCATCCATTTTGATACGTAAAAGGATTCTTCTCTCCGGATCCATCGTAGTTTCCCAAAGCTGCTCTGCATCCATCTCTCCAAGACCTTTATATCTTTGAATCTTGTTATTTGAATCTCTGCCAATTTCAAGTAGAATCTGGTTCAATTCATCATCACTATAAGCGTACTTTGCAATTTTATTTTTTTCAACCTTATAAAGTGGAGGCTGTGCTAAATAAACATATCCCTGCTTTATAAGTTCCGGCATAAAACGATATAGGAAAGTCAACAATAAGGTACTAATATGCGCACCATCGACGTCCGCATCTGTCATAATTATTATTTTATGATAGCGGAGTCTTGCGATATCAAATTCATCAGAGATGCCCGTACCAAATGCTGTTATCATTGCTCTAATTTCATTGTTAACTAATATCTTGTCCAGTCTTGACTTCTCTACATTTAATATTTTTCCTCTAAGAGGCAATATTGCCTGCGTTGCTCTTGTACGTGCAGTTTTTGCGGAACCTCCCGCAGAATCACCCTCTACGATATAGATTTCACACTTAGATGGGTCTTTTTCAGAACAATCTGCTAATTTACCGGGTAAACTTGTTCCTTCTAGTGCAGTTTTTCTTCTTGTCAGATCCCTGGCTTTCCTTGCAGCATCCCTAGCTCGTTGTGCCAGAACCGATTTCTCGCATATCATTCTCGCTACTTGAGGATTCTGTTCAAGATAATAAGTCACCTGTTCACTTACAACACTATCTACAGCACCTCTTGCTTCACTGTTACCTAGTTTTTGTTTTGTCTGTCCTTCAAACTGAGGATCCGGAATTTTGATACTGATAATTGCTGTTAAGCCTTCACGGATATCTTCGCCAGAAAGATTCGTATCACTGTCCTTAAGATATTTCATAGATCTTGCGTAATCATTAAAAGTTTTTGTAACCGCATTTTTAAAGCCAGCCAGATGTGTTCCACCCTCTGGTGTAGTTATATTATTAACAAAGCTATAGCAACCTTCGGTATAGGTATTGTTATGTTGTAATGCAACTTCAACATACACCTCGTCCCTTTGGCCTTCACAATAAATGATATCCGGATATAAGGGATCCTTATGACGATTTAAGTATTCTACGTATTCCTTGATTCCTCCTGCATAATGGAATTCTTTTTCAATGAGTGTTTCTTCTCGTTTATCACGAAGAATAATTTTTATATTTTTCGTTAAAAATGCCATTTCGCGAAGTCTTTGTTTTAATACCTCATAATCATAAACGGTTTCTTCAAAGATTTCTTTATCAGGTAAGAACGTTATCTTCGTTCCTCTTAAATCTGTGTCTCCAATTTCTTCCAATTTATTAATTGCTTTACCACGTTCATATCGTTGGAAATATTTTTTACCTTCCAAATAAATTTCAACCGTAAGCCATTCAGAAAGGGCATTTACAACAGACGCACCTACTCCGTGAAGACCACCCGATACCTTGTATCCCCCACCGCCGAATTTTCCCCCGGCATGTAAGATTGTAAATACAACCTCTACGGACGAAATACCTTTTTTCTGATTAATGCCAACTGGAATTCCTCGTCCGTTATCTATTACAGTTATTGAGTTATCTTCATTAATTGTTACATCGATAGTATCACAAAATCCCGCTAACGCCTCATCAACCGCATTATCTACGATTTCATATACCAAGTGGTGTAACCCCTTAGAGGATGTGGAACCGATGTACATACCAGGCCTTTTTCGAACTGCCTCTAATCCTTCCAATATTTGAATTTGATCTGCACCGTATTCGTTACCCATACTTTTTCATTCCTCCTGTTATTGGAGGAATTCACCTCCTGCTTTTAGAAGATTTCTCCTCCTGTTTTTTAGGAGGATTGCTCCTCCAGTTTCTAGAAGAATTTCTCCTCCGTATTCTAGAAGAATTTCTCCTCCGTTTTTATAAAACTCTACTACAATATTCGTAGTAGTTTCGTCCCTGATTTAAATTTTAGTAATAGTGACCCTTTATTATAGTTGGTTATTACAAGTCACTGTACCTTCCACCACATGAAAAATTTGATTAAATTCAAATCTATGATTAATAAACTCTTCTAACCCCGTACAAGTTATAATAGTTTGAATATCTCCAATGCTATTTAGTAGGTGATTTTGTCTTTGCCTATCCAGTTCTGAAAGAACATCGTCCAATAAAAGAATGGGATTTTCTTTAATCACTGACTTTACTAAATCAATCTCGGCTAACTTACAAGATAATGCTGCAGTTCTTTGCTGCCCTTGAGATCCATATTTTCTAATATCTATCTTATCAATCAAAAAACTTAGGTCATCTCTGTGCGGTCCAACATTTGTCATCTTTAAGGATAAATCCCGCTCTAAAGACTTTTTTAATTTACCTTCAAAATCTTGTGGCTTTACACTTGGCTCATATTGAAGAATCAATTCTTCCTTACCGCCGGTAAGTCTCTTATGTATTTCTCCTACTAACGAATTCAGCTTAATAATAAATTCATGTCTTGTTTCTATGATTTTATTGCCATATTCTATTAACTTATCGTCCCACACATATAGTGTATCCAATAAATTCCTATTAAAACTAATTTGCTTCAATAAGTTATTTCGTTGCATCAAAACTTTATTGTAATTTGTTAAATAATTTAAATATATTTTATCTAGTTGACATAGTTCTAAATCCAGAAATCGTCTTCTTTCTCCGGGTCCATTTTTAATTATATATAAATCCTCTGGCGAAAAAAACACAAGGTTCAACATTCCAAATAATTCACCTTGTCTTTTAATTGGGATACCATCTATGGCTACTCCCTTTGCTTTATTCTTCTTTAAATGTAAATCAATTCGATGAGGAATCTGATTTTTTTCAAGAACAATACGGACATGGGCTTCCTCTTCATGAAACATGACAATTTCTTTATCTTTGCTTCCTCTATGAGATTTTGTCGTTCCACAGAGATAAATTGCCTCAAGAATATTTGTCTTTCCTTGGGCATTTTCCCCGTATAAAATGTTGGTACCACCAGAAAAAAGCATGTTAAGGTTACTATAATTTCGATAATCCTTCAGTTCTAATGACTTTACAATCATATTTGCACCAACAATTCTTTCAATGTCTATTAAGCCGAAAATGTAAATATCCTACTTTATGATTTGTATCTGCTCTCCATTAAATTCCACTAGATCCCCATCATGGAGTTTTTTACCTCTTTGCAATTCAACTACTCCATTAACCTTAACCATACCTTCAAGAATTTCACTCTTGGCATCAACTCCAGATTCCACTAAACCAGCAGCTTTTAGTGCCTGTCCCAACTTAATATATTCTTCTCTTAATTTTATTTGCTCCATTATACTACTTCCTTTCCTGAAACTTACGCCATAACATTTATATTAACCGGTAAAATTAAATAAATGTATGACTGGTCTTTATCACGAAGAAAGCATGGTGCTTTCGCATTGATTAAATAGATATCAACTGTCTCATCGTCAATTACACGTAATGCATCAAGTAAAAACTTCGGATTAAATCCAATTACAATATCCTTACCTTCCAGCGTAATATCAATTTCTTCATTCATGGATCCAATTGCCGTATTAATTTTTAATTCAAAGTCATTATTTTTAATATCAATTATGATTGGTTTCTTATCCGTTTCACGAATTAACAGGGAAGCTCTTTCAATACAATTTTGTAATTCTTTTTTATTGATTGTAACTTTTGTCTCATAATCACTAGAGAGCATCTGGTCTATTCTATAATACTCCCCTTCAATTAATCTTGTTAATACAACTGTATTATCAAATTCAAACAAAGCATGCTTATCTGTAAAGAAAATATTAACCAAAGAAGATACTTCTCCAGATAATATTTTACTGATTTCATTTAAAGTCTTTCCAGGTACAATTACTTTTCTGTCTTCATAAGAATCTTTCATAAATATTTTACGTATCGAGATTCTATGTCCATCCAAAGAGATAACTCTTAATTCATTCTTTTTAATCTCAAATAATTCTCCGGTCATTATTTTATTACTTTCATTATCGGAGATTGAGAATACTGTCTGGCGAATAACTTCCTTCAAAGTAAACTGGGATACAATAATCGGATTTTCTTTTTCTATGATTGGAAGATTAGGGAATTCTTCACCTGACCTACCTGATATAGAGAATTTTGCTTTCTCACAAATAATTTCTGTCATGTAGTTTGAGTCCGTTGTAATATTAACCTCATTCTCAGGTAATCTTCTCACTATCTCAGAAAATATCTTAGCATTTAAAGCTACCGTTCCCTTTTCAAGGATGTTACCTTTTACTAAAGTCTCAATACCTAACTCCATATCATTTGCTATTAATTTAATATAGTTATCTGTCACCTCTATAATCAGACACTCTAAGATTGGCATAGTAGATTTCGCAGGTACTGCTTTTAATACAATATTAACACCATTTAAAAGTTCCGCTTTTTGACATTGGATTTTCATATGTGTATAAACTCCCTTCGCGTTTTATATATAAATATATTAATGATTCTTAGTAATATTATTAATAAGGGGCGTGTATTTGTTGATATCTGCCATTTGACCTTAAGAATCAAGACTTACAGCAATAGATAACATTGTAAGATTCTGTGTTTTTGTTTGTGGATTAAAAGATTAAAATCAACATGCAAAAAATGTAAAATAATTTATAAACAGAATATCAACACTTTATCAACCTGATATCAACAGGTTAATATTAGGTTGATATTAGTATTAATATTAGTACTATAAAAAGTATTTATATAGAATATTTGCTTCTATAATTTACTCGGGGTTAATCTTCTTTATTAAAACATCTACAGTATTATGTAAAGAAGAGTCATTTGCTATATCATTAGCTACTTTATCGTAACCGTGAAGAACTGTAGAATGATCTCTATTACCAAGATTTTTACCTATCTCTGTTACAGACAGGTCGGTTAACTTACGGCAAAGATACATTACAATTTGACGTGGGTATGAAATATTTCTACTTTTATCTTTGGAATAAATCTCTGCAGGAGTAAGATTATGATGCTCTGCAACTATTTCTACGATAAGTTCCGTAGTAATTATACGCTTTTCGTTCGGAGATATAATATCTTGTAAGGCTTCCTCTGCCAAAAGAAGGTTTAGCTCTCTTTTCTTTAATCTAGAGAAGGCTACTATTTTTGTTAAAGCACCTTCTAACTCACGGATATTAGATTTAATATTAACAGCGATGTATCGTAAAACTTCTTCATCAATTTGTAGACCATCGAGTTCTTCTTTTTTTCGTAAGATAGCCATCCTTGTTTCATAATCCGGAGATTGGATATCTGCGAGAAGACCATGTTCAAAACGAGAGCGAAGCCTGTCCTCCAAAGTAAGCATTTCCTTTGGTGGTCGATCGCTTGAGATTATAATCTGTTTTTTGGATTCATGTAATGTATTAAAGGTATGGAAAAACTCCTCCTGAGTTCTTTCCTTTCCTATTATAAATTGTATATCATCAATAAGGAGAATGTCGATGGAACGATATTTCTCCCTAAATTGAGTTGTCGTATTCTTTTGTATAGAATCAATTAGTTCATTAGTAAATTTCTCACTAGTAACATAAAGTACTTTCGTATCAGGATTCTGGTCTAAAACAAAATGTGCAATGGAATGCATAAGATGTGTCTTACCAAGACCAACACCCCCATAAATAAAAAGAGGATTATAAATTTCACCTGGATTTTCTGCAACTGCTAAAGATGCAGCCCTAGCAAATTCATTATTGCCACCGACTACAAAGGTATCAAAGGTATATCTCGCATTTAAAAAATTAGGGGCATTGTTCTTTTTCTTAGCAACAACAGGTTGTTCCACAAATTTCTCAGCCGAATCTATTTGACTTTGAAGAATGAACTTTATCTCATAGGGCTCATTCAAAATTTCCTCTATCGATACTTTTAATAATAACTCATATTTATTACGAATGATATTGATACTCGGAGGTCCGATACGTTCATCATTAATCAGAATTGTGATAACATGATCAAGTACATCATATACCTTCAGCGGTTTTAGCCAAGTATTATAAGATACGTCAGTTATGCCATATTCCGATATTAAATATTTCAAAATGTCGTCCCATTTAGATTGAATCAAATTTTTCATTGCTGCCTCCATCAATACTCACATAGATATATATTATAACAAAATCATTAAATTTTCAATGGTTAATATGCCTTTCTTTATTTTTCATCAAAATGTGGAAGGGTGGATAAGGAAATAAACATTAAGAACATCGTTAAAATGTGTATAGAATCATTGATTCTTATGCTAATAACGAAAATGAATAACAACTTATCCACATAAGAATAATATTTATCAACAATCAGATATATATATAAGGAAGAAATTATATTTTAAAGGATATTATTCAAGTCTTATTATAAAACATTTACTTGACGTAACTGGGGATAGCGAATATAATAGACGTGATATTCCAAAATACCAAATAAAATAGATAAAATTCGCTTACCATACAGAACGGTGCAGTTAAAAGGAGGTGCAGAGTAATGAAAATGACATTCCAACCGAAAAAGAGATCACACTCTAAGGTACATGGTTTTAGAGCAAGAATGGCTACATCAAGTGGCAGAAAAGTATTGTCTGCTAGAAGAGCAAAAGGAAGAAAGCAATTATCTGCATAGGTCGCAATTTTGTGACCTTTTCTTCTCTGTGTTAAGTAGTAACACAAAATAGTTAAAAACAAAACGAGGACTAGTTCTATCGTTTATTAGCATTAGCAAAGGTTAATGAAAAATGAAGCAGTCAGAATCATTAAAGAATAACGAAGATTTTAAAGAAATATACCGTACCGGAAAATCATATGCGAATAAATTTTTGATCATGTATGTAAAAAGGAACGAAACATGTAATAACCGACTTGGAATATCGGTGAGTAAAAAAGTAGGCAATAGTGTTGTAAGACACAGAATAACTAGATTGATTAGAGAAAGCTATCGACTATCGGAGGATAGCTTTTTGAGTGGATTAGACATTATCGTTGTGGCAAGAGTAAATGCCCGAGGAAAAGAATACAGTGAGATTGAAAGCGCATTGTTACACCTAATGAAGCTCCATAAAATTGGGAAATAAACGTGTAATATCTGAACTGATAGAGAGAAATGAAAATAGTAGGGGTATAGAAGTGATAATTAAGAAATTGTTTATATTAATGATAAAGTTTTATCGGAAATATATTTCTCCTCTTAAGAGAACGTCAAGCTGCATCTATACACCTACCTGCTCTTTATATGCAATTGAAGCATTGGAGAAGTATGGAGCTCTCAAGGGAACATATTTAGCTGTAAGACGAATTTTAAGATGCCATCCTTTTCATATGGGTGGATATGATCCTGTTCCGTAAAAATTCGTAATGTCATTAGGACATCAGCTCTAAGGAGGAAAAATAATTGGTGGTAACATTATTAACAAAAAGCAGTAGTTGGTTAAGTCCGATTGCAAACATATTAGGCTTGATTATGAACGCAATATATGAATTTTTTCATTTGTTCGGTATTCAAAATATTGCGCTATCTATTATCGTATTTACTTTTATCGTTAAGACATTAATGCTCCCTTTAACAATTAAACAACAGAAATTTACGAAACTTTCATCCGTAATGAATCCTGAGTTACAAAAGATACAAGCTAAGTACAAGGGTAAGAAAGATGAAGCTTCTTTAAAAAAACAACAAGCAGAAACACAGGTGGTTTATCAAAAGTATGGCGCAAGCCCGACGGCCGGATGTTTGCCGATATTGATAACTTTACCAATTATGTTTGCTTTATATTCAGTAATTAATAATATTCCGGCATATGTAGATCAAGTAAGACAATTGTATGAGTCAATTGCATTAGGTATTAGTACTACTGCTGGTTATCCGGATATTTTAAAAACTCTTTCAGAGGGAGTTAGAATTACTGGTTCAAAAGATTTTTCTACTACAAATCAGATTATTGATTTATTAGCTAAGTTTAATACTTCGCACTGGGAAAATTTACAGACAAGTTTCCCTGCTTTAAAGGATACTATTGTAAATTCAATGGATGAAATTAAGCAAGTAAATGGTTTCTTAGGATTAAATATTGCGAATAACCCGGGTTGGAAGTTCCCAGGTATAATAATTCCTTTCCTTGCTATGGCATTGCAGTTTATTCAAAGCAAGCAAATACAAGTTAAGACACCAAATAACAAGGACAACCCTACTGCAAATGCGATGTCATCCATGACCTATGTTATGCCAATTATGTCCGGTGTATTTTGTATTACTTTACCTACCGGTATTGGTCTATACTGGATTGCAACCAGTGTATTTGCTATCATTCAACAGTACTTTGTAAATAAATATATGGATCGTATAAATGTCGATGATCTTATTGAGAAAAATGTTGCAAAAGCAAGTAAACGAAGATCAAAAACAATTGCAGCAGGTGGAGCTTCTTTGCAGGAATTAGCAAAAAAGCAAACGAAATCAATAGATAGCACTGTATCTGAGAAGGGAAAAAGTACAGATAGTTTTGGTACAAAAGAAAAGCAGGATGAAGTAGTTGAAGAATCAACTGTTGTTGAACAAACAAAACAGTCTTCAAGTGGTCAGAAGAGCATTTCTGAGATAGCAAATCTTCTCAAAAACAGGAATAGTGAAAAGGGGGATAAGTAGCAATGGAGTGGAGAGAAATTACTGCTAAAACAGTGGATGAAGCTTTAACAAATGCTATGCTCGAACTAGGCACAACGATTGAAAATTTAGAATATGAAATAATAGAAAAGGAAACGAACGGTTTCTTAGGTATGTTCGGAAAACCTGCTAAAATTAAATTTAGAATGATAATTACTACCGAAAATACAGCAAAGAGATTCCTGGTTGATGTGTTTAATGCGATGGGAATTAAGGCATCGACTGAAGTTGTTTTTGATAAGGAAAATGCAACTATTGAGATAAACGTTGATGGCGATGAAATGGGAGTTCTTATCGGTAAAAGAGGACAAACCCTAGATTCCTTACAATATCTTGTAAGCTTAGTTGTTAATAAAAATAGTGAGAACTATATTAAGGTTAAATTAGATACCGAGAACTATAGAGCAAGAAGAAAAGAGACTCTTGAAAATCTTGCTAAGAATATTGCTTTTAAGGTAAAGAGAACAAGAAAACCGGTATCTTTAGAGCCTATGAATCCCTATGAGAGAAGAATTATTCACTCAGCATTACAAAATGATAAGTATGTGGAAACATATTCTGAAGGTGAAGAGCCATATCGTAGAGTAGTAATAAATGTCAAAAAAACTTTACGAGATGTAAAATATACCAATAACAAACCGGCTAATAATACTTATCGTAAGGATTATAGCAAAGATGGTAATAAAGAAGGACAAAAAACCTTTCATAAGCCATACAATAATAATAGTTCAAGTACTAATAACAGCAATAATAGTAATGCTAGTAAAAGTAGTAGCTATAATAAAAATTATAGCATGGACTATAAAAAAGATTATGAGAAGTATAAGGAAAGCAAAGAGAAGAAAGAACAACCGGTTGAAACCGTTTAAAGATTTTTCTGTATGTTGAAAAAGGGGTGTCTTAAAAGTAGAGCATACTTTAAGGCACCTTTTTATTCTAATTATGAAATATATAATGCTACTCATTATATGATGGAGGTAGGGCAATGAAGACAGATACGATTACAGCGATTGCAACAGGTCTAAGTAATGCAGGAATCAGTGTTATTAGAATAAGTGGTACGGATGCATTTACAATAATAGACCAAATATATAAATCAAAGTCGGGTAATAAAATATTGTCAAAGGAAAGTAGCCACACCATTCATTATGGATACATTGTTGATGAGGGGCAGGTAATTGATGAGGTTATGGTGGTTATTATGAAATCACCTTCAACTTATACGAGAGAAGATAGTATTGAAATCGATTGTCATGGTGGTATTGTAGTTACTAGAAAAATATTAGAAACGGTACTGAAACATGGAGCAAGAATAGCCGAACCAGGAGAGTTTACGAAAAGAGCTTTCTTAAATGGTAGGATCGATTTATCACAGGCGGAGGCTGTATGTGATATTATACATGCAAAAAATGAATTAGCTTTAAAAAACTCCTTAAACCAATTGAAAGGCAATGTATTTGAGCTTATTAAGAATCTTAGAGGTACCATTTTACGTGATATTGCATTTATTGAGGCAGCATTAGATGACCCTGAGCATATTAGTCTAGAAGGTTTTAACGATGAATTAGCGAAACATTTGGATAAAGAAAGTCAAGCTATCGATCAACTAATTCGTGAATCAAAGAACGGAAAGATTATTAAAGAGGGAATTAAGACGGTTATTATTGGCAAACCCAATGCAGGTAAATCCAGTTTATTAAATACATTAGTCGGTGAAGATAGGGCTATAGTCACAGATATAGCAGGTACGACACGTGATACATTAGAAGAAACGATTAATTTAAATGGAATAGTGCTAAATGTAATTGATACAGCAGGAATTCGTGACACAAAGGATATTATTGAAAAAATTGGAGTAGATAAAGCGCTTCGAATAGCAACAGAAGCCGATTTGATTATATTTGTTCTGGATTCTTCAACTAATATCGATGAGAATGATGAAGCTATTCTAAAGCTCATTCATGATAAAAAAGCCATATTATTACTAAATAAATCTGATCTGGAAGCTAAGATATCCACTGATGAAATAAAGGAAAAGACAGCTCATCCTATCATAAATATATCAATAAAAGAGAATTCAGGGATCGATGAATTTGTTCAAGAAATTAAAACAATGTTTTTTGGTGGAGAATTATCTTTTAATGAAGATATTTATATTACTAACGAAAGACATAGACAAGCATTTATTGAAACTTCAGAAAGCCTGAAGCTAGTAAAACAGAGTATTGATACAGGGATGCCAGAGGATTTTTATTCAATCGATTTAATGAATGCTTATGAGATCTTAGGACGAATCATCGGGGAGAATGTGGAAGAAGATTTAGTTAATATGATCTTTAAAGAATTTTGTATGGGAAAATAACATTTGATTATGTAGATATTGTTTTAACTAGAAAGGGAATGGGGAAAAATATGTCATATGTATATGAAAGCTATGACGTTGTTGTAGTTGGTGCCGGTCATGCTGGTTGTGAGGCAGCGTTAGCTTCTGCCAGGCTTTCTTTAAATACCATTATATTCACAGTAAGTATGGATAGTATTGCCATGATGCCTTGTAATCCAAATATTGGTGGAACGTCTAAGGGACACTTAGTTAGAGAAATTGATGCCTTGGGTGGTGAGATGGGGAAGAATATAGATAAAACCTATATTCAATCTAAAATGTTAAACTTATCAAAAGGACCAGCCGTTCATTCTCTTCGAGCACAGGCAGATAAACAGGAATATTCGAGATCCATGCGTACAGTAATGGAGAATACACCGAATCTCACAATAAAGCAAGCTGAAGTTGTTGAGGTACTCACAAACGACAATAAAATCACCGGGGTCAAGACCTATTCCGGAGCGATATATCCATGTAAAGCGGTAATCCTTTGTACAGGCACTTATTTGAACGCAAGATGTATCTATGGGGATGTTGTAAATGCGACAGGTCCAAATGGATTACAAGCGGCAACTTACTTGACAGATTCATTAAAAGCACTTGGAATAGAAATGTATCGATTTAAAACAGGTACACCTGCTCGAATCGATAAAAGATCTATCGATTTTTCGAAAATGGAGGAGCAATTTGGTGATGAAAAAGTAGTACCATTCTCCTTTAGTACCAAACAAGAGGAATTAAATAAGGAGCAGGTGTCCTGCTGGTTAACATATACCAACGAGAGTACTCATGAAATTATTCGAGCGAATATTGGAAGATCACCTCTATATTCAGGAGATATTAAGGGTACGGGACCTAGATATTGCCCTTCAATAGAAGATAAGGTTGTCAAATTTGCTGATAAAGAGAGACATCAGGTATTTATCGAACCAGAAAGTAATCATACGAATGAAATGTATATTGCGGGAATGTCTAGTTCCTTGCCAGAGGATGTACAATATCAGATGTATCGGTCTGTTCCTGGGCTTGAAAATGCTAAAATTACTAGAAATGCATATGCAATTGAATATGATTGTATTAATCCGATGCAACTAAAGCCATCGCTAGAGTTTAAAATGGTAGAGGGATTATTTAGTGGTGGCCAGTTCAATGGAAGTTCGGGATATGAAGAAGCAGCTGCGCAAGGTTTAATTGCTGGTATTAATGCGGCAAGGAAGCTTTGTGGAAAGGAACCTCTAATAATTGATCGTTCCGAGGCATACATTGGGGTATTAATTGATGATCTTGTTACGAAAGAAACACACGAGCCATATAGAATGATGACTTCGAGAGCAGAGTACCGTTTACTATTACGCCAAGATAATGCAGATATTAGATTAACAAAAAAAGGTTATGAAGTAGGATTAATAAGTAGCGTCCGTTATCAAAATTTATTAAGAAAAGAAGATGAAATTGAAAAAGAGATTCTTCGATTAGAAAATACTATGATCGGTGCAAATAAAGAAGTTCAAGAGCTTCTTGAAAATAGTGATAGCTCATTACTTAATACAGGAGCTACCTTAGCAGAATTAGTACGTAGACCGGAACTAACCTATGAGATGTTGGAAAGTATAGATAAGGAAAGAATAACCTTACCGAATGACGTAATTGAGCAAGTTAATATTAACTTAAAATATGATGGCTATATTAAGCGTCAATTAAAACAAGTAGAACAATTTAGAAAACTAGAGAATAAGCATATACCCGAGAAAATTGATTATAACATTATTCCTAGCCTGAGAATAGAGGCAAGGCAAAAACTTATTAAATTTAAACCAATTTCAATCGGACAGGCTTCTAGAATCTCAGGGGTTTCTCCTGCTGATATATCAGTATTATTAGTATATCTGACCCAATATAATTCGGAAAAACAAAAGGAAAAGGAGTAGAGAGATTATGGAATTTAATCAATACCCCGAAATAAAAGAGTTTGATAACGGTTTATCTGCTTTAGGAATTATATTGTCAGACGTTCAAAAACAGCAATTTATAGATTACTATGAGATGCTTATACTGTGGAATGATATTATGAATTTAACAGCAATAACTGAACTGAATGATATAATTCAAAAACATTTTATTGATTCTTTGTCAATTGTCAAGGTACTGAAACCTACAAAAGAGAGGCTATTGGATGTAGGTACCGGAGCAGGGTTTCCAGGAATTCCTTTAAAAATTGTATTTCCTGAATTAGATATTGTTTTACTGGATTCTTTAAAGAAGCGACTTACATTTTTAGATGAAGTTATTAGTAAGCTTAAACTTGATAAAATTGTAACACTTCATGGAAGAGCCGAAGATTATGGTAAGAATACAAATTATCGTGAGCAATTTGATTTATGTGTTTCACGGGCAGTTGCAAAACTGTCTTCTCTTTCGGAGTATTGCCTACCCTATGTTAAAAAGGGAGGATATTTTATCTCTTATAAGTCCGGAAAAATACAAGAAGAACTTGAGATGTCAAAGAAGGCATTTAAAATATTAGGAGCAGAACTTAAGGAAGTTGGAGAATTCAAGCTTCCTGATTCAGATATTGAGAGATCTTTAGTGGTTCTTTATAAAAATACAATAACTCCTAAGAATTATCCGAGAAGTGCAGGTAAACCTTCGAAAGAACCATTATAGACTAATTGAAGGGAGTTAGAAAAATGCCAATCCAGGGAAAATTATTATCTTATGGTGATGATCTATCAGAAGTATTTACAATTCGAAGAAAGGTATTTGTTGAGGAAAAGCAAATACCGGAAGAGAAAGAATTTGATAATTATGATGCTGAAGCAATGCATGTTGTGGTCTATGAAGAAGAAGGTAATAAGAAAGCAGTTGCAACAGGTAGAATTGAATATAATGGACAAGACTGCCGAATTGGACGTGTTGCTGTACTGGAAGAATATCGAGGAAAGAGATATGGAGATTTTGCTGTTCGTATGTTACTAAATAGGGCTTTTATGGCAGGAATTAAGGAAGTTACAATTACAAATGAAGTAACCCTCGAGCCATTTTTTAGCAAAATTGGTTTCCGTAGAGTAAAAAATGAAATGGATGAAACAGGTTTAAAATTTTGTATTATGAATATTAATGCTAATGATATGACAACTTTATGCAATAAAGAGGTTTAAATATAGTGAATTGTATTCATTGTTTAAAAAAATCCTTTTAAAATACTAATTTATGTTATATGATATATTTATCAATAAATTCCTATAAATTACTAAAAATGTGATTTATTTATAGGAAAGGTGATAAAATTATTGTTGCCTCAACATAGAAAGGAAGACTATATTATGTATGACAACAATGGAAATAAAGAAAATCTCGAAGAAAATTCAATCTATGATAAAAAAGCTGCAAGTATATTATTAAAGGATCTTGTTATTGAGTTTGATGAAAAACTTTATACAATAAAAGTCCAATTAAAATATCAAATGAATTTACTTAAGGAAAAAGAGCTGGAGCTGACTGAAAAAGAACGTACGAAGGTTCATAATCTTGACTTGTTTTCACCTATTTATAGTAAATCACATGATACAAAAGAAATATATATTGTTATAGAGCAATTAAAGCAAAAGATTGAAGAACTCAATTTAGAACAGAAGTCACTTATAGATAAAATTGCAGGATTAAAAGTTGCTGCCCATCTAATTGATAACATGGAAATTGGCCCTGTTAATCATGAAACGAATAAACATAGCGAAAGTAAGCAGAAACAAAATGATAAAGGCCTTAGCATATTAGAGGCACAGGAATTTGAAAGGCAGAGAATAGCACGCGAGTTACATGATAGTACGGTACAGAATTTAACAAGTCTGGTTCATAAATCCGAGCTATGTATTAAGCTTATTGATATAGATTCAATACGTGCCAAATTAGAATTAACTGCAATGTCAAACACAATAAAAACAGTTATAAATGAAATGAGAGGTGTAATATACAATCTAAAGCCTATGACATTAGATGATTTAGGTCTTACGATTACAGTCGAGAGATATGCAAATCGACTTATGGACCTATATAATATGCATGTTATAGTACATTCTAATAATGAAACAAAAGAAATATTGCCGGTCATTAAGTTAACATTATTTCGTATAATTCAAGAGGCATGCGTTAATGTAATTAAACATGCAAATGCTTCTTTAATTACAATAGATATTAAATATGAAGAACATGATATTACAGTTTTGATTAGGGATAATGGAATTGGTTTTGAAAGTGATAAACTACCGACACAAGTTTCTGAACAATCATCAAGCTTTGGTTTATCTATAATGAAAGAAAGAATTTCATTATTATCTGGAGCAGTAGATATACAATCTGAAAAAGGGATGGGAACAATAGTTACTGTATCCGCACCTTTAACAACTTTCGAGGGGGATAAGAATGAATAAACCGGTTAATGTTATGATTGCAGATGATCATTCTATGGTTAGAGAAGGAATTAAACAATTATTAGAATTAGATGGTGATATTAAAGTAATAAAAGAGGCAAATAGTGGTAAACAATGTATCGACTTATTGGATGAGGCGCAAACAGATGTTCTGCTATTAGATATTAATATGCCAAATATGAATGGATTACAAGTTCTTCAACATATACGTGAAACAAAAAAGAATGTAAAGGTATTAATACTAACTATTCATAATGAAGTAGAATATTTAATGCGTGCAGTTGAAATTGGGGTGGATGGTTATGTATTAAAAGATTCTGATTCCTCAGTATTAAAGAAAGCAATATTTTGTGTAAATCGTGGAGAAATATATATTCAACCAGAACTCACACCATTATTAAAAATAAAAATGGAAGAAAAAAATAATAACATAAACAATTATGATGAAACTTTGACGAAAAGAGAAATTGAAGTATTGAAGCTGTTAGCAGAAGGACTCTTTAATAAAGAAATTGCATACATGTTAGCAATTAGCGAAAAAACTGTTAAAAATCATGTTTCTAATATATTTAAGAAAATAAATGTATCAGATCGTACGCAGGCTGCCGTATATGCAATTAGAAATAATTTTGTCGAATTATTCTAGAGAATAGTTGTATAGTTGTACATTTAATGTTATTAATATTATCAAAATTTATATAATGATGTAAGGAATGTTTCACGTGAAACATTCCTATTCTTTTGTGTATTTTCCCTAAAGAATTATCTAATTAGATGGAATTATAATTTGATTCTATAAGCTCCTCCTGTATAGAAAATAATATACGAAAAATTGTTAATACAAATTAAAAGAAGCCGAGAAGAATTAATTGACTAAAACCCAGTTGAGTATTAATAGTCGATAAAGAATAGTCGAGTAAAGGATAGTCGAGTAAAGGATGTTCTAGTAAAGGATAGTTGAGTAAAGGATGGTCGAGCAAAGAATAGTCGAGTAAAGGATGGTCGAGTAAAGGATGCTCGAGCAAAGAATAGTTGAGTAAAAGATAGTCGAGTAAAGGATGTTCTAGTAAAGGATAGTTGAGTAAAGGATGGTCGAGCAAAGAATAGTCGAGTTAAGGATGGTCGAGTAAAGGATGCTCGAGCAAAGAATAGTCGAGTAAAGGATGTTCGAGTAAAGGATAGTCGAGTAAAGGATGGACGAGTAAAGGATAGCAGAGTAAAAGCAGCAGTCTAGTAAAAGCAGTCGAGTAAAGGATGTTCGAGTAAAGGATGGACGAGTAAAGGATAGCCGAGTAAAAGCAGTCTAGTAAAAGCAGTCGAGTAAAGGATAGTCGAGTAAAGAATGGTCGAGCAAAGGATAGTCGAGCAAAGAATAATTGATTAAAGATAGATGAAGAGTAATAGATTTAATTATATAATTTAATTAGATATAAAGTACAATATAATTATATTTATCAAGTTGAGAACTCAGAAGGAAGAAAATGATTACTTTTTTACAGAAAACAATTTAAAGTAATTGAATCAAAATTCAAATAATATAGAGACTTAACATTTAAATAGACATGCCATTTTAATTGTTAGTATAAAATATTATGCAAGTTTATTTCTCGGAAAACTTTATCAAACAACAATGGTTTACTAAAACTAATAGTTACACTTATATGCCTCCATTATAAAAGATATATTCGATTCTAAAAAGTACAAAAGTTTGGTAACTATATAAGGCCTATATAAAGAAGGTTTTTGTCTTATATAGTAAGTAGTCTTATGCATTTACTTTCATACGATTTTGTACAATAACCCTATAATTATAATTTGACTTTTGATAATTTTTTCTGAATACGGCACGATTCATATATAAACGTGATTTACCTCAATTAACCAGATAGTAAGAAAAGTATTTAAGTAAAGAAATATAAAAATTATGCGCTAAAATATAAATATAATAAATGGCATTAAATATTATATTAAATATTTAGAATTATTCATATGTAATAGATATTGAATTTGTATATATTTATAAATTATATAAAGTGATATAAGGTGTTATAAGATGATCTGTAGTTTCTATATAGTTTTTTAAAACGTTGATTAAAATGAATTTTGAATTATATTTATTAATATACGTATGAATATATACTAAAAACTTAAGTGGCTTTATTTTGCATTTGATATTTATAGTAAAGCTAAATGTTTCACGTGAAACATTATATTTAAATTTGTTCATTTGATTTATTAAAATTAATAAAGAGTTGTCTAAAAT
Source organism: Herbinix sp. (assembly GCA_029256105.1). Lineage (GTDB taxonomy): Bacteria > Bacillota > Clostridia > Lachnospirales > Lachnospiraceae > Mobilitalea. The sequence goes on from JAQSYO010000008.1 coordinate 25,217, forward strand.
AAACATGTCAAGTAAAAATTATAGATCGGATTTAGTCGAAGCTATATAATCAATGAAGTAATTATTAATAATGATTATATTAAGTCAACTATCTAATAAATCTTGTTAATTATAATTTTGTATATTAGATTATAAGAAATAATATAAAATATAAAAGCAAAATGTTAATAACAAAGCGTAATAAAGATAAAAATACTTATATTTAATATAAAAGTAGACAGATATCTTAAGAAAGAATGAAAATTCGCTAGATATAATATTCTAAAGATGCTATAATAAGGCTTATGTAAGTTTCTACATTTTTAAGGGCTTCTATTGTAATACATTGAATAGAGATATAAGAATCAACTCTGGAAGGGTGGAGTTATATGGCAAGAATAATAGCAGTAGCGAACCAAAAGGGTGGAGTCGGAAAGACTACGACGGCCATCAATCTTTCGGCTTGTCTGGCAGAGAAGAACAAAAAAGTTCTTACAATTGATATAGATCCGCAGGGGAATACCTCAAGCGGTCTAGGAATTGATAAGAGTAAATTAAAAAATACAATATATCAGATGATGATTGGAGAATGTACACTAGAAGATTGTAAAATCAAAACTCCAATTGAATATCTGGATATACTACCTTCGAATGTCAATTTGGCTGGCGCAGAGATTGAATTGATCGGTGTCGAGGGAAGAGAGTACATATTAAAGAAGCAAGTTGAAAAAATTAAAGATGATTATGACTTCATTATTATTGATTGCCCTCCTTCTTTAAATACTTTAACAGTGAATGCAATGACAACAGCAGATACTGTTTTAGTTCCAATACAATGTGAGTTTTATGCTTTGGAAGGGTTAACTCAATTAATTCATACTATTAATCTTGTAAAACAGAGATTAAACCCGCAATTGGAAATGGAAGGCGTTGTATTCACGATGTTTGATGCAAGGACTAATCTTTCTCTACAAGTAGTTGAAAATGTAAAGAGTAATTTAAAACAGAACATTTATAAAACAATAATTCCAAGAAATGTCCGCTTGGCGGAGGCACCTAGTCATGGTTTGCCAATTAATTTGTATGATTCAAAGTCAGCTGGTGCCGAAGGATATCGACAATTGGCTATGGAAGTTATTGAGAAGGATGCCTCTGAAATGTATGCTAAAAATGAAATTAGTGAAATCAAGTATCGTAATAAGAAGTAACCTCAATATTACTTGTAATTCTGTTGTATTTTAATATTTAATAACAAAAACATAAAAAATATACATTGACATTAATAAATCATATATAAATATTTAAAATGTATTGATTAAATAACTCAAATAATAATCTAAGTCTGTAAACGATATTTATATAAATCTATTTTACAAATACAAATTATTAAGAAACCGTAGGACTAGATTAAGCTCAAAATGAATTTCTTTTGAACTTAACTATACTAAAATAATATTTGTATAATCTAAATCAAAGTAATACTGCAATACATAAGGAGGATATATATGCCTGTTAAAAAAGGGTTAGGAAAAGGTCTTGACATCATGATTCCAGAGCAGATCATTAAAACAGTAGAAGAAAAAGCTGATAATGTTTCACGTGAAACATTTATTCATATAAGTGATATAGAACCCAATAAGTCACAGCCAAGAAAAAGATTTGATGAAGATGCATTACAAGAACTAGCAGATTCTATAAAGCAATATGGGGTAATACAACCTTTGATATTGCAAAAAAGGGATAAGTTTTATGAAATAATTGCCGGAGAAAGAAGATGGCGTGCCGCTAGATTAGCTGGACTGAAGGATGTACCCGCTATTATCAAGGATTATAGTCCTCAGGAAGTTGTCGAGATTGCACTAATTGAGAATATACAAAGAGAAGATTTAAATCCAATTGAGGAAGCGCAAACTTATTATAGGCTAATTCAAGAATTTAATTTGAAGCAGGATGAAGTAGCTGAGCGAGTGTCAAAAAGTAGAGCAGCTGTAACGAACGCAATGAGATTGTTGAAATTAGATGATCGTGTTCAACAAATGTTGATTGATGAAATGCTTTCCAATGGACATGCAAGAGCACTACTTGCAATTGAAAACAGTGATAAACAATATAACACAGCAAGTAAAATTTTTGATGAGAAATTAAGTGTTCGAGAAACTGAAAAATTAGTTAAGCAAATTATTAATGAAAAACCTCAAAAGGAAATAGCAGCAACACAAGAAGATGATTTTATATATCGTGACATTGAAGATAAAATAAGAAATATTATTGGTACAAAAGTATCAATTCATAAAAAGAATAATAATAAGGGATCGATTGAGATTGAATACTATTCTACGGAGGAACTTGAGAGAATTATCGATATGTTTAATACAATTGTATAAGAATAAAAAGATTGATAATAAGTAAAATAAAATGTAAATATATGTATATACTAAACGTGAGCAAAACAAGATACTAATGGAGGAATTTTCAAATGAACATTACAGATATTATCAATAGTAACACTGCTTATATAACATTGGGATTAGCAGGGCTATCTCTTATCCTATTAATTTTTATCATAATCTTAGCATTGAAGCAGAGAAAACTTAATAAAAAGTATAAAAAGTTTATGACTGGTGCAAGTGGTGAGAATTTGGAAGGACAGGTAATTGCACGGTTTGCAGATATAGATAAAATGAAAGCGGATACAATTAAAATTAATGAAGAGATAGCAAAGATCAAAGAAAATCTCCTAGTTACGTATCAAAAGGTTGGCGTTGTAAAATATGATGCTTTTAAAGAAATGGGTGGAAAGTTAAGCTTTGTTCTTGCTTTACTTGATAAGAATAACAATGGCATTCTGCTAAATTCTGTACATAGTAGCAGAGAAGGATGTTATACTTATCTGAAGGAAATAATTAAGGGAGAATCCTTCCTAGAATTATCAGATGATGAGAAGAAAGCTTTAAACCAAGCTATAAGTAGCAGTAATTTTATGGAGTAAATTCATTAAATAAAAATAGCCAGTATATGAAGTGAACCCCTTAGGTTAGACAAAAAATCTGACCTGAGGGGTTCATTTCATACACGAGCTATTTTATCTATCCTTTCCTATTACACTAACATATCGGAAAGTACCTAATCAACTAAACAGAAATTTAATCAATTGCGTAAGTAATTACAAAGCAAAATAATTATTTGTCTTTTAGGGGAATATTGCCTTTACCATAGAAAGATATCATGTAAAGCTCTTCTAATTCAGATACAAGTGGAAGTCTCGGATTAGCAGTAGTACATTGGTCACCAAATGCGAGATCAGCAAGCATGGGAGCCCTATCTAAGAAATCTTTCTCATCAATACCGTATTCTTGTAAGGTAGAAGGTATTCCTAGATGAAGATTGAGCTCTTCGACATCTTTTGCTAACATTTCAACAGCGTCGGCATTGCTCTTCGGGCTTTTACCTAGTTTCTTCATTAATTCAAAGATTTTATCTCCCACAATGTAGCTTTCGTATTTTGGAAATGCTGTAAACTTAGTAGGGCATTCTACACCATTATAACGAATTACATGAGGTAATAAAATTGCATTGGCACAGCCGTGAGGAATATGATATTCACCACCTAGTTTATGAGCCAAGGAATGGTTAATTCCTAAGAATGAATTAGTAAATGCCATACCGGCTATTGTAGATGCATTATGCATCTTTTCGCGTGCTGTCGGGTTATCGCCTCCCTGATCGTAAGAGTCTCTCAAATATTTAAATACCATATCTATGGCATGAATTGCAAGTGCATCGGTATAATCTGAAGCAAGAATAGAGATATATGCTTCAAATGCATGTGTTAAAACGTCCATACCGGTCCAAGCAGTAGATTTCTTCGGAACACTCATTACAAAGTCAGGATCAATAATTGCAACATCCGGAGTTAATTCGTAATCTGCAAGTGGATATTTTTTATTCTCTACCTTATCAGAAATAACTGCGAATGAAGTTACCTCTGAGCCAGTACCGGAGGTAGTTGGAATTGCAACAAACTGTGCTTTTTTACCTAAAAGAGGGAACTTATAGGTACGTTTACGGATATCTAAGAACTTCAAAGACATATTCTTGAAATCTGCTGTTGGATCTTCATAGAATAGCCACATACCCTTCGCTGCGTCGATTGCAGAACCACCACCGAGTGCAATAATTACGTCAGGGTTAAATTTGTTCATTTCTTCAACGCCTTTTAAAATTGTTTCAAGGCTTGGATCGGGTTCAACTTGATCGAAAATTTGGCAATGTACATAATCCGTACGTTTTCTTAATTGGTAGAGAACCTTGTTTACATAACCTAATTGAGTCATAGCAGGGTCGGTAACGATAAAGGCTTTCGTTATTCCGGGCATTTTAGCTAAATATGCGGTTGAGCCGGACTCAAAATAGATTTTACTCGGTACCTTAAACCATTGCATATTAATCCTCCTCTTCGCTACACGCTTGTAATTTACTAAATCTACAGCGGATACATTATGAGTAGTTGAATTACCACCATATGAACCACAGCCAAGAGTAAGGGAAGGCATATTGGTATTATATAAATCACCGATTGCACCATGAGTAGAAGGTGAATTTACAAGAATACGACCGGTTCTCATTCTAGATGAAAATGTATTAATTACGGTGTTATCATTGGAGTGAATAACGGAGGAATGACCTAGGCCACCAAGTTCAATCATTTTCTCGCACAGCTGGAAGCCTTTTTCTAAGGTTTGAGCTTTTATAACAGCTAGTACTGGAGAGAGTTTCTCTTTTGATAGCGGATGATCAGGACCTACACCCTCTAATTCGGTACATAAAATCTTAGTTTGTGGAGGGATAGTAATTCCAGCTAGTGCTGCAATTGCAACAGGGGGTTGACCTACGATGGCTGGATTAACGTTGCCGGTAGTAGTATTTATTACAACAGGCTCAAGAAGTTTAATTTCTTCCTTTGTTGCAAAATAACATCCTGCCTTTTTCATTAATTCAACCACTTCGGCATATACGGGAGCTTCAATGATAGCTGCCTGTTCCGAAGCGCAAATCATTCCATTGTCAAAAGATTTTGATAATACTAAGTCATTTACTGCACGTTTTAAGTTAGCTGTTTTCTCAATAAAGCAAGGAACGTTACCAGGACCTACACCAAGTGCGGGTTTACCACAAGAATATGCTTGTTTCACCATTCCGGAGCCGCCAGTTGCAAGAATCATAGATACATCCGGGTGGTTCATTAATTCTCTGGTTGCATCGATAGATGGATATTCAATCCATTGGATGCAGTTTTTAGGTGCACCTGCTTTCACTGCAGCTTCGTAAAGAGCCTTTGCAGATTCTTTGGAACACTGTTGTGAACTCGGGTGGAAACCAAAGATAATAGGATTTCTTGTTTTTATACAGGTTAAACATTTGAACATAGTGGTTGAGGTAGGATTGGTAACCGGGGTTACACCTGCAACAATACCAACGGGCTCTGCCACTATCATATAATCTTCTTCTTCATTGTCTTCTATAATACCCACTGTCTTTTGGTATTTTATGGAATGCCATACGTATTCGGTTGCAAATATATTTTTAGTAATTTTATCTTCATAAATGCCTCTGCCGGTTTCTTCAACTGCTAACTTAGCGAGGAATTGTTGTTTTGCAAGACCTGCTAAAGCCATTTCATGGACTATATTATCAATTGTCTCTTGATCAAAGGTTAAAAATTCATTTAATGCCACGAGAGCATTTTTAACTAAGCTATCTACATGTTCCTTCGGGGTGGGTTGCGTTATCTTTGACATAATAAACATCCTCCTTTTTATTGTTAAAAATTTAACACAATGGTTATGACATGAATATAACAGAAAAAATTGTATTTGTAAATAACATTGTTAATTAAATAACAATCAAATATTTTATTATTTTATCTTAAAAAGTATAAGATATATACAATATCAATAGTAGTATGATAAAATAACAGAAAAGATGCATAAAAACAAAGGAGCGGGTAAAAAAATATTGTATGTTTATTCAAAATTTGGATGTAATTTAGTCCCTATGTATGATTGAAATATTAGTTATTTTATTAGAAGATATAGAAGATATATATCTGAAGTAATCCTATGAAATGGAAGGGGAAAATAATGAGGATTATCTCGTTGGATTCGGTTAAGGGCAATGAACTACTGGCAAAGGACATTATTACAAGCAGTGAATCAGTTTTAATGACCGCGGGAACGGTTGTTAAAATGGAATATGTGAAGCGATTAAAATATTTAAATATAGACTATATCTACGTTGAAGATGACATTGCACAGGGTGTGAGTTTGACGACTAGCCTGGAATTACAGATTAAAGACCAATTTGAAGAGGCTATGCGAAATATCTTATTAAAATACTCCTATCATAATGATACCGAACTAGAGGATATTAAACTAGTTGCTGATGAAATCATCTTTGATATTATGAAGGAGCCCGAAGTTATTTATAATTTATCAAGCATTCGCGAAAAAAGCGACAGTACATATTCCCATTCGTTAAATGTGTGTGCACTTTCCGTAATATTAGCATTAAAATTGAAGGTTTCGAAGACAAAGATCAGAGAAATTGCTATTGGGTGTCTTCTACACGATATTGGTTTTACTTATATGGCAATGGATTATCATAATTTAAACATGGATACTTGCTCCGAGAGGGAGCTGAAAGAAATTAAGAAACATATTATCTATGGTTATTCCACGGTTGAGAAAATGGAGTGGCTTACACAAACCTCCAAAGATATTATTATCAGCCATCATGAGCGCCTGGATGGCTCCGGATATCCATTTCATCTTAAAAAGGACCATATTAAGATAGGAAGTAAGATAGCTGCTGTCTGCGATGAATTTGATAGTAAAGTATATGGAAACCTTACAACCAAGATGAAGGTACATGAGGCAATTGACTATATAGTCAGTCAAGCAAGTGTATTATTTGATTTAACTGTTGTAAAGGCATTTATAGATTCTGTGGCCGCTTACCCGACAGGTGCTCTTGTAATGACAAACCATGATGAAATGGGAATTGTCTTAAGGCAGAGCCCGCAGTGTCCAACGAGGCCGGTGATACGTATCATTCGAAATAAAGATGGTGAAAAGCCAGAACAGTGGACGGAAAAGGACTTGACAAAGGAGCTCACATTATTTATTGTAGATACGATTTTAGACTAATGTGGAAAACTAGTAATTATTGTGGATTATGTACCTGATTTATAGGCGAACAGTGGATAAAAAAAGCTTATGAAATCCCCTATCAAACAGAATCTGAGTAAATCTGTTTGATAGGGTTTTCTTTACTATAATATGGGCACTTGCCAGTTGAAGTAAAATATGATATAAATAATTATTACATTAAATTAAGCTAAAATACGTAGAATATAATAAGTTTAACCGGCAGTGAATGGAAGTGAAAATTATGCATAGTTATATGAGAGCAATTGGATTTAGTAACATTAATAACAGAATGGAATTAAATCAACTTATGGAGAACATTACGGAGCACTCCTTAAAAAAGCAAACCGTTCAAATAGGGGACACCGGCAGTTTAACTGAGATAACCATGGAATATGGAGATGGCATGGGCATCACGCTTCGTGGTGAGCAGGACGAACATGGTAAATTCCACATGGAACATTATTTCCCTTGCATATACGGACAGAATGTCAGTACAAGAGAAGAAGTTGGAATTAATAAACGAGTAGATACTGAGGCATATACAGGAATGTGTGATGATTTCCGTCTAGGAGTATCCTTGATTTTTTATTTACAGAATGTAATTGAATATCTGGAAAAAAAGAATCAAAATATGCCCATGAGCACAAACTTTCCGATTACCTTAGCGGCATTATCGTTAGAGGGTAAAATTCTTCTGCCTATTGATATGGATGAAGTTCAAGTTCGTAATATTAGTGCAGAAACAAAATATCGTAATAATCTGATTGCTGAAGCGAAAAAGGGAAACCAGGACGCAATCGACAGTCTGACCATTGATGATATTGATACTTATGCAATGGTATCAAGAAGAGCGAAAAAAGAAGATATTTATTCCATTGTTGATACCTCATTCATCCCCTTTGGATCTGAATCAGATAATTATAGCGTGATTGCAACGATTATAGAAAGTAATCTGATCATAAACTCCCATACAAAGGAAGAAGTATATGATCTGCAGTTAGTATGCAATGATATTTCTTTCCGACTATGTATTAACAAAGAGGATTTGGTCGGAGAGCCGCAAATTGGTAGAAGATTCAAGGGCAACCTATGGATGCAGGGCAGTATTGCATTTTCGGAGCAAGTTAAGGATTGATATTATAAATAGAGGAATCGTTTGATTCGTTGTTGACTTAGCAGGCAGGAAATAGTAGAATGAATACGTTGCATGCGTGTGCTTGTAGCTCAGCAGGATAGAGCGTCCGCCTCCTAAGCGGAAGGCCGTGGGTTCAAATCCCGCCAGGCACGTTATATTAATAATAAAAAGATGTTGTGATTTATCGGTGTTTGAACCGACCCCTAAAAGTTAGACCTAAAAATCTAACTTTTGGGAGGTCGGTTTTTTATGGCATTTTTTTTGATGATTAAATTAGTAACAATTTAATCACAAGTTATTTGCAGAATAAATTGTCTAAAACATAGAACAATATTCATTAACAAATATAGTTGATACCACTTTACATGAACTTTACAAAATCTATACAAAACCATGGTATCAAGAAAATAGTATAAATGTTAAATTTGTAATGTAAGAAGAAGATGAAAAAAGAAGAGAAAAGATGAGAAAAGAAGGAGATAAGAAAATGATGAAAAAATTAAGAGGAATTGCAGCATTATTATTTATATGTATATTCGTAGCAGGTGCATTCAGCGCATGTGCAAATCAAAGTGATGATAAAGGTAATAACCAAGATACAAATACAGAAACGAATGATACAGATACAACAGGTACAGAAGAAGACCAAGCATTAAGCGGAACAATTACAATGGCAGGTTCAACCTCCATGGAAAAATTAGCAAATGCAGCGGCAGAATCATTTATGAATAAATATCCTAAGGTAACCGTATCCGCAGAATTCATCGGATCCGGCGCAGGAATTGAAGCAGTTCTTGCTAAGACAGTAGATATAGGTAATTCATCCAGAAATTTAAAAGAGAGTGAGATCAGTTCAGGTGCAGTAGAGAATATAGTTGCAATTGATGGTATCGCAGTAGTTTTGGATAATTCAAATACAGTTACAAATCTTACGAAAGATCAATTAGTTCAAATCTATACAGGTGCTATTAATAACTGGAGTGCAGTCGGTGGAGCGGATCAGCCAATCGTAGTAGTAGGAAGAGAAGCAGGATCCGGTACAAGAGGCGCATTTGAGGAACTGCTTGAAATCGTAGACCTTTGTAAATATTCAAATGAAATTAACAGTACCGGTGGAGTAATGGCAAAGGTTGCATCTACACCAGGAGCGATCGGATATGTTTCCCTCGATGTGGTAGATGATACAGTAATCGCATCCAAAGTTGAAGGAGTAGAAGCAACAGAAGAGAATATTAAAGCAGGAAGCTATCTGTTAAGCCGCCCGTTCGTAATGGCAACAATAGGTGAGATCTCAGCTCAGAGCGAGCAAGTACAGGCATTCTTCGAATACTTGAAATCTGATGAAGGCAAAGAGCTTATTAAAAGTGTTGGTTTAATCGTAGTAGAATAATCAATAAATGAATTAACAATATGAATAGGTGCTAGGAAGAATTCCCAAAAATTAATATGGGCAGATTCTTCCTAAAACTGTTAAATAGAAAACATAAGGAGTTCATATGAGTGATAAGAGTTTCACCATTATTGGGAGTTATAAAACAAAAAATACCGTAGAAAAGGTTGCTGCACTGATTTTTACTACCTGTGCATTTTTTGCTGTATTAGCAGTTTTCTCAATTACATTATACATGATTATCAGCGGAGCCCCGGCAATTTTTGAAGTAGGATTAAAGGAAATCATATTTGGAACGGTATGGAAGCCAACAGCAGCAGATCCAAGTTATGGCATCCTTTATGTTATTTTAACTTCAATTATCGGTACTATATTGGCTATTTTAATTGGAGTACCAATTGGTTTAATGACAGCCGTGTTTTTGGCTGAAACAGCACCAAAAAAATTAGCGGGAATCGTAAAGCCGGCGGTAGAGTTATTAGCAGGTGTTCCATCCGTAATATACGGATTACTAGGTATATTAATCTTAAATCCTTTTATTTATAAAATCGAAATGGCAGTGTTCAAAGATACGCCTAATCATCAATTTACAGGTGGCTCCAACTTGATTTCAGCTGTATTAGTACTTGCCATTATGATCTTACCTACGGTAATTAATATTAGTGAATCTGCCTTAAAAGCAATACCTAATCATTATAAACAAGCATCGTTAGCGCTAGGTGCGACACATATCCAGACAATTTTTAAGGTTATCATTCCGGCAGCGAAGTCCGGTATCATTACGGCTATCGTACTAGGTGTCGGTCGTGCGATCGGTGAAGCAATGGCAATCAGCTTAGTTGCAGGAAATGGTGCAAATATTCCATTACCATTCAATTCGGTTCGATTTTTAACTACAGCAGTTGTCAGTGAGATGTCATATGCTGCAGATACGCATAAAAGAGTACTATTTACCATTGGATTAGTACTATTCACCTTTATTATGTTGATTAATTTAATATTAAACAAAGTAATGAAGGGAGGTAATAAGAATGCCGATAGTTAAAAGTATTTATGATAAACGACCCAGACCTTTGGATGGCTTTGTGCATGCAATTATTTATTTCTGTGCATCCATATCGATATTTTTATTAGCAGGTATTGTAGGTTATGTCACTTTTCGTGGAATCGGCTCCGTCAATTGGGCTTTTCTTACCACCGTTCCTAGTGCTATTAAGGGGACCTTCGGAATAGCAGGAAATATTATAAATACAATATATATTATTGTAATCACGTTATTAATAGCAATACCGTTTGGTGTTGGAGCGGCAATTTACTTAAACGAATATGCAAAGGGAGGACGATTGGTTCGACTCGTGGAGTTTACGACGGAGACCCTTTCCGGTATTCCTTCTATTGTATTTGGTTTATTTGGATATGTATTCTTTGGGCTTACATTAAATCTGAAGTATTCGATTTTAACAGGAGCGCTGACACTTGTACTTATGGTACTTCCTTTAATAACAAGAAATACACAGGAAGCTCTGAAGACAGTGCCAGGTAGTTATCGAAGCGGAGCATTAGGAATTGGAGCAACAAAATGGTATATGATTCGCACAATACTTCTTCCTTCTGCAATGCCGGGAATTATAACTGGTGTTATTCTCTCCATAGGTCGAATCGTTGGTGAGTCAGCGGCATTATTATTTACTGCCGGAAGTGGTTATTTACTTCCTAAGATAGGCAATTATGGAGAAGGGCTTTTTGAAAAGGTTCTGCAACCAGGGGGTACCTTAACAATACAATTATATTTGAGTATGGAAAAAGCTCAGTATAATGAAGCATTCGGGGTTGCATTGGTACTTTTAGTAATCGTATTTGGTATAAATATGTTAACAAAATACTTATCACATAAATTCAACGTAAATAAGTAAAGAAATAAAATAGTAAAAGAAATAAAAAGTAAAAGAAATAAAAAGTAAAAGAAATAATGTGATAATTGTCTCGAACATCATACGAACCAAAGGTCTTGTTCTTAAAGCAGGAACTTCGCAATTATTACGTAGATAGATGGAGGATATATGATAAAAGATAAGATAAGTACAAAGAGCTTGAATTTGCATTATGGCACAAATCATGCCTTGAAGGATATAGACATGAATATAAAAGAAAAGGCGATTACAGCATTTATTGGACCTTCCGGTTGTGGTAAATCTACCTTTTTAAAGACACTCAATCGTATGAACGATTTGATTCCTGGAGTAACGATAGAGGGATTAGTTACTTTGGATGGCGAGAATATTTATGATCCAAGAGTAGATACAACTCTGCTTCGTAAGAAAATTGGTATGGTATTTCAACAGCCGAACCCCTTCCCAATGTCAATTTATGATAATATCGCTTATGGCCCAAGAATTCATGGTATTAAGTCAAAAGCAAAGTTAGATGAGATTGTTGAGGAAAGCTTGAAGGGAGCTGCGTTATTTGAAGAGGTTAAGGATCGATTGAAAAAATCTGCACTCGGTTTATCCGGTGGACAGCAACAGAGACTTTGTATTGCTAGAGCGTTAGCAGTTGAACCTGAAGTTATTCTAATGGATGAACCTACTTCAGCGCTAGATCCTATCTCCACTTTAAAAATTGAAGATTTAATGTCCGAACTGAAGGAAAAATATACGGTTGCTATTGTAACTCATAATATGCAACAAGCGGCCAGAATCTCGGATTATACCGCCTTCTTTTTGGTAGGAGAAGTAGTGGAATTTGCAACTACAGATACACTATTTACAAGACCGGAGGATAAACGGACAGAAGATTACATCACGGGTAGATTCGGTTGATTAAGCAATTTGACATACATTACCACAACAACTATAATGAGAAATATAAGGAGGTATTTTTATGACCGCTAGATTAAGCTTTGAACATGAATTGCAATTACTAAGAGAAAATCTAATTGAAATGGGCCAATTAATCGAAGCTGCTATAGAGAAGACACTACTAGCCTTTGAAACCCAGGACGAAGTTCTTGCAAATGAAATTATCCAGGGAGACCGTAATATTAATGACATTGAAAAGACCATCGAAGCAAGATGCCTTTCATTGATATTAAAACAACAACCGGTGGCAAGGGACTTAAGAATCGTTACCACAGCACTCAAAGTGGTTACTGATATGGAACGTATCGGTGATCATGCTGCAGATATCGCAGAGCTGACAATTCGTGAAAAGAGAGTACACGTGTTTAATTTAGTAAAACATATTCCAGAGATGGGTATGGTAGCGAAATCTATGGTTCATGATGCAGTACATGCATTTACAACCATCAGTATAGAAGAAGCAAGAGAAATTATCGATAGAGATGACGTTGTGGATGATTTGTTTGATAAGGTTAAAGAGGAAGTTGCTGTACTTTTACGCACTTCCAATGAACATGTTGATCAATGTGTTGACATCTTAATGATTGCTAAATACTTTGAACGTATCGGTGACCATGCGGTTAATATTTGCGAATGGACAGAATTTCATGAAACAGGATCCGTAAATAATATCAGAATATTATAACGGGAGGGAAATCATTTGGAAAATATATATGTAATCGAGGACGATGAGAATATACGAGAACTTTTAAAGGTAGCGCTGGAGGGCTTTGGATACCATATAAAAGCCTATGAAGCGGCGGAACCGGCATTACTTGATATGAAGGATGAAAAGCCGGATATGGCCATATTTGACCTAATGCTCCCCGGTATGGATGGTTTAGCTGCAATCCGCTTGCTACGGCAGGATGCACAATTAAAAAATATACCTGTAATATGTCTTACCGCTAAAGATAAAGAGCTTGATAAGGTTATGGGACTGGATGTTGGAGCCGATGATTATATTACGAAGCCCTTTGGAGTATTGGAGTTGGCGGCAAGAATTCGATCCCTACTACGTAGATCAAATAAAGAAGATAACAACGACATTATTAATGTAAATACGGTAATAATTAACCCTCAGACAAGGGAAGTAAAAAATAATGGTGAAGTCGTCGAACTAACCTTCAAAGAATATGAGCTTTTGCTATATTTAATCGAGCATGGTACTCGTGTTGTAAGTAGGGATGAGTTGTTAAATCAGATATGGGGTTATGAATATGATGGAGAATCAAGAACTTTGGACATCCATATCCGTACGTTAAGACAAAAATTAGGCAAGGTCGGTACGGACAGTATCAGAACGGTCCGGAGTGTGGGTTACCGATTTGTTAAATCGGGGGAGTAAAGTGAAGAAGGCCATTTTTCAAAGATTTATATTAATATTATCGCTGGCGCTTGTATTAAGCGGCAGTATTTTTGGTGCAGCAATAAGTAAAATCATATTAGATAAAACGGAAGGTGATATGCTCTATTCACTTCGAATCGCAGATCATGGTTTCGATTATGAGTCTGATTTAAAGGCACAGGTGGATAGTCTAAAAGAGGTTAAGGGGAATGAAGTAGAGCGCTTCACGGTTATTGACCTCAACGGAATAGTGAGGGCAGATAGTGAAGTCGCGGATAGTGCCACCATGGAAAACCATAAAAATAGAGAAGAAGTAATAGAAGCGATGGAAAGTGGGGTAGGATATGCCACTAGAAGGTCCGGCACCTTAAACATGCCCATGCTTTACGTCGCGAGTATTTCTGACAATGGTAAGTTTATTTTGCGCATGGCAGTACCATTCTCTGGACTGGAAGAGTACTTAGGACTATTGATTCCTGCAATTCTTATCAGTATCGGTATCACGCTGGCAGTATCTATTCTATTGTCGGAACGCTTTGCTCGGTCGGTAACAAAACCCTTACATGAAATTGCAGGCGAACTGCTTAAGCTAAAGGAGAAGAATCCGGAATTTCACTTTAAGAAATATAAATACGAAGAGATGAATGTTATAGCGGATACGACTTTACAGATGGCTTTGTCGTTAAAGGAATCCATGGATCAAATTGAATTTGAGCGAATGGTAAGGCAGGAGTTTTTCTCTAATGCCTCCCACGAGCTTAAGACACCGCTTACCTCAGTGCGCGGTTATCTTGAACTACTGGAAAATGGTATGGCTAAAGATGAAAAAATGAAAAAGGATTTTATGTCAAGAATCAAGAAGGAAACGGTTAATATGACGAACTTGATTAATGATATTCTAATGATTTCTCGCCTTGAGACGAAGGAGGCGGAAGTGGTGCTTACGGAGGTTCGAATCTGTCCCTTAGTGAAAGAGGTCTGTGCTTCTCTAGAACCTCTTGCAAAGGAAGGTAAGGTAACAGTCAATTTGAGTTGCAGACCACTCATGATGAATGCAAATACGCAGCAGTTAAGGGAACTATTCAGTAATTTAATTACCAATGCCATAAAATATAATAAGCCCGGAGGCAAGGTAGATGTTACTGTAAACTCAGAGGCAAAGGAAATTGTCATCATCGTAGAGGACACAGGAGTTGGAATACCGGAGGATGCAAAGCTTCGGATTTTCGAACGATTTTATTGTGTTGATAAAGGACGGAGCAAAAAGGTTGGTGGTACAGGCTTAGGGTTGTCTATCGTGAAGCATATCGTTAATTATTATAATGGCTCAATTGAAGTAGAGAGCAAGCTTATGGAGGGAACAAAGTTTACTGTTCGTTTACCAAAGGCACAAATTATAAAAAAGGAAATATAAAGAAATTGAATACAATTTATAATTTATCCGGCTTAGAAGTAAACTTTACGATACGATGTGACGATATATAATATCATTTAGTAAAAAGTTTAAGAAAGTGGATTCGCAGCAGCAGCGAAGATGGGAGCCGGGCAGTAATGAAAAAAAGGTTAGATATAATATTTTTTAGTATATGCTTTTTAACAGCGCTAATAGCAGAAACGTATTGTATTCAGGTACTTGAGGGAGATCTCTTCAGCGTGGTAGGGATTGGGGTTGTTGTATTAATTACGGGATATCTACTTATGGATTCAATCCGAAGTAAATGGGTAAAGAGCAACGAACAGCTTAAGTATTATCTAGGCCATGTTTATAGTGAAGAAACAGAAAAATGGAATGAACGCTATACAGAAATTTTAAATATGCAAAAGGCAACCTATACAGCAACTAAAAAGAATACGGCAATGTTATCAGGGCAATTAGAGGAAGTTGTATTAAGATTAGAGACGTTAGAAACAAATAACGCAAAATCCTTACAGAAGCTGATAGAATTACAAATGAAATCACTAGAGGGTCAGAAAAATGGCCTCAACCTTGAGCTTAATTATAACAAAGAAAATACAAAGCAATTAATAAAGGTACTTCGTGAAGAGAGCAACCGCTTCGACCTAAAAGAGGATCTTGCAAAGATTTTATTGAGTTTAGAGGAAAACAATATTATTCTTAAGGAACGTATAAGTAGCTTCGTAACAACGAAGAATGAGTTTGATTCTGAGATTGGTACAAGAAGAGAGACGGGATTCGTACAAGATTTCTTTGACAGTGGTGAGGAGAACTTAACAGAAGATATCTATAAAGAAGAGATTGATACAGTTGACCGTATTGCTGCGGAAGTAAAAGAAGAAAATGCTAATGAGGATTCCTGGACGGATTCGCCTTGGGCAGCTACAGCACAGATGCTTGATGAATCGGATATGCAAGTGGATACAGTGGGTGATACAGAGTCTGATGCAGAAACTGATACAGTAGGTGATACAGAGACTGATACAAAAGCTGATACAGGAACATATACAGGAACATATACAGGAACTGAAACAGAAATTGATGCAGAAGTTAATACAGGAATTGATAAAGAATCTGACACAGCAACTTTTATAGAAGCTGATACACAAACTGATACAGTAGAGACCGAGATAGTGGCAGATGTGACGGATACCTTGGAGACAGAAACTTGGATGACAGATGATTTATTAAATTCTTTATTAAGCGGATCAGATACGGTGATAGAAGAACAAAAAGCTGCAACTGTAGCACCAGCCGTTGTACCACTCTATGATGATCCCAATAAAGCGTTAACGGCGGATGAAATTGCAGCACTTTTTGCATCGTTTGGACAATAATTATTACAAATCTAGAAAATCGTCATCCTTGTAAGACTTACGATGTGCTCTTTTCTTATAATAAGCATTTCTACGTTTTAATCTAGGACGTTCTATAAATATAAAATATAAAATAATAACGAGTACAAAGAATCCTACTATACCACCAATGATGATCGGACGTAAGCTCCCACTAGATTTTGCAGGGGATGAATCATTGGGGTCTACGCTAGGATTTTTAATTTCCGGGTCTTTATGGATTAATTCCGGCTTTTCAACGCTGTTATAAAGAATATCAGCACCACCTACATATTTATCATGGTAGGTATAAGATATAGTCCCAATAACGTTGCCATTTGACTGTTTTACCGATGAATCCTTCGAATCTGATGGGAAAAAGGTAACCTCTTTCTGGGCATCTTTAAAGGAAGCTGTATTTGGCAACACAAGATAACCTTTTTCATCAGTAACAATGGGGGTCTCAGCTTTACTTAATAAGGAATTATATCGAGTAAATAATGGAGACTCATTTAATGCTTCTTCGGTTTCTAAATCAGCAATTGGATAGATGGAAAAATTGTCAAAAGCAAAGTCTAATAATTTCTGTGAGTCGGTATATTGATGTTCTGTCGTATCATCTTTCATAATAACGCAGATAAGCTCTAGATCGCCTCTCTTTGCAACAGAAACTAAGGTGAATTTAGAGTTACTAGTGTATCCGGTCTTTCCACCGATACAATCGTCATAATGGTAATCCTGTTTTAAGACAAATTTATGATGATTTCGTAAATATCTAGTTTCAGACTGAATATTCGTTGGTGGAATTTGATAGGTTCTTGTAGCAAATATTTTACGAAAAGTCTCATTTTTCATAGCTTCTCTCGTAATTAATGCCATATCGTATGCTGAAGTATAATGGTTATTATCGTGAAGGCCATGGGGATTCGTAAAGTTTGTATTCAAACATCCGAGACTTTTCGCACGATCATTCATCATCTTTGCAAAATCCGGTATTGTACCTCCAACATGTTCTGCAACGGCATAGGTAACTTCATTCGCAGATTCTAATAAGATAGCATAGAGACACTGCTGCATAGTCAACTTCTCACCAACATCAATTCCGATACGACTACTATCTAGGTCAACATCAAAGACAGCATTCTTAGAAAACGTAACGACATCGCCAAGTGAAGAATTTTCAATAGCGAGTAATGCGGACATGATTTTGGTTATACTAGCGGGGTATTGCTCCTTGTTTATATTTTTTTCATACAAAACAAGACCGGTTGAGGCTTCCATAACAATGGCGGACTCTGCAAAGACATTAGGACCGCTCGGCCAGACATCACCATTGGTTGTGGTGCTTTCTGTTGCACTAGCTTTGACAGCAGAGAATAAGGGTGATAATAATATAAGAATTATACTTAAAAAAGCAATAACTTGTCGCTTCATAACAACCTCCTAAGTAGACAAATAAAACAGGATACCAATACGTTTAAAAGTTGATTGGTATATTGAAAATACAACAAAAATGATTTGGCGAGCCAAATCAATAAATATATTATGAAACATAATTTTCATCGTCATTCTGGATATCTGGGACATTCTCGGGACAGTTGCGCAAGGTAGGGATACCCATATCCATCTGGGCAAAGATAGTTGCCCAGATGAAAGGGCTGTACGCATCCCATATTCAAGGAAATAATTTGTAAAGTTCGATATAAGTTGCAAGCTCGATATAAGTTGCAAGTTCGATATAAAATTGCAAGTTCGATATAAAGTTCGAAAGGTGGATTATTATCCTGCCACAACCAGTAAGTTTCCATTCACAACAATCATATCCTCGGTAGTTGAGACGTCATATTCCTATATATGAGTACGGCTACAATAAGTTCTTTTAATCAATCAAATTCTGAATTAGTATTCCCGGGAAAGGTTATAATATTGTATTTGGAAAAAAAGCGTATGTGCATCAAAACTTCTTTTCTATTTCTCTAACACGGTTATGATGCCCGCTCTGCTCAATTTTATTTTCAAATATAGAAAAATTTTGGAAATATAATGATTGAAATGGTGATAAAAGTGCAAGCTGCAATCAAATCAAGGATAATTATTTTCAGGTTCTTTAATCTTTAACATTGTACTATAGGTCATTACCTATTGTAAACATAAAAACCAGTAAACGCCATTATATTTGAAACACCTTATCTGACAAAATTCGTCCAAGCTCTTTCTACGGGTTCTGGTACTGGATATGAATCCTTACTGTATTCCTTAATATTTAGCATCCAAGCCATATTATTGGCTAAATTCTTCAAGCCGCTGATACCTTCAGCATCTTCAAAGACCTCTCCAGGAGCAGCTCCGTGGACAGCGTTCCAATAGAACGAAGGAGCAACCATCATCTCAGAAATCAAGAAGTAGTTATTAAGTTGGTCGAAGGTTGTAACACCACCAGAGCGACGAAGAACCGCTACCGCTGCACCGACCTTAAGTCTCATTCTACCTCGGCTTGGGTAGAAAAGGCGGTCAAGAAAGCATTTCATTGTGCCAGCGATGCTTGCATAGTATACGGGGCTTCCTAGTAATAAGCCATCTGCTTCATGTATTTTATCTACGATTCCTCGAAGCTTCTCATCGGAAAACACACAGTGGCCCTCGGTGCAACGGCCACAGGAGATGCAACCCTTAATTTCCATATTACCAACATGTATGATTTCAGTCTCGATGCTCTGCTTCTCCAATTCATCGCAAGCTGTTTTAAGCGCTAAGTAAGTATTTCCCTTTGGTTTCGGGCTTCCGTTAATCGCAATTACTTTCATTGTTAATCTCCTCTCAAATATGGGTTAAAATTTCTTTTAGTATACTACAGGATGGAGATATTTGAAATAGGAAACCAAAGATTATTCTGTTTACTTGATTAAGGTAAAGGAATTGACTAATGAGTGGATAGAAATTATAATAGGAAGAGGTCGGAGACCACTTAATAAAGAGATAATTTATTTTAATATAGAAGCAAAATCAAAATATGAATCGCAGATACAAGGAGAAATAGGATGAGACTTAGAAATATAACCGGATCCAGAGAAATGGTGGCAGAGAACGATTATGTTGTTCATGAGCCAGAGCAATATAAAGGAAAGTGGAATATGGTATTCGATAACGACCGCGAGATTCATGTGGAAATCGGTATGGGAAAAGGTAAATTCCTCACGCAGCTGGCATTACAAAATCCGAATATCAATTATATTGGGATTGAGAAATACTCCAGTGTTTTGTTACGAGCACTTGAAAAAAGAAAAGAAATCGAACTATCAAATCTGTACTTTATTCGATATGATGCAGAATATCTTAACGATATCTTTGGGAAAGATGATATCACAAGAATCTATCTTAATTTTTCGGATCCCTGGCCAAAGGATCGCCATGCAAGAAGACGACTGACTTCAAGGGAATTCTTAAAGCGCTATGACCAATGCCTGAAGAAGGATGGTGAAGTTATATTTAAGACGGATAATCGAGTCCTGTTTGACTTTTCACTTGAAGAATCAAAGCTTGCCGGGTGGGAATTGAAGGAGATAACTTTTGATTTACATCACAGTGAATATCTTGAAGGAAATGTGATGACAGAATATGAAGAAAAGTTTGTAGCAAAGGGAAATCCAATCTGTAAACTAATTGAATATAGAAAATAACCAGTTGAATTTCAGTAAGACAGGGTGCTAATTTATCCAAACCTTCATAAAATGATAGAAACTAGTGAAGCGGGTGAAAAGGTGAAAAAAAACTGGAAGTCAAAGGTGGCCAAAGCAACCGGCGGAAATCATAATTTGGATAAAAAGGTATTAAGACTGAAATCTTCCTGGGATGAAGTAGAGGGATTATTGAATAAAACGGTGAAAAAGAAGAAAAAATAAGCGAAACACTTGTAAATTTTACTAGGCTGTTGTAATATCAAATTGTAATACACATAAAAAAAGTAATAATTGAGATACTAATTATTAACAGGATAAACTTTGGTAACAAGGAACCGGTGGTTTCTGTTACTCAAATAGAAGAATGGAGGAATAAATATGGCTTTTCAATTTACGGATGAAAACTTTCAAAAAGAAGCATTAGAATCGGACATCCCTGTATTAGTAGACTTTTACGCAGATTGGTGCGGACCCTGTAAGATGGTTGCTCCGATTGTAGCAGAGCTTGCAGAGGAATATGCGGGTGTATTTAAAATAGGAAAATTAAATGTTGATCAGGAATCTGATACAGCAGAAAAATATCGCGTTATGTCCATCCCCACATTACTTGTATTAAAAAACGGCGCTGTGGTTGATACGGTTGTTGGAGCTGTTCCAAAGAAAGTATTACTGGATAAGCTGGAAGCATTTAAATAAAGGTAAGAAGTTATCATTAGATTACCATATAAAAAAGATTAAGCTTAATGTAAAGAATTGAATTATTATAATAATTTTAAACACACATGTCATATCTAAGGTAAACCCCTTTGCTTGGACGAAAAATCCTACCAAAGGGGTTCATTCAGATATTACATGTGTTTTTTTTAATATCATAAATTATATGGGGGTTTATTATGTAATTCAATGACAATCTCTCGATTATGAGTATTTCGATTATTTCATAAAGAGTTGTATTAATCCAGTTTATATTGCATTTCTTTTAACCGAGAAGAAACAATGGCATCTGTTAAGAGCATCCTACTGTTCGAATTGAAGGCACTGTTAATATGCAGGGTATCGCAAGGAAGTCTAGATGGCAAAATGGGTTATTTGGGAAAAGGGACAGGGTCTAGACTGCTAAAAAAGTGTAAGGGAGCTACTCAGGTTATAAGGTACTGTAAAATTGGGTAAGTTCGATGATCATCAGAAATTGGAACGTTAATTTGTAGAACGGAGATCTGTCCTACGAATTGGATGCAAAGTAGTCGGATTATAAGGAATGTGAAGAATATAAAAAATGTGAGCCAGATGGAATTAATGATTATGGAGTGGTTATATTAATGAGATAAGAAGTAGGAATAAGTACAATACGAGCATGTATTTATCATATTTAAGAAGGTATTAAAGATTTTTTGTTTTTATTTTTTAAATAATTAAAAAAACACTTGCAATTTATATTTTTATCATATATAATAATTTTTGCGTTCCGAAATAAACAAGCGTTTCTAGCTCAGTTGGTAGAGCACCTGACTCTTAATCAGGGTGTCCAGGGTTCGAGCCCCTGGAGACGCACTAGTAAAGTCTTAGTTTGGCAGTCTTAGTAACTGCTGGGTTAGGACTTTTTTGTTGCGTAAAAATATATGGGAATGGTTAGGACTTGGATGGGAAAGCCCGTGTTGGCATGGGTTGTTGCATGGCTGGGTTGGTAGAAAAAATTCATATGATGATGTTTATTTGTAAACGCTTTCTCTATATATTCATAAATAGAGTAGAAAATAGTATTTAGTAAAACTGAATGTGAAATTGCCAATAAGTACTTGACACAAATTCATTAACGGAAGTTATATTATTCAGTCACATATTGTGGTATGATAAGTTCAAGTAATACAGGAAAGGCGGAGATAAAAAGTATGAATAATTCAAATTTATTATATAAAATTGCGGAGGGTAACACCGGCGAAACAGAACAGAAAGGAGATGATGGAAACTAAAATAATAAGGAGAATAGAATATGAAAAAGTCTCATCCATTATGGCGAACCCTTCGTTCGCTGAAAGGAAATCAAAAGGCTTGCGTTTATACAGAACCTTTATGGGCAATTCCGAATAATCTCTTTTTGCCCTTTGTATCAATTTATATGGCTGCGGTTGGATTACAGGATGCTCAGATCGGAATGATTGCTAGTTTTGGACTGTCGATGCAGTTTCTATGGGGGCTGTTTTCAGGAGCAATTGTCGATAAATATGGCAGGCGCAGGACGATGTTAATCTTTGGCTTACTCAGCTGGACGATTCCCTGCTTGCTATGGGCGGTTTCTCAGGGTTACTGGTATTTCATGGCAGCTGTTTTCTTAAACAGTATGTGGCAAGTAACCGGAAATAGCTTCAGTTGCTTGATTGTCGAGGAGGGAGATACAGGTCAGCTTATTAATATCTGGACAATCCTTAATTTGATTGGTCTATTCGCAGGTTTTGTTTCGCCGATCATAGGACTTTTCATTGACCGGTTCACACTGGTACCGACAATACGTGTGTTGTATCTATTTGCTATGGTTATGATGACTATAAAATTTTTACTTCATTATCGCATGTTGGAGGAGAGTAATATTGGCAGACAGCGAATAGAAGAGTGTAAAAGAAGTTCATTGTTTTCCTTGACCTTTGGTGGCTGGAACGTGTTTACGGCTGCGATTCGCCAATCACGTATCATGCTGTATGTGGTGCTTATGACACTGATGACCTGCTTCAATATCATACAAGCTACCTTCTGGCCGTTATTTATAACAACAGAGTATGGGGTTAGTAATTCGATGATCTCGATATTTCCTCTTGTGAAAGCCGTTACAACCATCCTGGTCTTTCTCGTAATTACCTCACGCCTCACACTTCATTCGATACGGCGTCCATTAGTGGTGGGACTATGCGCACAGCTTCTTGGAATAGTGATGTTACTTGTTTTCCTACCATTAGGGAAATTTGCAATCGCGGCGGTATTTTTCTCAGCAGTATGTGATGCCTTCGCTTTGGCAGTTCTTGGTCCCTTATGTGAATCACTGATCTTAGTCAGTATTCCAGCCAAGGAGCGTGCCCGTACGAATAGTTTGATCACCTCGATGGTATTAATGATCAGTATACCTGCCGGATGGATTGCCGGGCAGCTTTCACAACATAACAGGGTATTTCCCCTGGTATTAAACTTATTTCTGTTGATCATGGAAATCCTTGTGGCACTATTTATCACAAGAGTATCAAATAAGGATAGATAAATCACTTAAGAAACCTTTACTCTGCCAAGATGAACCGCCTCCCAGCAACCGGCTGGAATGATTCTTATGCCTGTTACTAGGGAGGTGTTTCGCTACGCAGGGTAAGGAGTTTTTTATATTCAAGGATAGGGATGTTGCTGATTTTGGAGATAATTATATGGCAAAATATAGTGAACCCTTAGTTTTACTGTCAAAGAAGTTGGAATGATGGAAAGCGAAATTGGCTAAGTCCTGTCCAGCATCGACAGAATGTTGCATAAAGTATGCCAGCATATTATTACCGCTGGCATATAAGAATAAAAGATTCAATTTTTGGAGTATTTCACCACAAGGAGGGCATATCATTTATAAATCACTCGGTGTTATTATAAAAAGGTTGTTTTAGAATAGTCTAAGAGTATGTTTAACTGCAAATTTAATCTTCAATAAATTTCATTAATTCGCAGTTGAATTTATCACGTTCCTCGTAGAATAATCCGTGGCCACTATATTCAAAGGGTACAAGTTTAGAATTTTTAATTCCTTGTCTCATGGCTTCGGCTAATGGAAATAGACAAACCTTATCATGAATACCATGAAGAATTAAGGTTGGTACGTGTATTTTCCCAAGATCAGAGAATAAAGTCTCATCTCGAAAAGTGGTGGCACAGTCTGCGGTAGCCCAACCGGCAGCCACTAACCCTAATTGAAAGAACCAGTCTGAGAGAGGCTGAGTAGCATATTGAAATAAGAACATATCACCAAAATCTCTTAACATTTTAGGCCGGTCATTATAGGCTCCTTGAATAAGAGTGGTGACTGCTTCCTTAGGTAATCCATATGGGAAATCTGGCCGCATAGTTAAACTGGGGGCGGCAGCACCAAAAAGAGCAAGTTTTGATACCCCACAACCTCTATGGCGAGCCATGTACCTGATGGCAGTTGCTCCACCCATAGAATGCCCACCCAGTGTGAAATCTTGTAATCTAAGAGCGTCAACCACAGCTCTCACATCGTCAGCCAATCTATCATAGGAGTATCCACTCCAAGGTTTATCTGAAGCACCAAAGCCTCTGGTATCCATTCCAATGCATCGATATCCCATCTTGGGAAGTACATTAAACTGATATTCATAAGCCTTATGACTTAAGGGCCAACCGTGAATAAATAATATTGTTCTCTTCCCTCCGGGATTAATATCCTCCACAAAAATGTTCACTTCTGGTTCTACATTAATATAATATTCCATATCAAAGCCTCCGAAAATTAAGCCTTATTGATTACCATCTTATGTAATGTTATCATCAAATAGAATATTTATATTGCAAATCAGAAATTCAATAGAAATTATATTTGACTCTTAAGTAAGTGTCGTCCATGGTTCGAGCTCATAGATACGTACTTTTAAGGTCATAATTTTGTGCTCTTAGTAACTGCGGGGTTAAGAATTTTTTGTTGCCCGTTAATTAAGAAATTTATAGAGTGATTTTGGAAAACAGCAGAGTTATATGTTATTAGTGCTTAATGTTAAAATATAATAGGGGGTAATAATTATAATAGTATCATATAATAATATGAGGAAATTAATTGAGGCAATGTATGGATATACATGTTGTAGAGCCAGGGGAAACGATTTATTCTATAGCTGAGCTATATGGAGTATCAGCGATGAGATTAATACAAGACAATGGACTAATGGAACCATATAATTTGGTAACAGGGCAAACCATAGTAATTGTATATCCTGAACAAACATATACAGTTCAGGAGGGTGATACATTGGAAAGTATTGCAAATGCGAATGGTATAACTCTGTTGCAGCTAATGAGAAATAATCCGTTTCTTTCCGATAGAGAGTTTATATATCCGGGAGAAACTTTAGTTATAAGTTATAAAAATAGCAAGATAAATGTTTCAACTAACGGCTATACTAATCCATTTATGGATAGGGGTACCCTTAGAAAGACGTTACCATTTCTAACCTATATATCAATATTTGGTTATAGGACTACAACGGATGCTGAGATAATTGGTATTGATGATACGGAGATAATCCAAATAGCTAGGGAATATGGAGTTGCCCCAATTATGTTATTATCAACTGTAACCGGTCAGGGAATTGGAAATATTGAAGCGGTATACAGCATACTATACAACGAAGAACTTATGGACCGGCATATTGATAATATCCTTACTATTTTTAGAACGAAAGGTTATTATGGGTTAAATTTAACGTTGCAATATTTAAATACTGAAAATACGCAAGTTTATGTAGATTATATAACGAAACTAGTGGAACGATTAAATAGGGAAGGCTACCTGGTTTTTATCACATTATCTCCGAATATAATCTTTAATGCGAATGAAATCACTTTTGAAAGAATTGACTATTCGGCAATAGGGCGATTAGTGAATGGAATAACCCTTTTATCTTATAATTGGGGATATTCATATGGTGCTCCGGCCCCGGTAACTTCTGTTTTTCTGTTACGACAATTTTATGAATATGCAGTCACATTAATAGCTCCCGAAAAGATATTTATGGGAATACCATTGATGGGTTACGATTGGGAACTTCCATATATCGTTGGTATTTCAAGAGCTAGATCTCTTACATATGATAATGCCATTGCTTTAGCCGGCGAAGTTGGTGCAACGATTCAGTTTGATGAAGTTTCACAAACGCCTTATTTTGAATATGTAGAAAATCTATCGGGAGTACCAATACCACATATTGTTTGGTTTATAGATGCTAGAAGCATAGATGCACTTATGGAATTAGTACCGGAATTTGGGTTCCAGGGTATTGGGATTTGGAATATCATGTACTATTTCGCACAATTGTGGTTAATAGTAAATTCGCAATATGAAATAGAAACAATTAATGAAAGAGATGTTAATATTTCTTCATGATCTAGTAAATATCATGTAATAAATAATACGATACATTTGAAAACCCAGCCCAGGTAATGTTGTTACCCTTATATGTTAGATTTTTAGGTCTAACATATGGGGGTCACATCATTACCTAGGCTGGGTTTTTCATTTTATCTTAGTGTTAGTGATCATTTTACAAAGTCATAAGTCTCCAATTAAGACATCGGGAGTTATTTGGTAAATTTCTCGTAATCATTTTCTTTACTCTTAGATATTCCATCACCAATATCCACAAAATTTGAATTCTTCATCAGATCAATAGATGCGGATGTACTCGTAAAATGTTCGTCATAAGATATTTTATTCATTTTTTTAATTATTGATTTATTTGTTGAGTTATCAGATTTTTTATCTTTTTTAAACATAAAAACCACCTCCGTAACTATATTATACCACTAATATGAATCGCATTCAATATTTGTAATATTTCCGAAAAAATATTTTAATACTCATTAAGTTCGAAAATGAAAATTCATTCTGAAAAGGGGAGTATTGCTTTTATGAGTTTAAATTATGAATAAATATTATAGATTTAAAGTACATTTAAGGCAAGCAGGATATAATTCGAATTAGAAATAAATGTATGCCCAAACAAGGAGTGATGGGGGAGTAGTAAGGTGCATATGAATTTGCATCAGCAGATTTGAATTTTCGTATCATTTGGGATATGATAATAGAAGTAGGACGGGTAGATGGAGGGAAAGAATATGAGAATACTACTTGCTGAAGACGAAAAAGAAATGTCAAATGCATTAGTTGCTATTTTAAAACACAATAACTATTCTGTAGATGCTGTATATGATGGTGCAGATGCCTTAGACTATGGACTTTCAGAGAATTATGACGTAATAATTTTAGATATTATGATGCCTAAGATGAACGGCTTAGAAGTACTAGAAAAGTTAAGAGTAAAAGGAATTCATACATCCATATTAATGCTCACTGCAAAGGCTGAAATAGAAGATCGCATACATGGACTGGATAAGGGGGCGGATGATTATCTAAGTAAGCCGTTTGCTATGGGGGAATTATTGGCAAGAGTACGTGCCATGGGTAGACGGAAGTCCGAATTCACTCCGAACCTCATTGAGGTGGGTAATATTAAGCTTAACAAAGAAAATTATGAATTATCAAATGGTATTGCCTCGCTTAGACTTGCGAATAAGGAATTTCAGATGCTTGAGATGTTAATGACAAATCCCAAGCGTTTAATTTCTACAGAGCAGTTTATGGAACGTATATGGGGATATGATTCGGAAGCCGAGATTAATGTGGTGTGGGTATATATCTCTTATCTTCGTAAAAAACTTGCCTCCCTAGAGGCGAATGTAAAAATAAAAGCGGTAAGAGGTGTTGGCTATAGTTTGGAGGAAGGCGAATGATTAAGAAACTACAAAGAAAATTCATTATGATTACGATGGGATCCTTAGCTCTGGTAATGGTGATTTTAGTTGGATCGATTAATGGAATTTATCTTTTTAATATGAATAATAAAATCAATGGAACTCTTGATATTCTTACGTTAAACCAAGGGCAGTTTCCGAAGTTTGATAAAGGAAATAAGCCGCCGAGAGAGCCTAGATTTGGATTTCAAATGAATGAGGAGACCCCGTTTGAAACTCGATATTTTGTAGTAGAAGTGGGCAAAGACGGTAGCATCTATGAGATTGATACAAGCCATATTGCTGCGGTTTCTTCGGAAGATGCCGCGGATTATGCAAATAAGGTTATGAATGGAAGCAGGAACAGCGGGTATACAGATATCTATAAATACGTTGTTGTAGAAGAAGCCTATGGCTCCATGCTTATATTTGTGGACTGTAGGGGGCAGCTTCAAACTGCGAATATGTTTTTGCTAATATCTAGTGTGGTTGGATTAACAACGCTTCTACTTGTATTTATACTTGTTTCTTTTCTCTCCAAAAAGGCAATAAATCCAATTATAGAAACTATGGAGAAGCAAAAACAGTTTATTACGAATGCCGGCCATGAGATTAAGACGCCGCTTGCCATTATTTCTGCCAATGCAGATGTGCTGGAGCTGACAGGGGGCGAAAATGAATGGATTGTCAGCATACGAAATCAAATTACGCGCCTTGATAAACTGGTAAAAAATCTTCTGACTTTATCAAAAGTAGAGGAGGGTGATATAAAGTTAGTATTTACTAAGTTTAATTTAAGTAAGGCTGTTCTCGAAACAGCTAGTACATTTAAGTCCATTGCAGAGATGCACAATAAAAGGTTTCAAATTGAAATTCAACCGCAGGTGGAACTACATGGGGATGAAAGCAGTATACAACAGCTTGTTTCAACGCTTGTTGATAATGCAATGAAGTATTCGAATGAAGGAGGAACTATCAAAGTTTCTTTATACGCTACAAAAAAAGGAATAAAGTTAGAGGTATATAACACCACGGAGGTGATAGACACACAAAATTTAAGCAGGTTATTTGATCGATTTTATCGTGCCGATTCCTCGAGATCCAGAGAAACCGGTGGTTATGGAATTGGACTTTCCATTGCTAAATCAATTGTAGAGGCGCATCATGGAAAGATTTCAGTTAAAAGCGAGGATGGAAAATCAATTTGTTTTACTGTTGGGATATAATGCTCTAGGTACAAAGCAGATAGTTGATATAGTTAAAAGAAATAACAAACTACAAAGATGAGTTAGATTGCAGAAAACGAGGATGAGATAAGTACAAAGATAAGTTGGATGCAGAAAATGAAAAGAGTTAAGTAATATGAGGAGTTAGATGCAGATAACTATGATGCAGTTAACAAAGTTACAGATAATGAAGATGAGATAGATACTATAATGAATTAAATAACGAAGCTGTGCGAGCAAGGGATGGATGATTTTTGTCATCTACCTTGCTTTTTTGTTGTCAGATAAATTCTAAATTAAAGTAAATTTAAAGTAAAATTTAAAGTTGGTTTTAAGTAGACGAATTAGAATGAATATATCAAAGGACATCAAACGAGTCAGAAAAGTAACAAAGACAGGACGGTTTATAAGTTTGGAGGAATTACAATGAGCCAATATCAAGATACGTTTAAACGATATGAAATGAAATATTTACTGGATGAAAAGAAATATAAATTGCTTAGACAGCGATTGCAGGAGGAGATGGTCGTTGATAATTATGGGAAAACAACGATTTGCAATATCTACTTTGATACACCGGAGCACTTACTCATTCGTACTTCTTTGGAAAAACCGATTTATAAGGAGAAGTTAAGGCTGAGAAGTTATGGTACACCGATGGAGGGTGATACAGTTTATGTGGAACTTAAGAAGAAATATAAAGGTATTGTTTACAAGAGGCGTGAGAAAATGGAGCTATCCAGAGCAGAAAAATATCTTTATGATGGGGAGCCAGTTAATAAGCCATCACAGATTACAAAAGAAATCGATTGGTTTTTAAAAAGCTATAAAGATTTAGTACCAGCCATGTATATTTCATATAGCCGAATCGCGATGTACGGGATTGAGGACGCTAACCTTCGTGTTACCTTTGACAGTGATCTTCTTTGGAGAGAGGAAGAACTTTGGTTAGGCTGTGGAGTCTGGGGTAATTCGCTACTTGAGGAAGCCCAGCAGCTTATGGAAATCAAAATTCCTGGGGCAATGCCGTTGTGGTTATCGCACCAATTGGATGAACTTGAGATTTACCCGATATCCTTTTCAAAATATGGCAGAGGGTATCAGCAAGCAGAATTGCAAAGAAGAAAGGAAAGATTAAAAGGAGAGATAAAATATGCTTAATTCTATTTTGACAAATACATTTTCAATCAATACATTTTTAATTTGTATTACAGCTTCTCTTATATTAGGAGCACTGATTGCATGGGTGCACAGTCGATACAACAATAGTAGTAAAGGCTTTGTCATGACAATTGCACTGTTACCGGCGATTGTTCAAATGGTAATATTATTAGTGAATGGAAACCTTGGGACAGGAGTAGCGGTAATGGGAGCCTTTAGTCTAGTACGCTTTCGGTCTATACCAGGAAATGCAAAGGAAATTAGTAGTATTTTTATGGCAATGGCAATTGGGTTGGCAACCGGAACGGGTTATGTAGCGGTAGCAGTATTATTTGTAATTATTGTTGGCGGCGTAAGTGTTGTATATAATATAACCTGCTTTGGTGAACCAAGGCAGAAAGAAAAAGAATTGAAGATTACCATTCCGGAAGGAGTGGACTATATGGAGATATATAATGACTTATTTAAGAAATATACAACAAAAACTGAGTTGATAAAAGCAAAGACTACGAATATGGGAAGCCTCTACAAATTGGATTATCGAATCAGTTTAAAAAATCAGGCAGAAGAAAAATTATTTATTGATGAGCTTCGCTGTAGAAATGGAAATTTGGAGATAACCTGCGGAAAAGTCACAGCAGGTAGTGACGAACTTTAATAGAAGGAATGAGGTAGTATAATGAGAAAACGATGGAGATATATAACATCAATTTTAATGATAATGGCGATGCTTTTGACTGGGTGCACAACTAGCCAAGAGAATCAGACAAAAAGTAATACATCAGGTACAACAACAGCGCAAACAGAAACAATTGCAACTTCTTCGTCGGTAGTAGTGGATAAAGAATTTACAGCAAACGATTTGGATGTTGGATATGAGGATAGTACTTCAACCCATATAACATTGGAGGGAAGTGATATCGTGGTATCTGGTGATGGAGCAACGGCTCGGGATGGAGTAGTGACAATCAGTAGCAAAGGGACTTATGTAATCGCCGGCACGTTGCAGAATGGACAGATTATTGTGGATGCCGGGGATGCTGATAAGGTACAACTCGTATTAAATGGCATATCTGTTACTTGTTCTGATAATGCTCCTATCTATATAAAAAATGCAGATAAAACATTTATTACATTGGGAGATGGAACAATAAATAACTTAATCGATGGTAAGGAATATGTTCAATCGGATGATAACAATGTAGATGGTGTAATCTATAGTAAGTCGGATCTGACGATAAATGGGGATGGAACTTTAAATATTACAGGTAACTACAAGCATGGAATTGCATCAAAAGATGACCTCGTAATTACGGGAGGGACCTACAACATAACAGCAGTGAAGGATGCTATCAATGGCAAAGACAGCGTAAAAATTAAGGACGGCACATTTATTCTGAGTGCGACTTTAGGAAATGGAATTCAGTCAAAGAATGGCGACGATACTACAAAGGGATTTGTATACATTTATGGTGGAACTATCACGATTACAAAATGCATGGAAGGAATTGAAGGAACGGCTATTATTATTGAAGGTGGTACAATTGATATAATAGCGGAAGACGATGGATTAAATGCTACAAGTGGCACAAGTGATACAACCGAAGTTACGACAATGGATACAGTCGCAGAAACCTTACCAGAAGCATTACCGGTAGCTACAACAGACGCAGACTCAAGTGCAACAACAGAGGAAACAACAGACCAAGCCGGATTTATAGCACCAGGAAAAGGAGAATTTGGTGGCGGTGGAGGTATGTTTGAAGTAGATACCAATGCATATATTTCAATTACAGGCGGAATGGTAACAATAGATGCATTGGGAGATGGAATTGATTCCAATGGCACACTCTATATCTCAGGAGGAAATATTTACGTAAGTGGACCAACGAATAGTGGAAACGGTGGACTTGATTATAATGGAACTGCAGAAATAACGGGTGGAATTATTATCGTAGCGGGCAGTTCAGGGATGGCTCAGGGCTTCTCGGATACCTCCAGGCAATACTCACTTTTATATAACTTTACAACAACGGTCGAAGCTGGTATGGAAGTGAAATTGACAGATCAAGAGGGTAAGGTAGTGGCAAATTACACACCAAATAAGCTTTATCAATCCGTGGTTATCAGTACACCGGAGCTTACCAAAGATGAGACATATACCCTAACTGCGGGGAGCCAGACGGCAGATATTACACTATCTTCAATAGTAACCAGCAACGGACAGCAAGGAATGATGGGTCAAGGAAATCAAGTAAGACAAGGCATACAAAGAGGCCAGGGAGCGCAACCAGGTAAGGATGGTATGGCAAGACCGGGAGCTGGGAATGTCACAGAGGGTACGGAAAATCCGAATAATAACTTAGTAGAATAATGTAAATATTAAAAATAGAGTAATCAGCTGAGGTCATGCTGATTACTCTATTTAGATTTATGACGATAGAATGTTTGCGAAGCATGCATTCTATTGTATATTGAGGAAGGGATATTAGATATTCAAAATAGGCTTGTCAATGTAACCATCCTATTCAAAAACGGTAACCGCCTGCTTGCGCTTGATTCGAAGCAATATGGATTCTAAAACGCGAAAACTATGATTTAAGTCCTTTTGCTCCAAATAAGCGGTAGCCATATCCTGACCTACGACAAGATCCATATTCCTTGAATCGGAGCAGACAAGAACGGCCTTTCCGATTCCTAAGACGGAAGAAACAAAGACATTTCCATTCAGTATTTTACTGATGCGTTCATATTCCAATAAACCAGTTCCGGGCTGTATCCGTTGTAACTGCATATAAAGATCAGGGCTGACAGTTAGTGCATAAGTTCCATAGATACCATTAACCGTAAACAACTCCAGAGCAGATACAATATCGGCGAAGGCATTTTCACCTGTAGCCCAATCTGATTTCTTGATTTTATTAATTCCGGAGGCGGTTAATAAACCTTCATAACCATACGTTGCATTGCCAAAAAAGATTAAGTTATCTTCTTTCCTTGCACAAGCTTCAGCAGAATAGGCAGCTTTTGAAAGGTCGATGGGATAACCATATTTCTTACTGCTTTCTAAATCTTTAGCCAAAAGAGTAAAATCGTCATATACGGTAGGGATTTCAACATACTTTCTCCCTTTCGTTGTAATTAATCCGTTATCTGAAATCTCATCTAAGGTATCAGAATCATCAATTGAGATACTCTCAGCACCAATTCCCAAAGGACCAAAAATATGCAAAAATTTTCTACCGGTTAAAGCTTTGCGCGCTGTATTGACGATGGAAGCATCAATTTGATCCCATAATTCTGAAGATAGTGGTGCAGCTTCTCTTGATAAGTAACTCATTTTATCTCCTCCTTTATAAATATTATTTATTGGTTTGTTAAACCACCTACAGTTTCCAAACCGGAAGTTGCTGAAGTTTGTTCAACGGAGTTCGTCGATAAACCCAAGTCTTCGAGCATTTCTTTTACCTCAGTCTCGCCTGCAAAGAATAATTCGGCTTCCTTCGGATCAAGAATCCGCAACAACGTCATTAATTCCCCTACATGTGATTTTTCCTCATCGCGAATATCCGCAAGCACCTTTTTTGCTATTTCTTCAGATGTTGCTTGAACATGAGCATCGTATACGTAAATTGCCTCCAATTCACCTGCGATATCCAAGCGTACGGCTTGAATTAATTCTTCCTTAGTCATTTTCCTATCAACATTTCCTTGAAAGGGGTTTGCAAAAGCCGGCATAAGTTTTCCTCCTTAAATAATAGTAATAATTATCGTTATTATTATATCATATATCCAAGTGATATATTTTGCAAGTGTTAATGTCATTTTTTTCAAATAATTTAATGTCTTACAATATATTAATAAATTTATATGAGAAAATAGGATGAATTATAATCTGCTTATAGGGAGACCCAATAATAAGTAGCTCAAATGTAAGTGAGTGTGACGAGTAAGTAATATACAGCAAGTATGAAATTTACAAAAGGTAAAACATAGTTTATACTATATTGAGACTTTCCATTCGGTATAGTGAAGAACGAATTGTTCTTTCGGATAGGTAAAATATAATATGTGATGGAATATAAAAATGAAAAGAGAATTTGTACGTAAGTCAGCTTCAAAAGTAATTATAAATTATGTTAGAAGTAAGAAAATAATGTGCTAATATAGTAAATAATAAAGAGATTGTATAACATATAGAATTGGAGAATAAAGAATGACGACAGAAAAGATATTTTCAAAAAACGCTGCCTTTCAAAAATTTGAGGTATTAAAAACGAACCGTAATAAACGGTATAAATATTATGAATTCTTTGTGGAAGGAGTTCGTAACATAAACGAAGCAATAAAAAATAATTGGCATATAGGTTCTTTTTTATATACCAAGGAAAAGCCACTGTCAAATTGGGCAACAGAACTTTTAGGCACAGTAAAGACAGATATAAATTATGAACTTACTGCAAGCCTAATGGCAGATTTAAGTAATAAAGAAGATACTTCAGAGCTACTTGCAATTGTTACAATGAGAAAAGATAGCTTTGACCAGTTTCATTTTTCTGACAATCCTGTTATTGCGTTGTTTGACCGTCCCTCAAACAAAGGAAACCTCGGTACAATTATTCGTTCCTGTGATGCATTGGGAGTGGAAGGACTTATTATCACGGGACATGCAGTAGATCTTTATGATCCGGATGTTATTGTTTCCTCGATGGGATCATTCTTTAAGGTTCCGGTTATTAGGGTATCCGATAACGACCAGCTTAATAAATTTATAATAGATATGAAAACGAAGTATCCAAACTTTAAGACGATAGGAACGACAGCACATAAGGAAAACCCCATATATAATGTTAACATGAAATCTCCGGTTATGTTTATGATAGGAAATGAGACAGACGGATTAAGTAGAGCATTCAAGGAAAACTGTGATGTATTAACAACAATTCCTATGGTTGAGACCTCTTCGGCATCCTCCTTTAACGTAGGATGCGCTGCAACGGTAATGTTTTATGAGGCAGCTCGTCAAAGAAAAGAAGATTAATTTATTTTAATTACATTATAATGAGAGGGATTAACTAAGGCAAAGTATTTTAAAAACGTAATGTTAAACAAAAGTCTAAGGCTAATAATCTTGAACGAAATACAGAAAAAATGATAGAGTATAATAAACGGAAGGGAATAAGCTAAAAAATATTGAATCTAGTTCGACAGGTATAGTTTACATGGTTTTGAGCAATCATGTAATCATAACTTTATTCATACATCATTAAGGATTTCCTATATAGTATGAGGTTATGACTAGGAGGTATTAATCAATATGAACGATAATCGATATACATGTCCTATCTGTAATAATAGCAAGCTGACCCTTCGGTATGAAGCAAGTTATGTTTACTCCTATGTGATCGACTCTGACGCACCCGGACTTAAAAATTCAGATGAGTTTTTATCCTATCTATATGATAAAAGAGAACAAAAGGACACCCGCACCTATATAGAATGTAACAATTGTGGGACACAATATCCATACTCTTTTATCAATGGGGTACTAGAGCAAGAATTTTAAATTAGAAATGAGAACTCAACCTATTTGGTAAAACTATGATAAGGAGAGAGTTCTCATTTTATTATACGCTATGGAAAAAATATGCAGAATCATCGAATCTATGATAGAATGATAGAGAGATTAATATTATCAACAAGATATGATGATAAAAATAAGATACGGGAGTGGAAAAGTTGAACACAAAAAAGATTGTTGCAGCATTATTACTGATTAATGTCCTACAATTTTTCATTGGACTGATAATATGGTTTATTCTTGGAAGAACAGTATTAAATGATTTTAATATCTATATCTATCTGACCGTGGGATTAATGCTGTTCAGCAGCTTAATAACCATACTGGGCCTATACTTTGCCATAAGGTATAAAAATGATTACATGTCGGAGAGTATGAAGGATCTAGAAGAACTAAATACAAAGTTAAGAGCGCAACGACATGATTATTTAAATCATTTTCAGGTTATTTATGGTTTAATGCAGCTGGAGGAATATGAAGAGGCGAAGAAATATATTAATCCAGTCTTTAAAGATATAATGAAAGTCAGTAAAGCCTTAAAGACAGCGCACCCGGCAGTAAATGCTCTACTTCAGGCTAAAATAGAAATGGCAGAGAAGAAGGATATTGATTTATTTCTCGAAGTACGTTCTGATATTAAAGACATACCGCTTGAGCCTTGGAATCTATGTAAAGTCCTAGCGAATATTATTGATAATAGCATTACAGCCTTATCTGAAATGGATAAGGATAAGGGCATACATATAGAAATCGGGGAAGACCATGGTAATTATACATTTTTAATATATAATAATGGACCTGAGATTCCGGAAAATCAGCTGAATGACATTTTTAAGCAAGGGTTTACAACAAAGCTGGAAAAGGGACATGGAATAGGACTTTATATTGTCTCGAAAATTATTCGAGAAGTAGGCGGAATAATACAAGTGTTTTCGAATCCTGAAAAAACCAGCTTTTATTTAGAAATTCCAAAGGCTAAACGGAATTAAGGAAAAGATACAAGACAACAAGATACCAGGTAATGAGATGCAAGACAATATGATAGAGTGTAAATTGGGTATTAAATTATGACATTATAGACAGATAGATGTATAACTTAGAGATTATGTATTTCAATAAACTATAAGCCGGTGTAAAGTATGAGTAACAACCGTAATAAATAGGGAAGGAGGAATTGGGATATGTTTGGAGAAATAGATGGAGTTACCATATTGGCAATTATTCTTTTTATAGCTGGATTTATCTTAATCGGAATTGAAATGGTGTTACCGGGATTTTCGGTACCGGGAATTTCAGGTATTGTATGTTTACTTGTTGCGATCTTTTTAATATCGGACTCAGTAGCAGAAGGGGCGATCATAACAATTATTGTATTGGCACTAATCGGAGCAATGCTTGCGATTATTTTAGGATTACTTTCGAAAGCTAGATTAAAATCACCAATAATTTTAAAAGATGAGCAAAACAAAGATAAGGGTTATATCAGTTCAAACGATTTAAAATATTTATTGGGAAAACAGGGAGTCGCACTGACGGATTTAAGACCTTCTGGAACGGCGAATTTTGACGGAATAGAATTTGATGTAATTTCCGAAGGAAAATACTTACTTAAGGACACCAAGCTTGTTATATATAAGGTACAAGGTTCTAAGCTAATAGTGAAAGCAATCAATTAGTGCCCATAGCTGAATTCTTACTTTTAATAGTAAGAGTGTGCAACGAAGAATGGAATTAAGAAAATGATATATATAAAATAAAAGAAAGAGGGTAGTAATATGCCAGCAACGACAGTAGGCTTCATAGTTTTAATAGGATTGATAGGATTAATTATAGTTTTATTTTTTAGCTTTGTACCAGTTGGTTTATGGATTTCATGTTTAGCAGCTAATGTAAAGGTTAGTATTTTTAATTTAGTAGGTATGCGTTTACGACGCGTTATACCTTCAAGAATTGTTCTACCTTTGATAAAAGCTATTAAGGCAGGGTTGGATGTAAATGTTAATCAGCTGGAAGCCCATTATTTGGCAGGTGGTAATATTGATGGGGTTGTTAATGCTTTAATTGCATCAGAAAGAGCTGGTATCGAGTTGCAATTTGAAAAGGCAGCTGCAATTGATTTGGCAGGTAGAGATGTGTTTGATGCCGTTAAAATGAGTGTTAATCCGAAGGTAATCGAGACCTCCAATGTATCTGCTGTAGCAAAAGATGGTATCGAATTATTAGTTAAGGCAAGAGTAACAGTAAGGGCAAATCTAGAGCGATTAGTTGGTGGTGCTGGTGAGGCAACCATTTTAGCAAGAATAGGCGAAGGTATCGTTACCACGGTCGGATCTGCCCAATCACATAAAGAAGTTCTTGAGAATCCGGATGATATTTCAAAAAGAGTTTTAAGCAAAGGTTTAGATTCTGGTACAGCGTTTGAAATCTTATCAATTGATATTGCAGATATCGATGTTGGTAGAAATATTGGTGCCCAATTACAGACACTGCAAGCAGAAGCAGATAAAAACATTGCACAGGCTAAAGCAGAGGAAAGAAGAGCTATGGCTGTAGCAAAAGAGCAAGAAATGCGTGCATATGTAGTAGAGGCCGAGGCTGAGGTTCCAAAGGCAATGGCATTTGCATTACGTGAAGGTAAACTGGGTGTTATGGATTATTATGACATGCAAAATGTCAAAGCTGATACAAAGATGAGAGAAAAAATCGCTGAAGCAGATAAGAAATTAATTATTGAAAAAGATAAAAAAGATATGAAGTAATAGTGAAAAATCGAGGTGAATCTAATGTATAGAATGCCGCTTAGCTACAGTTCGGAGAAGACGACAAATAGTACTAAGATGACTAAAAATAGTGATAAAACTAAGGACCCTACGAATTTAAACAATCAAAAATTTACCTTGGGTCCAAGGAATAATACAAAATCAGAGGATACGGTGAATTTAATTGATTCAATAAATTCAGCGGGATCTATGAGCACTGAGGATGTCATGAATTCAAATGAAATTGTATATTCAGATGAATTCTTTGATACGAATATTAGGAAGAATTATAAAAACAAAGATGAGAATGAAGCTACCTTGGATTTTACTAAAATGTCTTCTAAAAGATTGCAAGAGGCTATTATTTGGTCAGAGATACTTGAAAAACCCGTGAGTAAACGAGGAAAGAGAAGATAACGATGTCGATTAAAGTGATTTTGGTTGATGACGAAGCTGGTATCCGTATACTGCTTCGCAAGATAATAGAGCAAAAGGAAGGCTTTGAGGTTGTAGGTGAAAGTGATAACCTTGCGGATGCAGTCACTTTATTTACAAAAACAAGGGCAGAAGTGATCTTTCTTGATATTGAGATTAATGGTACGAATGGGTTGGAGTGTGCAAAAATCATAACAGACCTGGAGCCAAAGGCGAAAATCATCTTTGCAACAGCCCATTCGGAATATATGTCCAATGCGTTTGAACTCTACGCCTTTGATTATTTGGTAAAACCCTTTAATGTAGAAAGGGTATATCATACCCTCGACCGTATTAAGTCATTAACAAAACCGGATAATAAGGACCATCTTGATAAAATCATTAAATATGAACGTGGCTTAGATAAATTGTTGGTAAAGGGCAAAGAAAGTATGAGCTTTGTGGATATCAATGATATTGTGCTGGTTCAGAGAGAAAATAGCAGCACAGTAATCTATACCAAAAAAGATTCTTTTACAACCTCAGCAAGCTTAGGTGATATCGAAGCGAAATTGGATGTCGAACAATTTATGCGCAGTCATAAGTCTTATCTGATTAATGTCTCTCAGATCAAGAAAATTGAGCCTTATGGAAGGTGGACTTATATTGTAATGTTTAA
Source organism: Herbinix sp. (assembly GCA_029256105.1). Lineage (GTDB taxonomy): Bacteria > Bacillota > Clostridia > Lachnospirales > Lachnospiraceae > Mobilitalea. The sequence continues at coordinate 65,003 of JAQSYO010000008.1, forward strand.
GGATATTGACAAGGATGCATTAATGACGGTTGATAAGTATGAGGAGATTAAGAAAAGATTTTTATAATATTTGACAATTGATATTTAATGTGATAATATTCTCATAATTTAATCTGAAAAAGCGATGATAAGAAATAGTAAATAATAACTGGAGTCACAGAGAGAAGAGAAAGTGTAACATACACTGAGGTGAGAATCTTCACAAAGGTTATATTGAAGCAGTCTTGGAGCTATGAACCGAACAGAGGAATCTTAGTAGACTTCATCGGAGTTTCCGCCGTTAAAAGGAAAGCAGTATCAGAGGGTCTATCCTCTCGTGCTGGCAGAGCGCAGAGTAATCTCTGAAATTAGGTGGTAACACGGACACAATAGTTCGCCCTAAGTTGATAATAGTTCAACTTAGGGCTTTTTTAATGCGCCTAACATAGGCGTAATCTCACAAAGAAAGGAGAATTACTATGAAAGTGATTGAATTAAGACGTAAGTATGTAGAGTTTTTTGAGGAAAGGGGGCATAAGGTAATGGCCTCTGCTTCGCTGGTTCCGGATAATGATGTAACGGTTCTTTTTACAACCGCAGGAATGCATCCGCTAATCCCATACTTATTGGGGGAACGGCATCCGTTTGGAAAACGTTTGGTCAATATTCAAAAGTGCGTTCGAACAGGTGATATTGATGAGGTAGGAGATGGTTCCCACCATACTTATTTTGAAATGCTGGGTAATTGGTCGCTTGGAGATTATTTTAAGAAAGAATCTATTACGATGAGTCTTGAATTCCTTACAGAGGTATTAAACATACCTATGAAAAATCTTTCTGTCACGGTTTTTGAAGGAGATGCTGAGGTAGCAAGAGATACGGAAACTTATCATTTATGGAAACAAGTAGGGTTGACGGACAGTCAGATATATTATTACGGTAGGAAAGAAAATTGGTGGGGACCAGTAGGACTGACAGGACCTTGTGGTCCGGATACGGAAATTTTCTATGATAATGGAAATAAAAAATGCTGTGTCACCTGTGGACCATCATGTTCTTGTGGGAAGTATGTAGAAATATGGAATAATGTATTTATGGAGTATAACAAGAATCAAGACGGTTCCTATTCACCACTAAAGCAAAAGAATGTCGATACAGGGATGGGATTAGAGAGAATACTGAGAGTTGTTAATGGAAAAGAAAATGACTATGAAACGGAACTTTTCTATCCAATAATAGAGAAGGTTGAAGAGCTGACAGGAGTAAAATATGGAAAGGAAAATGAAAGAATATTCCGCATAGTTAGTGATCACATGCGTGCAGCAGTTTTTATTCTAGGGGATGAAAAAGAGGTAGTTCCTACGAATTCAGAACAAGGTTATATCTTAAGAAGAATAATTCGTCGCACAATCCGTTATATTAAATTGCTTGGAAATAATGAAAATATACTAGTTGAGATCGCTGATAAAATTATTGATATGTATGATAATGCTTATCCTGAACTGGGAGATCACCGAACCTTTATCTTAGAGAAGTTAGACAAAGAATATCAATCATTTTCAAAATCTTTAGTAGAGGGGTTAAAGAAAGCAGAAAAATATTTTAAAGGTGTCTCAGAGACGAAAATACTAAACGGTGAGCTGGCATTTCGGTTATTTGACACCTTCGGATTTCCCATTGAATTTACGGAGGAGTTAGCACAGGAAAAAGGATATTCTGTGGACGTTATAGGATTTGAATTAAAATTTAAAGAGCATCAGGAAAAATCAAGGATTGGCGCATCCGGTAGGTTCAATAAAAATGTTGCTAATTAAATATGGTCTGGTATATAATTACTTAAAATAATTTGGAAACGAATGGGAGAAGGATGAAATGATGATATCATCTATTATAACAGAATCTCAATGGGGAGTGACCGTAGAAAATGAATACCTGCAACAAGAATCAGATACCTTAGTGATATTATTTCCCGGTAAAGGTTACTATATCTGTGCGCCTTATCTATATTATGCCTACAGTGCTGCTAGCGAATGTGGGTATGATGTACTGGCGATAGAATATGGTTTTCAGAAAGCAAACAAGGATTTTGGACTTTCAGAAATAAATGATCTGATAAAAGAAACAAAGGATACCATTCAAAAATGTTTGAACTCCAAAACCTATAAAAATATTATTTTTATAGGAAAATCCCTTGGCGCATACCTGTCAACAGCCATGATAGAAGATTTTAAGCAATATCAAATGAAACATATCTGCCTAACTCCGACTAAGATGGCGTTGGACGGGATTAAAAAAGCGGATTGCTTTGTTGTAGTCGGCAATGAAGATCCAAATATTTCACAGGAGTTTATCACGGAAATAACAGAACTTGATAATACAAAGATAAAAATTATCGATGGGGTTGGCCATGATTTAAATAAAACGGATTATGAAGAGAGCATCCTTGTATTGAAGGATGTAATGAAAGATATAGTTTCCTTTATACGTTAATTAGTGAAAACCGCTTCAAGAGGGAAATTAATAAAATATATTTAGGATGGTAATAAAATGCTAGCTTTAATTGTTGCAATATCGAAAAATTATGTAATTGGCAATAAAGGAGTAATACCTTGGAAGATCAAGGGAGAACAAAAAAGATTCAAAGAATTGACGACAGGAAAGATTGTTATCATGGGAAAACGCTCCTTTAAGGAAATTGGAAAGCCCTTGTCGAATAGAAAGACCATCTTGATTTCGAAGACCTTTCAATATAAGGATGAAAACTGTATTACGGTCGGATCCTTAGAAGAGGCACTAAATATTATAGGCAACGATGAGGCTTATATTGCCGGTGGGGAGATGCTTTATAGAGAAGCATTACCTCTAGTTGATAAAATGTATATAACTATAATAGATCAGATAGTAGAAGGAGATACTTATTTCCCTGAATTTAATGAAGACGATTTTGTAATAACAGAGCAGGAAAGGTTTGAGGGGGAAACACCATACACCTATATAACTTATGATCGAAAAAGATAGTATTGTTTACAAGTGAAGACAAATTTGTATAGGAAATAAATCTAAAAAACAAAGTTTTCAAACATAACATTTTATAGATTTTATAAAGATAGCTTCGGGTGAAACTTATTAATATTTCATCCGAAGCTCTTTTAATGTAAAAAATTATTTACTCGATTGTATTAATAGTTATTGACAAAGCTTCATGGGAAATATTCATTTAACTATTTGATATGGGATAAATCATAATTAAGTTTATAGGGTAAGCTATTTGGTATAAAAATAATATTAATGTTTATTAATTCCTATGATATAAAGATGTTATTAATGTTTATTCCTATGATATAAAGACAATATTAAAGTTTATTCCTATGATATAAAGATTTCTTTACATTTATTGAACTTAAGAAAGGAAAGGATTATAATCCGTCCTCAGACATAATTAAAATCCAAAAAAGGGTTAACTACATCATAAAAAGGAAGGATATTAAAATATGGATACGAAGGAAACCACAGTAAATGTGAAGGATAACATTTATAAATTTCCGGTGAATAAAGTCTTAGAAACGTTAGGAACAAGCCTGCAGGGACTCACGCAAGCGCAGGCGGAAGAAAACCAAAAGACGCAAGGCAAAAATCTTTTGGATGAGAAAAAGAAGAAATCCATAATACTCATTTTATTAAGTAACTTTGTCCACCTAATGGCGATTTTATTATGGGTTGGAGGTGCGGTTGCTTTCTTAGCGGGTATGCCTCAATTAGGAATTGCAGTCTGGTTGGTAAATGTGATTAATGGGGTATTCAGTTTTTGGCAGGAGCATCGCGCGGGTAAAGCAACTGATGCGCTGCGCAATATGCTACCCTCCTATGCCCGTGTTATAAGAGATGGGGAAGAGCAAAAGATTCTTGCCGAAGATCTAGTAATAGGTGATATAATATTATTAGAAGAAGGCGACAAGATTTCGGCAGATGCTCGCTTGATTGAGGTTAGTGATCTACAAGTGGATCAATCTACTTTAACGGGGGAATCTAATCCGGTTCGTAAGATAAAGGATGCAGTTTTAAAAGAAGATTTAACAAGAGCAGAAAGACCAAACCTAATATTTGCCGGTACGAATGTATCGGAAGGCAATGGAAAAGCTGTTGTAACAGAGATAGGAATGAAGACAGAGTTTGGTAAAATAGCAAATCTGACTCAAAACATGGAGAAGGAAGAAAGCCCACTCCAAAAGGAATTAAACCGTTTGACAAAACAAGTTTCGATTATAGCAATTTGTTTTGGTGTCTTTTTCTTTGTTTCTGCCCTAGTATTTGTTAAACAGCCAATGGCATCTGCTTTTATATTTGCACTGGGCATGGTAGTAGCGTTTATTCCGGAGGGATTGCTTCCAACGGTTACATTGTCACTCGCAATGGCGGTACAGCGTATGTCTAAGCGTAATGCTTTAGTTAAAAAATTGTCCTCCGTTGAAACCTTGGGTAGTACCACTGTAATTTGTACAGATAAGACGGGAACCTTGACACAAAACGAAATGACAGTAAGTAATTTATGGCTAGTAAATAAAGAATACGAGGTAACAGGGGTTGGATACAGCGCTAAAGGAGATATCGTTAAAGATGGTAAGAAATTTTTGGCTAATGAGGAAGAAGATCTGAGATTATTATTAACCGCAGCAACCTTATGCAGTAATGCCCGTCTTTTGCCTCCAAATGAGGAATCTGCTCGCTTCACGGTATTAGGCGATCCGACGGAAGCTTGCCTTGGTGTAGTAGCCGAAAAAGCGGGAATCAATATTCCAAAGCAAATAGAATCAACTCCACGACTAAGAGAATTACCGTTTGAATCACGTCGTAAAAGGATGACAACGATCCATGAGCTTGAGAAGCCAGTTGACGGGACCAAACGCATCGCTTATGTAAAAGGAGCACCAAAAGAGGTTATGAAATTAAGTGAATCCATCCGTGTAAACGGTACGGTTCAAGCAATGACGGAAGACATGAGAAATAATATTATGGAGGCAAATGATAGATATGCCCGTAATGGCTTGCGTGTCTTAGCAGTTGCATATCGATTACTTCATAAAGAAGACAACATTCCTACCGCAATGAGCGCTTATACACCAGAAATTATAGAGCAAAATCTTGTATTCGTTGGATTAATCGTAATGGCAGATCCGCCGAGACCGGAAGTGGCAGATGCAGTTGAAGAATGCCGCCGTGCAGGAATTCGAATTGTTATGATAACCGGTGATTATGGTTTAACTGCTGAAAGTATTGCTAAACGTATTGGTATTGTAAAAGGTCCCAATCCTAGAGTGCTATCAGGCCTAGAGTTGGAAGCATTAACCGATGATCAATTGAAAGTATACCTTAAGGATGAAATTATATTTGCGCGTGTTGCTCCGGAACAAAAGTTACGAGTAGTATCTAATTTGCAGGAGATGGGTGAAATTGTAGCAGTTACCGGTGATGGAGTAAATGATTCACCAGCCCTTAAAAAAGCAGATATTGGTGTTGCTATGGGTATCGCCGGTACTGATGTAGCAAAAGAAGCAGCAGATATGATATTAACAGATGATAATTTTGCTTCTATTGTTCACGCAATTGAAGAGGGACGTGCAGTATATAGTAATATCCGTAAATTCCTTCTTTATATTTTAAACTCTAATGTTCCAGAAGCAATTCCTTCGGCAATGTTTCTGTTTTCCCGTGGAGCAATTCCGTTGCCACTTACGGTAATGCAGATTCTTACCATAGATTTAGGTACCGATATGCTTCCAGCGTTAGGTCTTGGTACAGAGAAGCCGGAAAAAGGAATTATGGATTTACCACCGCGGAATCAAAAGGAACCTTTATTAAGCAGAAAGTTGGTATTAAAGGCGTTCTTATGGTATGGATTATTGGGTTCGGCTGCTTCCGCATTCTCGTACTTCTTTATCAATATACAAAACGGATGGCCGAATGTTGCGCTTGCCGGAGAAGGAAATCCAGTTTACATCAAAGCTACAGCAATGGCATTAGCAGCGATTGTATTTACCCAAATTGGAGCAGTATTTAACTGTAGGACAGAGAAGCAGTCCGTATTTAAGGTTGGAATATTTGCAAATAAACAAGTGAATCTTGGAATAGTATTTGAAATAATTATTATCTTTGCCTTAGTATATTTACCGCCACTACAATCTGTATTTCATACCTCGGCATTAAGTTTATCAGATTGGTTGTTGTTATGTATATGGCCACCTCTTATCTTATTGATTGAGGAAGTAAGAAAAGCAGTGCTACGTAGGAAAGATATGATAAAAGAGCATATAAAGTAGAGAGGTGACGACATGAAAGTTATTATAGTTGGTTTAGGACGAATGGGAACAGGCTTATCCTTAAATCTTATGAAAAAGGGCCATCAGGTTACGGTTATTGATACGAATCCGGAAGCATTTGATTTACTGGGAAAGGATTTTACAGGTAACAAAATCGTTGGCTTTGGATTTGATAGAGATGTATTAAACAAGGCTCGAATTGATCAAGTCGATGCGGTTGTAGCCTGTACCGAAAGTGATGAAATAAACGCCGTGATAGCACGAGTGGCAAAGAACATTTACCGAGTACCTCGTGTCATTGCACGTCTTTATGATTCTCGAAAGGCAGAAATATACCGCAGACTTGGAATCCAGACAATTTCAACGACGTCTTGGGGTATTGAACGTGCATCAGAAATTTTGACCTATAGTCAATTAGATAGTGTATATGAGATGGGCAATGGAAGTGTAAATTTGGTACGTATTGAGGTACCGCCTTTATTGGTGGGGCATACGGTGAATGAAATTACCGTAATAGGAGAAATAAATGTGGTGTCCATCAGTCGTAACAACAAGACATTTATTGCTACCTTAGGAACCATATTGGAAGCAGATGATATACTCTATCTTTCTGTTAATTATACCGCTACAGACAAGCTAAAAGCTATGTTTGGTTTAGCATAAAAAGGAGGAATAAAGATGAAAGTCATCATAGTAGGTGGAGGACAAGTGGGATCCTACATTGCCTCTTTATTAATATCAAACGGAAATGAAATACGTATCATTGAACATCGCGAGAAGAATTATCATAAATTAGAAAGAGAGTTACCCCCAGAGACAATTATCTTTGGTCATGGCTGTGATCCGGTGGTGTTGGAAAAAGCAGGAATAGCATCTGCTGATGTGGTTGCTGCCGTTTCGGCAGACGATGAGATAAATCTAGTAGTTTCAACCCTTGCCAAAATGGAGTTCGGGGTGCCGCGTGTTGTTGCCAGAGTAAATAACCCGAAGAATGCATGGCTGTATAATAGTGGAATGGGTGTGGATATTGGCTTAAATCAGGCTGACTTAATGGCACATTTTGTTGTTGAAGAGATGGATTTAGAGGAAATGTTAACACTTATGAAGCTCAAACGAGGAGATTACTCAATTGTCCAAATAAAAGTTGGGCAAAATGCGAAGGCGGCAAATATTATAGTAAAAGATTTGTCAATTCCAAAAGAAACAGTACTTATTGCAATTACTCGAAATGATACGTTATTGATTCCAAAAGGTGATACTCAGATCTTAGTGGATGATGATATTTTAGCACTTACAAATGACGCTTCACGAAAAGTATTAAGCGAGATGTTTAGCTAATTATACGCGAAGGTTTATCTATAAATTAATAAGGTACAAGATCCCACTGAAAAGTCCTGTTTTCAGTGGGATTTTTATAGTAAAAGAATATGTAATAAAATTATTGTATTTTATGGGATAACCGTTATATAATACTACCATTATATGGAAGCAGGAGGACCTGTGAATGGAAGAAATTATAAGATACGAATATATAGCTCAAAAGGATAATTTGGCAATTAGACTAGTAACAACAGAGGATGCGGTAATATTATGTAAGTGGTGGAATGATGGAGCAATAATGGAGCATGCAGGCTTCCCAAATGGACTTAACACGAATGAGGACAAAATCATAGAGCAAATTATGAATGAAGAGGATAATCATCGCAGATTAATTATCGAAATAGATTCAAATCCGGTTGGAGAAATGAACTTTCGAATCACTAATAATATTGCTGAAATAGGAATAAAGATATGTAATTGTACTTATCAGGAAAAGGGACATGGATCCAAAGCAATAAAGTTACTAATAGAGTACTTATTCCTCGATAAGAAAGTTCAAAAAATAGTATTGGATACAAACTTAAAGAACACCAGAGCGCAGCATGTTTATGAGAAAATAGGTTTTACCAAAGTGAGGGTTAATATGAATGCTTGGCAGGATCAGATTGGCGTAATGCAATCCGTTGTGGATTACGAGTTGCATAAGGAGGAGTATTATCAGCAGGAAACCGTATTACGAAACCTGGCAGCAATTTATCTGAGGTATCATAATCAAATTCTAATGCTAAAAAGGATTGGTTCTAGGATATTTGACAACCCGGTCTGGGTAGGCACGGGAGGAGGACATCTTGAACAGGAGGAATTAAATCATCCTCAAAAATGTATGCTTCGTGAAATAGAGGAAGAGACAGGTATTAAAGAAAATGATATACAAGGCATTGCACTAAAATACATAACCCTTTGTAATATCAAAGGTGAAGTGAGACAAATTTATTATTATTTTGCTGAATTTAAAGAAAAACCTATCGTAACACCTATGAGTAATGAAGGCGAATTGCAATGGGTTGATATTGATAAATTATTCAATTTGGAGATGCCTTTTACCGCAAGTGAGTGCCTAAAACATTATTTCTCAAAGGGGAAGGAAGGTAATTCTTTTTATGTTGCGGCAGTAACAAATAAAGATGGAAAACCAGCCATGAATTTTACGGAGCTACTCGAGTATTAATCTAAACTTGCATTACCAGGAAAATTACGAAGGAGAAGATATGAAGCTACTATATGGAACGAGTAATCAAGCAAAATTAAGCGCAATGAGGGAGTATTTAAAAGAGTTAGATATAGACTTAATAGGAATTAAAGATTTAGCCTATGATTGGCCAGAAATTGATGAAAGTGGGAACGACCCGCTGGAGAATGCAAGAATTAAAGCGCTTGCATATTATAAAATCTGCAATTTGCCTGTGTTTTCTTGTGATTCGGGACTTTATATTGAAGGACTAGAGGCTTCTAGGCAACCCGGAGTCCATGTTCGCAATATTAACGGTAAAAGATTATCCGATCAGGAAATGACGGATTATTATTCGAGTATCGCAGAAAATCTGGGAGGAAAATGTATAGCGCAGTATAAAAATGCAATTTGTTTTGTAAAGAATAAATACGAAATTTATGAATATATGGAAGATGATATATCAGGTGAAAAATTTGAACTAACAAACCTTCCACATGAGAAGATAGAAGAAGGCTTTCCACTGGATCGTATATCAGTACATATAAAATCGGGAGAATATTATTATAACTTAAAAAATAATGAAGCAACTTCCATGATAAAAAAAGGTTTTCAGGAGTTCTTTAAAAGGGCTATTAATAATACAAACTAATCTTCTGGGTCTATTGTATCATAGGACCGAAGTGCATATTTATTGACTTTCGACATTGTTTGACATACTATTACTTTGTAGACTTCCTGTACAATCTGACACTTAATAATATATCCCGGGAAGGATTGTGTTAGACAACAAGAGGAAGGTATTATAGTATGTTAGTGTCACGGGGATTGAATATGTAGTTTATGCAAATACAATGCAATGGGCAGGTTGAATCATATGAAGAAGGTAGAATTGTCTCAAGGAATTATTCAGTATGTCTTTGAACCTATATCACAGCAATATTTTGGAAACAATATAATAGCATTAATTAATGATAATAAGGCAGTTCTAATTGACATAGGTTTAGAAGACCAAGCGAAAGAAGTAATCAAAGACCTTAATGAAAGTCAAATTACGGTAGAAAAAGTAGTAATCTCGCATTTTCATAAGAATCATATGCAGGGCTTAAAAATATTGACCAATGTAACCATATATGGCAGTGAGCATTATAAGCAGACCTTAGATCTGTGGATTCCACAGGAAGAACATCAATATTATACACCCAATGTTCTTGTAGAGAAAAACCGATCAATAAAATTTGGTGAACATAATATTGAGATGATACAAAATCCTGGGCATTCTTTATGTACCCTACTTATTAAAATTAATAACAAATTTTTATATATTGGGGATGAACTGATTTTTGCCAGTACAGGGGAACCTATTCTGCCACGTATAACAAAGAACGATATTATTAATCATTATATTTCAATACATAATCTAAACAAATACAGCCAATATACCTTTATACCTGGCCATGGAGAAGTTATTAATAGCCAAAGTCGTATTGTTGAAGAGATTAAAAATGTATGTCGTTATTTGTGTGAAATTTTAAGTAACGATGATAAGATATCGGTAGAACAAGCCACGCAGAAATGTACCCGTCCATTTTTACATAAAGAGTGGCATGATAATATATACAAGTAAGAAGTTAACAAGGGAAATTGATAGCATATTAATTTATAAACCATCAAGATAGGGCTGATACCTAAGCATATAGGTATCGGTCTTTTTTAATTAATGTTAAGATAATGACGATACCGACTATGTAAGCTTTCAAGTAAAAACTTGTCAATTGAGCGGATCTGATTTATACTTAAGCCTAAATTATAGGTAGTATTTTACTAAGAGGAGTTGTTGTAAGGAATAGATAAATATAATGAGGACGATATAACATGGAGCTACTTGCCAAACCTGGTGTGGGTGGAATAATCGAGAAAAATATTACTGGAGTAGATTACATATTAAATATAGAACATAAGAGGTATACGAATGATTGATCATAAAAATAAAATAAGTGAAAATGATTTATATCAGATAGTGCAAGCAACCGAGGAAAAGTTAGATGAGATGGAAGGACTATATAATGCCCTTCACGATCATTTACAGGCGAACATTAATTACCCTGGGTGGATCAAAGGGGTATATCCTACAAGGGAAACGGCGGCTAACGGGATTAAATATAATACTCTATTCGTATTAAAAATTAATAACGAAATAGCAGGGTCTATTATTTTAAACCACAGGTTGGAGACGGCGTATACCCAAGCAACTTGGGGAATTGAAACGGACTATGACAATATTATCGTGATTCATTCCCTTGCTGTTCACCCAAAGTATACAAAGAGGGGTGTTGGAAAACTACTGATGGATTTTGCGAAAGCTTATAGTCTAGAACAAAAGATGATAACAATACGATTGGATGTATCGATCCATAATACGCCGGCTATCAAATTATATGAACAGTGTGGGTATCAATTTGTAGGTACGGTGGACCTGGGTCTCAATATTCCTAATCTAGTATGGTTTCACCTTTACGAGATTATTTTGTAGTATATTAGCATTTTTAAGTAGAAATCCATTTATTTCATAAGATAGAATAAAATTAAGGTATTGACGAATCCTCATTTTAATAGTAGACTTTATCAGGTAAAAGCGGTAAAGTTTTAAAGTGAAATAGTATCTCAAAGGGGATATTATCCGCAAGGATTAATAGGGAGGATATATGAAAATTAAAAAAATTATAGTTAGTTTATTACTAGTATCTATGGCAACAGCCCTTGTTGGCTGTGGCAAAAAAGATGATGTGTTCACAATTGGCGTAAACCAGTTTGTTACACATGCAGCACTCGATGCGAGCTATCAAGGTTTTGTAGATGCATTGAATGATGCAGGGTACATAGATGGAGAAAACATCAAAATTGATTTACAGAATGCGCAGGCAGATCAACCTACGGCAAATACGATTGCAACCAAATTAGTTAACGATAATAATGATTTAATCTTAGCAATTGCAACACCTTCTGCACAAGCAGTTGCGAATGCAACAAAGGATATACCGATTTTAGTAACCGCAGTAACTGACCCGGCTGGTTCTGGACTTGTTGCTTCGAATGATGCTCCAGGAGGGAATGTGTCCGGTACCTCAGATTTAACACCAATCAAGAATCAAATCGAGTTGTTAACAAAATTAATTCCGACCGCTAAAAACATTGCAATTTTATACTGTTCAAGTGAAAGCAATTCCAAGATTCAAGCAGAAATAGCAATGGAAGCAGCTTCTGAATATGGCTTGACCGCAATAGAAGCGACCGTATCCAATTCAAATGAGATCCAACAGGTGGTTCAATCCTTAGTTGGTAAAGTGGATGCGATTTATGCTCCAACTGACAATGTTATAGCAGCAGGTATGCCCACTGTTTCGTTAGTAGCAAATGATAATGGAATTCCAGTTATCTGTGGTGAAAAAGGTATGGTTGATGCAGGCGGACTTGCAACTTATGGAATTGATTATTACAAGCTTGGAAGATTAACCGGAGAGCAAGCGATTAAAATTATCAAGGATGAAGCAGACACAGCAACTATGCCAATTGAATACTTACCAGATTCAGAATATGAACTTACAATAAATCAAGAGGTGGCAACGAAGCTTGGTATTGTAATTCCCGAGGATTTACAGACTAAATAATATGGCTTGAATATAAGCTATTACACGAGAAAAAAGAAATCCAAAGGGTTATTTGATTTATAATATGGAATAATAGAAAAAAGATTTTGCCAAGCAAAGTCTTTTTTCAAGTCACTTTATGTAATATTAGAGGTGTTAAGTTATGCTTATCACAATTGTAAAGAAAGGAACAAGCTTATTATGAATATAGTTATGGCGATATTTGGAGCGTTTTCCCAAGGTCTTACCTGGGCAATCTTAGCTCTGGGTGTCTATCTCACTTTCCGAATTTTAAATTTTGCTGATATGTCCTGTGAGGGGAGCTTTGCGCTAGGAGGAAGCATTAGTGCAGTCTTAATGGTAAGCTTACACTGGAACCCGTTTATTACTTTGATCGTAGCAACACTTGCCGGTATGGCAGCCGGTTCCATCACTGGTTTTTTACATACAAAGCTTAAAATACCGGCTATCTTATCCGGTATTCTTACGATGATTGGATTGTATTCCATTAATCTGCGGATTATGGGGCAAGCAAATACGTCTTTGATTGGGCAAAGTACAATTATATCCTTTTTTAAAGGTCTTTTGCCTGAGGCAAAGGAACTTGGAATAAAGGATTCCACCCTTCAGACTTGGGTAACCATGGGGGTCGGACTTGTATTTGTAATGGCTGTCATAGCAGTTCTTTATTGGTTTTTCGGGACGGAAATCGGCTGTTGTATCCGGGCAACCGGTAATAATGAGGCAATGGTTAGAGCGCAGGGTGTCAATACCGATAAAATGAAAATTCAAGGTCTGGTTCTTAGCAACGGACTAATAGCACTTTCCGGTGCATTGGTAACACAAAGCCAGGGCTTTGCTGATGTGAGTATGGGTGTTGGTGCAATCGTTATTGGTTTGGCCTCCATTGTCATCGGAGAGGTTTTACTGCTCAGAGTTAAAAATTTTGCGGGTAAATTATTGGCAATTGTAATTGGGTCCATTATTTATCGTATTATTATAGCAATTGTATTGCAGTGGGGCTTAAATACAAATGACTTAAAGCTCTTGACCGCAGTGGTGGTTGCGCTTGCTCTTTCTATCCCTGTATTGAAAAAGAAAAAGGGAATATTACGAAAGGAGGCCAATTAACATGCTAAGAATGACAAATATATATAAAACCTTCAATCAGAATACAGTGAATGAGAAATTAGTATTAAATAATCTGGACCTTAATCTAAGCGATGGTGATTTTGTTACTGTTATTGGTGGAAATGGTGCCGGTAAGTCAACGATGTTGAATATGATAGCGGGGGTTCATTTTCCAGATAAAGGCTCCATAGTATTAGACGGTGAGGACATTACCGGATTGCCCGAACATAAAAGAGCGAAGTACTTAGGCAGAGTATTCCAGGATCCAATGATGGGAACCGCTGCGAATATGGAAATTGAAGAGAACCTGGCATTGGCATATCGACGTGGAAAAAAGAGAGGTCTCAGTTGGGGAATTACGAAGGAAGAAAAAGAACGATACATCGAGAGCCTTAGGATGCTGGATTTGGGTTTAGAGACAAGACTTTCTTCAAAGGTTGGATTGTTATCCGGAGGGCAAAGGCAGGCGCTAACGTTACTTATGGCAACCTTACAACAGCCGAAGCTTTTACTATTGGATGAACATACGGCTGCACTTGACCCTAAGACGGCCAGTAAGGTATTAGAGCTGTCGGAGCAGATTGTAAAGGCAAATTCACTCACTGCAATGATGGTAACTCACAATATGAAGAATGCTATACAATATGGTAACCGATTAATTATGATGTATGATGGTAAAATCATATATGATGTCTCAGGAGAAGCTAAGAAAAAGCTACAGGTCAGTGATTTGTTGGAGAAGTTTGAGAAGGCAAGTGGCGGCGAATTTGCTAATGACCGTATGATCTTAGCGTAAGTCGGACGCTTTTGCAGGCAGAAGTCTATTAAAATAACAAAGCATATTAGACAAAGCCTTAACTTGAAAATTTGAGTTAAGGCTTTTTTTAACACATACAGATACGATGCTGCGGAGCTATAACACATATAAAACCCGAAAGAAGTTCAAGATGAAATTCCTAAGGATTTCATCTTGAACTTCTTTCCAAGAATTTAGTTTTTTCAAAATTCTTTTCTCACTTTCGTTAGGCTGTTGGTAAATAATAACTTGTGTTTGATATGTGAAACTTGTTTTTATCTATAACTTGTTATATAGTAATATTGTACTAAATTATAGTAACATTGGGCATAAACTAAAGAGTAATTAATACTAGAATTACTATTTATAGAATGTAGGAGATGTACATGTTTGGTAATGAGAGGAAAACAATTGGCGTTTTTGTAACACAGTTACATCAAGAGTTTCAAGAAACCTTAAGCAGAGGAATTTGCAAAAGAGCAAAGGAACTTGGCTATAATGTGGCATTTTTTACTAACTTTTTAGGATACGGTGAATTTCAATATGAAATTGGAGAACGAAGCATCGCGCTTCTTCCAAGTTATGAGGATCTTGACGGAATTATTATCCTTCCGGATACTATGTTTGTTCAAGGTTTTGATAAGTGCATTCGTGAACATATAAAAGATAGTGGGAGATGTCCCGTCGTTAGTGTTCGCCAGAGAATAGAAGAATATTATAACGTTTTAATAGAGGACACTTCAGTGCTGGATGAAATCATCCATCATTTTATTGTTGACCATGGTTATAAAAAGATTAATTTTTTAACGGGACCGAGGGATAATCTGGTATCGATAGAACGGCTTGAGGCCTATAAAAGAATTATGAAAGAGCATGATATTACAGTGAACGAAGATCAGATGTATTATGGAGACTTCTGGAAACTTATGGGGTATGATGCCGTGCGATATTGGCTATCAGATCCGGAGAAGCGTCCGGAAGCTATAATATGTGCCAACGATTATATGGCAGCTACCGTATGCAGTGCATTAGCAGAGCGAGGCATTTCAGTTCCAGAGGATATTGCTGTCTCAGGTTGCGATAATATGGCAATCACAGAAGATTTTAACCCTTCTATTACCACGGCTGGAATACCTATATTCGAAATGGGAATTGAGGCAGTAGAGAAGTTACATAAGCATAACATGAAAATCCCACAGGATAAAAATTCATATCTGAGTACGGTTACGACTTTGCGGGAATCGTGTGGGTGCAAAGTAAATAGTAACAGGAATGTAATGACAAAACGACGCAACCGTTTAATTAGTGAGATGGAAGAAAAGGAAAAGGATATTTCAAATAATGCTTTCATGTCTGTTGAATTAACAAATGTTAAATTGATAGACGAACTAGATCGCAAGCTTGCGTCGTATACATATATGAACGAAGGGTTTGAAAGTTTTTATATGTGCTTGCATAAGGACTGGGAGTTATTTAGCAATGAAAATCCACCCGAGCTATCCAGCCTAACGAATATGGTTATGGAGGTTGGCATAAAGAAAGGGGAATGGCTTCAGAAAGAAGATTTCTCAAAACAGAGTTTATTACCAACAGCGCATGTTGGAAGAGACCCTCAGATATTCATATTTAATATGCTTCATTATCAAGAAGTATGCTTTGGCTATACTGCAATCAGTTTTTATAATGGAGCGGTGTACAAACCCTCGTATCAAGGATGGCTGATTAATATATGCAATGCCCTGGAGAATATTAGAATTCATAACGAATTGAAGCGATTAGTTTATAAACTGGAGGATATGTATATAAAGGACGAGATGACAGGCTTGTATAATCGTAGGGCTTTGGTAACACTAGGACAGAAATACATGAAACAAAGCATTGACGAGCATAGTGATCTAATGGTATTTACAGCCGATATGGATAAATTGAAGTTTATTAACGATAACTTTGGACATGCTTGTGGGGACATAGCGATTAAGGTAGTTTCAAATGCACTACTTTATGCAGCAGAAGATGACGAAATCTGTATGCGTGTTGGTGGCGATGAGTACGTCGTAATCGGTTTAGATTATGATCAAAGGAAAATGAACCATTTTGTGAATCGTTTTGAAGAGGAAATTGACCGTTATAATAGGGAAGCGGGCAGTGAATATAAGGTATATGTAAGTTATGGATGGAGCATTATAAAACCAAATGAAACTACAACGATAGAGGATTGTTTAATCGTAGCTGATGCTAAGATGTATCAGCAAAAATACGAGAAAGAAGCGCTCCGATTAAAGCATAGAAGTGAATTCAGGGAACTCGATGGTAAAAGATAAGAAAGGCTTGGTATAGAATGGACAGGCTGTATGATAAATTGATTTCCTATAACGAAGAGGATTATTACCCCATGCATATGCCAGGGCATAAACGTAATACGAAGCTGATGCAAATGGATAATCCTTATGCAATTGACATAACCGAAATAGAAGGATTTGATAACCTCCATCAGGCAGAGGGAATTCTAAAGCAGTTGTCAGACCGTATCAGCAGACTTTATGGAGCAGAAAGATCCTTTCCACTTATCAATGGCAGTACAGCGGGTATACTTGCTGGAATATCGGCTGCTACTAAGCGGGGAGATAAGGTTCTTCTTGCAAGAAACGCCCATAAATCGGTTTATCATGCGGCGGTTCAAATGGAGCTAAAGCCAATCTATTGTTATCCACAGAAAATAGATGAATTACCGGTCAACGGTGGAATTCTTGCCGTAGAAATAGAAGAGGCGTTGATAACAAACATAGATATTAAGCTAGTAGTTATAACATCTCCGACTTATGAAGGAATAGTATCGGATATTAGGTTGATAGCTGAAATAGTACATCAACATGGAG
Organism: Herbinix sp.; assembly: GCA_029256105.1. Classification (GTDB taxonomy): domain Bacteria; phylum Bacillota; class Clostridia; order Lachnospirales; family Lachnospiraceae; genus Mobilitalea. Next base: position 82,294 of record JAQSYO010000008.1, read on the forward strand.
CAATTTTGCTTGTAGATGAAGCACATGGAGCACATTTTGGCTTCCATAAGGGCTTTCCAAAAAGTTCAGTTGGTTTGGGAGCCGACCTTGTTATTCAAAGTTTTCATAAAACACTCCCCTCCTTTACACAGACTGCGGTATTACACTCCAATCGGAGGGAATTAAATCATAAAATAGAACATTATCTTGCAATCTATCAAAGTAGCAGCCCCTCCTACCTACTGCTGGCAAGTATTGACCGTCTTGTAAGTATGTTAGAGGATGAGGCAAATTCTCTTTTTGAATCTTATCAGGAGAAGTTAGATAAATTTTATAGAACGCTTGGGGCATTAAAGAACTTAACACTTATGGACCGACATATCGTCGGACACTTTGGTATATATGACCTCGATCCTTCCAAAGTAACGATTTCAGTAAAAAAGACGCAACTATCAGGCCATCAATTGCAGGAAATACTCCGTAAACAATTCCATATTGTAATGGAGATGGAAGCTTCCGATTATGTTCTTGGAATGACAAGTATTTGTGATACACAGGAAGGCTTTGATCGGTTAGCCAATGCCCTCCTCACAATTGACAAAGATGAGGTCGACTTAAAAGAGAAGCAGAATAGCAAAACAGAAAGTCTTCCACAAAGGCAGACTATAATACACAAGGAAGCATTTCTTTCAAAGGAAGCAAAGTCTACCAAGGAAGTAATGCTACACAAAGAAACAAGGGTTCCAAGACAAGCCATGTTTCCATATGAGGCTTACGAACATGAAGCTAAACAAATAAAGCTGTTAGACAGCAGCGGAAGAATTGCGGCTAACTTTGTCAGTCTGTTTCCGCCCGGTTCGCCACTCCTGGTACCAGGTGAAATAATTGATGAAAGATTTGTAGATTATGTTAAACAAATGCAGCAAGAGGGAATAACAATAACCGGTCTTGTGGGAGAACAAAAGGATGAGATCGAAGTGGTTGATTAAGATAGAGAGAGGAATATAAGAATGGCTAGGATATTTATTGTCATGGGAAAAAGCGCTACTGGGAAGGATACAATATATAAAAAGCTGCTGGAAATAGAGGAATTAAATTTAAAGACAGCGGTTATGTATACAACAAGACCGATAAGAAAGGCAGAAGAAGATGGAGTTGAATATCATTTTGTAGATGAGGATACGTTATTAAAGCTACAAAATCAAAAGAAAATCATCGAACATCGATCTTATGATACCATTCATGGGACCTGGCACTATTTTACCGTGAATGATGGACAGATTAATCTAGAGGAAAGCGATTATCTGTTAATAGGAACCTTGGAAACATACGCGCAAATTAGGGAATACTTTGGGAAGGATCGTGTGATACCGATCTATCTTGAGGTAGAGGATGGAGTAAGACTACTTCGAGCGCTAAAAAGAGAACAAAAACAGGAGCAGCCCAAATACGCAGAAATGTGCCGACGTTATCTAGCGGACGAGGAGGATTTCTCTGATGAAAATCTTCAAAAGAACGGTATAGCAAAGCGCTATCAAAATACGGACATAAACATTTGCCTGTATGAGCTAAAGGACGACATCAAAAATTTTACTATTAACTCATTGGATGGTGTGATATAATATTCGTGTATAAGCAAAGAAAAGTTAAGGTTAGGGCTTTCAGGAAACAGCTTTAAGTTTCATGAAAGGCATAACCTTAACTGCACGAGTAACACGAGCGAGTAAACGAAGTTTACGAGCTTTGCTTAAAGAAGCAAAGAAAAGTTAAGGTTAGGGCTTTGCTTATCTTGGAGGACAGATATGGAGATTAAGGTTAACCAAATGCAACCGATAAATCAGGTCGAACAAAAAGCACCAGTGCCAGAAGCAGATGGTTCTTTTAAATTCACGTTGATTTCCCATATCGAAGAACAGGAATTACAAAACCGACTTAACGTAATGCTGGGGGAAATTTCCTCACAAGGCAAAAAGCTTTCCAAGCATATGGATGTTAGAGATATGAAGCACTATCGGGAACTGATTAAAGAGTTTATGAATGAAATCGTTAATCGCTCCCATAAGTTTTCTAGAGAGAATTTCTTGGACAAAAAAGGTAGGCATAGGGTTTATACGATGATTAAGCTGGTAGATCAGAATCTAGATGAACTGGCATCGGAGTTGATTAAGGATGAGAAGGATCATTTGACGATTCTGAATAAGATAGATGAGATTAGGGGATTATTACTTGATATTTTAACCTAATAAAAGTGATTTAAATTCACTTAGAAAAAGCCACTGAAGTATTATTTTTGATTTTTGAATACGTGCAATAGCACATACAGGGAGGTCAATATGCAAGGTTTCGGACAAATTATCGGTCACGAAAGCATAATACAGCATCTGCAGAACGCGATTAGCTCCCATAAGGTTTCCCACGCTTATATTCTTCATGGGGAAGAAGGGATGGGTAAAAAACTGCTGGCAACCGCATTTGCAAAGACATTGCTATGTGAGGAAGGCGGTATATTGTCATGTGATCGTTGCAAATCCTGTATGCAGACGGAGACGAGCAACCACCCGGATATTATGTGGGTTACGCATGAAAAGGCAAGTATTGGCGTGGATGACATCAGACTTCAGGTCAATGCAGATATTCAGGTAAAACCATATAACAGTCCATATAAAATATATATTATTGATGATGCAGACAAGCTGACAGAACAGGCACAGAATGCGTTGTTGAAAACCATGGAGGAACCGCCGGAATATGCGATTATACTTCTTTTGGTTAGCAACATAAGTATAATTCTCCCTACCATACTATCCAGAAGCGTTCAACTAAATCTAAAGCCGGTGGATAAACAGGCGATAAAAGAATTTCTGATGGAGGAACACCATATCCCGGATTATATGGCAGACATGGCGGCCACATTTTCTGGTGGAAATGTCGGAAAAGCAATTAAATATGCCTCTTCAGAAGAATTCGAGAAGATGAAGGGTGATGTACTTCATATATTAAAATACATCGATGATATGGAGCTTTATGAGGTTATATCTGGTTTAAAATCACTAACTACGAATAAGGCATCGATTGAGGATTATATTGATTTAATGATTTTGTGGTACAGAGACGTTGTAATGTATAAAGCAACAATGGACCCGGATCTATTATTATATAGAGAAGAACTTACATTTATTAATAAACAAGCAAATATCAGAAGTTATGTAGGCGTAGAAAAAATTATAAGTGCAATGGAAAAGGCCAAAATTAGACTGAAGGCTAACGTTAATTTTGACATTGCCATTGAACTTATGTTACTTACTATAAAGGAGAACTGTAATGGTTAATGTAATCGGAGTAAGATTTCGTAGTGCAGGAAAAGTTTATTTCTTTGATCCTGCAGGTTATGATATTAAGCAGGGTGACAATGTAATTGTTGAGACTGCAAGAGGCATTGAATATGGGTTGGTGGTACTAGGCCCTCGTGATGTCGAAGATGATAAAATCATCCAACCGCTTAAATCGGTAATCCGTCAGGCAACCGATGAGGACAATGCGGTGGAAAAAAGAAATAAAGAGAAGGAAAAAGAGGCGTTTCATATTTGCCTTGAGAAGATTCAAAAGCACGGTTTGGAAATGAAGCTGATAGATTCTGAGTATACCTTTGACAATAACAAAGTATTATTTTATTTTACAGCGGACGGAAGAATTGATTTTAGGGAATTGGTAAAGGATTTAGCATCCGTATTTAAGACTCGTATTGAGCTTCGACAAATTGGTGTAAGGGATGAGACAAAGATCGTTGGGGGTATCGGAATTTGCGGAAGGCCGCTATGCTGCAATACCTTCTTATCTGAGTTTGCCCCAGTATCCATCAAAATGGCAAAGGAACAGAATCTTTCCCTCAATCCGACGAAAATTTCCGGTGTATGCGGTAGATTAATGTGCTGCCTTAAGAATGAGGAAGAGGCTTATGAAGAATTAAATAGTAAGCTACCCGGTGTTGGAGACTTTGTTACAACAAACGACAACCTAAGAGGTGAGGTACAAAGTGTCAGCGTATTAAAACAGGTGGTAAAGGTTATCGTTACGTTGGAGAATGATGAGAAGGAATTCCGTGAATACAAAGTAGAGGATTTGCACTTCAAGCAGAGGAAACGTAAGGAAAGAACACCTTCTTCCATCGAGGATGAAGAATTACGGGTACTTGAGCTTTTAGAGAAGAAGGAAGGGAAATCCCTGCTGGATGATGAATAAGAAGGATAGCATAGAGGATTATCTAAGACCGGAGGAACGGGTAGATGAGCTTCACAGAAATAATTATAAAATAATACAAAATACAAACAAATTCTGTTTTGGAATGGATGCAGTACTTCTTTCCGGTTTCGCAAGGGTGTTACCGGGAGAAAGAGTGTTGGATCTGGGTACCGGAACGGGGATTATACCAATCCTTTTAGAGGCAAAAACAGAGGGAAAGCACTTCACGGGTCTTGAGATTCAGGAAGAAAGTGCTGATATGGCAAGGCGAAGTGTTGCCATTAACAAACTGGAAGACAAAGTTGATATTGTACTTGGTGATATCAAGGAGGCCTCTGCTATTTTTGGACTGGCTTCCTTTGATGTTATTACGAGCAACCCTCCTTATATGAATCATAGCCATGGGATAGTAAATCCAGGGGAGGCAAAGGCAATTGCGCGTCATGAGATTCTATGCTCCTTAGAGGATGTTATCCGTGAGGCCGCAAGGGTATTGAAACCGAATGGTAGATTTTATTTGGTGCATCGACCATTTCGCCTGGTAGAAATTATTAATACATTAACGGCACATAAATTAGAGCCAAAACGGATGAAGCTGGTTCATCCCTATATTGACAAGGAGCCGAACATGGTTCTCCTCGAATGTATTAAAGGAGGAAAATCCATGATAAAGGTGGACCCGCCGTTGATTGTATATAAAGAACCCAACGTATATACAGATGAAATATATGACATCTATGGGTATTAATGAAATAGAAAGGACGTTAAAATATGTCCGGAATTTTATATTTATGCGCCACACCCATCGGTAATCTTGAGGATATTACGTTACGTGTAATTAGAACTCTGAAAGAAGTCGATTTAATTGCCGCAGAGGATACGAGGCACAGCATAAAGTTATTGAATCATTTTGAAATTAAAACACCGATGACAAGTTACCATGAGTTTAACAAGGTGGACAAAGCCAAGTATCTGGTAGAACAGTTAAAATCAGGTTTAAACATTGCACTAATCACGGATGCAGGAACACCTGGAATCTCAGATCCGGGAGAAGAAATGGTGCGACAGGCATATGCCGCTGGAATTGAGGTGACCTCTCTTCCTGGTGCCTGTGCAGCCGTTACAGCATTAACATTATCCGGACTTTCCACAAGAAGATTCAGCTTCGAAGCATTTTTACCTACGGATAAAAAGGAAAGACAGCGGGTACTCGAGGAATTAAAAGTGGATACTAGAACAGTAATTCTTTATGAAGCACCACATAGGCTGAGTAAAACCTTACATGAATTGCTTGAAGCGCTCGGTAATCGAACAGTAACTATCATTAAAGAAATAACAAAAAAGCATGAAACAATTTTACAGTCCACTCTTATGGAGGCTGCCAGTATCTTTGACACACAGGAACCGAAAGGCGAGTATGTATTAGTATTGGAGGGGAAGTCTTATAAAGAGATGGAAGCTGAAAAGCAAATACAATGGGAAGCGATAGCTTTGTCAGAACACATGAAGATATATCAAGAAAAGGGGCTGGAGAAAAAGGAGGCAATGAAAGCGGTCGCAAAAGATAGAGGAATAAGTAAACGGGATATTTATCAAATGCTTATTCAAGACGGGTCCGAGGAGAAGGATTAACTGTCTTTTGGAGGTGAAATAATGTTGCGTGGGGCATTTCGAACAAAAGAGGGGAAAATAATTGCGGCGATTCTGGGATTAATCGTTATTATAATTGGGGTATTTATTTCTTTTAATTACTCGGGGAACAAACAATTCGTAGAACAAGCCGTTATGGCTGAAAATTACTTAAAAGCAGGCAGTTACGAGCAGGCAATAGATGCCTATAAAAAGGCATTGTCAATAAAGGACAGTGACCAACAGCTTTTATCCATAGGTTTGTCAGATGCTTATGTTGCTATGAATGATTACGATTCGGCTTTAGAAGTTTTGCGTTCTTGTTACCAGAAAACATCCGGAATTAAAATTAAAGAGAAGATTGAGGAAGTCACAACCGCTAAAACGGATTATGAATATCTTCAGTCTATTTCTCGTGCTGACGTTTATTTTACTAACAAGGAATATGACAAAGCAATAACGGAGTATGAAAAAGCAAAATTAATTAAAAGTAAAGAGGTAACCTCTTATAAACGAATAGCGGAAGCATATATCGAAATCGGAGAATACAACTTAGCCCGTGACGAAATTGTAGAAGGACAAGCATTAACCCAAAGTAAGGATTTGATTGAACTCTTAACCAAGGTGGATTCTTACCTACTGAAGGAACAATATGATACGATGGTGGAACAGGCAGCGGAGTATATCTATCAGGAAAACTATAAGGACGGTATCGCCAAGTATGAGGAAGCAATTTTGTTGCTGCCAGAGGAAGCAATGGCATATAAAGGATTGGCAGAGACTTATCTAACACAGAAAAAATATAGTAAGGCAGTTTTTCTTCTGCAAGATACAATTAAGCATATTAAGAATGACGATCTGGAGAATTTACTGGAGGAGGTTACTTCAATAAAAGAAGCGGAAGACCAGAGAAAAAATATACTTTCTGAGCTTTTTCATGCACTGGAAGACAGAGATGTCGAAAAGATTATTGCGGTACTCAGCTTAGAAGTCTTTCAGGAGAAGATTGCGGTAAATACCCCAATCTATTATGGTCTAGGGGAAGGCGATTTTCCAAAAGATTATGGTATGGTTATATATGATAGCGAGAATGTATATTTTGGAGATATCAGGCAGGGCATAAAAAAGGGCACTGGTATCTATTTTACGATAAATAGTAAGGAGCAAGGATATTATTATTATGATGGAAAATGGAACAATGATATCCCGAATGGAGTTGGCAAAACGGTAGAAGAGTTGGTACAGATAAATGAGGATAATGAAGAGTTTGTAAGCAAAACAGTCACAGAAGGAATTTATTATAATGCTTTTGAAAATGATACCATGAATAAATATTTTTACGTAAATGGAGAAGAAACAGGCAGACTAGTATACTCCGCTAAAAATGGAGTCCCTATCCCGATGAATACGCAAAGTAATCAACCAGTTCCAAGTACAACAAGTGAAGCGTATATCATTGGGCCTCTATTCTTGGAGGATCAGCCAACGGGCGAATATTATAGTGTTGAACCAAAGACAATTTGGGGTGTAAAAACATTTATGTAAAGTGAAAGTTAATGTAAAAATAAAGTCAAAATAAGAATAAAATTAATTAAAATAAAAATAAGAGCCTGTCACTTAAGTGACAGGCTCTTTCTTGCTCTATTTAGTGGGCATACCTTTATCAAAGAGGGCATACCCTCAAAATAGAGGGTAAAATCATTTGCAGAGTAATACAATCGGCAAGAACGTAGTTACTCGAATTATATATTATGTAAACTATTCAATAATTCCTGCAAGTTTTGCAAGTTCAATGATTGTATCCTTAGATATTTTCTTTCCTTGATATTCTAGCAGATTGTCTTTGTTGCCGTTGAAAATATCAGTAGGTTCATACTTCTGAAGGATAATTCTTCCTTCATCAACAAAAATTTCTAATGGATCTCTTTCGCTTACATCTAATGTTCTTCTTAATTCGATGGGAAGAGTAATTCTTCCTAACTCATCAAGTCTTCTTACGATACCAGTACTTTTCATAATAGGCCTCCTTTTCTCAAGTGTATTGGGGAATAAAATAGATGCTATTAATAACGCTTGTATGGACATTATCCAACTTACATTATTTGTATATAGCATTTAATAAGATATCATAGGATATTTTTAAAGTCAACTAAAATATTTGTCAAAACATAGCACAATTTAAACAATAAATGTAAAAGAGATACATTTTATACCATAAAGGTCGAAAAAGAGGCGGAATGTATTACAAAATTGGGAATATAGTTTTAATAAACTACATATTGATCAAAAAAAATTGGTAGAATTTATAGGGCGACGAAAGGTTTCGTCTTTGGATAAACGGAAAGGTGGGATTTAATATGTTAAATTACCTTTGGGGATTTATGATTGTATTAGGAATTACAATAGGTGTTTTGCGTGGGGATATAGCAGAAGTTAGTAAAGCAACAATTAACTCTTCGAAGGAGGCGGTTGCACTTTGCATAACAATGCTCGGCATTATGGCGATGTGGACTGGAATAATGCAGGTGGCAAAGAAATGTGGATTAGTAGCGTCCTTTACGAAAGCGCTTCGTCCTTTTATTCGTTTCCTTTACCCAAGTATTCCAAAAGACCATGTTGTAAACGAATACATAGCATCCAATATGATCGCCAATATATTAGGTCTTGGGTGGGCTGCAACCCCGATGGGGCTAATGGCTATGAAAGAATTGAAAAAGATAAACAATGATTCTGAGGTCGCAAGCTGTGACATGTGTACGTTATTGATTATTAATATTTCATCCTTGCAGCTAATTCCAGTGAATGTAATCGCTTATCGAAGCCAATATGGATCCGTAAATCCGGCTGAAATATTAGGTGCTGGGTTGATTGCTACAATTTGTTCTACCTGTGTGGGTATTATTTTTTCTACCATGGCTAGGAAAATAAGTAACCGACGGGGACATCGGTAAGAAGGGGGTAGAATAATGAAGTTTTTAATCTATGTTTCGGATTATATAATACCATTCATCTTTTTTTATATTATAGGTTTTGGTCTAATCACAAAAACTAATATCTTTGATGAATTCATTAAAGGGGCGAAAGACGGTTTTAAAGTGGTATTTGACATTCTGCCCACCTTAATTGGTTTAATGGTTGCTATAGGCATTTTACGAGCTTCAGGAGCCCTAAATATCCTGTCGAATTTCATAAAGCCATTTACGGATCTACTTCATTTCCCTTCACAGCTGGTTCCGGTCGCCTTAATAAAGATGTTTTCGTCCTCGGCTGCTACCAGTCTCGTGTTAGATATCTTCAAGGAACATGGACCGGATTCTTACATAGGTAGGCTGGTATCCGTCATGATGAGCAGCACAGAGACTATTTTCTATACAATGGCAGTCTACTTTATGGCAGCAGGAGTAAAGAAGACCAGATATACATTACTCGGATGTCTGATGGCAACTTTGACGGGGATCGTAGCAAGCGTGATTATGACAAACCTGGTGTTCTAAGAATGCGGGTAATGCTTAAGGTTGAGGAGCTTATCAACAATACGTTGTTTTACTTGAAGGATAAACTATGATAATATCAAATTAACTTATCGTAGAAGGGAGTTATTATATGGGTTTGAAGGGTTTTGATGATAGAATGGCGAAAGCCAGAAAAGAAAAAGGCTTTACACAAGAGGAGCTGGCAATAAGGTTAGGTGTAACTCCACAGGCAGTATCGAAATGGGAGAGAGGGGTGGGGTATCCCGACCTTGAGTTGCTTTGTTATATCTGTGAAGTGTTAGAATGCTCTACCGATTATATGCTACATAGAGATGCGAGTAAGGTACGGCTGACAGAGAGCAATGATGAACAGCAGAAGAAACAGCTTTTACAGAACCTTCTGGCAGAGCCGTTAGTAGTAGAAGTAGGAGATGGTTTCGTTGAATTGTTAGTTGAGGAGTATAAAAATCATTTCCCAAGTATCCAAGTGCTTAGAGAAAAGATGGCAATCCAATACGGAATCCTCCTTCCATTGCTTCGAGTTCGAGATAATGAAGAATTAGGAGGTTTCGAATATCGAATACAGGCTTATGATCAAGTGTTATTTTCAGAAACAGTTACAAAGGTAATTGAAAGCTCCTTTCAAGATATTTGTGTACGATTAGAAAAGGTAATACTTGAGAATTTTAGTAAGATCATAAATAGACAAATAATAAAAACATTAGTAGAAAACGTTTCTGATAAGTATTCAGCAGTAGTACAGGGTGTAATTCCTGAGAAGGTTTCATTATCGTTATTGCAAAAGGTTTTATCCGGATTGGTTGAGAGAAAGATATCGATACGCAACTTGATAAAAATTATTGAGCTGTTGGAAGATGAATCAATGTTTACGAAGGATGTGGAGCAGCTGATTGAAGTAATAATTAAAAGGTTGTGAATTGATTATTGAAAATCAGTCAAATATGGAATGATAAAATAGAAACGAATATATAATGTGAAGTAAATAAATTTATATTAAGAGAGTGCTTTAAGAAGAGGATACTTCATAACAGTATTCTCTTTTCTTTTTACCTGAGTTCAGAATAATGTTTTAAACAAACATAAATATATGAATTTTCTTCACTTATATAACAAAAAAGTTTATAATCAAGTTATTATTTAATTCATAAAAACAAGAAAATATATAAAGTAGTGCTTGAATATCATGGTTTTTTGTCGGGAAACCTAAGTGGTGTTGAAATACATCAATATTTAGTTATCGGATATTTTATCAAAGTTTCGTTTACAAAAGGTGTTATTTATGGAGGTGGTTTTGTGTCATTAGTAGGTGCTTTTATCGTTCCGCATCCTCCCCTTATTATTACAGAGGTGGGGAAGGGAGAAGAGAAAAAAGTTAGTAAAACAATTAACAGCTATCGTGAAGTTGCAAGGCGTATAGCGGCGCTAAAGCCGGATACGATAGTAATAACCACACCTCATTCCATTTTATATTCTGATTATTTTCACATCTCACCAGGAAAAACTGCCATTGGTAATTTTGGACGTTTTGGCGCTAAAAGCATATCCTTTCAGGTGGAGTATGACGAAGATTTTGTGGAGGCCTTAGAAGCCTGTGCGGAAAGAGAAGGGCTGGAAGCAGGCACGTTGGGTGAAAAAGAACCGGAGCTTGACCATGGAACGATGGTGCCACTCTATTTCATTAATGAGTATTTACAGGATTATAGAATCATTCGCGTTGGACTCTCCGGCTTATCACTGCCAGATCATTACCATCTAGGAAGATGTATTGAAAAGACGGCTGAGAAATTGGGTCGGAGAATTGTGTTTGTTGCTAGTGGTGATCTTTCCCATAAATTAAAAGAGGACGGGCCATATGGATTTTCTGAAGAGGGTGTTCGTTTTGATAAAGAGGTAACGGAGGCGATGAGGGAAGGAAATTTCCTACGTTTTCTTGAGTTTGCTCCGGATTTCTGTGAGGCGGCAGCAGAATGCGGATTAAGATCTTTTATCATCCTGGCAGGAGCGCTCAGTGGTAAAGAAGTGAATTCAGAGCTACTCTCCTATGAAGGAACTTTTGGTGTAGGGTATGCCGTATGTGAATTTGCAATTACCGGGACATCGGAAAGTCGACATTTCGATCAAATATTCACAGAAAAGCAAAGAGAAGTTGCGAGGGAACGCCAAAAGAGTGAGGATTCCTATGTGCATCTCGCTAGGACTTCTCTAGAAACTTATATTACGACCGGAAAATATGCGAAGCTTCCGGAGGGCTTGCCAGAGGAAATGACAACAAAAAAAGCGGGAGTATTTGTATCTTTAAAAAAGCATGGTAGCCTTCGAGGCTGCATTGGTACGATTTCCCCAGTAACCGAAAGCATCGCCAAGGAAATTCTACGTAACGCAGTCAGTGCTGCGGCAGAGGACCCAAGATTTCCTCCTGTTAGCAAAGAAGAGCTAGAGGAATTGGTTTACAGTGTGGATGTACTGGCGGAGGCCGAGCCGATTCAAGCGATGTCGGATTTGGATGTAGAACGATATGGCGTTATTGTTACCTCAGGGCGAAAGAGAGGACTTCTTCTTCCGAACCTGGATGGTGTGAATACCGTAGAGGAACAGGTGTCGATTGCAAGAAAGAAGGCAGGTATCTATGACCATGAAGCCTTTACGATGGAGCGCTTTGAGGTGGTGAGGCATAAATGAGAGTAGAATGTGAAATCTGTCCTCATCGTTGCAAGATAGAAGAAGGCCATGTCGGTCTGTGTAAGGGTAGAAGGAATAAAGGCGGGGAGATAATCAGCGAAAATTACGGAAAGCTAACCGGATATGCACTGGACCCAATTGAAAAGAAACCCTTGTATCATTTTTATCCCGGCAGTAAAATTCTGTCCGTTGGAAGTTATGGCTGCAATTTAAACTGCCCTTTTTGCCAAAATTGCGATATATCAATGGTCGGAGCTGGAGAGGTCGATACTGCAGTTATTTCCTGTGAGGAGCTTGTAGAGAAAGCATTGGGATTACGCGAAAGAGGCAATATAGGAATTGCATATACCTACAATGAGCCATTAATTGGCTATGAATTCGTCAGGGATTGTGCTACCCTCGCGAAAGAAAAGGGTCTTAAAAATGTAGTGGTAACAAATGGATATATTTGTGAGAAACCTTTATAGGAACTGCTACCGGTAATAGATGCGTTTAACATTGATCTGAAAAGTTTTACTGAAGAGTTCTATCATAGACTTCGAGGAGACTTAGCTACGGTAAAGCAAACGATAGAATTGGCGGCTGAAAAATGTCATGTAGAAATTACGACCTTGATCATTCCGGGTGAGAATGACAGTGAAGAGGAAATGTTGGCACTTTCCGGCTGGCTAGCCAGTATAAATCCGGATATTCCACTTCATATCTCACGCTTTTTTCCGAGATGGCAGATGAAGGGTAAGGATACAACTCCAGTAAAGCAAATATATCGCCTGGCTGAAGTTGCAAGAAAGAATTTGAACAATGTCCATGAGGGGAATTGTTAATAACCTAAGCGTAAGGACAGTGATTTCAAGAATTGTGATGAATGAAAATAAGCTTCAGATTGTATTGAAGATTATGTATTATTTGATCTAAAAGGTCCAATACTATCCTAGAGGTGAAATGTATGGACCAAGATAAACGAGAAAAGGCAAGGCAGAAAAAAGCAAAAGAAAAATTCAACACGGTAACTAATTCCGTGAAGCCTGAGAATCAAAATCAAGAGCACAATGTAAGAGAAGAAGGAATTGGAAAACAAAACAAAAAAGATTAATGTAGATGGAATAGTAGCAGGTAAGATTAAATATGATTTGATTAAGGGTGTTGCAGTAGAGAGTTCATTAGTGCAACGCCCTTTTCCTATGCCGATTTTCAATTATTTTGTAACACCATTTGGATTGACATTTCTGTTTCTTAATGCTACCATGAAACCGTTATTGTTATTTTAAATCACAAAAGGAGAGGAGCGGCATAGAATAAAATTGTGATAATTAAGTAACCATTCATTAGATTAACCCAAGATCTGTTTAACAGAAATGTTTAAATTAGCGCCATGCACCTCTATTGGGTCGAGAAACTTAGAGGTTAACGAGGTAGAGAGTTAGCGAAACGTTCGGCGGATGCTCTCTCATGTACTTGGACATGTGATATGTCGACAAAACCTATGGGTAACTATAGCACAACAGCGACATAACCAAGAAATATTGGATTAGGGATGATTTTGACTTCGATTATTACGTACGAAGCTTTATTGTGCTGTGAATTCAAATAAAATTGAAAAAAATTTGATTGTAAAATCGGGGGAGTAATCCTCTTAAAAAGCATGGGTGGAGAAGTCCGCTTAAAAATCATGAGGAGAAATTCTCTCCGGAGACATGGAGGAGGAAACTCCCAAAATCACGGGAGGAATCTCTCCAAAGTATGGAGGAGAAATCCTCCCAAAAGCATGGAGGATGATAATATGTGTGGAATTATAGGCTTTACAGGGAAATTAGAGGCTAAGAATATACTTTTAGAGGGTCTTGCATCACTCGAATACCGAGGATATGATAGCGCTGGCATCTCACTTTTTGATAATGGGAAGATAAGAACGATAAAGACTGCTGGTAAAGTAACAAATTTAGTTGATAAAGCAGAGAGTTCCGGCGATATAACCAGTACCTGCGGGATAGGTCATACACGTTGGGCAACGCATGGGGGAGTAACGGATACGAATGCACATCCGCACGCCCATGGAAAGGTAACCTTGATTCACAATGGAATTATAGAGAATTACCATGAGCTTGAGGTGGAGTTAGCTACGGCTGGAAGATATCCGATATCCCAAACCGATACAGAGATGGTGGCTATGTTAATCGATAGTCTATATACAGGGAACGCGATTGATGCGATCAGAGAAGCGATCAAACGCATCGAAGGCGCCTACGCTTTCTGCATCTTATTTGCAGATGAGCCCGAGGTTATATATTGCATCCGTAATGCCAGCCCCTTGGTAGCTTGTCATGCTAACGACGGCTCCATTATTGCCTCGGATATGGTGGCCTTAATCCCGTATTCAAAGGATTATTTTGTACTTCCGGAGCATCATATTGCCAGATTAACAAAGGATGATATTGTGGTAATGAATTTAGAGAAAGAAGTCGTAGTTCCTAAAATGATTCATGTCAATTGGGATGTAACAGCAGCTCAAAAAGGCGGTTATCCACATTTTATGCTAAAGGAGATTTTTGAACAACCGGAATCCATCCGATCGACTATATTACCAAGAATTATAAAAGGAGACCTACCGGATTTTACGGTGGATCGTATTCCGAATGAAATATTTGAAAAGGTTAACCGAGTTATTATCACAGCTTGTGGAACTGCGATGCATGCAGGGTTGGTGGGTAAAGCCATGTTGGAAAAACTACTTCGCATTCCGGTAGAAGTGGATATTGCATCAGAGTTTCGCTATCAGGATCCAATAATAGATAAGAACACCTTGGTAATCACAATATCACAATCAGGTGAAACAGCAGATACCCTTGCCTCTTTGCGTCTCGCTAAGGAATTAGGAGCTACAACACTTTCGGTTGTTAATGTGAAGGGTTCTACGATTGATCGGGAAAGTGATTATGTGTTATATACACAAGCCGGTCCTGAGATAGCGGTTGCAAGTACGAAGGCTTATACAGCCCAGTTATCCTGCCTTTATCTAATCGCCTTTAAATTTGCTTTAATCCGAGGAACTATTACGGAAGCTCAGTGTGGCGCATACATGAAAGAATTAAAAGCAGTCATTCCAGCGATTGAAAAAACATTAACCTTAGATAAAACTGTTGAGGAAATCAGTAGAGGTCTCGCCGATACAGAGGACTTATTTTTTATTGGGCGTGGGCTTGATTATGCATTGTCCTGTGAAGGCTCCATTAAGTTAAAGGAAATTAGCTATATTCACTCGGAGGCATATGCCGCAGGTGAATTAAAGCATGGAACGCTCTCCTTGGTTACCGAAGGAGTTCCGGTAATTGCACTTGCTACACAAGCAAAGGTTTATTCTAAAATGATATCAAATATCAGAGAAGTTCGTGCTAGAGGAGCTATAGTAATTCTAATTACGAATGGGGACGCTGAAGTGGAAGCCACTCTATATGATTATCATATCGCTTTACCTGCGATGAATGACTTCTTTACCCCGTTTTCATCAGCAATTGTATTGCAGCTACTGGCCTATTACACCTGCGTACATCGCGGATTTGATGTGGATCAGCCGCGTAATCTGGCAAAGGCGGTTACGGTAGAATAAACGGCTTCTCGATAATAGGTGATGTGTTTTATTGATATATTAATAGTAATTATGATTGCAGTTAATTATATAAGAATTATTTTAAATGGTTCGGGTATCATAAACTCGAACCATTTGCTATGTTGAAATAGCGAAGAAGCTAGTGTATAATGGGTTCAATATAGTTAGATACATTTTGAGAGATAAGAGGACAGGCTATGATATTTGAAACACATGCGCATTATGAGGATGAAGCTTTTGACATAGACAGGGAGGAACTCCTTGGAAGTTTACAAGAACAAGGGATTGACTATGTGGTGGATGTCAGTTCCGGAATTAAGACAGTGGATAAGGTGCTTGCTTTAGCAGAAAAATATCCTTTCATCTACGGTACGGTCGGAATCCATCCGGGAGATTCAATGGAGTTAAATGAAGAACGTTTCTTATGGCTCAAAGAGAGAGCAAAGCATCCCAAGAACGTTGCTATCGGAGAAATAGGATTGGATTATTATTGGGACACACCGGACCGAGAAACTCAAAAGATATGGTTTGAGCGGCAGATGGAACTGGCGAGGGAATTGAAACTCCCATTAATTATACACAGTAGAGATGCTGCAAATGACACCTTCCGCATGATGAAGGATGCTAAGGCAGAGACCATCGGTGCAATTATACATTGCTTTGGATACGGTGTTGAGCAGGCAAAGCAATATTTGAATATGGGTTTTTATCTTGGAATTGGCGGGGTAATTACCTTTACGAATGGTAAGAAATTGAAGGAAGTGGTGGATTATGCCCCCCTTGAACAGCTGGTACTTGAGACTGACTGTCCTTATTTAGCACCAGTTCCGCATAGGGGAAAAAGAAACAGCTCACTTTATCTATCCTATGTTGCGCAAGAGATTGCCCGGATTAAGAATATAGATTATGACACAGTGCTGAAAGTAACAGAAGAAAATGCTAAGAGATTTTATCAGATATAATACCTTGCAATGAATATAAATAGAGAATATAAAAAGTAGAAAAAGATAAAATAAAAAAATAAGTTGATAAAATAAAAGATAAGTGAGTTTTATGCCGACGTTGGCGGCGGAATGGTGGTAACGATGGCTGTATTGGGAAATCCCCAAAATACGATAGAAGTTTTAAATAAATATAAATTTGTGGTCCAGAAGAAGTTCGGGCAGAACTTTTTAATTGATACCCATGTGTTGGATAAAATTATCCTTGCAGCGGATATTACAAAGGATGATTTTGTTCTAGAAATAGGTCCTGGAATAGGAACCCTGACACAATACCTTTGCGAAAATGCAAGAGAGGTAGTAGCGGTAGAAATTGATCGGATGCTAATACCGATTTTGGAGGATACGTTATCTGCTTATGATAATGTAACGGTTCTTAACAATGATATCTTAAAGCTTGATTTAAACGCACTGGTTCAGGAAAGAAATAATGGGAAACCGATTAAGGTAGTAGCCAATTTGCCTTACTATATTACGACACCGATTATTATGGACTTGCTGGAACGACATCTCCCGTTAATTAATATAACGGTTATGGTACAGAAGGAAGTTGCTGACCGAATGCAGGCATCTCCGGGTACAAAGGAATACGGCGCACTTTCCCTTGCAGTTCAATATTATGCAAAGCCCTATATAGCAGCGAATGTCCCTCCGAACTGCTTTATGCCACGTCCGACTGTCGGTTCTGCAGTAATTAGTTTGACGCTTCATACAGATTCTCCGATTTTGGTATTGGATGAGAAATTGTTATTTAAAATGATACGAGCTTCCTTTAATCAAAGACGCAAAACACTTGTGAATGGATTGAACAATTTTGCGGATTTGTCCTTTACGAAGGAAGAGATACAGCAGGCACTGGTGTCTCTTGGGATTTCAGAGAACATTAGAGGGGAAGCACTATCTTTGGGACAGTTTGCAGCCTTATCGAATGTTCTGCACGGAATTAAGAAAAAAATTCAGCCAAGCCTTTAAGAATAGAAATAGAACGTAATACTGGAAGGTAATAAGAGATAATAGTAGGATAATGAGTTTTTTATAGCGGCAACCCTTTTGGAACGGTAATTATATCCATCTGGGTTGCTTTTTATTTGTCATACTTAGAATACATAATAAAATTAAAGGTAATCTCAAGGAGTGAAATCAGGGGTTGATATATAGCTTGTATTGGAATAATGCAGGTTTGAATGGAATATATTTAATAGAATTATGAAACAACCTAATTGATATCAGGAAAGCGAGGGAGTGATTTTTTGACTGATTATAAAAGAATGGTTTCGTATATGTATCAATACGATAACGGTGTAAAGAAAAAGAATGTAGGATTTGCCCGAGTTGAAGCAAAAAACGGACAATGTAAAATAACCTTGCATATGCAACTGCTCGGTCAATTAGACAGTATCTTCCCTACCTACTTAATCCAGCGGGATGAAAATAATATGGAGCTTATCTATTTAGGCGATACATTGTTAAAAAATCAGTTAATGGACAGTAAACTTACTGCTGATGAAGGAAATATTATGGGTTCCGGATATGGACTTTCTGCGATGGGAGGACTTCTTCTTTTTCTGAATGATAATGTATTTTTTGCTACTGAGTGGGATGATAAGCCGATTGTTGCAAAAGAGGTATTAGCAGCACTGCAGCCTAAAAGTCAAAAAAAGAAAACACCGATTGAAGTAGATAATATAATCAAGGAAGAGCCTGATTCGGGGATGCAAACGCTAGAAAATGATGAAAAACAGGAAGTGACTATAGATAAGTCAATCAAGGAGGAACTTCAAGCAACAGAAGAGGGGCCACTTTATTCTTTAGCGGAGGAGCTAAAAATCCCAAAGTATAAATTGCCACGGGGTTGGAAGACGGTAGAAAGACTTCAAATGCCGGGCATAGAAAGTATGAGTAAGCACATAGCGCCTTTGGATTTATCTAATTCGTTGGAGCAAAGAGAGAAAAGCGAACAAAACGAGTACACCGTGGTAGACGAACCTGTAATAAGCGCAATCGATAATGGCGCTTACGAAGAAGCAATTAACAGTCAAGAAGTAAATATGTTTCAAGAAATGAATATGCTTCAAGAAGAAAATATGCTTCAAGAAGAAAATATGTTTCAAGAAGAAAATATGTTTCAAGAAGAAAACATGCTTCAAGAAGAAAATATGCTTCAAGAAGAAAATATGCTTCAGGAAGAAAATATGCTTTCGGAAGAGCCTAACCTTACAAGTGAGGATAGGAAAGAGGATACGATAGAGAAGATGAACATAAGTGGGGAATTTTCTGAATCTGAGATGCCGGATCATCCGATTGCATTGCATTTTTTTGATAATTATCCGAGAATTTATCCATTTGAGGATAACGAAATTGCACAATGTGTCAAAATAGAAGCAAAGGATATCAATGTACTTCCGAAATATCTCTGGACCTTAAGTAATAATAGTTTTCTGATGCATGGTTTTTATTGCTATCATCATTTGATTTTTGCTAAATTAAAAGACCGATTTGGATGCCAATACATACTTGGAGTACCAGGAATATATCATAATAGGGAACGATTTATGGCAAGAATGTTCGGTTTTGAAAGCTTTAAATCTATTCGTAAGAGGGAACTTAGACAAGGTGATTTTGGTTATTGGTATCTGCCGGTACAGATGAATGCATCGGATTGATGAGAGCAAAGTGATTGTGATCTGTCCAAGTATTGTTGATACGAGCAAAAGATTTAGCTACACCTTCGTAACCAAAGGATAGCCGTTCAATTAGCCTTAGAGAAGGCACGTTGTTTGGCATAATAAAGGCTTCGATACGATGCAACTGCTTTTCTTCAAATATTAAGTCAATGCTTTTGCTAATACTTTCCAGGGCATAACCCTGATGCTGGTAGATGTGGCTGAATTTATAGCCTAGGCAACAGCTATGATAGGGCTCCCCAAGTAGGTTTTGAAAACAAATTGAGCCAATAATTTCTTCCGGATTATCTTTTAAAAATACCCAGTATCTTAAAAGCTTTCCTTCTGTAATCTGATTGTATTCTGCAGTAAGGGAAGCTTTTTGATAGGATAAGGTGTAGAAATTATCCCCTCGTTTCGGTTCCCAGGGTTCAAAAAGGGTTCGGTTATCTTCATAAAAAGAAAGTACCAGCGAGGCATCCTCATAAGTTAAGCTTCTTAATATAAGCCGGTCGGTTTCATAAACTTTTTGCATCATTGTGCCCTCGCTTTCTTTAGTCTACGCCACGAAGTGATACCATGGTTACATAGGGGGTAAGAAGTGAGACAAAGTTTAATAACGTATCTTTGGAATGACTACTAAGCCCTGGTGACAGAATATCTCCCGAATCTTTGTAGGATTGAAGATAATAAGCGTTCGCTCCATTAATCCAGCGTCCGATTGATAGTATATCCGGCTCTGAATGGTGTTCTTTTACAATCGTAGTCCGAAACTCATAAGTGATTGGAGCAGTGAGAATAAAGTCAATACTTTCACTTATTTGTAGCAGGTCAAACCCGTGAATACCTGTGGACAAGTCATACTTTTCTTTGGAATTCTTTATATCCATAGCAATGTAATCCACCAGCTTATTTGCAACTAAGGACTTAAGCATCGCCGGATTTGTACCGTTAGTATCTAATTTAACCTTAAGTCCTAAGGCTTTTATTTTACCAATAAATTCCGGTAAATCTGGGTAAAGGGTCGGTTCTCCACCGGTAATACAGACACCCTCCAAAATATTCTTTCTTTTCGTAAGTGTCGATAATACTTCCTCCACCGGGATAATTGGTTGGGTTGCGAACCTGGTCACGAGGGAGGCATTATGGCAGAAGGGACACCGCATATTACAACCACCCAGGAATATTGTTGCAGCCAGATGTTTGGGATAATCAAGTAATGTTGTCTTGCTGAAACCATGGATCTGCATATTGTCACCTCGTACGTGTTATGATACAATTACTATACCAAATTATGTGAGACTAGTCCAGATGCAAAGGAACATAGAACGAAGATGAATGAAAAATATATGCGGGAAGCATTGAAGCAGGCAAGGAAGGCGTATCGTTTGGGTGAAGTTCCAATTGGGTGCGTAATCGTTTATCAGGATAAAATAATCGGTAGAGGATATAATAAACGTAATACAAAGAAGACTACATTGGCACATGCCGAATTAGTTGCAATCGAAAGGGCAAGCAAAGCCATGGGTGACTGGCGTCTTGAGGACTGCATTATGTATGTAACCTTAGAACCCTGTCAAATGTGTGCCGGAGCAATTGTACAGGCAAGGATTAAAAAGGTCGTAGTTGGCACGATGAATCCGAAGGCAGGTTGTGCAGGTTCTATCCTAAATCTTCTGCAGATGAAGGAGTTCAATCATCAGGTAGAGCTTACTACAGGAGTGTTGGAGGAGGAATGTACCAAAGTATTACAGGAGTTTTTCCAGGACCTTCGAATACGGAATAAAAAGGAAAAGCAAGAGGGTTGACAATCCTCTTTATATGATTTATACTTGGCATACAGCTTTTTTACTAGTAAAATAAGTTGTATCAAAATTAAATTAAACTGTGAAACAAGTTGTATCAAAAAACCAATCTATTTGTAAATAAGTTGAAAGAAAAACCAAATTAATGGTGATGTACAAGACGTATTTTATATTAAATTCTCTTGTCTTGAATTAGTCAGAAAATTTCCGTGCAGCCGGGGAGACAGCGGTGCCCTGTACCTGCAATCCGCTACAGCAGGGGTGATGTTCTGCCTAGGGTGACTTACTGTAAGGCAGCCCCTTATAAGTGATGTTGACGTCTGGGTCTTACGCAACAAGAATTTGTGAACCGTGTCAGGTCAGGAATGAAGCAGCACTAAGCGAAACCTCTTGTGTGCCGTAAGGCTGCCTGGACCGAGTTAACTGTAAGGGTAACGCTTATGGTAAGCATTCGAAGCAGAGCGCACGGAATTTAAATATAACAATTTAGAAAATTTTCAAAGTGTTTCTAAAATATAACTGAAAATGCCATAGCATTTCTTTTTCGCAAAAGAGATGTTATGGCATTTGTTTTTTTATGTGAAACTTGGGTCGACTTTTCCTATAACGAATAAGTATTTTGTACTATATCGCTAAAAAGCGACATATTTTCCTTTTTGTAAACATGATTTTGGTATATAATAAATTTATCTAATAAATGAAAAACTGAGTGGATTGGGCGGTGTAATCATGGAATGGAAGATAAATCCAAACGCGGTAAATCAAGTCTCAAGGGGTACCGTTGTTTATACCGAAGGAGAACCGGTATTTAGTGTGGCTATGGTAGTTAAGGGTCGGGTACTAATACAGAACGACGGAGCAAAAATAATTGTCGGTTCAGGATCCTTTCTTGGAATTAATGACTTGTATTTGGGCAAATTCCAAAGCTCCTATTCAGCGTATGATGATTTACTGATCTATGTGTTTGCAGTTAATCGAATCGAGGAATTGGATGTTATTTTATCAACGAATAAGGACTATCACGGGTTTATGGTAGCTACCTTTTATAAAATAATATATGAATTAGACCAAATCTACCAAGGAATTATAAAAAACAGTTCAAGAATGCAGCTGTTTTTAACGGAAACTTATAAGAAGTATTTGACGATGGCTTCCCGAAGGGGATATAAAGTAAAATCCTCAGAACGAATTAATAGTCTTAGTACTATCGCCAGCGATTTAGAACTGTCTATGGATCGTATTAATTATTATATCGAATGTAAAACCCTACCGATGGATGCAGTAAAGTTATTTTATTCCTATGGAAATGCGATTACATTATATCAGGTAGAGGATCAAGTAAATGTAGTTAACCAACAGATGGAAGCAATACGCGAAATGGCAGAAGCTTATCTTTCTATGGCGGAGTGTCTGGTGGATGATACCGATACCTGTCTTTTCCGTATGATTGCTGAGATGTCAATTGATACGGATAATACCGTGGGCAATGATGAACTACTTGATATTATGGATGGTATTATAGAGGAACTCAATCAGGCGGAAACATTTTCAGAAAGAATGCTAGGCAAGAAGGTAAAGGTAAACCGAAAGAGAATGGAAGAAGTTTATCATATTCTGCTGACGGATAATAAGGGAAATGATGTAAGCACAGAGACCCTCTTAAAATATTCAAAAGACGCTTCGGAACGTGCTATGGAGGAAATGAAGAATTCCTTCCAAAAGATATTGGAATATGCCGGAATAGAAGGATCAAAAGCAGAAGAAATAAAGATGACCATGCTTGACTATATCCATATGAAAGACAAGTTTTCTAGTGAGGACACAGCTAGAGTAATACGAAGAAAATTAGCGGAGTATCATTATGAAATCTACTTGGCGGTATTCTTAAAGGCACAGGAAGAAAAGATCCCCCCAAGAATAGTGGATATGTTTCTAAAATACGGATTTGCGGATGAAAGACTCCTAACTAAGGAACAGTTGATATCCATCTATTTCCTTGAGGAAGAAGAGCCGAAGCAAAACCTCTGTAAGATTTATGATATTAAGACTTGGTTAACCTTAATTTATGAAGGTAAGAGGGAGCCATCTAAAAATGAATTTGATTTAGAATATCCCGAAATGATAAATGGTCTAAAAAAACAAGCAAAACTGACAGAAAAAGAAGCGCAGCTATGGCTGGTTGACTCTCATAAGAAGCTGGAATATGAAATTCAGAATATGTTTCGGTATAATAACCGAACAACAAATGGACAGATTACGAGCTTTGTTCCTGTTCTGCATAAGGACCAGTGGTCGAATAGTATAGAACGGTTGAGGGTTACTTCTACTAAGCTTGATGAAGCAGTTGCAGGGATCCTGAGGGTAGATTACTCTGTCTTCGACCGTGAAATTCTCTATGCAAATAAAGAGAAAAAGATTGTTAAGGAATATATTATTAAGCGGATCTTCCCGGATATCATATTAATGCCAAACGTAGGTAGTAATGGTATCATGTGGCAGGAAATTGCCGGCAAACGTAGAGATAGTGCTGCGCGTTTTCTTCTTCCTGCTTTTACAGATGTCAATATTACCTCACTCTTAGTCCGAATCCTCGGAAGATATCGTTGGGAAATATGTAGGACCGTAGAGGGGGCAGCATGGAATGATATCAAGCATAAATCACTCACCTCGGAATATTCAGATTATCTACAATTCTATCGTAAAAACAAAGAGCTTTCGGAGGAAAAGAAGGAGAGAATTAAGCTTCAGATTCAGAAAGGTCGTAGCAGCAGTAGAGAAATATTTGTCCTTGATTACGAGCAATGGATTAATTATGAAGCGATTGGTGCAATTAAACTTAACAAACCAGTTAGAGAAATGTTGGCAACCTACTGCCCATTTGCGAAAGAGATAAGAGATCAGATAAAACTCCAACCAATGTTTGAGGAAGCGATGGCGAGGTACTATAGAGACAAGCAAAAAAAAGTCCGTGAAATTGAAGGTAGATACCGATTATTACAAAGGGAGCAAATTGAAATTACTCAGGAGCTAGTAGATACACTTAGATATTATCAAGATATGTAAAAAGAGCTTGTGAAATTGGACATACAATTCGGGACAACATGATGAATAAACAAAATATATATAAAAGTATGTGCGATTTAACAGATAAATCGATTGACAAACTGACAGCGTGGACCTATAATGTGAATATGAAAATAAAGAATAAGTATTTGGACAATATGAGGCTATCTGGAAGTAATACATTGTACACAGTGGAAGAAAACATTGAGGAAACTGAGTGCAATTGTAATGATAATCGGATTTCTCAGGATGTAAGCTTACAAAATATATAGTACTTGAAAAGTTGCCCCGAGTGAAGTTTACTTGAGGCAACTTTTTTTGCCAAAGTTTTATCTTCCAGTGCTTTTTACTTGTCTAAATAGAGCACAAATGGTAGTATTAGAATAAATTAAATAACAATGTGGAGGTAACATCCGTGCTTGAACTTTTAAATGTAAAAAAATATTTTAAAGATAATAAAGCGGTGGATGGAATCTCTTTTCGTGTAGAAAAAGGGGAAATTCTCGGGTTAATTGGCGCCAATGGAGCAGGAAAGACAACGACAATTTCTATGATTGCTACCTTAAGTAAGCCTGACAGTGGTTATATCTATTATGAAGGACAGGATATTGTTAAAAATCCTGCAATTTTAAGAAATAATTTAGGATATATCCCACAGGAGATTGCCCTCTACCCAACGTTAAGCGGTTTCGATAATCTGCGCTTTTGGGGAAGAGCTAATCATATTAGAGGCGAAGAACTTAGAGCGAGGATTTGCGAGGTTAGCAAGATTATTAACTTGAATGAAAATTACTTAAATAAAAAAGTGAGCAGTTATTCCGGCGGGATGAAGAGACGTTTGAATATAGGAGCAGCATTGCTTCATAAACCTAGGCTGATTATTATGGATGAGCCCACAGTGGGGCTTGATGTAGAGGCTAGAAATCAGATTTTGGAGACCGTACTAGAGCTCAGTAAATATGGGGCCGGTATTATCTATGCGGGACATTACTTGGAAGAGATGGAGAAAATTTGCGATAAAATCTGCATGATAAATAGAGGGAAATGTGTTCTTTTTGGTGAGAAGGACAAACTTTTACAAGGAAAATCAAGCTTGGAACAGTTGTATTTAGAGGTTACTGGGATTAGTTAATACAAAGGAGGTTATATCATGGGAAGTTATGATAACATTGTAAAGATTGAAGAGATGAGAAGAAAAATGGATGATGGTGACGCACAAGCCGCTCAGAAAATTCTTGATACTATGGAATTAAAGAAAATAAAAAACATGGTAGACCTTAGCCTTATGGCAGAGGTTTATAATGAAAATGAACGATATGAGGAAGCGATTCAGTTGTATTTAAAAATATATGAAAAAACGAAGTCAAGAAAATCCTTATTCCAATTAGTAGATATTTCGATTAATAGAAATAATGCAGAAGACGCACAGAATTATCTATTGAAATATCAGAGCGTTGCGCCAAAGGATTTTTATAAATATGTATTCCGTTATAAGATAGATAAGCTGAAAGGGGAACCCTATGAGCAATTAATTGATACACTTGTAACTTTAAAGAATACGGAATATACAGAAAAATGGGCATATGAGTTGGCGAAAACCTATTACAAAGCAGGAATGGAAGCAGAATGTATTCGTGAATGTTCCGATATTATTCTGTGGTTCGGTGAGGGCATGTTTGTAGAGAAAGCCAAAATGCTTCGCGCCTATTATTCCGGAGAGACTGACAAAGCCAGAATAATGGAAGAATTAAAACGTAGAACAAGCATATCTAACAGTACATATGAAGTGGAAAATTTATCAGAAGAAGCCGCTTCAAACAATGATAATTTTATCAATGATGATTCCAATGATGCCATAATTAACGATACCGAATTAAATGAAGCTGATTTAGACAATGCTGATTTAAACAATACTGATTTAGACAATGCTGATCTAAATGATATTGATATAAATGATACTGATTTAAACGATACTGACTCAAATAAATATGACGATCAGGGAGAAATAGAGAACCGAGGTTTTTATGATGAATCTTCCTGCGACAATCAGGCGGCTATTTATACTTCACCGGATTATATAGTAGAGGAGGAAGTGACAGAGTTTGAATTTGGGTTAAAAAAAGATGTTCAGGATATTCTAACAGAGGGTTGGGAAGAAGAGCAACAATATGAAGAAGTGGATACGCTCGAAGAAGGTTACCGTAAGGATGAAAAGGATACTTTCAAAGAGGGTTATCGTAAGGATGAAGAGTCTGTATTATCAAAGATAGTGAAGGAAGAGAGCCCTAACATGGAGCCGGTTTTATCTGAGAGCGAACTTGCTGAGCAGGAGGTTGAGGAAACAATTTATAAGCTATTGGAAGAAGAGGATATGGACGAAGAGGATAAGAAATTAAGCCAGATAGCGGATGAATTTAAGATTAACCCGGATGAGATATTTGGTAACTTCCTTCATATATCGTCAGTAAAGAAGCAATTGGTAAAAGGCCTGGAGGGTATAATAGATGATCATAAGAAAACAGTATATATGATTATAACAGGTACGGTGGGTTCCGGTAAGACTACTCTTGCAAAGGATATAACCTTATTTCTTAATAAATCCGGTAAACTCAAATCTTCTAAAATAGCAAAGATTAAGGCAGATAAATTAAACACTATTGATGTTATGTCAAAAAAAGAAACACTAAAGGATTGTTGCGTAGTAGTGGAGAATGCGAGTGAACTAAAACGTAAAACCATAGACAGCCTGTTAGAATTATCTCAGGATCTACAAGGTGATATTGCTATCATCTTTGAAGAAAATAAGAAAAATATGAATAAACTTTTCCGGGAATGCCCTAAACTAATGGATTTATTTAAGAACAGGATTCATCTACCACAATATACGCAAGAAGATCTTGTAGGGTTTGCATATGCGAGTTTAAAACAGCAGGATTATCATTTGAGTCCGAAAGCAGAATCCATCCTGCAAAATAAAATCAACCAAATAGTGAAGCAATCCGAGCCGCCTAGGCATTTGGAACAGATTTATAGTTTGATACTTTCTGCAATGAATGCGGCTGATATCAGGATGGGCAAGCAATTATCAAAGCTTGCAACTTCGGGTCGCTTAAAAGAAGTAGAAACCCTTTCCATTCTTCCGGAAGACTTTTCATTTAAACTTTAAATTGTATCGTAATCTCGTTTGGCAGTTTCTGCCCACGCTTCGATTTTACATTCGTAGTAACATGTAACAGGTAGGATTCGTTTTTTGCATAAGGAGCTAAGGGTGCAATCTCAATACAGTTGCTCACTGTGTCGTAACGTATGTTTGTTGGCAAGGGTGTCAGGTTCATTGAGGTAACATACAAATTGCGGTTATTAACGGTGGAAGGATTGAGCGGAGCGGTAAATTTAATCCTCCAAACAAAGTTGCCTGTTTTAAATTTTAAACTCTGCTTTACGCGGTTTTTTAAACTGCCTTCAACAGATTCAATAATTATAAAATTGGAAGCCATATTTATCATCTCCTTCTGAAGAATAATCGTTACATGAAACTAAAAGAATTTCTTGCATAGATTAATCTATAATACGCCTTTGCTTATACGAATATTATAGCATAATTAACTGAAACTTCAACTAAATCGATTGAAGTTCAATTTTTCTTATTGATTACATAAAAAATTTTAGTTTTATTATCATTTGGATGGCAAATTGAAGCTTATTTTCCTAAATTAAATTAAACATTAGTACGAATATAAAAACGCAGGTTACTTAAAATAGTAGTATATCAAATGTAATATAATTGGAAAATAACTAATTGAAGAATGAGGCTGAAAAGGAGACGTGATAGGTAAATGCTGGATGGTAAATGCTTATAGGAAAATACAGAACTGGGAAATTCTTAAAAAACAATTTACAAAACACCACTTTGTGGTATAATCAAAGTGGCTATAAATATTATACAAATAATTAACTAGTTTTATATGCAAATTTAACAAACTTATGTTCGATAAAACTGATAGAGGTGTGCAATGGAGCAATATATTATAAAAGGTGGAAAACCACTGGTAGGAGAAGTTACAATAAGTGGTTATAAGAACGCAGCACTTGGGATTATAGCTGCAGCAATAATGACTGACGAAACGGTTAAGATTGAGAACGTTCCCGATGTAAAAGATATTGAAGTATTATTACAGGCGATTGAAGACATTGGTGCTAAAGTTGATCGTATCAACAAAAGTACAGTTAAGATAAACGGAAGTAAAATTAATACGGTTAATGTTGATTTTGATTATGTAAGAAAAATTCGTGCATCTTATTATTTAGTTGGTGCATTACTTGGAAAATATAAAAGTGCACAGGTTGCTTTACCGGGTGGCTGTAATATTGGCAGCAGACCAATAGACCAGCATATTAAAGGTTTCGAGGCACTAGGTTCATCCGTAAAGATTGAGCATGGTCTAATTTGTGCGAAAGCGGAGCAGCTGACCGGAGGGCATATTTATTTTGATGGTGCGAGTGTTGGTGCAACGATTAATACAATGTTGGCAGCTTGTCTGGCAGATGGTTTAACGATTCTTGAAAACTCAGCTAAGGAGCCTCATGTTGTAGATGTCGCTAACTTTTTAAATAGTATGGGTGCGAATATAAAAGGTGCAGGTACGGATGTTATTCGTATTAAAGGTGTACCGAAGCTTCATGGAAGTGAATATTCCATCATTCCTGATCAGATTGAGGCAGGAACATTTATGTTTGCTGCTGCTGCTTCCAAGGGAGATATATTAATAAAGAATGTAATTCCCAAGCATTTAGAAGCATTTACTGCAAAGCTTTTAGAAATTGGAGCGCAGGTAGAAGAATTCGACGATGCGGTTCGGGTAAAAGCGAATGGAAAATTAGGTAATTCACATGTTAAAACTTTGGTTTATCCGGGCTTTTTAACAGATATGCAGCCTCAGATGACAACTCTTTTAGCGATATCGAAGGGAACTAGTATTGTAACAGAAAGTATATTTGAAAACCGTTTTAAATATGTAGATGAACTATCCCGCATGGGGGCTTCCATAAAAGTTGAGAGTAATACTGCGATTATCGATGGTGTTGATAAGCTTACTGGAGCAGTAGTGTGTGCACCTGATCTTCGTGCCGGAGCGGCGCTTGTTATTGCTGGATTGATGGCAGAAGGTTTTACCATCGTCGAAAATGTTGAATTTATTGAACGGGGCTATGAAAAATTTGAATATAAGATGCAACAATTAGGTGCTGAGATTGCAAAGATTGATTCAGAAGATTTAAAAGCAATCAAAAAGTTTAAGCTTAAGGTTAGTTAATTATATTATAAAATCGAAAATTAAAATTGAGCTGTTGCAATGCAACAGCTCTTATTATATTTGAAGAATATAAAATTATTAATTCGTTAAAAAGAAATTGTTTATTGCTTTATGGATATACTATACGAGGGAAACGATATGAAGATCTCTTTGTTTCGTGAGATCAATATATTGATCGCCGGTCCGAATGACAGGTCTCGACAATTCCAATTTATTAATAAATATAATTTCACCAATGATATCATTGCTCAATTTGACACTATAATGAATATAGGTCTGAACAATTCCCTCTAAAAAGGTGAGAATATATTTGGTATCATATTTTGAGTAGCCTTCAGCTTCAAAAACAGAAACCACCTCAAAGGGACACAACGGGCCACGATATACTCTCGCACAGGTCATGGCATCATATACATCTGCGATTGCCACCAGCTTTGCAAAGGAATCAATCTGTTCACTATAAAATCCATAGGGATATCCGCTTCCGTCACAACGTTCATGATGCATTAACGCGGCATGTTTAATTCTCGGATCAATATTTTTGGTTTTTAAAAGATTGTAACCACGGATGGTATGGGTTTTTATAGTAGAAAATTCCTCGTCAGTAAGTCTAGACGGTTTCGTTATGATTTGGGAGGGTATCAATAACTTCCCAATATCATGAAGTAAGCCACATAAAGTGATGACTTCTAAATCTTCCGGTGTAAAATGTAGCCATTTACCAATAATGTTACTGATCAAAGCAACGTTTAAGCAATGAACATAGGTAATGTCATCATATTGTCTCATGCAATGAAGCATATTGAATAAATCTATGTTTGAATCACAAGAGTATAGTATCTTACTAACATCGGAAAGTAGCTGATCGGTATCAATTTCTTTTTGCTCCATAATAACAGGATCTAAAGAATTTTTTAAGACGTCCACAGTGCTTTTATATGCCATGTGAAATCTTCGAAAGGATTCACTTTTTTTGATTTTATCATAATATGTATTATTAACAAGCAATTCTTCAGAATTAATAGATGCAATATCATATATAGTCAGATTAGTGATAGAATAAAATTCCAATCGGGTGATGATTTTATCAGTTAAGGTAGTATCCTTTGCAATAACAAGATGATTGTTTTTGGTATAAACATCAATAGCTACAATCATACCTGGCAAGGCTTGAGAAACTAATATTTTTAGAATGTTCATAATAATCACGCTGTCCGTATTATGGATACAGGGCTCCTTTCGTGGATGCATCAAACAAGTAATTATTTCAAGCCATTATTTCAATCGTATTTAAGTATAGGTAATATTTGTCGAAAAGTCAATCATATTGTAGAAAAACATCCACTATTTGAAGTATTACGATAAATAGAAAAACAATAAGCAGAAAAAATTGCTTGACGAACTTGAAATTTCGTTATATTCTTATTTATAAAGAATGCAACAAATAATTTCATAATTTTACATTTCTCTTATTCAGAGTGACGGAGAGTAAGGCTCTATGAAGTCACGGCAACCCCATTAAAGGAAGGTGCCAACCTGAGCGAGTAATCGAACAATAAGAGGATTTGATTAACTTAAGGTATCAAGTCCGCATATTGCGGGCTTATTTTTGTTTAAAATGGACGTACTAGAGTACGTAGATGGAGGTTTATTATGCAAAAAAGATTATTTACATCAGAATCAGTAACAGAAGGACATCCGGACAAAATCTGCGATCAGATTTCAGACGCAGTTCTGGATGCGTTATTAGAACAAGATCCGATGAGCAGGGTTGCTTGCGAGACTGCGATTACGACAGGATTGGTACTCGTAATGGGCGAGATTACGACCGAAGGATATGTAGACATTCAAAAAATTGCACGTGATACAATTCGAGGGATCGGTTATGACCGCTCAGAGTATGGTTTTGATGCAAATACTTGTGGCGTTATTGTGGCTTTGGATGAGCAATCCAAAGATATCGCAATGGGCGTTGATAATGCACTTGAAGTGAAAGAACATACCACAGAAGACGAAGCAATGTCAGCTATTGGTGCTGGTGACCAAGGTATGATGTTTGGTTATGCAACCAATGAGACAGAAGAGTTTATGCCTTATCCCATCTCCTTGGCTCACAAATTAACAAAACAACTAACCAAGATAAGAAAAGAAGGAACATTAAATTATCTTCGTCCAGACGGCAAATCCCAAGTCACAGTGGAGTATGATGAGAATGGTAATCCTATTCACTTGAATGCGGTTGTTTTATCTACACAACATGACGAGAATGTGACGATTGAGCAGCTTCGTAAAGATGTAAAGAAATTTGTACTTGATCCAATTCTGCCGCAGGAATTAGTAGATGAGAAAACCAAATTCTTTATCAACCCGACAGGACGCTTTGTAATTGGTGGGCCGAATGGTGACAGTGGATTAACCGGTAGAAAGATTATCGTT
The DNA here is from genome assembly GCA_029256105.1 of Herbinix sp. Lineage (GTDB taxonomy): Bacteria > Bacillota > Clostridia > Lachnospirales > Lachnospiraceae > Mobilitalea. The sequence goes on from JAQSYO010000008.1 coordinate 114,198, forward strand.
GATACCTACGGCGGTTATGCAAGACATGGCGGCGGTGCATTTTCCGGTAAGGACTGTACAAAAGTAGATCGTTCTGCTTCTTATGCAGCACGTTATGTAGCAATCAATGTTGTTGCCGCAGGACTTGCGGATCGTTGTGAGATACAATTATCCTATGCAATCGGCGTTGCGGAACCAACCTCCATAATGATTGATACCTTTGGAACAGGGAAGCTGCTTGATGAGGAATTAGTAACGATCATTCGCAAGCATTTTGATCTACGCCCTGCCGGTATTATTAAAATGCTGGATTTAAGAAGGCCGATCTATAAGAAAACAGCAGCTTATGGACATTTTGGTAGATTGGATCTGGATCTTCCTTGGGAGAAAACAGATAAAACAGAGGAATTAAAAGAATATTTAAAATAAGATGAAAAGAATGCGATAGTAGATAAAATTTACCATAAGTCCCCTTCGATTTTCCACATGGATACGATCGAAGGGGATTTTATTTGCTTTTTTATAGAACAGTTAATGAAAACTTTAGAAAGGTCATAGTTATTTTCTGTGCAAAGAGGATAATAACATGCTATACTTATTGTGGAAATTAAATTAATGGATGGAGTGGGTGAAATTACTTGAAACTAAAGGATAGGCTGTTTACAGCATTTTTTATTATGATTGCTATGCCAATTATGTTGCTTTCCATTGCCGCAAGCACAATTGTTAACTTTCAAATGAATTCCATTCAGGAATCCTATGATGTTGAAGCGGATACACTACAAGTATTAACGAATCCAATTCAAATATTAAATCGCCTTACCAGAGGGACATATAATGAAATCAAATTAGCTGCATTGAAGACTCCTCAAATGTTAGAGGATGAAACCTATATCAAAAAATGGAATGATGATCTACAGGACAAGTATTCCTTTATTATAGTCCGGAGGAATAATGATTTTGTTTATACCGGAAATGAGAAGAAATTGGATATTATATCGGATAACCTTCAAGAATTCGGGGTTTATAATACGAATGTTGATGGTGGAATATACATCGGTGGTAAAAATCCCTTTTTAGTTAAGGCGCAGGATTTTTATTTCTCCGATGGAGCGGAAGGTACCATCTTTGTAATTACGGATTTGAACACTTTAGTTCCACAGATTAAGTCCGTGATAAAACAAAGCGTGATCTCCTTTTTAGTGATCCTTATGTTTACTGCCATTATTTTAATGCTTTGGATTTATCGTAGCATCATTTTGCCGTTGAATGTCTTGAGAGTGGCCATGAATCAGATTAAGGATGGTGATTTGGATTATTCGGTGCAGTCTGAATCGGAGGATGAGATTGGTCAGATTTGTGATGATTTTGAGGAAATGAGAATCAGGCTGAAGGAATTAATTGATAGCAGACTTCAATATGAAGAAGATATTAAGGAACTGATCAGTAACATTTCTCATGATTTAAAGACACCGCTAACAGCGATCAAAGGCTATTCAGAGGGTCTGGTGGATGGGGTGGCTGATACTCCGGAAAAGCAGGAGAAGTATTTAAGAACGATTATGACAAAGGCGAATGACATGTCCATTCTAGTGGATGAATTAGCGTTCTATACGAAAATTGATTGTAATACGATACCGTATTCTTTTAAGGAAATCAATCTGCATGAGTATTTTGACGACTGCATTGAAGATTTGAGCTTAGACCTTGAGGTTAAGAATATAGATATTCTATATAATAATCAGATAGATTCCTCCGTTGAGGTGGTAGCAGATGCAGAACAGTTAAAGAGAGTAATAAATAATATAATGGGAAATGCGGTAAAATATCTGGATAAGAAGAAGGGTGTCATTCAAATTCGAATTCATGATATTGGTGCTTATGCACAAGTTGAGATTGAGGATAATGGAATTGGTATACCTAAGGCTGATATTCCCTTCGTTTTTGATCGCTTTTACCGGGCGGATGCCTCTAGAAATTCGAAAAAAGGTGGAAGTGGCTTAGGGCTAGCAATATCAAAGAAGATAATTGAGGACCATGCAGGAAAGATATGGGCGGAAAGTGAATTAGGTGAAGGAACTACAATTATCTTTACGATAAAGAAAAACGTTAAGATGAAAAATAAGTAAAACTTTACTAGATAAAGAGAGGAGTTTTATCATAATGAGTAGATTATTGATTATTGAAGATGAAGTAGCAATTGCAGAATTAGAAAAAGATTATCTTGAGTTAAGCGGTTTCGTGGTGGATGTAGAAACTGCTGGCGATGTCGGAGCAAGGCGGGCATTAAATGAGGATTTTGAGTTAGTCATACTAGACCTGATGCTACCTGGGATGGATGGTTTTGAGATTTGTAAAAAGATCCGCGAGGTTAAAAATATTCCCATTATTATGGTATCTGCCAAAAAGGATGATATTGATAAAATTCGTGGATTGGGACTTGGTGCAGATGATTATATGACAAAGCCCTTCAGCCCAAGTGAGCTAGTTGCCCGAGTAAAGGCACATCTTGCCAGATATGATCGACTTATTGGTTCCGGTGTGAAGGAAAATGAAATGATTGAAATTCGAGGTCTAAAGATTGATAAAACGGCCAGAAGAGTATTCCTTAATGGAGAAGAAAAGATATTTACAACGAAGGAATTTGATCTTTTAACCTTTCTTGCAGAAAATCCAAATCACGTATATACGAAGGACGAGCTTTTCCGCGAAATTTGGGATATGGAATCAGTGGGCGATATAGCTACCGTAACCGTTCATATCAAGAAAATCCGAGAGAAGATAGAGTATAATACCTCGAAGCCGCAATATATTGAAACCATCTGGGGTGTAGGATATCGTTTTAAGGTGTAAAGAATATAATTATAGCATAGATTTATTATATATGAGGTGGATGAAATGGACATGAGATATAATCAAATGGCATTGAGACTAAAGGCGCTTTCTGATCCTAACCGACTTGTAATCTTGGATTATCTAGCGGATGGAGAACAATGTGCGTGTAAAGTTTTAGAACAATTAAGGGTATCCCAGCCGACTTTGTCCCATCATATGAGGATACTTTGTGAAACTGATTTAATACACTGTCGCAGAGAGGGGAAATGGATTTATTATTCCTTGAACTCTGAAAAATTTCTAGAAATAAAAGAATTCATGGAAAAGTTTAGTACAGGTAAGAGCCAAGTAAAAACAGTAAACTGCTGTTAATCAGATTGATAAAAGGTGGGGGAGCCCCATATACTCAAGAGATTCAAAAACCAACCTTATTGACAATTAATTAACAATATGCTAAAATTATCCTAGCCAATTCAAAAGGATCTCTGATGGAAAGGCATAGGTTTCAATATGAATGCTACCGTTCTGAAAGCAGGGTATCCAAAGCGTAAGACGGTTGAATAATCGATAACTCATATTCCCTATGTCGAAATGGCATAGGGTTTTTTTATATGTAAAGAATGATAAATGGAGGGAAAGCCCTCTCAAAAGGAGTAATGGGATGGAAACTAGGATTGCATTAATTGGTATTATCGTAGAGGATGTCGATGCTGTAGAGAGATTAAACGGATTGCTTCATGATTATGGGCAATACATCATAGGCAGAATGGGAATTCCCTACAGAGAAAAGAATATCAATATTATCAGTGTGGTAGTAAATGCAGAAGCGGATATTATCAGTACCTTGGCAGGAAAACTCGGCATGATTAAAGGTGTTAATGTAAAAACGATTTATTCAAAAAAGTAAATAGATTAAATAGTTACATGAATTTATGGGAACTACGAGAAGCGAAGGATGGTCTTGAATAGAGCAGCCTGGTGAATCTTAATAAGTAAGGATAATAAGGAATGGAGGTATTCATATGAAAAAGTTAAAAGCAATATTATTATTTGTGTTATGTATGGTAATGCTGTCGGCCTGCTCAAAGGATAGTAAGGACCAAGCGCCAGAGATGCTCACCGATACGGAAGCGGCATTAACACAACAACCCACAGTAATACCGGAAGTTACAGGGGGTACAGATACAAAAGATGTTACGAAAGTAGATGCAAACGCTGAGGAAGAGACTGCAACAAAGGAAAAAACGGATATCAAGATTGCGGCTCTAAAGGGACCAACAGCAATCGGTATGGTAAAAGTTATGGACGATGCAGAAGCGGGTGCAACTGCAAATAATTATAACTTTACGATTGCTGGTGCAGCGGATGAAATCAGCACAGGATTGATAAAGGGTGATTTTGATGTTGCTGCAATACCTTGTAATCTCGCTTCCGTATTATACAATAAAACGGAAGGTAAGATTAAAATGGCAGGTATTAATACCTTGGGAGTACTTTATATCGTAGAAACCGGAGATACCATTAAAACGGTTGAGGATTTAAAGGGTAAGACGATTTATTCAACAGGTCTTGGAACAACACCACAGTTTACTCTAAATTACTTGCTGACCGCATATGGAATTGATCCGGAAAAGGATGTTACCATTGAATATAAGACGGAAGCAACTGAGGTGGCAGCAATGCTTAGCAAGTCTACGGATGCAATTGCTATGCTTCCTCAACCATATGTAACAACCGTAATGATGAGTAATGATAAGGTACATATCGCTCTAAATGTTGCAGAAGAGTGGGAGACAGTAAGTACGGATGGAAGTTCAGTTGTAACAGGTGTTGTAGTAGTAAGAAGTGAGTTTTTGGAAAATAACAAAGAAGCATTTGATGCTTTCATGACGGAGTACACTGCTTCTGCTGAATTTGTAAATGAGAACATAGAGGAAGCTTCTGCCTTGGTAGAGAAGTTCGATATCTTTAAAGCGGCACCAATCAAGAAGGCAATTCCTTTATGTAATATCACATTAATACAAGGGGATGAAATGAAGGAGAAGGTAAGCGGTTATTTAGCAGCCTTATACAATCAAAATCCCAAATCCGTGGGTGGAAAGCTTCCGTCAGATGAGTTTTATTATATGCAATAAAAGTATCATAAAAATAATGTGTCGAGTGTCATCTGATTTACAATGTGATATAAAATATTTTTGTATACAGAAGGTTAATCGAAGTAGAGAGGAGTTACAGGCATATGAAAAGAGCAATAGCAACAAAAAAAGATAAAAAGCACTATGGCTTAAAAATAGTTGCGATATGCTTTTGGCTCCTTCTATGGGAACTGTTAAGCAAAATGGTTGGCTTTGAGATCTTATTGCCCGCTCCGATTGCTGTGTTTGATACCTTAATAAAGCTTAGTGGTAGTATTGAATTTTGGCAAAGCATACTGTTTTCATCATTACGTATCGTATTAGGCTTTGTACTGGCATTATCCGTTGGAACAGTACTTGCCATAGGGTCTTATCAAAGCATATTAATAAGAGAGCTGATAGCGCCACTAATGAAGTTAATTAAAGCCATGCCGGTAGCGTCCTTTATCATACTTGCTATTCTCTGGATAGATATAAGGAACTTATCAGTTTTAATTGCATTTATGATGGTGTTACCAATGATTTATGCAAATGTTCTCCAAGGTCTGAAGGTTACCGATGAAAAATTATTGCAGATGGCTGAAGTGTTTCATCTAAGCCTATTCAAAAAAATAATAGCAATTTATATACCATCGGTAAAACCATTTTTTATCTCGGCGGTTTCAGTCGGACTCGGTTTTTGCTGGAAAGCAGGCATAGCGGCAGAGGTAATAGGCCAACCCGCCGGCTCTATTGGACGGCAACTTTACGAAGCAAAGATAAACTTAATAACGAAGGAGCTCTTTGCATGGACGATTGTAATTGTTGTTATCAGCGTGCTGTTTGAACGACTGGTTATGTTGTTAATCCAACCCCGGCGACGAGAAGTAGTCAATCAAATAATAGAATCCAAAGGATAATATAATTTAAAATTAATAAACAATAAAAGAATCCCTAAAAGATTACCAATTATAGAATTCAAAGAATATTGAATAAGAATAGAATCCAAAGAAAGGAGGCACTTATGGATATCCAATTCGCTCATTTATCAAAAAAGTTTAATAATAAAGTACTTTTTACAGATTTGAATATGGTCTTTATAGAAGGGCAGATAAACTGCATTATGGGTGCCTCAGGAATTGGAAAAACGACTATCATAAACATTTTGATGGGTTTGGTGAAACCAGACACCGGTAAAATTCTGGGTATACAAGGAAAACGAATTGCATGTGTATTTCAAGAGGATCGATTAATTGAGCACTGGGATGCTGTTAAAAATGTCAGACTGGTTTGTGATAAAATGGTATCAACAGAGGTAATAAAACAAGATTTAATTGAAGTGGGACTTATGGAAGACAGAAACAAGCCTGTTAAAAACTATAGTGGCGGTATGAGGCGTAGAGTTGCGATTGTTCGGGCTATGCTGGCAAAAAGTGATATTGTTATACTTGATGAACCATTTAAAGGTTTTGATGAAACCCTAAAATTTCAGGTAATCAATTATGTAAAGCAAAGAGCCAAAGGTAAAACAATTATTGTAGTAACGCATGAAAAAGAAGAAGTACAAACGCTGGAAGCCAATTTAATAACCTTATAATTAAGGGTAAATACATCAGAGAATTTGATGTTTTGATTGTGGTCGTCAGAATTAAATAATGGAACCCATATCTAAGCGCAATAATAAAATTCCTTGATGTATTTATCTTTATTAATTCCTATAATGCTTCTAAAAGAAGAGGTTCTAAAGGTGACACAAACAATGAATTCTTAAAGGTTGTAATTTTCATGAGTATCGGCTATAATACTGTATTAATAATATTAAAATGATTTCTAGGGATATAGAATTTATTATAATGAATTGTAAATGAGTTTTTCGACAAGAAGCATTAGATAAATGATTATTTAAATAAATTATGTATATGATAAGGAAAGAGTGAGGTAAATTCATGCATATTACGATTACTGGTAATCTGGGAAGTGGCAAATCAACCGTATGCAAGCTGTTAAATGAAAAATATCAGTTTGAAATATATTCAACAGGCAAGGTTCAAAGAGAGTTGGCAAGGCAGATGAATATGACAACGTTAGAATTAAACCAGCTTATGTGCAGCGATCGCAAATACGATAAAATGATTGATGACGAAACAGCTAGAATATCCCGAGAGAATAAGACGAAGGATATTATTTTTGATTCCCGATTGGCTTGGCATTTTGTTGAGCATTCTTTTAAAGTATTCGTCTCTGTAAGTCTGGAAGTGGCAGCAGAACGTGTAATGAATGATCAAAGGGGAGCCGAGGAGAAGTATTCCACTCTAGAGGAAGCCAAAATGCTTCTTGCAGAACGAGCTGCAACGGAAAGAGTTCGATATAAGGATATTTATAATTTAAATTATATGGATTTTTATAATTATAATTTGATAATCGATAGCACCTACAGTTCACCGGATAAAATAGCGGAAATCATTTTAAAAGAGGCAAAGGAATATGAACAAAAGCAGGAGCATACGGAGGTAACAAAAATGCTGGTTTCTCCGAAACGCTTAATAAATGAAGTCGAAATTACGGAAGAGGATAAAAAAAGACTTCAGCCCTTGACGAAGGATTATCAAATGAATATGTATACCATTGATACAGTGGTTAAGGTCAAAAAAGTGGAAGACGACTATATTGTGTTAGATGGAGCTGATCAAGTAAAAGCTGCATTCCTTGCAAATGTTGCCTACGTGCCGATTGATGTAATTAAAGAGTAATTAACCAGAAAATTTCCATAGATAATAATGCATAATTTGATAATATTAGCTTTTTAATTACAAAATATCCCCAAGGATATATATCATAGTTTGACAAATAATAAGGATAAGAGAATTCATATAAAATGAATTCTCTTTTTGATTCAAATAGAATGGGGGTGAATAATGGCATGAAAATATGGGGAGCAAATTCGACAAGGATGAGAGGTATCCTTACATTTATTTTAATTACTCTTGGCGTATACTTGGGCTTTCGGTATTTGTTGCCACTGATTTTACCTTTTTTGGTGGCTTATTTTCTAGCATGGATTATAAGACCGGTAACCGAGACATTATATAAACGCTTTAAGATCCCTAGAGTTTTAGGAGGATCATTTTCCTTGCTGCTACTGTTTGTTGTCTTTGGTACAGCAATTGGTTTACTAATTAACATACTTTTAAAACAAACAATCGCATTTATTCGAAATATCCCTATCTATGTGGCAGTTATTGCCGATAAATTAGATAACATCTGTAAAGGTTGTGATGATTTCATGGGACTTAATAGTGGAACCATACGTACAATGGTAGATGATAATATAATTTCAACAGTCAATAAGGTTAAGTCGAATATAATGCCGCAGATTACAGAACACACCATATCATTTACTATATGGTTTGTAGCTGCTATTGGCATTTTCCTGATAGTATTTGTATCAGCCGTATTAATCGTGAAGGATCTGCCGAGTTTCCATGAGAACTATAAGAATAATAGTCTTTATAAAGATGTGCATCGGGTAACTGAGAAATTATCAGAGGCAGGAATTGCGTACCTTCGTTCCCAATTTATTATTATGTTAATCGTAGCGGCTATTTGCATTCTGGGATTAACTCTAATTAAAAATGATTATGCGTTTCTAGTTGGGATTGGCATAGCATTTATGGATGCATTACCCATTCTTGGAAGTGGAATCATATATATCCCTTGGGCCATCATTATGCTTATGAATGGTAATATCTATGTAGCTGCCATTTTAATTACGACTTATCTTATATGCCAAATAATCCGTGAGGTATTGGAGCCAAAATTAATTGGTAACAGCATTGGAATTAAACCGCTTTTTACGCTGATTGCCATGTATATTGGAGTAGAGCTTTTTTCTATCGCAGGTTTTATCCTAGGTCCGATTGGATTGGTTATTATTACAACGGTTTTTAAAGTTTTAAATGAAAAATCACAGGACGCCGCAAAAGCAAAGAATATTACTTATGATGAGGATTAAGAGATGCATTAGAATATCCGCTTGACAAAGTGGATATTCTAGCATAAAATTAGTTACATTATTCATGACAATTGAATTGGTTGGTTATTCAGTTCCTTTGTATGAAACAGGCGTTGAAGAGGAATAGTAGATTACAATCGCAGCTCAGAGAGAGAAGTAAAGGTGAAAGCTTCTTATGCAGATGTTATCGAACCGGCCTCGGAGCATTGTATGAAAGGAAGTGAATATAACTTCCCCCAAATACAACGTATTACCGGCGTTAACGGTTTCAAGAGAGTTGTTAATTCAACAACTAATTAGGGTGGTACCGCCGAGTCTTTCGGTCCCTTGCGGATAGAAGGGCTTTTTTTGTTGCGTTAATATGTACGAGTAATAAGGGCATTGTATTGTGCTTTTCTTGCTCAGACTTGACGTAATTCGCCGAAAAGCACAATACAATGCTCTTATTACTCGGGATATAGGTATCACCTCGTAGTAAGATATTGTAATAGGATGTTAAATAGATATCGATATTAAGCTAAAAACGGGTTTCACCGTTTTTAGTGTGGAAAAATGGAATTTGGTTTAATTTGGGTTTGATTTTAGAAAGGAGAGACGATTATGGCACAGGAAAAGAAATTAGTTGAGGCAATTACTTCTATGGATGTGGATTTTGCCCAGTGGTACACGGACGTTGTAAAAAAGGCGGAATTAATTGAGTACTCTAGTGTAAGAGGGTGTATGATACTTCGCCCACTTGGGTATGCGATTTGGGAGAATGTTCAGAGGCAATTGGATGCGGATTTTAAGGCTACCGGAGTAGAGAATGTTTATATGCCAATGTTTATTCCAGAGAGCTTGCTTCAAAAGGAAAAGGATCATGTAGAGGGGTTTGCACCGGAGGTTGCGTGGGTAACGCATGGTGGTTTAGAGCCTTTACAAGAGAGAATGTGCGTTAGACCTACCTCGGAGACACTATTCTGTGATTTCTATTCAAAGATTATACAATCACATAGAGATCTTCCGAAATTATATAACCAGTGGTGTTCCGTTGTACGTTGGGAGAAGACAACAAGACCGTTCCTTCGCTCCATGGAATTCTTGTGGCAGGAGGGTCATACAGCACATGCAACTGCAGAGGATGCTGAGGAAAGAACAATCCAAATGCTCAATGTATATGCAGATTTCTGTGAGAGAGTACTTGCAATCCCGATGATAAAGGGACGTAAATCCGAGAAGGAAAAGTTTGCAGGAGCGCATGCTACCTACACGATTGAAGCATTAATGCATGATGGTAAGGCATTACAGTCAGGAACGAGCCATAACTTTGGTGATGGTTTTGCAAAAGCCTTCGATATTAAGTATACAGATAAGAATAACACCCTACAATATGTTCACCAGACCTCCTGGGGCTTGTCCACCAGAATTATAGGAGCGATTATCATGGTGCACGGAGATGACAGTGGTTTAGTATTACCGCCAAGAATTGCACCCACTCAGATTATGATTATTCCGATTAATCAGAATAAAGAGGGTGTCCTTGATAAAGCATATGAACTGAAGGAGAGATTAAGTTCCTTTAAAGTAAAGGTGGATGACTCCGATAAGAGTCCGGGCTGGAAGTTCAGTGAACAGGAGATGCGTGGTATTCCAATCCGTATTGAAATCGGACCGAAGGATATTGAAGCAAATCAAGCAGTAATTGTAAGAAGAGATACCAGAGAGAAGACGGTTGTTTCTCTCGATGAAATTGAAGTAAAAGCAGGAGAAATCCTAGAGACGATGCAGGCTGAGATGCTTGAAAGAGCAAGAAATCACCGCGATACGCATACCTACTCCGCTGCCAATATGGAAGAATTCGAGAAGACAGTTGCTGAAAAGCCTGGGTTTGTTAAGGCAATGTGGTGTCAGGATGAAGCCTGTGAGAAAGAAATTAAAGAAAAAACAGGTGCAACCTCTCGCTGTATGCCATTTGAACAGGAGCACATCGCAGATACCTGCGTATGTTGTGGAAAACCGGCTACAACAATGGCATATTGGGGAAAGGCATACTAATATAAGTACAACAGAGTCTGCACCGAATATTCGGGCAGACTCTTTATATTCGCCTAGTGTGGCCAAGATAATATCTGAGCTTGTATCAATGCTAGAAATAAATTCATACTCACAAAACATATGCTGAATACTTGTTAAAGCTTTCACCCGTATGGAGAAGGCCATTGTAACCTTGAAATAATGGCAAGGCTTTGATATAATCGGGATAGATTTGAAAATATGGTTATAATTTAAATAGGTAATATAACTTAGGAGGTCACACATGAAGCTTCGGATTCCCCATAAAGTGAATGATATCATAAATGAGCTGACACAGCAGGGCTTTGAAGCATATGTGGTTGGCGGCTGTGTTCGGGACATGGTACTTGGCCGGGAGCCGGAGGATTGGGATATTACCACATCAGCAACTCCGTTTGAGGTAAAGAAGATATTTCGAAGAACAGTAGATACGGGGATTCAACATGGTACAGTAACTGTGTTGCTCGATAAGGATCATTATGAGGTTACGACTTACCGTCTAGACGGGGAGTATGAAGACAACCGTCATCCCAAGGAGGTTTCCTTCACCTCCAGTCTGGCCGAGGACTTAAAGCGCAGAGATTTTACTATCAATGCGATGGCATATAATGAGCAAGAAGGCTTCATTGATTTATTCGGAGGTATGGAAGATCTTAAGAAAGGTCTAATCCGTTGTGTGGGTAGTGCCAAGGAACGTTTTGATGAGGACGCATTACGAATACTAAGGGCAGTGCGTTTTTCAGCTCAGTTGGGATTTACAATTGAACAGGAGACGATGGAGGCGGTTAAGGCAAAGGTAACACATTTAAATAATATAAGTGCAGAGCGGATTCGCGTAGAACTAACGAAGCTATTGATTTCGAATCATCCGGAGCGTCTGAAGGCTCTTTATGAAGTAGGGATCACAGGTATCATATTACCGGAATTTAATGCGACAATGATGACAGAGCAGAAGAACATTCATCATATTTACAGTGTAGGTGAGCATACCATCCGCGCAGTTACGGAGGTTGCTGGAAGGTTAGAAGAAAATAGGTTTACGACGAAAGAAAGGACTATTCTGCGATGGACTATGTTGCTGCATGATATTGAGAAGCCAAACACCATAACGCTTGGTGAAGATGGCCAGAATCATTTTTATGGACATCAAGAAAAGGGAGCATTAACGGCGAAGAATATTCTAAGGCGATTGAAATTTGATAATGAAACCTTGGATGCAGTGGTTCATTTGATTCGCTGGCATGATTACCGATTTATACTAACGCATGCAGGAATGCGAAAGGCAGCTTCGAAAATCGGTAAGGAATACATGGAACTTCTATTTGAAGTAAATAGAGCGGATACCTCAGCAAAAAATCCGGAGTTTACCAGTGAGAAGTTTGAGCGGTTGGCAGCTGCACGAAAACTTTATCAGGAGATTGTTGCGAAAGGAGAATGCGTTAGCCTCAAGGAGCTTCATATTAATGGGAAGGATTTGATTGCAGCAGGTTTAAAACCGGGGAGGGAACTTGGAGATATTTTGAACCAATTACTGGCTGTTGTACTGGAAGAACCACAGTTGAATGATAAGGAAATACTTCTAAATTTAGCTCATAACATGATAAAAGATCTAAAATAATAACGAAAGCCCAAAAGAATTCAAAATGAATTTCTTTTAGGGCTTTTTTATATTCATGAATTAGATTCTTATATCATAATATTAGTAAGACGGGTTTATCATTAGTTGGGAGGATTAGCTGTGGAGGATAGAAGTCAAGAGGCATTAAAAAGATATCGTCTAAAGATTTACAATATATATAGAGCCAGGGGCGCCTTTTTATTGGAGACAGACTGTGGGCTGAAACTTTATAAATGCTTTGAGGGTTCCAGGAACAGGGCTTTGTTTGAGAACAAGGTAAAGGAACATCTGTTACTGCACGGCTATAATAATACGGATTTATTCGTAAAGACGTTAGAGGATGATGTTATCTCGGAAGACAGTGCAGGATGTCAATATATTATGAAAGATTGGTTTTGGGGAGAAGAATGTAATCTGAAGGAATTGTCTCAGATTGAGTCTGCTTCTTCAAATCTTGCCAGACTCCATTGTATATTAAAAGATGTGGAATTTACACAAGAGCAGTTGGAACATAATATTTCTCCGAATTTAATGGAAACCTTTGATAAACGAAACCGTGAGTTAAAACGGGTGAAGGCTTATATTAGGGATAAGAGGCAAAAGAACGAATTTGAGCTGGCATATCTGAATTATTATGATGTTTTTTATGAACAGGGACAATTAGCGGCGGGGCGATTGGCGAAATCTGCTTATGCAGACTTGATAGAAGACGCGATACAGCAGCGCAATGTATGCCATGGAAATTATACTTATCATAATATTATAATGCTAAAGAGTAAAACCGATGCGATGTCCAAAGCTTATGTACCACCGGGATGGATTAATAAACAGCCGCTTTCGGTAGCAGAGATTGGTAGTGGAGGGAGTAACATTGCCACGACTAATTTTGAAAAATCTTATATCGGACTGCAAATATTTGATCTTTACCAGTTTGTTCGTAAGGTCATGGAGAAAAATGATTGGGATATCCTATATGGTAGTAATATAATCGAAGCATATGATAGGGTTAAGACTATTTCTAAAGAAGAGTTAAATGTTTTATATTTACTTCTACTTTACCCTGAGAAGTTTTGGAAGATTACTAATTTCTACTATAATGGTAAGAAATCCTGGGTGTCCGGGCGTAATACCCAAAAACTTAATATCATAGGTGAGCAGAATTCCAAGAAGGAAATGTTTTTGCATAAGCTGGAAAGCATATTATAGGAACAAAACCCTTGTTCCTATAATCGAGATGCACGGCGCAAAATTCGCGCCTTTTATCAGAAGTAAAAAGCAACTTCCGATAACTTAATTATAGGTAAATAATCCATCATTGAATAAATGGGTAAGGTAAGCTATAATACATAGTAGATAAGGCTACAGAGGATTGAATTAGAGGTACTTTGGATGGATCAACAGGATAAGGAACTTAGGAAAAATTATAAAGTGAATGGTAGGCCAATTATTAGCCTGTTAATTGGATTGGGATTTTTCTCGGTAATCCTGTTTGCGACCATGTTGGTGGCTGCTAAAGATATCAAACCTACCAGGAATAATGAAAAGAATCTCGAACAAGTGGAGCAAAGTGATCTGGCAGGAGCAGCAGACGGCGCAATTCTAGGCGTAGTGAAGAAAATTGATACGGATCAAAAGTTGATTACCATATATGATGTTGAGCAGGAAGAAACTGCAGCATTTTCTTATTCCGGAGGAACGAATATTACGGATAAGTACGGCCAATTAATTGCAATTAGCCAAATTGGGATTGGTACTATGGTAGAGGCCTCCTTTCAGCAGGTAAATGGTAAATTGTCAGACTTGAGTATTTCTACGAAGGCTTGGGAATATGTTGGTGTCAGTAATTTAAACATTGATCAAAGTTCACAGGTTATGAAGATAGCTACGACGAAGTATAAATTTACCAAGGACCTCGTTATTCTTGACGGCCAAGAGTTTATATCTGTAGGTAATCTTGCTGAGCAGGATGAATTAACGATTCGTGGATATGATCAAACCATATGGTCCATAACAGTAACCAGAGGTCATGGCACGGTGAAGTTAGAGGACGATGAAGCATTTCTTGGTGACAGCATTACAGTGGGATATGAAGCAATGCAACAAATTAGCGAAGATATGGAGATTATAGTAAGAGAAGGTAATTTTAATCTTACTGTAGATAACAAGGAGTATAGTGCCACCAAGAATATTACAGTATATCGTAATCAAGAGACAGTAGTATCCTTAAGTGATTTAGGGCCAGAGGCATCAAAACAAGGAAGAATAACCTTTGAGATAACTCCCTTTGGTGCAGACTTATATATCGATGGAGAACTTACCTCCTACTCGAATCCTTTGGAGTTATCCTATGGTGAGCATACCTTAAAGGCAGCTCTTGGCGGCTACACCACATATGAAGGTACTCTGAACATAAAGGTAGCGGGTAAAACAATTAAGATTGACCTGCCGGAAGCTACAAGTAATGAGAATGTGGTTGTATCTGAGACAGATAATGAGCAGAACAGTAATACAGGAACTACCGATACCGATTCAGAGAATCCGGATAAGGGCTCGGTTGGAGTTATCACTGATAAGGACGCTATTATAGACGAAGATCATTCTATTTACATTCAGAAGCCGATTGGTGCTTCGGTTTATTTAAATGGCGATTTTATGGGTATCTCGCCCTGTAGTTTTAGCAAGGTAATTGGAACCCATGTATTAACCTTTATTGAAGAAGGCTATGAAACCATGAGTTATACCGTAGATGTTTTAAACGATAATCTCGATACGTACTTTAATATGCCGGATTTGGTAAAGAAGGAATCGCAATAAAAGTTGCCGTTGATCTTTGTCGTATTGTGATGATAAAGTTAGTAATTCTTATAATTGAATATTATTATGGAGCATCTTTAGGCTTTGTGTCTATCGATTTTGAATCCTCTCTCTTTTCAAAGTAGCTGTAGTAAGCTATAATAAATGTAAATTTATGGAAAAGAGAGGGGTTTTTTATGGTGCAATACTTATTTGACCAAAATATTATTATTTATACCTTCGCGGGATTGTGCGGGTTGGGGCTATTGGTCCGTCTAATTGTGAATTTGGTATATAAGCATTTGGTAAAGGAATCAGATAGTCCGGGTGAAACGAAAAATAAAATGGTGAAACATTTAAAATTAAAGTTTGAAACCTGCTATAAACTGAAGATAGGTGTGAATAATGTGGATACATTTGTGGATAAGAATGTATTACGATATCGATTTTGTGGAGTTTTATTATCCACATGGGATAACTTCTGTGGACAAGTTCTATTCCTGACCTTGCTACTTGTGCCTATTTGTGCAGTGTTCGGGACTGTTTTCCGTTGTGGACAAGACCAAATTTTACTGACTGGGTCTGTGGGAATTTTAGCAAGTGCCATTTTAATTCTTGTGGATAAAAGTATTAATTTGTCGAGTAAAAAGAAAATGATACGATTAAATCTACTGGACTATTTAGAGAATTTTTGTAAGGTGAGATTAGAGCAGGAAGTATTTCATCCAGAATTATTGGAGCAATATCGCCGTGAGTATTTGCAGGTATCGGAGGCGGGTAAGCAAATTAGTGCAACGGAGGTTGCAGTAAAGGAAGACCCAAAGGATGAATTGGACCGGAGAAGAGAGGCAAGACAGAAGAAGGAGCAAGAAAAAAAGTTGCAGGCTTTAAAGAGGGAAGAAGAGCAGAAGAAGATTGAGGAAGCTAGAAAGGAAGAAGAGAAGAGAAAGTTAGAAGAAAAGAGACTACTTGCCGCCAAACGAAGAGAAGAAGAGCTCTTGAAAATGGAAGAGGAACGTGAAGCTTTAGAGGCAAGGCGTTTGGAGGTAAAGAGAAAGGCGGCTGAAAAGCAGCAAGCGAATGAGAGAAGGCAGCAACAGAGCATGGAAAACGATAAGATTTTACATAGCATAAAGGACGAATTAGAACCATCAGAGGATCGCACTGATATGGACATGGTGCTACAGGGATTGGAAGAGATAGCAGCGGATAAGGAGCATGCTCTACGGGATAAGGAGCAGGTTCTTTTGGATAAAGATTTAAAAGAACAGGTGAATATAGAAAAACCTTTGAAAGAAAGAACAGGTAAGGAGAGACAGCAGAAAGTCACAGCATCAAAGTCCAAAACACAGGGAATGAGTGCGCAGGAAGAGAAGCTAATTGAAGATGTTTTAAAAGAATTTTTTGCATAGATTTACCTAAGTACAGAAAAATCATTGAATAATAAGTTTGTCTTTGTTAGAATATAAGAAAAAGAAGAAAGGAAGTATATAACATGACAAATAAAGTTACATTTGATTTTTCTGTTGCGAAAAAGTTTGTCTCTGAAACAGAGATAGAAATGATAAAGACTTCTACTGAGGCTGCAAAGAACCAACTTCTTAATAGAACGGGCGCAGGAAATGATTATTTAGGATGGATCGACCTGCCGGTAGATTATGATAAGGAGGAATTCGCGCGAATTATTAAGGCATCAGAGAAGATCCAAAAGGATTCAGAGGTGCTATTGGTTATCGGTATCGGCGGCTCCTACTTAGGTGCAAGGGCAGCAATAGAATTCTTAAGACATGGCTTTTATAATTCAGTTTCCAAAGAAATCAGAAAGACTCCGGAGATTTATTTCTGCGGTAACAATATCAGCAGTAATTATATGAACCACCTCAAAGAAGTGATTGGAGATAGAGACTTCTCGATTAATATTATAAGTAAATCAGGCACTACAACAGAACCAGCAATCGCATTCCGTGTATTTAAGAAGCTATTGAACGAAAAGTATGGTAAGCAGGAAGCGGCAAAGAGAATTTACGCTACTACCGACAGGGCAAGAGGTGCACTTAAGGATCTTGCTACAGCAGAAGGCTATGAGAGCTTTGTTGTACCCGATGATGTTGGCGGACGTTATTCCGTACTTACAGCAGTTGGTCTTCTTCCCATTGCAGTCAGTGGAGCAGATATTACTAAGCTGATGGAAGGCGCAGCAAGCATGAGAAGTTACTGCCTTAATAATCCTTATGAGGAGAATGATTCTTTGCAATATGCAGCAGTGCGTAATGTACTATTACGTAAGGGCAAAAGCATTGAAATCCTCGTAAACTACGAACCATCACTCCATTTTGTTTCAGAATGGTGGAAGCAACTGTTTGGTGAGAGTGAAGGAAAGGATCAGAAGGGAATTTTTCCGGCATCCGTTGATTTCACAACTGACTTACACTCCATGGGACAATTTATCCAGGACGGACAGAGAACCCTGTTTGAAACGGTTATAAATGTTGAGAAATCATCAACTGAAATTATTCTGGAAGAGGAAGAAGTGGATTTGGACGGTCTAAACTATCTTGCGGGCAAGAGTGTTGACTTCGTAAATAAAAATGCTATGAAGGGTACTTTGCTTGCGCACACGGATGGTAATGTTCCAAACCTTTCCGTATCACTTCCGGAGCAGAATGAATTCTTCTTAGGAGAACTTTTCTACTTCTTTGAATTTGCATGTGGTGTAAGTGGTTATGTTCTAGGCGTGAATCCGTTTGATCAACCAGGTGTTGAAAGTTACAAGAAGAACATGTTCGCACTCCTTGGAAAACCTGGCTTTGAAGCGCAGCGTGAGGAGCTTTTAAAGAGATTATAATAATATAAAAATATATAAAATAAATTTATATGACGTAAAGTTAAAGAGGTGTTGCAATCCATGTAATCTACTGTAATTAGTTGATATTCAGGGTGTGCAACACCTTCTCTTTTTAGTGTCACATAAAACAATTTTGAGAGTATAATATAGTAACCATGTAAAGGTAGCGAGACAGTCATGTCGGGATAGGATACATATCTTTGAACATTCGCAACCGAATCCCTTTTACCTCTTGCAGAGCGTGAACAGATCACTGCCTTGATACCTTACCAGAATTATTCGGCTGCTTTAACATAGATATGACAAATCGCCCCCTTATCAAAGGATAGGGGGGCGGCTTTGTTATGCATTTATAAAGCATGACTAATATCCAATATTCTTTATGGCATAATTGCAATGTACTGATACATCAGAATGAAATGACATAAGCTGCCACCCATAACGAACAAATGGAATATTTCATGGGAACCGAAATATTTATGCTTATTATTAAAAATCGGTAATTTTAAAGCGTAAATAACACCACCAATTGTATAGATAATTCCACCGGCTAAAAGCCAAGCAAAGGCTGCGTTGGGAAGAGAGTTAATCAATTGTGTAAAGGCAAGAACGCAAGTCCAGCCCATGGCAATATAAACTACAGAGGAGAACCATTTCGGACAGTGTACCCATAAGGCAGTTACAACCAAGCCAAGGATGGCTAAGCCCCATATAACGGCAAGCAGAGTAAAGCCAAGACGACCACCAAGTGCGATAACACAAATGGGAGTATAGGTCCCTGCAATCAGAATGTAAATTGCCATGTGATCTAATTTTTTCAGTCTAACATGCACCTTAATGGTTTGGCCAAACGTATGATAAACGGTACTAGCTACATATAATAAAATCATACTGAGAATAAAAACTCCAAGTGCAATAATATGAATGCTGCTAGGCTGCTGAGCAGCTTTAATTAAAAGTGGTGTTGCAGCGAATGCTGCCATCAAGGTACCTATGAAATGCGTGATTGCACTACCCGGATCTTTTGCTCTGACTTTCTTTACTGTCATGATATCAACTCCTTTAAATTTTGTCTGGATAAGATTAGTTTTAACAAATTAAATATGTAATATGCGTCATCTAGAAAAAATAATACATGATATAGTAATTAATACTACATCTAATATATTCATATACTACTACACATTGTTTTGAAATGCAATATAAATTTTAATTTTCTTAATAAAGGAAATATGATATACTAAATAATACAAGATAGCAGTAATTTTGGTATTTTCGCGAGGTTATGGGAGGATGAAGGATGGATTTAAATGTGGGTGAAATTGTAAAGCTTAAAAAACAGCATCCTTGTGGCAGCAGCGAGTGGGAAATTCTTAGGGTTGGCATGGATTTTCGCCTAAAATGTCTGGGTTGTGGCCATCAGGTTATGATACCCAGAAAACAAGTGGAGAAAAATATAAAGCAAGTTAGAAAGCCATAAATGGAACAATTAAGAGAGGATTAACTTTATGAAATATATACTTATGGATTTGGATGGAACAATTACAAACCCTAAGATTGGAATAACAAAATCGATACAATACGCATTAAAAGCGGAAAATATCTTGGTTGAAGATCTGGATACTTTATGCAAGCACATCGGACCACCCCTTAAGACCTCCTTTAAAGAGTTTTATGGATTTGACGATGAGAAAGCCGATCGAGCAGTAGTAAAGTACAGGGAATACTTTGATGTGGCCGGAATGTATGAAAATGAAGTTTATAAAGGTATGGAGGAGTTGCTAAGCAAATTAAAAGCAGTAGGGAAAAAGATAATTGTAGCAACCTCAAAACCGGAGTTTATGGCAAAGAAGATATTGAAGTATTTTGGACTGGAACAGTATTTTGATGATATTTGTGGCTCCAATCTTGATGGAACCCGTGCGGAGAAGGATGAAGTAATCCGATACGCATTAGAGAAGAATGGAATTGTCGATTTTTCCAGTGCAGTTATGGTTGGCGATCGAAGCTATGATATTATTGGAGCAAAAAAGGTTGGACTAGTATCAATAGGGGTACTATATGGATTTGGTAGCAGAGGGGAATTTGTGAAGGCCGGTGCCGATCATATATCTGAGACCGTAGAGGAATTGTATGAGGTTATAATGGATTTATAATTAAAATAAAGTAATAAATTAAAAATGAAGAACAGTAGTGTTGATAAATCTAAGTTACTACAGTAAACGGCCAAGAAAGGGTTGGGTAATAATATGAAATTTGTATCATGGAATGTAAATGGATTGCGTGCTTGCCTTGGTAAAGGCTTTGAAGAATTTTTTAATCAAGTAGATGCCGATGTATTCTGCCTTCAGGAGACAAAATTACAACCGGAGCAGGTTGAAATCTCCTTCCCGGGTTATACACAATATTTTAATTCAGCGATAAAAAAGGGATATTCCGGTACGGCAGTATTTTGTAAAAAAGAACCGATCAGTGTGTGCTTTGATTTGTGTATGGACAAGCATAACGATGAAGGAAGAGTAATTACCATAGAGTACGAGGATTATTATTTAATAACGGTTTATACACCGAATTCTAAGAAGGAACTGGCAAGACTAGACTATCGAATGGAATGGGAAGAGGATTTTCGTTCCTATGTTATGGGCTTGGACCAGAAGAAACCCGTTATCATCTGTGGTGATTTAAATGTGGCACATAAGGAAATTGATATTAAAAACCCCAAGTCTAATCTGAGAAATGCCGGTTTCACAATGGAAGAGAGGGAAAAGATGACAATGCTTTTAGACAGTGGTTTTCTAGATACCTTCCGCTATAAGTACCCAGACAAGATAGATGCCTATACCTGGTGGTCCTATATGTTCCACGCCAGAGAGAAGAATGTTGGTTGGCGAATTGATTATTTTTTAACCTCGGAACGTCTTAAGGATCGCATTGTAGATAGTACAATTCATATGGAGGTAATGGGTAGTGACCATTGTCCGGTAGAACTTATTATAAAATAATAGTGAGGGAATTAAGATAATGAAAATCTATGACATCACGCAGGAGTTATTTGGCGGAAAGGTATATCCAGGGGATCCCGCACCGTCCTTTGAAAGAGTATCAAAGATGGAAGAGGGTGCTATGTATAATTTGACCAAGTTTCAAATGGGAGCGCATAATGCAACCCATTTGGATGCACCTTTTCATTTTTACGAATCCGGAAAAACGATTGAGCAATTGGAGCTTTCCCGATGTATCGGGCCCTGCTCGGTTATCGACGTAGCCGATTATAAGGAAGAGAAGGAACTGATAAAAGCATTGGAAGCTTGTCAGAAACGGATATTGCTTAAGGGTCATCATGCTGTTACCCTTGAGCTTGCAAAAATCTTTAACCAATTGGGGGTTCTCTTAGTTGGGGTGGAAGTACAAAGCGTTGGACCAATTGAAGCGCCAATGCCGGTACATCTTGAGCTATTAGGGAAGGATGTTGTACTTTTAGAAGGATTGGTATTAGAGGAAATAAAGGTGGGAGAATATTTTCTATTTGCCGCCCCGCTAAAGCTTGGAGGCAGTGATGGAGCGCCTTGCAGAGCGGTTTTGTTAAATTTTGACGAAGGTTCTACTTGTAATTATTAAAGTATAATTGTATACTTTTAATTAGGTACCAAAGGAAAGTGGAGGATGGAGATTCAAATGGAGGCAATCAGAATTAGAACAGATCAAGCTGAAGCCGGAATGACCGTTGCTTCTGATGTATATACTTCGGGAAATCAATTGATTATTCCAAAGGGTATAGTATTAGATGAGAGGATGATTACCCGACTACGGTTCTATAATATATATGGACTTCTGGTTTATAAGCGAGAAGCAGAACTCGCAGATATTAAAGAGGAATCTTATATTGAGATGCTCCGTAATACACAAGAATTTAAAAAATTCAATCGCACTTACATTGACACCATCAATAATGTTGAGGATAATTTCACCAACGTAATCAATGGTACCGGTGAATTTGATATAGATGAACTACTGGCGGATACAGACCGCATCCTGAAGGAAGGCCGCAACGGAGCACACATACTGGAAATGCTTCACGGTATTCGTAATTATGATGATATGACCTATGTACATAGTTTAAATGTATCCTTGATATGCAATATTTTTGCATCTTGGTTGAAATTCACACCGGAGGAGACTAGAATATTAACTCTTGGTGGGTTACTTCATGATATTGGCAAGATGCTGATTCCAAAAGAAATCCTTTCGAAAGATGGTAAATTAACTTCAGAGGAATTTAAGATTATAAAAACCCATTCAATTAAGGGCTATCAGGCATTAAAGGATCAACAAGTTGATATTAGGGTAAAGTACGCAATCCTAATGCATCATGAAAGATGTGATGGCAGTGGATACCCGAATGGCTTTGTAGCAGACCAAATAGATGATTATGCAAAAATTATTGCAATAGCAGATGTATATGATGCTATGACCTCAAATCGCCGTTATCGAGATGCAATATGCCCCTTCGATGTAGTTGAGGAGTTTGAACGTGATGGCTTCTTAAAGTATGACCCTGGATATCTCATGACTTTTATGGAACGAATTGTTCAATCTTATTTGCACAATATTGTTCGTCTAAATGATGGTCGTGAGGGCGAAGTAATTATGATTAATAAACTGGCACTGTCAAGACCGGTGGTTCGCATTGGTAATGGATTTGTAGATCTATCCAAAGAACATAAACTGATGATTCAAGCGATCATATAATGCATGACAAGTGAGACTACCATGCCTATTTGCATTGATAAGTCTGTCAATTCACCTTGTTTATAAAAATACATATTGTACTAATACCATATAGAAAAGAGCACCGCCTCCAATGCTGAGTAGGGTGTTCTTTTTCCATATATGGAGAACAACAATTACTACGATACTGATTGCCTCAGGTATTGAATAAGGCGACTGAGTGAAGGAGATGTCCTTCAGACAGTAAACAACGAGCATGCCAATGATGGTAAAGGGCAAAATGTCAGCCAAGTATTTTATGTATTTGGGAATTTCCTTATGCTCTGGAAATAGTAGAAAAGGGAGGGCACGAGTTAGGATGGTTCCGAGTATAACCATACCAAAGAAAATGAAAAGTTGCAGGGTGGAATAGTTCATAGTTTTTTACCTCTTTCCATGGGGATTTTTAATACTGTGACAAAAAAGAGTATCAAAACCATAGCAGGAATTATAAAATCAGAGACGCCAAAGAGTATTCTGCAAAGGATAGCACTGACAATTCCGATGATTGCAGGTAAATGATTAGTCGTAGATTTCCATTGATTAATAAGGATAACAACGAATAAAGCAGTTAGAACAAAATCAATCCCTTTTGTATTAATGTTCAGCATACTTCCGAGAATGCCGCCTAGAAGAGAACCGATAATCCAATAACTGTGATCAAGGAAAGAGATGAAGAAATAAAACCATTTACGTTCAATCTCTTCCGGAGGTTTGGCGGAGCAAAGAATGGAAAAGCTTTCATCGGTTAAGGAAAAGATGAGGTAGGGCTTTATTTTTCCAACTCCTCTATACTGATCCAGCATGGATATACCATAGAATAAATGTCTAGCATTTACAGCCAGGGTCATAAGAAATGCGCCTAGTGGATCAAAGCCTGCTGCAAGCAGAGCAACAGTCACAAACTGCATAGAACCAGCATAAACAAATACACTGGCAAACAGGATCCAAAACAGGGAGAATCCCTTGCTATCCATTAAGATTCCATAAGCAGCCCCGAGAACAATATATCCGGTAAGCACCGGGAGGGTATAAGGAAGAGCAGCCATAAGGGCTGCTTTTTTAGTTTTCATAAGTAGGAACTCCTTTGAGTAGCTTTTTCAGAAATGGATAAAAAGGTAACGATTCGAGTCTAATTGGTGTTTACTTTTTTGAGGACCCTACATAAACCGGATTAAAATCTTCGCTGTCGGCACATAGGAAACCAGAGAATTTATCAACAATCTTCTCAAAACAAGCGGTTGCTATAGTTAGATCTTCTTCACATAAATTAACTGCAAAGATTGTTATAATGTTTCTGTTTTTTACAAAGGAGGCATCGGAGGGATCTTTAAAAGAAACCTCAAGAGGTTCAAAATCAATTGAATTTTGATTAGGAAGAACCAATTCTAATACATTCATAGCCTCCCAGAGCTCTATTGTTAAACCATTCTCATTTTGTAACAATACAGCAATATCTTTAGCAGTGACTTCCGAGGGACTCATGTAAAGAAGGTCTATTTTTTTATCTTTTGCTTGATTGGAATTTACTTTATTATTTGCCATCTTTATTTCCTTTCTTTGATGCGAACTATCACTTTGAGTCAATTATAATACATCCCATTTAAATAAGCAAGAATACGAAATGCTGATGTACGATGCCAAGGCATTAATACCCATTGCGATTTCGTAGGTGGTAAAGGATTAGACTGCTGGGCCTATAATTGAGTAAAGCTGTTGAAAATTGTTAATTGTATAATCGGAATTCTCACATGCATTACTTCCGTCTGTAAAGAAACAGGCATGTATTCCTGCATTTTTTGCTGATAAAATATCCAAATCTCTATCACCTATCATAATTGCCTCATTGGGATTTATAATATGTTCTGTTAAAAGATAAAGGATAGCATCTGGGCTTGGTTTTCTCTCAAAATTTTGTTTGGATGTTATAAAATCACTAAAGTAGTCATACAAATTATAGTCTTTTAAGAAGGTAATTGCTGACTCGCCTCTATGGGTATATAAGTAATTTCGTCCACCAATAGCATGAATGTATTTACAAATATCCTCAATCCCATCAAAAGGTTTGCATAAACTAAATTCCATAGATAATCTCTTCTTGTTATAATTTTCTATGAAGGAATTACTAATACGATACGCGTTTTCGTAATGACGTAAGGCAGTACCCATAGAGATTTTCATATGCTTTATTATTTCATCTAAAGCTTCTGTAATGCCTTCTTCTTCCAGTGTCTCCTTAAAAATTTGCCCCATCACCGGATAGGTGTCAAAAAGAGTTCCATCAAAATCCCATATAATATGCTTGTACAAGGGTATAACCTCCCGATAGATTATTATTTGATTTTAGTAAGTAGTATTATATCATAAAATTTACAATAATAGAAACTTTTATCTTGAAATGTAGAAAGGAAGCAATAGAGTATAAATTCTATTTGCTTCCTTATTCTTAATCTTGTATACGTTATTACATACCCGCCATATTTCTGCATTCATCTGCACAGGAGCGGCATTCTTGAGCACACTTTTGGCAATGCTCATCATTAAACGTATTACACTCTTTCGCACAACTGTCACAAATTCTAGCGCATAAAGCACAATGCTCCTTCGAAAATTGTCCGTTCATGGACATCATAGAAACAGACATTTGACACATCATTGCACATTCAATTAATATACTTACACAGCTCTTTCTTGCATTTAAATCTGGTTCATTTATACATGCATAAAAGCATTTGTAACAAGCTTGTGCACATTTGGTACAAGCTTCAATACATATTAGATTTTTTTCAGCAGACATTGTTAACATATGAAATACTCCTTATCTTAGTATTTTACAAGGAGTATTATGCTAAATATCTAAAATTATATTCCTAAATTAAAAGTACTTATGATCAGCGATTAAACGCAAATCATATTGGATATCTTTACATTACTTTCCTTTGAAAAATCCAGATAACCGGCTGGTATTTTAACAATTGGACAGCTGAGACTTTGAAAAGGTATAAAAACGATCTCGCCAACATCCCCATTGCTTAGAAGAACATTACTCCCCACCAAATAATTAGTTAAATTACTCAGGAATACGTTGAGTATCTTTGTATCAAACATACTAACACCATCTGTTTGAAACATTTCAAAAGCATCAAAAGGGGTGCATCGACCTTTGTATACTCGTTCAGAGGTCATGGCATCAAAGACATCAGCCACTGCGACAATTCTGGAATATAGGTTCAAACGATTAGGACGATAGTTGAAGGGATAACCAGAACCGTCCATCCTCTCATGATGTAGAAGAACAGCGTTCTTAATATCTCTATCAAAACCGTTTGTACTTTCCACTATTTCATATCCGAGAAGGGTATGATTTTTTATAAGTTCATATTCATTTTTTGTAAGGGCACCTTTTTTGTTCAATATTTCATGGGGGATTTTAATCTTACCAACATCATGCAACAGCCCAGATTGAATAGCCTTATTGATCTCGTTATCAGAAAGTTTTAACCATTTTGCGATTAGCATAGAATAAAAGGCAACATTAACACTATGAATGTACGTATATTCATCGGTGCTTCGAATATCGGATAAACACTTAAATATCTTGTTGTTTTCATTGATGTTTGTATATATTTGCGATGTGATAGAAGATACCAATTGTAAATCAAGTGGTTTTCCTGCGATAAGATCTTGAAAGATTTTTTTACTAAGTAATAAGGTGCTGGTATAGGTATTAGTGAAATCCTCATAAGGATTCCTGCTACTTTTCTTACTTTTTTCCTGCTTATATATATATACATTATCTATCCCAAGAGAAATCAGCCGTTCTTTTATATAATCATTTAATACGGTATCCTTCGTTACGATAAGAGCCAGTCCATTCCTATCATACACATCATAAGCGAGTATATCCCCTTCCCTGCTCTGGGAAACTAAAATTCTTTTATAATTCATATTATCTCCCTGTAAATTGATTAGTCAAATTATTGAAATAATTAGCTAAATCGTGTTACCATCGTAATAAATGACCTCGTTCGTGTAAATTTCGATCATGTGCATTGACCTATTACTTATGTAACATTATTATTATTTTGTTGTATAGTATTATAAGATACTAAATGACAATAAGCAACAAAATTTTGCAATTTTTTCAATAAAAGCCAATATAGACGTAGCAATATAATATATTGGCCACCTTAATAGCAACACCAGATAATATGGCCACCTCTCACATTAAAATTGTACGAGCGAATACAACTCATCTTTTTGATCTTGATTAACTCCGATATATCGAAGCGTTATGCTAGGAGAACTATGATTAAATGTATCCATAATAAGTCCCACATTATAATTAGATGCTTTATAGGTCCAATAACCCCAGGTCTTACGTAGACTATGAGTTCCGAAGTTTTCTAATCCAATCATCTCTGCCGCTGCTTTTAATACACGGTATGCCTGCACACGCCCTAAACAAGTGCCTTTTCTACTCCAAAATAAATAACTATCCGGAATTAAGTTTTCGTTTTTAACATAACTTTCAATTTCCTTGCATAAAGAGCTGTTTATCTTTATTTTCTTTTCTTTCCCTGTTTTTTTTTCGTTCAAAATAAAATATTCGCGAAATTGTCCATCTTCCTTAAGAACATCCTTTAACTTTACTGGTAATACATCGCTAATTCGAAGCCCAGTATTAAGCCCGAATTTAAAAAGTAATCCATACTTTTGATCCTTGCTAACTAAATAACAATACATTTGATTAATCTTTATCATGTCTCTGATCGGTTCTACAGTCATACAGGTCCCACTTTCCTAAGTAATTATTAGAATGCTGTCAATTCTTATTATAACAGTTATTTTTTCACTACGTGTAAGAATTGGACGATAAGCAGTAGTAACATGCCTATTTCATACTGTTAAGTAAGTAAATACCATCACACACATAGCCGAATGCAACATATTAATAATAATGTTACATAATAGCATATAAATAGGGAATAATCATTGGTATATTAATCCATTTATATAACATTAATGGGCTGATTAAGTCATTTACAGCAAGATAGATTAAAATGGTCGGTTATATTGTTCCTCCTCGTTGTAGAAGGAACTTTTTTTATTGAGATAAGAAGTTAATGAGAGTATTGCCATTAGGGCGTAAATTTTCCGTGTCTATTGCCTATTCTATCTACTAATTACGGAGAATTTAATTGCAAGAATTATTGACATACCTTGATTACCTATGTATAGTTATACATAGATAATCAAGGTATTAATAATATAATTTTACTATTATTATAGATGTTTTATTATTAAAGGAGGGAGATATAAGTATGAATATTGACAAAGGTTTCATCGGTGGAAGTACAGTATTGCTCTTGTTATCATTACTAAAAGAAGGGGATCGTTACGGTTATGAGATCATAAAAGAGCTGGAGCAACGCTCGAACCAAACCTTTGAATTTAAAGAAGGATCGCTTTATCCCGTATTACACAAATTAGAAAACTTAGATTATGTAAAATCCTATCTTACAAAAGGTGATACAGGGAAGGAACGCAGATACTACAAAATTACTGAAAAAGGGAAAAAACAACTTATTGAGGAAAAGAAACAGTGGGAGGTTTTTTCTTTATCTGTCAATAAAGTAATAGGCGGTGGCGCATATGCTATATCCTAAGGTGGAACAGTATTTGACTGAAGTGATACGATTTGTCAAATTCTATTCTGATAGAGAGGCTATAAAATCAGAACTAGAAAGTCATATGATAGATCGAATAGAGGATTATATTGCCATGGGTTATGATATAGAAATAGCAGAACAATTATCGATTGACAATATGGGGGATGCCAGAGTAATAGGGAAAGCTCTAAATAAAGAGCATAACCCAATTCTTGGATGGATATGGATATGTACTAATATTTTAGTTACAGTACTTCTTGCTTGGATTATATATTTTAATGGATTTTTCGTATTGTCTTCTTTTCAAAATCACAATCTTGTGAAGGATATACCGGAGTCCAATATCGTATATCGTATCAACTTAAAGGAGAAAGTAAAATTGGATGATGTGGTGATCAATTTTACTAATGTTATTTATGAAAAAAATGGTAATATGAGTATATTTTATAATTATTACGATACTGGGATTTGGGGTAGGTGGGGTTTCGGTGGTGGACTTACCGCATCAGACAATTTGGGGAATTCTTATTACGCTGGAGGCGGGCAGGGATCAAGTGGCATAATATCATATAACAGATGGACATATACTGATTTTTCTGAGGATGCGGACACCTTATTTATAAGCTACGATTACTATAACAGATCTTTTCTGGTGGAAATACCATTGAAAGTTGGTGGAAAAAATGAGTAGACGAAAAAAGGTAATACGAAACCTTATTCTATTGATTGTATTGCTTTTTATCTTTATGAAACAAACCGGACTTTATTTTACCCCCATGTCCGCTCATGAAAGCTCAGAGAGAGGAATGCATTATGGACCCTCTGAAGTGATACATATTGAGGACTTTAAGGATGGGAAATACCTTCTTTGTAAATACGATGATTTTGTTTCCTGTGATACGGTGAATAGATTTTTAATTTTCCTTTGGAGCATTGGCAATCAACCTATCGGGTTTCAAAACGATAAAACTAAGCCACTGAATTATACCTGGAGCAGTTCCTTTTCCAATTGGAAAGTCTATGGAATAGTAAATGATACTCGTATTAAGAAGGTTGAGATTATACTGGATAATGGAATTATTTTGACACAATCTAAATTATATGAGGATCTCTTCTTATTCACTTGGGATTCCAGTGATAACGGTTCAAAGGGATATAAGAGAATTAAAGGTTATGATTCAGATAACAAAGTTATTTATGAGGAAGAGTATTAGTACTAATTTAGCTAGTTAAAATAAAATACATTCTAGATAAAATAAAACACGAAATGTAATGGCGTGGCGGGTATAGAACAGATTACGAGTATATTTTTTTTACAGCCAAAGAAAGAATTATGTTGGACATTATAGAATTGACTAAAAAAACAAATACAGTGCTGCGCACTTTTTCCTAAGTCCGGGAACTGTTGGCAGTGATCTAGGCGATGAAAAAATGATGATTATTGATTATCATAATAGGCATTTTGAATTACAAAAGAGCAGGGAAAGACAATGAGCTATATTTATGCATTTTATCGATCGGGTTTTAAGATTGAATCTAGTATAAGAGCAAATATAATATAAAATCAGAGGCAAAGGCATTTAGTTTTGAATACTAAATGCTTTTTTATCGTGGTTTATTTATGGAGATACAAATCACGAGTTTAGTAATGGTTAACAGTTGTTTTATAATATAAATAATATACAAATTGTTATTGCAAACGAATAATATTTATGTTATAGTTGATATAGAACAGGCATGCAATATAAAATATTTCTAAAGTAATCAATATAAGAATAAAACAAAAACACTCAAAAGGAGAGGCTAAGATGAACATTAACAAATTTACGCAAAATTCCATGCAGGCAGTGCAAGATTGTGAGAAGTTGGCATATGAATATGGTCACCAGGAAATTGATGTAGAACATCTGCTGTATAGCCTGCTAACATTGGAGGATAGTCTGATTAAGAAGCTGCTAGAGAAGATGGAGATTAATTCGGAGGTGTTTTTAGCACAAGTAAAAGGCTTACTGAATAAGCGACCGAAGGTTTCAGGAGGGCAGCTTCATATCAGCAATGAGTTGAACAAAATTTTGATTTATGCAGAAAATGAAGCACAGCTAATGGGAGATTCTTATGTATCGGTGGAGCATTTATTCTTAAGTATGCTAAAACAACCGAACAAAGAGGTCAAAGCGCTGTTAAACGAATTCCGTATTAACAGAGATAATTTTTTAAAAGCACTGCAATCCGTACGTGGCAATCAAAAGGTTGTAACCGACAACCCGGAGGCCACCTATGATACACTGGAGAAGTATGGGTATGATCTTGTAGCCAAAGCAAAAGAGCAAAAATTGGATCCAGTAATCGGAAGAGATAGCGAGATAAGAAATGTAATCCGCATCTTATCAAGAAAATCCAAGAACAATCCGGTACTAATCGGGGAGCCAGGTGTTGGTAAGACGGCAGTGGTAGAAGGTCTTGCGCAGAGAATTGTAAGAGGTGACGTACCACAGGCCTTAAAGGATAAGAAGTTATTTACACTAGATATGGGTTCTCTTGTAGCCGGTGCCAAATACCGTGGTGAGTTTGAAGAGAGGCTGAAGGCAGTTCTGGAGGAAGTAAAGAAGAGTGAAGGACAGATCATCCTCTTCATTGATGAACTCCATACCATCGTAGGAGCAGGCAAGACCGAGGGTTCCATGGATGCAGGCAATATGTTAAAACCAATGCTTGCGAGAGGTGAGCTACATTGCATCGGAGCAACTACGTTGAATGAATATCGACTTTACATTGAGAAGGATGCAGCTCTAGAGCGTAGATTCCAACCGGTTATGGTGGAGGAACCCTCTGTTGAGGATACTATTTCCATACTTAGAGGGTTAAAGGAACGTTATGAGGTATTCCACGGGGTTAAAATAACGGATAGCGCCTTAGTCAGTGCCGCTACCCTATCGAACCGTTATATTTCAGATCGTTTTCTACCAGATAAGGCAATCGATTTGGTGGATGAGGCCTGTGCTTTAATCAAGACGGAACTCGATTCCATGCCCACCGAACTTGATGATATGCAACGAAGAATTATGCAGATGGAGATCGAGGAAGCAGCACTCAAGAAGGAAAATGACCGTCTCAGCGCAGAGCGACTAAGTGATCTACAGCGAGAGCTTGCAGAACTTCGTGATAGCTTTGCTCTATCAAAAGCAAGATGGGATAACGAGAAAGCTTCCATGGAAAAGGTGCATAAGCTAAGAGAGTCCCTCGAAGATTTAAATAATGAGATAGAACTCGCAGAACGTAGCTATGATTTGAACAAGGCGGCAGAGCTGAAATACGGCAGACTTCCCGAACTGCAAAGGAAACTTGCAGTAGAAGAAGAGCGCCTCAGATTGGAAGAGAATATGCTAGTGCATGAGAATGTCAGTGAAGAAGAGATAGCAAAGATTGTGTCAAGATGGACAGGTATCCCGGTAACTAGACTGACGGAAGGAGAACGTAACAAGGCGCTTCATCTAAGTGTTGAGCTTCATAAGAGAGTGGTAGGACAGGACGAGGGAGTGGATAAGGTATCGGATGCTATCCTCCGTTCCAAAGCGGGTATTAAGGATCCAACAAAACCAATCGGATCGTTCTTGTTCCTTGGACCTACCGGTGTTGGTAAGACAGAGCTAGCGAAGACTCTGGCAGAGAATTTATTCGACAATGAGCATAACATAGTGCGAATTGACATGAGCGAATATATGGAGAAGCATTCCGTTGCAAGGTTGATTGGTGCACCTCCCGGATATGTCGGATATGAAGAGGGTGGGCAGTTAACGGAGGCAGTAAGGCGTAAACCATATGCTGTCATCTTATTTGATGAGATAGAAAAGGCGCATCCCGATGTATTCAACGTGCTTCTTCAAGTACTTGACGATGGGCGAATTACGGACTCTCAAGGGCGGACAGTAGATTTTAAAAACACGATTATCATTTTAACGTCCAATATCGGATCTAGGTATCTGTTGGAGGGAATTGATGAATACGGAGAAGTTTGTAGTGACTGTGAAGCCCTGGTTATGAATGATCTTAAGATATCCTTCCGCCCAGAATTTTTGAATCGTTTGGATGAAGTCATCCTATTTAAACCATTATCGAAGGCTAACATGAAGGATATTATAGAGCTCCTTATCATAGATTTGAATAAGCGTTTGGCTGATAGGGAAATAACAATTGCCTTAACAGAACGAGCAAAGGAATATATCATTGCAAGAAGTTATGACCCGGCTTATGGAGCAAGACCCTTGAAGCGTTTTCTTCAGAAAAACGTGGAAACTCTAAGTGCAAGGCTTATCCTAAGCGACCAAGTAAATTCTGAGGATACAATAGTAATTGATGAGCAAAACAATGAACTTGTTGCAAAGGTTAGATAATATTTAATAAAGGTGCCATAATAGATGCTATACACAAGAAAGGGGTGATTCACTCCTTTCTTTTTTTATTGACAGGTTTAAATAATGGTGATATTATTAAAGTAGAACTGAACATACAGTACTAAAATGGAGAGATGCAAATGAATATACCAAATGCTAGAGAAAGAATATTAAATGCAGCAGTAAAAATATTTGCTGAGAGAAGCTATGAGGGATCTCGTATCGATGAGATTGCCAAGGAGGCCCAAGTTCCGAAATCCTTGATCTACTATCACTTTAAAAGTAAAGAGGAGATACTACAAGTATTGATTGATAATTTTATTAAGGAATACATGTCTTTGATTTCTGAAAATATAGAGGAAGACCAGCAAGAGAAAGCCCAAGAGTTGCCAGGGCGAATGAAGGATATGTATTATGAGTTTGGCATGAAAAATGCTGACTTAGTAAGAGTAATCCTGATTGATTCACTGAAGAAGTCCAACGAAAAACCGGTATTATTTCAAATCGTGGAAGCGATGATTGCCAAAGAGGCGGAGAATACAAAAGATTTTGATATAAATGTACAGGAACGAAGAATTGCTGAATTCTTTACCAGCTTTATACCGAATTACGCTTACCTATGTTTTGCTGATTCTTGGACCGAATATTTTAATATAGAGCGACAACAATTTGATCAATTATATCTTGAGGTTTATGAGGAAACACATGGAGCTTACCATAAAAATTATCCATATCAAAAGATGAAAGAAAGTAAACAGAAATAGCGAAAACAATGCAATTGCATACAACAATGAAGAGCTAAGACAAAATGCTATAAATTGTTAATAACATGCGGTAGGCATGTAGAAGGAGGCTAAAATGAAACATAAAATCATAAGAATAGATCTTAATGGTGTAAACTGCTATCTAATTAAGTCCGATGAAGGTTTTGTGCTGCTTGATACCGGTGGACAGCTAACGATGGACAAGGAATATACCAATCGTCAGGAAGAGTTAACCAGACAGTTGGAGGAGGCTGGTTGCGTCCCGGGAAATCTAAAGGCAATCATACTAACACATGGAGATATTGACCATACTGCCAATGCAGCATATCTTCGTGAGCGGTATCAAACAATAATTGCAATGCATGAAAAGGACATAGATTTGGTGGAGAACATTACGCTTGATATGATGATGCAGAGCTTCCATTACAGATCATTAATATTAAAAATAGTATTTTTCCTTATGAAGAAACCAATTCAAAAGCTTACTGAGAAAACATTAAGAGATTTTACAAAGTTTACACCGGATGTTACGTTACAGGAAGGTGACGATTTATCACAGTATGGGATTGCAGCTAAAGTAATTCATCTACCTGGTCATACAGCAGGCTCCATTGGGGTACTTATGGAAAGTGGAGAACTTATCGCAGGTGATATCTTTGCAAATAGGAAAAAACCAGGATTAGCACCGAATGCAAATGATTTTGTACAATTAAAGCATAGTGCTAAAAAGCTGAAATC
The DNA here is from genome assembly GCA_029256105.1 of Herbinix sp. Classification (GTDB taxonomy): domain Bacteria; phylum Bacillota; class Clostridia; order Lachnospirales; family Lachnospiraceae; genus Mobilitalea. Next base: position 148,778 of record JAQSYO010000008.1, read on the forward strand.
TCTTCACGTCACTACAATCTACCCTGGCCACGGTGAGCCTTTTGAGGCATCAGATTTAAAAATGTGATATTATTAATGAAACTTGAATTATTTAACCGTACAACTCATAGAATTAAATAAGTGATTAATCTATGGAGGATAATAATGAGGAGGTTCAGAATTACAATTCTGCTTCTTACGATAGTTATTATGGCCCTAGGAATTACAGGCTGTAAAACAGAGGATACGGATGTTAAAAAAATAAAGGATCTGGAATTTACGGTTGTTGAGGATGCTGATTTACCTGGAGAATTAAAAGAAATCATAGATGAGAAGAAGGAGGAACCGTTTAAGCTGTCCTATTCCAATAAGGATTATCTTTATATTGTGGTAGGGTTTGGAAAGCAGAATAGCGGAGGTTATAGTATCGCGGTAGATGAATTGTATTTGACCAGCAATGCAATTTACATAGATACGAATTTAATTGGACCCTCACAGGATGATATGGTTTCTCAGGGAGTAACATACCCTTATGTTGTAGTAAAGCTGGAGTTAAGAGATGAGCGGGTTGTCTTTGAGTAATTTGTAGATAGGTATAGAGAGAGTGCCTTAAATGGATTATTACTAATCTAAATTAAGGCACTCGTACTTTTTTAGTGACTGAAGTATATAGAGCTTAAATAATGGTAAAACTAGGGTGTAGGATAACAATAAACTGGAAAATAATATAACATTAATAGGGCACTATTACAATATTTAGTGAAAAAAAGCTAGCAATACCAATATCTTGTGGTATTAATAAAATTTGGGAATGTGTCGGTAATTTACTGTTTTATACAATTGTATTTTGTGCAAATTTCCTATTTTTACTAGGCTGAATGCACTAGACTTGTGAAATTATTCCATAAAAATTAACAAAAATATTTTGGTTTCATGTGCACATTTTTCAGTACAAAGCCTATATGATGACCAAATTGTCTGAAAATTCATTGACGTTTATTGTAATTTGTGCTATAATATACAAGATGCATGAAATTTGTTACAGATTTATTTAGAATGATGTGTACGGACCCATGATAGGATAACCTGTTCCGGAAATGGCGATAGGAAGCATTGACAAGGAGAAAATAATGATGAAGCAAAATGATGTGAATAACGTACGTAATGCTGTAATGAACCAAACGGGAAAAAGGGTTAAGATACGGATAAATAGGGGCAGACACAAAATTGATGTGACAGAAGGTATAATTTCGGAGACATATCCCAGCATTTTCCTAATTAAGATTCAGGAAACAAAAGATATGCCAGTTAGAACTGTCTCATATAGTTATACCGATATTTTAACAAAAGACGTTGAGTTAATTCTTTGCAGTTAAGGATAAGATAAAATGGAGCTAAAGCCGTAAGTAAGATCGGTTTTAGCTTTTTTTATTGCGTTATAGTATTTATTTTTATAGAATTTCTGCAAGTAGAGATAATATAAAACAATAATTCATAAATCCCAACTTCCTTGAATAAGATATGACAGAGGCATCCATCGTATGTCCAAATTCAAGGAGGGATTTTAAGTGGAGTTGATTAAAAAGAATATTCATATGAATAAATTGAAATGTAAGAGTACCCTGCAGCTTACATTGGATGATGACTTTAATGTTCCCGATATCAAGCCGGACATTGATCAAATAATTACCGAGCAGGGAGAAATCAAAATTAATGATATCAAAGCGATGAACGGAAAACTCTTAGTTAAGGGTGTTCTTAGCTTTAATGTTCTTTATTTGTGCGAAGGGGATCGGAGACCGGTTAATAATATTGCGGGAGAGATTCCTTTTGATGAAGTAATTAATATGGATATTGCCTGCTCTGATGATGATCCGACTGTAAAATGGGATTTGGAGGATTTAACCACCGGATTGATTAATTCCAGAAAACTTAGCGTAAAGTCGATTGTTCGAATCTATGTAGCAGTGGAAGAGCTATACGATGAAGAAACGGCAGTTATGGTGGAAGGCCCGGAGGATGTACAATACATAAATAAAAAGATAGAAGTAACTGATGTTGCAATTAATAAAAAGGATACCTATCGGATAAAAGATGAAATTGTAATTCCATCGAATAAAGGTAATATAACCTCCCTGCTTTATCAGGATATCGGTCTGAGCAACGTTGAGGTAAGGCTATTAGAGGATCGTTTCACCATAAAAGGGGAACTTCCGATATTCATCCTATATACCAGCGAGGACGAGGAGAACCCGATTGAATATTATGAGACGGAAGTTCCCTTTAGTGGCTCGGTTGATTGCAATGGTTGTAATGAAGAAATGATTGAAGATATCGCCTTCTCAATCGTTAGCAAGAGTTTAGAAATTAAACCGGATGCGGATGGTGAGGAAAGAGTTCTTGATCTTGAGGTTGTTCTTGATTTGGGGATAAAAGTTTATGAAATAGAAGAACCTGAGATCTTATGTGATATTTACTGTCCTTCTAAGGAAATTACGCCGGTTATCCGGAATGCTGATTATGAAAACTTGGTAATCAAGAACAATAGCAAATATCGAATTGCAGACCGTATTAAGGTATCGAATAATCAACCAGGTATACTTCAGATCTGCCATGCGAATGGTGTAATAAAAGTTGATGATATTGTTGCAGAAGACACACAACTTCATGTAGAAGGGGTTATCGAAGTTAATATCCTTTATATCACTGAGGATGATAGTAGACCGATGAACTCACTTAGGGGAGTAATTCCATTTGCACAGGTTATTGAGCTTAAGGGAATGAGATCCGGCAGTAATTATGAAGTGAAACCAAGTATTGACCAACTAAGTGTTATGATGTTGGATAGTGAGGAAATTGAGGTGAAAGCAACAATTAACCTTAATACGATCGTATTTGATGTCATCACAGAAGAAATAATAACAGGTGTTGAAGTTGCTGATTTGGACATGGATATGATTCAGGCAATGCCGGGAATCATCGGATACATTGTTAAGAGAAATGATTCCCTGTGGAAAATAGCTAAAAAATATTACTCCACTGTGGATAACATCATGGCAATCAACGAATTAAGCGATGATCGTATCAAAGAGGGCGATAAGCTGATTATCATGAAACGAGTAGACGTTATATTATAGGAACAAAACCCCTTGTTCCTATAATCGTGATGAACGGCGAAAAAGCATCGCCTTTTATCAAAAGTATAATGCAACTTCGGATAACTTATATGATAAAGACCTAATAATAGCGAACTTTTGTATCCATTACAAAAAGTTCGCTATATTACTATTAACTTATTTATATATTTATCCGAAATATAGAGTACAAAGTTAGTTTTATAATTTTGGTAGGGTATTCCCTCCAATAGCCATGGAAGGCAAAAGAAGGAACTTAGGCAGAGAAATCGCCTAATAACGAATGAGGAATATCAAGGAGGAAAATCCTCCGAGTACAAATGATAAATTCCTTAAAAACCAAGGAGGAAAATCCTCCGAGTACAAATGACAATTCTTTAGTGAATCAAGGAGGATTTAAAGATGAGTGTGAATGGAATTACCAGTGCTACACAGACCTATGAGAACAAAAGTACATCTAAAGCTAAATCAAATCAGAACCAACAAGTAGACGACAAAAAACAAAAAGATGCGGATAGTACCGCTGTAGTTTACGATAAAAGTGAACAAACAGTTGAAAAGAAAAAAACCTATCAAAAGGATGCAACCAATATTGACCGATTGATGGCGGAAGCGGATAAAAGGACACAAAGTCTAAGAGATCTTGTACAAAAAATGTTGTTAAAGCAAGGGCAGACCATTACAGATGCAACGGATATCTATGGACTACTTCGAGAAGGTAAACTGGAGGTAGATCCTGAGACAAGTGCGCAGGCGCAAAAGGATATCGCAGCGGATGGATATTGGGGAGTTGACCAAACCTCAGAACGTATGGTGTCCTTTGCAAAGGCACTTACCGGAGGAGATCCTTCAAAAGCAGATGAAATGATTGATGCTGTGAAGAAGGGTTTTGAAGAGGCAACCAAGGCATGGGGTGGCGAACTTCCAGGGATATCAAAGAGTACTATGGATGCAACAATCAGTAAGCTGGAGGCTTGGAGAGATGGTACAGATAATGCCAGTTCTATGAGTAATGCGGCAGCAAAGACCTTTAAGAATCAAGCGGTAACTGGAACAATGGCATAATGTGCAAGAATTAAAATTATAAGGCTCTAACACCACGAATGATAAAGGTTCCAAACCTTTATTTCGTTGTATGTTAGAGCCTTTCATTTTTGTAATTAAGCTACCTTTGCTTCTTTTACGTGCTTACGTTTAAATATTAGTAAACTGATAGCAATTAAAATAGGGAAGAAGACGGCGGCTAAAATACCGGAGCGCAGTCCAATTTGCTCGAGGTCCAGGCTACTATTTCTCCAAAAGGAAAGTATGCGACCTGTTGTTTGAACCGTGTCAGATATTTTCCCGGCTAGCCAAGGACCAAAGGAACAACCAAGGTCACCACAGATTGCTAAGATGCCGAACATTAGTGTACCACCACGGGGAAATGCCGCCGAGGCTAAACTAAAGGTACCCGGCCACATTAAGCTGACGGATATACCACAGAGGCTACAAGCGAACAAAGAAAGCATAGGATATGGGCTGAATACGGTGACAAGATATGTTATCACGCAGAGAATACTGCTAGCAAACATGCAACTTTTAAGAGGAAGACGTTCTCCGTAATAGCCATATATGGTTCGGCCTATCGCCATAAAGAATGCGAAAAGCCCGGGTCCTAATAAATCACCATAGAGCTTAGGAAGCTGTAGTCCTTTTTCAGCAAACAGGGAAGACCATTGGGACATGGTTAACTCACTGGCACCTGCACAAATCATTAACAGAAGAGCAAGATAGAAGGTAGGAAAAGTGAATAGCTCTTTTAACTTCATTCCCGTACCATCCGTTACAAGAGAAAGCAGGGGTACTTGCAGAAATTTAAATAAATTATAAAGCGGAAATAACGACCAGAGGATCGGAAGGATGAACCACAAATCACGGCCAAGCATCCACAACAGTAAGGTGCTAATTAACACAACTGCCATTTGCCCCCAGCAATAAAAAGAGTGTAGTAGGCTCATGGAGGCTTCCTTATTCTCGTTGGGCAAAGCTTCGATAATCGGACTGACGATTACTTCAAGCAAACCACCCCCGATGGCATATAGCATCACGGACAATATTAATCCAAGGTAAGGGGAAGGCATTACCTGTGGTAATAGACCTAAGGATAGAAGTCCGACCGCACAAAGGGCATGTGCGATAACCATACATTTTCGGTAACCAAAATGATCTGCATATTTTGTTGCCCATACATCAGTTAATAGTTGAGTAGCAAAATTGATTAAAACCAATTGCCCCAACCTCTCGTAAGAGATGGAATAGTTGGTCTGGAATATGATAAATAGTAGTGGAGCTAAATTATTAATAATTGCTTGCGTTATATAGCCGCGATAGCAGGCGTATGTAGTGCTACGGTAAGTATTTCGTTTGCTGGACATAATTACAATACCTTTCTAAGATTATCATATGCATTAAGGGGAAGGAAAAGAGACAATGTTATGGCCAATAAGGTTTGGTTAAATAAACCTGTTTCCCATAGCTTTGATACTTTTTAAAATACTGATATGCATTTTCAGCAGTGTTAAAGTCATTATAAATTCCAAATACGGTCGGTCCGCTTCCACTCATTAAGGAAGTCAGCGCACCTAGCTCTTTCATTTTATCTTTGATAGCTGTAATAATCGGATAATCTGTTATGGTAACAGACTGAAGAATGTTATCCATTGTATTAGACAGATTGAAAAGATCGCCTTTTGTAAGTGAAGTTATCATAGCTTCGATATCTGGATGAACCACGTCGCTAGTCAAGCGAAGGTTTTCATACACATATTTTGTTGATACATTGATATCGGGCTTCACTAGAAGAATAGTGCATTCCGACATAGGTGCAAGTGGTGTCAGAACCTCACCGATTCCTTCTGATAAGGCGGTTCCTAGCATAATACAATAAGGGACATCTGCTCCTAATTTCACTCCAAGCTTTTTTAGTTCCTCTACTGTTAATCCTGCTTGGTAAAGCTCATTTAACCCCCGTAGGGTTGCGGCTGCATCGGAGCTTCCACCTGCTAGACCTGCAGCAACGGGAATCATTTTATCTAACTGGATATCCAGTCCCTCCTGAACAGAGATGGTCTCTAGGAATAGAGCAGCCGCTTTAAAGACAAGGTTGCCCTGATCTATTGGCAGGTAAGATAGATTGGTTTTCATCTTGATACCCGCAGTAGTTGATTTGTTTATGGTTATCGTATCATATAAATCAAGGGATTGCATGATCATACAAACATCATGATATCCGTCTTCCCGTTTTCTAAGTACGTCTAATCCAAGATTTATTTTAGCATAAGCTTTTATAGATATGGAATTCATGGTTACCTCCGTCATTTCATAATTACCTGTATTTTAACATAAATACATAACTTTAACAATGAAACTAGTAGAAAAGGAAAGAGAAAGCACCCAAGGATTTGTTATAGACTGTGCAAATAAGCAGGTATTAACACAAGCTTTAAAGCAACGAATATTATGACAAACTCATGGATGCCAATTATTAACGGAAGATATCCTTCACTGCTTCGATAAGCTTAAATTTAATCTTAACCGGTGTCTTCTTACTAATTAGAGTATCGTATTCTTCTTCGGTTAACAGGTGTTTTAACTTCTCCTTGGAAGATTCGTCAACGACACTATAGGTTTCATCAACAAAACATAGGGGTGGAAACATGACGCACCACCAATTTTTTCCTTCTGCCTCACCGATTTGCACCCGAAGAGCCTCATAAGTTCCAGGGGGGAAGGAATAATCACCATAAACTTTCAGAGGGAAATAAGTATCCGCGAGTGACACCTTTACCGGGTAACTGTATCCGTTTTGCTTTATGGTGTCTTCTGCAAGCTTTTGAATGTAAGCTAACTTGTCAGAAAGGATAGTCCTGGCTTGTTCTATCGTATCTGCATTTCGTAAATAAGGGGATAGATTTGCGACGAGTGTATCTTTTACAGTTAGCTTTAACGCTTGATCTGATTCGCTATCACTGTTGGCAATAACATGGAAACGAATTATGTCTTCAGCGATTCCGGTTTGTAAATCAGCTGCCGTGCTGTGTACGGCGTTCGTTTTTAGTAACCACATAGTAATACCTGAAAATACGAGGAGGAATAAAAGGAACAATCCTTGAAATTGGCCTTTGTTAGGAGCTTTTTTTGACTTGGAGGCTACATTACTGTAAAGGGGCTCGTTAATCTCAAATCTTGAGTAAGTATTTTTTTTTCGTTTGTTTTTGCTATGTAGATTATCATTTTGAAGGTACTTTAACAGCTTATCCAATGCGTCATCCGAAATTCTCTTATGTAGGAAGGTAGGAGTACTCTCCGCTGAATTAGCTGGAGTACCCTCGGAGGGCTGTATTTTCTTGGTATTAATTTGATTGGGGGTTTTGGCTTCACTTATGGTATTTATTTTACGCATGTTACTCTCCTTACAAGTTATTTTGTATTTGAAAATCATTAAGTTGATTTGTTACAGCTTATATCTTGCTATAGTATTACCATATTATAGGAGGTTATTCGGGCAGCCAAAACAAACCGACAAATTGAGGAAATGGGTAAAAGGACTTGAACTAAATTGTGGGTAGTAGTACAATTAATAGGCGTTCTAGCAAGAAGGAACCACGAAATTGTTAATTAAATGACAGCAGGAGGCTTAATTATGTCAAGTAAAGCACCGATCGGGGTATTTGATTCCGGGGTTGGCGGATTAACGGTCGTAAAAGAAATTATGCGTCAGATACCGGGTGAATCAATCATTTATTTTGGCGATACAGCGAGACTTCCCTACGGAAGCAAATCAAAGGAAACCATTATTACATACACAAGACAAATTGTCAGGTTCTTGATGGGAAAGAACGTAAAGGCGATTGTAATTGCCTGCAATACTGCTAGTGCGTTTGCACTTGAGACAGTAAAGGCAGAGTTAGATATTCCGGTCATCGGAGTGGTAAAACCAGGTGCCAAGGCGGCAGCAGAATCAACGAAGAATGGTAGAATTGGAGTAATTGGTACAGAAGGTACCATACGCAGTGGAATATACAATGAATTCTTAAGTGAGACAAATCCTCAAGTTCAAGTATTCGGAAAGGCCTGCCCTTTGTTCGTACCTTTAGTAGAGGAAGGCTTAATTGATGATCCAATCACGATGGAGATGATTCGCAGATATACGAGCGAGCTGATAGAGAAAGACATTGATACATTGGTTCTTGGCTGTACACACTATCCTCTCCTGCGAAAGACGATACGTAAAATTGTTGGTGATAAAATTGAATTAGTAAATCCTGCTTATGAGACAGCGATAACGCTCAAGGAAGTTCTTACCGAGGCGGGACTAGAAAATGACGATAACTTAAAGACAGACCATAAATTCTATGTTAGTGATGGTGCGGAGAAATTCAAATATTTTGCCAATAGTATCCTACCTTGTGAGGTTGTGGAAACGAAGGATGTTAACATTGAAAATTATTAATTGGAGGCAATAATGACGAAGGAAGTATCCATTTCAATCGAAGGGCTTCAGCTGGGTTCTGAGGAAGATTCTATAGTAATGACTGCTCTCGGAACTTATCATCTTTATAATGATAAGCATTATATCCAATATGATGAAAAACCAGAGGAAGGGGAAGGTGCGATAAAATGCATGGTTAAGATTGCTCTTACCAAAATAGAGCTTTCCAAGAAGGGTGTAAATTCCTCCCAGATGGTCTTTGACCTAAAGGAAGAGACGATCGCATATTATCAGACACCCTTTGGTAATCTATCGTTTGATGTGAATACCACCGAAATAATAATAGAGGAGTCGCCAGAGCAGCTTCAAGTAAAATTGGAGTATTCCTTGTCTTCAAATGCATCGCTTATATCGAATAATCAGATTATAATTAAGATAGAATCTATAGGCTAGTATGAAAGGCCGCAACTAAAAAAGAAATAAAGAAGATATTAAAAAGATAGAAGGAAGAAATAGGGAAGTTAGATAAATAAATGAAAGAAACGCCCAGGAAAGAAGCACTTAATAATGTTTCCACCTGGGCATTTTGCTCTATTTTTCCTCTGTTATAAATCCATTCTCATCAATTTTTACTCCATAAGAGAGTTCTTCTATGAAATTGAAATAATCGGTTTTTTCCGCATCCTTTGTCAACAGATAGGTTAAAGTGTTCTTGTTCATCACAGGAAGGATCTGAGTTCTAACAGTACCTTCCGGATCTAAATATAATTTAAACATTCCGGATTCCTTGGAGGAGTTGTTAAACCAGAAATTACCTAAGCTATACGCAATCGGCTTTCCTTCATAGAACTCGATACCCTGCATTACATGTGGATGGCAACCGATAACTGCATCTGCACCGGCATCTATATATTGTTTGGCGAGGGTTCGCTGATATTTCTCTGGATGATCATTCCGTTCCACACCCCAATGAACGAATACTATCACAAAATCGCTGTTTGCTTCTGCTTCTTTAATTGATTCAAGGATAAGAGTAGGGTCATAGGTTCCGACCATACCAAGACGGGTATCATTCGCATACCAGTCCATAGAAAATACTACACGGGACGCAGCAACATATGCAATTTTTTTATTACCTAAGGTACGGTAGATAGGTGCTTTTGCGCGGTCCATATTTTCTCCGGCTCCGACATAATCAATTCCTGCGTTATCCAGAGTATCAAAGGTATCAGTGAGAGCATCCGGACCATAATCCAAGGTATGATTATTCGCTAAGGATACAATATCAACACCCATTTCACTGAGTATTCCTACACGACTTGAATTAGCTCGGAAGGTATAGGATTTATCAGGAGTTTTGATACCTCTTGTGCTGTAGGCAAATTCATTGTTTAACATCATTATATCGGCATTGTTCATTTCTTCAATCAAATCAGAGGAAAGCACGCCTAGGATTCCCTTCTTCTCGGCATCGTATTTTGCTACCGGATAGGAGGCTTCATCTAAATTAACATCTCCAGCAAATCCAAGTATGATCGGCTTCTGGTTCGTCTCGTCTATATTTGGTTGCTCTGTGGGTACGACCGTGACAGTTGGAGTTATCGCATCGGTTGCCGATTGTTCCGCTGCATCTACTTCATCGGAATCCGGATCAGTAGAAGGAGCTTGGCTCGGGACTGCCTCATCAGAAGCTATTGTTGGAGTTGGTGCATTATTGTTATCTTTCAAATCTCTTTTTGCTTGTAAGTCAAAGGCGTAGACTAGTAAGCCAGTAAATACACATAGAGATAGAATGCAGATTAAAGATAGTAAGATTAGGTTTCTCTTCCTCATGTAAAATTCCTTTCCGGCATGATCGGAAATAATGCCTTTACGAAATATATGTTTAAAGCATATCAATAAAAAAATCCTCTTACCCTTTCTAACAATTATGCCATGAAGGTAAAAGGATTATTAATTATTTTTTATCTTTATTAAATACACTGGTAATCTTCTTGAAAAGGCTCTTCTTTTCTTTCTTGGGATCTAAATTGCCTCTCAATCCCTTTACATCCATGATGTAAATACCGCTTAGAACAGCTTTTACTTCCTTCTTAACCGGGATAATATCGTATATCTTGGCATCGCATACAAGGGACATTACCTTCGGACCAATCTTTGCTTTCACAATCGGAACCTTGGAGCCACGCATGTACTTTGGTGTCTGATCAAGTACGATCTTAGGCAAGTTTGCTTCCTTTAACTTCATTTTCTTTTTATCAATAACGAGGATGGTAACTGTCTGGGCAGCTGCCTGCATTGAAGCTTCGGATGCCTCCTGCCTCTTTTGAAGCTTTCTACCTACAAAATATAATACAACTAAACCTGCTATCACCACGACAGCTATGATGATTAATATGATAGCTAAATTTTCCATGAGATATGTACCTCCTCTAAATTATACGAATTCGAATGTTTGTCCCCAGTTAGGGCACCGTTTATTGTAACATCTTTTCATTAAAAAATAAATAGGTAAATCAAAAATATCGCAAATATACTTTCGACAAATTATTATACAAGTGGGGCATTTTTTTCTAACATTTCTCGGATAATCTCCTGTACATAAGAACCAAGGAATTTAACCTGTTCCTTGCTTAATTCCTTTGGATAAATTGGTTTGCCGAATTCAATTACCACATGAGTGGAATGTATCCAAGGAGAATGGTTTTCAAAGGCGTCATCCGTATTGGAAAGAGCAACTGGAATAATTGCACATCCTGTCTTTTCCGCCATTTTAAAGCTACCTTCCTTAAAAGGAAGCATTTCAGTCCCATGACTACGTGTACCTTCCGGTGATATGAAGACAGAATATCCGGATTTAATTTGCTCGATTCCTTTTAAGACGGTCTTAAGACCTTGCTTAATGTCCTCACGATCTAGGAACAAGCATTGGATTAAACGCATCCAGGTACTTAAAAAAGGGATCTTGGCAATTTCCTTCTTAGCCATAAACCCAGTCAAAGTCGGTAAAGAGACATAAGCGACGGGAACATCAAAATAACTTCTATGATTTGCGATATATAATATGGCTTCATCCTTTGGAATATTATTTTGTCCGATTACGGTCCGTTTTACTCCGGATATAAAAAGTATTACATGAAAAGCAAGGACTACAATCTTTTGGGAACTTGCAACCATAGCACGATGATTAAATTTCCCAAGTATGTATTCAAACAAGAATATAGGGATACTGATGATAAAGAATACCAGTAGAAATAAAAGTGCTAAAAATGATCGCATAAAATACCTCCCAGTTTATTAAATATAATATTATGGTTTATTGAATTTATGTATTAAATAATTGTTATTGGTAATTCTCATTTGAGGTCACGTTGTTAGCGGATGAATTTTTTATTACAGGGTCAGTTGAATTAATGGGTGAATCACTATTTACATCGACTTCAGTATTGTCTGTAGGAGTTTGTGTCACAGAAGGAGTAATCTCACCTTCGGTATCGTTGTCATTCGTATTGTCTTCCTCATCAGGAGTTTGTCCTTGTTCATCTTGATCATCACCGGGAAGGGGTTCTTCTATCGTGTCACCATCATCCGAAGGTAAGTCAGTATCGTCTTCTGGTGCTTCTGTTACAGGAACCTCAGGATCCTCACCGTCTATGCCATCATCACTTCCATTGACTGGAGGTTCACCTTCATCAATTTCACCGTCAATAACTTCACCATTTTCGCCTAGGATAACATCATCCTCCTTTGCAGGAATTTCAGTTACGACAGGCGGCTTATAATTAATAATTGAGGCATAAGTCTGCTCAAAGTTGAAATCTGGACTTGGCGTATAATTATAATATTCTTCTAAAGTTAAATTATTTGTATATAGATAATTTGCTAATCCGATACCTACATAACGGATATGCCAGGGCTCATATTCATAACCGGTAATATCAACTTTATCCTCTGGGTACCTTATGATATAGCCATAAAGATGTGCATTTTCTGCCAGCCAGATGCCCTCTGGGGAGTTGGAAAAAGGAGAGGAGAGATTAAATCCCAAAGATTTTGATGATACATCGATGGAAAGTCCGGTTTGGTGTTCGCTAGTTCCGGGAACAGCAGAATACTTTAAGGTATGTATTTTTCCTTTCTTAGCGATGTTACTGGTAAAAATACTATATTGTCGTTGATAGGAACGATAGGCAGAGATACCATAAAGTTCAAGGCCATCTTCCTTGGCTGCTGCAAAAAGCTCCTCTAGGGCACTCGCTGCTTCAGCACGCATTAAGGTTCGTTCATCGTAGGTTATAAGATTAAATATGACATTAGGAGTTACTAAATCCTCGGGTTTATAATTTTTGGGTAAAGCGTATTCTTTATTTACAAATACGGTAATGCTAGCAGGGTCCAAGTCCATAGTGGAGTTGGGAACAAAAGCGGCTACTTCTTCTTCGAAATCACTTACATCAGTGGCATCATCGCCAGTATTGCTGTCATCCTCTAAGGTTGGAGGAATATATGTAAAATCACCATTATTATCAGAGTCACCTGGGGTATTGGAGTCGGAGGAAACGGTAGAGACCTGTGAGGAATGAGGGTTTGATGTGTCGTCATCTGCTTGTGTAATTTTTGCAAATACGACACCGCTAACGATGGTGATTGCGATTACAGAGAGAGAGATTGTGATTAGTGTTTTTTTATTCAAGTGTATTTCTCCTTTCGCAAAACAAAACAGGGGTAAAGAAAGCCTTAACGGTATTACGACAAGATATTGCTTGTAAACATTGTTAATAGCAAGTAGGAAGCAAAAACAGGCTCCCTACTTGCTATGCTTAGTAATATCTTTACTCATCAGGTATAGTATAACATACCCCTAATAAAAAACTAGTAGGTTATTAAAAAAACTGAATGTAAAATGTGGAAATTCGTATTATTTTGTACTTTCTGTCAGGGTGTCTAGTAGGTCTGTTTTCATACGGTATAACTTGACAGATAAATCAACATACACAATATGCGGATTGATTAGTCGTCTTGCTTCATCCCATAGAGTATCGAGTTCTTTAATACAATATTCCCGAATATCCATAACGGAGGGGGAGGTGTAGACACATTTGCCGGAGAGGAAGATAGGTACCAAAAGTTCTCTTATTGTGTAACTGTCCGGTGCCAGGGTGGTCTTCTTCCAAGTAGCAAGAGGGTCAAAGAGCAGTAACGGTTTATCAGAGGAAAATTCTTCGTCGGCTAACGCGATAAGATCCGCTTTTATTTTACCACTTTCCTTCTCGTAAATACGGCAAATTTTCTTGTTTCCAGGATTCGTTATCTTCCACTGATTCTCAGAGAGTTTAATCTTAGGTATAAATACGCCGTTTTTTTGTATTGCTGCTAGTTTGTATACGCCACCAAAGGAAGGGCAATCTCGGGAGGTGATTAATTTTGTGCCTACACCCCAAGAATCTATTTTCGCACCCTGTGTTTTTAAGGAGTCTATCAAATATTCATCCAAATCACTGGAAGCGGTAATGGAAGCTTCCGAGAACCCTGCGGCATCCATCATTTTCCTAGATTTCTTAGAGAGGTAAGCAAGGTCGCCGCTATCCAGTCGAATACCATATCGTTCTGGTATTTTCCCTGTGCTGCGAAGTTCTTCGAAGACTTTGATTGCATTGGGTACACCACTCCGAAGGGTATCATAAGTATCTACCAATAAGGTGGTGTTATGTGGATAAAGCTCCGCATATTTACGGAAGGCAGAAAGCTCGTCATCAAAGCTCATAATCCAACTGTGAGCATGGGTGCCTAAAGCGGGAAGGTCATATAATTTAGCAGAAAGTACATTACTGGTTCCGTTACAGCCTCCGATTACAGCAGCTCTGGCACCCAGCGTTCCTGCATCCGGTCCCTGTGCTCTACGAAGACCAAACTCCATCACCGGTTGACCACCAGCAGCATATACCACACGGGAAGCCTTCGTTGCAATTAAGCTTTGGTGATTAATGATGTTGAGAAGTGCAGTTTCTACCAATTGTGCTTCCATAATAGGTGCGATTACCTTTACCAAGGGCTCCATTGGAAATACCACTGTGCCTTCTGGAATCGCATAGATATCACCGGTAAAATGAAAGCCTTTCAGATAAGTAAGAAAGTCTTCTTCAAATATTTTAAGAGTTCGCAGGTATTCAAGGTCATCCTCAGTAAAGCTTAGTGCCTTTATATACTCAATGGCCTGTTCTAGCCCTGCGCAGATGGCATACCCACTGCCGCAAGGGTTTTCTCGGTAGAACACATCGAAGATTACTGTCTCATTATTTTTATTATTAAAATAACCCTGCATCATCGTTAATTCATAGAAATCAGTTAATAAAGTTAAATTTTGTTTGCCCATAATTTGTCCTCCAAGTCCTTAGGATAATAGCTTGCATTCATTCTTCGAACGCAATCCTCAATGTGAAAATGCTTTTCTTTCACACGTCCTCCATCTCGCCACTAACGGCAACTGCGGCAATACATTTAAAACAATTTTAAGCCGTAGTACTTACTTAATTGGTGAAACAGTAATATCATAACAAAACATATACCAGAATCAAAAATAAGTCAAGCCTTCGATAAAGTTGACTTATTTTTTTCCTGATATAGTCTGCTTGCTTTTCGATAATGTTGACATATTTTTTTAATATAGTTTCTAAGAATAAAAATCGAATATCATAAAGAAAATCGGATATCCAATGGGATAAAGTAGGTGCTTTCTATGTTTGATATGTAATTAATATTTTATACATCGTCTTTTAGGCGATGTTGTAATGTTTTACGTAAGGATAATATAATGGAATCCTTAACATTTTTACTTTCTGTAAGCTTACTGCTGTACATTCGATCTTCGGCAAGCTTATAGATACTTTTGATATCCTGGCTCAAATGATTTTTTGTAGAAACACCCAAAGAGATACTTGGTTGAATGGGGTTTCCTTTTTCTTCAGAGCATCTTGCTTTTATATTCGCGGCAATTTTTGCGGCTTCAAAACTCGTTGTTTGTGGTAATATCATAAGAAACTCATCACCGCCAGTACGGGAGATAATATCGTCCACTCTACAACACTCATTTAAAATTTGTGTGATCTTTATTAAAAGATTATCCCCCGCCTCATGGCCATAGGCATCGTTAGTAAGTTTAAGTCCGTTCACATCACCAATAATGAAAGAGATTGGAAGATTGTTTGCGTCATCGAATAGGCTCACTTTTTCCTCATAAAATCGTCGGTTATAAAGATTTGTCAGCTTATCATGATAACTTAAATATAGAATATCTTCACTTCTCTTATTCAGCTCAATTGCATTTTTTACCTTAAGGGGTAAAGAAATTTTCATTACATCTTCACTCAAGGGCTTTGAAAAATAGTCATAGGCACCTAATGTCAAAGCTTTTTCAATGGCTTGGCTGTCACAAAGACCAGTACATACAATAACAGGTATATTAATTAAGTTGTTATCCTTCTTAATTTCTTCCAGTATCTCGAAACCAGTTTTGGTTGGCATTACGATATCTAATATACACACACTAATATCATAATGTAATAGGAGATTACTAGTGTCACATGAGCCATCCGCTTCAAAAATGTTTATATCTTGTAATCTCATTTCTAAAACCGAACGTATTATTTTTCTATCAATCGGAGAGTCATCGATAATTAATATATTTCCAGACATAGTATTAATCCTCCTTAGGCTTGCTATTGTACAATTCAATAATTAAAAGTTCGATTTGCTCTGTTATTTTTATGAAGGCCTCGATGTCATTATTGTTTAGCAGTAGTTCTGCGCCTGTTGATAATTCCGCAATCTTTTTTACCCGTACCGTACCAGAGGAGCCTTTTAACCGATGAATTAGAAAACCTACCTCAACCATATTACTTTCTTTCAGCTTTTCCTTTATATTTTTCATCAGCTCACTAGCTTGTTCACAAAAATCATCCATCAGCTCCTTACAGAGTGCTAATTCAAAATTAGATTCTTTTAAAAGTGCGTCAACGGATTCGGAGTAAATGCTGTAAGGTTCATTATTACTTATTTCAAGTGTTGGAACATACTTTTGAAGTGTTTCTAATAATTGTTGCAATTTTACAGGTTTCGTAATATATTCATCCATTCCAGCCTGAAGACACCTGTTTTTGTCACTTTCCATGGCAGATGCGGTCAGCGCTACAATGGTAGTGTGTCTTCGAGTACCTTCGGCAAGGCGAATTTTCATGGTCGCTTCATAACCATCCATTACAGGCATCTGACAGTCCATAAAAATGATATCGTAATTTGTGCTTTCACAAGCTTTCACTGCGTCCTCACCATTAAACGCCAAATCGCAGTGAAGGCCTTTCATTTGTAGAAGCTTAATAAAGAACTTGATATTTACTTCATTATCCTCGGCAAGTAATATTTGAATATCTTTACTTGCGTTAATCGCTATTGGTTTAGGTGATTTAATTGCTGGTTTTATCACGGGTGTATTTAGAGCTTCTACCGTAAGGTTAACGAAATTAGCATTAACAGCTTCCGTAACTTTTTTTAATACAATGTTAAAATTAAAAACGGAGCCTTTTCCTTTCTCGCTGCTCACATTAATCTGACCATCCATCATCTCCACAAGCTTTTTACTGATAGCGAGCCCGAGCCCGGTCCCTCCATATTTTCTTGTTGAAGAGGAATCTGCCTGACTGAAAGCTTTAAAAAGTCGACCAAGCTCTTCTTCCGAAATACCAATGCCGGAATCTGTAATTGTATAAGAGAGCCGAACACTTTGCTCTGTTTCTTCTGCTAGGGAGACATCAATGGCAACACTGCCGTTATCGGTAAATTTTATAGCATTACTAACGAGGTTACTTACGATCTGTTTTATCTTGGTAGCATCACCAACAACATATTGCGGAATATCGGACGAAATATTCATATTTAAGTTTAAACCCTTTGCCAAAGCCTTTGCTTGGAATAGGAAGGCAGCGGATTTTGTTGTTGATATGATATCAAAGGGAATTTGTTCGAGCTCTAGCCTTCCGGAATCAATCTTAGATATGTCTAGGATGTCATTAATAATTGCCATTAAGGTTTCGGAAGATACTTTAATCGTTTGAATAAAATCCAATTGATCATTGGTGAGTTCGGTTTCCTCTAAGAGCTGCAAAAATCCAATGATACCATTCATAGGAGTTCTTATTTCATGACTCATATTCGCAAGAAATTGGCTCTTTGATACATTAGCGGCTTCCGCTTGTTCCTTTGCACTTATTAACTCATCTTGTACTATTTTGCGCATTGTGATATCGATGAACGTTATTACGGCGCCAATTAGCTCACCATTTCGAAATTGTGGAAAGGAGTATATTTCTACAGGAATATAAGTGCCATCTGCTTTCCACAGAACTTCATCAACGGACGAGGCTTGTTCGCCATTACATAAGGCACGATAAAACACACATTCCTCTAATGGAATTGGAGTGCCATCCAACTTCTGATAATGAATCTGATGGTGTAAAACGGTCCCCATTAATTCATCACGATGTGAGTATCCAAGAAGTCTTAAGCAACTTTCGTTACAGAAGGTAAATCGTTCCTCTAAATCAATTCCTAAAATACCTTCTGTAGTAGAATTAAGTAGGAGACGCATGTCTTCTTCACTTTTTCTTAAGGCAATGTTTGCACTCCTTAATTCGGAAGTTCTCTCACCTACTTTATCCTCGAGGTCATTGATATAAATATTTAATTCCTCTGCCATATGGTTAAAGGTACCCGCCAATTCTCCTATTTCATCGTTTCGAAAAATAGTTGCTCGTTGCGTCAACTCGCCCTTTGAAAGTTTCTCAGCGGTACTAGCCAGATGTAAGATTGGCTTAAGGATAATTCGTGTTCCTATCATATATATAATTATGGATACAAGAAGTGAAAGAATTGATAAAATAACAGCCAAGCGAATGTTTCTATTTATTTCAGCAGTAAACATGCTTTCCGGAATAGCGGTTATAATAATCCACTCCAAACCTTCTTTCTGATATTGTGCAAAGCTGATATGGTACTTATCATTACCCTCTTTCTTGGTATATTTATTTTGGCCGGTTTTTTGATATTCGTGATAAGCATTTATAATTGCAATGTTATCGGTTTCTTCAATTTTTATTCTCTTTATAGTACCATCAGATAGCTTAGAAAAATTTATATTTTCATATGAATTTGCGACAAGTTCCCCAGAGCTTTTTTCAATAATATAAGCGGTTGCATTTCTGTTTTGAACCATGTTTTTTAGATTTTGGTTTAGTTTTGATAACGTTATATGTGTGCCTAGAACACCTTCTAGATTCCCTTCTTTGTTATAAATAGGATAGGCAGCAGTTAATACGAAATCATCTTTTATAAAATGCTTATAAAGTGTTGAAAACACAGGTCGCCCTTGTTCCTTGGCAATTTTGTACCAATCTCTGGTCCGAGGGTCAAATACACCAAAATCCTTTACAAAAGTTCCTTCAATTAAGTCTTCTGTGGTAGAGTAATAAAAAGAATGCCCATTCGTTTCAAAATTGCTTCGATATAATTCGATATCATCATTTGCATTCCTACGGGCACCATAATATTCACCAGCTTCCGTGCCATAGCTAAAGCTGTAAATTTCTTCATTGCTTGAGCTTAAAACACCAGCAAAGAAGTGTTCCCTTGCGTTTTTGTCCTGTAAATCTAATATTTTATTTTGGAGGATATAATGGTTAGTTTCGTTAATATATAGTGGGATGCTAATCAATGTTTCAATATCATTATATATAACGTTGTTGGCGTCATCCTCTGCCTTAGTGATGGTATTGTTAATTGTGGTCATCCACTGTGAAAAAACAATATAAGATATAATGCTGATACTAATGATCATAAGTAGACTAAATGGAATTATGATTAGAAGCATAAATGATTTTCTTTTGCTACCTTTGTCTATTCCATTTTCTTTCACTAATTTAGCCAAAATATCACATCCTTTCAACGAATTTCAATAGTTTATTAAAATAATCTGTAATTTTATTGTAATTTGCTTGGTATTTTTAGAAAATAATACTATATAACTGAATATAACATAAACTTGATACAATTAGCAATAATGTACACGAGAAATATGTAAAAAAAAGTAGGATTATGTCTAAGACATAATATAAAGAAAGAGTGCATAGCAATCCATATAACAGAAAGCTATTGACAATCCGAATATTATAGAATATCATAATCAAAATTGATTATGATATTGACGGATGGAGCATGCATATTACTAAAATTTTAGCGAGTTGGGGGATTGCGTAAGTCCTTGAGTAGCAGACTTGAAAATTAATGCCTAATTGCAAGACTCAAAGACGTGGTAGGTGTCAGTCAAGTAGTTTGAGCCGGCTTCTACCATTATATGAATAATGTATAAAGTCAGTTGTTAGTCAGAGTACGTGAAATAGGTTGTTAAATGAAAGCGTATGCTCTCATCCTTTTTCGGATGAGAGTTTTTTATTTTATTACAGTTGAATTGATTTATTAATTCATCTTAAATTATAAAAAGATAGTTTTGCTCGATTTATACTAAAAGAAGGAACAACTTATAACAAAAATCTGTAGACTGGGAAGGAACGAATGAAATGAAATTAAAAACGACGAATGGATATAATTTAAAAAGAGTGAGCAGGGTGAATTTAAATGTTATGTTTCTTGCTGCTTTCGTAATTTTATTAGAAAGTTTTATCTATAATGGAGCAGATAAATTGTTTTTTACGAATTTAATAAAAATTATAATCGTTATCGGTGCAAGTTCTGCCATATATTTTGTTCCGGTGAAAGAACAAATTAAGGGTGGAGTCTTTAGTTTAGTTATGGCTTTAATCGCACTACAAACTAATTTAGAGACACCGAGTATTAGTAGTTTTATGTTATTGGTGCTTGCGTTTTGCATGTCAGCGTTATACTTTCAAAAAGAACTCGTATTAACGATAGGAGGAGTCGTTGATCTAATAATAATTATTACATATGTTGTTAATCCAGAAGCCATGGCAAATAGTTCGGGTCCTGCTTCGGGATTAACTAGAATATTAGTTTATTTTAATGTTGCAACTTTTCTTATATTCTACCTAACGAAATGGGGAAGAGAGCTTATAGATTCGGTGGTTTTAAAAGAGAAAGAAACAGAGGAATTATTAAGTAAACTGAAACTGACAATGAATAAAATTAGCGAGGTGTCAAATGTCTTAGATACTGATCTTGGAAGATTTAAGGATAACCTTACATCAATAAAAAAATCGAATGATAAGATAACAATAGCAATGTCAGAGGTAGCAATCGGAGCTCAAGATCAGGCAGTGAGTATAGGAGATATTAATGTCAATATGCTTGTTACAAAATCTCTGATAACCGATAATAAGCAAATATCAGACAGTGTTGCATCGATCTCCGGTGAAATGGTATTAAAAGTTAAGGATGGATCAGAAAAGATAAATCTAATGGATAATCAAATGAAAACGGTTAGTATGTCGGTCATAACTACGAGGGAAACGGTAGAAGCTCTTAAAATAAGCATAGAAGAAATCAGTGTATTTTTAGAGAGTATATCAAAAATTGCAAATCAGACAAATCTCTTAGCCTTAAATGCGAGTATTGAAGCAGCTAGAGCAGGTGAGCATGGTAAGGGCTTTGCAGTTGTTGCAGATGAAGTAAGACAACTTGCAACACAAAGTAGAATTACAGTAGAGAATATTGGTAAAATAACGCAGGGGATAACAGATCAAGTGAATCTAACTGTATCCGAGGTAAATAATGGTGTTAGTGCTATTGAATTAGGCAATAAATTAATTACTGATGTTACCTATTTCTTTGATGAACTAAAGGATACCTTTCTTCAAGAGAATAAATTATTTGAAAATGAAGCAGAAATAACACAAAAAGTTTTTGGAAATTTCAATAAAATCAATGATCAAATAGAGAGTATCTCAGCAATTGCACAAGAGCATTCTGCTACGAACGAAGAATTTTTAGCATCAATTACAGAACAAAACACAGAAATGATTAATATGCTGAATAGTATAAATAATATTGCAAACATGTGGAGTGATATGAAAAGTATCCAGAAATAAGTAAAGTGGCAGGTCAAAAAACAGAATACTATTGACATTCTTCTTGTAATATACTATCATAAACAAAATTGATAAAAACGTTGACGGAGACAGTAAGCATATTGCAAAAATTTCAGCGAGTCGGGGATAGTGTAAGCCCGGTATGAGTAGCAGACGACTGAAAATCACTCCCTAGTTGCAAAACCCAAAGGTGTGGTGGATACCAAGCCAAGTAGGTTAAGCCGGTATCTACCGTTATATAGATAATGTATGAATGTCATTTGGTTGGCAGAGTACGTGAAACAGGTGGTTAAATGAAAGCATATGCTCTCATCCTTTTTCGGATGAGGGCTTTTTTTATATTTAGAACAATTATCACATGCAAATAGAAGTATAGGAGCATAATAATTGAATTGATTGATAGGGAGGAAAACCCCTAATTAGCACATCCCATTAACACATCAAAAATTTAACTTATTATTAAGGAGGAAAATCCTCCTATTAACAAATCTAAAAATTAACTTATTATAAGGAGGAAATCCTCCTATTAACACATCTCAAAAATTATCTTATTATAAGGAGGATTTAACATGTACGATAAGGTGTCAACTGATTTAAACTTTGTCGATCGGGAGAAGAAAGTTCTGAAATTCTGGCAGGATAAGGGTATCTTTGAAGCTAGTATTGAGGAGCGTAAGGAAGGCGAAACATATACCTTCTACGATGGACCGCCAACAGCAAATGGAAAGCCGCATATCGGTCACGTATTAACAAGAGTAATTAAGGATATGATTCCAAGATACAGAACAATGAAGGGTTATAAGGTTCTTCGAAAGGCTGGTTGGGATACGCATGGACTTCCGGTGGAACTTGAAGTTGAGAAGAAGCTTGGAATTGACGGTAAGGAACAGATTGAACAATACGGTCTCGAACCATTCATCCAAGAATGTAAAGAAAGTGTATGGAAGTATAAGGGCATGTGGGAGGATTTCTCCGGAACAGTAGGCTTTTGGGCAGACATGGATAATCCGTATGTTACTTATCATAACGATTATATTGAATCAGAGTGGTGGTCCTTAAAACAGATCTGGGATCAAGGACTTTTGTATAAAGGATTTAAGATTGTTCCCTATTGTCCTAGATGTGGAACCCCACTTTCCAGCCATGAGGTTGCACAGGGCTATAAAGATGTGAAGGAGAAATCTGTAATAGCAAAGTTTCGTTTAAAGGGTACGAAGGATGAGTTTATTCTTGCGTGGACAACGACTCCTTGGACACTTCCCTCCAACGTAGGACTTTGCGTTAATCCGAATGAGACCTATGTAAAAGTTAGGGTATCTGTAGATGCAAAGGGCAATATAATTAAGAAAGACGGCTGTGATCATGAACACGAGCATGGACATAATCATGAACACGAAGAACAGGTCCCAGTAGGAACGGAGAAATATATCCTTGCAGAAGCACTTCTTAGCGTGCTGGAGGGTGATTATGAAGTAGAGGAAACCTATACCGGTAAAGATCTTGAATACATGGAGTATGAACCATTATTTGATTATGCAACACCCGATAAGAAAGCATACTATGTTACTTGCGACACTTATGTAACACTCAGTGATGGTACTGGCGTTGTTCATATTGCTCCAGCATTTGGTGAAGATGATAATAGAGTTGGAAAGATATATGATTTACCTTTTGTACAATTGATTGATGCGAAAGGTGAGTTTAAGCCGGAGGCGACTGATTTTGCAGGTATGTTCTGTAAGAAGGCGGATGAACCGATTATGAAAGCACTTGCAGCAAAAGGCTTGCTCTTTAAGGTATTAAAGTTTGAGCATAGTTATCCCTTCTGCTGGCGCTGTGATACACCGCTTATCTATTATGCAAGAGAATCTTGGTTCATCAAGATGACAGCTGTGAAAGACGAATTAATTCAAAATAATAATACAATTAACTGGATGCCGGAGACCATTGGGCAGGGACGTTTTGGAGATTGGTTAAAGAACGTTCAGGATTGGGGTCTTTCCCGTGACCGCTATTGGGGAACACCGCTTCCAATTTGGGAGTGTGAAGACGGACATCGCCATTGCATTGGTAGTATTGAGGAGTTAAAATCAATGTCCGATAACTGTCCCGAGGACATCGAGCTTCATAGACCATTTATCGATGCAGTTACAATTAAATGTCCAGAGTGCGGTAAGCAGATGACTCGTGTGAAACCGGTTATCGATTGCTGGTATGATTCAGGTTCCATGCCATTTGCACAATGGCACTATCCATTTGAGAATAAAGAAGTATTTGATGACAATTTTCCAGCAGACTTTATCAGCGAGGCAGTGGATCAAACCAGAGGTTGGTTCTATTCCTTAGTGGCAATTTCTACTCTTATATTTAAAAAAGCACCCTTTAAGAACGTAATTGTATTAGGTCACGTTCAGGATGAAAATGGGCAGAAGATGTCCAAATCGAAAGGGAATGCCGTGGATCCTTTTGATGCTCTGAATCAACACGGTGCAGATGCGATCCGTTGGTATTTTTATACGAATTCCGCATTGTGGCTGCCGAATCGTTTTAACCATACGGCTGTTACGGAAGGCCAGAGAAAATTCATGGGAACTCTTTGGAATACCTATGCCTTCTTTGTGCTTTATGCTAATATTGACCAGTTTGATGCTAGCAAATATTCCTTGGAATATGATAAGCTTCCAGTTATGGATAAATGGCTTCTCTCCAAGTTAAACACCTTGGTAAAATCTGTAGATGATCATTTGGACAATTACCGAATCACCGAAGGAGCAAGAATGCTTGCGGAGTTCGTTGATGAGCTCTCGAATTGGTATGTAAGAAGAAGCAGAGAACGTTTTTGGGCGAAAGAAATGCCACAGGATAAGATCAATGCTTACATGACTTTATATACGGCATTGGTTACAGTAGCAAAGGTATCGGCACCATTTATTCCGTTTATGACCGAGGATATCTACCAGAATTTAGTAGTGAATATTGATAAAAATGCTCCGAAGAGTATTCATCTATGCGATTATCCTACCTATAATGAAACTTGGATTGATAGTGAGCTGGAGGTAAATATGGAGGAAGTACTTGAAGTGGTAGTACTTGGTCGTGCCTGCAGAAACGCTGCGAATATCAAGAATCGTCAACCGATTGGCAAGATGTATGTAAAAGCAGAAGCAGAGCTTTCCGCTTTCTATACAGCAATTATTGCAGAGGAGTTGAATGTTAAAAAAGTAGTATTTACGAAGGATGTAAGAAATTTTACTTCTTATAATTTTAAACCACAGCTTAAGACCTTGGGGCCGAAGTTTGGTAAGCAGATCGGTGCTATACGAACTCTTCTTGGTGAATTGAACGGCAATGCTGCGATGGATGAAATCAATGCAACCGGCCAGTTAAAGATTACCTTAGAAGGCGTTGAGGCAGTACTGGATAAGGATGATCTATTGATTGAAGCAGCGCAGATGGAAGGCTTCGTCTCTGATTCAGATCATGGAATTACGGTTGTGCTTGATACTAACCTGACCAAAGAACTTCTCGAGGAAGGTTATGTAAGAGAGATCATCAGTAAGATCCAGACGATGCGTAAAGAGGCTGATTTTGAAGTAATGGACCACATCCGTGTATCTCAGAGTGGCAACGAGAAGATTAAAGCTATAATGATTCGCAATATCGAGGAGATTAAATCTGAGGTACTGGCAGAGGAAATAATATTTGATAACACACAAGGCTATTCAAAGGATTGGAACTTGAACGGTGAGGATGTTACCCTTGGCGTAGAGAGATTATAAGGATAAATTAATTAATAATCATATCAAAAGGAAGCACAGCAGTCGATTAGTAGAAAGACTTGTTATGCTTCCTTTTTTTTCAGAACAAGTCCCTATATTATGTAACTAATTTGTGCTCATTTATAGGCCAAGTGGGATATTATGTAAAGAAGAATTGGTATTATATCTTTACTTTCATTCAGCAATATACTATAATTAAGTTGTAAAATAGTGAATTGATTTTAAGAAGACTAGCGTTTGCGTAAATGCCTATATGAATTTCGCCAATACGAAGTTATAGATAGAAAGGATGGGATTCTATGAAATTAATCTATGTAATTGTAAGAAATGTAGATAGCAGCTATGTAACAGAAGCATTAAATAAAAAGGGATATTATGTAACTAAACTTGCATCCACCGGTGGCTTTTTACGCGAAGGAAATACCACTTTAATGATTGGTACTGATGTAGAGAAAGTGGATGATGTTATTGACATAGTAAAGAAGGAATGTGGTCCAAGGCAGCAAATTATCTCTAATCCGATAGGCGCTGCTGAGTATGCGTCGATGAATGTAGTTGTAAATGTAGGCGGTGCGACTATCTTTGTCATGGATGTCGATCGATACGAAAAGATTTAAAACATAAGAAAATTAATAAAATAATTTAGAAAGAAAATCATATAAAAATCAAAAATAGATATGCCTCCAATTTCTCGTATGGTATTGGAGGCATTTTTGATTCGGCAGGCATTAAATTAAATAAAAATGGGCAAAACTAATTCTACGATTAATCACATTTTGTGCATTTTTCGAGAAGTAATCGAATTGTTTTTACTGATGGGATGTGGAAATTGGAACTCGTAACGAAATTATAGAGAATTAGGATATAACTCATAAATTAATGACAGATCAATAAGAGATGAAAAAGGTGTAAGGACTATGAAATATTTGTGAATTCTTGATTTTTACTTTCTTTTTTCATAGAAATATGATATAACGAAATATAGTATCGCAATAAATAATTTCGGTAAAGCGAATATGCTGGCCGATTCTAAAAGAGGAAGGAATTAACAGAATGAAGAAGAAAGTATTATTTTTAGTTATGAGCTTAAGCATACTAATGCTTGCGGGGGGATGTAGTAAAAAGGATGTAGCAAATGAGCCTAATGGTACAGAGAATACAGCTACTCAGGCACCAGAAGCTACGGTTGCACCAACTGACGAAACAGCTACGGAGGTTGCTCCTGTAAGAGAAGCATATGAAGTTGGTGATTATATCACTTTAGGTGAATACAAGGGTATTGAAGTTACCGTTGATAAATTAGAAGTTAAGGAAGAAGACATTGATGCAGCAATCCAAACAGATCTGCAGGCAAACACTACGCAAGAAGAAGTAACAGATAGAGCAATAGAATCTGGCGACATTGTTAATATTGATTATGAAGGCTTAAAGGATGGCGTTGCATTCGAAGGCGGTTCTGCACAAGCATATGATTTAACAATTGGTTCTGGTCAGTTTATCCCTGGCTTTGAAGATCAACTTATTGGCGCAAAAACTGGTGATAAATTAGCTTTAGATATTACCTTCCCGGCAGATTACACTGCAGCTGATTTAGCAGGACAAGCAGTTGTATTTAATGTAACAGTAAACTCCATTAAGAAAGCAGTTGTACCTGAATTAACAGAAGAATATGTTAAAGCTAATACAGATTATGATACAATTGCAGCATATAGAGAAGGTACACGTGCAAAACTTCAGACTGAAAATGAAGATACAATGAAAAATAATAAGATAAACAGTATATTAACATCAATCATTGACAATTCTGAGATTTCATCTTATCCTCAGACCTTGTTGGATTATTACTCCTATGAAATGAAGGATTATTATACACAGTATGCTAAAATGTATGGTATGGAATTTGCTGATTTCCTTTCCGCTTCTGGTATGACGGAAGAATCCTTTACAACACAGCAAAAGTCTTATGCGGAAGACAGAGCATCTCAGGAATTAGCACTGAATGCAATCATCAAAGCTGAGAAGATTGAGCTTACGGATGATGAATACAAAGCTGGTGTTGCTAAGATTTTAACAGATTATGGTTATGCTTCAGAGGATGAATTATTTAAATCAGCTACAGAGGCACAAATTAAAGAAAGCCTGATTTGGGAAAAAGCAGTTAATTTTGTTACGGAACAAGCAGTTGAGTTATAAATAGAATAATCATCGTTATTATTCATTAGAAAGAAAGTAAAACATGCAAAGAGAATATTTACCGATAAGTAGGAATGACATGGAACAAAGGGGCTGGGATCAGTGCGATTTTGTCTTTGTGACAGGAGACGCATATGTGGACCATCCTTCCTTTGGACCAGCCATTATCAGCCGAGTGCTGGAGAGTAATGGATTTAAAGTTGGGATCATTGCGCAACCAGATTGGAAAGACAGTGAAAGTATTACCATCCTGGGTGAGCCAAGACTTGGCTTTCTAGTAAGTGGTGGTAATATGGACTCTATGGTAAACCATTATTCGGTTGCCAAAAGAAGAAGACAGACGGATGCCTACTCTCCAGGTGGAGAGATGGGAAGAAGACCAGATCATGCAACATCAGTCTATTGCAACCTGGTTCGGAAACAATATAAAAATATACCGATTATTGTTGGTGGAATAGAAGCAAGTTTAAGAAGACTCGCCCATTACGATTATTGGAGTGATAAAGTGAAGCGATCAATTCTTTTGGATTCGCAAGCGGATATCATTTCCTATGGAATGGGCGAGCATTCCATTGTAGAGATAGCGGAAGCTTTAAATAGTGGTATTGAGATTAAGGATATTACGTTTATCAATGGAACAGTCTTTAAAGCAAAGAATTTGGAATCGGTCTATGATGCCGTGGAGCTACCAAGTTATCAAAGTATCTTGGATAGTAAAAAAGAATTTGCAAGAAGTTTTTATATTCAATATAGTAATACGGATCCATTTTCCGGAAAACGTTTGTATGAAAAATATAAGGATAATGAATATGTCGTACAGAATCCGCCCGCAAAGCCTCTTACTCAGGCTGAGATGGATCGTGTATATTCCTTGCCTTATATGAGGGATTATCATCCTTCCTATAAGGAAGCAGGTGGCATTCCAGCGATTGAAGAAGTAAAATTCAGTTTGACAAGCAACCGTGGTTGCTTCGGTGGATGTAATTATTGTGCCCTTACGTTCCATCAAGGAAGAATATTGCAGACAAGAAGCCATGAATCCATTGTTGCAGAGGCAAATAATTTAATCTGGGATAAGGACTTTAAAGGGTATATCCATGATGTGGGAGGTCCGACAGCTAATTTCAGACATACCGCTTGTGAAAAACAAGTTACGAAGGGCGCTTGCATCAATAAGCAATGTCTCTTCCCAAAACCATGCAAGAGCCTTAAGATTGATCATTCTGATTATTTGAATTTACTACGTAAGTTAAGAAATCTTCCAAATGTGAAGAAGGTATTTATCCGTTCTGGTATCCGATTTGATTATTTGGTTGGCGATAAGGACGATACATTCTTTGAAGAGCTCTGTGAGCATCATGTAAGCGGTCAACTGAAGGTTGCACCGGAACATATCAGTGATAGTGTACTTAATCTGATGGGTAAACCAGAGAATTCCGTTTATGAGCAATTCAAGACCAAGTTTAAACAAATCAATGACAATCTGGGCAAAAACCAGTTCATTGTGCCCTATCTAATCTCTTCCCATCCGGGTTCTACCTTGAAGGAAGCAGTGGAATTAGCGGAATATCTCCGTGATTTGGGCTATATGCCGGAACAGGTTCAGGATTTTTATCCCACACCTTCGACGATATCAACTTGCATGTACTATACTGGGTTGGATCCAAGAACGTTGCAGGAAGTATATGTACCAAAGTCACCTCATGATAAAGCAATGCAGAGAGCTTTAATTCAATACCGAAATCCCAAGAATTATGATTTGGTAGTGGAGGCACTTAGAAAAGCAGATCGCATGGACTTAATCGGTTTTGATAAGAATTGTCTTGTGAGACCTAGACAATTTGCGAAGGAAAAACAGTGGGTTGCGAAGGAAAAACAGGAGCACTCAAAAGATAGAAATGGTTACTCCAAGGATAAGGCAGGTAGTTCAAAAGAGAAATCCGGTTACTCAAAAGAGAAGCCGAGTTATGCTAAAGAGAAGCCGAGTTATGCTAATGAGAAACCGAGTTATTCACAAGAGAAACCGAGTTATTCAAAAGATAAACCGAGTTATGCTAAAGAGAAACCAAGTTATTCAAAAGAAAAACCGAGTTATTCAAAAGAAAAACCGAGTTATGCTAAAGAAAAACCGAGTTATTCAAAGGATAAACCGAATTATTCAAAAGAAAAACCTAGTTACTCAAAGGAAAAACCGAGTTATTCAAAAGAGAAACCAAGTTATTCAAAAGAGAAACCAAGTTATTCAAAAGAGAAACCAAGTTATTCAAAAGAAAAACCTGGTTACTCAAAGGAGAAACCTAGCTACTCAAAAGAAAAAGCCAGTTTTTCTAGTGATAAATCAAGTTACTCAAAAGAAAAACTAAGTTACTCAAAGGATAAACCAAGTTATTCCAAGGATAAACTTAGCTTTTCGAAAGAAAAGCAAGGAGCAAGTATGGATAGGAAGGATGCTTTCAAGAGTACTGCAAAAAAATCTTCTGGAAAGCCTCATACTACCGGTAAGCAACAGTCAATGAAGGAAAATCGAAATAGCGCTCATGGAAAATCATCCAATTCCGGTAGGAAGTAAATGATTACCAAGAGAATTAAATCAATTTCCATAATATATAAAGTGATTTCATTGAATGCAGGCATAAACAGGGCTGTTAAGCGAAAGTCCTTGACAAATGAATGAGTAGAATGTTATACTACGCAAAGTATCTGTTTCATAATAAATTTAATTTTAGATGAATCAGCTCTTGGTCTGAGCAGACTAAGAGCTGTTTTTACGGATTGTTTAATACGAATATTTTGATAAATTTTAATATAATGAATATTTTGATTGGACTTTAGCTGATGGTGCTTCGGCATACATATAAAATCAGCTAGTGGGAAATATATGAGATAAAAGATACAAAGAAAGGAAATAAGAATGGAAATAACGAAATTTCAAGATTTAGAATTAAACCCAAGTATCCTTCGTGCAGTGGAGGAAATGGGCTTCGAAGAAATGTCACCGATACAGGCAAAAGCAATTCCGGTTATGTTAACTGGTAAAGATATTATCGGGCAGGCACAAACAGGAACCGGCAAGACGGCGGCATTTGGTATCCCGTTGTTACAGAGAATTGATCCGAAAGAAAGAAACGTTCAGGCAATCGTATTATGCCCTACCAGAGAGCTTGCAATCCAGGTTGCGGAAGAATTTAGAAAGCTTGGAATGTTCATGCATGGAATAAAGATTCTCCCTGTTTATGGCGGACAGGAAATCTCTAAGCAGATTCGTTCATTAAAAGCTGGGGTTCAGATTATCATCGGTACACCAGGACGTGTAATGGATCATATGAGAAGAAAAACAGTAAAGTTCGATACAATTCACACAATCGTATTGGATGAGGCGGATGAGATGTTAAATATGGGATTCCGTGAGGATATCGAGACAATCCTAGGTCAATTATCCCCGGAAAGACAAACTGTACTTTTCTCAGCTACGATGCCGGGTCCTATCTTAGATATCGCAAGAACTTATCAGAAAAGTGCTGAAATCATTCGTGTAGTAAAGAAAGAACTTACTGTTCCGAAGATTGAACAATTCTACTACGAAGTAAATAAGAAGAATAAAGAGGATGTATTAGCAAGATTACTTGATATGTATAACCCTAAGTTATCCCTTATTTTCTGTAATACGAAGAAACAGGTAGACGAGTTAACATCAGCATTACAGGGTAGAGGGTATTTTGCAGAAGGTCTCCACGGAGATTTAAAGCAAATGCAAAGAGATCGTGTCATGAACAGCTTCCGTAATGGAAGAACAGAAATCCTTGTAGCTACCGATGTAGCGGCCAGAGGTATTGATGTTGATGATGTTGAAGCAGTTTTCAACTATGATGTTCCTCAAGACGATGAATACTATGTTCATAGAATTGGACGTACCGGCCGTGCTGGACGTGAAGGTAGAGCATTTACATTAGTAGTTGGTAAAGAAGTATTTAAATTAAAGGACATTATGAAATATTGTAATACAAAGATTAAAGCCCAACCGATTCCTTCGATGAATGATGTTACAGCTGTTAAAGCAGAGAAGATTTTAGATAAATTGAAAGCAATTATCGAAAATGAAGATCTCTCTAAGATGGTTGACTTGATTGAAGAGAGAGTTAACGAAGAGGAATATACTTCTCTTGATCTTGCTGCAGCATTTCTTAAGATGATTATGGGAAATGAAGGAACAAAGGCTGAGGAAGAGAAGAAATTAGAAGATTTTGGTGATACCGGAGCGGAAGCAGGTATGGTAAGACTCTTTATTAATCTTGGTAAAAATCAAAATGTTAGACCTGGAGATATCCTAGGTGCTATCGCTGGAGAAACAGGTATGGCGGGTAAATTAATCGGTTCCATTGATATGTATGATAAATATACCTTTGTTGAAGTGCCGAGAGAGAATGCTTCTGACGTAATTCAAGTTATGAAATCTGCAAAGATTAAAGGCAAGAGCATTAATATTGAACCTGCAAACAGAAAGTAATTAATAAAGGACGTTAGGCTGTCGTAAAATAGATGAAAACTTCCTCATAAATAAAAGCGAAAGTTATGCTTTACATTTATGGAAGTTTCAGATATTTTTAAAACAGCCTTTTTTAATTCGTATGATTTGTTTCTTGACGTATCCTATAAAAGCGTTTATAATAACAATTACTATTATTGAATAGGAGAGTTGAATATGACGATAAACAAGTATAGCAGGCAACGAGAGGCTATAAAGGATTACTTGTCGCAGACAAAGGAGCACCCGACTGCAGATACCGTTTATATGAATATACGAGGAACCTATCCTAACATAAGTTTAGGTACCGTTTATCGTAATTTAAATTTATTGGCAGAGCAAGGTGAAATACTAAAGATAAATTGTCAAGATGGAAGTGACCGTTTTGATGGTAATGCAAAACCACATTATCATTTCCTGTGTAAAGATTGTGGAAGCGTATTGGATATTGAAATGGAACCAATCGATCATATCAATGTAATTGCGGGAGCTGGGTTCACTGGTAAAGTTGAAGGTCATGTGACATTCTTCTATGGTCAATGTCCGCAATGTAGTGCAAAGTAATAGAATTAATAGAACTGACTGGGAGGACGAATTACCAGTCAGTTTTTTTATTTATAAAGGAGATACAGATACTTCAGTCGAAAGCGACTATAATCCGATATGGAATTAAGAAAGCGAATACAAATAATAAAAATTTGTAATAAAATCAAATCAATAAAATTTTATACTATTAAGTGAAAAAATATAATAAGGATACATCAAAAAATATGCAATCAAAAAATTTATATTAGAATCAAAAAATATATAAAAAGGTTGAATCAGAAAAATTTATATTAAAGATAAATCAGAAAAATTTATAATAAAGATAAATTAGTTGTTGACAAATGCTACCTTATGATATAATATACTTATAACAGTAACAATTACTATTATTGTTATGGAAGTACTATTCGAAAGACATAAAGATGACTGTAAAAGGAGATTAAGTTATGAAAAAGTTTGTATGCCAGGTATGTGGCTATGTTCACGAAGGAGATAGTGCACCGGAGGTTTGTCCTATTTGTAAAGCTCAAATGGAAAGATTCACAGAGAAATCAGAAGAGATGTTTTGGGCGGATGAGCATGTGGTAGGTGTCGCAAAAGGAGCCAGTGAAGATATCATCAAAGATTTAAGAGACAATTACATGGGTGAATGTACCGAAGTTGGTATGTATCTTGCTATGGCACGAGTAGCACATAGAGAAGGATATCCTGAGATTGGATTATATTATGAGAAGGCAGCCTGGGAAGAAGCAGAGCATGCAGCAAAGTTTGCAGAGCTTCTTGGAGAAGTTATTACGGATAGTACAAAGAAAAACCTACAAATGAGAGTTGATGCAGAAAATGGCGCTTGTATGGGCAAGAAGGATCTTGCAACCCGTGCAAAGGCAGCTAATCTGGATGCTATTCATGATACAGTTCATGAGATGGCGAAAGACGAAGCAAGACATGGAAAGGCTTTCCAGGGTCTACTTCAAAGATATTTCAGCTAAACTGAAATATTATGATGTTATCAGCTAAGCTGAAATATTTTGATATTACCGGTTAAGCCGAAGTGTCTCATTACTTTACTTATATCTAAAGTATATATAATCCCTCGTTATATATACTCCCCCTTATATATTGTTCCCAGCATAGAGATACGCCCCGCTTCCCACGGGGCGTATTTCATTCTCTGAATCAACAAAGGAAGAAAAACAAAGTAATAATTTGAGATAATACCATCGTTAACCTCTAAATATTTTAAAATTATAATAAGTATTTATTGCTATTCGTCCGATATATAATATAGTTAAAAAATATTTAAGTAAATGGGAAACTATGGAAGGAAATAAAATAAATATGAAGATTAAATGGAAAGTGGTTCTGGCAGTAGATATCATATTAATAACAATTATTATATTAACAAATTTTGTAGTGCGTAGTAAAATTACTGATTTGATAGCAGGTGAAACTACGGATGAACTAACAAACTATTCTGTAATTGGTATGTCATTATTGGACAGTTATTATCCCGGTGAATGGAGTGCGGATGGTAGTAGCCTATATAAAGGTGACAAATTAATGAATGAGAATTATGAGGTAGTAGATGAACTGTCAGAGAAGACAGGTATTTTAGCTACTCTATTTCTAGGAGATACGCGAATCGCTACTACAGTTAAAAATGAGCAAGGGGATCGACAGATTGGAACGCAAGCTTCCGAGGCCGTAATTGATAAGGTGCTAGTTAACAGTGAAAATTATCAAGGAACAGCAGCAGTTGTTGGACGTAATGCGGATACCTATTATGTTCCAATTATGGACAAGACGGGTTCTACTGTTGGTATGTGGTTTGTAGGAGTTTATTCTGACGTAATAAAAGACAAAATATCTTCTGCAATGACTTATGTATCTAGCGTCTTAGGATTATTTATCATCCTCGGAACAATAATATCTTACCTCCTAGGCGTATACATAGCGAAGGGTTATGGAATTGTAAAACGTGACTTGGGTAAACTTGAAACGGGTAATTTTAATATAAAATTCCAGGAGAGTAGTTTTGCTCGTAAGGATGAAATAGGTGATATTATACGATCCTTTCATAATATGCAGGAGAAAGTTAGAAGCATCATATCCACAATTAAGGAAGAGACAACTAATCTTAGTATCTCTTCTGCTGTACTGGCAGAAGGGGCAGATAACGTCTATCGTGATGTAGAGGATATCTCGGCTACCACTGAGGAACTCTCCGCCGGAATGGAAGAAACAGCGGCCTCTACACAAGAGATGAATGCGACATCACAGGCTATTGATGAAGAGATAATTCGTGTATCAGAAAAAGCAACCGCTGGACAGGAGATCGCGTTTGAGATAAAGGGCAGAGCGGAAAGTTTAATGATAGTTGCATTAGACTCTCAAAAAACCGCGACAGAAATTTATGACAATGCGAACAGAAAATTAAGAAGTTCAATCGAAAAAGCCTCTGCGATTAATGAAATTAAAGCATTATCAAAAACAATCCTGGATATTACAGCACAAACGAATCTATTGGCATTGAATGCCTCTATAGAGGCAGCACGAGCAGGAGATGCAGGGAAAGGGTTTGCTGTTGTTGCAAATGAAATTTCGATTTTAGCACGTAATTCAAAAAATGCTGTATCACAAATTGAAGAAATCTCCAATGATATATCGAAAGCTGTGGAGGATATCGTCGGGGATTCCGAGCTTCTATTGAATTTTGTAGATACTAAGGTTATCAAGGATTATGGTGTACAAGTCCAAACCGGAGAGCAGTATCATAAGGATGCAAATACCGTGGAGCAAATGGTGAGCGAAATTAAGAACTCTACGTCGCAGTTAAGTGAATCCATTCAATATATCCGAAAGGCAATTGATGAGGTCACTATAGCAACGGAGGAAGGCTCCAAAGGTTCTGCTGACATTGCTGAAAGGTCCGGTTCAATTTTCCAAAAAACAGATCAAGTGTTAGAGCAAGCAAATACGAACAAAGAAATAGCAACAAAGCTAAATGAAGTGGTTCAATTCTTCCAGATATAATAATCCCTATGAAGTAAGTAGAATACTAAATATCAATAAACCAGAGTTATACGACATTAAAAAGGACCTTAATCAGTTTTAGATTAGGGTCCTTTTTATAGTTAGTTAGTAAAGTTATTGGTTACTACAATTTTCTGGCTTGTTACTAAAATTTATTATAGTTTGTTTTAATCACTATTAATTAACGCTTCTCTTTACATAAGTTGTATGAAGAATCTCATGAGCCTTATGACTACCAGGTTTTCCAAGATAATCATCATAAAGTGTCTTGATAGATTCATTCTCATGGGATTTTCTGAATGGCATATTAGCATCGATATCGTATAATGCTTTTGCGCGGAGCGCTCTAATATCAGTAAAGTTTCTTACTGTACCAGATTGCTGAGGCTGGCCACCACCGTTTACACATCCACCAGGACAACCCATAATCTCGATGAAATGATAATTGGCTTCACCGGATTTTACTTTGTCAAGAAGTTCTCTAGCATTCGCAAGTCCAGAAGCTACGGCTACATTAACATCCATACCAGCTACGTGGTAGGTTGCTTCTTTAATTCCCTGTATACCTCTAACTTCCATGAAATCAGGATTCGGAAGTTCTTTGCCGGTTAAGATTTCAACTGCTGTTCTAAGGGCTGCTTCCATAACACCACCAGTAGCACCAAAGATTACTGCTGCACCAGTTGATCTGCCAAGCGGATCATCAAAATCTTCATCCGGAAGGGATAAGAAGTTAAGACCTACGCGCTCAATCATTCTTGCTAATTCGCGGGTTGTAATGGAAATATCTACATCCGGGACACCAGCTGCGTTCTGATCATCTCTACCGATTTCAAATTTCTTAGCGGTACAAGGCATTACGCTGACCATAACGATTTTATTTGGATCAAGACCCATCTTCTCTGCATAATAAGTCTTGGTGATTGCACCAAACATCTGCTGAGGAGATTTACAGCTTGATAGATTATCTAACATATCTGGATAATAGTGCTCACAATATTTAATCCAACCTGGTGAACAGGAAGTAATTAAAGGTAATACACCACCGTTTTGAACTCTATCAAGGAACTCAGTTGCTTCTTCCATAATCGTAAGATCGGCTGAGAAGTCAGTATCAAATACTTTATCAAAGCCTAAACGGCGAAGTGCGGATACCATCTTACCTTGTACATTCGTACCAATCGGTAATCCAAAGGCTTCACCAAGTCCGGCACGAACTGCAGGTGCAGTTTGTACGATTACATATTTATCGGAATCAGCTAGTGCGGTAAATACTTCATCAGTATAATCTTTTTCGGTTAATGCACCGGTAGGACAGACAGCAATACATTGACCACAGGATACACAACTGGTGTCACCTAAGCCTAAATCAAAGGCACAGGAGATGTTGGTATCAAATCCACGCTCATTTGCACCGATTACGCCGATACCTTGGACTTTTTCACAAACAGCGGAACAACGTCTGCAGAGGATACATTTATTGTTGTCACGAACCATATGAGCGGAAGAGTTGTCAACTTCATAATGGGTACGAGAACCATCATAAAGATACTCATCCTCAACCTTAAGGTCAGTACAAAGTTTCTGAAGTTCGCAATTACCACTACGAACGCAGGATAAACATTTTCTATCATGATCGGATAAGATAAGCTCTAATGTCTTCTTACGGGAAGAGAGAACTTTAGGTGTATTTGTCCAAATCTCCATGCCGTCAGCAATTGGATACATACAGGAAGCAACGAGGCTTCTTGCACCTTTTACTTCAACGACACAGATACGGCAAGCACCGATTTCATTAATTTCTTTTAAGAAGCAAAGGGTAGGAATATCGATGCAAGCAAGTTTCGCTGCTTCAAGTATTGTGGAACCCTTAGGTGCTTGAATTGGCATACCATTTATTTTAATATTAACCGTTTCCATTATATACCTCCTATTCTAGTTATTTCTTAGAGATAGCGCCAAATTTACATTTCTCCATACAAGCGCCACACTTGATACATTTGCTCTGATCGATAAGGTGTACTTCTTTAACCTTGCCAACAATAGCGCCGTTAGGGCAAACTCTTGCACATAGGGTGCATCCCTTACATTTGTCTTCGTCAATGATGTAGGAAAGAAGTGCTTTACATACACCGGCAGGACATTTCTTATCAATGACATGAGCAACATATTCATCTTTAAAATAACGTAATGTTGATAATACCGGGTTAGGTGCTGTTTGACCGAGACCACAAAGTGCATTTTCTTTAATGTAGTAGCAAAGATCTTCTAATTTTGTAAGATCTTCCATTGTGCCTTGACCTTTTGTAATCTTATCTAATATTTCGTAAAGACGTTTTGTTCCTATACGGCAGGGTGTACATTTACCACAGGATTCATCCACGGTAAATTCAAGGAAGAATTTTGCGATGTCAACCATACAGTTGTCTTCATCCATAACGATAAGTCCACCAGAACCCATCATGGAACCGATGCCGATTAAGTTATCGTAATCAATCGGGATATCAAAATGCTCGGTAGGGATACATCCGCCAGAGGGACCACCTGTTTGAG
This sequence comes from Herbinix sp., assembly GCA_029256105.1. Lineage (GTDB taxonomy): Bacteria > Bacillota > Clostridia > Lachnospirales > Lachnospiraceae > Mobilitalea. Next base: position 187,099 of record JAQSYO010000008.1, read on the forward strand.
CTGCTTTAAATTTCTTGCCATTCGGGATACCGCCGCCGATTTCATCAATGATTTCGCGGAGTGTTGTACCCATCGGAATTTCTACAAGACCGGTGTTGTTGATCTTGCCGCCGAGAGCAAATACTTTCGTTCCTTTGGACTTCTCGGTACCCATTGATGAGAACCATTCAGCGCCGTTGAGGATAATCTGAGGAATATTTGCATAAGTCTCAACATTATTTAAAATAGTAGGTTTTTGGAACAGACCCTTTTGTGCAGGGAACGGAGGACGGGGACGAGGTTCGCCACGATTACCTTCGATGGAAGTCATAAGTGCAGTTTCTTCACCACATACGAATGCTCCAGCACCAAGTCTTAAATCAATATCAAAATCAAATCCACTGTTAAATATATTTTTACCAAGTAAGCCATATTCTCTTGCTTGTTCAATTGCAATCTTCAAACGTGTAACTGCGATCGGATACTCAGCACGAACATAGATGTAACCTTGTGTTGCACCAATTGCATAACCAGCAATCGCCATAGCCTCAAGAACAACATGAGGATCACCCTCTAGTACGGAACGATCCATGAAGGCACCCGGGTCACCTTCGTCCGCATTACAACAGACATACTTCTGGTCAGCATCATTTCCCTTTGCAAGTTTCCATTTTAAACCTGTAGGGAAACCACCGCCACCACGGCCTCTAAGTCCACTATCTAAGATAGTTTGGATTACCTGGTCAGGTGAGTATTCGGTTAATACTTTACCAAGAGCTTCATAACCATTGGTACCGATGTATTCGTCAATGTTCTCGGGGTTGATAACACCACAGTTGCGGAGTGCAATTCTATGCTGTTTCTTGTAAAAATCGGTATCATTTAAAGACTTGACACCACCATCCTCCGTAACCATTTCCTTGTAAAGAAGACGGTTAACGATACGTCCCTTTAATAAGTGTTCGGATACAATCTCCGGAACATCTTCTTCTGTTACCATAGCATAGAAGGTTGCTTCCGGATAAATAATCATAATTGGTCCTAATGCACAAAGTCCGTGACAACCAGTCTGTACAACGGATACTTCTTCTTTCAGACCATTCTTCTTGATTTCTGTCTGCAGTGATTCGATAATTTTAATACTTCCCGAGGAAGTACATCCGGTACCACCGCAAACTAATACGTGTGAACGATACATAGTGTGTCCTCCTTCGGATTAGCCGAGTACTTCGGCGATTGTATATTTTTGAATTACCTGACCACGGATTAAGTGTTGATCAATTACCTCAAGGGCTTTTTCTGGAGTCATTTTAATATAAGTTACTTTATCTTTACCGGGTTCCATAACCTCAACGATTGGTTCGAATTGGCATAAACCGATACAACCGGTCTGAATAACTGCTACATTGGTAAGGCCTTTCGTCTGGACAGCATCGGCAAGTGCGGTAAGAACAGGTCTTGCTCCGCTGGCGATACCGCAGGTAGCCATACCTACTATAACGCGGGTCTGCTCACTAGATTCATTACGAATTCCAATCTGACCCTGCATTTTTTCTCTAATTGCTTTCAGCTCTTCGAGAGATTTCATGCGCGTAATCCTCCTTATAATAATAAAAGAATTGTTGATGAGTGAATTAGGAGGATTTGACCTCCTTATAATAATAAAGAATTGTTGATTGGTGAATTAAGGAGAAATGAACCTCCTTATGATTCAAAAGATGGGGGTATACTAGATACGATATCCTCCATCTGCTTCGTTCTGGTTCTCTTCTAGGTATTCTTTGATATAAGCAGATACTTCCGGTGAATTTAACGGAACATCGTTAAGAATTTCACGAAACTCCCTAGTATCCAGCGTGAATTGTTTCCCATCAAAGGAATACTTATAGAGGAAATCAATCTGCGTATTCAAAGTAATTAATGTATGCATAGTGCTGTTCATATCGCCTAAAGGCATGCGGTCTATATGAGATAAGCCGAATACTGCAGTTATTGTAGTTCCAACGCCCAGGGTAGACTTAATACTAAAATCACCGCCGGTACTTAACGCTGCCATCTTATAAAATGGAACTCCCAACCCCACGGCTCGCGTAGTTCGTGTGGTAAAGAAGGGGTCTTCTACTTTTTTCAACTGTTCTTCGGTCATACCGCATCCGTTATCTGCGATTGTTATCGTCAGTGTATCCAGGTCTCTTTGTATCTGTATTTCGATTTCAATTAGGTCAGCGTTTGCCCTAATGGAATTATTTGCGATATCCAATACATTAAGAGATATTTCAATCATCATATTATACGTATTTTGCTAAAATGCCTTCCAGGTCGTCAACAGATAATTTACCATATACATCATCATTAACTGTCATTACTGGTGCAAGTCCGCAAGCACCGATACAACGGCAAGACTCTAATGAGAATTTACCATCTTTTGTGCAGCTACCATCGGATACACCAAGCATTTCTTGAAGCTTACTTGAAATATCACCGGAGCCTTTTACATAACAAGCAGTTCCTAAGCAAACAGATACATTATATTTGCCCTTTGGATTAAGTGAAAACTGTGAATAAAATGTCACAATACCATAAATCTTTTCCAATGGAACATTCATCTCATCGGAAATAATGGTTTGGACTTCAATTGGTAGATAGCCATAAATTTCTTGCGCCTTTTGCAATATGGGCATTAGAGCACCTTTGTCATCTTTATGATCGGAAATGATCTTTAAAAGTGCAGTTTCCTGCTCTCTTGTTCCTGCAAAGGGTACTGTATTATTTTGCGATCCCATTGATAAACCTCCTTGAATTAAATAGTGTCGCCACAAACAAACATCGTCATTATAACATAAGTATGTTAAAAAATCTACAAAAATTATTAACAACAATCAGCATTTTAAAAAAATTAGTTCTATGCAACATGTATATTTGGATTAATATAGGGAAAAATGTTTTGTTATATTTTGACTTGCCAGTCTTTAATCCTAGATTGTAATTAGTGACAAATTGTATTATAATTATACTTACCTCGGTAAACAGAAGGTTTTAGGAAAGCTGATAAATCTGCGTATAAAATAGCAGATTATTTAGTTATTAGGAAGGCGTATAATGGATGAAAATAATAAACTACAGTTAGAACAATTACTACAGTCAGCACCAGGCGGAATTGCCAAATTGGCATTTGATGATATGCTGACTATTTTGTATGCAACAGATACCTTTTATTCTTTGATAAAAAACGTAACGGATAAGGTAAATACAAAAGATCCTTTGGCACTGCTTCGGATTGTATATTCAGCTGATATTATATATGTGACACAGCAACTTGCAACGCAAAAACATAGAAAAGACAATCGGTTAAATCTTAATTTTCGTACGTTACAACAGGATGGAAGCTTTAAATGGGTTATGATAACCGGCGACCGTACAGCGGAGGTATATCAATCCGGTACGAAGTCAGTATCAGTGTATTCCTGTATAGCGATGGATGTTACGGACTTAATGCTTAAATATAAAAAACTGGAGCAGGCTTCAAGTTATCAGAGGGTTATCGCTGAGTTATCCAAGGATTTATATTTTGAATATGAAATAGCAACCGATACCTTATCTTTCTCAGAATTGTTCCATGAAATATTTGGGAAAGAGGCAGTGATGCCAGGTTTTCGTAAGAGACTGGAAAAGACAAAGATAATACACCCAGAGGAACAGCCCGCAGTTGTTGGTATCTTTAATAGCATGATGAGCGGAAGAAAGCAAGCAAGGTTTGAACTTAGACTAATACCGAAGGATGGAAAACCCTGCTGGTATATCTGCTATGCCTCTATTATATTTGGTGAAAATAAAAATCCATATAAAGTTGTTGGGAAATTATCAGCAACCAATCCTTTGATGATGGAACCGGAAACGGAAGTTCATAAACCACAATTTGATGCTCTGACAAACGTCTGTACGAAGGAGTCGGTAGAAATTATGGTATCCGAAGCCGCAGCGAAGCAAGGGCAAGACACACTTTCCGCATTTTTATTGATTGATATCAGGAATTATAAGAATATTAATGAAATCAAAAGAACAATAAATGGCGAAAATATACTGACGACAATCGGTAGACTTATGAAAGCACAGTTTCGAACCTCAGACATCATTGGCAGGGTTGGGCTTAGTGAATTTGTTATTTATGTAAGAGATATTTATTCAGATGAAGTCGCTTTTCATAAGGCAGAGGAAATATGTAAAGCAATTGAAGCATTGTATTCCTATGAACATACAAAAAGTGGTATAACAGTCAGCATTGGTATTGCACTTCAAAAGGGAGTTCAGGAGTATCAATCGTTGCTGGCGAATGCAAACACAGCACTGGTTATGGCAAAGAAGGTACCGACTAGTTCGTTTGAAGTATTTGTAGGACAATAACGTGATGGAGGGTTATATGATTATTGAAGATATCAAGGAGATATTGGGAGCAAAAATTATTGTCGGTGAAGAGTGGCAGGACAGAGAAGTGCATACTGCCTGTGGTGCAGACATGATGAGCGATGTGCTTGCATTCATGAAGGATCAATCGGTATTACTGACAGGTTTATGTAATTTACAGGTAATTCGAACTGCAGAAATGATGGATATCGTCTGTATCGTTTTTGTAAGAGGCAAAGAACCAGATGAGTCAATGATAGAGATGGCAAAAGAAAAAGGGATAGCAATCCTCTCGACTGGACATCGAATGTTCTCAGCCTGTGGATTACTTTATGAAAAAGGTTTGCGGGGGGGTCCGACTTATCGTGAGTGATACAATAACAATGTCCTATGAAGTTCCGGCGAATGATTTTACAAGGGCAGGGGAAGCTTCAAGTGACGTCAAGAGTAAATTAAAGAAAATGGGTGTTAATCCAGACATTATCCGTAAAGTATCAATTGCTATGTATGAAGGTGAAATCAATATGGTTATTCATGCAACAGGCGGGAAAATCGATGTAATCATTTCTCCGGAAGAGATTCAAATGATTCTTATGGATCAAGGACCAGGAATTGAAGATATCGAACTCGCTATGCAGGCAGGTTATTCCACAGCGCCGGATAATATAAGGTCTTTAGGTTTTGGTGCGGGAATGGGATTGCCGAATATGAAGAAATATACCGACGAACTCAAGATAGAGAGTGTAGTAGGAGAGGGAACTACGGTTACTATGAAGGTTAATATGATGTAAGTGATAGTATCTATATTTTTATAATCGTGGAGCACGCTGTTACAGGTAAGTTGATAGGTTGTAACATTCCAGGGGGTAGGATAATGAGTAAATTTTTTACTTCGGTTCGTTTGAAGGAAGACTTATGTATGGGGTGTATTAATTGCATTAAACGATGCCCCACGCAAGCCATCCGAGTAAGAAATCAAAAAGCTGTAATTACGAAAGAGTTCTGCATAGATTGTGGGGAGTGTATCCGTATTTGTCCTCATCATGCAAAAGTGGCTACCTATGATTCCCCGGAAATTATGAAGAATTATGAGTATACTGTGGCATTGCCGGCACCGTCTCTTTATGGGCAATTCAACCATCTGGAGGATATCAATATTGTCCTTACTGCCCTTAAGAAAATGGGATTTGATGATGTCCACGAGGTGAGTGGGGCAGCGGAATTAGTTTCTGAAATGTCGAGAAAATATGTAGCAGAGCACAAGGAGAAATGGCCACTGATCAGTACGGCCTGTCCTTCCGTTGTGCGTTTAATTCAAGTACGTTTTCCAAATCTGATTGAACATTTATTACCGATCTGTGCACCGGTAGACTTAGCGGCTGCGATGGCGAGAGAAAAAGCTATGGCAAAAACTGGTCTTCCGAGCGAAAAGATTGGAATTATATTTATCTCACCCTGTCCTGCTAAGGTAACAGCAGTAAATTCCCCGATTGGGATTGACCACAGTGAAATCGATGGGGTTCTTGCCATTAAGGAAGTGTATCCCATATTACTACCCTTGATGAAACAGAGTATCGATGATGTCGAGGAGCTTGGAATATCAGGCCGAATTGGAATTGGTTGGGGAAGTACCGGTGGAGAAGCAGGCAGTCTGCTCACGGATAATTATCTGGCAGCAGATGGTATTGAGAATGTAATTCGAGTATTAGAGGATCTCGAGGACCAGAAGTTTGACCAGTTGGAATTTATAGAATTAAATGCTTGTGCAGGCGGCTGTGTCGGTGGCGTATTAACGGTTGAAAATCCCTATCTTGCAAAGGTGAAATTACAACGGCTTAGAAAGTATCTTCCGGTGTCTTGTTCCCATCTGGTAAGCGGCGTGGATGCGAATAATTTCTGGACCGATGAAGTGAAATATGAACCGGTCTTTAAATTAGGCAATGATATGAAGGAAAGCATTGCCAACATGTCCCGTGTGGAGGAGCTGTGTGAGAAGTTCCCGAGACTTGACTGTGGTTCTTGTGGAGCTCCAACCTGCAAAGCATTGGCAGAGGATATCGTCCGCGGAGTTGCAAAGGAACAGGATTGCATCCATATTCTAAGAGACTATATCCATAAGCTGTCCAATGAATTATCAAAGCTGGATACAAAAAAGCTATAGAAGGTATAGAGGTTATAGAAGGTATAGTTTGAACGGTAACAACCTAGGATTGTTGGTTTAGTGTGAACATAATTAAGAGATTATATTGAATTAGAGAATCGCATTGTTAAACTATGAGAAGCATTTTATTGGAATTTAATTTTTATTAGATTAGAATAATGCAAGAGAAATAGGAAGGAAGAAGCGATGAAAGTATATGATTTAATGCAAGCAGAAGGTTTTAAGGTGCTGAATGAAGGAGTTAATCCGGAAAGGGAGATTTCAGTACCTTATTGCTGTGACCTATTAAGTGTAGCAATGGGAAGGATGCCAGCAGACTCAGCTTGGGTAACAGTTATGGGTAATATAAATACTCTGGCTGTTTCGACGTTAGCGGATGCTGCCTGCATTATCCTGGCAGAAGGCAGTGTGCTGGACGATGCGGCACTTAAGAAAGCAAAGGAACAAGGCATTACGGTCCTTGCTACGGAAAAGCCTATTTTCGATGCGGCTTTCCTAATATATCAGCAGCAACATGCTTAAGCTTTCTTATGATCTGCATATCCACTCCTGCCTTTCTCCCTGTGGTGATGAGGATATGACTCCGGCTAACATTGTTGGAATGTCAAGTTTAAAGAATTTAGATGTGATTGCGGTGACAGACCACAATTCTTGTAAGAACTGTGCTGTCGTGCTAAAATTGGCAGAACAAGCAGGTATTATTGCTCTCCCTGGTATGGAGCTTTGTACGATGGAGGAAGTCCATGTGCTTTGCTTATTTGCTGAGTTGGAAGATGCAATGCGCTTTGATGCATTTGTATCAGAACAGTTAATGAAAATCCCAAATAATGAAAAGGCCTTTGGTAAACAAGAAATCTGTGATGAAGAGGATCATATCATCGGGACAGAACCTTATTTACTAATCAATGCAACGAATATTTCTTTCGATAATCTTGGCAAGCTAATGAAGGAATTCAAAGGGATTCATATTCCGGCTCATATGGATAAGAATTCAAACAGCGTATTATCTAATCTTGGTTTTATCTCACCCGATGCCGACTTTCTAGTGGCGGAACTGGCAGATATTACAAGGCTGGAGGAGCTAAGTAAGAGAAATCCCTATCTGAAGCAGTGTAATATCATAACGGATTCAGATGCGCATGAGTTGGGAAATATTAATGAGGCTATAAATTATTTATATTGTGAAAGTAGGAATAAGGAAGCTATATTAAAGGCACTTGTTCGGAGGGTGGATATCAGCTAAAGGGTAGAACCGGAAGATAAGCTGTCAACCAAAGATAAGCTGTCGGTTGCTGAAAGTATTGAATTATAGAAAACTTATGATATAATGAAAACGGAATAGATTGGAGCAACAAGATCATGAACATGCACTTTGTTTATGATATAATGAAAGTGGAATAGATTGGAACAACAAGATCAGGAGAATGCACTTTGTTTTCAGAATGCCGATGAAAGAATTTTTATTATACTAAAATATTTGGGCCTTGCACATGGGCATTATAAAAAAGATAAATTTGATATAAATTTATAATAAATTAATATAAACAAAGGAGTTTGTTATTATGGGATTAGTTGATATCAGAGAATTATACCGGAATAAAGACCAATATATCGGAACACAAGTACAAATCGGCGGATGGATCAGGAGTGTCAGAGATTCGAAGACGTTCGGTTTTGTTGTTGTAAATGACGGAACCTATTTTGAACCATTACAGGTGGTTTACCATGATTCCTTAGAGAACTTTGCCACGATTTCAAAGCTGAATGTAGGCTCCGCAATCATTGTCAAAGGAGAGTTAGTAGCTACTCCGGAGGCAAAACAGCCTTTTGAAATTCAAGCTGTAGAAATTACGGTAGAAGGTACTTCAACAGCAGATTATCCGTTGCAGAAGAAACGCCATACGCTGGAGTACTTAAGAACCCTCACGCACTTAAGAGCAAGAACCAATACCTTTCAGGCAGTATTTCGTGTGCGTTCTTTGATTGCATATGCAATTCATCAGTATTTTCAAGATAGAGACTTTGTCTATGTGCATACTCCCATCATCACAGGTAGTGATGCAGAGGGTGCCGGTGAAATGTTTCGTGTAACTACACTCGATATGGACAACCTCCCAAGGACAGAAGATGGCAAAATCGATACCACGCTTGATTTCTTCGGGAAAGAGACGAATTTAACAGTAAGTGGACAGTTAAACGGCGAAACCTATGCAATGGCATTTAAAAATATCTACACCTTCGGACCTACCTTCCGTGCAGAGAATTCCAATACAACTCGCCATGCGGCTGAGTTTTGGATGATTGAGCCGGAGATAGCATTTGCTGATTTGAAGGATGATATGGCAATGGCAGAAGGTATGTTAAAGTATGTTATTAAGTATGTACTTGAGCATGCACCGGAGGAGATGCAGTTCTTCAACCAGTTCATTGATCAGGGATTACTAGAACGTCTTCAGGGTGTTGCCAGTTCGGATTTTGGACATGTTACCTATACGGAAGCAATTGAAATCCTAGAGAAGAATAATGATAATTTTGATTATAGAGTTACTTGGGGCTGTGATCTTCAGACCGAGCATGAGCGTTATTTAACCGAACAGGTATTTAAAAAACCTGTATTCGTAACTGATTATCCGAAGGATATTAAGGCTTTCTATATGAAGATGAACGAAGATAACAAGACCGTTGCAGCAATGGATTTATTGGTTCCAGGCATTGGTGAAATCATCGGCGGAAGTCAAAGAGAAGATGATTATGATAAGCTGGTTAAGAGAATGGATGAGATGAAACTTAAGAAGGAAGATTATGAATTCTATCTTGACTTAAGAAAATTCGGTTCGGCTCGACATGCAGGTTTTGGACTTGGGTTTGAACGCTGTGTTATGTATTTGACTGGCATGGGTAATATCAGAGATGTTGTTCCGTTCCCGAGAACAGTAAATAACTGTGAACTATAAGTGATAAATTGAAATAGTATCAAAATAAAAGAGGTCATCTTCGTACAGTGATAAACTGAAGGAAGATGACCTCTTTACTAAATTGTAGATTTTGCGTCCTTAAAAAATTAAAATTATAGATTCAATAATAACTTATCATTAATTGTTATTTCTGAAAATAGCGTGTTTTACATTATTTAAAGTAAATAATAAAATCAAGCCTAAGATACCGGCAGCAACGAACTCACCTGAACCAACCGATAACATCATGAATGGAACGGGCTGAGCCTCTCCATATGCAAAACGTAATACCCAGGGAATCACGATAGCGTTCACGACAATTGGCGGGATCGGTACCAGATATTTATTGCGTCTTAACTTATAGGATAAGAAAGCAGCAATTAAGGTAGCCAAAGATCCAAATACCATATCAATTGGGTCGGCACCTGTTAAAAGTGCGCTTAAGAAACAACCGATGGTAACACCAGGGATGGCAGCAGGGGTAAAGTAGGGAAGGACGGTTAGCGCTTCCGCAATTCGAAATTGAATAGGACCGAAGCTGGAAAACTGGAAAATATAAACCAGCGCGGTATAGAGAGCAGCAATAATAGCAGCCTCCGAGATAAATAGAGTCTTTTTGTTTTTCATTTTACATTCTCCTATAGTTTTGTTTTACGTCAGGAAGGTTACGAACTGACGCTGTAATTTTTGGCAATCCCTTTATTTATAAGGGTTTGCAACTTTATTAGTATAACATGAAAATGGGGGTTGTCAAGAGTTGACTCAATTTTTGACTCAAATTTGAGGAAAAGGAGATAAAGGCTGATTAACAATCAGAGGGGATCAAGTTGAGTCTGGACTAACGAAAGTAAAATTATATATGGAGAGCTACAGCAGATTTATGCCAAAGCATATCGCTTTAAACCATTACTCAAGGGATTAACTTTTTATAAACTAAGAGCCGTTAGCTTTACTAATTATAACTCCATATGTTAAAGGAATGGATAACCAATTACAAACGTGCTAAGCCAAGTAATTAGAGGCTATAATACGTTATTTCTCATCAAGCTTTTTTATTTCAGCTTCGATATGTTGGTTAAATTTATTTAAAAATGAAATAATTATTTTACTTTCATTTTCAGAAATCATATTAACTACTGCATTGTCACGTTCTTCCCACATTTTATGAATCTCATTGTGGCGCCTTACCATATCTCTGCCGATTTCTGTAAGCTTAAAGTAAATTTCTTTTTTATTCTCTGGTGCTTGATATGATTCGATTGCGCCACGGGTAATCAATTTTTTGGTTATTTTGCTAATACCTCCACGTGTCATGTGGGCAGCTTCAGCAATTTTAGTTACATTAGCGTTCTCTAAATGGTTGATTATCTCTATGCAATGTACTTCAGAGAATTGATAGTCTTTTAGATAATCTTTTAATTGCTTAGCATTTAAAAAATTAGCATTAGATAGTGTTTTGTATAAGAGGTCTGTTAATTCATTCATGATTTCTCCTAATAGCAGATAGGCTGATTGCATATAATTAGAATAAATGTTTCATGCAGTCATATCCACCGATATAATGTATTCTCATATCAATTATTTATTAGTATATACGAAATTTGTTTCCTAGTCAATAAAACATTGTTGACAAGGAAACAAAAATGTATTATTATTGTTTCCAAGATAACAATTCAGGAGGGATTATATGAGCACAATACAATCTATAGACGGAACAACAATAGGCTATACCGTTACGGGTAAGGGACCAGGCTTATTAATTATACATGGTACATTTCGTGCAAGTGAACACTATCAAAAACTAGCGAAGGCACTTTCTGACAAATTTACCGTTTATGTTATGGATAGACGAGGTAGAAATCATAGTGGTGCAAAGGGTGCAGACTATAGCATACAAAAGGAATGTGAAGATGCAATTGCAATTATGAAGGCACATGAAATTACGTATTTATTTGGACATAGTTTTGGAGCCGTTGCATCGCTATATATATCAATGCAGTATCCACTAGCAAAATTAGCATTGTACGAAGCTCCGCTTCTTAGTGTTATGGATGTCAGTTGGATGCCAAAGTTCGAAGAATTATTGAAAAAAGAGGATATGGTTTCGGCATCTGTTGTATTTATAAAAGGTATGAAAATGGGCGGAGTAATGCGAGTAATCCCTAATTTTATTTTAAGAGTTCTTTTTAACAAAATGGCACACGGAGAAGAGTGGGAACAAAATTGCAAACTGCTAAAAAATGTACCGCAGGAGTTTCAAGTAATTGCAAAAGAAGGCGGAACATTTGAAGCTTTTAAAAATATTAACACAGAAACCCTTATTTTAGGCGGCACAAAAACTACCCACTATCTAAAGGTTGCATTAATTGAATTAGCAAACACTCTGAAAAACAGTAAAACCGTTATGCTAGAAGGATTAGACCACAACGGTCCTGACGAAGGTAACCCGGAAGTAGTAGCAGTAGAACTTGCAAAGTTTTTTGTATAACTAGTAATCTAGAACAGATCAACTAATCCAGGACACTACCGTACGGCTGTGTTAGAAGAAGTTAATAGGTGTTATTAATAGCAATAGAAAGAAATACAATAGCAAGAATGGAATCGTTTATTGAATTTTGTAGGAACGATCATTTGAGGACAAGGGGATGAGGGCTGGAGACAGTCCTCAATTTTTGACTCGATTTTGGGGGAAAGAGAGGAAGACAGATAAATTATAAATGCACAGAGATTATAGATTATTTTAATAATCGGATTGACAAATTTAATGCATGTGATAATATATGCATATACATGTAAATCAATTATTTGTTAGAAAATTACTAAGTATTTCAATACTATATGCATATACTGTTATTGGTTTCGGGTAATCAGGTGTTTAACTATACTCATGTATATGTATATACATACAACATATCAAACTAGAAAGATCCCAGTCATTGCATTGGGTAGCCGCGATTTCAAAAAGGATAAGCCGAGGCACCCATTAGATTAGGAAAAGGATGGTAATGAACATGCACTCAATGGAGCAATTAATACAAAAGAAAGCATATGAGTTAGGTTATGAAAAATGCGGTATTATTCCAATCAACAGGTTGGAAGGCTATGAGGAGAAATTTAATGAGCGGATACAGAAGGCGGAAGGCTCGGAGCGGTTTTATCAGGGTCAAAAGCGTCTGGTGAATCCATTGTTGGAATATCCTTGGGCAAAATCCGTCGTTGTACTTACAGTACCCTATGCTGGTTATGAAGTTATGGAAGAGGTAGCAGATCATATTGGAAAATCCTATTTGTTTGATATTCGCGTCGATGAGCGGACGGAAGAATTTAAAAGACGTCAGGAACTGGAGGCATATATGCAAAAGCTTGGGTTACAGCTGGCGGCCAATCATAAATTCGGCATCGTAGCACTGCGTTGGGCGGCATTGCAGGCTGGACTGGGAATCATTCGGAGGAATAATTTTTTCTATACGGAATCCGGCTCCTGGGTTCATCTGGAAGCATGGCTTACCGACGGTGAAATGGAATTAATAGAGGAAACGAAGTTAAAACCTTGCCCCAAGGGATGTGACCGCTGTATTAAAAATTGTCCAACCTCATCCCTATCCGAAGCGTATACGATGAACCCGTTAAAATGTATCTCCTTTTTAACTACCTTTGGTGGAAGAGACTTGCTTCATGAGCCCCTTGCCGAGAAGTTCGGAGATTGCATATATGGATGCGATATCTGCCAAGATGTCTGTCCGATGAATCATAAGAAATGGATAGGAAATAAAGCTTTTCCAGGACTTGCAGAGCTTGCCCCCCATCTCACAGCGGAAGGTATTTTAAGTATGGAAGAGGAATTTTATATAAGCAGCGTGCAGCCAAAATTCTTTTATTTGTCACCTCAAGAACTCTGGAAATGGCAGGTCAATGCACTAAACTATTTGAATAACCGATACAAGGACGAGTATAAGCCGCTGTTGTTGGAAGCATGCAAGAGTAAATACGAAAAAGTTCGGGATATGGCAGAAATCATTTGTGTAAAGTACGGATTACAGCAAGAATGAAAACCATCCCAACAGGCAGGAACATAGGATGATTGACAAAACGATTGGTATGTACTATTTTATTATATATGTAGATACATTGAACTGGAGGATAATTAAATGATACATCAGGCTGATAACAAATCGCAGCTGATTGACTGTGCCTGTAGAAATCTCAGGATGACTACCCGGGTGGTCACGCAGTACTATGACAAGGCTTTGCATGCTTCCGGTCTAAAGGCTACACAGTTTTCACTTTTGATTAATATTGCTTCTAGAGAGGCAGGCATATCGGTGAATGAGCTCGCAGAGTTATCCATGATGGATCAGACAACTGTCACACGAAATGTCGAAATCCTTCGTAAAGCAGGATATGTGATTGTACGAATAGAGGATTCTGATTCACGTCGAAAAAGTATCGCTGTGAGCGAGATAGGAAAAAATAGGCTTGAAGTAGCGATGCCACTTTGGGAAGAAGCTCAGTTGAAAATACTGCAGGCTGTGGGAAGGGACGAATATAAGAATTTTCTCGAGGTATTGACGGTTATGCAGAAGGTAAAATAGATGTTGAAAAGTGCTATTGGGACTTAGTTTTTAGAAAATAATGTACTTCAAAAATAATCAATTTAAATTTTTTATCGTGAGCTTGTAAAATTAATACTTGTCAATTCTTTATAAGAAGGTAAAATACAATGGAAAACTTACGTCTGCTATTGAAACCGATAGGGGCATATTTATCTGGTACAACATCAAATGTAATGTCGTACTGCTTACCATGCAGCCTACTGAGTCCATATATTTCTTCATATTGGGGCTCTGAGAGACCAACAACCGAAGAGTCAATACAAGATTTTGAGCCATCTTTAATCATACCGGACGCCTGTGTAGATATAATTTTCACAATAGACCACGCAAATGGCATAGTGCATAGCGGCTTTTGTGGCATATCCGATCACTCCAGTTATGCATGGTCGATCAAAGACAGGCCTGATATGTCTCGTTTTGCTATACAATTTTATTTCTGGGGTGCACAATACTTCATTAGTGACAGTATCGTAAAAAGTTATAATACTTATATTAATGTGGAGACCTGCTTTTCGGGATGGGTTAACTATTTTGAAAAGATGCTGCTAGAGGTGGTGAATTTTCAGGAGCGGGTAAAATTAACGGAACAGTTTTTAAAAGATAAAATTCAGCAGCATCATAGTAATCAGAATGTGATGAATGCACTATCGCATATTTTGCATGTAAGAGGAACCTCTTCTGTAAAAGAAACCTGCAATTATGCAGTTGTTTCCCAGAGACAGTTGGAACGTGTATTTAATGATTATTTAGGCATGAGCATAAAAAAGGTAAGCGACTTAGTTCGATATCAAAATTTGTGGCAGGATATTGCTTTTACAAAATTCAGAACCATACAGGATGCGGTAGATAAGTACCATTATGTCGATCAGGCACATTTGTTAAATGATTTCAGAAAATTCCATACTATGACTCCAGGGGAGGCTCTCAAATTGGCCTGGTGTTAAATGTCGTTTTTTTGCAATACATTCATATCAGCTTACGGTATAATTCAATGTAGACAAGGAAAAGCGAGGATCAATTATGCGGTATTTTCAATATGAGGACTTTGTAGAAAAAGTATGTGAGCTAGGTTTCCTTATGCCTAAGGATAATGACATAAAAGGCTTCCCTGTTCTTGATGATTTTGTCTTGGAAAGTCAGTGGTGGACAAATGATCCAGATATTGACCCATGGCTGTGGAAGGATAGGGTAGCAGAGGAAAAGAAATTGGCTTATGGTGCCTTTCTGAATGGAAAAAAGGGCTATATATCTCCCGATTTTTATTCCGTCTTTATAGATGCCTTCCGTCCAAAGGCCTCAATGGAGGAGCGTTATGAATCCGGTAAACTTGGATTGTATGAGTGGAAATTCTGGTGTCTGCTAACAAACGAAAATAGACCGATTGGCACTCACGAATACCGCCGGATGATTGATAGTGGTGAGAAGGGAAAAAATGCGCTAGATGCTGCAGTTATCCGGCTACAGACTACTTTTGACGTGACTATTGCAGGAAATATGGATATGCTGGATAAGGACGGACATCCCTACAATAAAGCTGTGGCATTTGACAAGGTTGATAATTGGATTCCCTCACAATGGCTTTCATTGAATTCACCTATGAGTCACGAAGAAGCTGTAGAAACCATTTATAGACGAATAATTGATGTTAGTAAAGGTCTTGATATGGAACAGGTACAGAAATTATTTCGTAAATCACAAAAATTGTATGCTAGTTTTTCCGAATTGAATTAGATCTTATAAAATAAGAAGAGGAGTTGTGATTATGAAAATAGGAGCACAAGTATATGTAAAAGGCAGCTTTGAGGCAGTCGAACGGTATTGCGATGCCTTTGGCGCAAAAATTGGTTTAAATTTTAAAACACCGGAAAATACTTATGCACATTGTGAGTTAATGGTTAACGACCAACTATTTATGGCTGTGAGCGAAGCACCTGAGGATTGTGAACGTACCAAAGGACAAGCCTGGCAGACAACCGCTTTTAATGTGTATGAAATGGGCAGTGAGGAGGCTGTTCGGCACGCCTTTGAGATCTTAAGTGATGGAGGATCGGTGATTCACCCCCTAGGGCCGTGTGATTGGAATCCTTATTGTGCTGATGTTGTTGATAAATTTGGTGTGTTTTGGTGGATAGCAATTTGATCAGTCTACTCCTTATAAATGAGTGGGGAGAAAACGATATATTTGGGTAAATAAGCAAACCATCCTTTCTAAATAAAAAGAACCAGAGTTTTTATAGAACTGACCCCTGTCAAGTAGGCAGGGGTCAGTTCATATCCATAAAAACCTGGTTCTTTTGTTGTATAAATATGCTCGCTTAGAATCAATCCTTTTTTAACAAGTTTTATTTTGGGTGTATTTTCAATATTGCTTAAATTAACCCCAAGAAGAAAGAAGATTAAGTATTTATATTTTATGAGAAGGTTTTCTGTATTACCGCTGATAGATATAAGTTAATACAATACAAAAAAGGATAATATAAATAAATTTTCATAATTTTAACATTTTGCTGATATTAGATTTTACAATCAAAAGATTATAATAATGAAGTAGTCAAACAAAGTTAAAATAAAAATTAAGATTAAGATAAGGAGATGTTTCATGAAAAAGTTAATGTCGTTTGTTTTGTTAGTAGCAGTAGTGTTTTCCAATTTTATTTACGTTCCAACGACAGCATCAGCAGCATCAGCAGTTACCGGAACAGTTATATTTTCCGGTTCGACATCCGTTAATCCGCTTATTCAGGCACTTGCAGAAGCCTTTATGGAGAAAAATCCTGGTATTAAAATCATTGAGCAAAATGTTACCGGTTCAGGTGCAGGTATCTCGGACGCCAAAGACACGAAAAGCGTAGTTGACTTTGGTATGTCAAGCAGAAACTTAACCAGTGCTGAGGCAGACGTATTAAACAAAATTCAGATATGCTTGGATGGTCTTGCCGTCGTTGTAAATAAACATAACCCAATTGACGAGATTTCTCCGGCACAACTCTACAAAATTTATACCAGAGACTCTTCGGCGCTTAACTGGGATCAAATTACCGGTTCGTACAAGTCAAGTATTAAAATCGCTCCCTTCGGACGGGAAGCCGGTTCTGGTACAAGAAGTTGTTTTGAGGACTTTTTTAAAGCAGATTATGGTACAGCACTTACCAGCGGCTATGATATCAAACTCGACGGTTCACTTGCAAGCACAGGCGTTATGCAGACCTCTGTTCAAAACAACAATGGAGCGATCGGTTATATGTCCCTCGGAGATATGGATGATACTAAGGTAAAGGCGTTGAAAGTAGAGGGTGTTGAGCCTTCCAAGTTCACTGTCGCAGATGGTACATATGCAATTAAAAGACCTTTCTTATTAGTTTATAACAAGACAAAAACGATTACTCCAGCTGCACAAGCCTTCTTAGATTTCATTTCAAGCGCTGATGGCCAAGTAATCATTGATAAAATGGGATTTGTTAAGAATAATCTTGTCAGAGTGAAAGCAACTGATCTAATCTTAAGAAGCACTGCCATCAACATTGAGCCCGATTCCAGTTTTTCTTTAGCTCCAAGCGTCGTTCCTTCCGATACAACGAACCAGAAATTAACGTTTACATCCTCGAACTCTGCTGTTGCTACAGTTTCTTCTACGGGTTTAGTTGTAGGTGTGAGCGCGGGCAGTGCTACCATTACTGCTAAGACAAACGATGGAACAAATATAAGTAGATCCTGCAAGGTAACGGTTGCAGATCCGGTAACCAGTGTCAAGCTAAATAAATCCAGTGCTAATCTTGAGGTTGGTAAAACACTCACTTTAAAAGCAACGATTAACCCCTCCTTCGCTACCAATGATAAAGTGACCTGGAAGTCTTCCGATACTACGATAGCTACAGTTTCTTCAACCGGCATTATTACCGGTAAGAAGGCTGGAAAAGTGAATATTACTGTTACAACTGATGATGGTAAAAAAACCGCTACCTGCAAAGTCACTGTAAATAAAAAGTAAAATAAGCAACATACATTGTGAATGATAAATTATATTAAGATCTTAAATAAGTAGAGTTATTGGCACTGCTAAGAAGCAGTGCCAATAACCAATTCATGATAAGTGTATTGATTATCAATTCATCTTGTACGAATGGAGAAGATATGAAAAAGCAAAGAGTTGATTTATATAACAGCATTTTTAAAGCTATCGTTTTTTCCTTTGCACTAATTACGATGCTATCGGTTATTTTAATCGGAGTGTTCATGGTTATAAATGGAGGACCTAGCATTGTAAAAGTAGGGCTCAAAGAATTTCTTCTTAGCCCTGACTGGAATTCTGCAAACGACCCTCCCAGATATGGAATATTGGCATTTATTTTATCTTCTTTTTACTCCACTTTCTTTACGGTTTTGGTTGCGGTTCCGATTTCAATTCTGGTAGCGCTGGCCATTGGTCAGTTGATGCCAAAGAGACTGGGCTCGATTTTTCGCTCGATTATTAGTTTGCTAGCCGGTATTCCTTCGGTTATTTATGGCTTCCTGGGACTTGTTTTTGTAGTTCCTTTCGTGCAGAGAATATTTAACCTTTCGTCGGGACTTAATATGATTTCGGCTGTTATAGTCTTAATAGTTATGACACTTCCCACGATAATCAGTGTAAGTGAATCGAGCATCAACGCAGTGGATAAAGGCTATTTAGAAGCCGCCTTTGCTTTAGGCGTGCGAAAGGAATATGCACTCTTTACCATCGTTTTACCGGCTGCCAAATCAGGGATTATGGCTGCAGTTCTGCTCGGAGTCGGAAGAGCAATCGGTGAAACGATGGCGGTTATGATGGTGGCCGGAAATATACCACAAATGCCCTCCATGCTAAAACCGGTTCGGTTCTTAACAACAGCAATTGTTACGGAAATGTCCTATGCAACAGAGGAAACCAGAGGGGTTTTGATTGGAATTGGCCTAGTACTTTTCGTGTTTATTTTCATTATCAATTCAGTTTTTCATTTCCTTATTAAAAAGGCGGGCAATATAAATGGTTAAAAACGTATATGAAAAACAAATAAGACCAGGTATTATCGCGGTACGGACGTTGATTTACACGGTCACCGCTTTCGTGATTCTTTTAGTTATAGCAATTATTGCATATCTAATTATAAAAGGGCTCCCCTATATCAATTGGGAATTTCTATCTAAGGCACCCTCTCGTTTAAATGAAACCTATGGAATTGCTCCTATGATTATTAACACCTTATATACTGTTTTGATTACACTTGTTGTATCCATTCCGCTTGGTATCGGAACGGCGATATATCTCGCGGAATATTCAAAGCCGGGCAAAATTATATCTGCGTTCCGATTTGCCATTGAAATTCTTGCAGGAATTCCTTCCATTGTTTATGGTTTATTTGGATTAGCATTTTATGTAACTGCACTAAAGATCGGAAGCGGCAGCGGCTCTCTGCTGTCAGGTGCGCTCACCTGTGCGCTGATTGTTCTGCCTACGATGATCCGAACCACAGAAGAAGCCTTGATGCAAGTGAATTCAACCTATCGTGAAGCGGCATTTTCCTTGGGAGCTTCAAAGCTGCACATCATCCGTACAATATTGCTACCGAGTGCGTTACCGGGAATAGTTGTGGCGGTGATATTAAGTATAGGAAGAATCGTCAGTGAATCTGCAGCACTTATTTATACCGCAGGCGTAGATTACACCATGCCTACAAATTATGTCAAACATATTGTGGAGCCTGGAGCCGGATTAACGGTACAACTCTATTTATATGCAACCGAAGGTGGTGTTCCCGATTGGGTTCCTTATGCTATGGCGGCAATTTTAATAATACTGGTATTTGTTATTAATCTTACGGCGAATATAATTGCAGGTCTATTCAAAAAGAAGGTGAGCTTTAAATAATGGGCATTATTACTACAAAAAACCTGAATCTCTATTATGGAGATAAACAAGCAATAAACAATGTAACGATGGAAATTGAAAAGAATGAGATTACGGCGTTAATCGGTCCTTCCGGTTGCGGTAAGTCAACGTTCTTAAGGGTCTTAAACCGGATGAATGATATTATTCCGAACTGTAAAACCACTGGAGAAGTGATTTTTGATGATATTAATATATATAACAGCAAAATTGACCCTATGCTAATTCGTAAGAAAATAGGAATGGTGTTTCAAAAGCCAAATCTATTCCCTTTCAGTATATATGACAACATAGCTTATGCACCGAAATACCATGGTAAAAAGCGAGGAGAGATTGATGAAATTGTGGAAAGCAGCCTGAGGGCAGCTGCTTTGTGGGAGGAGGTCAAAGATCGCTTAAAGAAGAGTGCACTTTCTCTTTCCGGCGGACAGCAACAACGTCTTTGCATCGCCAGAACAATTGCACTTAATCCTGAGGTTATTTTATTGGATGAAGCGACGAGTGCATTAGACCCTATTTCTACTTATAATATTGAGGATTTATTAGGAAGATTAAAAAAAACATATACCGTCGTTATTGTTACACATAATATGCAACAGGCTTCACGGATAGCAGATAAAACAGCTTTCTTTTTACTTGGCGATTTAATTGAATATGACTCGACCGAAAAGATTTTCACCAATCCTAGGGACAAAAAAACTTTGGATTATGTGAGTGGGCATTTCGGATAATAAATCTACAGAGGAGAAGCCAACTTATTCAGTTGGCTTAAAGGGGAGAATTAATTCAGTTAAAAATCTATATGAATTTTACTTGTTAGCATCTTTATTACAAATTATGTGTTTGATAGGTTTATTATATATTCAAATTGTGTCAAAGATGTTGAAAAATTGTGAAAAGAATATGGAGAAAGGCAGAATTCAAAATATAAGCATTACCTGACAAGTAGTAACATACCTTATAGTGGACAGAAGTAAATTCGGCTAAATGTTAATTAACATATCACTTAGGATACCTTGCTTTGTAACGGTACAAAGTACTTACGATGGACAATAATAGTCAAGTGAGGGAAAGGAGAAAAATTTTGGTGGAATTTTTATCAAGATATGTGGTAGTCGTTGTTTTAGCAATTTGCTTATGCTTAGGATATATAATTAAGCACAGTATTTCATTTATCCCGAATAAATACATACCGCTCATTATGGCGGTTACCGGAATTATTTTAAATGTTTGGATTAGTGGATGGACATTTACACCGGAGATATTACTTGGAGGCTTGGCAAGCGGATTGGCAAGTACGGGAGCCTTTGAGATGATAAGAAATATTGCAACCAAAGAAGAGCTTACGAATACGGATATGAATACTAATACAAACTAATTATAAGAGGCTGTTATTAGAAAGGAACTTCAAACATTCGATTTTATGTCTAATATTTGGGGTTGCACTTTACTATCACAGCCTCTTAATATTATATTATTAATTGGTTAAGGCATGATATGCAGCCATCCTGATTACATCACTAGAATAGGTTGCACCACTAATGGCGTCGACCTGAAGGCTGTTATTTTGAACAATATCTTCTACAATTGCTTCCGCAGGTTTCCCTAGCCCACATTCATGAGATAGAATGGTTACCTGTGTAATGACATGATCCTTAACGTTTACTTCAACCGAGGCTTTCACGAGCCCTCCATCTTCACTTCCGGTATAGGTACCATCCTCAACAGTTGCTAAATCAAGGTTACCAAAATTAAAGTTCTTGTAAACGGAGGTGGTATTACCCATTTTGACGAATAAAATTATACCACCAATGATAATTACCGCAAAGAGTGAGCCAATTATAATTAACGCTTTTTTAGACTTTGTCATATTATTCTCCTATCCCTATAAATTTTAAAATGGGTTCGATATACTTTACATTAGTAAAATCTAAGGGATGATCATAGCTTGCTAACATACCCTTTGCATCTGCGTCTGGATTTTTTGTATTTTTTAATTTGATCTTCATCAGTGTCATAAGAATTTTATTGAAGAAGGTTAAACGACTGTAATCAAAACCGCCGCGAAGATAAAAGAACTTTATCTTATCCAGCTGCTCGGCAGGTATATTAGCTTTGCGGACCTCCTCTGTGGTTTCCGAGCGACTGGGAGAAGCACCTACGGCATATACAATAAGCTTTTTATTCTTAAGTAGATCGTAATTTTTAGTAATCAATTTAATCCCATTAATACCTATCGCATATAACCCAGCTCCGTAGATAATGGTATCGTAGCTTAATAAATCCTTGGCTTTTGCCTTTGTACCTTCTAATAAATCACATTTTAGCTTCTCTGAAAGCCAGATTGCGTAATTCTTTGCAAATCCTGATTTGGATCGGTAAACTACCACTATTTTCTTATTCTCCGACATAATCCTTTTCCATCCCTTCTAATCTATCTCTCATAGACAACATAACTTTCTTTGTAGCAGCCAAATCGGTTTCTTCAAAATGATCGAACAATTTTGACATAAAAGCGCTGCTTTTTTTATCATAAGCCTTACTAAACTCTTCGCTTTTTCGAGTAGGCGTAATGCGTAAGCGCCTGCCATCTTCCGCATCCTTACTTAATTCCACATAACCCTTCTGCTCGAGTTTAAGCACCAATTGCTTCACGTTCTGATGGGAACTGCCAACAGCCGAGGACAATTCGTTCAGGGTTGGGGAGTAACCATCCATAATGCCAAGGATTACTAAGACAAACCATTGCTTCGTGGATATCTCAGCAAAGAAGGAATCTCCAATGGTTTGAAGTTGGTTGGATAACATAAAAATTAAAGCAAATATCACATATTTATTATCTCTATCGGGTGGTAGGTTCATGGTTATCTCCTTAATTAAGTAATATATTACCTATTAATATGTAATATATTACTTATACTAAAATATGTCAATAGTTATTTATCAATTATTAAGATTAAATGACTATTAAAACATCTATAAGGTAGCTGCTACTTATTATCGTGCGAGGCTAGCTTCTTTAATCCCGAGAGAGAGGAATAACAAGCGTTCGCAAGGTCCTCCAGGGTAAATTCATTACAAAGATTCTCTTCAATATAATTAATTGCATCGGTAAGGATATAGAAATTTTTCAAAGGTATCACCTGCCTTGATGGTTACTATTACTGATATAACGGTACCGTATGATGTCATAATAACACAGGAGCGTATGCTTTACTTGATTATTTGTATACAAATGCTATTAAAATAGTAACTGCTAAAGTGTATTATTCCACTCCTCTTTTGTCATAGAATAACATGCAACATCATAAACAGAGTTATCATAGATTTGTGCGGCGTGTCTTAATATTCCTTCATAAACAAAGCCGCATTTCTCGATGACACGTTTTGATTGTTCATTAAAGGTATAGTGATGTATGGTAAGTAGTGTTATATTTAGATTTTCAAAGGCATAGCGAATAGCAGCTTTTGCAGCTTCCGCCATGATTCCCTGGCCCCAATAATCCTCTGAAAGGACAAAGCCAAGCATTCTTACATCCTTTACAGAACGATAGCGATCCTCATGTAATCCCAGAGAACCGATAAGCTTGTTGCTTTTCTTATCCACCAAAGCCCATACTTCATTGCCTTCCATAAATCGATTTAGGATTCCAAGTGTCTCCTCTACAGTTTTATGAGGTGGCCAGCCGGCACGGGGACCAACCTTTGGGTTTTTCGCATATTCATAAAAATCCTCCAGGTCGGTCTCACGAAATTCTCTCAGCAGCAAACGTGTTGTCTCTAAGCTCTTCATCAAAATTGTACTCCTCTCTGTTGTAAGTTATTATCAAATATCTTGTAAACGTATTCTTTAGATAAAATTAGTATGAGTATACTCGCTTGTATTGAAAAGTGCAAGAAAATAATGTAAAATAAAAACAGAATGAATGTTCGAGGAGTTGGCTTGCGATTTTATATTTTTCTATGTTATAATAGAATAGGATCGTTTATGAAATAGAAAATTTCATTCATAGTGTTAATGGGTTCTGTTGTCCAGAGCAAAGATTATAGTAAAATCACAGACAGAAATGAGATATGTAGTTTATATTATAGATGGATATTAAGAGGAATAATAAAATGAAGAAATGAGGAAGAGACTATGAAGTTTTTACATATTGCGGACGTGCATCTTGGTGCGGTTCCAGATTCAAATATGCCTTGGGGTGTTCTAAGGGAGGAAGAAATCTGGAGAAGCTTTCAGAATATCATAACGATTTGTAATGACGAAAAGATAGACCTGTTATTAATAGCGGGAGATTTATTCCATCGCCAACCACTAGTCAGGGAACTAAAGGAGGTCAACTATTCCTTTAGTAAATTAGAGACAGCACAAGTTGCCATCATGGCGGGAAATCATGATTTCATTGGTGCCAGATCCTACTATCAGGGTTTTGAGTGGGACGAGAAGGTACATATGTTTTTAAAGGATACACTGGAAGTTATCGAATTTCCTATGCTTAACGCTGAAGTCTATGGTTTCAGCTACCATACGAGAGATATTACGGACCCGTTATATGATACGGTAAAACCGGATGCAAATGACCGAATTCATATTCTGCTTGCCCATGGTGGGGATGAAAAAGATATTCCATTTAATCGCAAGAAGCTGCAGGACTCAGGCTTTGACTATATAGCGCTCGGGCACATCCATAAACCCGAGCTGATCAGTGATAAAATTGCATATTCCGGTTCCTTAGAACCCCTTGATAAAAATGAGCTTGGGGAACGTGGTTATATTCTAGGGGAAATTTCTCAGGAGGAAAATGGCAAGACAAAGACTTCAATCCGATTTGTCCCCAGCTCAGTTAGGCAATATAAGAGGATGATCCTAGCGGTTAATCAAGATACAACAAATGGAGCACTTCTAGATCAGGCAAAAGACATCATGAGAGATAATGGAACACAGCATATCTATTCGTTTTGCATCACAGGAGTAAGGGATGAAACAATCCACTTTGATAAAGAAGCTATTAAAAAACTCGGGAATATACTTGAAGTAGACGACCAGTCAGTTCCGGATTATGATTTTGATGCGCTATACCGAGAGAATGCTGATAATATGATCGGATTGTTTATTCAAAAGATTCGGGAGAATGCGAAGCAGGACGTGGTGGCCAAAAAGGCACTATATTATGGAATTGAGGCATTACTTACCTCAAAAGGCTAAGGGATGCTATTTAATGAAAGTTAACTTACTTTGGAAAGGGTTTGGTGAAAGATGCTTTTTACAAAGCTTAAATTAAATTATTTTGGGCGGTTTCAAGACAGGGAGCTCGAACTTAAACCGGGGATTAATCTGGTTTATGGAGAGAACGAGGCTGGCAAATCGACAATACACACGTTTATCAAAGGGATGCTATTTGGGATTGAACGAATGAGAGGAAGAGGTTCTGCTTCCAAAGAGGATGTTTACACTAGATACCTGCCCTGGGATTATCCTGGTGCATTTAACGGCAGTATGGATATTTTAATTGGGGAGAAGGAATATCGATTGCAACGGAGCTTCCATACCACTGATAAGAATTTTACCATTCTGGATTTATCCACCGGACGGGAAGTGAAGCTGAAGGAAGGCTTGATTAGTGAACTCTTTCCGGGACTTATGGAATCTACCTTTAAGAATACCATCAGTATCGAACAACTAAAGGCTCAGACAGATGCTGACTTGGCAGCGCAGGTACGGAATTATATGGCCAATTTATCCATTACCAAAAGCAAAGAGGTTAATGTTGCAAAAGCAGTCAGTCTTTTGACGGAGCAAAGAAAACAACTGGAACCCTCTCAGAGTACAACCGTATTAAAAGCGCTACAAGTGGAGATTGAGGAAGGCCTTTCAAAGGAAGAGAGAATAGACCAATTAACCATACAGCTTCGGGATTTACTCGCGGAGGAACAGGAACTGGTAAGGCAAAAGGAAGCGGTGGCAGGCTCTGTTGACAATGAAGCTACAAAACAGATGGAACAGCTTCCTGCGATTATAGAGAAATATCGTTCCTATCAAGATTTAATAAGACAGGGCACGCTATTGGAGACGCAAAGTTCAGAGCTTCAAGCAAAGATTATCTTATGGGATAAAGAACAGCAATCAGCTGGTACACTCAAGGAAGATATACAAGAAGTGGAGAAGCTAAGAGCGGAACTTTTGGATCGGGAGAAGTATGGGTTAGAGCTGCAAAGAGAAAAGGATAACCTTCAAAATGAGGGGAAAAGGAATATCTTCATCAGCCTCCTTCCGGCGTGTGTGGTCGCAGTACTAATTATGTTAATTACGGGATTTCATTCGATTGGAATTGTAGTTTCAGCGGTATTGTTTTTAGTTGGAATCATCGCCTACATAGCACTTGGTAGTAGCAATAGCAAGAAACAACAAATTTTGAGTACTAAATCAAGTGTTTTTGAGCAGCAAAAGGTAACGGACAAAAGTAAAATAAATAATATTTTACAGAGAAATCAAGTCTCTCATATCGAAGAACTTGCGGGAAAGCAAGAGGAGATATTAAAGGATTTTTATGCGCTTAAAAATGCGTTAGAGCAGCAAAAGGATTTGGAAAAGCGTAAAAACGATCTTGAGGATAACCGTGATGCCATATACGAGACGATAATGAAATATATGCAACATTTTATCCCAGAGGAGGAACTTTCAACTAATTCTATGCAACGACTACAAGAGGAAATTCGTCTAAGAAAGCAGGAGACCTCTGGTAAGCTTATGCAAATCACCCAGCAATATGAAAGCTGTAAGCTTCGTATAGAGAAATTGAAATGGGAGATTTCAACCTTGGAGGGTAATGAAGAGCAGCTCTTAAAGAATAAAGATCGTTACGGTGAATTGGAGCAGCAGCAAAAGGAGAGTGCAGTTGAATTGGAAGCAATTAAACTGGCGCTAACCTCGATACAGGAACTATCTACGGACATTCATGACAGCTTTGGACAACAGCTTAACCTGGCGGTATCTGAGGTAATCTCTGAAGTTACAGAGAAGAAGTATACAGACCTTAAAGTAGATGAAAAGCTGGAGGTTAAGGTGGGCTGGAACGGAGATTATGTACTTTTGGACCGACTTAGTGCCGGTACCATTGACCAGGTATATTTTGCTCTACGTCTGGCAGTTGCCGATTTGCTCTTAGGAAAGGACGAGATACCGCTTTTACTGGATGATAGTTTTGCTCTATATGATGAAATGAGGGTAAAGGCAGCCTTAACACGAATCGCTCAGCGAAAGCAAATTATATTATTTACCTGCCATACAAGGGAGCAAAAATTATTGGAGGAACTAGGATTACCCTATCATTTCGTAGACCTATCCTGCCGATAATTAATTAGCATACAGTGTCACAATTAGCAGGAGGCTTTACCATGCAAAATAGAAAAAAGGGGAACAAGAAGAAGGGAAATAAGAGTATAGGACAAGTGGCAAAGCTTGTCCTTCAACTTTTCATCCTTCTTTTTTTGATAACAATAGCTTCAGGGATCTTCTATTTTTACCATACTTACGGAAAGACGATATTGCAGCTACAGTCTGAGGCAAAGCAGAAGGTAAGTGCATCAAGTGAGGATACCTTCAAAGCCACCCAAACTAGTCTCGTGTATGATACGGAGGGTAATGTGATCTCCGCGCTAAAGGCAGAGAAGGACGTCTATTATATCGACTATAATGAAATTCCTACTGCAGTAATTGATGCCATGGTAGTGTCCGAGGACAGGAAGTTCCTGGTGCATGGTGGAATTGATTATTGGGCTAATTTCAGAGCAGCGATTGCATTGATTAAACATAAGGGTGAGATAACCGAAGGTGCCAGTACCATAACGCAGCAATTAGCCAGAAATGTATTCCTCACCCTTGATGTAACCTACGAGAGAAAGATAGAAGAGATTTTTGTTGCACAGGAGTTAGAGAGAAAATATTCAAAGTCAGAAATTATGGAATATTATTTGAACGGAATTTATTTTGCCAATGGGCGTTATGGAATACAGGCAGCCGCGCAAGGATATTTTGGCGAAGGGGTGTCAGGACTAAGCTTATCTCAGCTTGTATTTCTCTGTGCGATACCAAACAATCCAAACCTTTATAATCCGGAAAGCAATATGGATAATACGTTGAAACGTCGGGATCGAATTCTGGAACAAATGCTGGATGAGGATAAGATAACCTCTGCGCAATATAAGGAAGCAAAAAATGAGACCATAGAACTGAAGCAGGAGAAGACAGATAAGAAAGATTATGTTGAGACTTATGCTTACAATTGTGCGATTAAGGCGTTAATGAAGAATCAGGGCTTTGAATTTCGCTATCAGTTCGAAGGCAAAAAGGATCGAGATGCGTATGAGGATGCCTATTACGAGTTGTATTACAGCTACCAGAAAGATTTATACGTGCGTGGGTACCGGATCTATACCTCCATTGACCTAAAGAAACAAAAGTTGCTTCAGGAGTCAGTGGATGACGCTTTATCTGATTTCACAGAAGTGAATGAAGAAGGCGTATATCAGATGCAGGGAGCAGCGGTCTGCATTGACAATGACAATGGTAGGGTGGTCGCAATTGTTGGCGGAAGAGATCAGGATTTGAAGGGATACACCTTAAATCGAGGATATCAAAGCTATCGTCAACCAGGTAGTTCCATTAAGCCATTAATCGTGTATACACCTTCTTTTGAGCGAGAGTATACACCGGAAAGTACGGTAGTAGATAAGCGTTTCGAAGGAGGTCCAAAGAATTCTGATGGGAACTATCTCGGCAAGATTAAGCTGCAAAGAGCAATAGAACTTTCAAAGAATACAATTGCTTGGAAGCTATTTAAGGAACTCACACCTTCGGTGGGACTTGCTTATTTACACAAGATGAACTTTGCTAAAATCTCCTATCAGGACAATATTCCGGCAGCGGCACTTGGTGGATTTACGCAAGGCGTAAGTCCCGTTGAGATGGCTGCGGCTTATTCGACTTTAGAAAACGATGGATATTACAGAGAGCCTACCTGTATCGTTAAGATTATGGATTCAGAAGGAAATGAAATTGTGGGTGATGCAATTGACACCACACAGATCTATGAAACAAATGCAGCTCGAATTATGACGGAGGCTTTAACTGGTGTTATGAAAAAGGGAACCGGAAAGGGTCTTGGCTTAACGAATACGATAAGTGCAGGGAAAACAGGTACCACGAATGATAAGAAGGATGGCTGGTTTGTTGGCTATACCCCTTACTATACAACAAGTGTCTGGGTGGGCTATGATTTACCCAAATCCGTAGGAGATTTAACCGGAGCCTCTTATCCGGGGACTATTTGGCATAATTATATGGAACAGCTACATGATTCTACGATGGCCAGAGGATTTGATTTGTATGATTGGAGAACGGTTTTAGCAAAGGAAAAAGCAGAGGAAAAGAAGAAAAAAGAAGCAGAAATTAAAGAAAAGGAAGAACTGGAAGAAGCAACTTCAGAGGATGTTATTCCCGATAGCGGAGAGGAAATATTGGAGGATGCCGATAATGGGGAAGCCGATGAAGTTCTGATAGATTCGGAAGATGAATATTATGAGGACGAGTTTACCGAGGATATGAATTCAGAGGACGAATATATTGGAGATGAGGATACACAAGAAGAAACGGATGAGGATTATACTGAGGATGGAAATGATATGGAAGAAAGCACCGAGGAGGAATATATTGATGAGCAGAACCAAGATAATAGTAATTCAGAAGATGGTAATACAGAGGTGATAGAAGATAATTCAACTGGGGATGAATTGAGCGTGGATGAACAGTTGGAGTAACAATAGTAGTCAAGGGCTCATGTTCAATAGAAAAAATATTGAAATATAGCATAAAGCAGAGGCATAAAGTAAAAGCGTAAAACAAAAGCGTAAAACAAAAGCATAAAACAAAAGCATAAAACAAA
The DNA here is from genome assembly GCA_029256105.1 of Herbinix sp. GTDB lineage: Bacteria > Bacillota > Clostridia > Lachnospirales > Lachnospiraceae > Mobilitalea. Next base: position 217,050 of record JAQSYO010000008.1, read on the forward strand.
AGCATAGAGCAGAAGCATAAAGCAGAGGCATAAAGCAAAGGAATGCAGCGAAAACATAAATCATAAATATATCATGAACATAAAAAGGGCAGGTACCACATAGGTATCTGCCCTAAAAATAATCATTATTATATAATCATAATAAGATTAGGCTATTAAATTCAATGATAAGATAAGATTATTTATTACATAGGTATTAGGTTGTCCTTTAAGCCAAGTTGTAATTTGCGATTATTCGTTACCACCTTGGTTGTATTCCTTCAAGATATCTTGAATTCTCTCCACCGGATTTAGTAAGCCGCTGATGCTGTTATCATGGTTTAGTGTATCTATGATCAAAGCAACATATTTGCTCATATCAACATTAATATAATAAGGCTTTGATAAAAGCTCAGGAGTCTGGTAAATCAAGTTTGTGGTAAGTACGCGGTAAATCAATCCTTTTTCATATGCTTCATCAAGTTTTGCAAATCCATTCGTGAATAAGCCAAAAGTTGATGCTACAAATATTCTTCCTGCATTTCTTCTCTTTAATTCGGTCGCAACATCAAGGATGCTCTCACCGGAGGAAATCATATCATCTACAATCAGAATATCTTTGCCTTCAATATCGGTACCAAGGAATTCATGTGCTACGATTGGATTACGGCCGTTAACAATTTTGGTGTAATCACGTCTTTTATAGAACATACCCATATCAAGTCCTAATACATTGGCATAATATACAGCTCTTGACATACCACCTTCATCCGGGCTGATGACCATCATGTGCTCTGCATCTAATTTGATATCGGGGACGTTATGAAGCATTGCTTTAATGAACTGATAATTTGGAGCTACAGTTTCAAGACTATTAAGAGGGATTGCATTTTGAACTCTAGGGTCATGTGCATCAAAGGTAATGATACTTTCCACACCCATGTTCGTTAGCTCCTGAAGTGCCAAAGCACAATCAAGGGATTCTCTGGAGCTACGTCTATGTTGTCTGCCTTCATAAAGATAAGGCATTATTACTGTGATTCTTCTGGCTTTTCCGCCGACAGCTGCAATGATTCGTTTCAGATCCTGATAATGATCGTCAGGTGACATATGGTTCTCATGCCCACAAACCGTGTAAGTTAAGTTGTAATTAGTAACGTCAACTAATAGGTATAGGTCGGAACCACGAACAGATTCTTTGATCTGACCTTTTGCTTCCCCAGTACCAAATCGTGGGCAACAAGCTTTCAATAAATAAGAATCTCTTTGATAGCCGGTAAAAGCGATCGTGCCTTTGTGTTCGCTTTCTCTTGAATTACGCCATTCTACAAGATACTCATTCACTCGTTGTCCTAGAGTTTTGCTGCTCTCTAGAGCTACAATACCGAGTGGTCCTACAGGAATAGTTTCTAAGATCTTCTCATTCTTCGGCATTACATTTCCCTCCATTGTGTAAAAGAATTGGTTTCAAAAGCCACTAAAGTTATACCATTATTAATTTCGTAAGTCAAGCAGGTTTTATGCATTTATTATGAATTTATATTATTGACTGCCTTATGTAGACGTATGTCTTCCCCTATAATACGTTGAACAGAATAGCTGCTAACAATTCTTGAAAAGATGCGTTCTCCATAGGTTGTATTAATATTAGTCAGCGATAAATTAGTAGAAATAATTGTAGATTTTTGCCTTAATAATCGCTCATTTATAATAAGATATAATTGGGAATTCGTAAATGAATTGTTAAGCTCAGTACCTAAATCATCAATAATCAATAGATCGCAATCTAAGATGTAATCAAATTGGTAGGAGGCAGTATATGAGCTATCCTCATCTTTACCGAATTTGTGTTTTTCTAGGATATCAAATAATCGAAAAGCGGTAAGATAGATTACGGTGTTTCCGTGATCAAGAAGTTCCTTTGCAATACAATTAGCAAGAAAGGTCTTGCCAACACCGGTATTACCAAGGAGTAACAGATTTTCATGACTTTTATTAAAATGTTTAATAAAAGCCTTACAGCCTGCCACTACCTTCTGCATATTAGAGAGTGGGGACAAGCCGATGGTTTCATCAATAAAATCATCCGAATAATAACGGAAGGAGAATTTGCTGAAATTCTCATGAGCCAGAATGGTTTTTATATTAGAACCGGAATACATCATATCAGCGATTGCCTGCTTAAAGCAACTGCACTTCTCATTGCCGATATGACCGGTATCCTTGCACTTATTACACTGATATTGCATCTCCATGTAATTCGAGGGTAAACCCTTCGATTCTAAAAGCTCCTTTTGACGTGTTTTTAATTTAAAGGTTAATGCCTTTAGCTCTTTTAAAGCACTATCATCACCGAAAAGGGCCATCCTACCGCTTGTAGCGGATAGGGAGATCATTTCATCCTCCAGCTCTTTGAGCTCCGGAATGAGGCAATAAGCTTCTTTCAAACGTGCATCCAAATCAAACTTGTTCTGCAGCATTCGGTTGTCGTATTCCCTTAAAATCTGATTGTACTGGTCATTTTTTAATGCCATAACGTTAGATCTCCTTTATAAGCCTTTGTTTAAAAGCTTTCGCTCCAGCTCAGCATAATCTTGCGCTGTATAGGTTCTTTGTGGGAACTGATTAAATTTATTAGCAGTAGGTTTTACCATGTTGGCAACTTTATTCGCATCCTGAGTTTTGTTTGCTTTACTGAATTCCTCATCCAGCCTTGTAATATCAGTTTGACTCTTTACGTCCTTCTTAAACCAGGTTTCTAAAATTTTGTCCGTATATTTAAAATCAGGCTTCTGTGTTCTTAAAATGGTTCGATTACAAGCTTCGGTAATGATCTCATCGGAAAAACCAAAGACTTCTACCCATTTCGTTATGTATTGACGTTCAATCTGACCTGGTGCACGGTTTAATCCAAAGGCTTTATTCACTGTATTGAAATGGTCATTGTAGGTAGTGGTAGCTTCTTTCGCTTTTGCCTCCGTATCAATACCTTCCTCCGCCCAAGTTAATGCAACTGCTTCGATGTAGGAAGCACTCTTCTTCCCCTTGGATACACAATATTCATATAAATACATGATTAATTCTGGTGAAAAATGAAGTTCCTCGTATAAATAGAGAATTAATTGGAGATCCATCGGCTTTAGCGGACGGTCCAAATAAATTTCCACAATATGCATGGCCCACTTAATCTCATCATTGTTAGTTAATTGTGCAATTTTCTCGGCTGAATAACTCTGTCTTGTAGCAGGCTTAGTCTCTGTATGTATACTGACTGCGATTTCATCCAGCTCGGAATCCAAATCATCAACCATAGTATTATCATTTTGTACATTGTTTAAATCCACTAGATTAATTGCGGTAATATCTTTTTGTTGGTTACGTGTCAGTATCAATAAATTCAGTTTTTCCCAGTAGGTTAAGGCTCGTATGATGTCCTTTTCCGTGTTCTCTAAGCGGTCAGCTATGGAGGAGATTGTTACTTCCGGGCAGTTCCCGGAGAAACAACGAAGCAAATAAAGATAAACCTTAACGTAGTCGCCGTTTGCGGACGGCATAAACTGATCAATAAAGGTATTTGGGACGATTGTAACGTCAGAAATACCCTCCGCATGTAATGAAATTTTATTCATAAGTCTGGCCCCCTCTTTTTGCCCGTTGACATTATTCTTAATGCCAGCAACATTATAGCACAGATAAATCTATATGAAAATAGCCTATTTTACTGGGTTTTGGCGATTCGGTCAATTGTGGATACTGTGGATAATGTGGATGAAATGGGGGTAAAAATATGTAAAAATATGTAATATACGATAGAAATATAGTGAAAATAAGAACTATTGAAGTTAAAAGTCTATATTTGTAGAAATGAATTTGACAAAAAAATTATCCACAGGATTAGTCAACAAAATTGTTGATAATACTGTGGATAAAGTGGATAACTACAATCCTAGAAGATTTTCTCCCACGGAAACTATGTCTCCGGCGCCCATAGTTATCAACAGGTCACCGTTCATACAATTTTGTAATAAATAATTTTCTACCTCATCAAAACAGGGGAAATAGTGTACTTCCGTGCCCAATTTCTCGAGTTCTCTTAATAAATCCTTCGAGGAAATATCTCCAGGATCTTTTTCTCTGGAAGCATAGATGTCTGTGAGTACAACATGGTCAGCTAAGGAAAGCGCTTCCGCAAATTCTGTCAAATGCTGTTTTAATCTGGAATAAGTATGCGGCTGGAATACACACCATAAAACCTCATGTGGATAATTCTTAGCAGCGGTTAAGGTAGCAATAACCTCCGTCGGATGGTGGGCATAATCATCAATGATGGTTACTCCCCCAATCTCTCCCTTATACTCAAGTCTGCGTTTTGAATTTTTAAAGGAATAGAGGGCTTTTTTGATCTTCTCAAGCGGGATACCTACCTGTAAGGCAACACCGATTGCAGGAAGTGAATTTGAGATATTATGAATTCCTATGACATTTAATTGAAGGCGGTCGATAAATTCACCCTTATAGTATAAATCAAAGGTACTTGTGCTTTTATCATCAAAGGATATCTTATCTGCAGCGATGTCATAGGCGATATTTCCCTTGCGGTAAGCAGGATCTAAGATACCGTAAGTAAGTACCTCACATTCTAAATCAGAGGTAAACTCTTCAAAGTGGTCAATCTCTCCATTAATAAAAAGCTGACCGTCCTTCGGGAGTCTTTTCGCAAACATATGAAAGGAATTGCGAATGTCCTTCAGATCTTTAAAAAAGTCCAAATGGTCAGCATCTACATTTAAAATAATACTGCGTTTCGGGTTGAATTCCAAAAACGTATTGGTATATTCACAAGCCTCTATAAGGAAATGCTCTGAATTACCCATACGGATATTGCCACCGATTGCATCTAGGATACCACCGACGGAGATAGTAGGGTCTAATTCTCCTTCCATAAAAATTAAGGAGAGCATTGAGGTTGTTGTTGTTTTTCCATGGGTTCCGGATACGGCTACCGCATTCTCAAAGTTTAGCATCAGCTGACCAATCATTTCAGCTCGGTTTAGCATCGGAATATTTCTTCGGATTACTTCTTGATATTCCTCATTATCTTCCATGATCGCTGCGGTATACACCACCAAATCGATATCAGGGGTGATATTAGCGGCACGTTGTCCTAAGAAGAATTCAATTCCTAATTCAACCAGATGGTCAGTGATTTTACTTTGGTGGTTGTCAGATCCACTGAGCTTAAATCCGAGGGTATGTAGATATTCTGCAAATCCGCTCATACTAATTCCGCCAATACCGATAAAGTGAATACGGCACGGCTTGTCGAAATCTATTTTGTACATAGTACACTTCCTATTCTTTATTTTTTCATGTCAAGCGAATTAGCGTGCTAATTCAACTAGTATATATTCTTGACGTTTTACTACCTGTTATTATAACCCATTTCACCTAAATTACAATATTAAATTAGTTCCATGCATAAATATACCGTGACTTTTTAAAACAATTTATAGCCATTATATTCAGTTTTGAAGGATAGGTTGCACGTATATAATTAAAAATAGTAAAAAAAAGCACAATTAAAGCTGAAAATGTGTAATCTTTATTGAAAATGCCATAAAAGTTGTAAAAATCTTGGGATTTTTCGTAAATATTATTCACATTTCGGAATAATTATGGTATAATACCATCAACTACCAATCATTGAGAACAATTTCAATGAAATAGAGGAGCAACGTGTGAATTAGTAACAGGGAAAAGTGAAATTAGCATGTGTTAAACATAACTTTTTCTAATAACTAACGATAAATATTGACAGAAGGGGGACCATGCCATGCAAATTACCGACGTACGTGTACGAAAGGTGAGTAA
>JAQSYO010000066.1 GCA_029256105.1 Herbinix sp.
CGGACATTTTTTTTCACATATTTTACATGATACACAAGCTGACGATATCTGTAATACATTCTTACTTTTTCTAATTCTTGTCATTACAGAAGCGATTGTCCCCATAGGACAAAAATGACACCAGGTTCTATGGTTATAAAAGAAAGATAGGACGATACCTATTATCGTTGTTACAACAATAATCCTATAGAATACCATTCCAATACCATACAGATCACCCCAGTTTTTATAAATACCAAAGGCAAACATTGACATCATAAAGAATACCATAAATGCTCTAAATACATTAGACTTTAAAAACTGTGGTACCTTTTTATGGTTACTGAATTTTGAAACTACATGATCGTAAAAACTTCCTCTTGGACATAAGTTACCGCACCAAAATCTCCCTTTCCATACAGAAATAACAATAGGTGCTATCATACAGACAATTGCTGCAACTGCAAATCTAAAGTCAAATAAACTAAAGATTACAAAAGCAAAGAGTAGGATGAAAGAGTAGTTTTTCCATAGGTTTAATAGTTTTTTCATTACATTCTCCCTTACTTTTTATTCATATAAATATATACTAATTATACATACTTTTTAATTATTATCCGTGACTGAATCACATAGCTACTAATAATCAATGGTGAACATATTATAAAGGAAAATTATTAATAAAAATTTATCGTAGCGTAAGTAGGAACGGTATAGGGGAAGACACTAGGTAGTTCAACCACGCCTTAAGTAGTTATTACCAATCTTTTTAACATAAACTAGTGGATATTTAATCATAATCCTTCCTCACAACATATATACTAGTCTTGAGCTTTTTCGATCGAAGTTAAAAATACATTCGAAATCATCATCATCAATAATGCAGCTACCAGCACTGTATAATGCATCTCCCATCGTTCAAGTATAACTCCATATAACAAAGCACCAAATGGTATACCACCTCTTGAAATCATTCCCATTATGGAAAAAACACGGGACATATATTCGTTAGGGGTTTCCCTTTGTATAAAGGAATTTACCGGAACATTAATAAACATAATCGAAGCACTAAACGCACAAAGAATAACAGCCAATATCACAAAGTATGGAATTGAAGCCCTGCCAAATACAGAGATACTAGGTGGAAACATAAGCGCCGAAAGCATTAACATAGTAACACTGAGCGAAACAGTACCAACCTTCAAAGGTTTTAATAGATTTGTCTTTTTCCCAAATAACAAACCCACAAAAGAGCTTCCTATCAGCATTCCTAATATGAGCATAGATTGTAAATAACCGTATTTTGTATCTGAATATTCCAAACGTGTTTTAAAAAATAAAGGAAAAACGACTGAAAAAATTGATTGCGCTAAAGCATATAGGATAAGTAAGAAACAACATAACTTAGCAATTATTTTATTTGCCATAACGAACCTTATGCCTTCGATCAAATCTCCAGCTATTCCTGACAAACCTTCTGCCGATTCTCTCTTAATATGCTTGTATCTTATTAGCATTTCGCTAATTCCCGATAACAAAAATGAGATGCCATTAATAAATAATAGTATGGTAATACCGATGTGTGCATACAGTGCCGTACCGATCACCGGCCCCAACAAAACTGATACTCCTCTCAGTGATGCCACCTGAGAATTGACCCAATTCAATTCATCTTGCTTTACAAGCTTCGGCAGCATTCCCTTTGTGGCCGGATCAAACAATCCGTTCAATAAAGAAATAACGATCTGCACGATCAATAATAACGATAAGTTCATTCTGCCAAAATAGGATAGAATAGCCAATCCCAATATTGCTCCCGCACTGCCAAAGTCTGTTAAGACCATAATTTTTTTACGGTTCATCCTATCTCCAAGTACTCCTGCAAATGGATAAACCAAAAGCGCCGGTACCAGAGACAGGAAAGAAAATAGACCTACCGTTGCTCCAGAACCACCGTTATCGATAATATAAAGGGGCATAACTACCATTTGTAGGTTGGTCCCTGTATCAGATACCATTCTTCCTATCAAAAACAACAAATAATTTATGTTATAAGCTTTCTTTTCCCTTTTCATCAGAATTCACCCATGTGCGCATAGCTCCTTACAGTATTTCTACATACCCTTCTGTTCCATTCACCCTAATTCTCTGTCCGTCCTTTATGAGCTTTGTAGCATTTTCCACTCCTACAACTGCCGGAAGTCCATATTCCCTTGTAATTACTGCACCATGTGTCATAAGACCGCCAATTTCTGTAATTAGTCCTTTCACGGATATAAACAATGGTGTCCAGCTAGGATCAGTGAAGGAGGTTACTAGTATATCCCCTTCCTCTATGCAGGCATTTTCCATTTTTTGTATAACGCGTGCCCGTCCTTCGACGATGCCTGATGAAACGGGTATACCCACCAATGCACCTTCAGGAATATTACCGGTGTTGTATTCACCCGATATGATCTCACCCTCAGATGTCATCACCCTTGGCGGAGTCAACTTTTCAAAAATAGCATAATCCTCTTTCCGTCCGGTAATTATGCTGTAGTCCAACTTGCCAGTGCGTACAGCTTCCCTATACTCCTCAAAGTACAGATAAGCGATATCTTCCTTCTCTTTAATGATGCCCTTTTGCACTAATATGGCAGCCTCTTTCATCAGAGCATCTTTATATATCTGGAAACGTTTTATAAAGGAGTACTTGGGGTATTCTCTGAAGCCGATAAAATTACGCAGAACACTAATCATTTTCTTCATCCTCTTTGCCTTTTGTTTACCTCCGGGCATAAGCTCCAGACGTTTTAAGATATCTTCCTCCTTTTGTGTTGCTTCTGCTATTCCCTGTTCAAATCTGACCCTACCCGAATTCGGCGGAAAGCTTCTGATGTTATTGCTAATCATTGGTATGAGAGCTGTTGGTTTTTCACTCCATCGAGACTTGGTAATATCTATCTCACCGGAACAGCGCATACCGTATTTTTCAAGATATGTCCTCATGGTTTCAATAACTTCAGCACCACCATTCAAATTGCTTAAATCCTTAAAAAAGCTATCATCCTTGGCCTTCTTAAAGTACTCTAAGACATCAGGGTATTTCCGAACAACATCCGATACATTCATGAGTTCAATGCCCATTTCAGCAGTAACATTATTGGGTATCGATTTGGAAAGAGCGTCAACAACACTCTTTTCTCCCAGCCATTTTTCTGCTTTACTATTTATCCAGTTCAATACAAAAGCTCCGACTACCATAAGACTCATATTTTGGGGACCTGTCAGCACTGCTTTTAAATCCTTTGCATCCTGCAAAATAAATTCAAAAAGGTCATCTCCCGATACCTTTCTAATCTTTGACTCCATATCCCTTATTAGCCCTTCGTTATAAGCAATCAAGTCTTTTGTAATTTTTTCATCATTCTTTTGATAAGCTTTTATCGCTAGAATTATCCATGAAAATGCTCCACTACCTGCGTTGATAGCTCCCTTTCCCCGTGGCATCTCTTTCATAAAATCTTTCCGCTTCATGATATTTTGGAGCGCATTTTTCATTAAGACGTCAGCCTTTCCTGTACTCATGATCAGAATCTTCCTTCCAATGGGAGAAGACAGGTCATAAGTTGCGTCAAGGAAAAGTCTTCCACCAGAGGCATTTAAATTTTCCCCAAACCAAAAGGATAAGAATTTACAGAAGGACATACCCAATGGTTTAATGTCTTCCGTCATCATTTGCAAATGTCCCATCGATGTATAAATGCGCTTTTTTCCGTCGTTTACCGGTATAGGATACAGCGTAGTAATCGGACGACTTTGAACAATGTAGAATTTGCTGTCGCTAAGGCACCATTCTATATCTTGCGGAGAGCCAAAGTTCATTTCTATTTTTCTACCCACAGCTGCAAGCTCTATGATCTGCTCGTCCGTCAATGTCTGCTTGTTCTGTTGATCGGCTTTTATGAACCGCTCCTCTGTACCACCTTTCTCCAGTCCATAAATAGCCACTTTCTTACTGGATATCTTTTTATCAACTATTTTATCTTTATTCACCTTATAAATATCAGCATTCACTATACCTGAAACTAAAGCTTCTCCAAGTCCGTAGCTTGCATCTATGGACAATACCTTCCTGTTGGAGGTAACAGGGTCAGCAGTAAACATAATTCCCGAAGCCTCGGGGAAAACCATCCGCTGAATAACCACGGACAGGTAGACTTTTTTATGATCGTAACCATTTTGAATGCGGTATGCTATGGCACGCTCGGTAAATAACGATGCCCAACACTTGCTGACATGCTTCAGCAATGCTACCTTACCCTTTATGTTCAAATACGTATCCTGCTGGCCTGCAAAGGAAGCCAACGGCAGATCCTCCGCCGTAGCACTAGATCGTACTGCATAGGAATTCTCAAGGCCAAATTTTGAAAGATAACTCATAATCTCATTCTCTATATCTTTCGGTATATCAGTTTCTTCAATTACCTTTCGTATTTTTTCGCTGATTTCACTTATTTTTCCTCGATCATCCGCTTTTAGTAGGGATAATTGATCCAGCAATCCTATAAAGTCCTTGTTATTCGCAATGGCATTTCTATATGCTTGTGTAGTGATACAAAATCCTTCCGGTACCTGTAAACCTTCAATCCTCGAAAGTTCCCCGAGATTCAATCCTTTTCCCCCGACCACCATAAGCTTTGTCTTTTCGATTTCACTGAAACTCAATACATACTTACTCATTCAAACCAACCCCCTTTTTTGAAATTTATGAACTATATCGCTCTATGTATTTCATAATATAACGTTTTTTTGTCCTAGTCAACCTATTTTTGAAATATTTATATTGTAATAGTTCATAATATATAGTATTCTAATATTGAGGTGAATATACAATGGATGGATTTGAACGTCGTAAGGAAAGAATAAAAGAAAACATACGTCAGGCCGCTCTTGAGCTATTTTCATCGTATGGAGTTCAAAAAGTCAGTGTTTCCGAAATTGCTAAAAAGGCAAAAGCATCTCAGGTCACCCTATATAACTACTTCGGCAGTAAGGACGAATTACTGCGTGAAGTTATTATGACTGTATTGGACAAGAACCTTCAGGAATATATTAAAACAATAAATAGCGACCTTCCCTTCCCTGAAAAGTTAAAAAACTTCATTACAGAAAGAACCAGTGAATTAGCTATGCTAAATACGGATTTCCTTAAATCAATGATGTCGGATGACCCTATAATAAGACAGTTGGCTGAAGATTTCGCCAAAAACAAATTTATCCCCCTGATGTTAGAATTGATCCAAAGTGGTAAAGCAGAAGGCTATATCCAACATACTATCTCCAATGAAGCTATTTTACTTTATATAAATATGTTCAGAGAAGGCAAACACTCGGACACCTTCCTGAAACTGGAGAGCAATCAGCAGTTGTTTAAAGACATAACTACTCTATTCTTTTATGGCTTAATAGGGAAATCAAACGAAACAGTCGATTAGTATTAATCTAAATGTAATTGAGCGATAACACCGTTAAAGATAAGTAAGTGCAAAAGTAAGATGTATCATATTGAAAAAATACGCAAAGGAGTAGAAAGCATGGAAAAACCATATTTATTAGTGGTGACAGGTAGGCCGGGTTCCGGGAAAACAACGTTTTCTAAGGAACTTGGAGAAA
>JAQSYO010000067.1 GCA_029256105.1 Herbinix sp.
GGATTTAAATTTGTTTAAATCTTATCGGAACGTAGGTATTACAGCAGGGGCTTCGACCCCAAACAATATTATCAAGGAGGTTCATACCGTTATGTCAGAGAAGAGTTTTGAACAATTATTGGAAGAAGAAAAGGTAGTTAAAATAAGCAACGGTGATGTTGTAGAAGGAATTGTCTTGGGTGTCAAAGAAGATGAAATCATCTTAAATATAGGCTACAAGTCGGAAGGTATCATTACAAGAAATGAATATACCAATACACCTAACCTTGATTTAAGAACTGTTGTTACTGTCGGCGATAAGATGTCCGCAAAGGTTCTTAAGGTAAACGACGGTGAAGGACAAGTTGCCCTTACCTATAAGAGATTAGCAGCAGAAAAAGGTAACAAGAGATTAGAAGAAGCATTTGAAAACCATGAAGTATTATCTGCAAAGGTAGCTGCAGTTTTAAACGGTGGCTTAAGCGTTATTATTGATGAAGCAAGAGTATTTATTCCTGCAAGCCTTATTTCCGATAGCTATGAGAAAGACCTTGCTAAATATGCAGGTGAGAAGATTGATTTTGTAATAACAGAATTCAATCCGAAGAAGAGAAGAATTATCGGTGATCGTAAGCAATTAATCGTTGCTAAAAAAGAAGGCTTAAAGAAAGATTTATTTGAGAAGATTAAAGTTGGTATGACCGTAGAAGGTACTGTTAAGAACATTACCGATTTTGGTGCTTTCATTGATCTTGGCGGAGCAGATGGACTTCTTCATATTTCCGAGATGTCTTGGGGCAGAGTTGAGAATCCGAAGAAAGTATTTAAAGTTGGCGAGACAGTAAAAGCTTTCGTAAAAGATATTCAAGGCGAGAAGATTGCTCTTAGCTTAAAGTTTGAAGGTGCTAATCCTTGGATTAACGCTGAAGATAAATTTGCAGTAGGTAATATTGTTACCGGTACTGTAGCACGTATGACAGATTTCGGTGCATTTATTGAACTTGAGCCTGGTATTGATGCACTTCTACATGTATCACAGATTTCCAAAGAACATGTTGAGAAGCCATCGGATGCATTAAAAATCGGACAGGAAATTACAGCTAAGGTTGTAGAATTTAACAAGGACGATAAGAAGATCAGCTTAAGCGTGAAAGCTCTCGAAGCTCCTGAAAAAGAAGCAGAAGCAACTCAGGCTGATAGTGACGAAGTTACTGAATAACTATTAACCTCACACGGATGATAAAGGAGATAAGTCTTGCTGGGTAGTTACGAAACATTTAAACAATCCATTTATGATATGACAAAGATTGATTTGAATTCCTACAAAGAACGTCAAATGAAACGACGGATAGAAGCATTGATTTCAAAGCATGAGATTAATTCATACAATGATTATGTCACGAGACTTAAGACAGATAAAGTTGCCTTTGATGAATTCATCAATTATATCACAATTAATGTGTCGGAATTTTTTCGTAATCCGGAACAATGGGCTTTATTGGAGAAGGAAGTGTTTCCCTATTTAATGGAGCATTTCGGCAAAGATTTAAAAATTTGGAGTGCGGCATGCTCTACAGGTGACGAACCTTATTCATTAGTTATGCTGCTCTCAAGGTTTCTCCCTCTCAATAAAATAAAGATTCATGCTACGGACATCGATAAACAAGTTATGGCGAAAGCACAAATGGGCTTATATCATGTAAAGAGTTTAAAGGCTTTACCGGAAGATTTGCTTAATAAATATTTTGTTAAGATTAATGACCGAACATATCAGATTTCCGATACAATAAAATCCTGTGTAGAATTTAAACAACACGATTTGTTAAAGGATACCTATCCTCCGAATTGTGATCTGATTGTTTGCCGTAATGTATTAATTTATTTTACGGATGAAGCAAAGAATAAAATCTATTCGGATTTCCATAAAGCATTAAAGAAGGACGGACTGCTTTTTGTTGGTAGTACAGAACAAATTATTCAAGCCCAACAGATTGGTTATCAGAATTTTAAATCGTTCTTCTATAAAAAAGCATAATAATAGATGGAAGGTCTATAATAAGTTGTTACTATTAGTAATCCTTATTATAGATCTTCCATCTATTTTATGTTTATTCATATAATTACCTGATATAATTTGAAGCCGTTGAGAAATAATAACTTTGAAATTATTTACATGGAGGCTAATAATATGGAATTATCACCAAAAACATATCGGTACATTGTTCGACCAAAATGGTTTTCTAATTATTTATTCAATAAGAGTATTGGTAGTACATTTAATTTTACAAATAAGAATATTTTAGATTTCGGATGTGGAATTGGAGCGTATTCTGTTATGTTCCATCCTAAAAATTATATAGGAATCGATAAAAATGAACAAAGAATAAATTATGCAAAACAATTATATCCAAATCACAATTTTCTTTCACTCAAAGGAAATATTCTACCATTACCGGATGCTTCGATTGATTTTATCATAATTATCTCTGTTTTGCATCACATACCATCTAAAACAATATCTAATTATTTGCAAGAATTTCGAAGAGTTTTGAAACAAACTGGCATTATATTAATTATTGAGCCTTGTATGTTTATAAATTCAAAATTATCTAATTGGGCTATGCTTCATCTTGATAAGGGGAATTTCATCAGAATGGAAAAAGAATATGTGGAGCTTTTTCAACAATCCAATTATAATACAAAAACATTAAAGAAGTATAAACAATTAGTTCTGTATAATAAAATATTAATTATTGCTTCGCCGATTTTATGCCATAAATAGTTAAGATATTATCTAATTACATTCCCTATTTTGATTAATCAAAATAGGGAATGTAAATCTATATAGCATTAAATAACTGGTTCAACGAGATGAATTTTTTATAATTACATTTCATAATGATTTTAACCAAATAAAAGGCATGTTTACTTTATATTTATCTATTGTATAGTCATAAAATCAGACCAGACCAAATTTTCAAAAATGTGGTTGATTTTTAGAATAATATCGAGTATATTGTTTAATAGATTAGCTTACTATTACATATGTATACTACGTATAATAAGTTAATAAGACAACACTACATTATTAGATATAAATATAATGACAAATTCCTTTGGAGTTTTTTATTATATTTATCGGTATTTCATGAGATACTCGTGAGATGCACTGTAAATAGTGGAACGGAGGATTATATGCAGAATACGATTACGGTTGCAGTTGATGCAATGGGTGGAGACAACGCACCAATTGAAATCATCAAAGGAGCGGTACTTGCAGTTCAAGATAAGAAAGACATCAAAGTTGTATTAACTGGTGATGAAGATGTCATTCGCAAGGGACTTAATGAGTATAATTATGACAAAGAGCGTATTCAAGTAGTACATGCACCGGAGATCATATCGAATAATGAAGCACCTGTTATGGCAATCCGTCGTAAGAAAAACTCCTCTATCGTAGTGGCATTAAACATGGTAAAGAATGGTGAAGCAGATGCCTTTGTATCCGCTGGAAGTACCGGAGCAGTACTTGCGGGTGGGCAACTGATTGTAGGCAGAATTAATGGAGTAGAGCGTCCTCCGCTGGCACCTTTACTTCCAACCATGAATGGCGTTTCCTTGTTAGTAGACTGTGGTGCTAATGTGGATGCAAGATCTTCACATTTAGTACAATTTGCAAAGATGGGATCCATCTACATGGAAAATGTCATAGGTATTAAAAACCCCAGAGTTGCAATTGTTAATATCGGCGCGGAAGAAGAAAAAGGAAATCTCCTGGTAAAGGAAACCTTTCCGCTTTTAAAGAATTGCAATGACATTAATTTTATCGGTAGCATTGAAGCCAGAGAAATTCCTAACGGCGGTGCTGATGTTATTGTATGTGAGGCTTTTGTCGGCAATGTTATTTTAAAGCTTTACGAAGGACTCGGGTCTGCATTGGTGAAGAAGATAAAAACTGGATTAATGAGTACAACGAAGAGTAAGATTGGTGCTCTGCTTTGTAAACCGGCATTAAAAGAGACCCTAAAGGACTTTGACGCCTCCAAATACGGTGGTGCTCCTTTGTTAGGCTTAAATGGCCTTGTAGTAAAGACACACGGTAATGCAAAAAGTACGGAGGTACGTAATTCCATTCTCCAGTGTGTTACTTTTACCGAACAACATATAAACGATAAAATCAAAAAGAATCTAAGCATTAACGAATAAATTATAAAGAAGGGTGAAAATCATGGAATTTGAAAAATTACAAAAAATTATTAGCGAAGTATTAAATGTTGACGAAGATGAAATTACAATGGAGACCACATTTGTAGATGATCTGGGTGCAGACTCTCTTGATGTATTCCAAATTATTATGGGAATTGAAGAAGAATTTGATATTGAAATTGCGAATGAAGAAGCAGAAAATATCGTTACTGTTGCTGATGCAATCGAGCAGATAAAGAACGCATTAAACTAATTATCCGTTCAAGTTGTAGAAAAGTTTTATCAGTGGTATGAAAAAGCCCTGTGAATAAGGTTATCCTTATTTATGGGCTTTTCATATAACATTGGACACATTTTTATTACTTAATATTGGTTCGGGTGCCATAAGTCTGATTTCATATATGAGATGAATATAATTCGTGTTCCTATAATCGAGATGCACGGCGCAAAATCAGCGCCTCAACTTATATTATTCACGGAAGGAGGTAATTACTAATTTTTATGAAGATACGTAAGAAATCGGATGTGACAAAACAAGCGTTGGAGGGAAAGATTAAATATCATTTTTCGGATTCTTCCATTCTATTTCATGCATTATCGCATAGTTCTTATGCCAATGAGATGAGGTTGAGCAAGGAAAAGAATAACGAACGACTCGAGTTCTTGGGAGACGCTGTGTTAGAGCTTGTAACAAGCGAATATGTTTATAAGGAGTACGCTAACCTGTCTGAGGGTGATTTAACTAAACTCAGAGCCAGTATTGTATGCGAGCAGACTTTATCTACCTGCGCCAGGGATTTGAATATTGGTGAGTTTTTATTTCTTGGAAAAGGTGAGGATATCTCTGGTGGAAGGGATCGGGATTCTATTTTATCCGATGCTTTGGAGGCAATCATCGGAGCAATCTATTTAGACGGTGGTTTTACTAATGCAAAAGAGTTTATTAAAAATTTTATTTTAGCAGATTTAAAGAACAAAGACCTCTTTTTCGATAGCAAGACTATCTTACAAGAAATCATCCAAAATGATGATAATAAGCAAAAACTACGCTACAAATTAATCTCAGAGGAAGGTCCGGATCACAATAAAACCTTTACGATAGCTGTATGTATTGGTAATGATGAAATTGGTATCGGTACCGGTCGAACCAAAAAAGCAGCAGAGCAAGAAGCTGCATACCAAGCGATTCAAAAATTACGAAAGAATTAGCAACTAGTAAACAGATGGGAGACTATGAATGTATTTAAAAAGTATAGAAGTTCACGGCTTTAAATCTTTTGCCAATAAAATTGTTTTAGAATTTCATGATGGCATTACCGGTATCGTAGGACCAAACGGTAGCGGTAAAAGTAATGTTGCCGATGCTGTACGCTGGGTT
>JAQSYO010000009.1 GCA_029256105.1 Herbinix sp.
TCCGAGAGTTACCAAAGTGGGTAAATTTCTTAGAAAAACTAGTTTAGATGAATTTCCTCAGTTCTTTAACGTCTTAAAAGGTGATATGAGCCTTGTCGGTACACGACCCCCAACAGAATCTGAATTTATACAATATGAAAGTAGACATAAAAGAAGGCTTGCCCTAAAGGCAGGTGTTACTGGTTTGTGGCAAGTTAGTGGTAGAAGTGATATTAATGACTTTGAAGACGTGGTGAAGATGGATTTGGAGTATATTGATAATTGGTCTTTGAAGATGGATATTAAGATACTTTTTAAGACGGTAGGAGTTGTATTGTTTGGGAGAGGGTCAAGCTGAAAGATTTTAAGATATATAATTATTCAAAAGTTAGCTATACAAGAACAACGTTCTGCTATGTATTGAATATTTGAGAGTTATAAAGAAATAGGGATTACGAAAATCAAAGATTTGTATTATTTATCAAATAGTCAGCTATATTCATATACAATACTCTTGCCAATGCTAAAGTGAAGGTTATGGTAGGAAATCAACTTGGTATATATCACTATTTTGATAAACATAATGTTATGACTGAGGCACTGAAAAGTGTAAGAGATAAAATAAGGTTGAAGGAGCGTTTATTATGAAGAAGATACTCATGGTAGTGGAAGCACTTGGTGGAGGAGTATTTACATATGTTAGCCAGCTGTCAAATGATTTGAGTGCTGATTTTGATGTTTATGTTGCATATGCTACTCGATCCCAAACTCCTGAAAATTTTAAAGACTTTTTTAATCCAAATGTCAATCTTGTAGAAGTAAAAAAATTTGGGAATTTAAAAAATATTTTTAGCGATATAAAAGTAATTAAAGAGTTAAGAAGGATTGAAGAAGAAATCAAGCCGGATATCATCCATCTTCATTCTTCAATTGCTGGAGGTTTCGGAAGACTAGCATTTAAAGGAAAGAATAATACAGTAATTTATACACCTCATGGCTATAGCTACCTTATGGTAGGAGAGAATACCTTTATGGGTAAGATGTATAAAACCATGGAAAAATTTCTTGGAAAGAAAAATTGCATTACTTTGACATGCTGCAAGAGTGAGGAGGAAGAAGCAAAAAAGTTTTCTGAAAATACAGCATATATAGAAACTGGTGTCAACTTAGCAGATTTGTCTGCTTCACTTGATAATGTATATCCTGTTAACAGAGGTGAGTTTACTGTTTATACGCTTGGACGAATTTGTATCCAAAAGCAACCTCAATTATTTAACCAAATTGCTATGCTAACTCCCGAAGCAAAATTTATTTGGATTGGTGTAGGTGAATTAAAGGATGAGCTAAAAGCTCCCAATATTGAAATTACTGGTTGGAAACCTCGTAAAGATGCATTGGCACTTGCAAAGGGAGCAGATATATTTATCTTATGTTCGCTAGGTGAAGCAATAGCTATGAGCCTTATTGAGATGATGTTTATTAAAAAATTATGCCTAGTAAGTAACGTAGTTGGTAATAAAGATGTTATCAAAAATGGTATCAACGGTTATGTTTGTAATAAAGCGGAAGAGTATTCGGCTCGCATTAAACAAGCAATTAAAGAATACCCGATTGATTTACCTAAGAAAGCCTATGAAGATGTCCTTAATATATATAATACTAACAGTATGAAGGAAAAATATGTTCAGTTTTATTCTAACGTAGACGATGGAAAATACAATAAATAAGGCGTTCCGATAAACAATGCTTTTTTACATAATAAAGAAACTAGGAATTTTGAAGTAAAAGTAAATGTAAATGGACAAATAAAGTGAGGTGTGTAAATGGAGCATTCTAAAAAAATATGCTTTATTGCTTCTTCAGGCGGGCATTTGGAGCAAATAAATCAGTTGAAAATGGTGGCAAAAGAATATGATTCATATTATGTTTTGCCTAAAAATAAAAGCACTTTAAGCTTTAAAGACAGAAAATATCTTGTGGGAGACTTTTATCGTAAAAAGCGCGAGGAATTCATATTTCGATTTTTGTATACTGCACTTCAACAGTTAATAATCTTTATTCAGGAGCAGCCAGATATTGTTATTACAACTGGTGCTGGAGTCGTTATTCCAACTTGCCTTTATGCGAAAATGTTTGGGAAAAAACTTATTTACATAGAAAGTTTTGCTCGAATGAAAAGCTTAAATAGAACCGGTGAACTGTTATATAAATATTCAGATTTGTTCATCGTTCAATGGGATGAACTTTTGAAAATTTGTCCCAAAGCAGTGTATGGGGGGTGGATATATTGATATTCGTGTGTGTTGGTGCGTCGGAGTATCCATTTGATCGGTTATTGAAGATTCTCGATGAATTATGTGATGAGGGTATTATTGATGGTGCTGATGTAGTTGCTCAAATTGGATCAACAACATATTCACCTCGGAATTATAAATCATTTGACCTTATTGCTAGAGATGATTACCAGAGATATGTTGATGCTGCTGATATTATTATTACTCACGCAGGTACGGGTAGTGTGGTTCCTCCTTTAAGACAAGGAAAGAAAATTATTATTTTTCCAAGATTGGTAAAGTATAGGGAACATTTGGACAATCATCAATTGGAGTTGGCTGAAACATTCACGCAGCAAGGCTATGCTTTGTGTGCCCAAAACATTGGTGAATTGAGAAAATGTTTGGGGAATGTGGAGGATTTTATCCCGAATCAGTTTGTTTCTAACAACACAAGACTGAATGAATTAGTAATTGATTATATTAGGCAGTGGTGATGGTGAGTGATGTAGATCTAGATAGAATAGGGTAAATATTCCAATAAAAAGTAGGAGTATGATAGATGAAAGTATTAATGATAGGAAGCAATCCGAGTGTAAGGGGTGGGATCACAAGTGTAGTCACTCAGTTATTAGACCATGACTGGAGAAAAGACGGTATAGATATGAAGTTCATTCCTACATACTTAGAAGCAGGAACCTGTAAGAAGTTACTCTACTTCATTCAAGCATATATAAAAATAGTGTGGTCTTTAATTACCTTTAAACCAGATTTGCTCCATATTCATATGTCATATAAGGGTAGTTTTCAAAGAAAGTATATGATTCATAAACTTTGTAAGAGGTTTGGTAGAAAAGATATAATTCATCTCCATGGTTCTGAGTTTAAGAAGTATTATGAGGAATCACGTAACAAGACGAAGAGTAAGATAAAAGAGCTACTTAGGGACTGTGATTCAATGATGGTCCTCGGAGAAGAGTGGGATACACAAGTTAAGGGAATTGAGCCTGCGGCTAAAACTGTTGTTGTTAGAAACGCGGTGAAAATTCCTTCTGAGACTGTTGAATGGTGCAATGATTTCTGCCAAGTATTGTTCCTTGGTGTTCTCACCAAGAGAAAAGGTGTTCATGATTTATTGGATGCCGTTGCTATGCTAGAGAAACAGGGGGCATTGAATAAGATAAAATTTGTCATAGCTGGCAGTGGTGTCGAGGAGGAAGCCCTTAAGAAAAAGTGTTCAGAAATGCAACTAGAGGGTTATGTGGAATTTTTAGGATGGACAGCTGGCAAAAAAAAGATTGAGCTATTAAAGCATAGCCAAGTACTGGTATTACCTTCTTACAACGAAGGGTTACCAATTGCGATTTTGGAAGCTATCAGCTTTGGACTTCCAGTTATAAGCACCAGAGTAGGTGATATCTCATCGTCAGTTATTGATTGTGAGAACGGTTATCTAATTACTCCAGGTGATGTGAGTAGTTTAGCAACTATGATCGGTAGAATTATATCTGATAAAGAACTGTATTTACGATTGAGCCGGAATGCTAGAAAACTAGCGGAAGAAAAGTTCTCGGAAGAGAAGTTTTTTGATCTGTTGAAGGAACATTATTTTAATTTGTACGAAGAGAATAAAAATAAGAAGGTAAAAAAAATTACTTTCAAAAAATAGTGTAGAGTTAAGACAAATTAAAATTGAAAATTAAAAAATATATAGTAAATTTACATTTGAGATGCAAATAAAGTGAGGTTTTTCAATAAGTAATTTCAATCGATGTTTTGTAATTGTAACGTTAGATTAGATTCTTTAATAGAATTCTATAATTCGAGGAATACGTTTTAAATCAGATAGGAATTCCATCAAAAACTAACATACATCAATAGAGTTTTGGCTTGACATCATTGATACTAATAATTAGCAAATAAGCAACCACTGATAAATATGAAATTTTAATCATAAGTGCCTATTGGTAGTGTTTTGATTATATAAAATTACTATAAGCATAATGCAATGTATAAAAATGAAATTGCATATATGGAGGGATGAATATGATATCGAGTAAAAAGGAGTATCGAGAATATTTACTGTCCGACAAGAGAGCAAACAATATTAAACGTAAGTATCCTATTGTTGGATACGATTATATATGGATATACCTGAGAATCTTAAGACGGCTTGAGTACAAAATAAATTGCAAAAGTAATAATGTAATAAATAAAATTTTAGTTATTATAGATACAATGAAATTGCGTCAGTATAGTGTAAAACTTGGAATAACTATCCTTCCTAATTCATTTGGTAAAGGGCTAACATTGTGGCATTACGGGTCTATTATCGTAAATCAAACCGCGAAAGGTGGAGATTATGTTACATTACAATCGGGTATTAATATATCTGAGAATGTGGTGTTAGGCAATGATGTATATATTGCACCTGGCGCTAAAATTCTGAGTAATGTGCTTATTGCAGATGCAGTAATTATTGGTGCTAATTCAGTTGTAACAAAAAATATTGAAGAAAAAAATACTACTTGGGTTGGCATACCAGCAAAAAAAATATCTAATGAAGGATATATAAGACGAAGTGAGTCAATCTAAATAGTTTATTGACTTGGTATATGGAGGTAATGATGTATAAAAACTTATTATTAGTATGTTTGAGAAAAGCCGGGGCAGCGCCAACATTCTCTATTGGAATGGCAGAGGGATTTGCACATAACGGGTTTAATGTGTATGTAATACTTTCGTCGGCAATAACTAATAAAGAAGAATGGGATGATTGTAAATATGTAAAAGAGATCTATTATTTAAATAATGGGGACAAAATACATTTTATAGAAGCTAACATCAAATATTTTATTAAAGAAAAAAAGAAAATCAAAAAAACTTTTAAGGATATAAATTTTGATTATGTAATATGCACAATGCCGCATCCTTGGGCTACTAGTGTTATGAAAATAGTTTCGTCGAACAAATTACTATCAGTTTGTCATGATCCATCTCCTCATTCTGGGGAGAATCAATATAGCGTTCAGATGTCAAGATGGCATTATAAATCAATGGATAAGCTAATTGTTCTTACCGAAGCATTTAGAGGGTTAGCTTCACAAAATTTTAAAATCCCTATTGATGATGTGTATTTTATGCCACACGGGAAAATGAGTACCTACAAGAAAAAACAGATTCTTGACGGTTCAAATTGGTATAAGCAAAACAATATCAATTTCCTGTTTTTTGGTAAGATAGAAAAATATAAAGGCCTTAACATATTAGCTATTGCATATAAAATTGTGTCAAGTAAAATCAAAAATGTTACATTAACTATTGCGGGCAATGGAACATTTAACGAATATTTAAAAGAATTTTCGAGCTTACAAAACGTTCGCATAGTTAATAAATATATCCCAGATAATGAAGTGGGGAAATATTTTGATGGGCCAAATATTATAACTGTTTTACCATATCTTGATGCTACTCAGTCTGGTATTATCCCTATAGCCATGGAATATGAATCTCCCATAATTACATCAAATTTAGCAAGTCTTAAAGCACAGCTAAATAATGGAAAAATAGGCTACTATTTTCAAAGCGGAAGTAGCAGAGAATTGGCTGATATAATGATTTCTGTGGCAAATGATGTTGAAAGTAGAAACCTTCAAATTGAATTAATGAGAACTTTTCTAAACGAATTGAACTGGGTTAATATTATTAAAAAATTCTGTATGTCATTATCGTCGGAGAGTGTATATGAAAAAGATTGCAATAATATTAGTTAATTATAATAATTACAAAGATACAATCGATTGTATCGAGAGTTTGTTGAGAATTAATTATCAAAATATTGAGGTGATTATAGTAGATAATTGCTCAAGTAATAATTCTGCTATAATTATTAATGAAGAATATAAAAATAACACAAAAATTCATTTAATATCAAGCTGCCAGAACCTTGGATTTTCTGGAGGTAATAATCTGGGAATTTCGCATGCGTTCAAAAATAGTGCTGATTATGTATTGCTGTTAAACAATGACACAGTAGTTGAAAAAAATTTCTTGGATGAGGTGGTACAGTTTTATGAAAGTAACGATAAAGCAGGTATCGTCACAGGAAAAATTAAATACTTTTATGATAAAAATTTGATCTGGTATGCTGGCGGGGAATACAATAAGCTGAAAGCAAGATCAATTCATTTTGGAGCAAAATGTGAAGATAATGGAGATTATGATAAAATTAAGGAAATATCATTTATTTGTGGATGTTACATGTTTATGAGTACATGCGTTCTTTATGATTTGGGAATTTTACCTGAGGAATATTTTCTTTACTTTGAAGATACGGCATATTCATTGAATGCTTTAAAAAGAGGATATAAATTGCTATACTTTCCCAAATCAGTTATTTATCATAAGGTAAGTGCATCTACCGGTGCTTTCTCACAGAGGACACAGTATTATTTTTCGCGTAATGGTTATCAAGTCGTAAAAACAAATTATAAAGGAATGTTTAAATATTGTGCTTATTTATGTTATACGTATTATATGATAAAAAAAATAATCATTGATAAATTCAATTTTAAAATAGTAGTGAAAGGAGCAATCGACTGCTTTTTAAATAAGATGGGTAAGTATGAATTATATATATAGGGTTCGACCTAGATTTATAATTTAAAACAATATAGGAGGCGTTATCATGCTTAATTTAACAAAATTAATAAATAAAATTAGAATGAAGAGATGGTTATCAGATGGATTAACAGTAGGAAGTAATTTTCAATTATGTAGAGGTGCTTCTTTAGATTCATCGTTTCCATGGCTCATCACAATTGGTGACAATGTCACGATGGCAGCAGATTCATACATTTTGGCACATGATGGTTCTACAAAAAAAATTGTTGGTTATTCGAAACTAGGCAAAGTTAAGATTGGAAATAATGTTTTCATTGGAGCAAAGGCAATTGTTTTACCTGGATGTAGTGTCGGAAATGATGTTGTTATAGCTGCAGGTTGTATTGTAAATCATGATTTGCCATCTAATGTCGTAGTTGCGGGTACACCTGCGAAAGTTATTCAGGACATTGCTACTTTTTATGAAAAACATCATAATTTAATTAATGAACTACCTATATTTGAGAAAGAGTATACGAATGGGGGAGGCATTAGCAAAGATAGAAAAAGAGAAATGATTGAAAAATTAGAGCATTGCAACGGTTATGTAGTGTAAATAAAACCAGATTGGTCTATTAATATAAATCCTCCATTCGGAGTAACAACTAACGATCGGTCAGATAAATTAGGACTAGGAGAGCATAGGAGAATTAACCCTTGAAAATAAGAAAGATACAGATAATTATAACAATACTTATGCTTGCTGTTTTACTAGATATATCATTCATGTTTCTGTTTAAAATGAATGTTTTATTGATTAAATATAAAGCAATAATAATAGCTATTCTTGGGATAACTTCTGCGATTTGGATAAATAAGAAAGGAAGTCTTAGGGAAAAACTTAATAAATACACTTCGTTTATACAAAATTATTGTATGATACTATTGTTTTCACTTGCAGCACTTATTATCTATAGCATAATTCGCTATCCGCAGCAAAATATAAAACAGGTATTAAACGCAAGTGTTTATTATTTTTATTTCTTTTATATCTATGCAATTATTTTGATTTTAGATGCCAAGGGGATAGACAAGGTATTTAAATTAGTTAACTACATAATGGTAGTGTGGTATGGCATTCTAATAGTTCAGAGTATATTATATAGCACAAATGGAACTTTAATAATTCATTATGACAATGTTAGTACTAGAAATGGCATTAGAATTACAATGTATACTTTAGCACATTTGATGCTTCTATACAATTTCGATGCAATTTATCACAAAAGAAAGCACATTAAAAATCGTATTCTTCTGTGGGTAAGTTTAATGATGGGGATGTATTGCCTCATAGTAGTGGAGCAAACCAGAGGTTACATTATTTCAGTCTTCTTAGCATTTTTATTTGATATTTTATCGAATAATCATTCAAATAAAAAAAAGGTGCGAGTTGTCTTTGTGCTTGCAGTTGCTACATATTTCGTTTTTTATAGCGAATACTTTAATACTTTAGTAACCTCTTTATTTCAAGCAACATCTGAATACGGTTATGACCAAACGCAAAGGGTAGGTGCTTTTACATATTTTTGGTATTGGTTTCAGAAATCGCCATTGTTCGGATTTGGTTTTATTTCATTTGGGAATTACTATGACAGTATTTTAAGAGGTGCCTATGGTAATTATCATTTAACAGATACTGGGTTCGTTGGTTTATTGGGAGAAATGGGGATTTTTGCATTTGTCATATATGGTATTTTAATTACACGATTTGTTTTTATTCTTAATCAACTTTCTAAGATGGGACAGATGAGAAATGAGGGGTTTTTACAATCGCTATTTATATATATTTTGTCTACGTCGCTGACATTGATTATGTTTTATGATTCTACAGCGCTATTGTTTCCGTTGTCGTTCGCCTTATTTGAATATAAGTATTATAAAGAGAGGAAATTCTTTAATTATTCTTATTAGTACTACATACTCAGGTAGTTATCTGCATAAAGTTTATTCGAATTACATTCAAGAAGAGTAGGTTCGGAAACTCTTTAGAAAATATGCATTTACTATGAATAGTTTCAAAATAGATTTTAAGAAGTAAATAATACATAGAGAATATAAGGAACTTAGAGTTGTTGAACAATTCTAAAAGAATTATTTAGAGGTGGTGTAATGGGTAAAGTTGCAACAAATCGATATGATGAAGTGGATATGATAAAAGGAATTGGCATTATACTTGTTGTTTTAGGACATTGCGAGTTCGGTTTATTTCATGAATTTATATATTTGTTTCATCTCTCATTATTTATTATAGTGTCTGGTTATTGCTTTAATTCAAAAAATGCGAATAATATTATTTGGGGTATTAAGAAAAAAATAAAGTCATTGTATTTACCTTTTATTATTTCTAATTTGTGCTTCTTATTTTTAAGAAATATATTCATAGATTACAATATATTAACTACAAATAAAATGTTTTTAGAAAGTGATATAGCATTGAATTATGGAGTGACCCAACGGATAGTTCTTAAAGAACTACCGAGAGCTATAATTCAAACACTAATGTTACGACACACAGAACAATTGGCAGGTGGTACGTGGTTCTTAAGTATGCTTTTTATCATCAGTGTTATGTTTATACTGATATATAGAATTTCACAAATAGATTTATTGAAAGGTAAGGAAATAGTATTTTTATCGGTAACTGTTTTTTTATCATCTCTTTTAGGATTTATAGCATATAGTTTGAAAATCAGGTTTCCTTGGGGGATAGATGCTTGCTGTTCCGCGTATGTGCTATATTTTATCGGTTACATAATTAAAATAAAATCATTGAAGTTGCGCTTGTGTTATAAATATACAATAATATTAATTCTATGTTCAATATGCAGTTTACTTTTCTTATTATTTATAGGAAAAATTGAATTAAGTGAAAATCACATAATTAATCCTTTGTTTTTTATCCTGGCTTCTTTATTAGGTTATGTTTTGGTTGGAGGCCTCGTAACTATAATAAGTAAAATTCACTTGGGTAATTATATTTTTAAGAGAATATTGATTTATATTGGTAGAAACTCAATTCAGATCTTGCTACTGCATTTTTTGGCATTTAAAGTAATTAATTTAATTCAAATTTGTGTTTATAGCCTACCTAAATATTATTTAGCGGGTTTTCCTGTAATTTACTCTAGACTGACTTGGGTACCGTGGTATGTAATTGTTGGTATTGGAATTCCACTGTTTTTTGGCAAAGTCTTCAGTGACCTTATACTTAAATTATCGCATGAAAGTCACAGGTAAATTTGTGTTAATTTGAAGTGCCAAAAAGAGGAGAGAATTATGAATAAAGATATGTCTATTAAAAAAGCAGCGATTATTAATGCGGCGTCTAAATATTTGAATGTGATTTTTCAATTAATTATTTCTGCAATCCTGGCAAGAATACTAACTCCACAAGAGTATGGAACTGTTGCTGTTATTATTGTATTTACAACTTTTTTTACTACACTGGCTAATGTTGGATTTGGAACCGCAGTAATACAAAATAAGACTTTAACTAAAGATGATATAGATAATATTTATACATATACAGTATATATTGCTCTATGTATAGGAATTATTTTTTGTGCTTTCTCATTTCCTATTTCGGTTTTATATAATAATCCAATATATATAAAATTAGGACCACTTCTTGCAATTGCAGTTTTGTTTAACGTATTAAATATGATTCCTAATTCTTTACTAATGAGGGATAAAAATTTTATTGCTGTTGCAGTTAGAACGGTAATTGTATATGTATCTGTAGGTATTTTAACCATTATTTTAGCTATTTTAGGATATAATTATTATGCTTTGGTCATTCAAGCGGTTTTAACTGCGGTTTTAACTTTTTTTTGGAATTATGCTACTACTCGACCTAAATTTAAAAAGAAGCCGAGCATACAAAGTATCCGCATTATTTGGAGTTATTCAATGTATAAATTCGCTGAAAATACAATATCGTATCTTTCCAATAATTTAGACAACATGTTAGTTGGTAGA
The DNA here is from genome assembly GCA_029256105.1 of Herbinix sp. Classification (GTDB taxonomy): domain Bacteria; phylum Bacillota; class Clostridia; order Lachnospirales; family Lachnospiraceae; genus Mobilitalea. The sequence continues at coordinate 10,893 of JAQSYO010000009.1, forward strand.
TATTTAGGGGAAGCCCAACTAGGATATTATAATACGGCATATAACCTCACGAATTACCCAATATCTAATCTAAGTGGAGTTATAACGCCTATACTTCATCCTATCTTAGCAGATCATCAGGATGACAAAGCTTATTTGTTTGAGAAGTACTTGTATATACATAATGTGTTGGGATTACTAGGGGCCTATGCAGCAGTATTATGTTATTATGCTTCATATGAGATTATTTACATAATATATGGTCCATCGTGGGCAAGTTCAGTGAATTGTTTTAAATTATTAAGTTTTATTGTATTTACTAAAATGATAAATTCTTGTACATCAGCTATATTTCAAAGTCTTGGTGAAACTAAGGTTTTATTTTATAGTTCATCCATTAATACGGCTATTACTATAGTTGCCATTGTTTCAGGTATAATTATGGGGAATATAGAACATGTTGCTTTGAATGTTTCATTGGCTTTTGCTGCTCATTATGTTATGGCTCAAGTTCTTTTAACAAAGTATGGATTTAAAATTCCAATATGTAAATTTATTTATGATGCGAGACATGTTTTTGGAGTGTTTATAGCTTTGATTTTTTCGATTATTATACTTCCGGATATTTCGTTTAACAATTTAATTATTCGCTTTATTTTTAAGCTGGTATATGTAACGGCAATATTTGGCGCATATTTATTGATTACAAAACAGTATAAATTGTTTCTTAATATGTTAAAAAGGGAGAAATAGATATATGAGAAAAATTGAAACAAAGGCGAATCCACTTAATAGCTACTTGCTTAGCGCTAACATGACATTTGCCTTAAAGCCTATATCATTAAGTAGGTAGTTGGGTATCAGGGTGAGTTATGTTTGATTCCAGTAAGCCGAATGGTACGCCAAGAAAGCTACTGGATGTGAGTAAATTAGAAAGACTAGGATGGACATATACGACAGAGTTGGAGGACGGTATCAGACTAGCCTACGACGATTTCTTAAATAATGAGATGAGAGCCAAACGGTAATTCACGAAAGAACGATATAGATAACAGATGGGTAAGATTAAGATGAATATAATTCTCTTATCAGGTGGATCCGGTAAAAGACTTTGGCCTCTTTCGAACGATACTAGGTCAAAACAATTTCTAAAGTTATTAAAGAACGACCAGGGTGATTTTGAGTCTATGGTACAGCGGGTGTATAGGCAAATTCAAAAGGCTAATATCGAAGCTAATATTGTAGTGGCGACTGGTCTGTCACAAGTGGATTCAATTAAAAATCAGCTGGGGAATAAGATAGACATAATAATAGAACCGGAAAGAAGAGATACTTTTCCTGCAATTGCATTGTCCTGTGTGTATCTTGCCTTAGAAAAGAAAGTAGATTTGGACGAAGTGGTTGTTGTCCTCCCGGTTGATCCATATACGGATATTGAATATTTTAAGACGCTCCCTTATATGGAGAATGCGGTAAAGAATGGCGTTGCAGATCTTGTTTTAATGGGAATTAAGCCAACCTATCCTTCTACAAAATATGGATATATCGTTCCTGCAAAAGGAGAGATTACCTGCTTAAGTCAGGACAAAGGCATTAATTCTAAGGAAATAATGATACATAGAGTAGAAAGATTTATTGAAAAGCCCACACAAGAAATAGCGGAACAATTGATTTTAGATGATGCAGTATGGAATGGCGGAGTATTTGCATTTAAATTAAGATACTTGATGGAAATAGTGAAAAAGTACATAGACTCTACTGACATTAATCCAATAACATTTTGTGAAATACAAAGTAACTATCATATATTTAAGAAAACAAGCTTTGATTATGAAGTAGTGGAACAAGTTGCATCGATTGCCATGATACCATATGACGGTTGCTGGAAGGATCTAGGGACTTGGAATACACTAACCGAGGAAATGGAAGAAGGTTGTATGGGCCGGGTTATGGTTGGAGAGGATTCAATCAATACCAGTGTAATAAATGAACTTTCTATTCCTATTGTGGCGTTGGGTGTAAAGGACTTGGTAGTTGTAGCAAGTCCGGATGGTATATTGATATCGGATAAGCAAAAGAGCTCTTACTTAAAGTCTTATGTGGATAGTATGAATGACAGACCGATGTATGAGGAAAGTCAATGGGGAGATTATAAGGCACTTGATTATATTCAATATACGGATGGAATAAAATCCTTAACAAAGCATTTGACTATTAAAGCTGGTCAATATTTAAACTATCTGTCACATCATATTCGAGATGAGATATGGACTATTGTAGATGGAACGGGCGAGATAGTAATCGACGGATTACTAAAGAAGGTAAGTCGTGGGGATGTTGTTTATATTGCTAGGGGACAGAGGCATACTATCAAAGCATATACGAATGGTGATATACATTGCATAGAGGTACAAATCGGATCAGAACTGGTTGAAAATGATATCGAAAAGTTTGAATGGCAGTGGTAATAGGACAATTATTTAAATTATATCTACATATAAGAGAGAAGCCGCATTTTATCCCTACGGCTTCTCTCTTATAATTTATTTATACAGTTATATTTACCTCAACCATACGCTACTCAATCCCAAGCACCGTATTAGACTCCGTCCCAGCACTATACATAAACGTAACCGTATCACCAACATCATAGGTAATAATCTGAATAAAATCAGCCACATTTACATCGAAGATCTCGTTACTATTTTTCAAAAGAACATAATAATGCGAATTTCCATCTACAACACCTTCTGCAATTTTCTTAATTGCTCCGGTAACTTTCGGTAATTTGTTCGTGTCCTCTATTCCAATTCCATTTAACTTCATTTGCTCCAGATAGATCTTCTCGCATTCACTCACTGTATCGCCAATTGCTACGATCTGATATTGTGCGATATTAACCATAGCATAGCTTTTTACTAATCCGGCAGCATCTTTCAAGGCAATAAAGTAGGTCGGCTGGTTACCAATATTAAGAATAAGAGGGAAGGTTGCACGGTACCCAAGATGCTGCACCTTGCCTTCTGCAGAACCCATAGCAGAATATTCTTCTGCACCAGAGATCGAGTAGAACCGTGTCTCTGCTGTCCTTTGGTTCATAAATACGAAACCAACATTTGATTCATCACTTCCGACTGAAGTAACACCGGTATAAACCCATACATCATTTTCTAAAGCAAAGTAATTGTAACCATCCGTAGTTTGCAAAGCATCCCTCTGACTAAATACGGTGTTCCAATAGCCATGCTTTAAGGTTCCGTAATAATCATATAAGGAGATAAGTAGTTCTGCGGAATATACACGGTCCACCCAGGTTGGTACATCCTGAATTGAATAGTCGTGCAGCTCTCCAGTGATTGCATTTACAATAACAGCTCTTCCGATCGTCTGTCCACCAAATAAACCAATCGTATAATCCTTCACCGGACAGATCCAATAGGGAACACCCTCATCATCAATTTCAAAATTAATGGTATCAAAGATATAGGTAGGATAGTTAAAACGCAAATAACGATAGATATTTCTGCCAAAATGGTCGGAATCCGTATATTGAATTCCCTTATCCAATTTAACCAGTTCAACTTCCTGGGTTGCCATTTCAATTCGCATATAAGCAGGAATACCATTGGCACGGTTGGATAACCATTTGAAGAAGCTACCGTATTTCAGTGGAGTTACCCGGACTGGAGTTCCTTGATAATTGATTTGAGTATAATTGGTGCCTACTTCGAATTGGGATACATATTCCATGATACTGCCCATTTTTCTTGACCCTAATAGCTCAGCGGATTCTTTATCAAGGATAGGAATTTCTTTATAGGAGATTTCTTTGATATCCTCTGAGAAATTTCGGTCTGTAATTGTTAATAATTTTTGATAACGATTGGCATTTACCATAGGTGAGGAGAGAACACTTCCTACAATGTAAATTATTATCATAACAATCGTAACGCCACAAGCCAAAGTAAATAATTTGTTTTTAAAGAGCTTTGGGATCGAGCCAGTCGTTTTACTTCTATTAAAGGAGAGTAATCCGATGATAATACTGATTATCACTAGGGCACCAATGATAAAAAACCAAAACCCGGGTGAATGAATGTTGATCGCTGGCAGAGACACATAATAATACAATCCCGCCAATGCAACAATTATAATAATTGAGATAAGATACTTTAATAATTTTTTCATATAAATACCATGCCTTTCACTTTCCTTATAGGATGCTGCTTTACAGCATCACAAACAATATACGAAGAAGTTCAAAATGAAATTCGAAGGAATTCATTTTGGAATTCTTATAATGGCTCGCACGATTTTTGCGAGACTATTTTCACAACGTTCCTCCTAATAACTGGTCATTTTTACTAAATCTAATCGATTACTTTCATAATAGCAGACCTAGAATAAAAGTCAATGAGAGATAGATTAGAATTTGATTGGATTTAATAATTTTTGTGTATAAGTAAGTAGCAGAAAGGTAAGAATTTAACTGCTAAGTATTAGGTAATCTGTATTCTTTTGTAAGCTTACATAATACGTAAGGCAAAACCACAACGCATAATTAAACTAAAATTGGAGGCAAGGCAGATGAAAAGAAAATATCATTTTTTAACACTAGTAGTATTAACCATTGGAATGTTTTTTATAAATTCAGGGTATGCAATGGCAGCCACCGGCTTATCGGAGGCAGAGGAGTTGGTCTTGGAGAGGTTGAATGAAGGTGTTGCAATGAATGGTATCGTAGTACGGCCTCCAACAGCCTACTTAAATCAAGCAGAGAATGAATTTATGAAGAATGAGGTTGATATTACGATGGAACAGGCAGCTGTAATTAATCTCAAATTAGATGAAGTGGCTAAGCTTGTAAAGACAATGGACATGTATGATGTCGTGCATTATAAGAATTCGAGTACGGCCAAAAAGCTAATCACGCTTGTGGAAGAGGCGGCAGCAGAAGCAAATTATACCGTATCCGTTGATATTGCCAATAAATCCTTTAACATAATGAATTCAAAAGGCAATTATGTATTCATGGCAAAGGATGTGATTAATCAGACCGGTTTTGATCTGACACCAACGGTTATCGTAGGCGGTATAATGTTCTCTTTATTACCATTAAGTTTCGTAATAGCAAGCAGAAAGAAATTGTTTGCAAAATGCGTGAAAGCATAGGTTGAGAATATGAAACATAAGTTAATTCGATTAATGGCATATGTATATATGCCATTACTTTTTACAAGTTTGGGGTATATCGTAATTTATATTGCAGCAGTTCCTGTGATATCGATGTTACAAGCGACGGGAAGTATGGTAATAGCTAATGAAGTACCAGATTTTAATAGAGAGTTAAAATCCATCTATAACCGAGCCTCGAAGGAAGAGGTAGAAGTGCTGAGCCAAGTGGCTGCTGGCACGGTGGGTCTAGGACAAGGGAGCGAGGCTCCAAGTGAGGAAGCCAAAGTTAACAATGTAATTTCCATAAAGGATATTCAATTTCCGGAACATGGAACTCATTTTGCTAATTTATCCTGTGAACGGATAGAATTAAATGCACCAGTTTATTGGGGCGATACAAATGAAGTATTAAAGGCAGGAGTGGGGCAATACATGGGTAGCTTTCTACCTGGCTTTGGTAGAACGATATTATTGTCAGGTCATAATACAACCTATTTTAAACCACTTCAATTGATTGAAGTAGGAGATGTTATTGCATATAACACGAATTATGGGGATTTTCAATATAAAGTTACGGATGTGCAGGTGCTACCCTCCAGCGATGCGAGGGATATGCAAGAAGATCTGTTATCGAATAAGCAAGAGGAATTAATTATGTATACCTGTTATCCATTTGAAACATTGGTAGGTACGAAGCAAGACCGTTTATTTGTGTTTGCAGATAAGATATCTGGACCAACGGTGGAATAGGAGGCTAAGATGGAAAATGAAATTGTGGATATAATACCGAAGCGAAACCATAAGGAAAAGGAAATAAACATTATTAGAACACTTCTATGCACTTTGCTATCATTTCTTTTATCCCTTGCATTCCTTGCCCTAGCTTTTTTGACTGTAATCCAATGGAGCTGTTTTAATAAAAACACCTTTTATCATAATCTTGTGTCAAGTAAATATTATGAAAATATCCAGGCAGATATGAATGCAAAAGCAGAAGATATTACGCTCCCTACCGGTTTATCCTTAGAGGTGCTTAAGGGTACAACGGATTTATCGATAATAGAACAGGATATTAATGCTTATATAGAAGCTAGCTTTCGTGGGGAAGTATACGTTGCTGATACCGGGTTAATGGAAAATAAATTAGAACAAAATATTGATCAGTATCTACGCTCGGTGGGGATTAAGCCCGATCAGGAGCAGAAAAATAACATTGCAGATTATGTAACAACCATAGCAGAGGAATATAAGGATGCTACCCAAATGCCGCTGCTTAATTACTTGATTTCTGCCAGAGATATTTATAGAACTATATTCCCGATTGGAATTGTAACTTGCATCGTAATAGCTGGAATTATTATAGTTATGCTGATTAAAATGAATGCAAGGCTTCCGATAACCCTACAGTACGTGGTATTCAGCACGATCGCTGCGGCATTAATGCTTGCGATTGCGCCGGCAGCTGCATTGCTTTCCGGCTTCTATAAAAGAATTCAATTGTCTCCACAGTACTATTATAATTTTGCAGTTATTTTTATCACCAATATACTCCATGCCCTCCTTCTGTTTAGCCTCAGTTTGGCAGCAGTATCGATTGTAATAATTATAACAATGAGGAAAAGGAAGCTTAAGATAATCATGAATCGTTAAGATTAGAGGCTGGATTACGTAGTATTCAGCAATTTTATATCGATATAGGTTGAAAGAGAGCCCTTTGATTTCATTGTAAAACAAACATGTATGTGGTAAAATTTTACAATAATACATTCCATTAGGTTAAAGGGAATTTAAATCTATATCGAAGGAGAATTCGAAACAGTTCGTGGAGAATGTGATATAAAATGGAACCTAAATCAAATAATCCAAAGGCTAAAAAGTTAATAATCGTTGTTAGTATTATAGGTACAATAATACTAGGATTAATCATTACAAGTTATTGTATCGTTCATAGTTATATCAGTAAAATAAATATTGTGGAAGTAAAGACAGATGCAGTGGCTACATTTTCAGAAGAAAAGGAGCCACTTGAATTAGCGCCGGAACCGGAAGATAACCCTCAAGTACCAGATTCACCGGTAGAAGATATTAAAACGGTTGAGAACAAAATATTAGAAAATATGGAAGAGAATAGCACTCCAATTGTAGACAATAAGGATGTGCTTAATATCTTATTAATTGGAAGTGATACCAGATCCTCTACGGATCGTGGACGTTCTGATTCTATGATTATCATATCCATAAATGATAAGACGAAAACAATTACAGCCACTTCGATTATGAGGGATATATACATACAAATCTCCGGTAAAAAGGATAATCGAATTAATGCATCCTATGCATTTGGTGGAGCTGATCTATTAATGGATACAATCGAACAGAATTTTAAGATTAAAATTGACCGTTATGCTATGGTTGACTTTAATGCCTTTAAAGATGTGGTGGATTCCGTTGGTGGAGTTACAATGAAGCTGACGGCGAATGAACTTCCATTTATCAAGGGCGATATGAAACTGATTGATAATTCGACTGGGGAGATAAAGGTAATTGAAGAAAGATCCAATGTCCTTCCAGGGACGTATTATTTGGATGGTGAACAAGCATTATACTATGCTCGTATCCGCTATACCGGCAATTCTGATTTCGACAGAACAGGTCGTCAGAGAAAGATATTGGAGAAGATATTTATCAATGTAAAGGACTTAGGTCCTTTGGAACTAAGTCAATTACTTAAGGTGATATTACCTCAGATCACTACCAATCTTTCGGAAGGGGAGATACTCTCCCTTATCCTAAGTTTACCGAAGGTATCTGGCTATGACTTAAAACAATGTAGAATTCCGGTGGATGGCACTTATCAACCACTTAGAATACGTGGCATGGCTGTATTGGGAATTGATTTTAAGAAGAATATACAGGAGCTTCACTCAGCCATCTATGGGGATGTAACGGAAGAATGAAAGTAGGAAGTGGACGCTTATAAGATAAGGTTACTTAGTATGATTGATAGCTTTGAAAAGAAAAAAATTACTTAGAGTTAATTGATAGCATACTATAATAAGAAATAATATAATTTCATGGAATTAATCTATTGCTTTAATAAAAAAAGATATGATTCTACGGGATTAATCTATAATTTTAATAAGAAAAGATATAATTCCAATCCATAAAAGAATACTGATAAAAAAGCCGTTCAATAATCCTTTGAAAAAGTTTAAATCACTATTCGTTTCCATATCAATACCTCATTTCTTATAATATTCTTACTTATGTATAAAGGGTAGATCACTTTTGTATAAGTAATACGAATTAATGGAATAATCCTTCTGATAATATAGTAACGTTTCTATATAGAAAATTAATGGCGCATTCTATGGCATATCAGAAGGGACAAAATAACATGAAGCATAAGCATAATAGAAAGATCTTTATCCTAATTCTATCTTGGTCTGCTGTTCTTCTTTGGATGGTATTTATATTCAGTTTATCATCCCAAGCTGGCGATGAGTCTAATCAAATGACTACTGGGATATCAATGAAAATAGAAAATTCGATAAAAGTAGTCGTACCAGAGGTTAGTCTTGATACCATAAGTCTTAACAATATTGTTAGAAAAAATTCACATTTCCTAATCTATTTATTCCTTGGAATGCTTCTTTCCATTACGATGGGTGGAAGTGGTGTGTATAAAAAGCGAAGCAGAGTTATAGCGTTGCTTATTTGTGTTCTTTTTGCTACGTCAGATGAAATCCATCAAATATTCGTACCGGGCAGAGGTCCGGGTATCTTGGACGTTGGTATCGATTGTGTTGGTGCAATTACCGGCATTATGATATATGCAGTTGTGGCCAAGTTACTTCAAAAATACAGTCTTTTTCATAAGCTTTTTGTGAATAAAGGAACAGTTGAGGAGAAGACGAGTGTATCGGATAGAACTTCATAATATTAGCCATAGAGAGAGTGAAGAGGATACAATAGATCGCATAAGAATAGTTGTAATAAATAGTAGCTTGTGTAGTTTGAATTAAATATCCTTTTATTTATGTATTATTATGTATAATTATATATTGAATAAATTGGATAATCATATATAATTAATCTAGGCAAAAAAATATTTGTAAGCGAAATAATATTTGTAAGCGAAATAATATTTGTAAGAGAAATAATATTTGTAAACGAAATAATATTTGTAGATGAAATTGAATTAGGAGGAAAGATATGTTTAAAATAATCAATACGAATAAAGCCCCAGCAGCAATCGGACCTTATTCTCAAGCATTAATACATGGCAATATGATGTTTGCATCGGGACAGATTCCGATTAATCCGGATAACGGGCAAATCGTTGAAGGAGATATCAAGGTTCAAGCGACTCAAGTAATGAAGAATATCGCTGCGCTTTTGGAGGAAGCAGGGGTGACGTTTGAGAACGTAATAAAAACAACCTGTTTTTTGAAGAGTATGGATGATTTTGCTGCCTTCAATGAGGTTTATGCAGAATATTTTATCGGAAAACCGGCACGTTCTTGCGTAGCTGCGCAGAAGTTACCAAAGGATGTCCTTTGTGAAGTAGAAGTAATTGCGATTGTTGAGAATTAAGCAAACAAAATTAGATAAACAAAATTAGATAAAGAAAATTTGAAAAAGAAAATGAGACAAAGAAAATTAAGCAAAGTAAGTTAGACTGTAAGAAGTAATTACTACGAATTTAATAATAAAATCCAGTAAGTTATTGACATTCAAAAAATTGTACTATATAGTAAAACAAAAGCAGCGAGGCGAATAATCTCGCTGCTTTTGTTTTTGCTAAAGACGAACTGGAGGAGTATAGTATGAAGAGACAAATGGAAATAAAAATAATGAAAGAGGAAGCCATAAGTATTATCGAGAATACCCATCAATTGGTAAATGGCAATTTAGACATTAAGGTCACCTTGGAGGAATATTCACTGTTGAGAGATTTGGCAGAGGATGTTAATCAAATAAGTTCAACCTTTAGTGCATATATTAATGAAATAGCCCATGTCCTATCCCATCTGTCAGCAGGTAATATGGCAGTTTCCTTCACAAAGGATATAGAATACCAAGGTGATTTTCTTCCAATTAAAAATGCTCTTCATAAAATCAGACATTCCTTAAACAGTTCTTTTGAAGAAATAAATCTTCTATCCTATGAAGTGGATAAACTTTGCACGCAGGTCGAGACCGGAGCTACGCAAATTGCAAAAAATGCTTCCGATCAAGCAGACTTAATTACAGATTTAACGAATACAATTTATCAAATAACTGAACAAACCTCCAATAATGCGACGAATGCAAAGCTGGCTGCAAAAAGTGTCAATAACATTCAAAAAGAGGCAATGGATGGAAGAACCTATATGGATCAGATGCTTAATTCCATACAAGAGGTTAAGTCATCATCTCATGATATTTCCCATATAGTTGATATCATAAGCGGTATTGCTGGTCAAACAAAGCTACTGGCGCTAAACGCTGCAATTGAAGCTGCGCGAGCAGGAGATGCCGGCTTGGGATTTTCTGTGGTTGCACAAGAGGTAGGACTGCTGGCTGAAAAAAGCGCGGAAGCGGTTAAGAAGACCTCGGAGTTAATTAACAACAGCATTCTTACTGCAGAATCAAGTGCTCAAGTTGCGGAGAAGACAGGAGAGAGCTTCGTGAGTATCCAAACCTCGATCGAAGGTGTTACAAAGCTATGCACCGATATTGCTGAGATTTCTGAAATTCAAGCACAAAGCCTAAAGAGCACTTCGACAATCATAACGGATATATCAGAGGTTGTGCAAAATAATGCAGCCTATGCACAAGAAAATAATGCAGGAGCGACCAAACTAGTTGAATTATCGGCACAATTGAAGAAAGTGATGACAAAATTTCGCTTGATGAATCAAAGTAGTAATTCGGTTTCGGAGAGCAATGGAATAAAAGCTGTGGAGGAAGAGCTATTGCAACATCTTTTCATTCGACTTCACAAAGCCTATGAGCGGAATGAAATTGATGGTATCTTGGAAGAAGTGATTCAAAAGCAAAAGGATTTTGAGTGCCTCTATGTCATCGATAGTAAGGGCGTTCAATTAAGTCATACCATAATGAATCCGGATATTATGGTGGAACAAGATGATAACTTCAAACCGGCAATGCCTGGAGATTACCACGGAGAAAAGAAATACTTCCGCGAGGCAATCAAGAATAGGAAGGAATGCTATACCTCACAGGAATATATTTCAACAGCTACGGGAGGTCTATGCAAGACAATTTCCTGTTCCTACGAAGGAATTGGTAATCAAATTTATGTGCTTTGTATTGATCAGATTAGTAAATTTTAATGCCGATAGATACGATATATAGAATAGGAAATACAAATCACCAGGGTAATAAATTTAATAGAAGAAGGAGGTATGATTATGTCAAAATTATTTTCAAGCTATCAACTAAAGAACATGGAATTGAAGAACCGAATAGTGATGGCACCAATGTGTATGTATAGCTCTAATCTTGATGGAATTGCACAGGATTGGCATTTTACACATTATACGACTCGTGCAGTGGGCGGAGTTGGTCTTATACTACTGGAGGCAACTGGAGTAGAAAATAGAGGACGAATTTCAGATAGAGATCTTGGTATATGGTCGGAGGAACACATTGATGGCTTGAAGCAAATCGTCCAGTCCTGCAAAAAGCATGGAGCAAAAGTAGGAGTTCAATTAGCGCATGCCGGAAGAAAATCGGAAGTGCTAGCAGAACCAAGTATAGCACCTAGTTCGATTGCCTTTAATGATAAGTATAGAACACCGATCGAAATGACAAAGGAAGATATTAAAACGGTAGAAGTGGCATTCCGTGAGGCAGCAAGAAGAGCGGATCAGGCAGGCTTTGATACCATAGAACTCCATGCAGCCCATGGATATCTGATTAGTGAATTCTTATCACCCATGACCAATAAGAGAACGGATGAGTATGGTGGAAGTGAAGAGAACCGCGTGCGGTTCTTGAAGGAGATATTATCAGAGGTCAAATCCGTGTGGCCCAAGGATAAACCAATTCTTGTAAGAGTTTCAGCAGAGGACTATGCACCAGAAGGTAATCATGACAGTATAGTGGCAAATATGCTTCTATCGGTCAAAGACGACATCGACTTATTTAATGTAAGCTCCGGTGGTGTAATTGATACTGCAATGAAGGTTTATCCGGGATACCAGGTGAAGTTTGCTGAAACAATAAGAAAAGTTACCGGAATTCCGGTAATTGCGGGAGGACTTATCACCTCACCTTTGATGGCAGAGGAAATTCTTCAAAATGATAGAGCAGATTTTATCTTCTTAGGGAGAGAACTTCTTAGAAATCCATACTGGCCGCTTCAAGCTGCGAAGGAGCTAAGAGAAAATATTGACTGGCCTAAGCAGTACGAAAGAGGGAAGTAAGGAATTTGCAATAATAGTAACGTTCCAATCAATTTTTCTGTACGTATAATTACGAAAGTTAACGAATTTCTTTAAATTTAGATGGAATTGTCAATGTTATTTTGACAATTCCATTTTTTTTGATAGAATTAAAGTAGTAAGAAATGAACTATATATTTGTTACGAGTGGAAGGGCAAACTAATGGGAAAAAGTATTACAATGAAGGATGTAGCGAAGCAATTGGGTGTTAGTACAGTTACCGTCTCAAAAGCGCTCACAGACAGAGAGGGTGTCAGTGAAAGCGTTAGAGAATCTATAAAGCAAAAAGCAGCAGAAATGGGTTACCGCTATAATTTCATGGGGAAAAGCATGAAAGAAGGAATGAACTACAATATCGGTATTTTAATAGCCGAGCAGTTCATGCATGAAAGTGCTTTTTACTCAAAGATGTATCAGAGCATTATTAAGGGTTTATTGGAATTTGATTTTTTTGGAATCTTAGAAGTAATACCGGATGAGGCCGAGAAGGAATGTAATTTGCCACATGTCTTACACAATAATAAGGTAGACGGAATTATTATACTAGGACAGATGAGTAGACCATATATCGAGAAAATCGCCGCATCAAAGCTTCCCTATATTTTCCTTGATTTTAGTGATGATCACTTTCCTGTGGATACAATTATCAGCGATAATTTTTACGGTACGTATGAATTAACAAATTATTTAATTTCAGTTGGGCATAGGAACATTGGATTTGTGGGTAATCGAGATGCAACAACAAGTATTATGGATCGGTACGTTGGGTATTATAAGTCCTTACTCCATAATAGGTTGACCATAAATGAGGATTGGGTTATCAGTGACCGAGATGACAGAGGAAAGTTCTATGAACTAAAGTTACCGGAGCATATGCCAACGGCTTTTGTATGCAACTGTGATGAAGTGGCATTTAGTTTTATTTCCTTGTTAAAGAAATCGGGATACCGTGTGCCAGAGGATGTATCTGTGGTAGGCTATGATAATTATCTCTACGCAACCGTAAGTAATCCAATGTTAACTACCGTGGAGGTTAATGTGGAAGCTATGTCAGAAGCTGCAGTAAATTCTATCATAAGAAGAGTGAAACTTTCTCCAAGCGATTATAGTAGAAAAGTAATCAGCGGCCGCATTATTTATCGTGATTCCGTTACAAAACCTCGGAATTTATAATAATCGGATACTTTATTCTGGCTATCCAAAGAGGTAATTAATGATTGACAATTCTAGGAACTTATTCTAGAATAATATTAAGTTAACGATAACTTAAATAATAGACGTAAGTAGTTATCGTTCTATAGACAGGAGCATGGCTCGTAATGTAGGTAATAATATTTTTTGTTTACAAGACAGGCATGGCTGCTAATATAGACAATAATATTAATGATTTTTGAGCAAGAGCAAGTTTCCTAAGGTAGAAAACAATACTTTGAATTTTGGACAGGAGCGAGGGGGCTCTTACTGTTGATAATAATATTCTTTGGCTTTTGAACAGGAGCAAGACACTAAAATATAGGAACAATACTTTTTAATAATAGAGAGGATACGAAGACATGAAAGATATATTATTTTTAAACCCAGTCTTTAAAACAATGATATGGGGCGGTAATAAATTAGCAACAGAATACGGATACAATCTACCGAGTGACAATACAGGGGAATGTTGGGCAGTCAGTGCACACAAGAATGGAGACTGTACAATAAAGAACGGTGAATTTGAGGGAAAAGCGTTAAGCTGGCTTTGGGATAACCATAAAGAACTATTCGGTAATGCAGCAGGTGAGGTTTTTCCTTTGTTAGTTAAGATCATCGATGCAAAGACAGATCTGAGCATTCAAGTACACCCGGATGATGCATATGCAAAGGCAAACGAAAATGGAGCCCTAGGCAAGACAGAATGTTGGTACATCTTGGACTGCGACGAAGATGGTGAAATCGTAATTGGACATAACGCGAAGGATAAAGAAGAACTTAAGGAAATGATTGAAGGTAATCGTTGGCAGGAATTAATTCGAGTATGCCCAATTAAGAAGGGCGATTTCTTCCAGATTGAGCCAGGTACGGTGCATGCAATAAAAAAGGGTACTATGATACTTGAGACACAACAAAACAGTGATATAACCTATCGTCTTTATGATTACGGAAGACTTGAGAATGGTAAACCCAGAGAGCTTCATATTGATAAGAGTATTGACGTTATTGGATGTCCTCATATCGACAAAGAGGTAAGGGGAAAGCTTATCAGAAGCGAGGAATGTGATATAGAAGAATTGATCAGCTGCAACTTTTATTCAGTTCAAAGAATTAGCATGCACGGTGAACAGGATTTTGAACAGTCGAATAAATTCTTAAATATAAGCGTTATTAACGGAAGTGGTGTAATTGATGGGTATAATGTGATTAAGGGAGACCATTTTATTATTCCCTCCGGATATGGAACCTATCATTTGAAGGGTGATATGGAGTTGATCGTTTCACATATTTAGGACAAATTAGTAAGACCTGTGTCAACAGGTATGGAGGTATGGATGAGGGTAGAAGAAATTAAGCAGCATTTAATAAACGATATTATTCCTTTTTGGAAGAACTTAAAGGATGATAGTTATGGTGGATATTATGGGGAGATGGATTATGACTTAAAGCTGTATCAGCAAGCAGATAAGGGTTGTATTCTCAATAGCAGAATTCTTTGGTTTTTCTCAAATGCGTTTGTAACGCTACAAGACGAGGATTGTTTGGCACATGCAAAGCATTCCTATGAATTTTTAAAAAATGCATTTTCTGATAAAGAAAACGGTGGAGTATATTGGTCCGTAACCTTTGACGGAAAGCCGAAGGATGATACAAAACATACATATAATCAAGCCTTTGCTATCTATGCATTAGCTTCGTATTATGGCGCATCCCAGGATAAAGAAGCTTTAAAGCTGGCATATGATCTTGTAGAAAAGGTTGAAACTTGCAATAAGGATGCGGGAGGATATCTGGAAGCCTTTGATCGATATTTTAAGCCCTCCTCTAATGAAAAATTATCGGAAAATGGTGTAATGGCCAGCAGAACAATGAATACCTTGCTTCATGTGTTTGAAGCCTATACAGAATTATATAGAGTAGATAAGAACAGTAAAATCGCAGAAAGTATGGCATGGATGTTAGACACCTTTGCAGAGAAGGTGTACAACCCGAAGGAAAGAAGACTGGAAGTATTCTTTGATGAGGATATGAATTCACTGATTAATCTTAATTCCTTTGGTCATGATATTGAAGCCTCCTGGTTAGTTGACCGAGGTGTTGAAATTCTGGGAGATCAAAAGTACATAGGTAAAATCGCACCGATTACGAAGGCTCTAGTAGACCATATTCATTCGGTTGCAATGGATGAGACCTCACTTTACAATGAGTGCGAGGATGGCAATGTAGATACAAAGAAGGTGTGGTGGGTTCAAGCAGAAGCAATCCTTGGTTTCTTGAACGGATACCAGAAAGATGAGTCGAGAACAGATTATCTAACCTCTGCAGGAAAGATATGGGATTTCACCAAGACATATATGATTGACCATAGAAAAGGCTCTGAATGGTTTAATGAACTTTACAAGGATGGCACTCCGATTAAAACGAAAGAAATCGTTGGACCTTGGAAATGCCCTTATCATAATGGAAGAATGTGCTTCGAAGTAATTAATAGAAACATATCGTTTTAGGAAGAGGAGATACCACTATGCATCCCAATTATTATGTTGAGTTTGATAAATATCAGAAATTAGTGAATAAAAAGAATGAGAAAAGTTCCGTTTATACCGGTATGTATGACCGTTATGTTGATCCGGTACTAACCAATGAGCATATCCCGTTATTCTGGAAGTATGACTTAAATGAGAAGACAAACCCTCATTTCATGGAACGACTCGGTGTTAATGCGGTATTCAATTCCGGAGCAATCGAGTTAAACGGCAAATATTATCTGGTAGCCAGAATTGAAGGAAATGACAGAAAATCGTTCTTTGGTGTAGCAGAAAGTGATAGCCCGGTAGAGGGGTTTGAGTTCTGGGATTATCCGGTGGAACTTCCGGATACGTGCAAGGAAGAAACCAATGTATATGACATGCGTCTTACAAAGCATGAAGATGGATATATCTATGGTGTATTCTGCTCTGAGAGCAAGGATACCTCCTCCAACGATCTTGCCGCAGCAGTAGCAGAAGCAGGAATTGTAAGAACCAAGGATCTCAAAACTTGGGAAAGATTAAAGAATTTAACAACACTCAATTCACCTCAACAGAGAAATGTTGTGCTTCATCCCGAATTCGTAAACGGTAAATATATGTTTTATACCAGACCAATGGACAGTTTTATCGAAACAGGTTCCGGTGGTGGTATTGGAGTAGGCTTCTGTGATGATATTACAAATACAGTCGTTGGCGAAGAGATCATTACAAGTAAAAGAAAATACCATACCATTACAGAATCCAAGAATGGTGCCGGTGCTGTTCCAATTAAAACAGAAAAAGGCTGGATACATGTAGCCCATGGAGTACGTAACACGGCAGCAGGACTACGATATGTAATCTACGTATTTGCCACGGATCTTAACGATCCTACCAAGGTAATTGCAGAACCCTCCGGTTTCTACATTGCACCAATGGGAATCGAACGAGTAGGCGATGTATCCAACGTAGTCTTCACCAATGGAGCAATCGTTAAGGAAAGTGGAGAAGTATATATTTACTACGCCTCCTCTGACACGAGACTCCATGTAGCAGCAACGACAATTGAGCGTCTCATCGACTACACCTTTAACACCCCCACAGACCCGCTTCGCTCCGTCCGATGTGTACAACAAAGATGTGACCTAATACGCAAAAACTTAGAAATTCTTAAGAATATGTAATCCTCAAGAATATGTAATTCTCAAGAATATGTAATTCTCAAGAATATGTAATCCTTAAGAATATGTAATCCATAAGAATATGTAATCCTCAAGAATATGTAATCCTTAAGAATATGTAATCCATAAGAATATGTAATTCTCAAGAATATGTAATCCTTAAGAATATGTAATCGTCAAGAATATGTAATTCTCAAGAGTATGTAATTCTCAAGTATATGTAAATCCTCAAGAATATGTAAATCCTTTCAATAATTATGACTTGCAAATTTTAAAATTATCTAATAATCAAAGGGCTATTTGAAATGAACCTCTAATGTTATGCAAAATGCAAACATTTTAAGGTATATTTCAAACAGCCCCACTCTTTTTATGTACATAGAATCATTCGATTGTAATTGGTATTATCTTAGTCCATTTTAACTGCTTCCCAAATTTCTCTTCATAGAATACACAAACTAAGACGGGATTATTTAACTCTTCAAAGGCATCCAATTTATCAAAATAGGTTCTAACTTTATATTGCCCCACCTCGTCCGGAACCCAAAATCCGGTCAATGAAATATTTTTACTTACTTCAAAGGAATTTCTTAACGCATTTACAGCAATCGGTTCAATAAAGCCATCACTCCCTACACTATTAAGTAAAAAATAATCCTCTTCTTCAATCTCACTATAGGTCATCATCCCAAGTCCTTCGATATAGGGATATAGAATGATGTGGCAATTTTTATCTTTCATCATACTAGTATCAAGCACGTATTCCTTATGATCGCAATTATCTGTATCATTAAGTCGTATAGAAGCCTTGACATGGATATCATTTTCTAACGCAGAGGGCTTTATATTTTCATATCCAACAATAACTAAAAGCAATAAAATTACGATAATAATAATTCCTCTAATGATTTTAAAATTATTATGCATCTGTGACCTCCATTATGTATAGTGTATAAAATTGAAATAGCTCATTGAACCAAGCTCAATAAACGAATATTTGATTATTTACAAAATATATAATATTTAGTGTCTAATATTTTTACCTTTTATCATTATTGCTTTTATTATACTTTGTTATTGCTTATATTATTACCTACTATTATTCTTACATTAAATCATTATTGTCTTCTTCCTTATTACTTTCTTCATTAATACCCTCATTGATATTACCCTCATTATTTTCATTATCAACAATAAATCTTTTTAAATTAAACTCTTCCATTATTTCTTCCTTAAACTCATGTAAAGCCTCTTTTACAGCCATTTTTGTAGCACCTGCTACAATAACAAATAATGCAAATGCTCCAATAATCAATAACCCAATTATCTGCAAAAAAATACCCTCCCCCTTCGTTTGGTTGAACTATATCATTTGTTAGTAATCTGAAAATTAATTGTGATATTATATTAACATTATACATCAGTTACATAAAAAGCTCTACCATATTTTCCTATTTTGAATAAAGTATATTTGATATTTTTGCTTCGGAATTCTATAGAATATATAAAATTGTATCAAATAAAGGAAGCTTACTTAACTTATGTCTTTTGACACATCCTCCACATAGAATTTTATAGTGCATCAGTTGTCAAAACAACTACAAATGCTTAAAAAATGCTTGAAAAAATTATACCAATGTAGTAAACTTCGCATAAGTAATGATCCTAGAAAACACAAAGTAGTCAAATATTAGTTGACAATGTAACTTAGATGTTACATAGGATAAACGTGGTTAAAGTAACCTACTGCGATAATCAATGATTGCATATAAAAATAGGAGGAGAGAGCATTTATGAAAAAGGTAACAATACAGGATGTTGCAAAAGAGCTAAAATTGTCCAGGAATACGGTCGCAAAGGCTTTAAACAATAGTGATACAGTTTCATATGAAACCAGATATGTCGTAATTGAAAAAGCTTACGAAATGGGATATTCCAAGTTGTCTCCGGTTGTTTTGAATGAATTTAAATTAAGAAATAAAATAGATGATACAAAAACGATAGTAGTATTAACAAGAAGAGAAATTTCAGTATTTTGGAACAGCATTATTATGGGTATCTCGGATGAGTTAAATAAATACGGCTGTAAATTACAGTTTAATTTTATCAGTGAGCAGGATGAGAAGAATTTGGTCCTTCCTTTGGATCTACAGGCAGAAGTAAGCGGTATCATTATACTGAGTGTATTTTCTATTAATTATATAGAACAGATTGTAAATCAAAATATTCCCGTTGTTTTTCTGGATGCTCCAAGTGACCTCGAAAGCATGGCACAACACGGCGATATCGTAGTTTGCGAAGGCTATAACAGTATTAAGAAAATTACACTTGATTTAATAGCTCAAGGGTTGAAGAAAATAGGCTTTATCGGTGATATTACTTATTGCAAGACGATTAACGACCGTTACCTTGGATATTTAAGCGCATTAAATTCCGCAGGAATTGATGCGGACGACTCAATTGTAGCAAATTATCATCCAACACATAAGTTTTATAAGACGGACGAAGTGGATAGAGCGTTAAGCGGTTTTATCAGCATGCCGGAAGCGATTGTGTGTGCCAATGACGACATTGCTTTGGATGTTATCCGCTGTCTCAGAGGTAAGGGATTATCGGTACCGAAAGATGTAGCGGTAACGGGATTTGATAATGTTGAGGGTATGGCACAGGTTGAACCGTTTTTGACTACAGTACGAGTCGGTAACCAAAGACTTGGAAGAAGATTGGTACAACAATTAATGTGGAGAATTCAAAACCCCACCTTCCCGAAGGAAGTTATCTTTATTGGTGTGGAAGTTATCTTCCGTCAATCCTCTAATCGAAGTTAATAATTTGAAATCAACTTAAGACTAAGTCACATATAACCTATAAGAAAGCAGCTTAAAAGGTCTGCTTTCTTTTTTTGTGCAAGTTAAAAGTAATTTCATGTAATATAGTTGCATCTTAAAATATTTCTCTTTTCTCAGAACACTACATAGAAATGACATGAAATATTTATTCTAAATTATTATGTTTTGCAAAGATGCATATTGAAATTATAAAAATTCTATGTTACAATGCACGCATATGATACTTAAATGCAATAATTAATGCACCATTATGCACCATTAAAAGCGAAGTGCAAATAGTGTGAAAAAGGGATTACGAAAAAGGGAATACGAAAAAGACAGATCATTCATAAAGGAGAATAACAATGAGTAGAGTCAAAATGCTTACAAATAATTTACCAAACATTCCTTGGCAGGAGAAGCCGGCAGAGTACGTAGGTCCGGTTTGGAGATATTCTGAGAATCCTATCATCGATCGAAACCCATTCCCGGGTGTTGCTAGAATTTTCAATAGCGCAGTTGTTCCTTACAATGGCGAATTCATCGGAGTATTCCGTGCAGAACAAACAGACGGAGTTCCACATCTTTATATGGGCTACAGTAAGGATGCAATCCATTGGACCTACGAAACGAAGAAAATCCAATTTGTAAACGAACAAGGCGAGCCCTATATGCCTCGTTATGCATATGATCCCCGTTTAATAAAAGTAGAAGACACCTACTATATTATCTGGTGTACAGATTTCTACGGAGCAGCATTGGGTTTGGCTAAGACAACTGATTTCAAGACCTTTGTAAGATTAGATAATCCCTTCTTACCCTTCAATAGAAACGGTGTATTCTTCCCTAGAAAGATTAATAACAACTTTATGTTATTATCCAGACCTAGCGATAGTGGACATACACCCTTTGGTGATGTGTTCTTAAGTGAGAGTCCGGATTTAACCTTCTGGGGCAAACATAGACATGTTATGGCTCGTGGTCATCAGTGGTGGCAATCACTTAAAATCGGTGGAGGAGCAGCTCCAATTGAGACAAGTGAAGGCTGGCTATTATTCTATCATGGTGTTTCAGGAACCTGTAATGGCTTTGTATACAGCATGGGTGCTTGTATCTTAGACATCGATAATCCTGCAATTGTGAAATACAGATCGAATACCTTCATCCTTACACCGGAAGCCTGGTATGAGGAAAGAGGCTTTGTATCGAACGTTGTATTCCCTTGTGCAGCACTTACTGATGCAGAGACAGGAAGAATTGCAATTTATTATGGGGCAGCGGATAGTTATGTTGGTTTGGCCTTTACCACCGTAGACGAAATTGTAGAATACGTTAAAGCCAATGATGCCGCAACCACTGACGACAAAAACAATGGAATAATGTAGGAATAGAATATGAATATAATGTTTGATACGATGGAAATGAAAGAAGTATATGACAGAGGTATTATCAATATCGGTAATTTAACACGTATGAAACGAGCGATGATGAAAGCATTCACCGGTGAGGCCATTAAAGTTGGCTTCCTCGGTGGTTCTATAACCGCCGGGTCTTTGGCTACCACACCTCAATCTTGTTATGCCTATCAGGTGTATTCTTGGTGGAGGAATAAATTTCCGATGAGTGAGGTAGCGTATGTTAATGCTGGTGTTGGTGCAACATCATCGAAGTTTGGGGTTGCCAGAGTAGAAGAAGATTTACTTGACTGCGAACCAGATATAGTTTTTGCAGAATTCAGTGTGAATGATAGTGACAATGACCTTTTTAAAGAGACTTTTGAAGGATTAATCCGTAAGATTTTGTTACATAAGACAGAGCCGGCATTGCTCATGTTGAATAATGTCTTTTATGATGATGGCCATAATGCGCAAAGAGTTCATAATCAGATCGGTAAATATTATGACTTGCCAATCGTTAGTATAAAAGAAAGTATTTATACAGAGATTGAAAAGGGCGTAATTAGGAACAATGAAATCACACCGGATAACTTACATCCTAATGATTTAGGTCACAAATTAGTTGCCGGTGTTATTACGAATCTCTTAGAGCATATTTATGATGCTGTTATAGTGAACAATATAGAAAGCAACGCTACAGATTTTCCGGTTGCAGTCACAGCAAATCGTTATTATGGATCCATTCGTAGGAGTAGTAAAAATACAAGTCCGCTTCTTGATGGATTTACGATTGATGAGACAGTAAAACAGGGTTCCTGGGATGTATTTCGAAATGGTTGGTCTGCTTATAAAGAGGGAAGCAGTATCCGTTTTGAAGTGGAGGGATCGATGATATCGGTCCAATATCGCAAATATGCTATCCACCCGGCACCGATAGCTAAAATTGTAGTCGATGATGATGTGAATAATGAAATCTATTTGGATGCGAATTTCGAGGAAACCTGGGGAGATTGTCTTTATTTGCAGGATATCATGGTTGCTGGGCCTTCTGGAAAACATACGGTCGAAATTATTATTACTGAAGAAGTAAAGGAGAAAGATTTTTACTTAGCATCCATAATTACGGCATAATGGGTAAGAGTATCGGGGGATTAAGATGATCCCCCGATATTTTTATGCATTAATTTACTCTTCAACTGCTTATTGACGATCGATAAAAAGTAATTGGTATATTATCCATCCTTATTTGATATAAATTACTGTATATGATTGCTTTGTCCAATTTGAGGGTTATGTTTGAAATAATTACAATTGATCCGTTGACCAGAATCCGTGGCTTCCAAAAGATTCAAGCAGAAGCCGAAAATAATTGAGGTGTCAGTATGAGTGTCAAAGTGATTGCATTGGGAAATGTTCTTATGAAGGATGAGGGGATCGCTATCTACCTAGCTAGTGAGCTCGAAAAAGAGCTATTTGCGATGGGAGTAGAAGTATTCTATGGAGAAACAGATTTTGGGGATTGCATATCTAAAGTAAAAGAGGAGGACTATTTAATTCTCCTGGATTCAGCTTTCATGGGGAGAAAGCCCGGTGATATGATACGCCTGTCCTTTCATGACTATCATAAAGCTAAGGAAAGTTATACGCAACATAGCAATAGCCTCTTGGAGCTCATAGAGTTTTATTATCCAAAAGTAGAAGGTATTATCCTTGCAGTTGAAATAGATGAAGTGAGTTTTTTCTATGGACTTAGCCAGTGTTTAGAGGATAAGTTCTCAGAGCTTGTACAGGAGATAAGAAAGCAAATCATTGATATGAGGAATTTGTTAATTTGTATAAATAATAAAATTGAGGTAAGGAAGGTGTCACTGATGGATGAAATTGAATTAAAGAGAATTATTTACGATTATATTAAGGAAATTTGCCACTTTAGCCAGATGCAGGTTTTCGCAACTTCAACTTATCAAAAAAATTATTTTCAATTACAAATCGATGAAACAATTAATAATTTATATAACTTTTTTACTGAGTATCAAGGGACATTGTGGGATACTCAACTCTATACAACGCAGCAACGAACCGAACAACCAGAGCAGCAGAGTGGAACGCAGGAGGAGCAGCAGAGTGGAACGCAGGAGGAGCAGCAGAGTGGAACGCAGATAGAGCCACAGATGGAGCCGGATGAAAATGAGAATATGAGGAGCTTCACACTTGAGGAACTGGCATTTTACGATGGTAAAGAGGGTAGGCCAGCCTATGTTGCTATTAATGGTACAGTTTATGATGTAAGTAATATAAATAGGTGGGCTGGTGGAATGCATTTTGGATTAAGTGCAGGAAATGATGTAAGTGATCAATTCGGGGTCTGCCATCTAGGAAGGACAGCGGTATTAAATCAGCTTCCAATCGTAGGGATTTTAACAGAATAAGGGGGACTATAAAATGAAGGATACCTATTTGATTAAGAAAATTTCCGAGGAGGTACAGGTGCTCTGTGATATGAACAACCTTAAGAAATTGACGAAGCTGGTTGTTACCGTTAATTATAAAAGTAATATCAATGAAGAACATTTGAGGAAACAACTTCATCATATAAATAAAAAAACATTTGGTCCGTGGACGCAAATTCAGGTGCTTCGAGACGATATACATGAACGGACGGCAATATTACATACGGTTGAGGGTGAAAAGGACGATTGACTAAATAAATTTTATAATTTCATTCGCGGATACGTGTACTACAGCTTACAAGTACCTCTAAGTGTGTTTTGGCAGCTTACTAGTACCGTTAAGTGCTTTGTATACAAGGTTTGAGTATAGTTAAATCAAGATTTAACTAATGTTTAATAATAAGAATAGTGTTGGTGGAAATAAATAAAGGGTATTGCATATTCATATATAACTCCCATTATTATGAGAGACAATGAAATGCAATACCCTTTATTTATACTATGTTTAGCTTGTTATCATTGGATATGAAAAGCAACTATACTGCATTATGGCAGAAAGCGGCAATTCTATCAACGGGTATATCACATACAGAGCCTACCAGACGCCTTGGTCTTCTATCTCTATCGCGGTCTCTATCGCGGTCTCTATCACGGTCTCTATCTCGATCCCTACAACCATCGCTACATCCTCTGTCACTGCGATCACTACATCCTCTGTCACTGCGATCGTCATCAAAGTCACCACAGATAACCTCTGAAAGTGGATTAGTAGGTGCTATCCCTTGCTCGGTTACTAGTCGTACAAAACATGGATTAACAGATAAGATTACGCCGGTAAACCCGCAACCGGATGCTCCACCACTAGTGGTAAATATAGTTACTGTTTCACCGATAAATTCTCTGATGTGTCTGACTAAACCTGAATTTCTTGAGCTACTTGACTCATTAAATATGCTTTCACTACCTCTCGACATTTGAAATCCTCCTAATTTATAATATTTGGTGCTCATCTGCATTCCTGACAGATGAGATATCTTGTCATGCAATATGAATTTTTATTGTTAAACTGCGTTATGGCAGAAGGCAGCTATTTTATCTACTGGAATATCACATACGGAACCAACGTTTTGGCAGTGCCGATCATCTCTATCTCTATAATCTCTTCTATCACCACAGATTTCTTCGCTGAGTGGATTTGTTGGTGCGGTACCCAGCCGAATAACTAACGTAACGAAGCAAGGGTTTACTCTTAAAAGTACTCCGGTAAAGCCACATCCGGAAGCACCACCGCTGGTGGTAAAGATGGTAACAGTTTCACCTATAAATCTACGTAATTCTTCTATTGTCATTATTAATTCCTCCTTTATATTTTTTCTGATTGGATCTGAAATAAGTATTTATCAGAAGCCTACTATATACTATGCATAAATCCTTAATATGCGACAAAATAATATATAATACATTAAAAATATCGTAGGAAATTTAGGTATTTAGAAATATAAATTACCACAGAAGTGTTATCGAAAATTTGGATAGTTCTACCTCCTTTTCTAATAATAGATAAAGATCAGCATTGTAATTTTGCTGTCTTGAAAGTATAATATAGGAATGATAACCCATTATTTTGTAACTATGGATGACTATTGGAACTATACTTAAGAGATGGAGCGATGATTATGTATGAGATGAAACCGGATTATTACACAGGTATTGAATTTATTGATCAGGAGCATACAAAACTATTTGCTATTGCAAATGAAGCTTATGAATTATTAATGAATCAATTTATACCGGATAAATATGATTATATTGTTCGGGTAATAGAAAATTTGAAGGATTATACGAAATATCATTTTCAGCATGAGGAAGAGTATATGGAAAGTAAGGGATATAAAAGAATTCTGTCACAGAAGGTGGCACACAATGATTTTATTGATAAATTAACCAGTTTTGATACTGATAATATTGATGAAAATCAAAAGGCTTCCTTACTGGAATTACTCGATTTTTTAAATAATTGGTTAGTAGAACATATTTATAAAAAAGACAAGCTGATAGCGGAATAGGTTATTGTATATAGGAATACATACAAAGTAGAAACGATAAATCATTGTATTAGAAAAGAGGACTAAATTTATACACTCACTTACATAGGGGGTTATAAATTTAGTCCTTTTTATATATTGACCTTTTCGCTCGTACATCTTTTTTATGTGTTGACCTTTTCGCTCGTACATCTTTTTTTATGAATTGACCTTTTCGCTCGTACATCTTTTTTTTATGTTTTTACCCTTTCACTTGTACATCTTTTTTATGTATAACGTTTTTTGCATAAAATGCATACATAGTATTTACTTCATGCTTATTGTCATGAAATAAAAACGATTCTACGTTAGATGCATGATTACATTAATAAATGATGAGATATTTTAAGTAAAAGGTAATAAAACTGCGTTTCAATATTTACTTTTCAAAAATTAAATTAACTTGAGGTAAAAAAGTCAATTTTAAAGCTATAAGTGTAATCTAATTAGAGACAATATAGATAAAACAACGGAAATAATAATAAAACAAGTAGATTAGTTGTACATAATTGTTATTATGCTATGGAATAAAAACGTTTCTATTCACTTTAGTACACAATTTAATAGATTATATGCATATAATAGCACCTTGAGGTTAAAATGGAGTAATGAAACAAACAAAATTTATAAAATATTGAAGTAAACAGGGTATAAAATGTATATAATGTATAATAAAAATAATAAAAACAAGAATAAAAATGTTTTTATTCTTGTTTTTATTATTTGTTCGTTATATAATGTGCTTGTAGGAAAAACTACTATATGAATTAGGAGGTTAAATATGAAAAAAACAAAGTTATTACTTGTTGCTTTACTTCTTATTAGTATGACCGCTGGACTATTAACGGGTTGTGGTAAGAAGTATGAAGCATTGAACTCGGACATATCGGGGGAAATTGATGTTATGGTTTGGTCTGGGTCCGGTGTTTATATGGAAGACATCGGTCATCAAAACCTGACAGCAGCAGATTTTACAGGACAGAATGAAGCAGCCGTATTCGCTATGGCAAAGAAATTTAATGAGACCTACCCGAATATTAAGATTAATGTTTATGCAAAAGTAGGCGATCCTAATGGAAATGAAACTCCATGGGCACAGGAGCTTGAGAACTTCAAAGCAGAGCATGGCAAGTATCCTGACGTTTATGCATCGACAGACTTACCTGGTGATGTTGCAAGAGGATTAGTTGCAGACTTATCCGTATTTGCAGATGACCCGGTATATAAATCCTTTAACACTTCTATTATGAGCATGATGAATTATTATGGCTTCCAAGCTGGTCTTCCTCAATTCATTCAGCCTTGGGGTGTATATGTAAACAAGGAATTAGCAGAAACAAATAATATTGATATTCCTCCGGTTGATTGGAATATTGATGAGTATACCGCTTTCGCTACCTCCGGAGATAATAAAAACTTCTGGGGTGCTATGGATATTCCGATGAGCTTTATTAATGTAGGCACAAAGGATATTAACTACTCCTTAAAGAATTATAGTGGCGAAGGTGATCATGTTAATTTGAATTCAGAAGCAGTAACCAGCCTGCTTGATTATATACCAAAATGGTCAAAATCCTCTATTTGGGCACAAAACGATATTGGTGCAGTACCTACCGAAATTATGGAAGCAAATGGATGGTGGAGTTATAATTTCTTTATTAATAACAAGTGTTTAACTAATGATGGAGATCCTTGGATGATGGGTGATGCTGCAAATCCGACGGAAGGACATTGGGGAACAGTGAAGTCGAACGATTGGGATATCTATCCGAGACCAAGCACGGATTATCAAGAGAATACAATCGGTATCGTTCTTGATCCTATGGCTATCCACAACTATGCTATGGATGATGGAAATGCAGAATGGTCTGAAGAGGAGCAACAAGCTTTAAAGGTAGCTTATACCTTTGGCGCTTTCTGGTCAGGCAGCACAGAAAGTATGCAGGCTAGAGCAGATCAGAAGTTTACAGATCAAGGTGTTGAGAAAACATGTTTAAATGACTCCTTCCCGCTTGTAACCGGCGATGCCTTTGATGATCAGATGAAGATTTGGTATTCTTCTATTACACATCAACGTTTTGCTGATAAAGCAAAAATGCCTGGTTTCCAGAAGGTTCTTGAGCTATGGGAAAAAGGCCAGTTCTGGGATGTTTCCGACAAAGCATATCCTTACTTTATCATGGAAGATGGAACTAGAAAAGAAGCTGATTTTGAATGGAAATATATCTATAAACAAGAAATTACAGGTGCTTTTAGAGCGGACGCAAACTGGTTAGATCAGGTTAAGGCAAAGCTTCCGGATTGGAATACAGCAATTAACGAAAGATATATCTTAGCTGACCAGCAGTTAAGAGATGGTCTTGGAGAATTCTATGGCTTTACAGAGGAAGACTTCAAAGCAAAGAAGTAATACATAACCGGTAGATAGCTACAGAAAGGGAATGTTGGAAACCCACAATACGATTCGTACAAGGTTTGCAACATTCCCTATAAATAAGGGAGCGAGTTACAATGATGAAAAGAAGAACCATTGTATCCATAGTACTTTTAGGCATTGTTGCAGTTGCTGTTATAGCATCTGTATTTATTTTTAGAAAAAACGCAAACTATGTATCCGCTATAGATGAGAACAAGGTAGAAGCGGCCTATGACTTGTTGAATAATTCACTGAGCACAAAGGCGGTAACTTACACTGACTTTTTAGCTGACCAGGCAGAAGACTTTGGACAAGGAGACATATTTGCTAAGCCCGATGCCGGATTGAAAATAGAAAACTATGATGGGTTAGCAGTAACACTAGATTATAATGAATCAACAGAATATACCGTAGTTACCACTAAGCCAGGGCTTTATTATTTGGTTTTAGACTATAAACCAATGGGAGATACCTTGGCTGACTTTATTATTGATGTAAAAATAAATGATACTAGAAGCTATGATGAAATGGAAAGTATTGCGTTACCCTTATTCTGGTCGGATGAAACCAAGGAATTTCCGACGGACCGATATGGGGATGAAACAGCACCGTATCAAGTAAGAAAAGATGAGTGGACATCACTGCATTTGTATAATAATACATATTCCACAGCAGAACCATTATTGTTTTATTTTGAAGCCGGTGAGAACAAAGTAAAAATTAAAAACATATCCGGCAATGGATTAGGGGTCGGTAATTTGAAAGCTGAAGTCCCCGTATATGATACACCTACTTATACCGAGTACCGTGGTGAGCATTCCGGTTCGTTGGTATCAGAACTGATTTCTATCAATTCAGTGAATTATGTTGAAAAAAATACATCACAAGCGATCTATTCTTCTGAGAATAATCCTGCCTTATCACCTCACGACAGTGAATATAAAAAAATAAACACATTAACCTGGTCTGATGCCGGCTCTGAGATTACCTACGACTTTGAAGCACCGGTGGAAGGTCTCTACCATGTTGCATTTCATTATAAAAATGCAAAGGAAGAGTTTGATGTTTTTAATACAATAAAAATTGATGGCGAAGTTCCTTTTCAAGAATTAGTTAATTATGGCTACAAATCGACTGAGAATAAATGGGCGAACGAAACTTTAAGTGATAAGGAAGGTATTCCTTATGAATTTTACCTTACCAAAGGAACTCATAGCATTACTTTACGTGCGGAGCAAGAGCCTGTTGTTCAGGCTTGGAATTATGCCAGACTGATTTCTAAACATGTATCTCAATTAGACTTAGAATTAACAAAGGTTACAGGCACCGAGAAGGATAAAAATCGAACCTGGCAAATGACCAGATACATACCGGAGATACCGGATTACTTAGCGGCATATGAGACCTTGATAAATGAGATTAAATATCTACTTCAGGATTACACTCCGAATGGTACAAATTCTGCATTGATGTCCGAACTCGACAAAGCAATGGACTTTATCAATCAAATGGCAGAGTACCCTGACGAAATAGCTTTGTATAAAATAAATCTTACGAAAGCTAGAGATAATTCAGTACTTAAGTCCATGAGTGATTTTACCTCAGAGCTGGTAACACAGGATTTTGCACTGGATATGATATATGTATATGGAAATAAGAAATTACCGAAAGCAAAAGTGAATGTCTTAGAGTCGGGTTGGAATAGTGTAAAAACTTTAGTGAATTCCTTTATTTCAGACAAATTTGATACCAAAAATGATCCTGAAGTACTTAATATTTGGGTAAATAGAGCCATGACACATGTTGATTTACTCCAGAAAATGGCGGATACAGAATTTACTCCGAAGACAGGAATTAAAGTCAAGATCTCCGTTATGCCCGATCAAAATAAATTAACCTTGGCAGCAGCTGCGGGTGGGACACCGGATATAGCACTCGGATTAGGCTCCCATATACCCTTTGAGTTAGCAAGTCGTGGTGTATTATACGATATGACACAATTTGATGACTTTTGGACGGTAGAAGATCGATTTGTACCAGGAGCCTCTGTCTCTTATATTTATAACCAAGGAATTTATGCAATACCGGAGACTTATGATTTTCACGCTCTTATTTATAGAAAAGATATATTTGACAGCATTGGACTCACACCACCGTCAACCTGGCAGGACGTAACGGATATGCTGCCTACCTTGCAACGATATGGCATGAATTTCTTTCATAATATCTCCGCTGGTGTTGGTTATAAGTGGTATTATCAGACCTCAGCTTTAATATTCCAAAACAACGGTGAATTATATACGGAGGACGGTCTCAGAACAGCGATTGATCAACCAAATGCAGTAAAGGGAATTCAAGCACTCGGAGATTTGTTTATTGCATATTCACTCCCCAAAGAAGTAGTTTCCTTCTTTAACTCGTTCCGTTACGGTACTCTGCCAATTGGTATTGTTACTTTAAATGATTATATCTTAATCAAAAATGGTGCGCAGGAGTTAGAAGGCCAATGGGCATTAGCCCCCTATCCAGGAACGAAACAAGAGGACGGAACCATTTCCAGGTGGTTTATCGCGAATGGAACCGGAGGCGTAATCTTTAAGGATACCGATAAAGCAAAGGAAGCCTGGGATTTCTTAAAGTGGTGGACGGATTATGAAACTCAAGTGAACTATACCTACACCTTACAGTCTACCTATGGAAAGGCCTTTGTATGGTTATCCTCCAATGTCGATGCGGTAGCTGATTCTCCCATTGATCAAGCAGATAAACAAGTTATATTAGAGCAAATAAAATGGCTGCGAGATACGCCTAGAACACCGGGACAATATTTATTAGAGCGTTCCATATCCGATATCTGGAATGCAATGATTAATGATGGAACCTCAGCTCAGGTCGCAATCGATGAGAAGGTTATCGATATTAACCGTGAGATCAGGATTAAGATGAAAGAGTTAGGCTACTATGATGAAGCGGGTAACCTTTTGCGTCCGTATGTAATCCGTGATGTAGACTGGATTACAGAACAAATTGAAAAAGCGAAGCAGGAGGTAAAATAGCGATGGAGAATGTGCAAAAAAACCGACAGAAACTAACCATAGAAAAAAAGCAACGTTTCCATAGAGACGGTTTGAGAACCTTTCTTCTGCTGCTTCCTTATGGAGCATTGTTCTTAACCTTTATTGCAGTACCTGTTATTGTAGCAATCGGGCTTTCCTTTACTTATTTTGATGTTATTAATACACCTAAATTTGCGGGTCTGGCCAACTATGTAAATTTAGTAACCCAGGATGAAGTATTCCTCAAATTTGTTATCCCGCAGACCTTTAAATATGCATTAATCGTAGGGCCGGGAGGATATGTATTATCCTTTCTATTGGCATGGATGCTTACACAAATACAGCGAATCCCAAGGACCATACTGACACTAGCAATATTTACTCCATCCATGTTAGGTAATGTATTTATTACGATTATATGGAGGACGATTTTTTCAGGGGATCAAAGAGGTATCGTAAATAATTGGTTAATGAATCTAGGTGTCATTGACCAACCGATTATGTATTTGCTATCACCGGATTATTTATTGAATATTATGATATTCGTTTCCTTGTGGTCCTCTATGGGTATCGGATTTTTAGCGATGATATCCGGTATTCTTAATATTAACGAGGAGCTGTATGAAGCGGCATATGTAGATGGAATGAAAAACCGATTCCAAGAGATTATCTATATTACAATACCTTCCATGAAGCCTCAGATGCTGTTTGGTGCAGTTATGGCGATTGTAAATGCCTTTAACATGGGCTATATTGGACCGGCTTTATCCGGTCAAAATCCAACCCCGGGATTGGCAGGACAGTTAATCACCAACCACATCGATGATTATGGGTTCCTTCGGT
Source organism: Herbinix sp. (assembly GCA_029256105.1). GTDB lineage: Bacteria > Bacillota > Clostridia > Lachnospirales > Lachnospiraceae > Mobilitalea. The sequence goes on from JAQSYO010000009.1 coordinate 43,461, forward strand.
ATGAAATGGGATATGCGGCAGCAGTATCTGTAGTGCTTCTGCTCGTAGTTAGCTTGTTCTCGAAGTTTGCACACGGCCTATTTGGCGAGAAAGATTAATATGGAGGTATAAATGGCTAATTTACAAGGATCAAGGATAAATCCAAAGCGATTTTCGCTTTCACAATTAAAATTTTATGTCATATTAATTCCATTGGGCATCTTTATGATATTACCGGTTGTCTTTTTAATTAATCAGGCATTTAAACCACTTGGCGAATTGTATGCATTTCCGCCAACGATATTTGTAAAAAACCCTACGATGAAAAATTTTCAAGATTTATTTGCACTTTCCGGTACGACGGGTGTACCAATGACAAGATATTTATTTAATTCCGTTATTATTTCGATCTTAACGATAATAATAAATTTGATTATTACCGTCAGTGCTGCCTATGCGTTTTCCAAGAAGAAATTCAGATTAAAAGGTGCATTATTTAATTTTAATCAGATGGCACTAATGTTTGTTGCTACTGCTGTTGCAGTTCCGAGATATATCGTTATCGTTAATACTGGATTAATCAATAATTGGTTAGCACATATTTTGCCACTTATTGCAATGCCGGTTGCATTATTTTTGGTGAAGCAATTTGTCGATCAGATCCCGGATGCATTGATTGAGGCGGCGGTCATGGATGGAGCAAAGGATTTTAAAATTATCCAAAAGGTTATTATTCCACTGGTGAGACCGGCTTTGGCTACTACCGTAGTACTTACCTTCCAGGCTGTATGGCAGGCAACAGAAGCCTCGAATAATTTTATAACTAATGACACGATGAGAACGTTAGCGTTTTACTTGAATTCGCTCTCAACAAATAATACGGTTGCAGCGACAGGTATGTCGGCGGCGGCAGCGGTACTTTTATTTCTACCAAATTTAGTTATATTTATTATAATGCAATCGAAGGTTATGAACACCATGACACATTCCGGAATTAAATAGGAGGCAGAGTGAAAGATAAATCTTTCACTCGTCAAATTTTGTGCTTTCAGCCCATAATTTGCAGGATGTTACAAGAATGGAGACAAAGATGAAAAAACGAATAAAAGCAGCCTTAATTCTGCTGATCGCTTTTGTTATTTCAAGTATTCCGACGCTTTCCGCATCAGCGTCACAAGCAACAAGTTATACCTATACATTTGATGAAATGGGCTATTGGACACGTACACAGGATGCCTATTTGCCGGATAAGACAATCACGTACTTAGGTCTTATGCAACCGGATGATCTTTATATTGACAAAGATAACATGCTTTACATAGCGGATTCAGGGAATAGAAGAATTGTGAAATATTCCATTAATTCCGGCACGGTAATGGGGACGCTGGAATATGAGGGCTTCTTAAATCCGAAGGGCATTTTTGTGACAAAGAAAGGCGATATCTATGTTGCTGATCCGAGTGCAAAGATGATATTTCAATTTGATAAAGAGTTTAATTTTATCATAGCCTATAGCAAACCTACGGCTCCTTCCTTTGAAGACACAGCGTTCGAACCAACCCGTGTTGCTATAGACAACAGCAGCAACATGTATATCGTAGGAGAAGGTGTTTATAACGGAATTATCCAGTTGGCAAGCGCCGGTGATTTTTTGGGATACTTTACGGTGAATAAGACGAGATTATCCCTAATTCAGGCAATACAAAATGCAATCTTTACCAGAGCGCAATTAGACAATCTGGTTGCTCGTGTTCCTACTACCTTTTCTAATGTTTTTATAGATGATGACAATATTGTCTATTCCACTACCATGGGTACGAATATAGACGGTCTAAAAAAGCATAACACCGGCGGAGGAAATGTATTTAAGGAACAGGACTGGGTATCTTCAGAGATGACAGATGTCTGGGTAGACGACCAAGGTATTATGTATACCAGTGAAAATAGTGGATACATCAATATTTATTCCAATGCAGGCAAGTTAATATTTAATTTCGGTGCTTATGTATTTGATATGGACGTTAGTGGCTATTTCTCAAGATTACCAGCCATAGCGGTGGATCAAAACGGTAATATATGGACGGCGGACGGGGATAAGGGGTATCTTCAATCCTTTAAACCGACGGAATATGCCTTAATGATATACAAAGCAATGGGATTATATGAAAAAGGATTATATGAGGAATCCTTAGAAAGTTGGACGGAAGTATTAAGACTGAATCAGATGTCTGTGCTTGCCCACAATGGCGTTGGAAAGGCTTATCTTCATGCTGAGCGGTATGAAGAAGCAATGGAGCATTTTAAAGTGTCGGGAGATAGGAAATTTTATTCGGAAGCTTACTGGGAAGTAAGAAATACTTGGATACAAAATAATTTAAAGTATATTGCCTTCCTCCTAATTTTTTTATGGCTTGCTTCTGTACTTATTAAGAGGTTTGATAAAAAAAGAAGGGTAAGAAATGCGAAAAAAGCCTTTTTTGATAAAATGTTTACTGTACCGGTACTTAAGGAGGTATTGTATGCATTTAAAATTTCACGACATCCAATGGATCGTTATTATGACATTCGGATGAAGAGAAAAGGTTCTGTTACCGGAGCAACGATATTATATTTACTGTTTTTCATCGCCTTTATGGCATTCCAAACAAGTAAGGGCTTTATTTATCAGTATCTTGCAGTAGAGGATATGGATATTAATGCAATTGTAATCGGATTTTTCGTTATCATCATTTTGTTTGTAGTTAGTAATTATCTTGTTACCTCGATTAAAGACGGTGATGGAAGCTTTGCACAGGTTTATATGATACCAGCTTACGGATGCATTCCCTACCTGGTTGCGATGATATCGGCAACAATCCTATCCTATTTCATGACCTTGAATGAATCATTTCTATTAAGTGTTATGCTTGCCATTGGAATGGTTTGGTCCTTAGTATCCATTTTCCTGGGATTTCTAACGGTTCATGACTATACCGCGAAAGAAACGGTGGTAAGCCTAATAATAACTTTTGTGTTTATGATTATAGCAGCGATTATCGCATTAATTATTATCATAATGTGGGATCAATTATGGCAATTTATAAAATCATTAATAAAGGAGATGACGCGAAATGTACTTGGATAAAAAGAAAAAGCACATTCTACTGTTATTAGTTATCGTAGTTGCGGGAATTGTCTCCTTTGGTTATGTACAGGCAGCATTTTTAAATACCAATCGTGATACAAAGCTGCCACCGGATAAGGTGACTTATGATATTGTGAAGGTGGATGAGTTCGAATTACTCTATGAAACCAATACACTAGCCTATTATTTCCGTGAGGACCGAGATGTATTTGCAATTAAAGATAAAAGAACCGGTTATACTTGGAAGTCAGGTATCGATGTCCCCTTCGGTGCTGATATCAATGATCAGATATTAGAAGCAGAGACGAAGGAAGAAGCAGAGAAGTTAGCAATTCCGCAAGAAGAGGGTATGAACACCACCTACACAGGGATATCCAATTCCATTCTTACGGCAGAATATTATGAAGAGGAAACCATCAAAAATATCTCTTCGGCTTCAAAGGATTTGGTAGAATCTCAACTTGTTACTCTAAATGATAATCCGGCAACCAGACGCTTGGATGTGGATTTTCAGAATATTGAGTTAGAAGTAAAGGTTTATATCACCTTTGAAGAGGATTCGATTTCATATGAAATTAAGAACGAAGATGTTACAGGAAAGGGAAGAAGTAGCTTAGTAGCACTCGATATCACCCCGTTTCTTGGCGCTAGTGGTGGTAAGACGAAGTATTATAATCCCGAAACCGAAATGTATGATATTATCAAAGACAAATATATGATCCCGGGATATATCTTTGTTCCGGATGGCAGTGGAAGCTTAATCCGTTTCCAGGATAATAGTGCAGCCTTCTCCATGTATTACGGGGATGTGTATGGAGCGGATCCGGCTCAAAATCCTTATTTTGACACGATATTAACGGATGCAATTCCCTTAAAGGATCCGGTTATGCCGGTATTCGGCATTGCCCATGGAGATGGTCAGGCAGCCTTTGTAGCATATGCAGATAGTGGTTCTGAGTATATGCAGATCGTTGTAAGACCGGAAGAAAATCTGACAGCTTACAATTATGCTTATCCTAGATTTGTTTATAATGTGAATTACTATCAGGTGTATAACAAAAAAGGCGATGGATATTTCTCTTTAATGGATGAACCGAATAAGATGGACGTTCGTATGACTTATACCTTTCTAGCCGGAGATGGTTCAGATGGAACACCTGCAGCAGATTATACCGGAATGGCTACGACCTACCGCAACCACCTACTTGAGTTGGGTGTGCTGACGGAGAAAGCTACAGAAAGTAGTTCAGATATTCCATTACGACTGGATTTTATTATGTCAGATTCAAAAAAAGGTATTGTTGGTACGGAAGAAGTTGTAGTAACTGCAGTTGATGATGTCCGTTCAATATTGGATACACTTTCTACCAAGGGCGGTATTACCAATATAAATTCAGGATTGTATGGTTGGCAGCAGGGTGGAGAGACGATGGCAAAGCCGAGCTCTGCGAATTATTATCGTAAGATAGGTAGCAGCAAAGAATTTAAAGAATTAATAACCGATTTTGCAAAGAATAAAATTGATATCTCCTATGCAAGGGATTATACGACAATTAATAAAGAAATGATAAACTATCAAGGGAATGCGGCAAGACATGTTAATTCTTGGTATTTGAGCCTGAACAAGATGTACATCTTACCCTTTAATGTTCCTGTGTATGAGTTTGGCTATGCTACACCCAAGAGAAGTGCAGAGTGGTTTGAGAAGCAATATAAGAGAGTTTCCCCCTACTCTGATTCTATTACAGTCGCTGGAATGTCAAATATGTTAGTAAGCAATTATAATAGTGATGGGATTGAAACCACAATAACCGATGCTATCGCATTGTATCAAAAGACCTTTGGAGAAGCGCATAACCAAGTGAAGTTAAATTTTGAAAGTCCGAATATGTACCTTTGGCAGTATACGGACCGATATTTACAAAGCCCGGTAGGAACCTCCCAGTATGTATTTGAAACGGATGCAGTTCCATTCTTACAGATGGTTTTAAATGGTACCATGGAGGTATATGCACCTTACTCCAATTTCTCTTTCTATACGCAAGCTGATATATTAAGAATGATGGATTATAATTTATCACCCTCCTTTATCGTATCGAAGGAGCCTTCCCATTTCTTGTCCTCGACACCTTCGGCAGATTTGTATTCTACGGAATTTGATCAGTATGAAGGATTAATACAAGATGTTTATTCACAGGTAAATGGAGTGCTAAGCCAAGTAATCGGTTATTCTTGGACGGGAAGAACCGTCTTGGATAACGGAATTATACAAAATACATATCAAAAGGCAGAGGACACAAAGTATATCATAATTAATTATACCGATACTGCTTTTACTTATGAACAATCCACAGTTGCACCTCTTAGTGCATCCGTAATTACGAAAGAGGGGGTGCAATGATTTGAAAAAGAAGAAAATTACATCCTATCAGCAGAGACAAAATCGCCAAGGCTATTCTTTCATGTTACCTTGGATCATTGGTTTTACTATTTTTACTGCGCTTCCTTTTTTAGCTACTATTTATTTAAGCTTTACGGAAGTAAGGCAGACGGTTATGGGATTTCAAATCTCTTGGATCGGCCTCGACAACTACATTATGACCTTTTTTGCTAATGTAGAGTTTGTACCTGCGATGTTATCCTTTTTGGGCATGATAATTCCTTATACCTTTGTTATTGTCATTCTAGCCTTTATACTGGCTTATTTATTAAATCATATTACATTTTTAAGAGGATTGCTACGTACCATCTACTTTTTACCGGTAATTATCATGTCTGGTCCGGTTATGTTTCAGTTAATCGATTCAAGCTCTCGTGGTAGTGAAGAAGAAGCAGCCAGACGATTCACAGATATCTTTATCGTACAGATAATAGCGACCTATTCCCCACAATTAGCAGAGATATTACTAGGGATATTTGATCAACTTTCTATTATACTTTGGTTTACCGGTATTCCGATTATTCTTTTTATTAACGGATTACAAAAAATTAATCCTAGTTTGTTTGAAGCTGCTCAGATTGACTCTGCAAATGCGTGGCAAATTTTGTGGAAGATAACAATACCGATTATAAAACCGATTATGTTGGTGGTTACGATATTTACGATTGCGAATCTCGGAACCTTTTCTATCAATCCGGTGTATGACCTTATTCGGACGGCAACCGAAAATACCAGCGGTGGGTTGGGTATTGCTTCTACCTATGCATGGATTTATAGTTTGGTCGTATTGTTGATTATCGGAGCTGCATTCTTGCTCTTTGGTAATAAAGAAAAGAGAAGGAGGCGCTATTAGGAATGAAGAGGAATAAGCTCATAAACATATTAAAAGCACATAAATTTCAAACGGTTTTAAAACTCTGTATTTATTTTGTTTTAATTTGTATTAGTTTTATTTATTTGGAACCTATATTTCGCATGATTTCCATGGCGTTTATGTCCGGTAAGGATGTCATTGACCCTTCGGTAGAATGGCTTCCGAAAAGTCCATCCTTCCATAACGTAACAGTGGCGGGAACGGTACTTGATTTAAAGAAGACCTTAGTGAATTCTATTTGGTTTTCTGCATTGCTTGCTTGTGGCCAGACTATTGTTTCTGCCTTAACCGGGTTTGCATTATCGAGATATAATTTTCGATTTAAAAAGCTTTGGTTGATCATGATTATTTTGGCTTTCATCATTCCGGTTCCGCTATTAATGATTCCGAGATTGATGGTATTTATATCAGCGCAGAATATGCTGGGATTTAACCTTATCGGTACACCGATACCACAGATTTTAATGGCACTACTAGGTCAAGGTGTTAATTCCACAATATTGGTACTTATATTTTATAACTTCTTCAATTTAATTCCGTATTCTTTGGATGAAGCTGCCATGATTGACGGTGCAAGTCCGAGACAGGTATTTATTCAAATTGCGATGAAGATTTCTGCTTCAACAGTTTTGGTCGTATTCCTATTCTCGTTTGTATGGAATTGGAATGAAACTTATGTTACCGGAACGTTGGTTAGAAATAGTATCGAGCTGTTACCTGCGAAGTTGAACATGTTTGATAGCGCGTTTCAATCCTATGCTGCAGCGGGGAGAGGTTCTGCAGTATTTCGGATTAACGAAGCTTATAAGATGTCGGCAACCTTAATATCAATCATGCCATTGCTTATATTATATGGATTTGTTCAACGTCAATTTATCCAAGGCATTGAGAATACTGGTATTACTGGAGAATAGAAATAATTTTATTATGTAAGAAGTAAAATAAAAAATTGTTGGTATATGAATATCGCTGTATATATATTCACTTGTATTTCTTCCTCAAATAAGAATAAAATTATAAATTATAGTTTACCAAGTGGATATATATACAGCGGTATTCATAACCTCAACGATTTCTTTATTTCTACGTAGGATACCGGTGGTTTTATGTAATGGAGGTAACAATGGGGAGTATTAAACGTTATAAATGTTTCATGATTACAGCTGTCGCTATCCTGCCATGCATTTTATTTTCTGCATGTCAGGATAACAACGACGGTTATCGTACGGGGAAAAAGGTATCCGATGCTTATGTAAATCCGGATGCAGTAGCAACGGTAGCAGAGGAGGACATTAAGGCAGTGGGATATGTCTATGATTATGAGAAATTAAACTATGATTTAGTCTGGTCAGATGAATTCGATTACGAAGGACTACCGGACGATACAAAATGGAATTATGATATTGGAGGTAGTGGTTGGGGTAATCATGAATTACAATATTATACGGATGATAAAAACGCCTATGTAAAAGAGGGTAATCTGGTAATTGAAGCTAGAAAAGAAGAATATCAGGGAATGGATTATACCTCTGCCAGATTAGTTACAAGAGATAAGGGAGATTGGCTTTATGGCAAGATTGAAGTAAGGGCAAAGCTGCCGGATGGACTTGGAACTTGGCCTGCAATATGGATGCTCTCTACGGATTGGAAATATGGTTCCTGGCCAGCATCAGGAGAAATTGACATCATGGAACACGTGGGATATAATCAAGATACGATACATGCTTCCATTCATACCCAGTCCTATTATCATAGAATCAATACACAAAAAACAGCCACGAAGGTAATACCGGGTGTTAGTGAGGAGTTTCATGTTTATTCGATTGAATGGCTGCCGGATAAGATTATTGCCTATATCGATGAGGAACAATATTTTTCCTTCACACCCAGTGAGTTTAAGAAACAACCGACTTATAAAGAATGGCCGTTTGACAAAAGAATGCATCTCTTATTGAACTTAGCAGTTGGCGGAGATTGGGGTGGAGCACAAGGTGTGGACGATAGTATTTATCCGAAACAGATGCTGGTGGACTATGTAAGGGTATATCAGAGCAAGGAAATAAATGAGTTTACCCAAAAGTAAATCGAAAAGTAAATCGAAAAGTAAACCCAGAAGAAAACCAATCCAATGAAGCAAAGATACAGAATAAGTTAGGAGATAAGCGTATGGTAACAATCAAAGATGTGGCAAAAGAAGCTGGAGTTGCAATATCCACAGTATCCAATGTACTCAATCAAGTGGATGTTGTTAGTGAAGAGAAGAAGCAGAAGATCCTCGCTGCAGTAGAAAAGTTGAAATATGTACCTAATATGAATGCGAAATTTCTAAAATCCAATAAGAGGAATACGATCGGCTTATTTTTGACCAGTATCCAAGGTGATTATTACCGTATGCTGATGCAAGCTGTACATTTGCAATGCAGGTTGAAGGGTTATTTATTAAATATCTATATCAGCAATGAGAATACCAGTGATGAAATCTACGGTATGATCATTTCCTCCGGCGTAGAGGGTGCAATTGTTTTGAATGAACGGTTGCATAATGAATATATCAACAGAATTGCGTTAACGAATATGCCAATTGTATTTATTGACCGTGAGTATGTCGGCAATCGCATGTCCAGCGTTATTATTGACAATATGGAGGGTGCTACCCTGGCAATCGAATATCTGATTAAGCAAGGGCATAGACGTATTGGTTATATCCACGGAATATATAATTACGATGATGATGCGAGATATCAAGCTTATTTAAATGTTATGAAAAAGTATAGCCTTCCTTTGGATGAGAGTATCATTTTAAGAGGATATTTTGAAGAAGCAGTTGCTTATAGCGAGATGCGCGTATTATTACTAAAGGGAATTGAGGTTCCGGATGCATTCTTTTGCGCCAATGACGAAATGGCCTGGGGATGTATTCGTGCACTTACGGATGCAGGCTACAAGGTTCCGGAGGAGATCTGTGTCATTGGCTTTGATGATATTATGTTATCTTCCTACTATACACCGGCGCTTACAACAATTCACAGTCCGGTAACAGAGCTTGGTAATGTCAGTGCAACTGAATTGTTCCGAATCATGGCAGAAGAGGAGTCCGTACAAGGGAAAGTCATAAGGTTGACACCTAGCTTGATTGTCAGAGATTCCTGTAAAGTAAGAATATAAGGATAGAGTATAAGGTCTGAATATTAAGGTAGAATATAAGGTCAGAATATTAGGCTAGAATGTAAGACTAAAATAATAGGTTAGAATATCAGGATAGAATAAAGTGGGTATTGCATACGTATGTTTTTTGCGATATGCAGTACCTTGCTATATATTAAAATAAATACATTAACTAAAGGAGAATTTTTATGGGTAAATATAATCTACAAGGTGACACCTACAGAATGGAAGGTTTTGATGAACTCCCGGCTTTCTCCAGCTTTCTGCCTGGACTTGCAGGAATTAAAGGCATCCCTCTTTGGGCTTTTTATACAAACAGAGGCCAAGGAATTAATAGCTTTGGAATACATAATAAAGATAATGCAATTATGGAATTTAATCCTGCCAATACAGCATATGAAAATACATCTTTAAAAGGTTTTCGTACCTTTATCAAATGTAATGGCAATTATTTTGAACCTTTTTTTACGTTTGATCCAACTGCAGAGCGCAATTTATATATTAGAAAGAATAGCTTCTCTATTGAGGAGATTAATCACCAGCACGGGCTTAAAATGAGTATCAATTATTTTGTGTTACCAGGGGACAGTATTGGTGCATTAGTAAGAAAAGTTCATATTGAAAATATTGGTGGTGACACGAAACAATTAGAAATAATGGATGGACTACCGAAGATAATTCCTTATGGCATCAAGAACGGTGCTTATAAAGAAATGTCAAATCTACTAAAGAGCTGGACGGAGATAAAGAATCTTGAAAACAATGCTCCTTTCTACACCTTACGTTCTTCCAGCGATGATTCAGCTGAGGTATCCGACATTGAAGGCGGATATTTCTATGTAGGTTTACAGGACAAAAAAGTACTTCCCGTAATTTATGATATGGAAGTGATTTTTGATTATGAGACATCTCTAGTTAATCCGGTAGCATTTATGAAGCAACCCTTACAACAGATTATGGACATGGAGCAATGCTTCTATAATAAGGTGCCCGGCGGTTTTACACCGGTTCATTGTTCCTTATTGCCCGGGGAAAGCAATCAATTTGCTTCCTTAACTGGGTTTGCAAACTCGGTAGAACAACTGAATGAAAAGCTAGTGGAGTTTTCCGAAAAGGACTTTATGGCAAACAAAGAAGAACTCGCAAATCAGATTGTGGAACAGCTTACAAAGGATATAAAGACACATACCGCAATGCCGGTATTTGATCAATATATGGAGCAGAATTACCTTGATAATTTTTTAAGGGGAGGTTATCCCTTTGTATTTAACAAAGATAGCAACAAGGCAGTGGTTCACCTATTCAGTCGAAAACATGGAGATCCTGAGCGTGATTATAATTTCTTCTCAACCGCTGGGGAATATTATTCCCAAGGAAACGGCAATTTCAGAGATGTAAATCAAAATAGAAGAAATGATATCTTCTTTCAAAAGGATCTCGGAGACTTTAATGTTAAGACATTCTTCAACCTGATTCAAATTGATGGATATAACCCGTTGGAGGTTCGTCCTTCTACCTTTACTGTAAAACCAGAAGGTATTGCAAAAGTAGAGGAGCTTTTAAAATCCAATATAAACCAATCCCTAGACAAATTACAAAATATTTTAAAGCAATCCTTTACCCCTGGACGTATTGCCAACTGTATCGCGCGATATCATATCGAAGTTGCCTGTGGGGAAGATGCATTATTAGAAAGACTGCTGGAGTGCTGTGAGCAAAATATTGAGGCTGGCTTTGGCGAAGGTTATTGGAGTGACCACTGGGACTACAATATGGATTTGATTGATAATTATCTTAATATCTACCCGGAGAAGGAAAAGGAGCTGCTATTTATGGATAACAGCTACCGCTTTTATGACAGTCCTGCTAAAGTATTACCCCGTAGTGAAAAATATGTAATTAATAAAAATAAGGAAGCTAGGCAATATGGTGCTTTAGTTCATGATGAGGATAAATTAAGCAGAGAGGGATTTCTTAGAAATGGCACGAACTGGCTAAAGACGCAGACCGGTGAATTTGCTGTGACCACTCTGATGGGCAAATTGATTTCTTTGGCACTGAATAAATTTGCATCCTTAGATTCCTATGGAATGGGTGTAGAAATGGAAGGTGGAAAACCTGGTTGGAACGATGCGATGAACGGTTTACCCGGTCTTTTTGGTAGCTCAATGTCGGAAACCTTTGAGCTCAAGCGAATGATTTCTTTCCTCTGTAGAACGTTAACGGATGCTGAGACCATTACGTTACCAATTGAAATCAGTGAGTTTTTAAATAAGGTATATAATGTATTAAGTAAATATAAAGAGTTGGGCTACGACGAATTTACCTATTGGGATAGGGTATCAACCTTACGTGAAGAATATCGGGAGCAGGTGAGATTTACGATCTGTGGAGATACGCAGGAGTGGAACACACAGGAGGTCCTAGCAATATTCCAGTTATTCGATCTTAAATTGGAGGAGGGAATTCGTAAAGCATGTACTTATGGAGATGGAATTGTTCCCACTTATTTCACCTTTAAAGCAACCGAATTTGAACCAGTGTTGGATGCTGCCGGGCAGTCAGTAATAAGTCATTATGGATTACCAAAGGCAAGAATTAAAGCCTTTGAGGTTCAACCGTTGCCTTCGTTCTTGGAAGGTCCGGCTAAAATGCTGAGTACTCTGGGGGATAAAAATGCCGCAGAAGCATTATATACTAATGTAAGAAATAGTGAGCTTTTTGATAGAAAGCTACACATGTATAAAACAAGTGTACCAATTGAACATATCTCCATGGAAAACGGTAGAATCCGTGCGTTTACGGCAGGCTGGTTGGAGAGGGAGAGCATATTCTTGCATATGGAATATAAGTACCTCTTATCCATGTTAAGAGCGGGATTATATGATCAATTCTATGAGGATATTAAGAGCGCTATGATACCCTTTCGAGATCCGGCAGAGTATGGAAGAAGCATTTTGGAGAACTCCTCCTTCCTGGCCTCCAGTGAAAATCCTAATCCAAACATTCATGGAAGAGGCTATGTAGCAAGACTTTCAGGGTCAACAACCGAAGCGATAACGTTGTGGATTGAGATGTTTATAGGGGATAAGATCTTCCGTGTAAACGAGGGAATTCTACAATTACATTTTAATCCGAAGCTTCCAGGTTGGATGTTTGATGAAAAAGGAGAGGTATCTTTCACACTGATGTCCAAATGTCAGGTTACCTATCTTAATCCAAGCCATAAAGCTACTTATGGTGAGGCCTCTGCAAGCATAAGTAAAATTGTAATAATGGACACGCAACAAGTGATACAAGGTAGCTACCTCAGTGGAGATCTAGCAGAGAGTATCCGTAACGGAGAAATAAACAATATTGTGGTACATCTGGAATAAGTAGATGATCGGTGAAAAATTAGGACTTGGAAGGGAAGCCATATGAAAATTATTACTACAACATATGAAAACAAAGAAAAGAAAACACTAATTCAGGAAGCAGAACTTTGTAACGGAGAGGGTGGTATGCAATGTGTCAATGTATATCCTGATATTGAATATCAAACCTTTCTAGGCTTTGGTGGTGCGATTACAGAGGCAGCCGGATACGCCTACTCAAAACTAAGTAAGGATAATCAGGAGAAGGTTCTAGCCCACTATTTCGGTGAGGAGGGTAACTGCTATCATATGATAAGAAGCCATATTGACAGCTGTGACTTTTCCCTTGGCGTATATTCAGCGATGACAGACCCTATGGATCTGGAGATGAAATCCTTCACTTTGCAACAGGAGGAACAGTATATCCTTCCTTTGATAATTGCAGCACAAAATAAAAGTGGTGAGCTTATAGATCTTATGTTAACACCTTGGTCTCCGCCGGCGTTTATGAAGACAAACGGGGAGAAAGTCCACGGTGGTAAACTCAAACCGGAGTATCGTGAGTTCTGGGCGGAATATATCTGCCGCTATATTAAAGAATATGAAAAGAGAGGATTACAGGTCAACCGCCTAACGATTCAGAATGAGCCGGCAGCGGTTCAGAGCTGGGATTCTTGCCTCTTTACAGCGGAGGAGGAGAAGGAATTTCTTCGCGATTACCTCTACCCCTCCTTGGTTAAGAATGGACTTTCCAGGGTGAAAATTAACATCTGGGATCATAACAAGGAAAGATTGTATGAGAGGGCTAGAACAATCATCGATCAGGACACTGCCTCGATGGTAGACGGGGTAGCGTTCCATTGGTATTCGGGAGACCATTTTGAGCAGCTTCAGATTACGAGAGATGCATTTCCGGGGAAAGAGCTGATCTTTACGGAGGGCTGTGTAGAATATAGCCGTTTTGGTACCAATCAGCTACAGAATGCACAGATGTATGCCCATGATATCATTGGTAACCTCAATGGAGGAATGACCGGTTCCATGGACTGGAATATCCTTTTGGATGAAAAGGGTGGTCCGAATCATGTGGGTAATTTCTGTGATGCGCCGATTATGGTAGATACACAGAACGACACTTTTGAAGTGAAACTGTCCTTTGATTACATTGGACATTTCAGTAAATACATAAAAAAAGGCGCGAAACGAATTGCGTTTTCAAAATATACAAAGCAGTTAGAGATGACTGCCTTTAAGAATTTGGATGGTTCCATTGTACTTGTATTGTTAAACCGAGAGCAACAGGATTTACCGGTTACATTTGATTTAGTCGGTAAGATTTTTCATCTTGTTATTGCGGGTGAAACAATTGTAACTGCTGTGATATAGCATTAGAATATTCCAGAAAAACAAAAGTAAGACTACCTAAATTTCAGTCGTAATATAAACACAAATTTATAATGAGAGTTCGTGGGAGTTAGCGATGAAGTGCAAGATTAGAATTTTACAACGAGTAACGATGATCTTTGTGCTATTCCTATGCATTTTGATCAATTCCTTCAACAATAGTATTCATGCAAAGGCCGAAGATATGAATAACGAGAAGATTGTATTACAGGAGCGATTTTTAAAAGCAGAGGGCAAGGTATTAAAAAACCAAGCCGGCAAGGGCGATGTTGTAACCTTACGAGGAACGAACGTTGGTGGTTGGCAGGTGATGGAAGCTTGGATGTGTCCAACCAATGCTACGGATCAGATGACTACCCTGAGAATCTTAACCGAGCGTTTTGGTAAAGAAAAGGCCGAAGAATTAATTAAAGTATATGAGCAAGCCTGGTGGCAGGAACAGGACTTTGACAATTGCAAGGAACTGGGATTTAACGTACTGCGTTTACCCATCTCTTATTTTAATTTACTGGATGAGGAGGGGAAATTACGAGAGGATACACTTGCTATCTATGATTGGTTTGTAGCGGAATGTGAAAAACGGGATATGTATGTAATTCTAGATTTACATGCTGCACCAGGCTCTCAAAATGGAAGAGACCATTCCGGTGATAAGTCCGGGTCGAAGCTATTTACAGACGATATGGCACAGAATTTAACGGTAAGTTTATGGGAACAGTTAGCGGAGCATTTTAAAGATAACCCAACAATAGCCGGATATGATCTATTGAATGAGGCCGAGGGGTCTGAGGAAGAGAGAGCCCCTTGGGGCAAGGTTCAACTTCCCTTTTTCAATCGATTATACGAGGCAATCAGAGCAATTGATCAGGACCACATTATTATCTTCAATGCAGTGTGGGAGCCGATGAACATGCCGAACCCTTCCGAATATGGTTGGGACAATGTGATGTATGAGTATCATTACTATTGTTGGGAGGGTACAGATAATGCAGTAACCCAGAGAAGTTTTACCGAGTCAAAGGTAGTTAATAATGATCGTGCTGGCTTTGAGGTGCCTGTATTAATTGGTGAGTTCACTCTGTTTGAGAAGCTTCCCAGTTGGGAGCATGCGTTAAAGATTTATAATGAAAATGGATGGAGTTGGACGACCTGGACCTATAAAACGGTTGGGCAAGGAAGCTGGGGTATCTACAACAGTGCCAGCAGCACGACCCCGAAAGTTAATATTTACACTGATTCTGAAGAGTCCATAAGGGAAAAGTGGAGTAAAGTAGATACCATAACAAGCTTTACGATTAATAAACACCTATCTGATTTACTTCGCACTTGTGCCGATGATGCGACAAGTAAAAATGAAGTAAGAAAATGGGTTCAAAATGTTGATATGGAGCAGACAATCCTACGAGCAGGAACCGATGCAGAAGTCGAGGTTGTATCCTCCAGGGAAACGCATCCTGAGAGGGAAGACAGTAAAGTCATCCGTCTTACGGTATCTGGACCGGAGAAGATACCCAGTGCCACTACAAGAAATGTATGTATTACACCAATGGTTCGTGATTCAGTGGATGCAACCGGACTGGATTATTTACTGTTTGATGTATTTGTACAACAAGGAAATAGAGCGCTTCAAGTCACACTTGTTGATAAAAATGGTGCAGTTTGGACGGAATATACCTCTCCTGAGGCGATGCCAGTTGCAAATCAATGGGAGAAGATTTTCTTGGATATTCGTAAGGCCAATATCGATACCTCTGCAATTATAGAGATACGTATTGGTGTAAATGTATCAGGGACCTATTACTTTGATAACCTCTATTTTGCTGGCTCCTATGCAGCGCCATTACCGGAGGAAAGTCTGGAATTCATGAAGAGTGATATTGGCGTGACTGGACAGAGTACCGATTGGGTGAAGGTATCGACGGATAATACAGTGCAATCGAGTACGAATAAGGTGCAAAAGAATACGAACAAAATGCAAGGAAAGGTTAATAAGAATTATCTTATACTTGCAAGTGGAATCATTAGTTTACTATTCATTACCTTAATAACGACAATTATAATATTCTTAAGAAATAAGAGAAAGAGGGTTTAATCGAATGAAATTAATAACAACAACCTATGTAAATAATCAAAAAGTTAGCGAAACAAAGGAATACGAGGCCATAAAAGAGATAAAGGGAATTGAAAATAATGTGGTTAATCTCTTTCCGGAGATCGAATATCAGACCTTTCTCGGCTTCGGTGGAGCGATTACGGAAGCTTCCGGTTATGCCTATTCAAAACTAAGTAAAGAAAATCAAGAGAAGGTTCTTGATTACTATTTCGGAGAAGATGGCAACCGCTATCACATGATAAGAAGCCATATTGACAGCTGTGACTTTTCTCTGGGTGTATATTCTGCGATGACGGATCCGGAGGATCTGGAGATGAAGTCCTTCACGTTACAGAGGGATGAAGAATATATTCTTCCTTTGATTATAGCGGCACAAAATAAGAGTGGAGAGCCCTTCGATCTCATGCTAACCCCTTGGTCCCCGCCAGCCTTCATGAAGACGAATGAGGAGAAAATCAACGGTGGTAAGATAAAACCGGAGTATCGCCAATTCTGGGCAGAGTATATCTGCCGCTATATCAAGGAATATGAAAAAAGAGGACTGAAGGTAAACCGACTAACCGTTCAGAATGAACCGGCAGCAGTCCAGACTTGGGATTCCTGTATCTTTACAGCAGCAGAAGAGAAGGAGTTTCTTCGCGATTATCTCTATCCTACGTTGGTTAAGAATGGACTTTCCCATATTAAAATCAATATTTGGGATCACAACAAGGAAAGAATGTATGAGAGAGCCAGCGCAATCATCGATCAGGAGACAATCTCAATGATAGATGGTGTAGCATTCCATTGGTATTCCGGAGATCATTTTGAAGCAATTAACATAACAAGTGAAGCCTTTCCGGGGAAAGAGTTAATCTTTACAGAAGGGTGTGTGGAATATAGTCGTTTTGGCACAAATCAACTTCATAATGCACAAATGTATGCCCATGATATCATCGGTAACCTCAATGGAGGAATGACAGGTTCCATAGATTGGAATATCTTATTAGATGAAAAGGGTGGACCAAATCATGTAGGTAATTACTGCGATGCACCGATCATGATAGATACACAAGCGGATACCTTTGAAGTAAAACTGTCTTTTGATTATATCGGACATTTTAGCAGATACATCAAAAAAGGTGCAAAACGGATTGCGTTGTCAAAATATACGGAGAAACTAGAGATGACCGCTTTCAAAAACCAGGATGGTTCTATTGCGCTTGTAGTCTTAAACCGTGAAGAGAAAGATATGCCGGTAGTAATTCGTATCAACGGAGAGGTGATTGAGTTTATAATTGCGGCGAATGCAATCGCAACTGCATTGTTGTAATGCAATTTGATATAAATTATTAGTTCGTATAGAAAGAGGGAAGAGTATGAGGAAATTAAGGGGGTTACTTATTTTTCTTCTTCTGTCGGTGGTGTTTACCGGTTGTAATAAGCAGACGAAGGATTTCAACTCGGATAATTCAAACCAGGTAGAAAATCAGCAGGATACAAAGGAGCAGCAAGAAGAAGGAGTAGACAAACAAACTTACATGGATTCCTCTCTGCCAACAAAGGATAGGGTGGCAAATCTCCTTAGCCAAATGTCATTAATGGAAAAGGCTGGTCAAATGCTCCAAGGGGAAAGAAACCGAGTAACTTCGAATGACATGACGAAGCTGAGGCTTGGTTCCGTTCTTAGCGGAGGTGGTTCCTATCCCGGCAATAATGTGGTTGAGGACTGGAACGGTATGTTTAAACAGTTACAAGACGGAGCTATGAAATCAACACATGCGATTCCAATGCTTTATGGCGTGGATGCAGTACATGGACTCGGGTTACTAAAAGGTGCAGTGGTATTCCCTCATAACGTCGGGCTGGGAGCAGCGAACGATCCTGTGTTAATGTACCAGATGGGTGCAGCCGTAGCGGAAGAGATGAAGTTAGTGAATATCTTATGGAATTTTGGACCCTGCGTAGCAGTCAGTGGCGATCCCAGATGGGGCAGAACCTATGAGAGCTATTCTAGTGATCCTGCTATTGTAGCCTCCTTAGCTGAGGCTTATCTAAAAGGTCAAGCAGATCACGGAGTCGCAGCTACGGCAAAGCATTATCTCGCTGATGGTGGGACGACGTTTGGAACCGGTGAGATTAATGCGATACTTGACCGCGGGGATGCGCAGATGACCGAAGAGCAGCTGAGAGCGGTTCATTTGAAGCCCTATGAAACTTTAGTTAAATCAGGAGTTAAGATTGTCATGGCTTCCTTCAGTTCCTACAAAGGTACGAAAATGCATGAGAATAAGTACCTTATTACGGATGTATTGAAGAGTGAATTAGGCTTTGAAGGGTTCGTAGTATCTGATTGGGAAGCGATGAATGCCTTAAGTGGCAATTCCTTTCAAGAAGATATTGCACTAGCCATCAATGCCGGAGTAGATATGCTGATGGAGCCGAATAATTATAAGGATGCCATCAACGCAATCGTGAATAATGTCAATGATGGTATTATTTCGAAAGAAAGAATTGATGATGCAGTTAGTAGGATATTAACCGTGAAGTTTGATATGGGTCTGTTTGAAGATCCCTATATGGAAAATACGAAACAGGAAGTCACTGAATTGGGCAGTGAAGGTTACCGTGAGCTGGCCAAACAGTTAGTATCGAAATCGATGGTATTATTAAAAAATGAAAATAAGCTTCTGCCTCTGAAGAAAAATCAGAAGATATTCGTAACCGGACCGGCGATGAATGACATGGGACTTCAATGTGGTGGTTGGGGATTATCCTGGCAAGGGCAAATGGATGATGCTGGTGGTAAGATAACTGAAGGTACCACAATTTTAGAAGGAATTCAAGAATATGCGGCTACTAATGGAATTGAAATAATAACCGATGAGAGCAGAGCATCTGAAGCAGACATCGTTCTAATGGCAGTCGGTGAAGTTCCGTATGCAGAATTTGAGGGTGATACAACCGATCTTTCCATCACCGGTGCAAAAGCACATCCAGAGAACGGTAGTACTATGGAGTTTGTTAACAGTTTGAATAAGCCGATAGTAACTTTATTAGTCGCAGGAAGAAATGTGTTGATAGAGGACTACATGGATCATTGGGACAGTATTGTTATGTGCTATTTGCCTGGAACAGAAGGTGACGGTGTTGCTTCTGTATTATTTGGAGAAAAACCCTTTACGGGAAAGCTTGCTATGCCTTATTATAGAAGTGTAGAAGATATTGGTAAGGAAGATGCAAAGCTGCTATATGAGGTGGGTTACGGATTAACCGAATAAGAACGAACTTTCATTTCCTTTATCAAACAAGAGAGAAATTCGTATAATTACTAGATATATGGTTAATATGAAATTATAACCAATATTATGCCTCGATAGGGTGTAAGCCTTATCGAAGCATAATAATGCTAGTAATTAAGGAAAGGAAGTGCCAAGTTGAGAATACCGGAACATATTGGAATTATACCGGATGGAAACAGAAGATGGGCCAAAATCAGGGGACTAGGTCCCGAAAAAGGATATGCCCATGGCTTACATCCGGGTTTGGATTTACTTCGACAGGCGAAGGCTTGTGGAATAAAAGAGATTACGTATTATGGTTTTACGGTCGATAATTGTAAAAGACCAATTGTCCAACAAAAAGCCTTTCAACAAGCATGTGTTGAGGCAATCCATTTAATCGCATCAGAAGGAGCTTCTTTGCTGGTGGTCGGGAATACAGAGTCCGATTGCTTTCCCAAGGAGCTTTTGCCATATACAAAAAGAACGGATATAAATGGTGGAGGCATAAAAGTTAATTTTCTTGTAAATTATGGATGGGAATGGGACTTGTCCAATCTTCCTGTTTCTAAGGGGAAAGATAAGTCAATTCTCAAGAAGCTTCACTCCAATGATATTTCCAGAATTGATTTGATTATCCGATGGGGTAATATGCGAAGATTATCCGGATTTCTACCTCTTCAATCGGTTTATTCAGACTTTTTTGTGGTGGAGGATATGTGGCCTGACTATCGACCGGAGCATTTACAACAAGCCTTGGGTTGGTATAATGCACAGGATGTTACCTTAGGCGGATAATAAGGGATATTATAAAGTTAGCCTTCATACACTTGATAAAGGATACACAGCTGCTTCGTGTAAAGAAAGAACTTCACACGGGTAGAACCCTAAAATGAGCACAGAGGGTGCTCATCCCAAGCTTCTTTCGGTTATTGAGATGCCGCATAGCAGTATTCTATAGGGCTAAAGTTAGAAATTGTGTTGATGATGAAAAGTCTAACATATCCTGGAGGTAATTCGATGAAAATAAAAGATGCTATTCGAACCTTATTATTCAAAGGAAAATTACAAAATAATAATCAATTATATACCATATGGGGAGAGAAATTAGATCCTGAGCATGTATTAGAAGAATATCCAAGACCTCAGCTGATCAGAGATAACTTTACCATTTTAAATGGATATTGGAAGTATTGTATCACGAAGGAGCTTACTATGCCGGCTCACTTTGACGGAGAAATTCTAGTTCCCTTCTCACCGGAAAGTGTATTATCCGGAGTAAATCGGCAGTTAAAGCCGGGCGAGATATTATGGTATGAAAGAAGCTTAACGATTAATAAAAAACAGAGAGACAAACATTGCATCTTACATTTTGGGGCAGTAGACCAAAGGTGTGAGGTTTTTATCAATCATAAGAAGGTTGGCGGACATTCCGGAGGCTACCTTCCGTTTTCCGTTGACATAACAAAGAAATTAAAAGATGGAACCAATCTTCTATCCTTAAAGGTGGCGGATGATAGCGAAACCTCCTATCATAGCCGAGGGAAACAGAAATTAGCCAGAGGCGGGATGTTCTATACCGCACAAAGCGGTATCTGGCAGACGGTATGGATGGAATGGGTTCCGGACTTATACATAAATTTACTTAAAATAACCCCCAAAATAGAGGATAGTGCTATCCTGATTGAAATCAATTTAAATAATAATTTTAATTCGGAGAAAGTAGAAGATCCATTATTTCAAATTTACATTTACGAGGAAGAAAAATTAATTCAATCGATGGACAGCCGTATACCGGTTATGACAGTTCCATTAAAGAATTTCAAGTATTGGAGTCCTGAAAATCCATTTCTGTATACGATGATCCTAACTGTTGGTAAAGACCGGGTGAAAAGTTATTTTGCCATGCGTAAAATCGAGATAAAGAAAGATAAGAACAATATCGCACGTATTTATCTAAATAATGAGCCATATTTTCAAAATGGACTTTTGGATCAAGGCTATTGGCCAGATGGACTATATACAGCACCGAGTGATGAAGCAATGATTTTTGATATTCAAAAGGCGAAGGAATTAGGATTTAATATGCTACGAAAGCATATTAAAATTGAACCACTACGGTGGTATTATCATTGTGATCGAATGGGAATGCTTGTCTGGCAGGACATAGTAAACGGTGGAGAGGACTATAACACACTTTTCGTTGGGTACCTACCAACCTTATTTCCGAAGCTTGCAGCTCATATCAAGGATAAACATTACTACTTGTTTGGGAGAAGGAATGAAGCAGGAAGGCAGGAGTGGAGTGTAGAGTGTAGAGAGACGGTAAAGCATTTATATAACAGCCCTTCGATCGTGGTCTGGGTTCCTTTTAATGAGGGATGGGGTCAATTTGATGCAGTAAAGGCCTATGAACTTATTAAGGAAATTGATTCAACGAGGTTAATTGATCATGCCAGTGGTTGGTTCGATCAAGGAATTGGTGATTTTGAAAGTATTCACAATTATTTTCATCCTTTGCAATCATCCTATAAAAAAAGACCGATCATTTTTTCGGAATTTGGCGGCTATGCTTGTTATATCGCGGAGCATTCTTATTCCTGGCAGGTTTATGGCTATCGAATCTATTTAACAAAGGAGGATTTTGATGAAGCTTATCAAAAGTTATATCGGAAAGAGATTGAGAAGCTGAAAATCAGCGGATTATCTGCAGTGGTATACACACAGCTCACCGATGTTGAGGATGAAGTGAATGGACTGCTTACTTATGATAGAAAGGTATGTAAGGTAAATACGATAAACATATCACATTAACCTTAAATAATATATCATTTAAGGATTACTATAATTTCAATTCATATTGATATAAGAATTCATAAAGATATATGCTCACACGTTTATAATGGAGGAATAGGTATATGAAGGAATTAAAGCAAGGTTATCAGCTGGTTTGGAGCGATGAGTTTGATTATGAAGGAACACCGGACCCACAGAAATGGAGTTATGATTTAGGCAATCATCAATGGGCTAACAGAGAATTGCAAGCCTATACAAATCGTGAGTCCAATGTATATGTAAAAGACGGAAAACTTACGATAAAAGCTGTAAAGGAAAGAGATGGAGAAAGAGAATATACTTCTACCAGACTGATTACTTATGGATGTCAATCCTGGCAATACGGCCTCTTTGAATTCCGTGTCAAACTTCCCAAAGGGAAAGGTTCCTGGCCTGCGGTTTGGATGTTATCAGATGCAATTAAAATGGGAACTCCTTGGCCAAAGTGCGGCGAAATCGATATTATTGAACATACCGGTAGAAAGGAAAACGAACTGTTTTTTAGCCTTCATTCCGATAAACATAACCATACGCGAAGTGATACACAAAAGTATACCGTATTTAAAGACTACCAGACGGTATGTGAGGAATTTCATGATTATCATATGGAGTGGACACCGGAGTATATCGAATTCTTTGTTGATGGACGAAGTGCTTGTCGTTTTCATAAATCTGAGGATTTGGAGGATCAGTCAGAGGCGTCCTGGCCCTTTGATCAACCGTTTTATCTGATATTTAATATAGCTGTTGGCGGAACCATGGGTGGAGAGGTTGAAGACTCCGCACTTCCGTTTATTATGGAAGTGGAACATGTTAGAGTATACCAAAAATAGGAAAGGTTAAGGCTGTAATAATCCATAATCCTACTTCACTTCTGCTACCATAACAAGAGAGGGTGGTTTTGTAGGTGATTGCATAATAAGATAGAAATATAAAGAAAAAATAAGAATATATTATATTAATTATTAATTCGGAGTATTAGGAATGGATTATTACGATGAATCTAATATAAAACTTAGAATAAACAATCAAATAGCGGAACCGGGAGAAAGATATGTAAATACGAATGATATTACGTTAGAGCCCGGATATAGAATTGAAGCTTTTGCAGAGGGGTTAAACTTTCCCATTAATATAGTTTTTACTGAAAATGGGGATATGTTGATTGCTGAGTCGGGTTATTTGACTGGGAACGCGCGAATATTGCTATTAAGCAATGGTCAGTATGAGACTGTAGCGGAGGGGTTCAATTTACCCTTAACAGGAGTTAACTATCTGAGAGGGAACCTCTATGTATCCCATAGAGGTTTTGTTACAGAAATTGGTCCGAATGGTAGCAGACGGGACATTATAACCGGATTACCCAGCAATGGGGATTTTAGCAATAATAAAGTGGAATTTGGCCCCGATGGGAAAATGTATTTCGGTCAAGGGTCAGTTACAAATTCCGGAGTTGTTGGAACCGACAATCAATGGGTCCATAACTTTCCCTTGCTGAATGATTACCCTGGAGCATATATTATGCTAAATGGTCAAAACTTTGAGACAAATAATATGTTACTGGAACAGGGCATCAGTGAACGAGCGCTTACCGGAGCATTTTCCCCTTATGGAGTGCCGAATATTCCCTTTGAAATAAGAAAGGGGGTTGTTAAGGCTACCGGAAGTATCTTAAGAGCTAATCTCAATGGTACGGACCTGGAGCTTTTTGCTTGGGGACTACGAAATGCAATTCGATTGAAATTTGATGAAATAGGGCATTTGTTTGCAGCAAACCAAGGTTATGATGAGAGAGGCAGTAGGCCGATTGCAAATGCTCCTGATGAAATCTACCTTGTTACACAGGGTCTTTGGTATGGATGGCCGGATTTTTCTGCTGGAGAACCGGTTACCTCTACACGTTTTACACCGGAGGGAGGGAGACCTTTAGAATTCTTATTAACGAACTATCCGAATATCCCACCAAATCCTTTTACCAAGTTTCCTCCGAATGCAACGATTATGGGATTTGATATTAATTATGACACGCAATTTGGTCCGGAAGGTGATTTTTATGTTGCTGAGTTCGGTAGTGTATGGCCAAGTCTTAATCTAATTACACCGAATCCAAGCATAGGACATAGAATCTCGAAAGTTAATATATATACCGGTGGAAATACAACCTTTGCAATGAACAAATCTGGTTTTCCCGCAAGCTTCACACAGGAAGGCGGTTTTGGATGGCTTACAGATGTGGTATTTGGACCTGATCATGCAATGTATGTCGTAGATTATAGTACAAATCCCCGAGGAAATTTACTTGATTTTCTGCCAAATACCGGAGTTATCTGGAGGATAACAAAGGTGTAATGGATATAACCGGCAATATAAGTCCAAATAAAACAAGCGAATGAAAGGTAAACTATGCACGAAATTTTAATTGAAAATTTAGATAAAATAATTGAGCAAAAGAAAGAATCCTACCAAGAGGATATTATGAAATTTAAAGAAATTGGGCATCAGTTTCTTAATGGAGAAATTACCAGTGCCCAATTCAAAGCCACTTCGGGTGGTATGGGAGTTTATGCACAACGAGGCGGCAAAGAATTTATGATTCGCTTACGTATATTATCCGGTGTTTTGGACCTAGAAACCCTAAAATTGGTTAAGGATTTCACGAGAGAATATTCTCTGCAATTTGTTCATTTAACGACAAGGCAAACCATACAATTACACAACCTGCAGTTTGATGATATCATCCATATAATGGAGAAAAGTCAGGAACACAATCTTTTCACCAAGGGTGGGGGTGGCAATTTTCCCCGTAATATATCATTATCACCGTTGTCCGGAGTTGAAAAAGAAGAGGCATTTGATGTAACACCCTATGCTATTTTGATAAATAAATATTTTCTTTCAAGAATGAATACTTACCGACTTCCGAGAAAGTTTAAAGTAGCGTTCTCTAATAATTTTGAGGATACGGCGAATGCAACAATTGCTGATCTTGGATTTTTGGCTGTAACGGAAGAAGGTCGTAATTATTTTCGTGGATACCTCGGTGGCGGTCTGGGAGCGAATGCAAATATCGCGGTTCCCTTTGGTGATAGGATTAAGTCGGAAGAAGTTTTATATCATGTAGAAGCAGCCCTTAGCTTATTTGTAGAGGAAGGGGACTTCGAAAATAAAGGTAAGGCTCGGATGCGTTATATCTTGAGGAGAATGGGACAAGAAGATTTCCTGCAATGCTATCGGGAACACCTAGATAGAGTAAAAAAGGAAATGAAGCTGGATTTTGCGATAACAGAGGAGCTGGAAGCAGAAAAGGATAAGAAATTTACTAAAACATCTTCTGAAATTATAACAGAACCTATAAGGCTATCGTCATCCTGTGTGATTGAGCAAAAGCAAGATGGGTTTTATACCGTTGTCATACATCCACAAGGTGGTATGCTGAGGACCGAAGATTATAATAATATCGTAACCTTTTTAGAACAAGTACCAAAAGCAAGGGTACGATTAAGTATGGAAGAGAGTATGTACATTCGCAATTTGACAGAAGTTCAAGTACAGGAGCTAATGGAAATTACGAAGGATCTTCGAAAGACGACAAGACTGAGTCGTAGCATCTGTTGTATAGGAGTTCCCATCTGTCAAATCGGTATTCAAGAAAGTCAGCTGCTCTTGATGAATATACTGGATTACTTTGAAGAACGGGGATTAACGGAGGATGTATTACCTTCTCTTTCGATATCAGGCTGCGTAAATTCCTGTGGAAGACATCAGGTGAATCAGATCGGATTACAGGGAAAGAAAAAACGAGTAGGAGATGCTACAGAAGATGCTTATACCTTGTTCATCGGTGGGAAGACAAGTGAGGTTAATTCTCAGCTCGCATTAGAGTATGGGGATTTGCTGGCGAGTACGATACCAAGCTTTTTATACGAATTAGCAATGCAATTAAAGGAAAAAGGAATAGAGTTTGATGATTACCTGATACGTCATCCTGAGGAATTTAATACAATCGTAAAGCAATACCAAGTTTAAAGAACAACCATCGCAAGAAATTTTCCGATACGGAGTGAAATAGGAAAGAGGATACCTTCAAATAAGAGGATTATTTTGAGGTATCCTTTTTCCTGTTA
This sequence comes from Herbinix sp., assembly GCA_029256105.1. Taxonomy (GTDB): domain Bacteria; phylum Bacillota; class Clostridia; order Lachnospirales; family Lachnospiraceae; genus Mobilitalea. The sequence goes on from JAQSYO010000009.1 coordinate 70,135, forward strand.
AGGTAGATAGATATTGTCTTTCACTTTTAATGAAGGGGTCGCATCCATCAATTTAGGGAATATACTTATTTGTCCAATTGACATTCGTATCAACATTATATATATTTGATATGGTGTCATTTGATTGATAAAAATAGAAATGAAGTGCTCACCATTGGCGGGAATTGGGAATTTGGGAAACAAAGGAGAATTTTGGAATGAATAAAGAATTAGGTAACATTCAATTGAACTGGAAAAGTAAAAAAAGTATACCTATTTTTTTGCTTCTGCTATATTACATATTTATCGTGTGCACTTATTTAAATCAAGATGGACATAAGGATATTGAGAAACCTTCATTCTTAATTATTACGGTATTGTGGGTTACGGTGTCACTAATTTCTATGCTTGAGATATCACAAGTAAGACGTTTTATTAAAAAGCATGGAAAATGGATTGATGGTCTTTTGCTACTCTTAACTCCAATCGCCTCTTTTTTGATGGTAGAGATTATGGTGAGTAATTTCAATATGGATATGTATAAAGGGTATACTTTTTATAACCTCATCTGGTATTTCATTATATATTATCTAATCCATGCAGTCATAAGAAATTGTAAGCTTACAATTATAATTGGTAATTTCTTGATCTATATGGCCGGATTGATTAACTACCTTGTTTATCTATTTCGAGGGAATCCAATTCTTCCAAGTGATTTGCTGGCTTGGCAAACAGGTGTGAGTGTAGCTTCTAATTATGAATTGAGTTTCTCAAAAGGCTTTCTCATTGCTACCTTAATCATGTTAGTTGTATTTGTAGTAGGCAATAAACTTGAGAATAAGGATAAGAAGCTTTCTTTTACAAACCGTATGATAGGGCTGGGTGCCTATGTTTTGTTTGCAGCAATGGTGTTTAATGTCTTCTTTCATTCTGATTTAATTGAAACTAAAATCAAGGTTCTTGATTTTTTCGCTCCGAAATACACTTATAGTTGTTATGGAACGGCCTTTGGTTTTGTTGCGAATGTCGAAGCTATGGATACTGATTTACCGGACGGTTATTCCGTAGATCAGGTGGAAGAAGCGTATAAAGAAGAAAGTGAAAAAGAAGCAAAGGATATAGTTACAAGTACCGATAATAAACCAAATATCATCGCAATCATGAATGAAGCATTTTCAGATTTAAGTATGATGGGTGAATATAATACGAATATGGATTATCTGCCAAATATTAGAGCACTTACTAAGAATACTACCAAGGGAGCTCTTTATGTCTCTGTATTTGGAGGTGCTACCAGCGATACAGAGTATGAATTTCTTACTGGTAACAGTATGGCGGTAATGCCACAAAATTGCGTGCCCTATCAACAGTTTGTTACGGAACCTACAGATTCTCTTGCCTCTACCTTGAAGGCGCAAGGTTACTACAATATTGCAATCCACCCTTATGAACCCAGTGGATACAAACGTGACTTGGTTTATCCATTGCTAGGTTTCGATGAGTTCTTATCCATGCAGGATTTTAATAATCCACAACGAATAAGAACATTTATCAGTGACAGAGAAAGCTATAAGAAAGTCATCGAGGAATATGAGAACAAAGGCAAGGATCAACCTCTTTTTATTTTTAATGTAACAATGCAGAACCATGGAGGTTATTCCGGTGAGACCATATTTGAGGAAAAGGATACGGTAAGATTAACGGATTTAAAAGGATATACAAAAGTGGAACAATATCTAAGTCTGCTTCGCGAATCAGACAAGGCATTTCAGTCTCTAATTGATTATTTCGCTAAGCAGGAGGAACATACGGTTATATTACTATTTGGAGATCATCAACCGGTAGCATATTCTGAATTTCATGATGCATTGGCAAAGCAGGGGAAAGTGTCTGAGATGGAAGGTTATCAACGAAAATATCGAGTGCCCTTTATTTTGTGGGCTAATTATGATATTTCGGCATCTGATGTGGATAAAATCAGTGCCAACTACTTATCCTCTTATTTACTTAAGTCAGCTGGTCTGAAAGGGACAACTTATAACCACTATCTTATGGATTTATACGAAGAGATACCGGTTATTAATGGATTGTTCTATATCGATAAGAATAATCAAGGCCATAAATTCTCGGAAGCTACGGCATATTCAGATTTGATAACGCAATATCGATACATAGGTTATAATAATGCACTGGATAAGAAGGATAGATTGAAGGAATTCTACCGGTTGAAGAATGAATAAAAAGAATTATAGCAACAATCTATAATAAATTGTATTAATTGTAACTATCAGAATTTACCAGTTAATTTATAAGAAAATCCTTCGAATGAATTATATAAAATATTGCTTAAAGATGATATAATAAAATCCGATAGGATAAGATAATAATCGACATCAGATTATCTTATATTATCGGATATTTTATTGCTTATTAGAATTTTATTTTATATTATTTTATGATTTTGACTGGTTAAATATATGTTGAATGGTGACGTTTATTGTTATATAATGAGTCAAATGTGAAAGATATAATATTTTTTTACTTGAATCGGAGGAAGTTATAATGGATATTGTAACGATTGTAAGTTTAATAGTATCGTTTGGTGCACTTATTTTAGCTTTTGTTTTAGAAGGTGGAGTCCTTGGAGCATTACTTCAGCCGACCGCGGCATTAATCGTATTTGGAGGTACCTTTGGAGCCGTCGGTGTTTCCTTTCAAGGTTCTGTACTGAAAAGAATACCTAAAATTATGATGAAAGCCTTTAAAAATGAAAAAGTAAATCGAATGGAAATAATAGAAACTTTTATGGCCTTGTCAACGACGGCAAGAAGAGATGGTTTATTGGCATTGGAGCATGAGCTGGAAGCGAAGGATATAGACGAGTTCATTCGGACAGGCTTACGATTAGTAATTGATGGCGCGGATGAAGATGTATTAAGACAGATTTTAGAGACAAGAATTATTAATATGGAACACCGTCATGAGAAGGGCATAGCAATATTTGAAGCTGCCGGTGGGTTTTCTCCTACCATGGGAGTTCTCGGTACGGTTATGGGATTGGTACATGTACTTGGTGATTTAAGTAACCCGGATGAGTTGGGTGGTAAAATTGCGGTTGCCTTTATTGCTACACTATATGGTGTTGGAGCAGCAAACCTTTTATATTTACCAATAGCAAGTAAATTAAAGGAACTAAATAGCGACGAAGTAATGGCAAAAAATATGATGATGGAAGGTATTCAATTACTTCGTAGCGGCAGTAACCCTGCGTTCATGAAAGAACAATTGAAAGGATACTTAGAAGATGAAAAGGAAATCCAAAGCGAAGAAGGAGAACAGTGAGAGATGGCTTCTTACATATTCTGATCTTATAACCTTATTAATGATTCTTTTTATTTTATTGTTTGCTATGGGCTCAGTAAATCAAGAGAAGTATGAAAAACTGTCAGAATCTATGAGTAATTCCATGGGTAAAGGTGCAGGTTTGTTTAGTGGAACAGATAGTGTTTTACCGAAGAACGGGAATGATTCTATTGTGGATTTGGGAAATTCATCCGGGGGTAATAACTCGGAATCAACTTCACAGGCAACAGTTACGCCTACACAAGCGGCTGAAGAATCAGAAGCACCAAGTGTAACGGATATTCCAAAGGAAGATACAACTCCCGTAGTGACCCAAGGTGGAACCAATACTGCCGATATCTCGGGGAGCTTGGAAAATCAACAGGATATGATCAAATTTCAAGATTATGTGAATGAAATTGTTGCAGATATGAATATATCAGCGAGTACAACAATTATAGAAAGTGGATTATTGATTTCCTTTGCGGATGATGCATTCTTTGACAGTGGACAGGATATTCTTAAGAGTGATATGAAAAAAGGCCTAAACCAGATTGCGGAGCTTCTTAATAAAGTAGATAATAGTGTGATAATTGAAGGACATACTGATAATATTCCCATTAGTAAAACCAATAAATATACCTCGAATTGGCAGCTTTCCGCAGCGCGTGCAGCGAATGTTGCGCAATACCTTGTTGAGAAAGAAAAAGTGGATGGAGCCCGTTTATCTGCTGTTGGATATGGCGCGTATCGTCCGGTAGCTACGAATGATACGATAAAGGGAAGAAGTCAGAATAGAAGAGTTGATATTATTGTACTTTATAACAGTGAGATTGGTTTTGATTTTGAGAAATTAAAATAAAAATATCGTTACAAAAAGTGAGTTGCACCCTGGCAATTAGCCGGAGAGCAACTCCTTTTCATTTATATTTTATTTTGTACTTATGCACAGATACGTTCGATATCTTCTCCACTTAGGGATTCTTTCTCGAGAAGTTCCACTGTAATATCTTCAAGATGTGGTAAATGGAGCTCCATTAATCTTTTGGTTTCTTCATATAAACCATTCATTTGTAAGCGACATTTTTTGATTAACTCACGGTCATGCCCCTCACCGATTACTTCCATACTGAATAATCCCATCTCATTATCCATACCAAACTTATTGAGATAATCAACAATCATCTGAGAAGCCTTCTGGATATCATTACTTGCACCGGTTGTAACTTCTTCGCTGCCAAAGATTAATTCTTCGGCAATACGTCCTGCTAATAATACTTGAATATTCGCTTTCAACTGACGCTGGCTCTGGAACATGGTATCCTTTGGTATACTTAGGTTAAAGCCACCGGCTCCACGGACGCTTGGAATGATAGTTACCTTGGAGATAAAATGCTCGGGTAATAACAGGGTAGTAGCCAAAGCATGTCCAGCCTCATGGTACGCAGTAATTTTACGATCACGATCCGTGATATAACTGCGGTCCGTCTTGGGGGCACCCGCGATTACGGTATAAAAGGCTTTATCAATATGATCTTTTCGAATAAAAGGTTCCCCGTCGTTAGCGGTATTAATTGCAGCTTCATTCAATAGATTTTCTAGCATAGCACCACTAAAATACACCGTAGACTTTGCCAAATCTTCCAAATCTACATCGTCAGCCATGGGTTTTTTCTTTGCATAAAGGGATAGAATATGCTTTCTGGCATTTACATCCGGAAGTCCGATTTCAATATGTCGATCAAATCTACCGGGCCGTAATAAAGCTTCATCTAAAGTGTCTAATCGATTTGTAGCCCCAATGACAATGATACCTTGGTTGTCATGAAAGCCTGACATTTCCGTTAAAAGTGCATTCAAAGTCTGATCGCGTTCATCGTTACTGGCGGAGACATTTCGAGCTCTTTTTTTACCGATTGCATCAATCTCATCAATGAATATGACAGCTTTTTCATTCTTTTTCGCCTTACTAAATAAATTACGAATACGACTGGCACCTACACCAACATACATTTGAACGAAATCGGAACCACTCATTGCATAGAAGGGAACATTGGCTTCTCCGGCAATTGCCTTGGCCATCAAGGTCTTTCCGGTTCCGGGAGGGCCATAAAGCAATAATCCCTTCGGCATTCGAGCTCCAACGGCGGAATATTTCTCAGGATCTTTAATAAATGAAATAATATCCTCAACCATGGATTTCGCCTCCACATTACCGGCAACCTGAGCGAGCGTTACGGTAGTGGTATTCAGTTTCTTCTTTTTATCTTTATTTGCATCCTTAACAAGGTTATTGGCATTACCGCCATTACGGATATACCAGAAAACACCTCCGATAATGAGGCCCACTAAAATTACTTTTAGGACGGCTGCAATGGTACTCTCTTGGCCATAGCTGACCGTAATACCCTTAAGTAATAAGAACTCTGTGAAATCCTCCGTCTTAGGATTTGGCACAATGTATACCTTGCCTGGTTCTGCTTTTAATTTAACCTGAAAGGTGTTACCATCTTCTGTTAAAATAACTGCCTCCACCTGCTTTTGGTCAACTGCCTCCAAAAATGAGGGGTAGGTCAGTTCACTATCCGATTTATTCAGATAAAGAAAACCTATCAGGCCGATGCATAAGATAGCAAGGCAGGACAGTATAATCAATAATTTCTTTTTCATCAAACAACCTCCAAAATAAGTAAAATGTTTACATAAGTTGCTATATCATTGTTATTATATCATATTATATCGAATTTTCTAGAATGAAATACTGGTAAGTTTGTCTGTCAACACCAGAGGAGGGGCCTTGATTACAAATGGATCAGTAGTAGCAGTAGATAAGTTTTTCATAAAATATGATCTTTCGTCAATATTCACTATAAAAGTTTATAAATTTTTAATAAATGCTTGATAAATTGACTCAAAAAGTTTATGATTGTTAATTGTAATTCAGGAATGCATAAAAACTTGGAGGCATAGCCTCCCTAAAACTTGGAGGCATAGCCTCCCTAAAAACTTGGAGGCATAGCCTCCCTAAAAACTTGGAGGCATAGCCTCCCTAAAAACTTGGAGGCATAGCCTCCCTAAAAACTTGGAGGCTAAGGGAAAATGGATAAGTTGAAGCCAAAGTTGTTTTCGGTTATGAAAACGTATAAGAAGGAGCAATTTGCAAAGGATATAGTTGCCGGAATTATTGTAGCAATTATAGCCCTACCGTTATCAATTGCTCTGGCACTAGCATCAGGGGTAACGCCGGAAAGAGGCCTATATACCGCAATCGTGGCAGGATTTATTATTTCCTTCTTAGGTGGGAGCCGTGTACAGATTTCAGGACCGACGGCTGCATTTGCTACTATCGTAGCGGGAATTGTAGCTAGAAACGGTATGGAAGGACTAGCTGTCGCAACAATTATGGCTGGTGCTATGTTAATTATCATGGGCTTGTTAAAATTCGGTAGATTATTGCGATTTATTCCTTATACGATTACCACAGGTTTTACCTTTGGTATTGCAGTTACAATTTTTATAGGGCAGATTAAAGATTTCCTGGGTTTAACCTTACATACAAAACCAATTGAGACGATTGAGAAATTAGAGGCATGTTTTAAAAGCATTACAACAATTAACGTTTGGGCCTTACTCATAGGTGCAATTTCAATCGCAATTTTAATTATATGGCCGAAAATTAATAGTAAGATACCAGGTTCCCTAATCGCTGTTGTTGTTGCTGCAGCACTTGTAAAACTATTTAAAATAGATGTAAATACAATAGGAAGTTTATATGAGATATCTTCAAAGCCCCCGACCTTTCAGTTTCCGGCTATGAACTTAACTATGATTAAAACTTTGATGCCCGATGCCTTTACGATAGCTGTTCTGGCAGGCGTAGAATCATTATTGTCTTGCGTGGTTGCAGATGGTATGATTGGCAGTAAACATCGATCAAACATGGAGTTAATTGCACAAGGTACCGGTAATATCTTCTCCAGCTTATTTGGAGGAATTCCCGCGACCGGAGCAATCGCTAGAACCGCAGCGAATGTAAAAAACGGCGGACGTACGCCAATTGCCGGTATGGTACATGCGATCTCCTTATTTCTTATATTAGTGGTTTTAATGCCATACGCTGCACTCATTCCTATGCCAACAATAGCTGCAATCTTATTTATTGTAGCGTATAACATGAGTGAATGGCGAGAATTTGTAGAATTAATAAAGAAATCTCCTAAAAGTGATATTATAGTTTTAGTTGCTACCTTTTCACTTACCGTAATCTTTGATTTAGTAATCGCGATTGAAGTTGGTGTTGTAATGGCAGCGATTTTATTTATGAAGAGAATGGCCGATGTGGCCGATGTTCAGAGTTGGAAATACATAGAGGATGATAATACTGACGATGACCTCAGTGATGCGGATAACATTCGACTGAAAAAGGTTCCGAAACACACCTTAGTTTATGAAATTAATGGACCTATGTTTTTTGGAGCGGCAGATAAATTTATGAACATTTCCTTAGATTCACATGTTAAAGTGGTTATCCTCCGTATGAGAAGTGTTCCGGCTATGGATGTGAATGCATTGCATGCACTACATAATGTAATAAAGGCTTGTGAGAAAAGACATATAACCGTAATGCTTTCCCATGTTCAGGAGCAGCCTTTACATATGATGCAGAAAGCTGGCTTTGATAAACAAATCGGAGAGGAAAATATCCTTGATAATATTGATAATGCCTTAGTTAGAGCAGCAGAATTGCAGAAATCGTTAACACGTCATCAGGCTAGTTAACGGATAATGTCAAATGAATGATACTCTTTCCTTATAAGAATAAACATATATTTTATGGACTAGATTAATGAAACTTTATGAAAAGGTTTCATTAATCTAGTCCTTTTTTATAATTACATATAAACATATAATTCATATTGACAAAGTAGGTATTGTAATGTATATTTTAGAATAATAATACATATTAATTAAATATGAATAGTATGATATAAAAACGATGAGAGGAGTAATATGATTATAATTAGAGAAAGAATCAATATATTCCACATTAAAGAGGGAATACGATGTTGTTGCGAATCGCATAGGATGGAAACCATAAACGATAATAAGGACGAAATTAGTGAAAGAAAAAAATAAATTAAGAGAGGCTGCCCGAAATTATTTCTTTCACAAATCTGAACAAGTGAAATGTGAACTGGAGAACTTTATTTTCGCAATTTACTTGAATTAGGGCATACCATAGGGAAATCGTGGTATTTAAGGTAAATCATGAAAGCAAAAAAAGTAATTTCATTAGGATTAATATTTACGATTATAATAGGAGCTTTTACAGGGTGCGGAAATAATAATGAGAGCATGGACAGTAAAGCAGCAGTTGAAATTACCAATGTATCCTATGATCCAACAAGAGAATTGTACGAAGCCTACAACAAAGAGTTCCAAAAATATTGGAAGGATAAGACAGGGCAAGAAGTTACCATTACGCAATCCCATGGAGGTTCTGGAACACAAGGACGTTCCGTTATTGAAGGTAATGAAGCAGATGTAGTTACATTGGCATTAGCTTATGATATTACCGCAATTGAGAAAGCTGGGTTAATTGAAGAAGGGTGGCAAAGTGAATTTGAAGGCAATAGTTCACCGTATACTTCAACGATCGTATTTTTAGTTCGAAAAGGTAATCCGAAAGGAATCAATGATTGGAGTGATTTGATAAAAGAAGATATCGGAGTTATCACACCAAATCCAAAGACCTCAGGAGGTGCCAGATGGAACTATCTTGCAGCTTGGGCCTATGCAGATAAATTCTATAATCACGACGAAGTTAAAATCAAAGAATACATAAAAGAGCTATATCGAAATGTACTGGTACTAGATTCAGGAGCCAGAGGATCAACAACTACTTTTGTTGAAAATGGCCAAGGGGATGTTCTTCTTGCTTGGGAAAATGAAGCCTACTTATCAATCAAGGAACATCCGGAGGAATATGAAATTATCACACCAAGTCTTAGCATCTTAGCAGAACCACCGGTAGCGCTGGTAGATGAAGTGGTAGATGACAGAGGTACAAGAGAAGTTGCAACTGCATATTTGGAATACTTATATTCTGATGTTGGTCAAAGGATTGCAGGAGAAAATTATTATAGACCAAGTAATCCGAAGATCGCCGCAGAATTTGCAGATGTATTTGATTTAGACGTGGAGTTGATAACCATTGATAACGAATTATTTGGCGGGTGGAATAAAGCGCAGGAAAAGCATTTTAATGATGGTGGTGTATTTGATGAAATTTATACAGGCGAATGAAATAAATAAAAATTAAGCGATAGTAAAATTAGTTACAAAATGGAGGCATTGAGAGAATGACGCGAGGGATAAGGAAACAAGTTATACCGGGATTTGGATTATCTATGGGTGTCACTATAACATTATTAAGTTTAATCGTATTAATTCCCATGGCATCATTGATCATCAACGCCTCCAATATGGGTTTTGTGAAATTTGTAGAAACGGTCACGGACAAAAGAATTGTTTCAGGCTATATGGTAAGTTTTTCGTGTGCCTTGATTGCAGCAGTAATTAATGCAGTGTTTGGTGTGATTATAGCTTGGGTTCTAGTAAGGTATGATTTTCCCTTCAAGAGAATTGTGGATGGAATGATTGAACTACCCTTCGCTTTACCTACAGCAGTAGCAGGTATTGCCTTAACCAGCCTGTATTCTGACAAAGGAATGATTGGTAAACTATTTGCTGGGTGGGGCATTAAAGTATCTTATACAAGAATCGGGATCATTGTAGCGATGATCTTTATCGGAATACCCTTTATCGTACGTACGATACAACCAGTTTTAGAAGATTTGGATGTGCAATATGAAAATGCAGCCAGTATGCTTGGAGCCAGTAGAGTGAAAATCTTCTTTAAGATCATCTTTCCGGAGATTCGTCCGGCCTTATTAACAGGCTTTGGTCTTGCCTTTGCACGGGCGGTCGGCGAATATGGTAGTGTTGTATTTATTGCGGGTAATACGCCTTTTAAGACAGAGATTGCTCCACTTCTTATTATGAGTAAGCTGGAACAGTATGATTATAATGGTGCTAACGCCATAGCTTTGGTTATGTTGGTAGTTTCCTTTCTCATATTATTTGTGATTAACTCCATACAGGTATATACCAATAAATTTACGAGAGAATAGGTAGGCTGGAATATGACAAAACAAAACCATAGCGAATCAAAGCTTGTACAGAGAATTTTAATTGCAATTAGTATGTTGTTTCTCTTTATCATGTTGGTGATGCCCTTAGTAGTTGTTGTTAAGGAAGCGTTGGGAAAGGGCCTCTTGGCTTATAGGGAAGCAGTTACTGACGAATATACCATTAAGGCATTACTGCTTACGTTAGAGGCAACGGTTGCGGCAGTTGTAATTAATACAATTTTTGGAATATTTGCAGCTTGGACCATTACAAAATATCATTTTAGAGGAAAAAAAATTCTGACTACCTTAATAGACATTCCATTTGCCATTTCCCCAATTATTGCAGGTCTAATATTTATACTTACCTTCGGAAGAATTGGATGGGCATATGATATTCTGCAACAATGGGATATCAAAATAGTATTTGCAGTCCCTGGTATTATTTTAGGAACCATCTTTGTTACCTTTCCATTTATATCGCGTGAAATTATTCCCGTCCTAAATGCACAGGGTAAAGACCAGGAAGAAGCAGCGGCGCTTATGGGCGCAGGAGGTTTCAAAATTTTTTGGAAGATTACCTTTCCGCAAATAAAGTGGGCATTTGTTTATGGCGTGATTTTATGTTCCGCAAGAGCAATGGGTGAATTTGGTGCGGTATCAGTACTCTCAGGGCATTTGCGTGGAAAAACAAATACATTGCCACTTCACGTAGAAATTCTATACAGTGAATTTAAGTTTAATTCCGCATTTGCAGTATCCTCCATATTGGTGGTTTTAGCAGTCGTAATATTGATTGTCAGAAATATCGTGGAATATAAAGGAAAAAAGGCAGGCGAAAAAATATGAAGGAAGAACGTCCTCATAATGTGAATTATAAAGAACATAATTCATACAAGAACAAGCCACTTAACTGTCCTTTTGATTTTATATTTATGCTGCTGTTGACGGCGGAATGGAGGTAAATATGTATGTAGAGCTTAAAAATATTCATAAATCCTACGGTAATTTTAAGGCTTCGGATGATGTAAGCATTGAAATCGAAAAAGGAAAACTAATAGGACTTTTAGGTCCCAGTGGAAGTGGAAAAACAACGATTCTTCGTATGCTGGCTGGCTTAGAGCACTCGGATGCTGGAGATATCTTTATTGATGGAGTTCGTGTCAATGATGTTCCAGCCAGTAAAAGGGGCATTGGATTTGTATTTCAAAACTATGCATTATTTCGCTATATGAGTGTATTTGATAATATTGCCTTTGGCCTTGAGGTGCAAAAGAAAAATAAGAAGGAAATAAAAGAAAGAGTCCTCGAACTTATCAAATTAATCGGTTTAGAAGGAATGGAGCATAGGTATCCACATCAACTTTCCGGTGGTCAAAAACAAAGAGTTGCATTTGCCAGAGCCCTAGCACCAAATCCACAGCTTCTGTTATTAGATGAACCGTTTGCTGCAATAGATGCAAAAGTAAGGCAGGAACTTAGAAGTTGGTTAAAGGATATGATTCATCAAGTAGGGGTTACGAGTATATTTGTAACACATGATCAAGATGAAGCTATTGAGGTAGCGGATGAAATCATCATTACGAATCATGGAAGAGTGGAACAAAAAGGATCTCCACTTGAGATATATCAGAAGCCATCCACATTATTTGTTGCTCAGTTTATAGGACAGTCTACGATAATAGAAGAATATAGTAAATTTAAGGGTTTTGAGAAAAAAGAATATGCAGAGCAGGCGGTGATAAGACCAGAGTTTATTCGTATCACTAAAAAAGGGGAATTACAGCAATATATAAGTTCGTCAGAAGAGGGAACAGTAGAAAAGATTTCTTTTCGAGGAAGCCATCTGGAAATCAAGGTTAGAGTAAAAGGTATTATATTAACAGCAATCCGTTCCTTAGAAGAAGACGCGATTGTAGTAGGAGAAACAATAAGTGTATTAATTTACCGGCTATATGCTTTTGATGAAAGCAATACATATTTACTTGAAAATTCTACGATTGAAGATAAGAATCCGGTATTTATTTGATAAATACTTATCTTGAAAAGTGAGGCTACATATTATGAGAAAAGAAATACAGATAAGACAATTACAAACAGATATTTTAATCATTGGCGGAGGAACCGCGGGCTGTTATGCGGCTTTAACCATCAGAGAACATTCAAAAGCCTCCATCTTGATTGCTGAAAAAGCGAATATCAAAAGAAGCGGATGCTTAGCAGCCGGTGTGAATGCAATTAATGCCTATATTGTAAAAGGAAGAACACCAGAGGATTATGTAGATTATGCAAAAAAGGATGCGGATAGTATTGTAAGAGAAGATTTACTTCTTACTATGTCGCAGGGACTAAACCGCGTAACTAAAAAGCTGGAAGAGTTAGGTCTCGTAATGCTCAAAGATGATGCTGGAGAATATGTTGCGAGAGGAAACCGTAATATTAAAATAAATGGAGAAAATATAAAACCGATTTTAGCAGAGGCAGTCAATAACCTGGAAGGGGTAAGCGTATTAAATAAGGTTAATGTAATTGATTACATCGTGAAAGATAATCGGATTTATGGAGCCTTTGCGATCAGTGTAGAAGATGAAATCCTATATGAAATAAAAGCAAAAAAAGTAATATGTGCAACCGGTGGTGCCGCAGGATTATATCGACCCAATAACCCGGGATTTTCAAGACATAAAATGTGGTATCCTCCCTTTAATACAGGAGCAGGATATGCCATGGGAATACGTACTGGAGCTGAAATGACAACCTTTGAGATGCGTTTTATCGCGCTACGTTGCAAAGACACCATCGCACCAACCGGAACGATTGCCCAGGGTGTAGGTGCAAAGCAGATTAATTCCAAAGGCGAAGTATATGAAACAAAGTATGGCATCACAACTTCAGAAAGAGTCTATGGAACAGTGAAGGAAAATCAGGAAGGTAGAGGGCCATGTTATTTAAGGACAGAAGGTATTACTCCCTTGCAGGATGAGGAATTAAAAAAAGCATACTTGAATATGGCACCCAGTCAGACCTTGAAATGGATGGAAGCGGGAAAGAACCCGAGTGAACAAAATGTGGAGCTGGAAGGTACAGAACCCTATATTGTTGGTGGTCATACAGCAAGTGGATATTGGGTGGATACAAATCGAAGGACAACGATAGAAGGATTATATGCAGCTGGAGATGTAGCTGGTGGCTGTCCTCAAAAGTATGTAACAGGAGCCTTAGTCGAAGGAGAAATTGCAGGAAAAGCTGCCGTAGAGGAGTTAATGGAGGAAAAGTATTCCGTTCATTGGTTTGATAACAATACGAAGGTAGATTACGAAGATAATTATGTCGTACTCCATAAGCTTGAGGAAGAAATCTTAATCAAGGCGAAAAAGGATGAAATAGAAACGATACTAAATAACAATAATCCGGTTTTTACTGCTGAAGAGTTAGAAGAAGCGATGCAAAAGGTTATGGATACCTACGCAGGTGGTATCGGTAATAACTATCAATTTAATGAAAAGCAACTTGCAATTGCAGAGGATAAAATCAATCAGATCACCGAATTAAGTAAGAACTTAAGAGCTGAGAATATGCATGAATTGATGTTCGTATATGAATTACAAGAGCGTCTTACGGTATGTAAATCAGTGATTGCTCACTTGAGAGCAAGAAAAGAAACCAGATGGCATAGCTTTGCAGAAAATCTGGATTATCCAGACAAGAGCGATGCTTGGCTCAAATATGTAAACTCCAAGTTAATTGATGGAAGACTTGAAATCATATATAGAGATTTAGTGGGGAGAGGTGAGACTTATGAGCATAGACATTAACAAAGAGAAATGTGTCGGCTGTAAGAAATGCCTGTCTGTATGTCCAGGAAGTCTAATAAAATTTGGCAAGGATGAGAAAGCATATATCAAATATCCCAGAGATTGTTGGGGCTGCTCCTCCTGTGTAAAGGAATGCAAGTTTAGTGCCATATCTTTATATCTAGGCGCCGATATCGGCGGAATGGGAAGTAAGCTGACGACTAACATGGAAGGTGATATTGTTCACTGGACAATAAAAAAGAGCAATGATGAGGTATCTGTAATTGATGTAAATCGCAAAGCTTCCAATCAGTATTAATTAGTGACAGTAAATATGTAAGTAGAGTGGATATAGAAATTCAGTAAGTAGAGATAGTATATTAATTACTGTGACTAGAGTGAATGCAGTAAGTACTGTATGTAAATTGATTATAATGATACGAAAATGTAGTAAGTAGATCTAAGTCAGTTGGGAAGCTAACTCACTTTATCATCAATAAATTGTTTACAGGAGGAAATACAGATGAGCGAATTATCACATCTTGATGAACTGGAAGCGGAAGCAATCTATGTTATTCGAGAAGTTGCGGCAGAATGTGAGAAGCCGGTTATGTTATATTCGATAGGTAAGGACAGTTCCGTAATGTTACATCTTGCCTTAAAAGCATTTTATCCGGAGAAACCTCCTTTCCCTTTCATGCATATTGACACCACATGGAAGTTTAAGGAGATGATCGAATTCCGTGATAGAAAAGCGAAAGAATTTGGGATCGAGATGATTGTCCATAAAAATGAAGATGCAATTGCTCAGGGTATCAACCCTTTTGACCATGGTTCTGCATACACCGATATTATGAAAACGCAGTCATTAAAGCAAGGTCTGAAACAATATGGGTTTACGGCTGCCTTTGGTGGCGGGCGTCGTGACGAAGAAAAATCCCGTGCCAAAGAGCGAATTTTTTCATTCCGTAATGAAGCGCAAGCTTGGGATCCAAAGAACCAGAGACCGGAGATGTGGAAGTTATACAATACAAAAATTAACAAAGGCGAAAGCATGAGAGTATTCCCCATCTCAAACTGGACCGAAAAAGATATCTGGCAATACATCAAGCGAGAAAATATCGATATTGTATCCTTATATTATGCAAAAGAGCATCCGGTTGTTTTTCGCGATGGTAATATTATTATGGTAGATGATGATCGAATGAAACTATTACCAGATGAAGAAGTGGAGTATAAAAAGGTACGTTTTCGTACGCTAGGCTGCTATCCCTTAACCGGTGGAAGTGAGTCAGATGCGGTTACTTTAGATGAAATAATTGAGGAAACACTGAGCGCAGTATCTTCTGAGAGAACTACCAGGGTTATCGATAATGAAGCAGCAGGTAGTATGGAAAGAAGAAAGAGGGAGGGATATTTCTAAATGAAGGGCTTATTAAAGTTTATCACATGCGGAAGCGTAGATGATGGAAAATCCACTCTCATCGGACATATTTTATACGATGCAAAGCTGATTTATGCAGACCAGAAAAAAGCATTGGAATTAGATAGTAAAGTTGGTAGCCGAGAAGGTGCCATTGATTATTCGTTATTGCTCGATGGTCTGATGGCAGAAAGGGAGCAGGGCATTACAATTGATGTGGCATATCGGTATTTTACAACCGATATGCGAAGCTTTATTGTAGCAGATACACCGGGACATGAAGAATACACCAGAAACATGGCAGTGGGGGCTTCCTTTGCTCATCTATCCATCATTTTGGTCGATGCGAAGCAGGGGGTACTTGTACAAACGAGAAGACATGCAAGAATTTGCTCCTTAATGGGAATCAAACATTTTGTATTTGCGGTTAATAAGATGGATTTAATCGGATTTGACAAGGAGCGTTTTGAAAAAATAGAGGAAGAGATCAAAGCCTTGGTTACAGAGCTTTCTCTAGAAAGTGTAATAATCATTCCGATATCTGCAACCGAAGGTGATAATCTAACAAAGAAATCAGAGAATATCCCTTGGTATACGGGGGAGCCTTTATTAACGTATCTTGAACATGTTGATGTAGTAAACACCTACGAAGAGGAAGGCTTCTATATGCCGGTACAAAGGGTTTGCAGGCCAAACCATACGTTTCGAGGCTTTCAAGGTCAGGTTGAGGCAGGAAGCATTGCAGTTGGAGATGAAGTAATAACTTTGCCGAGTAGCGAAAAAGCGTTGGTAAAAAGCATTCATATCACAAATAAAGAAGCGGATAAGGCGGATAAGGGTCAACCGGTTACGATTCAGTTAAATAAAGAAGTCGACGTATCTAGAGGATGCGTTTTGACTAAAAATATTAACCTATCCTCTAGTAAATCGTTTACTGCAACTATTCTATGGATGGATGATTCAGAACTAACAGCAGGAAAGGACTATTTCGTAAAAATAGGAACTAAGTTATTACCGGGAGTTGTCACCGGAATAAAATACAAGATAGATGTTAATACCGGAGAACAACTGCCGGTAAACCGCCTGGTAAAGAATGAGATTGCAGTATGTGATATTTCGCTCGTAGAGAAGATTGTAGTAGATCAGTTTAATTCACATAAGACCTTAGGTGAGTTAATTTTAATCGATCGTATTACCAATATGACTTCTGCCTGCGGTGTTGTTGATCAGGTTTCAGGTATTTTTGATAACAAGGAAGAGCATGTTTCTTTTGAATATAATGGATTAAAAGCCAGAGGAGATATCTTTGAAGAATTCTATTATAACTTAGAAAACTTATCAATATCAAAATATAGACCAATTGAAAATAAGTATTCCGTTGGCGATGAAATACCGGTGAAAGGTGAAAGCTATGGTTATCCGGTGAGCTTTGATATCTTAGTGCTTCGCGATTGGATAGCAATAAAAGTTCAGAATAAGAAAATTATTGAAATGCTGTCAATTGACGACTACAAATATTTGGGATTACCGATTACGAATGGACGAGGGTTTGCAGTTAAAGCGAAGTCGGCAGAGGAAGTTAATCTATTCTTGAAGGAATATAAAGAAAGAGATGAAAAAAATGAAGTGGATTTTTTAAATAAGTGGGTAAGCTTTGATACTTATCGTAGAGTAATCTTTCATAGTAATTATTGGGTAATCTAGATGTAGAAAGGAAACCAGATATTTTGAGTACACGAGATGGTTTACAAAGCTAAAATAATTAAAACATATTAATAAATAAAAAGCCACCAATACTTTTTGTGATATTGGTGGCTTTATAATAACTAACATTTAAATAAAAAACATAAATCCTTGGTCTGTTTTATGATTTTCGGCCTCTATTACGAGATCATATAAGGTGATATTTTGGAGAGTATTATTGATTATGCTGTCAAGTGAGTCAAAAACACGTAATTGCATTGCTTTTTCAATCTCTATAATTGTCTTTGTTACGGTATCTTCCGTAGTTTCAAAAAGTGAAGCTTCGGTTGCATATAAAACATCTCGTACTGTGATTTGTTGAGGTGTTTTCGCCAATTGGTAACCACCTTGTGATCCTTTGACGGAATTAACTACACCACCTCTTTTCAATAAAGAAAAAACCTGTTCCAAATATATCTTAGATATTCCTAATCTATCAGAAATGCTAATCAAAGTAACTGATTCAGAGCTACTATAAAATTGTGCCATGCTGATGGTTGCTGCCAGCGCATAGCGTCCCTTTGTAGATATTTTCATTCACAACCCTCATTTCATACTTTATATATATGTTTACATCTTAAAAGATTGATATGAAATTGTCAATAGCAATATTTTTGAGGATTGACGATAATGTGAGTATTTTAAGGAACTAAAACAGTACTGTTATTATTTGATGTATATATTTGTGAGTTTAGCTATCCAATAATAATTTAGTTATCAAATAATAATTTATTTATTAAATAATAACTTAGTTATCAAATAATAATTTAGTTATCAGAATAATAATTTAGTTATCAGAATAATAATTTTGTTATCAAATAATAGTTGACAAAGGCTATGAAATAATGTAATTATATATATGACTATTCATATAATACATATATGAATAGTATGAGTGACATGAAATATATAAATTTTGATCTGGGGTAATTATAATGGAGAATAGCAAATAACGTGAAGAATATTTTATAGGAAATAGATCTAGACAATACCCAAGGTAAGTGAGGTGGTTATATGAAAAATCCTTTAAATTATCAAACTACTGAATATGATTGTGGACCGACATCAATGTTGAATGCGGTTAATTTTCTATTCCACAGAAAAGAAATATCCCCTGATGTAGTAAAGAATATCATGCTTTATTGCTTGGACAGCTATAATAAGAAAGGGGAGGCTTATAAGAGTGGAACCACTGGGATGGCTATGATATTTCTTGCGAATTGGTTAAATCAGTTTGGCAAGGTTAAAAAGTGGCCGATCCAATGTGAGGCTTTGAATGGCAATTCAATTAACATCAGCCAGAACAGTAAAATTGCGGAATGCCTTGGACAAGGCGGAGTGGTAGTTGCCCGTGTCATGCTTGGGTGCTGGCACTATGTGTTACTAACCGGTATTGATGATGAATATGTATATCTATTTGATCCTTACTATAGAGTGAAAAACTTCCCTGTGAAAGGTATTGATTTGATTAAGGATGCACCTACAAAGATGAATCGCAGGATTGAGCACCATATACTTAACAGTGAAGGCACAGGCTATTATGCGCTTGGAAAAGCTGAGGGTAGAGAGTGTATTCTGCTGTATAATAAGAAAACAAGAATTACAATGGATAATATCGAGTATTTCATATAAAAGTATCGAAAGATATCATTTACTTGACTTTTCCTGATTACTAAACCTGGTAAATAAATGGAATATTTATTATCAAAAAGCAAGAATACACATATAATATCACATAACATATAAAACATATATGAAATATATTTTGAAAGAGGAGGACATTATTATGTCAAAAATTTATAAAAGTTTAACAGATCTTGTTGGAAAGACGCCGCTTCTTGAACTTACGAAGTATGAGAAGAAATATCAACTGAACGCATCTATTGTTGCAAAATTGGAGTATTTTAATCCGGCCGGTAGCGTGAAAGACAGAATTGCGAAAGCTATGATTGAAGATGCCGAAGCAAAGGGGATTTTAAAGCCAGATTCGGTAATTATCGAGCCAACAAGTGGAAATACCGGTATCGGGTTGGCATCTGTTGCAGCAGCTCTGGGTTACCGAATTATTCTGACTATGCCTGAAACCTTTAGCATTGAACGAAGAAATCTATTGAAAGCATATGGTGCTGAGTTGGTACTTACGGAAGGAGCAAAAGGCATGAAGGGAGCAATTGCGAAAGCAGAAGAACTTGCAGCAGAAATCCCAAATTCCTTTATACCCGGACAATTTGTTAATCCGGCAAATCCTGCAATTCACAGAGCAACAACGGGACCTGAAATTTGGGAGGATACTGATGGTAAGGTGGATATTCTTGTTTCAGGAATTGGTACGGGTGGAACCATAACTGGGGTAGGTGAATACTTAAAATCTAAAAACCCTAAGGTCAGGATTGTTGCAGTGGAACCTTTTGATTCCCCTATGCTGTCTGAAGGGAGAGCAGGTGCCCACAAGATACAGGGCATTGGCGCAGGCTTTGTCCCACTAGTACTTAACACTGCTATTTATGATGAAATCATAAAAGTAAAAAATGAAGATGCGTTTCAGACCGGAAGAGAATTATCAAAATCGGAAGGCTTACTGGTAGGAATATCCTCCGGAGCAGTTACATGGGCGGCAACTGAATTAGCAAAACGACCTGAAAATGAAGGAAAAACAATTGTTGTAATTCTCCCTGACACAGGAGAACGTTATTTATCTACACCACTTTTTTCAGAATAATAATTCTATTAACAGAAAATGATATCCTCTTGGTATGATAGGAAGATCCTATTAATCCAAGAGGATTTTTGATTGGATAAAGTGGTATTTAAATACAGGATCGTTAGCATATAATAAATTAAGAATAGGTACCCTTAGGGGGTAAATATGCCGAACCAAAAGTTGGAGAATCAATTGAATTTAGCCTTGGATGTGTCAGAGGCAGATAGAGCAAAAACACTGAATTTGAATGTTGGATATTCACCGGATACCGATATGTGGGAGTTGATTGTAAGGTATAACGGTAATTTGGAACGGGTGCGAGAGGAGCTTGGTATTTCAGTAGTAGAATTGACGAACGAATATGCGATTATTACTATCCCACAATATTTAATCGATCGTCTGTCCGATTATGATGAAATTGAGTTTGTCGAAAAGCCAAAGCGCCTTTTTTATGAAGTGAATGAAGGGCGAACAGCATCCTGTATCAATCCTTTGCAAACGGAGAATTATAACCTCTTTGGCCAGGGGGTATTGGTAGCTATCATTGATTCCGGTATTGATTACTCTCATCCGGATTTCCGCAATGAGGATGGGACTACCAGAATTGCAGCACTGTGGGATCAAACGATACCTGGAAGTCCGCCGGAGGGGTATGACATCGGCACCTTATATACGAGTGAACAAATTAATGAAGCCTTAAAGATACCAATGCCCCAGCGAATGGAGACAGTTCCAAGTACTGACCTGTCTGGGCATGGGACTCATGTTGGGTAGCTGAAAAACAATAGGTTAGATACTCGCTTAAAAATTAAGCCGCCCATAGCTTGGACGGTTTTATTTTTTTCTGTAGAAAAATATAAAGTATTTGATGGAGGACAACAACTATATGTAGTATATTAGCTACCATACGGAGGAAGTGATGTTAAAAATCTAACTTATTGGGGACAAATCATATTTTGTGAAATGCATAACGGCACACGTTTCTAATAAGGTGGGTCATTAGTCTACCTAAAAAAGCACATTATTATGAATGGGATGGAATATACAGAAAGAACTTGCTATGAAAAGACATAATCCTTTTAAATGCTAAAAGGAGATTATGTTATGAAAATATTTAAAGAAGACTCAAGCAAAGAAAGTAGCGAGTACGGTAAACTCGATTGTGTTAATATTCCTCGTCGGGTGGGGTTTGATCGTATTGTGCTTTCACTGTCCGTGGAATCGATAGATTGGGGTGTATTAAACAAGAAGCTTCAAGATGAAAAGGCTTACCAGCATCGTTCGGTATCAGTGAATAAAACATCAGATGCTGAGCAGGCACTGAGTATTTGTAATGGATCGGATCCATTACCATGGGTAAGTAGTGTTCGCGTGACCATTAATACAAATGTTTTATCAATTCGCAAATGTAACATCCCAGGAAGAGAGGATATATGTCTCTTTGAAATACATATAAAACCTATAACCGGATATGAGTACTTAGGAAACATATCCAACAATACCTGCGAAGAAGAGAAGAACCTCGTAAAAGCTCCGTTAGTCCGGATTGGTGGCTCTCGCCACACCGGACAGGCGGCTCCGCCGCAACGTAATATTCATAATAGCTGCGTTTTGAGGCTTAGAAAAATAAAAATAAACCAATTACAAACCAATTGAGTCAAGGAATGAAGATACGAACAAACATAAACTAATAGTAAGTTGAAGGTGACTGGTGATGTCGAAATACGTAGAAAATCTTCAATTATATTATGTTAAGGTGACTAACTAATAAATCAGTTAAATAAGCTTTTAAATGAATTTAAGGTTAGTTGTCAGATCCAGAATTAATACACATATAGGCATGACATTGCCATTAAACTTTAATTAATAGGTTTACCTCATTGACGATTTTAGTCGTTAGTTTATTTCTTGTGCCAAATTATTCATATTTCCAATGTTCATTTTACAACTTATCCACAATTATGATCTTTTACATTTTACAACTGTCTAAATAGTATCAATAAAGATATGAGGCATAAGTTGACCGTAGTTAATCCGACTCGTGAAAGGAAAAAACTGGTGGCAATAAAAGACATTTTAATACCAACAAATATACTTCAAACAATTTTCTTCCTATGAAAACTATCTTACCAGAAATCTAACTCATATGTAGAAGCATCTATATTTACTTTATAAGGTTTCAATAATCTAAGTAAATAAGAAAATCTTATTATATCGCATTTATAAATAAATGCGTATAGATAATAATATATTGATTTTATTCTATTGTTTTTGATATTAATAAAACTCAATGTAAAGTACTTTAAAGCAATTCTGTTATTAATTATCTTAATACATTCTTTCTTATCTTTTGTTTTTAATGAAACTTTAACAATCTTCTTAAGGTTTTTCCACATATTATTCTTATTGATACCATTTAGATTTAACTTTTCAACCAACCTACTGTCGTCAATAATTCTCTGAACATCAATATTATTTCTATCCATGAATCGATAAATATTATCTTGTCCTTCATTATATATAAAATGATAATCGTTTATCAAACATAAATTATAATTGTTGAAAATCCGATAAAGAAAATCAATATCTTCACTAGCGCGAAGACCTTCTTTAAATACTCCAATTGAGTCAATTATAGTTCTATTTAGTACTATTGTATTTATATGATAACAGTAAAAGCACTTTTTAATGGAATACTCAAATAGCTTTTCATCAAAAAAAACCATATCACCTTTTATTTTAGGATTAAGAGTTTTAAATGCTTTTTCAAATTCGCTATTAAGTTCAGGCACTTTATCTACTTTTATAAGATTTCCCGAACAATTTTCTATCCACAATGCAGAACATATATCTACATTCTCGTTTTCCAGAGCATTTACACAAGTACTCAAATGATGTTCAAACCACTCATCATCAGAATCTAAAAATGCTATGTACTTTCCATTAGAATTATATATTCCACAGTTTCTTGCACCTGCTGGTCCCTTTTTCTGAGTATTTAAGATATACTTTATTCTACAGTCTTTCTCTATATAGCTTTTTATTATTTTTTTTGTATTATCAGTACTTCTATCATCCACAACAATCAATTCCCAGTTTTGATAATTCTGATTAATTACTGAATCAATTGCTTTGTAAATGATATTTTCTCTATTAAAAGTGGGCATTATTATACTAACGCTAGGGCTTTGCTTCACTTTACATTCCTCCCAAATCATTCTATTATTCATCTGCTTAGTATTAAGAAAGTAATTTTGTATATAATCTGACATTTTGGATAAATAGCTTATCTATATTTTAATATTTAGTTTTCGAAGAACAACCTTTTTAAAAACTTTTAAATTTACGTTTGTTTGCTGTGCGATTATTTATATTAATATATTAATAGTACCTAAATTGAGAAAAATCAGGTGTATAAGTAGTTACTTTCATGCTACACAGTCTAGTTTTTAGTGTATTATCCCATAACTATTAACGGATTTTCAGATGGGTTCTATAATACGCTTACTTTTATGTTAGTTGAAAAAGTTCCAAATTCTAAAAAAATAAGTTATTCTCATTATTGATCCAATATAGTTTTTATAACTACACTTTTGCTGATAATGTCTGTATTTAGGTTTTCCCAATCATTAAGTAATACTTGGTAATTGATTAATCCTTTTTCATTCATGTCTATGATTTTATTAATATTTTCTGATAAGTATTTTTTGGTATGTCTATAATTAGAACTATCTATTCTACCGAGCATATTTACTAATTCATTCATTTTAGATATCCTTTCTGCTCTATCTGTATTGAAGTTCCTAATTAGATTTACAGTTGAACTTTTAATTGATGATGTTGTAATATCCTTGATTTTTCCCAAATACTTGTTCTTTAAAAATGTAGCATCCATAAATTGAGCTTGCCTAAACCATATTTGCCTTAGATCTTCAAAGATACTATTGGGAGATGAAGTAAAGAAATGATATATAGGCTTGTGATGGTAATATATTTTTCCTTCACTTTTAATCAGTAAGTAATGCAATAATGAATCCTCACCTATTCCCATTTCAGAGGGAATTGCTGGTATTCTTCTATGTATCTGAGAGATAAAGCAATTACCACACTCTGGGTAAAATAGACTATTTCTATTAACCTTTAAAACGTTATTATCAGTATGAATGTTCATAGAAATTTGAAATTTGTGAAAAAAACTATTAACAAGTTCTTCACTGATTTCTGGCTCTAAATTGAGAACTAATCTAAATAACTCTCTTCCAATATTATGATTGAGATTGAATATATTATAAAAATCAGTATCTTGTTTACCTGAATATGATCCTCCGACAATACCACCGTTGAATCTAAGTTCTGGATCAATTTCAAATATAGTTTTGAGTTCACTTTCAATTGGTAAAATATTTGTTCCATTTATAGATATAAGTGTAGTATCATCATCTCTCCGATGATATCCGTCAGGTGCAAAGATTGAAGATATCAATGATAATTGATTGTTCAAGTTACCAAATCCAAAATCAGTGCTAAAAATTATCTCAAGGCATCTCTTGTACTGATTAGAGAAATGTTCAAATAGCACAGCTTTTAAGTCCGACTTTGTAATTATTCTTATATTCAATCTATTGGAAAATTGAGCGTTTAGTCTTTGTATATATGATTTATTCTCTTCGAAATAAGATCCATTGTCATACACTAAGATAGGAATTTCTAGATTATATTCCCTATAAGCAAAATCACTTTCTTTAAGAAATGTGCTTAAATTTGTAGTAAGTAATTTATGTGTAGGCATTATTAGACATGTTTTCATAAAAGGCAACCCCCTACTTCTGTAATAAGAATTTATTCCAAACTTATCTTCAATTTATATAGCATCTTATTAGTTTTAATTGACCGATTCTTTTTTTAGGTGATTTAGCAATAAGGTATTTCTACTATCGTTTTTTCAACATCTTGATATTATGCTAAATTTTTGTATTTGCAATAATGTTTGTCTTCGCTATTCTAAGTACTTTTTCAATATTACCGACTTTGGTTTCAGCACCGTTTCAAGCATTTCCTTTGCTTTCCTTTGGTTTAGCATCAAGGGATTTTATATTACTGAGTATTGTGTTAATTGACAATGGAAAATATATTTTTTAGACAATTTTCGAATTATTTGAAGAATCTGTTTTTACAAAATACAACACATTTATAATCACTCTTAAAATTTCATCTATAAAAATTATTAGATATATAGCCGTAATATTTATAGTAAAATTATAAACTAATAAATTACACATGAAAATAATTAGTCCTGTTCCAAATAACTGAGTAAACATCATCCATTTAGTATTTCCAATACCTCTTATACCACTACCAACAATACTGTTTATTGATTTTGGAAAAAGAATTATTGAAGTAATTATTAAATATATTGATGTACCACTAATAAAACTAAAATCTTTAACAAATATACTTATAATATCCTTTGAAAACAATAGAAATATAACAAAAAATATAGAAATTAATATTACATTATACCTTATACAAGTAACAACAATTGCTTTTGCTTCTTTTTTATTATTTGCTCCAATTTTTTGACCAACAAGTGTTAACGTTGATATTGCAATACCGTTATAAAACATAAATACTAATGACTCAATGTTACATGTTAGAGTGAATATTCCAACAGCATTAACATCAATATCATTTAATGTTTTTATTAGAATAATATTCCCAATATTCCAAATAACGTTCTCAAAACCAGTCGGAAGACCAATTTTTATAACATGTTTATATTTACTCCAATAAGGATTCTTGAAATTAAATATATTTATATTGAAGCATTTGAAATGTATTACATAAACAGTCATAAATATTATTGCCAGGACATTTGATATCAATGCAGAAATAGCAGCGCCAGTAATTCCATATGACGGAAAACCAAGATTGCCCAAAATAAGTATCCAATCAAGTAGTATTTGTATGGCTACTTTTAATATTCCTGAATACATAATTGGTTTTGTTATGCCAAGTCCCTGAAGTGTTGACTGTAAAGAAACTTCATAGCCTAAAAAAATAAAACTAAACGCTAAAATACGCATATACTCAATGCAATAATTAATAATTAATTGATTAACACCGATGATTAAGAATATATACTCAGAAAAAAAATACCATAGTAAAAATAACCCCATACACATAATTGTGTTAAAAAAGACAGAAGATTCAAAATATTGACTTATTTCAGTAAACTTATTATAACCAATATTTCGCGAAACAACTATTGTTAGTCCTGTGGAAATAGAAAATATTACTGCCAAAGTAAAAAAATATGGTACCATAGCATTCCCAATTGAAGATAAGTACTCAGTTTTAATACTTCCTAAAAATGCTTTACTAATTAAGGCTTGTAACTGCATTACAATTCCTTGAATAATTGTTGGTGTTGCAATGAACAATACTTGTTTAAAATAACTTCTTTTTTTAATTAAGTTCATATTAAGTGAATTATTTATTGACATAGATAAGCCCTTTCGAATGGGTATTTAAGTCTGTCAAGGAAGGAAAACTTTTTCATAAATGCCCCCAATAAATAAAAAAATAAAAAATAATTTCTGTAAATTTTTATTTCTTAACTTAATGGCATTGAACTGAAACTTGGAACACACACATTTACTGCAAAATCCAATCTATTTAATATATTTGGCCAGTAATGAGCGGACATATTACCCTTATCGGAAAACCATCCGCTTACAGCTTGCCTTAATCCTGCCAATGCGATGGAAGATATCATTACCGGAGAATCAATAATAGCCCAGTCAGCATTGATTTGCTTCCGATAACCATTGAGAAACTCTCTACAAAAGGACAAGGCTTCAAAATTACTATTCGTAATATTTGCTAAGCAACATAAGGACATTGCCACATCGTCTTCGCGATGACCTCCATGTGTCATATCCCAATCAATAATATAAACTCCTGAATCAGATTTTATAATATTTCCAGGATTTAAATCCCTATGTATATAATGTACCGGATTTGTATGAGGACGACATGTTATTGTATCCAGAAGTAATTTTGATTTACTATGGATGTTTACATCTTTAATAAGCGGAATAAGGAAACGGAATTCATCGGGTTCTCCATAGAATCCATCCCATGGAAAAGATTTTCGGATTGGAATATACTCCAATGCTATATGAGCCTTTGCTAGTGCTTCTCCGGATTCAAAAGCAGAAGGTTCTTCTTTAAATTCTATTTTCTCATATACTGAAATGATATAGGGAGATTTATGAGCTATCCAATCTAGTTTCGGAGCAACACCTATGGGAGCCAGTGCAGAATGTATATTAGAAAGAGCCTCTATATGCATCTCAGCATAAAAGTCATCCATATAGGATATTTTTACTATACTACATCCGATATCCCAAATACAATTATTTGGATCAAGTCCCTTAAGCAATTTCCATTTGCTTAAGGGAACATCGTAAATTATATTCTGAGAAGCTATATTGAGTAGCTGATTATTATAATCCATAAATTGATTTTTCCTTTTCAGGTATAGTAAGTAAGGATTAATTACTGATCAATATGAAATAATATGTCCTTCTTTTATTAAGGCACCTGATTTCTTAAGATCAAAGGGTGCTTCTAAAACACATATAATATCGTTAGCAGCTTCTTCTGGAGTTTTAGGAGCATCTTTGCCACCTAAATCGGTTCGTACCCATCCGGGGTCAACGCTGTTAACCATTATTTTATTTTCTTTCAATTCTTCAGAAAGAATTAGGCTTAATGCATTAATTCCTGTCTTTGATATTCGATACGCCGGTAATGTACCGCCTGCCATACCATTACTGAATAATCCTAATCCACCTGAAATATTTATAATATGTGGATTAGAGGAAAGCTCTAACAAAGGAATCATATATTTACACATTAAGAAAGAACCTTTTAGATTAATATCTATCACTTCATCCCAATTCGATGATTTTTCATCCTTTACAGTACTTTGGCTTTTTTCCATAATACCGGCACAATTAATTAAGTAATCTAGTTTGCCATACCGTTCTGCAATAAGATGTGATAGGCCCTGTATTTGCTCTTCATTCCTGACGTCAAGTACAGTTACGATACCGTTATTAGATTTTTCAGATTTGAATAACTTATTCTCGACTAGACTAATATTATCTGGATTTGTGCAGGTTACAATTACAAAGCAATTCATTTCTATAAGCTTGTGTGCAACTGCAAAACCGATTCCTCTTGATCCGCCTGTTATTAGCGCGATATTTGTTTTTATATCATTATTGTGTTCCATATGCTTCCGACCTCCATAAATATACATTATATTCCTCTATATTGTAAATTGGTTTTTTATAAATGTCAATAAAAAGAAAAAAATATAATATATTGACATAAAAGGGAATGTATGGTTAAATATGTGAATGATTAGTAAAACGTTATACTTTGATTGTGGGGAGGGATAAAATTGTATAATTTTGTATTTGTAATATTTGATACAAAGAAAGAAGGAATTAGCTCTTGGGTAAATATATCATACTTGTACACAGCTATAAAAGATATACCAGATTTGAAGGTTAGTGTAGCTAAATATAGTCTGGATGAAATAAATAAAGCTATAAATGAAATTGGAGATTTACAAGCAAATATCATTGGACTTCCTATGTTACAGATAAACCACATGATATGCCTGGAATTTGCAAGAGCAATGAAAAGGAACAATAAAAACATTAAAATTGTTTTAGGAAATATTGATGCGACACTTTATTATAAATATATTATGGAAAACAACCCTTTTATTGATGTAATTATCAAAGGAGAAGGCGAACAAACATTAAATGAATTAAGTCATTCCATAATTAATAATATAAATTTAGGTACATGCAAAGGAATTATATATCGTGAAGACTCTTTGATTTTTGAAACACCTGATAGGGAAACTCAAAAAGACATAGATTTAATTGGTATACCAAATCGAAGTTTTATAAAGGATAAAAAAGTAAATAGATACGCAATTATTGGTTCCAGAGGATGTATCGGTTCTTGTACCTTTTGTAATGCTAATTCGATTAATCATAAAAAAAGTCTTCGTATCAGAAGTATTGATAATGTATTAGAAGAAATCGGAATTCTTTACTCTGAATATAATTGTAAGTTTATAGAATTTGTAGATGCTGTTTTTCTAGGAGGCTCATATAAGTATATTAATGAATTTTATGAAAAATTGAGGGAGAAGGACTATCATATAAGCTTTAATATAAATCTAACATGTGAATTGATTAATGAGAAAATGATTGATTTGTTAAATAAGCTTAAAAAAGTTGGATTGGAATTTATATATCTGGGCATTGAAGCTGGTAATAAATATGATTTAAAACTCTATAATAAAAGAGCATCGCTAGATGATAATATAAGGGCAGTAACTCTTCTGAATCAAAATAAGTTTTACTTTATGTATGGCTTTATTAATTTTAATCCGTATAGCAGTTTGGATACATTAAGACAAAACATAAATTTTATAGAGAAAACAGATTTATTAGTTGATATGTCTATAATATCTCGAACTTTATGGATTTTTGGGGGTACAGTATTATTAAAAAAGCTAATTGAAGATGGATTAACAAATCAAAAAATTGACGAGCCAATTTATGATGTTGAAAATTACAAATATCAAGACGAAAATGTGAGCAAAGTAAAAGATGCTGTAAAATATATATCAAATTATTTTGGATCAGAGCATGATCCATTAACTTACTTATTAACATATGAAAGGCACAAGACCTTTTATGGTGAAAATCTAATGGTTTATAACCAATTACAAGAATATGCTCAATATGTAAGCAAATCACATATTGATCTATTCAAGAGATTGATTTCTCTGGCAGACGAGAATTCACAAGATTATTTAGAACCAATTCGTTATATGATAGACGACGTTAAAATGGAGATGCATAATAGAATTAAAGAATTGAAGCCTAAAATAACTAAAATGTATATGAGTCTATATAAAATAAACCAAGTAAATATTGATTAGTAGAAGGGTCAAATAAATAAGATGGAGATAAAAAGAATATTAGAAGATGGTAGGTACATAATACTTAATTGCATAACAAATAAAATCCCATGTTGGACATTAAGAAAATGCATTTATGAAATGTATGGAATGAAAATAGGTCGGAATGCAAGAATCGGAATGAATACAGTGATTATTAATCCAAAAGGAATTTCTATTGGAAAAAGAACTATTATAAACGAGTTCTGTCATTTGGATGGCCGAGGTGGACTTAAAATAGGCAATAATGTTTCGGTATCTATTAATTCGATGATATTAACAACCACTCATTTAATTGACTCTCCAATATTTGAGTATATTGAAGGTGCTGTTGTAATTGAAGACAATGTTTGGTTGGGATCAAATTCGCTGGTATTGAATAATTCTTTTATAAAAAAGAAATGCATTATTGGCGCAGGAGCAGTTTTTAAAGGGATTAGTGAACCTGATTCGGTATATATAGGAAATCCAGTGAAGCTATTAAAAAAGAGAAATTTGAAAACCAGTTATCAAATAGATTATAAACCTTACTTTCGATAAACTGTTAATAAAAGGATAGGAATACGATATGATAAAACATGTAGGAGTTGCAATTAAAAAGATTATGTTGGTTTTTGGTACAAGACCCGAAGCAATCAAGATGTGTCCATTGATTCGGGAATTACAGGCTCGTCAAAATATTGAAGTGATTGTTTGTGTAACAGGGCAACATAGGCAAATGTTGGATCAGGTTTTAGAAGTTTTCGAGATTACTCCAGATTATGACTTATCAATTATGCGAGAAAAACAAACTCTTTTTGATATTTCAATTAGTATATTAAGTAGCATGAGAACAGTAATCGAGAGTACTAAACCGGATATTGTACTGGTTCATGGAGATACAACAACAACGTTTATAACTTCATTGGTTTGTTTTTATTTACATATTAAAGTTGGACATGTTGAAGCAGGACTGAGAACTCATAATATATATTTACCATATCCTGAAGAGTTTAATCGACAGGCAGTTTCCATCATTTCATCTTATAATTTTGCACCCACAGAAGTTGCAAAACAGAATCTTATTTCAGAAGGAAAAGACCCATCCACAATTTATGTTACTGGTAATACAGGAATTGATGCATTACGGACTACAATAAAAAACGAATATCAGAATGAACATTTGTCCTGGGCCATGGACAGCAAGCTGATTATTCTGACAGCACATAGAAGAGAAAATATTGGAGAGCCTATTTATAATATTTTCCGTGCAGTAAAAAAGATTGTAGAAGAAAATGGTGATATTAAGGTAATATTTCCACTACATCTGAATCCTGTAATCAGGAAGGCAGCAAATGACATTTTTCAAAATAACGATAGAATTAGATTGATAGAACCTTTGAATGTTATAGATTTTCATAATTTTATGAAAAGAGCGTTTTTAATCTTGACAGATAGTGGTGGAATTCAAGAGGAGGCTACTTCGTTAGGTAAACCTGTTCTAGTTTTAAGAGATATTACAGAACGTCAGGAAGGAATAGATGCTGGTACATTAAAACTAGTTGGAGTGAAGGAAGAAAATATTTATGAGAATATTAAACTTTTATTAGATAATCATCTCGAATATACAAAGATGAGCCAAGTGTGTAATCAGTATGGAGATGGGTTCGCCAGTAAAAGAATAGCTGATATCTTGTGTTGCTAATTATACATAATTCAACGTCCTAGGAAAAATATATTTGTAAATCAAAATTGATTAATTAGAAAATGAGGTATATAAGGTGCGTTTATCTGAATTATTACGGGTACAATCTGATAGTCAAAAACTAGCTATTAAATATACGAATGAACAGATTACTTATAGCCAATGGCATCAAAGTGCTGATGAGTTGCATACCAAGCTATTAACTATTAATGATAGCAAGACGGATAGTATTGCTGTGTTTTTACCAAATTCTATATATTATGCAGTGGCTTATTTTGGGGTCATGTACTCTGACAAAATACTTGTTCCTATTGGCGTACAGGCGAAAGCTGCAGAAATATCAAGTACTGTTGAATACTGCGAGTGTAATCTGATTATATCTATATCATCATATAAAGAACTTCTTCTAGACACATTTTATGACTATAAATACAAAATCAAAATACTCCTACTTGATACCAATGAAGTAATACTTATAAATGAAGCTAGGGAATTCATAGAAAGCTCAGCTTATCTTAATCAGGATCATTACTCTGATAAGGATGTTGCAATTATGCTTCATACCTCAGGTACTACAAGTAATCCTAAAAGAGTAATGTTGACACATGCAAATCTCATAAATAATGTTCAAGCAAACATTGAATCCCTTCGGCTAACAACTAACGATATAGTTCTGATTGCATTGCCCATGTTTTTTGGATATTGTAATACGGCACAATTTCTAACCCATTTGTACTTGGGAGCAACGATGGTTATATTAGACAATATATTTTTACCAAAAAGGTTTTTTGAAATAGTAGCAAAGGAAAAAATAACGAATTTTACAGCTGTACCATCCATGCTATTGATGTTGTTGGATTACCGATACTCGGAACTCTATGATTTTACCACGTTACGCTATATAAGCTTTGGTGGTGGTAAAATGCCAGTTGATAAATTAATACAGTTGATACAGAAATATCCTGATATTCAATTTGTACAGACATATGGTCAGACAGAATGCGCTCCAAGAGTCACAGCACTTTTGGCTCCATATACATTGAGCAAAGCAGGCTCGGTAGGCTTACCAATTCCGAATGTTAAGGTAAAGATATTTGATGAATATGACAATGAGCTTAAGGAAAATCAGATTGGTGAAATAGTAGTCCAAGGTAATAATGTTATGAAAGGTTATTATAAACAGCCGGAAATAACAGCACAAACCATTAAAAATGGATGGCTCAAGACCGGAGATTTAGGTTATTTAGATCAAGATGAATTTCTCTATATCACAGGGAGAATCAAAAATATTATTATATCAGGGGGAATAAATATATATCCGGAGGAAATAGAACAGCTGTTGATTTCGCATGATTGTATTGATGAATCCTGTGTTGTTGGTGAAAATCATGATTTGCTGGGGGAGGTTCCAGTTGCAAAAGTGGTGTTGAAACATGAAATAACTCAAAGCGAGCTGCGTGAATACTGTTTGTCCAGACTTGCAAATTATAAGGTTCCTGTAAGATTTGATTTTGTTAAAGAAATACCAAAGACTTATAACGGTAAAACAAAGCGGTACTAAAATGAAAGGATAAAAATATGAACGAGAAACTAAAAAAAATAATAGCAGATTTAATTAAAAAAGATGCAGATAAGCTGATGTTATCAGATGATGTTGTATTAACCAAAGATTTAGAGTTTGATTCTATCTTAGTTATTCAATTAATTGTTGAGCTTGAGAATCAATTTGGAATTGAGTTTACTGATGACGACTTGGATTTGGATAAGCTTACAATATATGGAAAACTTAAGGAGACAGTCGAAAGCAAGATTTCTCTGATGAATACGAATTAAAGTAAGAATGGAGATAATCAGGATAGATAGCAGATATAACATAATGATTTTTACGGGGAGGAGATGAATCATGAATGTTGATATAAGCGGTAAAGTTATAGTCGTTACTGGTTCCTCCAGAGGAATTGGAAGCGAACTAATCAGGTCATTTTCTGCTGAGAAGGCAAAGGTTGTTATAAATTACTATAACAGTGAAGTCCAAGCGAGAGAATTATATGATGAAATTTTAGCTCTAAATACGGATTGTCTTATGATAAAAGCTAACGTAACGAATCCGTCTGAAGTATCTTTTTTATATCATGAAACAATAAAAGCATTTGGTAGGGTGGATGTTCTGATTAATAATGCGGGTATATGTGATGATAATCTGATTCAGATCATGTCGATTGATCAATGGAAAAAAGTTTTAGATGTTAATTTAACAGGAGCTTTTCTATGTTCAAGGGAATTTTCTAAAATAATGATAAAACAGAACTATGGAAAAATTATTAACATCGCTTCAATGAAGGGACAGGATGGATGTGCGGGGCAAGTCAATTATTCAGCTTCTAAGGCAGGATTAATTGGACTTACAAAAACGCTGGCAAAAGAGCTGGGTCAATATAATATTACTGTTAATGCAATATGTCCCGGTTTTATTGTTACAGATCTTAACAGGCATGATGAGTCTAAAAAGGATATTGCAAAAAAGAAGAGTGTTTTAAGGACGATGAGTTCCTTGCAGGATTTATTAGGCTTTATAATCTATACATCATCGGATCTATTTTCAGGAGTTAGCGGAAGAGTATTTAATCTTGACTCCCGCATTACATAGTTGCCTTATAAACAAATAAAACATATTAATCATATTTTTATGAAGAAGAGGAATACATATGAGGATTTTTATTTCGGGTGTAGCCGGCTTTTTGGGAAGTCATATGGCTGATCGAATGCTGGAATTAGGGAATGAAGTAATAGGAGTGGATAATCTGATTGGAGGTTCGATAGAAAATGTTAACAGTAATGTCGAATTCTATCAGGAGGATTGTATTGATATTGCATCAATGACACGATTAACCAAGAACTGTGACGTTGTATTTCATGCAGCTTGTACCGCTCATGATGGATTTTCTTTATTTTCCCCCTTTCTGATTACAAATAATACCTATCAGATAACCATGAGTGTTCTGAGTGCCGCAATACAAAATGGCGTAAAGAGATTTGTTTATTGTTCCAGCATGTCAAGATATGGAAATCAAACAATTCTGCCTTATACGGAGGATATGATTTGTAATCCAGTGGTACCATATGGAGTTTCTAAATATGCTGCAGAGCAAGTGATAAGGCAGTTATGCGAGCTTAATAAAATCGAATACACCATCATTGTACCTCACAATATTATAGGACCACGACAATGCTATACGGATCCTTTTCGAAATGTTGCAGCAATAATGATTAATCGTTTCTTACAAAACAAGCAGCCTATTATCTATGGTGACGGAGAACAAAAAAGATGTTTTTCCTTCATAGATGATGTGATTTATTGTTTGGAGAAGGTTATAACTCAGGATAATGTTAATGGAGAAATCATTAATATTGGTCCGGATGAGGAATTTGTAACGATAAATCATTTGGTAGAAACCATTGCAGACATAATGCATCTTTCCCGGGATCCTATTTATGTTCCGCAGAGGCCGAATGAAATCAAGCATGCATATTGTTCTTCTGAGAAAGCAAGAAATCTTTTAGGTTATTCGACCAAAGTATCCTTACGGGACGGATTATCAGCAATGGTAGACTACATTTCACAGAAAGGCTGTAAAGAGTTTCAATACAATTATCCAATTGAGATAAACAATGTAAATACACCAGTCACATGGACACAGAGGATGTTCTGATAGAAGCATTTCCTGGTTTGTTGTAATAAAGACTAAGGAATACGTTGTTACAATTGTGGCTAACGTAAATATTGAAATACAAGGAGAGAAAGTATGATAAACAGAGTATTGATATTAAGTTATTATAATCCTTGGATCAGTGGTGGTGGACACCGCCCGGTTTGTTTGCTTGAGCAGGAGCTTGCCAAAGGGAGAAATGTTCTTTTCTTATTTGAAAGTGATGCTGAGATGGATTTGATGATAAACTATGGTCTATTCAATGATAGGAATCTATTTCTTGCGAAACGAAATCCTGAAACTGGTGAATCAAGTCCCTGTAATGCTCAGGCGAAAGCGTTACTTGGAGAAGGCCTAAAGGATAATGAGCTGATTCTCTGCTGGAGTCCGGATTATGTCCGGTCACATAATCCAGTTAAAAGCTATATTCCTTTATTGAAGCTTTGTAAAGAAAATGATATCCCGCATGTATATGATCAAATGGATTATTGGGACGGATTTGCAGTAAAACCGTGGGGAGATAAGACAGAAAAGATTTATTTTAATTATTCCGAAGAAAGCATTACAATCAGTAATTGGCTGGCCAAACATACAAAGACAGACAAAACATTACATGTAATACCTAATGGAGTGAAAAATCATTTTCTGGAACAAATTAGGTTAAAGGATAGTGATGATGTAGTACAACGAAATAATCAAGATAAGAAAATTATTCTGTATTCAGGAGCCATCTGGCCGGACTGGTTTGATTGGGACATTGTAAAATATATAGTCAATAAGCGACCGGAATATAATTTCGTTTTTGTCGGAGCATATAGTCCAACTTTAGATGAAGATGATGGTAGGCATGTCAATAGAATAATCAAAGAGTTATCTAAACTTGACAATGTAAGCTTTCTTGGGCAAGTACAGCATCATGAATTAATTCCGATTTTACAAAAAGCCCACATTGGAATTATACCTTTTGTCGTAAATAAAGTTACGGAAGCATGTTCTCCGTTAAAATGTTTTGAGTACCTTTCCGCATACTTACCGGTTATATCAACAAACCTTCCGGAAATTAAAGACTATCCAATGGTCACATTAGTTAATAATAAAGAAGCATTTTTAGAAGAACTAGATAAAATGCTTAGCTTGGAGATTACTTCTGACATTATAGATCAAATAGAGCATTTTTTAATAAAAAGTACCTGGAAGATGAGATCTGATGAATTTGATAAAGTTGCGATTAATGCTATTTATAAGTGTAAAAATCGTTTCAATTCATCTATTCAGGAAACAAGTTTAGTTAGTAACTGAACATACCTCAAAATAAAATGAAATAGGAGAGAAAAGAATGCTTTTACTTGGCGTAAGTGGCGGACATGA
The DNA here is from genome assembly GCA_029256105.1 of Herbinix sp. Classification (GTDB taxonomy): domain Bacteria; phylum Bacillota; class Clostridia; order Lachnospirales; family Lachnospiraceae; genus Mobilitalea. Next base: position 107,123 of record JAQSYO010000009.1, read on the forward strand.
TGCTAATTGGTGTCTGTTTCAGGATGGGAAACTGATCGGGGCTTTTGAAAAAGAGAGATTTAGCAGAAACCGTCATGATAGCGGATATGTCATGGATTTGGTTCAAATGAGCCTTAAAAAACAAGGGTTTGATTTAAAGGATGTGGAATTCATTGCAACAAGTGAGCACAATCATATAGGAACAGAGCCGGGCTTAGAACTTATAAATCAAAAATGCTATACACGCCCTGACGAATGGGTAGAACAATCAGTATTGCTAGAAGGAAGAAAGGTGCCATGTATTTCTGTCCCGCATCATCTTTGTCATGCATCTTATGCATATTATACTAGTAATCATGAGGACTCGGCAGTTCTTACTTGGGATGGCGGGGGCGATTTCTATACGATAGACGCATACACATCGACAAGTGCTTCATTGTGGAAGAACGGAAAGCTTCAATGGATGGAGCGAATTGGAAATTGTGATATTGGCTCCTTGTGGCATATATATTCAAAGGTAATATTTAACAACCCATTTGCCGCAGGAAAATTAATGGGTCTGGCTGCGCTGGGACAACCTGATTTGTTAACGTCAATGTCTGATTATTCCATCCGTCCAACAAGAGGAATACTTAGTAATATTAGTGGTATTAAGAATTGTTGGCCGGATGAGGATTTGCCACCCTACAATCAAGTGAGTGGATGGGAAGATAAAAATGCACAAAATTTGGCATATGCTATTCAGGATATTACATGTACAGTAGGAATTGATTTAGCGGATGCATTATATGAGATATCTAAGGTTGATCACCTTGCTTTAAGCGGAGGAGTAGCACTTAACGGATACCTAAATACGGAGATAGTGAAAAGAACTAAATTCCGTAATGTTAGTGTTCCCCCCTCTGTTCATGATGGAGGATTATCTATCGGAGCCGCCATGTTTGTATTAAATCATATTCTGGGCTTAAAAACTGAAACTTTTACTACAAATGATTTGGTTTTTACCGGGATAGAATACCAACTTTCTGATTATGAAGAGGCATTGAACAATGATAGTATTGTTTATGAAAAATCAAATAAGGAGCAGAACATCAAAAAAGCAGTAGATGACATTACAAGTGGTAAAATCATTGCCTGGTATGAAGGCCGATCAGAACATGGACCACGTGCATTAGGCCATAGAAGTATAATCGCAAGTCCGGTATTTCCTGATATGAAGGAGCGCTTAAATAATACGATTAAATTCAGAGAACCGTTTCGCCCGATTGCCCCTGTCGTACTTGAAGATGATATTACATTTTGCACAGATGACATTACTACAAGTCCTTTTATGATGTTTATTGTAAATACAAAAGAAGAGTTTCGTAAAAGCTGTCCTTCTGCTATTCATATTGATGGTTCTGCAAGGGTTCAGACAGTTAACAGAGACAACCCCATGGGATTAATGCTTGAGGAATTGAAGCATCGCGGACAGATTCCTGTACTATTGAATACCTCCTTTAATGTTAATTCGCCGATTGTAGAAACCCCTTTTGAAGCAATAGATACGTTTTTGAGGGTGCCAATTGACACACTGTATCTTGATAATTACGTTGTGAAAAGGAGAGAACGGTGATTAACAAACAGATAATTGTAATTATACCTATGTATAATGCTTTGAAAACAATTGATCTTGCGATAGAAAGTGTATTAAATCAAAAGTTGATAGACATTAAGGTTATTATAATTGATCACGGTTCCGAAGATGGAGGTTATGAACATGTAAAAGAAAAATATCATGCAGTGAATAATCTTCTTTTACATAGGTTAGACAGAACAGTAAATGAACGACGTTCTGCCTCGCGCCCTCTTAATACGGGATTCCGCTTAGCACTCGACCTGGTAGATTGGAATTTATCAGACCAAACCTATTTAATACGGCTTGATGCAGACGATGTTTTCTTTTCTGACGATGCTTTGGCAAATATTTTCCGGACGTGGAAACCTTCTGTCAAATTTTTGAATGGTCAGATCATTATGTATAATAATGATACGAAAAAAGCAAGTAGTTATTCTCCTAAGAGTCATATCAATAATATAAATGCTCTTTTAATAGGAGGAGCCTATGCAATGGCTCACCATGCATCCCTAATCAGTCCTATTTTAGTGAAAACTCTTTTTGAAAGAGATGGGTATTGCTACATGGAGAACACGGGGTACGGAGAGGATTTGGATTTTTCCTTACGGTTATTAAAACTATGTGACGAATCAGAATTTGTGATGTGCTTTGAGTCTGTCATTATTAAGAAGCTTGATGGAGACAGTATCAGTAATGGGATAGGCCTTAAAGATGTCATTGCTGATCATTTAAGGATTTTTCGTAAGCATACATCATTATCCAGGAGTTTATTGCTTAAAATTATCATATGGTTTCTATTTAGGTCATTGGGTCGGTTTGGAAATTTTATTAATAGCCGACGAAAACCTCCGGCATATCAATACGCCGAAATTAAAGATTATCCATATGATGAGGTAATGTTAAGGTACAAGATGATTTTAAATTATAGGGGTAAATCAAATGAATAAAATAGAAGGAAAAGCAGATGAGATTATTAATTACATATACAGCAGATTAACAGCTGTTTCAGACATCAGCCGCAATGGTTTTTTAGGTTATGAACGCTTCCTAATATTCGATAAAGCTATATGGTTGGATCGTTTTATAAATAATTTACCATTTCCTCCAATACAGATTGATTTTCAGATGAGCAGTATATGTAATCTTAATTGCAGGTGGTGCGTGGGAAAATATATTGCTCAGGAAAATGGTATGGAACGGCTTTCTAATACATTGGATAAAGCAGTTGTCAAGAAGATCGTCGAATATATTCAAGATTTGTCTGTGGACGACCTGTCTGTTGATACAGTTCTATTTTCGGGATTAACTGGAGAACCATTGTTAAATAAGGAGCATTTATTTCAAACGATAGAATTATTAAATAATACAGGTATCCGTATGGGTATATTTACCAATGGTATCAACATGGGATCGGATACTTGGGATATGCTTTTGAAGCTTGATTCGGTTCATATCAGCCTCGATGGAGGTCCGAGATCATGGAAGAATATTAAGAGGCCTATTGATAACCAAAAGGTTAACCAGTATGAAGCGTTGATTGATAATATTACAGGTGTTTCTCAAAGAAAAAAGCAGTTAGGTAGTCATACAGAAATAAATATTGGTTATACGGTCACTCTGGATAACTATGAAGAAATGGCAGAGGTTGTTGGAAAGATGAGTGAATTGAATTTAAATTCGATTTGTCTCAAGCATGATATAACTGGAGCTGATTTTACAGGTAATAAACAAGACAGTGAGAGAATGTTAAAAAGTATTATGGAATGTAAAATGAATTATGATAATCCATCAGGATTCAGAGTTTTTGTAATGCATGAAACGGAGCCGACAGAAGAAATCTCCTCATGGACATGTAAGAACGGTTGCTATTATCGTTGGTTCTTCTGCTCAATAGGGTCAGACGGATATTTATATCCTTGTGATTATCAAACCTTAAAGGAAGCGCCGAAATTTGGCAACTTAAGAGAGGTCAGCTTAGCAGAAGCCATTGACAATAAGCATAGTAATTGGGAGCGGCTTGTTACAAATAACAAGAAATTTAAAAATGTCTGCCCGCCGTTCGCAAACAAAATCAACGTATTTATGCAAGAGCTGGTTGAATTAAAAAAAGCATATGGGTCTGAAGCGGTTTATGAAGCAATCCAGCGAATTAGATGTACATACAGTTAGGGAGAGAATATGAAAGCCAATAAACCTTTTGCGGTAACAGTAAAGCCATTTTATATAACATATATGAAAGGATATAAATTAGTCGGTGATTTATACATTCCCAAAACTGATTATCCTTTGCCTGTGATATTAATGAGGACACCGTATGGAAAAAAGAGCTTCAACTCATTATTTGACGCAGTTGAAGTTGCAAGAATGGGTTTTGTTGTTGTAGTTCAACATGTTCGCGGTAGATATGAGTCTGATGGTATTTTTGATCCCTTTCTTAACGAAAAATCGGACAGCTTGCTCACTGTGCAGTGGTTGCGTAAGCAGCCCTGGTGTAACGGACAAATTTATTCAATCGGAGTGTCTTATGAAGGCTTCACAGCTATGATGTGCAGCTTTGACCCGAAACTAAATGCTTTTGCCTCGATAGCATCAGTTTCGGATATACGAAATCAATGGTTTTTTGAAGGAGGCACCATACGCCAGGCTTTTGTTCAGGCATGGTCACATAGCTTTGCATACACCGATACTAATCGGCTAAGCTCTGAACAAAAGAAGGAAATTCAATATCTGGCAAATGATTTAACTGAATTATATAAGCTTACTATGGAAGAGTTTCCGGCAGGTAAATATCTGCCATATTATTCTTCATGGATCGATGCAAAGAATGCTTCTTATTGGGATGAAGTGGAAAGCTGTACCACGGTAAATCTGAATGATACGAATGGATATTATGTTGGCGGATGGTATGATATTTTTTGTGAAGGTACGATTTGTGATTATCAGAAGGCAGTCGTGAATACGAACAAAGCGCAGCGTCTGGTAATTGGTCCCTGGAGTCATAATGACCTGTACTCTCCACTTGTTGGCGAAGTTGATTTTGGAATTTATTCTTTAAAAGACGTAGATCAATATGATATTATTCGTTGGTTCTCGGGTATTATGAAAAATGAACAGGTGCAGACCGGTGTTAGCATATTTGTAATGGGAACCAATAAATGGATTAATATGAAAGATTGGCCACCTGGATATTCTAAAAAAAGAATGTATTTTTCATCAATAAAAGGTGCTAGTTCCCTCTATGGTGACGGATGTTTGACTTGGGAAGCTGTTTCTGAGCCTGGATCAGATAGTTTCATACATGACAAAGATAATCCTGTTCCCAGTTTAGGTGGCAGATGTTTGGATGCGTCTACTTCATCAGCTGGTAGGGGCGGACCATTTAACCAAAAGCAGTTGGAATTGCGTGAGGATGTCCTCCTTTATACTTCAGAAGCATTAAAAACGGAATTGACAATAATGGGATTAGTTGCTAGCAAATTGAGTGTATTATCATCTTGCGATGAGACTGCTTTCCATATTAAGCTTGTTGATGTGTTTCCAGACGGCCGGGACATTAATATATTGGATTCCTGTATCGTTACGAAACAGAAAAAAAATATTATGTATGAGATACAGATTAATCTAGGCTCAACAGCGTATACATTTCTTGCAGAACATCGCATTCGCTGTATTATCTCGTCCTCCAGCTTTCCTCGAATCAGTATTAATAGTGATTTATTGAATTCAAAGGTAAGACAAGTTGTTTATTGGGGCGGTAATATATCTTCATGGGTTGAACTTCCGATTGTTTTTATATAAAATAAGAGTATAAAATATTGGGAGGTACATGTTATGGAATTACCGATTGAATTACGAATAGCAATTGAGGAGCAGCTAATAGGCACGAATTATGCAACGCTTAAGCAAGATACTCAAACACTCAGCAAAAATTATCGCACAGAAAGCGGACAGGGAAAACGACTTCTTACCAAAGATGATGAGGCAATTGCGTATTCGGTAGTAAGAATGCCGGCGACATATGGCGCTGTACACAAAGCATTAGAATATACCTTGGATTTTGTTGATTGTAAAATTGAAACACTACTTGATATTGGTGCCGGAACAGGGGCAGCGTCTTGGGCTGCCAATTCACTTATTGATTTAGACAGTATTATCTGCCTTGAACGAGAAAATGCAATGTTACAGATTGGTCAGAAAATGATGAAAAATGGCTCGCGCATATTAAATAATTCAAAATGGATAAAGCATGATTTGGTAAGGGATACAATAACAGAAAAAGCAGATTTGATAATAGCATCATACGTTTTAAATGAGTTAGATGATGATAACAGAATCAAAGCAGTTGATCAGATATGGGAGGCAACCAGCAAAATAGCGGTGATTGTTGAGCCGGGAACACCTACCGCATTCAGTCAACTAAAAAAGGTGAGAGAATATCTGTTAAGCAAAGGTGCACATATGATTGCTCCATGTCCTCATGAAGAAAGCTGTCTGCTACCACAGAATGATTGGTGCCACTTTTCCTGTAGAATACAGCGAAGCAAGCTACATCGCCAGCTAAAGGAAGGTGATGCTCCCTATGAGGATGAGAAATTTATGTATATTGCAGTTTCACGAGAGCAATATCGTAATGCCGAAGCACGTATTCTAAGACATCCGATTGTTGATAAAGGGAGAATTACTTTGGATGTATGCAAAGAAGACAAAATAGAAAAGATGATGATTACAAAGAAGCATGAGTTATATAAGGAGGCTCGTAAAGCCCAGTGGGGAGATTCGATTGGAGGGTGATAAGGATGGATCAGACAATAAAAAGTTCAATGGTAAATTTGTTGAATTATGTGAAGGAAAATGTATCGTTTTACAATAAGATATTACAAAATATAGATGTGGATAATTCAGTTGAAAGTGTTTATGAAGCCCTGCCATATATGACAAAAGCTATGATGAGAGATTCTGGTGAACATATCAATCAGTCAATCAATGAGACGAATGCTGAGCTTGTTGTAAAGCTTACTGGAGGGACTACCGGTGAACCCTGGAACATTACAAAGACTCAAGGTGAATCAACCAGTTATTTTTGTATGTTGTGGAAATCTAGACTTCAGTTTGGGATAAAGCCTGGAGACCATTTTTACCAATTTGGTGGATATGGTGATATTGATGGTGAATATACAACTCAGCAAGTAATTGTAGTAACTCCATATACGGAATTATCAATGTTTCATTTGAATAATGAGGTTTTAGATAGATATATTGAACTAATTCAACAAGGAAATGGTAACTGGTTTTTTGCAAATCCGTCCGCATTATATATATTGGCTTTACGAATGAAGGATAGAGGTATCAAAGGAATAGGGAAAATTAAATATGTAGAATTGACTGGAGAAAGGGTATATGACTATCAGGAAGAATTGATAAAAGAAGTGTTTAATTGTCCTGTGAGTATCATGTACGGATCTCGTGAGATTACAACAATTTCTCATAGATGCAAATATGGTAGTCATCATATTTTACCTCACTTATATATTGAGACGATAGATAATGAGGAAAAGGTTATTGATTATCAGAATGATAAACAGCTTGGAGAGGTAGTGATTACCTCATTTATTGATAAATACATGCCTTTTATTAAATATAAAACAGGTGATTATGCTGTGATTCAGAGAAAGGATGATTGTCCATGCGGCAGAAAAGGCTTAGTATTTGAACAATTGCTTGGTAGAGTCCCCGCATATGCGGAAGTGGATGGAAATAAAATAAATATGGAGATTACGTATTACTTAATGGAAAAATTCAATCGAACCTATGGTTCTGGAATAAGACAATTCCAGGCGATATTCAAAAAACCAAATATTTTTCGTTTCCGCATAGTTGTCGAATCGCCAGATATATGCGAAATGGTCTGCCAATTTTATGATAAAGAATTAAAAGCGGTAATTCCAAATATAAAGGTTGAAGTTGAGTTTGTAGATATCATTGAACGTTCAAAACGTAAATTGAATCCATTTATTATTGAGGATTAATGATTAATAGAATTAAATAGATCTATTTTACTGGTCATATACATATTCAAAGGATTTGAAAGTAAATATACAAAGAATGCACAGGAGTGGGAGTGGGAAATGTTGAAAGAAAATAGGATATCCTTGCCTGAAATAATAAATGTAGAAATAATGACAAAATGTAATTTGAAATGTCGTCATTGCAAATTACAACACGAAGATATTAGAACACAGAAGAATCTTATGCCATTAGATAGGTTTAGTAACTACATGTCAAGAATGGAAGTTATAGTGAAGAATGCTTCTGAGTTTATGTTCTCAAGTGTTGAACCTTTACTTCATCCTCAGTTATTCGAAATGATGGATATTGTTTCAAAAATCAATCCTGGTATGTCGTTTCCTATACAGACAAATGGAATGTTTTTAACGGAATCCATCATAGAATCCATGAAAAGCAGAAATATTCCTTGGGCATCCGTTGCATTAGATGGATACAATCAAAGTTCTGTTGAATACTTTAAAGTGGGTTCGGATTTTAATTTGATAATCAGTAATATTGAGAAGCTGCGTTTAGGAATGCCGGAGGATTTTGTAATCAGGACTGTATTTGTATCACACCAGGGAAATATTAAAAAATTGCCGGAATATGTGAGGTTTTGTAAAAAAATAGGAGTTGATGCTGTCGACATTAACGGGTTATTATGCTTTAACAAAGAGTTGGTAAGTGACACATTATATTCATATGATGGAAATGAAGAGGCGGAGAAGATATTTGCCGAGGCAAAAGAAATAGCCAAAAGTGAAGGAATACAATTTCAATATCCAGAGTTGATTCCAAAGATAATGGGATGTGAGTGGAAAAAGATATTTTCAGTTGATGAGGACGGAAATGTGGCTCCTTGTGTTATGCTCTCAAAACAACATCCATTTTATTTCCTGAACTCTTATACCGCGGGAAGTCAAGTACTTTTCGGCAATATATTTGAGCGCGAGCCGATAGAAATATGGATGGATGCAGATTATGTAGAATTTCGTAAGAGGCTTGATTCAATACATATGCCGAAGCAGTGCCTTTTATGTGCCGAGGGACATGGTGTAGTCTGTTCCAACAGATAATGATAAACATATATCGTAAATGCTGTATTGTAAAGAAAGAGAGTATTCATATGTCTTTGAAAAAGAAATCATCAGAAAAACCAAAAGTAAGCAGTATTAAAATATATTTTATGTACTGAAGCTGGTTTTTCATGCCAGTCCGGATAGAATTATATTCACGATTGCAAAACGTATTCTGGAGAATGTTTTTTATGTGGTTTTCTTCGTCTATATGATACAATACATCTTTGAATGCATTGAAAAGGGATATTCCTTTGGAAGAATATCAATATTTATTTTAATCCTTTGTACAACACAGATAGGAATACACATCTTATCAGCATATTATGATTACTATTTTTATCGAAACAATCCGAAAATATTTGGTTCCATCTACGGTGGAGTAATCAAAAAATCAATCAATATACCACTTTATAAATATGAAAGCCCCGACTACTATGATGAATATACAAGAGCATTGGATGAAGCCGAAGATCGCGCTAAATTGGTCGTATATGAATTTGCAAATGCCTGCGGTGATGTGGCAGCCATACTATGTATTTTCCTGCTTATTATGCAATGGGATCCGGTTATTCTCCTATTTACAATTATTCCAATTATTAATGATCTTGTCGTTAATAAAATACGAAGCCGAATTATATGGCAGCAGAAAAATAATCTTAATAGGGACAGTCGACATATTGATTATTGTAAAAGAGTCTTTTATGAGAAAAAGTATGCAAATGAGATACGGTTATTTCCAATAAAAAGAATTTATCTTGATCTTCAAGAAAAAAGCTGTGCAAACATAGCGGCAATAAAAACTAAATATGCAGCTAAACTGGTAACATTAGATATTTACAGCGGCATGATGATACAGGTAATTCTGTTAATGAGTTGTAGTATTTATGCATCATATAAAATTATTGTCCAGCACAGTCTGTCTGTGGGAATTTATGTAAGTATGGTAACTGTAATACTTAATATGTCAAATAGTTTAAAGTGGTTGTTGTATAAGGTATCACAGTTGGCTAACCATGGTGTTATGATAGAAGGACTAAGAAAGTTTATGGAAAACAATGACGATGAGGCCTCTGAAGAAGGCAGATGCGATTTGAAGGATTCATTTAATGAAATAGTCCTAAAAGACGTATGGAGCAAAACAGCCGGTAATTCATGACATAAGCTTATCAATACATAAGGGTGAAAGAATAGCTATAGTTGGTTTAAATGGATCTGGTAAAACTACACTAGTTAAGCTGATTATGGGACTATACGAAGTTTCGGGTGGGGAAATAATCTATAACGGCACGGATATAAAGGAATTTACCAAGAATAGTTATAGGAGTAAATTTGCTACCGTATTTCAAGATTTTCAATTATATGCCTTATCAATTGCATCTAATATTATCATGAGGGAAGTTAAGACGAAGGAAGATGAAGAAAAAGTATTATACGCTCTTAAAAAGGTTGGCCTTGAGGAGAAAGTTATCAACTTGGAGAATGGGATAAATACAAATTTAACTCATGAATTTGACGAAAATGGTGCCATCCTTTCGGGCGGGGAAGCACAGAAAATTGCGTTGGCAAGAACTTTTGCCAATGATGATGCCGAAATCATCATACTGGATGAGCCGACGAGCGCTCTTGATCCCATATCGGAATATAATATGTATGAAAATATGATGCAGGCAACAATGAATAAAACAGTTATATTTATATCCCATAGACTTTCATCAGCTAGGATGGCAGACAAAATATATATGATTGATTGTGGCCGGATTATAGAGCAAGGGACTCATGATGAACTGATGGACATTAAGGGTAAATACTCAGAATTATTCCGTAAACAGGCGCAGAATTATATCGACGAGGATGTATTGGAAGGAGTTAAATTATGAGTAGTAAAAAATCCATGCCCATAAGTAAAATCATTAGCAACTGCATCTACATACTGCGCTATGCAATTAAATTATCGCCTTCTTATTATACAGTTTATATAGTTGCACGTTCACTACTCTTAAGTATACAGAATGTTCTAGTTGTATTAATGATGAAATTTTTGGTTGAAAGTGTAGGTCAGCGAAAAACGTTTAATGATGCTCTCACAAACATCATTATATTATGCGGAATATTGACTGTGACTATCATTTCTTTAATCATAATAGATAAAATAGATGAAATTAAAAGTGGATGTATAATAGGAATAATTCAGCGGGAAATCTTGGAGAAAGCTTCGAAAATCGATTTATTATGCTATGATAGGACGGATTTTTATAATGAATTTATTCGTGCGCTAGACAGAGGTGAAACTCAAATAGCCCAAAGTATTTCACTTGTGGTCAATATCATATCAGGAATAACAAGTATTATAAGTATTGTTGCAGTGATTGCAACGATAAATCCGGTAATAGCCATTTTTCAGTTCATTGCATGCTTAATTAATTTAGTAACAATGATCTGGATTAAAAAAGTAGAATATAAAATGAATTTGGAATCGGATCCGATCGCCAGGAAAAGGTTTTACTCAAGGCGGGTTTTTTATCAGGCAAGTTATGCAAAAGAAATTAAACTGACTAATATAAAGGAACCCTTGTTACAACAATTCTATAATTCTATTGAAGAAGAGCGTGCTGTTGTAAAAAAGTATGGTTTCAATATGATACTAGTGAAATTGTCTAATTATGTAATTGGATGGACATTGTGTGTATATTGCATCCCTCCATTATATATGCTTTACAATACCGTAGTTACTAATAGAATTACGATAAGTGAAATGTCTGCAACACATAACGCCAACACCAATGTTTTTTATACTCTAAATGATATGTCCAATAAGATTATGGAATTACAGAATATTGGTTTGTATGCGGAAAATTTTAAGAAATTTATGGAATACGATATTAAAATTGAAAATTCAATTGGAGATACAGTTCTTTGTGATAGACCTTATTTACTTGAGGTACGTAATTTATCCTTTAAGTACGAAGAGGATGGAGATTATATTTTAAAGAATGTCAATATGGTTATTAAGCCCAATGAGAAGATAGCTATTGTTGGACATAATGGTGCGGGAAAAACAACTTTTATAAAGCTTTTACTACGTCTATATGACGCCATGGAAGGCGGTATCTATTATAATGGCAGGAATATTAAGGAATATGATATCAATGATTATAGAAAATTATTTGGAACAGTATTTCAGGACTTTCAAATCTATGCCGGAACTATTGGGGAAAATGTGATGATGGATTATACTTCAATAGACGATAAACCCAAAATCAATGCTGCTTTAAAAAAAGGCTTAATGAACGATAAGGTAGAGTTTCTTAAGGATACCGTTGACACTCAGATCACAAGGGAGTTTTATGATGATGGAACGTCATTATCCGGTGGCGAGCAACAGAAATTAGCCATTTCCAGACTTTTTATACATAAGAAACCGATAGCGATTTTGGATGAACCTCCCAGTGCCTTAGATGTTGTAGCAGAGCATGAGCTAAATCACAGTATGTTATGTGAATTTAAAGACAGTACCATTATAATGATTTCGCATAGGCTTTCAACGACACGAATGACAGACAAGATCTATATGTTTGAAAATGGCATGATAATAGAGGAAGGAACGCATGACGAACTGATGGAGAACAGCGGCGATTATGCAGAAATGTTCAGGAAACAGGCTCAGTATTATGCATAATGTGATTGAATCTACCATTAGAAAGGAGCCAAAGCTACTTATGAAAAAAAAGTACAGATTTGCAATAGCCGGTATTGGTTATGTTGGCTTGGCAAATGCAGTTCTTATCGCACAGAAACAACAAGTGGTATTAGTTGATATTATTAAAGCAAAAGTAGATATGGTAAATGATCGAAAATCACTCTTTGATGATCGAGAAATCGAAGATTACTTGATGAATAAAGAATTGAAACTTACGGCTACAACTGATGCTGTAGCTGCTTATAAGGATGCTGATTTTGTAATAATCAGTACTGCTACGGATTATAAAACGAAGATTAATAGTTTTGATACATCCTCAGTGGAGAGTGTTGTCGAATTGGTTACAAAACATAATCCGAATGCTTTTATCATCATTAAATCCACTGTTCCGGTAGGCTTTACCCAGTCGATCAGAGAAAAATTTCATAATAATAAAATATTCTTTTCACCGGAATTTTTGCGTGAGGGGAGAGCATTGTACGATATTCTTTATCCGTCTCGTATTGTAGTTGGGGGAGAATGGGATGATATAGAATTAAAGGAAGCATCAAGGAAATATGTGGAAATCATTTCAGAAGGGGCAGTTCAAAAGGATATACCGATCATATATACAAATTCTTCTGAGGCAGAGGCAATAAAATTATTTTCTAATGCATATCTTGCTCTTAGAGTTTCGTTTTTTAATGAGTTGGATACATTTGCCGAAGTAAAAGAGCTAAATACAAAGAAGATTATCGAAGGTATTGGATTGGACTCCCGTATCGGAAGTTTTTACAATAATCCAAGCTTCGGATATGGTGGTTATTGCCTTCCTAAGGATACGAAACAGCTTTTGTCAGATTACGTAGGGATACCGGCAAAAATAATAAAGACTATTATTCAATCCAATAGCACCAGAAAGAATTATATTGCAAAACGAATAATAAAAGAAACCGAATATCTTGGAATTGTTAAGGATGGAAAATCGGCTGCCGATAAATCGGTTGTTGTGGGGATTTATAAATTAACAATGAAAGCAAATTCGGATAACTTTCGACAGAGTTGTATTAAGGATATTATAAAGCATATTCAATTAGAGGGAATTAATGTTGTAATTTATGAACCTTGCTACAACGGCAATACATATATGGGGAATCCGGTTATATCAAATCTGGTAAAATTCAAAGAAATGGCCAATCTCATTGTAGCTAATCGTTATGCTGATGAATTAGAGGATGTCAAGGACAAGGTTTATACCAGAGATATTTATTCGAGAGATTAATGGCCTTAATTTCATAAATTAATAATTATTTGGACGGATGACCTTGTGTGATTCTTAAAAGAAAAGGGGGTTATGGTATAGAATGATAAAAAAACTAGAGTTGAATGTATTTAATAAGTTCTGGGTTGATTGTCAGATAAAGAATATACTTACTGTTTTAACAACGGAGTATCCCGATTATATTATGCTAGCAGCATTGAATAATTATTCCTATATGATTGGAGGTAGAAGTGGCTGGTATAAATCAATATATTATTATTCAAAAGAATTTTACGATACTATTGGTAGAGTAGTACGTAAACCATACATATTTAAGACGAAAGACTATATCAATGAATTAAAAGAGTGTATTGATAATGGCAGAATTATTAGTATATTAGTTGATTTATATTATTGGCCATCACAAACTTTGCTTTTCAATGAAAAGCATTATTATCATCATAGCATGTTAATAGGTTATGATGATGAATCACAGGTAATGTTTTTCGATGATGATGTTCCAGAAGGAAAAGAATATCTTGTGGTATCCTATGATGATATTATGAAATCAATAGTTCCAGATAATTCGGATGTATTTGCAATTGAAACCTTCAAACCTGTAGATCTGGAGCCTTTTCACTATAGTATGGATGATTTGGTTATAAACGCTAAAAAACAAATGAATCATTTGATTTCATTAGGCTATTCATCACATTGGAGTGTGTTTGGAAAAATCGAAGATATTGAAATCATCATTACTGATGTCACGAAAATATATAATAGGCAAAAAGCAAACAGTTGTTTTTATGAAATACTTTACTATGATAGAAAAATATCAGATGAAGTATATTATAAACTTAAAGAACAATCAGATTATCTGACTTCTGAATGGAGAAAATTACATAGTAAGATGATGAAGGCATATATGAAACAAAATTCAGAGATTGTTCAGCAATGTAATACAAAAAGTGCTGAATTATTAAAGGCGGAATATGTGATGTGGGCATTTTTTGTTAGTCTGAATGATATAAAAAGACAGGAAAAGCTGTTTGTTAGTAATAATATAGAACCAATGACTTTTTCAAAAGTTTATGAACAGGAGGGCTTTATTAGGTTTTTTAATAGAAGTGATAATGAAGCATTAAGAGAAAATTCTCCTATATATATACAAAGAATAATCTCAAAATTAGATACAAATAACAATTATACTACTAAAATAATAATAGAATTAGAAGGCTGTGTAGGAAGATTGATATATGATAAGGATAAGCAGCCATTTAAATTATTTACATACGCAAAAGCATATACTGATATAAATTATGTCAATCAAATGGAAATCTACGAGGGAAAAATTTTTTTAACTACCAATATGCCATTATATGATATTGTAGGAATTGAGAATTTTATTTTATCTTATTTACCGGAAGCGGATAGCGAACTAACTGATTCAATAGGAAATAAATTACAGCCATTTGATAATTTATCTTTGGTAGATGAAAGAATAATATCTGAATATGCGAATGTGTATTATACAAGCCCTATAATTGAAAAATCCAGTAAAATATCGGAGATTTGTTATCCCGAGAATATATCATTTTCAATAAAAATAAATGATGATTATACCTGTGAAGTACCTGAACAATTCAAAATCGCTAAAAGTAAGAATTTGTTGGTGTATTATAGGTATATAATAGAATGCCAGAATAATGAGCATATAAAATTGCATTTCAGATTTAATGGCGGAATAAAAGTATGGGTGAATAGGAAGGAGATATTTACACGAAATAAGAAAGAAAAGGATTTCAATATCGGGGAAATGATTTATGAATTTATTTCAAGAAGCGGAGAAAATGAAATAATGATAGCCCTAGAATCCAATAATGGATATGCCCGTGGAGTGGCGATTCAATTTGAGAAATTGGTAGACATAAAATGTAATAATAAAATAGAATATTATAAATTACCTTTTTATAAGGTTGTGTAAAATATTCTGATATATAATATTTATTGGTATCTTGTCGAGATTATTTATTATTATCGGAAGGTGGTACTTGATGAGAGATGGAAGGAAACATAACCGAAGTCTTATATTAAATCCAAATATAATTGCAAATGAGGTATCAACATGGGTGAAACAAGAAAAAAAGTAGTTGATATTCTATAAGAAATTTATGAAATTGATAAAGAAGTCATCGATAAAATAGATGATTTATCAGAATTGAATATTAATTCTATTAAGTTTATTCGGAGTGTTGTTGCAATTGAAACAGAATTCGACATAGAATATCCAGATAATATGCTAGATGTAAATTTAGTATCTTCAATAAGTAAGCTCGTTGAAATGATCGACAATATTACAATGAATAAGAAATAAGGCAAGACTATCTATTAAAGCTTAGTTTAGAATGAATGTTTTTGATGAATTACAACTTAACATACAGGATATATTTTTACAGATGATTAGTTAAATATACTATACCGTAATGATATTATTATTGAAGGGTATAATGGAACCATATCCAAGGACAAAACTTGTGACCATTATTAAAAAATAATGTTATCCAATTTTGGGATGACGTCGCGAGACTATTTTTGCTCAGTGAATATTCCGTTCCAGAATGCTCTTCCAAATTATTCTTTATTCGGTATCTTTTAATAATTGATTGTGCTAAAATGACACTATCAATTAAGAATGCAGGGTATCCTTATGTTATCGATAAGCATTTTTGATTTAGACTCATTTTATCCTTCCAATACTCTTGTTATTACGCAGGCTGAGGTTGGAGAAAAAGGTATTACTATAAGAATGAAGTCTAATGCCAATAGCTGCGAATGCCCTAATTGTCAATATCAACTCTTTATTATGGCAACTATGTTAGGAAGGTCAATGACCTTCCCGAACCTGTAAAAAGCGTGATATTAGAAATAATTTCACGAGAATATACCTGTGATAATAATGAATGTGATGCGGTAACTGCTGCTAAGACTTACCAAGGATTTCTAAACCATATAGCCATATGACTGAGCATCATATAGATTTCATTTGTACTCTTGCATTGGAGATAAGCTGTGAAGGTGTATCCCGCATTTGTAGATAAATTGGGATAAATATTAGTGGGCGATACCATGATATGCTTCTTACTCAAATACTTTGGAAATTAGCCCTCTACAGAGAATGGGGGTGTGATTGGAAACGACGATTTTGCCTTCAGGATGAGACATGAATACGACACAATTATTGTTGGTGAGAAAAGCCATCAGACCATTGCCATATTGAAAGGTCGGGATGGGGGAAATCTCCGACAATGGCTAAAAAAAATTAGCAAATAAAACAATTATAAGGGACATGGTAAGCGCATATGCCAAGGTTATCTTAGAGGAACTGCCAGATGTAATGCAAGTTGCAGACAGATTCCATTTGCACAAAATCTTTTGGAAACAATACAGAATGTGCTTAACCATTAAACCCAGCAACAATAACCATCCCTCATGAAAACGAAACTGCTTCCGCAAGTTCACAAGAACAAACTACGGATGACAGTAAAAAATACTATTTGATTTGGATAACTTCCCAGAATTTCAATAACAAACGTTATCAACGTATTCTTAAGGTACAAAATTCAGTGAAGACAGTTGCAGTTATCGTGAAATAGCCAGAAGATTAGGTATTGGTAGAAGCACAGTTTGTAAATATAAAACCGGCGACCTAAATTTATTGAATCAATACGGAATCCGATAAAGCAGGTTGAATGTTTTCCGTAACTTTATTTAAAAGTGCATTGATAACAGGTACAGCAAGAGTCAGACGATAAAATCTATCTACGAGCTGGGATATGATGGCGGTATGACAAATGCATTTGATTATCTCAAGAGAATTGAACAGGAATATCATAAATTGTACCACAACCATATGTAGGAACCATGACGGAAGCTTTAAAATATAAACCAATTTAGAAGGTAGGGATTGTGACTACAATACCAGAAATGGAGTTTTCAATTATCTGTGGCTGAACGGTGACCTGACAGATTGGAATCATAAAATATCTTTGATAAATGTCCGTTATTTTATCAGTTACATAAGTATATCGGGGAATTTTGTAAGCTGGTTGAATGCAAATCTGTTCCTTTGCTCTACTTGTAATTGACGAAGTTCAGAAAAAGCGAAGTACGTGAAATCAAGTCTTCTGCCAGTGGCAGATCAGATGCCATTTAAAATGCCGTTGCATATTCATATAATAATGGTATTGTTGAAGGAAACAATAGTAAGTTAAAGATGGTGAAACGGGCTATGTATGATAGGCGTAACATCCCATTACTTCAGTCAAAGTTGATGTTTCGTGGTATAAATTTGATTAACTGCAAGGAAAACTCAGAAAAAACGATTTTCCCCATGCATTTATTGTACCACAAAACGGCCTTAAAGTCGCTATTTTTAAGGCTTTGTAAATATTCAGCAGACACTATTTAAGAATCTATAAGGAACCGATAAAGGTTTTCACCTTGAAATACCAATACCAGTAAAAACTGAAAAACTTTATATGCAGATTTGCCTTGTGCTTTGCTTGTTCCCGTTTTATTAAGAATGAAAACAATTTCAAGTTCCTTAATAGCATGTAAAAAAGTTGTTGGCTATTTTCAAATGAGTCTTTTGGTTTATCATAAGAGTGTGCACTATTCCTTTTTGATGTAATTTTGATTCGCATTCTTATTATATCAAATATCGGTGCACTTTTTTATGTCAATGCACTAAATTTATTAAGATTATTACCTGTAATCATGGGCAGTACAGCATATTTTCAAGCTGGGAAAGTTGAGTTATTTATTTAAACAATTTTTGTACTTTGAAAAAGAGTGAATATTCTTGTGCGATGAAATCGCAGTTCCGGTGAAGTGGAAATCAGCTGACCGGAACCGGAAATCATCTTTTGCATTACGCGAGTTTACTCGCTAAGTGACTTGTCCAGACCATAGACCTCTCGCATTGAGAGATCTTTCGTTGGATCAATACTTTCGATATTAATCTTATATGCATCATGGACAATGCGATCCAGAATTGCATCGGCCAGTGGGCTGGCTCCTCCACCCAACTGATCATACCAACCATCGTTCTGATATTGGGAACAGAATACGGTGGATGATTTCTTTCGTCTTCTATGAAGCAGTTCAAAGATGTCTTTCTGTTCGCTTTCTGTTGGCTTCAGGAGCAGCCATTCATCAATAATTAGCAGAACTGGATTCGCATAGTTAGCCATAACCTTTTTATAGTTGCCATCGCTCCTTGACATTTCAAGGTCAATCAAAAGGTCAGAAAGCCGGACGTATTTCGTGTTGTAATACTGTTTGCAGGCTTCCATTCCGAAGGCACAGGCAAGGTAGGTCTTACCACTGCCGGTTGCACCGGTAATAAATAAGTTCCGGTGTTCGGCTATATATTCGCAGGTTGCCAGCCTCTGAATAAGAGATCGGTTCAACTTACGTCCGGAGGTATAGTCGATATCGCAGACATGTGCCTCGGGTTGGTCCAGCTCAGCATTACGAATGAGCCTTTTCAAACGGTTATTTTTGCGGCTACAGAATTCGATATCAACCATCATTCCGAAGCGATCCTCAAATGGGACATCACACATCTTAGAATCATTCAGCTGATTACGGAAAGCTTCAACCATTGTTGTTAGACGCATCTCTATTAGCTTATCAATCATGCTTTGATTTGTCATATGTGGTTACCTCCCGTAATAGCCAGCACCTCTTGTGATGCCGTATTTATTCTGTATGGGTTCAGTTGGTTGTTCTTCTGAAACAGACTTATCCTGACCAGCAGTGAGTATGTTCTTTATACTCTTATAGCTTGGTGTTGCTGTAAAGCTTAAAGCCTTTTCATAGGCGGCTTCCAGTCGTTTAACTGAGTATCTCTCGGCAAGCTTCGGGAGTCCCATACAACCTTTGTAAGTCTGTTGTTCCACACGTTTGGAGGTAAGGATCGCATCTACTACCCTGTAGGTAGTGTCTCCGATTCGCTCTGCCCATTTACGGAAGCGATCGCCGTTCCACTCCAGATATTTCTGGTGATCCTCCGGCATATGTTCAACGATAGTATTGTACTGTCCCTTCCGACCATGCAGCCTTCGATGGGAGGCGATTCGGTTATGATTGTAGAAGATTTCAATTGTTTTGTCCGTTACCCTTACATCTACTTTTCGTTTTATATATTCATACGGAACGGAGTATAGCATTCCGTCAATGGATAGGTGATAATTAAACTGAACGATGGCTTGTTTCCATTCCGCCAGTTCGTATGAGTTAGAAGGTAGGGTAGCCAACAAGGGTAATTCTTCGTCGCGGAAGAGGTCCAATCGGCTGCCATCTTTCTTTTGAAAGAGCCTTTGATTGAACTCATCCAGCTTCTCTTTGATCGCATTGTTTAATTCGGCGAGCGAAAAGAACTGCTCATTCCGTATTGCGGCAATAATCCAGGTGGATATGTTTCCTACGGTACCTTCTTCAGTTGGTTTGTCCTTAGGCTTTCGAACCCTAGCCGGAATAATAGCGGTACCATAGTGTTCAGGCATCTCATGATAAACGGCGTTCAATTGTTGATTATACCAACCGCTAGTATGAACCACGGCAGTCTTACAGTTTAATGCAAAGTGGTTTTTAATGTAAAGCAGAAAACTAAAATCCAGCGCTTAAGTCGTTTTCCATGAATCCAACTTTACATTAATGAATTAAAATAGAATCAGCCCAGAACGAAAGGAGCTATAAAATGGCTGATTTTATTCAAATGAATGAGCTTAACCTATTAATGGAACAGCTGAAGGAAAAAATCTCTTCAGAATTGTTGTCATCAAAGCTCACTACCAACTACTTAGGCATAATTGATGGATTTATTCAATTCTGCCAGAAAGAAACAGATTCATCTATGATTCCAGACGATTGTGTAGCCAGATATTTTAAAATTGTAACAGGTGCGAAACCATACTGCCATCCTGATTCCGCATACTTAAGAAAGCTGGCTAGGCCTATTCTGATGATTAGGGATATCCTCTCAGCTAGTAGTCCTGCAAAAAAATACTGTTATAATACCCTTGAAATTCCAAACGTGTACAGGGATGATATTCATTCGTACAAAAACTGGCTCCTCGAGGAGAATTGCGGTCACAGTACAATAAGAACACGCGTCGGCAGGATGAAACCCTTCCTAATTGATATTTATAATGCTGGCTGCACAGATCTTGAAGCCTTGACCGTTGATATCCTCATTGGCTTTATCGGCTGCTTGGGTGGTAAATATACTTCGGCAGGAAAAACAAACATTCTTTATACTGTAAGAAACTATTTTTCCTGCCCCTATATAAAGCAGCAGCTAAGGTTTGATCCAAGCCCGTTTCTGAGAAACCTGCATACAAATAAGCATGAGAGCTTGGAATCCTGTTACACTCCATCTGAGATACGGCAGGTAATGGAAGCTGTCGACCGTTCCACGGCTCAGGGAAAGATGATTTACCTGATGATGCTCCTTGCCTGCATATACGGGCTTCGATCCAGCGATATCCGGACACTTGAATTATCCAGCATCGACTGGAAGAAATGACGGATAAGACTAAATCAGCAAAAGACCGGACATTATCTTGAACTGCCATTAACCGAGGCCGTATCGCTGGCTATACTTGACTATATAATGAATGTCAGGCCTGATACAAAAGATACTCGCTTATTTATAAAGCAACGCTCACCACATGAACCGTATTCGGATGATAACCACTTTTCTGGAAAGATATCAGCATATTTTAAAAAAGCTGGTATCAATACAGACCGCAAGCACGCCGGGCTTCATTCCATGAGGCACAGCCTGGCAACTATCTTAATGGGTGAATGTGTGCCGATAAATGAAATTGCCACGGTTCTTGGGCATACTTCTCCTCAGTCAACAACAAGGTATATCTGGTCTGATTTTAATCAATTAAGGTCTGCCGCAATGGAGGTGGTTCCATATGATAAATGACAAGGAATTCCTCGCCTTCCAGGATGGTATATTTAAAATGTACTTTGAAAAGAATATAGAGTTTAAGCGCGGCAAAGGAGAGAAAGTGTCTCATTCAACGCTGATCAGACTCAAGACATTGAACAACGACCTCAACAATCGCTGTAGTACTATGGAAATCAACCATGATGCAGTTGAGTCCATCCTATGCGAAAGAGCTTCGGAATGCCCTGCATCCAGAGGTCTTCGTATTTCTGACCTCAGACAGTTCTCTTTATTTCTAAGTGCACAGGGAATACATACCTATAAAATACCGGTTAAATATATGAAAAAGGTATATGTTTCATTTCGTCCATATATTTTCTCAGATGCAGAGCTGCAAGCTATAACAGATGAGTCAGATAATCTAGGTCTCGGATTGCGCACACAAAACCACCGCAAGGTTTATCCTGTGATTATCCGAATCCTGATAGGAACAGGATTACGGATTGGCGAAGTCATTTCGCTCCGGATCAAGGATGTTGACATGAAAAACAACCTACTTATTGTATATGAATCAAAGAACAATGTATCCAGATATGTTCCGATGTCTGAGAGTTTGGCCTCTGCTGTTATGGGATATTTTTATGATATCGCCCATAGAGAGCAACCTCAACAGTACCTTTTTGTTTCGCCTTACACCGGAACCGGATATTCATATGATGCGATGAAATATATGATCAAAAATTATATAAATTAGCAGGTATTAGAACACCTCAGGGAAGGTTGCCTAGAATTCATGATATCCGTTATCCAAACCTTAATAAAATCCAAACCTTCTTGAATAAACACCTAGTTTTATTTGATCTAGCATAAAAAAGGTTTGGATTTTATTTTCATTTTTTCTTGTTACTAAGACCACAGAAGTTTACCAAGGAACCATCTGCGTTTTTCCATTTCGGAGTCACTTTTTTATCATTTTCGTTTTCCAGAGTAGCAAGAGCTTTTGCAGAATCTTCAGTCGTTATATCCAGATACACCATTGTCGTCTGGAGCTGCTCATGGCCAAGTAAAAATGAAATCTGTACGATGTTCATACCATCCTCCAGCCAATGTGAGGCCCTGGCATGACGAAACTGGTGAGCATGGAGGTTTATAGGTACATCAGTGCAGGATTGGTGAGCTTCTAACGAATATTTTTTTAGCATCTTTGCTATTGCGGGTTGCGTCATTTTTCCATGTGTTCCTGTGTTTCTGGAATAAAATACATACGCTTCCAAATCAGATATGTATTCATGGAATTCCAGCAGATATTTCTTCAAATGTGCAACCGCTTTAGGCAATAGATACAGTGTGCGGATCTTATTGCCCTTGCCGATGACGGTAACGTATGGATTCTCCTTCTCCAGATAGAGCTGGCTATTCTTCAGTGAGAGTATTTCATCCAATCTGGCTGCCGTACTATACAAAAGTATCATGAACACAAGATCCCTCTTGCCAGAACGAGTTCCAGGATCTGGTACTTCCAGCAGTGCTTTGACGGCATTGCGACTCATTCCTGTCACCTTCTTTTTCTGTGTTTTTCTACGATCGATTTGACAAGCTTCCTGATAAAGATACAGATATTTCACGTTTCGACTTCCGAGATATTTCAGAAAGATTCGCAGGGATGCCAGCCGGTTATTGCAGGTTTCAGGGCTGCAGATACGCACCTTCCTAAGCCAAATCAGCCATTCTTCAATGACGGATCGTTCAAACCATTTAGTGCCAAAATCAGTCTGACCTACCTTTTTTTCAGACTCAAGGAAACTGATATACAGTTGCAGAGCAGATTGGTACGCTTTCTGAGTATGACAGCTGTTAGTTTTCTGTAAAGGTACATATTCGTTGAGAAATCCAGCTATTTGGCGGGCTATCTCAATCGATTCATTCGTTGCTTTCTTCATCTTCTACCTCCGGTACAATCCAATCGAATCCTATTTCAGTCTTTTCACTGAGAATCTGTTATAGTGCAGGAACGATAGAATAATAGTATTTTGTACTTTCTATTGTGGTATGTCCCATACTCTTGCTAAGGTAGAGAAGCTTGTCATCAAAGGCAAACCCCATGCCGATCCATTTGTTGATATTTTCTACGGCATAATGGTGTCTCAGCTCATAAGCAGTGGCATGCGTCGTGTTTAACCTGTACCAAATATCATGGAAGTTCTTCTGAACCCATGAACGCTTGTGGAATGAATCGTTCCTGGCAGGGAAAAAATAGGTTCTGTTTGGGTGTATCTTTTCAATGGAAGTATCATACTTCTGCATGAGTTCCAGCATGGAATCATGAAGCACAATATAGTGCTGGTTACGTCCCTTCGAATAACGGATGTCTAGGTTGCCGTATGCTAAATCTACATCTATTTTTCGGAGAAGTCTGGCCTCGGTGGTACGGATACCGCTGGAATAGAGCAGGCGGAAGAATACTGGGACTGTCAGCTTTCTAGTAAGTACAGGCTCGTTTCGCGGATGTGATCCTAAGCTGTCGCATTCACAGAAAAAATCTGTAAGTTCCTGTGCAGTGAAAGCGTGTGGTATATAGGTTCGAGGCTCTTTTTTGGGAATGACTGGTTCATGGACATTTGTAAGCCCACGGTCCTGTAAATAACGGATAAAACCAACGATAGATCCAATTCTTACCCGACATGATTCGTTTAATTCTGTATCACGCTGCTGGCACCAGTGATCAACCATATCCTGTGTCAGTTCCGTGAATCCTGGATAGTTCTTGAGACAATAACGTTCAAAGATGAGGAGGTTTGGCTCATAAGAAGACTCATTCCAGTGGTCAGATGCCTTGCGGAATCTTATGAACGACTGTATGAGTGGTGCGATAGATGATTGAAAGCTACTCATAGAACAAACACCTCCTCGGCAACAGGGAATTTCTCAATACTAAGTGCACATTCCTTCAAATGTACAAAGTCTGCTTTTAAGTATGGTTCCAATGAGTCTGGAGATGTGTGTCCTAGGGTACGGCTGATTACCGGCTGTGGTATACCATTTCCCATAAGTGAGGATGCCAGATGGTGCCGAAATATATGAGTACCCTTTCGCGATCCCTTATCCTGACGGATTCCGACCACACGAAGTATTTTTGTGACTATGCTTCCAATGCTACGGCTAGCCAGCGGTGTGAATGGCTTGGGCTCACTAAGAAAAAGGAATCGGTGATTCGAATCAGGGCGTTCTGTCGTTACATAGTCATAAATAGCATTCCCTACGATTGGCATTAATGGAAGTTCCAGTGGAATCTCTGTTTTCTGCTGAATTATCCAGATTTTTTCACCTGTCCAGTTGATGGAATCCATTTCTAATGCCGCTATGTCGCAACCGCGAAGTCCAGTATGCAGAAGAAGCATTCCGATTGCTTTATCGCGTCTAGAAAGCCCAGATAATGGATTGTCTAAGGTATCACGTATTTTCTGCACTTCCTTTTTGGTAAGATACTGTATGTTCTTCCGTTTTTCCCGGAGTAGCGGAAGGTAGCATATCACCTTCCGGCATTCTCGTTCTTTCCATGCAATACCTGCCTTGAAAACAGCTCTGATATTTTTCTTATAGGAACAACTTTTAATTAGCGCATTCTCTTCCGATAGGAAGAACGATAATACGGCTTCTTCAGTGAGAGCATTCAGACTTTCAAATCCTTTTTTTTGCATGGCATAAAGAAAAGATGCCGCATTCAGGGATTCACCATGAATTGTTTCAGCTTTTTTCCACGTTCTTTTTCTGCTTTGCAATAAAAATCAATAAGTTCCTGATATTCAGGGATTAGCAGATGATAAGAGCCTCTGTCAGAAAGTGAATGTCTCCTCCTTCCATCGGGATATTTTTCAAAAAGATCAAACTGTTCGAGAGCTCCGATGAACGTTCTCATATGGCGAAGATACTGTTTAGATAAGGGGTTTTAGAGTATTCAAGATAGATGTCCCTGTACGATTCCCACCGATTCCTTCCGGGATTCTTTAGGATCTTCCTAATTACGGTCTTGAATTTTTGGATGTAAGACATAGAATAGTGATTTGTCTCCAGAAAGTTGAGCAATTCATGGTAATGTTCTTCTAAATTTTGAAAATGCATGGTATGACCTCCTTTAATGTATTATAGGATAATCATTACACTAACAAATAAAATCCAAACCTTTTTTATGCCAAGTTAAGTAAAAAAAGGCATTTATACAAAAGGTTTGGATTTTATTAAGGTTTGGATAACTTAATGTATGGATAGAAGCGGGCTTTTTCACTCCTGATTTACGGAGAGCTTTTCTGAAAATATCACCTGCACCTCTAGTTGTCATTTTATTTTTCGATCGGTTAAGGAAAAGATAATTATCAGGGTGTTTCGGCTTATATACATACCAATACTTTGTAAGAATATCTAGATTTGTCTTTGATAAAAGGGTAAAACGATCCCTTTTACCTTTTCCCTGACGGATTAGAATACGCATAGAG
>JAQSYO010000068.1 GCA_029256105.1 Herbinix sp.
TTATAAAGAAAAAGGGCTCTCATACAAACAGATCGGAAATCGTCGTCTCAAAGACCAGAAACCAGTCGTTGAGGGCTTCTTGGCGTGGGTAAACCAAGTAACCCCCGGAGATAATGCCAAACTGAAGAAAGCAATCACATATATCAAAAACCGCCGTGACTTTCTTAAGACCTATCTGGAAGATGGCAGGTGCAGTCTTTCGAACAATCTGAGCGAAAATTCAATCCGCCCGGTAACTGTTGGCCGGAAAAATTGGCTTTTTTCCGATACTCCGGAAGGAGCAACTGCTAATTCTCTCTACCTCACCATTATTGAGATGGCAAAGGTATATGAATTAAACCTTTATGAATATCTGAAATTCTTGCTAGAGAAACGTCCCAGCAAGGATATGTCAGATAATCAATTAGCAAAATTAGCACCTTGGGATAAAACAGTCCAAGAACTTTGCAAGAATAAAATGGAGTAAAATACTCGCATTCCGGAAACCTAGCAATAGGATCCGGATTTGTTTTAGGTATACCCTGAAACTATGCGCTTACAAAAAGGTGTACGCCCCATATATTGAAAAGTATCGCAATGAATATGAACTAGGTGGATTGACCTCATATGAGATTGGAATTAGAAAGTTGAATGAATTCTTACAGGTTAACGATGCAGAGAAAAGCTTTAATAAAAAGCAAAAGATAATACTTGTTGCTTCCGATTTTGACGATCAAACACTTTCTGCAGTAGCTTGGCTTAATAGCAATCATGTGGATATTAGTTGTTTTAAGCTTATACCATATAAAATTAAAGATGAAGTATATTTATACACTGAAAAGATTCTTCCTGTAACAAAATCTGATGACTATTATGTTAATCTTATGGACAAGTCAATAACGACCATAACGAAGAAGAACAAAGATATTACAAGACGTTCTCTACCCAAAATTGATGCGATGATTGAATGGGGCGCTGTAAAAGAAGGCGATATTATTGTTGCTAAGGGTAGAGTGGATGAAGGCACTTTATTAGCAAACGGAAATGTTATGGTGAATGGTAAAGAAAAATCCATGCAAGTATGGTTAAAAGATCTCTATGGTTGGTCCAGCATTCAAACTTATGTGTTTGCATTGCATAAAGAGAGCGGAAAGACGCTGGCTCAAATAAGAGAAGAGTATATGGCAGAACAAGCTGCAAAGGATATTGTAGAAGAATAGAGGAGAACTGGCATGGCGAACATAGATATGAGATTGGATGCTTGGAAAAATAAATTGCTTGATCTGGGGAAGCGGAATAAGCTTATTAATTATAAAGACACCAAACGTTCTAGCTTGCGCATAGTTTCTCCTGAGATATATGAATTATGGAATTCGTTTGTGGTAAATGAAGAACCGATTGAGTTCCCTTATACTGAGGAAGAACTGATTATTCCTGAGTTAGAAGGGGAAGAGCGTGAGATAATGCCCGAAGGGCTTGTAACGAATCAATCTTTGAAAGAACAGCAACGGACTTTGAAAAGTTTGCGTGAGAAATCCAAACTAGCAAATGAAGAACAAGGAATTAATGTGTTGTATTTGTCTTTTGGTTTTTTGCGATGGAAAGAAGCAGATCATTCGGAGCAATATTTCTTGTCGCCGCTAATCCTTGTTCCTGTTTCGTTGTCGGTAGATTCGATTAGTGATCCATATATATTAAGCCTGCATGAAGATGAAATAATTGTTAATCCTACGTTGGAATATAAATTAGAACATGATTTTGGGATTATTCTGCCTGAATTTGATTCGGAGCAAAATATATTGGAATATTTAGATACAATAAAGGAAATGACAAGAAAGAATAAATGGGATGTTACTGAAGATGTGACACTTAGTCTACTGTCTTTCCTTAAAATCAATATGTATAATGATTTGGAAAAGCACAAGGATAAAGTAAAAATAATCCGATTGTTAAGGCTTTATGTGGAGATTGTAGTACGCTCGAATGTAATACAGAAAATATAATGAATTTTGACCATGATAGGAACACAAAACCAATGGATCTGTTTCAGGTTGTTGATGCAGATTCTAGTCAGCAGGATGCGATTTTATGTGCGAAAGAGGGGCTCAGCTTCGTCCTACAAGGGCCTCCAGGTACCGGTAAGAGCCAAACTATTACAAACATCATAGCAGAATGTATGGCAGATGGAAAAAAGATTTTATTTGTATCTGAGAAAATGGCAGCTTTGGATGTTGTTCGTCGAAGGCTTACAAGTGCTGGTCTGGAAGATTTTTGCTTGACTCTTCATAGTTATAAAGCGAGTAAGAGAGAAGTCTTGGATCAATTAGGGGTAGTTCTTAATTTAACGCAAAAAAAGGCAAGTATTTCGGATGAGGTATTTCAGAAACTGGATTTATTGCAATCGGATAAAGAAAAATTGAATGAGTACTCGGATGCAATATTTACAAAGGTTATGCCACTGGAAAAGACAATATATCAGGCCAATGGTTATTTGGCACATTTAGAAGACTGTCCGGAAATTATATTCGAGATCCCTGACGTTTCCCAAACGACGTCGAAAAAATTCAATAGCTATATCAACCTTCTAAACCAGTTTATCGTTACAGTCGGTAGAATGAGTGATTCGTATAAATTAAATCCATGGAATAGTGCAAATGTTTTGACTGTTTCAAACGAATTACGTCACGATATCGGTGCTAATTTAAATAAACTGCTTCCTAAAATAACAGATACAACAACGATTTACGATGAAATAGAACATAATTTGGGTATATCAATTAAGTCCTCATATAACGGATTATTTGAATTGACCTCGATATTATTCCAGGCGTCTAAATCACCGATTGTACCTACTCATTGGATTGTTGGTGACGATATTACACCTCTATTTGCCGAGATTGATGAATATGCAAAGCTTCAGAAACAGTTCATGTCCTTGAAGGCGGAATTGTCTAATTTGTATGCACAAATTCAAAGCTATGATAATCAGGCATTGCTAGACAATCTAGATTCACTTATTACCGCATCCAAGATTGAAGAATCCCTTGAAGAATGGGATCACTTAATACAGGCTAATCAAAGATATTCCTTTTGGAATAAGGCAGAATATATTACAAAGGCGTCCAGTCTGTTTGAGGAGGCCAGAACGAAGATTTATGAATATAACCAGCAGAAAGAAGAACTGTTAGTAAACTTTGAGAATGATATTTTAGAAATCGATTATAAAGGGATTCTTTCAAGATATAAGACGGATTACACATCCTTTTTCAAAGTCTTTAAGAAGCAATATAAGCTTGACAGAAAGCAAATTATTGGAAGATATAAAGAAATGATCAAAAAGGTCAGTGACACAGAGATTATTGCTATACTTACCAAATTGCGTCAGATAAATGATCTTGAACTTTGGATGTTAGATAATAAAGATGAATTATCGCTATATTTTGGAGAACTGTACCAAAATAAAAATACAAATTTTCAAGATATTGAGAAAATGTTACTCGCATTTAAGTGCATTCAAAAGACTATGACATATCTGGTAAAGCTGAAGACAATGGCTCAGCAGATGGAGGAAAAGGTGACTGTATTAAAGTCACATTATGATTATTTATATACCGGTATATGTACGGATTGGGATGTTGTATATCGATCATTAAGTTGGGCGAACGATTTTCGAAAGCTAGTAACAAGGAATAGCCTGGATATCAAATTTGTGCAACGAGTTTGTTGTGATAATAATTTTATCAATACATGCGAGGTATATGCCAGGAAGCTTGAGCAGGCACTTAAGAATGTTGATATAGAATTAAATTGGTTTATTAGCTTATTTGATGAAAAACAGATCATAAAAGAAACCAACATGCCTGCTTTGTATGACAGAGTTAATAGATGTTTGAACGGACTTTCTTTATTAGAGGAATGGATTGATTTTAGAACCGTGATAGTGAAAGGTAAAACAGAAGGTCTGGGAGATTACTTCGATAAAATTATCGAACGCCAGTTGGATACCTCTTTAATTATTAATATCTTTAAAAAGAGATTTTACCGTCTGTGGTTAGATGCAATATTACCAGATTATCCTGTAGTAATGAATTTCCGAAGAAAGGCTCATGAAGGAACAATTAATGAATTTGCATATCTAGATAAACTACAGTTTGATATAGCGAAAGCACGTGTTAGGAAGCAACTGATTGATAGTCTGCCATCCCTAGATCGTTTTACTAGTGGAGCAGACGAAATCAGCATATTAAAAAGGGAACTGGGTAAGTCCCGGAGAATTATGCCGCTTCGTAAATTATTTAAGAGCATACCGAACTTATTATTGACACTAAAACCATGTTTGATGATGTCACCTTTATCCGTGAGTTTATTTTTGGAAGCAGATAGTTATGATTTTGATGTTGTAATATTTGATGAGGCATCACAGGAATGTACAGAGAATGCCATTGGAGCAATTGCAAGAGGGAAGCAGGTAATTATTGCGGGAGACAGCAAGCAGTTACCACCAACCAATTTCTTTACGGCTGCCACTACCGATTCAGATTATGGTTCTGACGATGAAGAGGAATACGATGATGTGAATGCATATGAATCAATCTTAGATGAAGCAGTATTACTGCCGGAACGTACTTTACTTTGGCACTATCGAAGCAGACATGAGCATTTAATCGCATTCTCAAATACAAAAATATACAAAAACAGTCTTGTCACTTTCCCTTCGAATGTTGATAAAGTAAGTGATAACGGAGTGGAATATGTATATGTTGAGAATGGATTTTATGACAGAGGTGGAAAAAAAGGCAATGTAGTTGAGGCGCAAAAGGTTGCGGCAATGGTATTTGAACATTTTAGAAAATACCCGAATCGCTCTCTTGGTGTTATTGCTTTTGGAGAAGTGCAGCAGCAGGCAATCGATGCGGCAATCAGACAGATGAGAATTAATAACCAATCCTATGAACATTTCTTTCGAGAAGATGCTGTGGAAGCGTTCTTCGTAAAGAATCTCGAAAATGTACAGGGTGATGAGAGAGATACCATTATATTCAGTATAGGGTATGCAAAACCACAGCAAGGTGAAATGAAGATGCAATTTGGTCCGCTAAGTAAGGCGGGGGGAGAAAGGCGACTTAATGTTGCAATTACAAGAGCGAAACATAATGTTAAGTTAGTCGGATCCATTATGCCGACAGACATTGATCTGAATCGTATAAGTACAGAAGGCCCTAAACTATTAAGATCATACATTGAATTTGCAATCCATGGCCCAGCATCAATATTGAGAGAAGTAACGGAAAGTGATGTAATAGAACATGACTCACCTTTTGAAGAGGCTGTTTATAATTTTGTAACCAGAAAAGGATATAAGCTTGGAACACAGGTTGGTTGCTCTGGATATCGTATCGATATGGCAGTAAAGCACCCTACTATCAGTGGACGATATGTGTTGGGCATCGAGTGCGATGGCGCCGCCTATCATTCAGCTAGAACTGCCAGAGAGCGTGATCGGTTGAGACAGGAAGTATTGGAGGACATGGGCTGGAAAATATACCGTAT
>JAQSYO010000036.1 GCA_029256105.1 Herbinix sp.
CAACTGTCTGATTATCTTTTCTTGATTTATTTTACAGTAATTATATACTTTAATCACGTTCTCAATTGCTACATGATTGTCGATATTTTTAATTATATATTACAATAGCTTTATAAGAAATGTATTAATTAATACTTTATTTGCAGTAAACCAATCAATTTAGTTCATTTAAATATAAGCTCTATGAGATAATCTTGTTGTTTCTCGACAAAGAAATGTGCTTCTATATATTACATAATAGTATTCACCTCATTATCATTTCGCATATAATTCTGAAGAAACAGAGATATTGTATTTTAGGTATTAGATTGTTAATAAATCTTTGCCAAGTTTATTCAAATTAAACAAATATAGGCTCTCGTCATTGATACTGCTTTATTACGTAGTCAATGAGTTTAAGGTACTATGAGCTAAATAATATAATTAAAAATAGAGAAGTCCCTCTCTAGAGGGTGCGATGTTTCGCTATTCATTAAAACATCTCTAAAGGAAGGCCTTCTCTTATTTCGTTACTGTTCTCTACCTTTGTAAATCTCTATCTTTCTTAATTTGTTTTGCCCTATGAATTAACTTATTATATAAATACACATCCTTAACATCAAAATATTCTTCAGTAAATTTATCCAAAGTAAACCATTTGACATCACTATTTTCAGCTGTATTTATAATTAGTGCCTCTTCTTCACTTGCGATAAGAATATATGCTACCGATAGATGTAGATGAGCACTAACATACTTATTTTTTCTCATATGGCCGTAAACTGGTAGTATATCAATTGACACAATATTCTCAGTGAGAGCTAAAACAGAATTTACACCCGTTTCTTCTTTTGCTTCTTTCATCGCAACATGTAAAAAGTTCGTATCTCCATCCACATGTCCACCAGTCCAAGCCCAAGAATTACGTATATTGTGGTGAATCATTAGTACTTTATCAAGTTCTTTGTTCATTATAAATCCTGAACTTGTAAAATGTGCAAATTCATTTTCTCTTTCCAAAATGTTATCTGGAAATTTTTCCACATAATCAAGTATTATCTTTTTGTCTTGTTTTTCTTGCTCATTGGAAGGAATAAATTCTATAATTTTATTTATATACTCCATTTATGTACCTCTACAATAACTATATTGCTTGTTCTAGTGTTTCCACTTGTGTTTCTTCTTGTGCTTCTTCTTATGCTTCTTCTTGTGCATCATAATATACTACGAAAGCATATTAACCCATTTATATGGTAATAATCAATTCATTTTATTATTTATCTTATTCCAAATATTTAAAATAATATTTACTGGAAACAAACGTTGCTCGAACAAAATAAATATTGCTAAAATTCCTTCAATAAATCCAATGCCAAAAAATAAAACATGAAGAAAAGCAATCGCATTAAGCATAATGCATTGGACAATAATCCAAATAACCAAAGCCCAGCTAAATACATTGCTGATATACCCCTGAAATCTTGATTTAAAATAAAGAGTAACAGCGCTAAAAACATTACCTAGCCCAATTATAGTAAATAATATAATGCCAGGTATTAAAAAGTTATGAAAGGGTGAATTTTTCAAGACATCTACTGTAATTCCGAGTGGATTTACAGGATTTGTTATTGCTGCTAATCCACCAGCCATTCCACCTATTCCTACAAAAATATGTAAAACAAATAACAAACGACGTACTATTTTCATTTTATTCCTCCATAGATATAATTTTAATAATAGTCCTACTATGCCTATACTAATGTATTTTTTACCAATTATCAATAAATAAATTCTTATTTCTTCTTTTCAGGTTCACCGGTTTCATCCTCTTCATCATCAAGTTCTTTCATTTTCGCATCACTTACACCTGATATACATTCCAACATCTTGTTTACTTCATTACTTGCTGCTGGACCCGCCGATAAGGATAAACACACGGATATAATAATAAAGAATTTCATTACTTCCTTCTTCAAAATCGAAAATCTCATAACGTTCCCCTCTCTTTAATTGCAATCATTCAGAATGCTCCATTTTGCGTACCAAAATAAAGCCTCAAAAATCCATAATATAGGGTTTTGAGAATACTCTTATACTTGCTGGGAAAATTAGATTTAATCGTTTAGACGAACCTTTTGATTTAACAATGTCCAATCATCCGGTAATGAATTGAATAAAATCGTATAGAAAAAAATGAAAACTACAATAAGAAAAGTAAGAAAATATAAATTATGAAGCAGAACCACGCTCTTGAAGGTAGGAATTACTTTAGGGGTAGCTTCAAACTTGTCAACTTTATAATTGACTTCCTTTGACAGATAGAAAGCGATATTATTATCTTCATCCCCTAACACATGTTCTGCAACGGTTTTTACCTCAAAGGTATTTAAACTATCAATAATATTATTAACACCACTATTGCCATAAAGAAACGCATGCATTGATATAGTTATTGCAGAGAATATTATCACTAATATAAACAAAAATTCAATTATCGTTTTTTTCCTGAATTTCAAGATCATATATACTCCCTCTTATCCCAAATCAAATTAGACGTTTAATTCATATAATTACTTATATTTGCTTTTTATTTTACTTAAAAGTTTATATTTATTCAACACTCTTACACTACAGCTATCATATCAGCCTCAGCATCTAGTCTGAAGTTGAAAATTATTCCTTGTCCTCCTCAATAACCAATTGCCGAAATAAATATTATAATTTGCTCTTTACTTTAATTCTCAGATCAATTTCAATATATTATATACCAAATAAATACAATATACTATCATTTTGAGTTTATATATAAATAAAGATTCTCTGTAAAATCGCTTACTAAGGTTCTCCTTGAGAAAAAGATTGCATAATAAGAAAACGCTACAAAAAACAGCGTAGTAAACTCATAAATACTTATTAACATGCTTTCTAATATAAATTATTCTTCATAATTGTGAGTCTAATTACCCTCCAATCTGATCCAATTTACATTTGACATATAAAAATACTTTATGTAAAATGTAAATTGTTGTAGGTTTTTCCTATAATTATAATAAAATTATACTTAAGAAGGAGCTTGCTTTATGAAAAAACAAAAGATGAATGTTACACGAGTACTAGTATTTATGGCGTTATGCTGTGCACTAATGATAGGAAACTTTTTTATACCAAGTTCGTTAGCAGAGGCTGCAACAAAAAAAACAACCATAAGTATAACTGAAATGACGATTCCTGTTGGTAAGATGGATAGTAAGATCTATTGGAACATTAATTCATGGGAATTAAGAACTACACAGAAGCTTACTGTAAAAAACGCAGTAAAAGGTGCAACTTATCAATTTACATCCAGCAATACTAAAGTTGTTTCAATAGGTAAAACAGGAGGATATTTAACAGGCCTTAAGGGTGGAAGCGCTACCATCACTTGCACACAAACATTAAAAAATAAAAAAACCACAATAGGTAAGTGTAAGGTTACTGTAAAAAATGCAGCTCTAGTGACAGAGGATTATAATGATTTCCCTGTCGGAAGTGGCCACTTCAATCTCTATGACTATTATAGTTCTGCAAATTCCTTATTTAATATAACTTACCGAAATCCAAAAGCAACTTATACTTTGACATCAGATAGTGAAAACTTTTCTATCAAAGAAATAAAATATGATGCTTCGAATGCAAAGGAAGTTACAGATAATAAAGATTATCAATCAATGCTTAAGGAATATATCGGATCTCGTTATTTTTATGGATATCAGTTCACTGCCAAAGAAGCAGGTACTTATACCGTTACTGTAAAAGAAACCTATAATAAAGTAACTAAAACACTGGGTAGCTTTAAAGTAGAAATAAAAGATACCAGTATTTCGGAAGCGAAAGTAGATTTATTATTAGGTAATAATCTGAACGCATTAACCTTGCTTAATTATACGAAAGAAAATACAATTTATTATTTTAAAATAAAAGATTATGATGAGACAAATCCAGATAATAATGTATTAGCTTTAATTGAAAATGGAGGTGATTTAAACTTATATGCGAATAAAACCGGTACTGCAGAAGTTACGGTAACCGAAGGGTCGGAAAATGGAACTGTTATCGGAAGCGTCACCATAAATGTAATAGAGGCTCCTTGCCAAAGTATTACTGTAGATTCAGAGGAATATACCACTTATGTGGATGATTATTTTTACATAACCTATGATTTAGATCCTTGGGATACAACAGATAAAGTTACCATTGAGTCTGATAACCCTAAAGTATTAAAAGTAGAATATGATAAAGATTCAGATTCTTGGACTTATACACCTCTGAAGGTAGGAAAAGCTAATATTACTATTAAGTGTGGAAATCAATCCGTAGTAAGTAAGGTTGTAGTTGAAGAGTGGTAAAATTTTAAACATTGAATAATTACTAAAATAGCTATCTCAAATCATAAGTTTGAGGTAGCTATTTTAATATGCATATTTCCTGGTCCAATCTAATATCATAGATCCCCATTTGATAGAAGTTTCTAGATTCGTAATATAACTGAGCTTTAAATGCTCTATATGAACTTGCAATCCACATCAAGCAGGGCACCAACTTCAGTACATATTATATAATATGGCACATCTTGTTCGAAGCAATTGCCCAGATTAGATCTTTTCCAGAACGATATAATATGAATATCTTACGATAACAACCACCCAGTAATTAATTATTAATACCATAGATACTATAAGTATGTTTCGTTCCCTCTAATTGATTGAACCAGAGTTCTCCTTGGCCGACCATGACGCCCATGTAATTTACAAATAAGTCTTCTACGTTTTGATTTAAGAAGGCATCTTTTACTGTTTTGTTTATAATACGATCATAATTCTCGATGAATTTATTCTCATCCGTTATATTCGTTTTTGTACCATCAATCATAACATTAATTGGATAAGCAACATATTCAGCAACTGTTTTTTTATCCTCTTTCGCTACCAAATCTTGAAGGAGGTGGAAGGTTTTCTCAAACTCTGATGCATTATCAATACCTGCAACAGAATAAGGATTATCCCCTACTTCTACACCTTCATTACCTTTATTCGTGTTAGCATCATTTGTAGTATTTTCACTCGTAGTATTTTCATTTCTAAATCTATCTACTTCTTCCGTTAACTGATACTTATTACTCTTTACAATATCCATAAAACCCTTTAATTTTAAAAGAAATTTACTATTTAAATCAATTGCCAAACTGTCTTCATAGACTAATTTGGCTTCCTCATTTATTATTTTGGTTTCATAGTCGAATAAGGGTGTATTATTAAGCCCAAACATTGAGATTTTTTCATATTTTTGATATAAACCTTTGACTACATCTGCCTTCACTGAATTACTATGGTTCGTCAAAAATGTCTCCTGAGATAATGCTCGCTTTATAACCTCATCCCAACCAATTACTAAGGCTGCATCCTTGGCAAATACTTGACCCGATTCCACGGTCGTAATATTGATGTAATCTTTGATATCCGGTGTAACATAAGCTGCGAATTGTTGATAAACAGAATAGTCAATAACAGGGAAATAAAATCCTTCCGCCTGCTCGAGCTTATATCCACTATCCTTCGTCTCCTGAAGTAGATCTCGAAGCGAACTATCCGTTTGTTCATCAATTTCATTAAAATCAATCCCCTTTTGATCTGCTTCCTGGAAGCTCTTTTGAATTATTTCAGGAAAATATTTATCCTCTAATTTTGTTTGATTCTGAATTTGTAATTCTTCAAAACGAAGCATCATTGTGGAAGCATTATCAGGTGTGACAGCCTCAATATTACTCTTTAGATAAGTAATAATGTCAACAAGCTTAACATCTGCTCCTGTTACCAGTGCTTCAAATTCATCCATTATTTTAGTATTAATTAGTTCAGTTTCATTTTCATTATTGTTGGCATCTTTTGTATCATCCGAAGAAGAGTCTTCGTCATCAGTGCCTGTTTCATAGGTATCCGAATCTCCATCTATATTTGTACTATTCACATCCTCCAATTTTGTGCATGCCGTTTGTGATAGTATCACTACTCCTATCAAAATTCCGATTAGTGTTGTCTTAAATTTCATATTTCACCTATACCTTTCATAGTAACAATCATGATGTTGTTTTTCATATATAAGTTAGACGATAAGTAACTAGTAAATGTTTCATAAAAAAGCATAAAATTCTATAATAATTTAATTCATAAAATTTATCTTACAATTAATATTGGTATAGAATACCGATTTAATAAATGACACAAAATAAGAAGGAGGATTTCACCCTCCTTCTATCATTCAAGTTCTCCTTCGTGAAGCGATTATTCATTTATAACATTAGCTCCAAAGGGCATCAAAGCCAGTTTAGCAATCTTAAATTGTTGTAGTCCAAAAGGTATTCCGATGATCGTAATGCATAATAAAGCTCCAATGGCAGCAGCCTCAATTGCAAGAGGAATTCCGGATACGAGTAGCCAAATAATATTTAATAAAATAGAGCCAACTCCTCCACCATACTCCACTCTCTTACCAAAGGGAAAGAAACATAGGTTTGCAAATTTAAAGCATTGTAATCCGACCGGAATCCCTATAATCGTTATGCACCAAAGGCCTCCAAAGACTAACCAACTTAAACCTGTAATAAAACCACCACAAATAAACCAAATAATATTACCTAAACACCCCATATTACTTCCTCCAATCCTTTTCTCTTCATCCTTTACTGAATCTTATAATAACGATTTTTAAAAGATCCTAAAAGATACCTATGACAATTATATGTTCCTATGCATAATATGTAAACATTTATCAAAAAAGTTGCCGTATCTAAAAACGGCAACTTTTTTAATATGATATTGATTATTTTATGACTCATGAGAATTTCCTTTCCATTTAGCAAGTATACAACTTATCACTAATACAACTAATTGATAATCGATACAGGAACCGTCTGGACTACTGTAGAGCTGTAGGATGTATTGCCTGCAGCGTCTGTTAACAAAGGACCGACATTAACGGTTATATATACAGTAGTACTTCCAAATCCCGATAAACCAAGCCGATCCGTGGTACCTATATTAATAACCAACGAATTCGTACTGCCTACAACTCCACTAGACCCCGTACCAGAAGTATTCGTCAGTTGATAAGTTCTTCCAAGCGTGGAAGCATAAAGTGTAATCTTTGTAACATCAACCAAATCCCCAATTGTACTGATTCCACTGCCAATAAGATATATTCGGTTGTCTGTTACATTGTAAATTGCAGAGGTTACAGCGGTTATCGTAGGAGCTACATAGTCGACAATAAGTGTTGGATTTGCTGATGAGCTTATTACATAATTATTACTTGTATTGTAAAGCCTTACTGTTACCAATCCTCCCTCTGGTACCGCCGTCTGAAGCTCTGAATTGGTAGGTGTGTTATCGGAGGTTGTAAATGTAACTGCGGTATCCCCTGCTGCAATGTATGAATCTGTAGCAACCAATTTAGAACCCACATATAATTCCGCCCTGCCCCCGGTTGCCTGACCTGCTGTAATGTTGGCCGTTACTGTCATAGATAATGTCGTACTGTTTAACGTATTCGCTTTCACGATTGAGCCGTACGGTATAATAGTGACATTGGTCGGTATATTAAGTCCTGTACCCGCAGTGACAGGTATGGTTTGAATAGCTGTAAAACTTGGTGAAGTATTTCCTGCGGTGTCATTCAGTAAAGAACCAGCTGCTACCGTAAGGTATATTGATGTACTACCAAAGCCAGTTAATGCAAACCGATCAGCAGAGCCTATATTGATTACCAACGAATTCGAACTGCTAACAACACCATATGACCCCGTTCCCGCGGTATTGGTCAATTGATAGGTCCTTCCAAGAGCATAATCATAGAGTAAAAGCTTAGATACATCAACTTTATCACCAATACTACCGGCTCCGGTAACCGTAAGATATAGTTGGTTATTTGTAGCGTTATAAATAGCAGAAGTAATACTTGTTATGGTCGGCGATACATAGTCGACAACAAGCGTTGGATTTGCTACAGCACTTGTTACAACGCTATTGCTTGCATTGTAGAGCTTAACCGACACCATACCACCGTTGGGTACAATTGTTTGCAGCTCAACATTGGTAGGTGTGTTGTCAGAGGTTGTAAATGTAACTACGGTATCTCCGGATGCAATGTAAGTATCGGTAGCAACCAATTTAGAACCCACATATAATTCCGCCTTGCCTCCAGTCGCTTGACCAGCAATGATATTGGCGGTTGCATTCATATATAAGGTTGTACTGTTCAGGGTATTAGCCACAACGGTTGTACCCACCGCTTTTACGGTAACATTGGTTGGTACGTTTAGACCAGGGACATCAACAATAACATCATCTTTGTCAACACAAACTCTAACCCCAAGTACATTAGCGATATACTTGATAAGGACTGTGGTTTTATTCTTATTCGATGTTGAGAATATCCCTGCATTTCCGTCTACAATGCCATTAACCGAAACCGTTTCCTTTTTAAAGTTAATTACTATTTTAATTGATCCCTTAGCTACGATTAATATCGCAGTATTCTTATCATAGGTAACCGTTGCTCCCATCCCTTTTGTTATAGGACTGATCGGAATTTTATATTTACCGTACTTAATAACGGATGCTCCATTGATCTTAAAATCCTGCTTTTTTTCGTCGTGTTTCTCTTTGTGATTGTCATATTGCTGATGTGTGGTATGACGATTATTTTTCTCTTGTACTTTGTTTGGTTTTGCAAATGCAAATGTTGTAGGTGTAAATAAAAGTGTAACTGTGAGAATGATACATATCAATTTTTTCATAATTAATACCCCTTTCTTGTTATATTATATAATTCGGTAATTATCTGGTAAATTTTGGGGTATACACTACATAATATTTTACATATTATGGCAGTCCTTTTCGCATCATGTCTGAATTAATTTGACTATTGTTTATTGAATATCTAATCCTATTTATTTCGTGATATTAATAGAAGTAATCAAAAAAAGTTGATTTTTTGAAGCTACTTGTATACAATAAGTCCATGTTCATTAGAATATATATCACAAAGCATCACATGACTTCAAGTAATCTTAAGTAGGTTCAAAAAGCACAATGGAAATTACAACATAAAATGAATGGGGAATATATGAGCAAAATCAAGCGGTACATCGGTTTTATATTAATTTTAATAGTAGTTACTTTCGTAGGTTGTTCTCAAATTTCAAATGGGGGAAAAGACGAAACGAACCCTAAATCAGGTAAGGATAAAACAATTTATATCACTTCAGATCTACATTATTTATCTGATAAGTTAATTGATGATGGTAAAGCATATTTAGATTTTGCTAACTCCAAAGATGGTAAACAACTAAAATATATGGATGAAATATTAGATGCTTTTGCATATGATATCAAAAAAACGAAACCTGATATACTTATTGTTAGTGGAGACCTTACCTGTAACGGGGAAAAGCAAAGCCATATAGACTTAGCAGAAAAATTTAAGAACATTGAAAAAAGTGGCACATCCGTCTATGTAATCCCTGGCAACCATGATATAATAAATCCTTGGGCCAGAAGCTTTAAGGATGATAAGCAGTACAAAGCGGAATATGTCGACGAGAAGGATTTTAGCAATATCTACTCTGATTTTGGTTATAGTGAAGCTATCTCCAAAGATACCGGTTCCTTAAGCTATCTTGCCGCACCTTCTGATGAAGTATGGTTATTAATGCTGGATACAAATATATACAAGAATAATCTTGATCTTGGAATGCCTCAGACAGATGGCATCCTTGCTAAACATACACTTGATTGGATTAAAGAATGTAGTGATTTAGCAAAAGAAAAAGGAGCTACCATAATTACGGTAATGCACCATAATATTCTGAATCATAGCGAAGTTATACAGGAAGGCTTTACACTGAATAATAATGATCAAACACGTATTATATTAAGGGAGAATCAATTATATCTTGTATTTAGTGGTCATATTCATATCCAAGATATAAGCTCAGATCAAAAGGAAGTTAACCCATTGTATGATATTGCATCAAATGCATTATCTGTATTTCCTCATCAATATGGTATATTAAAATACTCCGATCAGGATCTTAGTTTTGATTATAGTACGAAAAAAGTAGATGTTGAACGCTGGGCAAAAAAAGAAAAGAAAAAAGATGAGAATTTATTAAACTTCAGCACTTATTCAGAGGATTATTTTGGAAAGCTAGCTTATGATAAGACCTATAATTCCTTATTAGAAAACTCAGATTATTCCATCGATGAGATTAGTGCTATGGCTAAAACTATTCAAATATTAAATACAAGATATTTTGCTGGTGTTGAGAATGAAAATTTAAAGGATGTGGTTAACTCAGAAGGTTACAATTTACTAATAAATATGCCAAATAGTTTTCGTCAGAGTTATGCGAAAAGTATATTAAGTGATAAGGATATTGACGATAATTACTTACACATCAAAATTAGTAAGAATGATTCTGTTGTAGAATGATATATAAAATGCTCCTCCTATGATTAACAGTTATATATGAAAACTGTTTGTTTTAGGAGGAGCATTTCATAATATGATGACTTTATTAAAATCTAAATCAATATAGCATTGATTATTTAATAATGATAACCGGTATGGTCAATGTAGTTGTAAAGCTTGGTGATGTATTACCAGCAGCATCTGTAAGTAAAGAACCTACGGATAAAGTAAGCACTGCTGATGTATTACCGAAATCTGCTAAACCAAGTTTATCTACAGCTCCGATGTTTATAACTAAGGAACTAGCATTGGTTACTACTCCATTCGATCCGGTTCCTGTCGTATTAGTTAGTTGATAGGTTTTTGCAAGAACTGCATCATACAATGAAATTCTTGTAACATCAACGATATCACCTACAGCACCTGCGCCAGTAACACTAAGATAAAATTTATTTTCTGCAACATTATATATTGCTGAAGTGATACCGGTTATTGTTGGAGCCACATAATCAACCTTGAGTGTTGGGTTCGCTACGGAACTTGTTACACTGTTATTACTGGCATTATAGAGTTTTACAGTCACCAAACCGCCTGTCGGTACTGCCGCTTGTAATTCTGCATTGGTCGGTGTCTCATCTGAAGTTGTAAATTGAATTGCTGAATCCGTTGCAGTAATGACATTATCAACTGCTACCAGTTTCGAACCTACATATAATTCTGCTTTTCCTCCAGTTGCTTGCCCTGGCTTAATATTAGCGGAGGCTGTCATATAAAGTGTTGAACTATTCAGAGTGTTAGATATAGCAGAGGAACTTACTGGAGTCACTGTGACATTTGTCGGCAAATCAAGTCCAGGAACTTCTACTATAACCTTATCTTTGTCACAAGTTGTTCTTACACCAAGTGCGTTAGCTATGTACTTGATTAAAACCGTCATTTTCTTGCTGTTCTTTGCTTTAAAAATGCCAGTGTTAGCATCAGCAACACCGTTTACCGTAACTGTTTCATTCTTAAAATTGATAACGATAGTGATGCTTCCCTTAACTACAGTTAAAGTGGCGGTTGCTTTATCAAATGTAACTGTTGCACCCATTCCTTGTGTGATCGGTTTGATAGGCAATTTCATTTTACCGTATTTAATTACAGGGGTACTATTAATCTTGAACTCTAGCTTCGATGCTTTAAAGCTTTGATTATGATGATTCGTAGTCTGATACTTATATTGCTCTCCTCCATGGTTTTGTTTTGCAAATGCAGTTGTTGTAGAAGTTAGCAATAGTGTAGCTGTGATGACAAAACATAATATTTTTTTCATAATTAAATCTCCTTTCATATTGTCATATTATATATTACGACAAAAAAGAGGTTAATTATGGGGTAGACTATAAAATATATTATTTTTATTGAATACTACGCTGTTCACCAGTATCATCCGAGAAGAAATAATACTCCGAGTCATTGTAGTCATCCTGTATAAATTGATAAATAACTAAATGTTCATTACTCTCGTTACTATCAAAATAATCAAATTCAGAATAATAGAGATTATTTTCACCATCGCTATAATAATATGAGGGAATATGATATCCCAACAATAATGAATAATTATTGATGATTTCAATGCTGCAAGGAAGTTTAACCTTATGCATAGCGGGATAATATTTCTGTTGCACTTTATCCAAAATTTCCTCCGGTTTATATTTCATAATTGAAGTAAAATCATTGGCACCAAATTCTGTATTCCATAAAGTTGGCATTGGATAATTCGGAGAAATTTCAAAATCATTCTCACACCAAGCAATGGTATCATGAAATGCGACCTTCTTATCATTTATTATTCTACCTGTAAAAAGGAGTAATTTATCATAGGGATTATCGGAGGTTTCCTCCTTTACATTCCAAGTCCTAGTTACTTTTGTTTTGGCCTG
The DNA here is from genome assembly GCA_029256105.1 of Herbinix sp. Taxonomy (GTDB): domain Bacteria; phylum Bacillota; class Clostridia; order Lachnospirales; family Lachnospiraceae; genus Mobilitalea. The sequence goes on from JAQSYO010000036.1 coordinate 12,414, forward strand.
TAAATCATAATAGTCAACCGTGCCAAATAAATGAAATGTGTTATAATTGATCTGTTCCACAAATGTTAGGATAAACTGATTATCAACGAATTCAAATTCATAGTCATGTGCCCAACGATCAGAACTTCCACCGTAATCAGTTACATGGAGTTTTCCATCATTTATAGAAATTCCGCTATAAGGGTCTCCAAATACACCCCCTTCATTATAACCTAGAACCAAAGATGTATTAATCGATTGGAATTCGTATTGTCCTTTGTCCTGTATAAATATATAGATTGCTCTAGAACCGGTATAAGAGCCTGGAGCTTGTTCCACGATTACAACAAAATCGCTTAGACCATCCGTATTTAAATCGCCTTCACAAGAATCAATTATAGAATAATTTACTGGAAGCGAGATGCTTTCTCCTTTTTGTATCTGCTTTATTTGCTGTTGAAGAAGGCTAGGAATCTCGTTGTCAAAATGATATGGTATTCCATCTTCCAGATAAAACTCATCTTCAACCTTAGAAGAAGCGTTCTCCTTAATACCAACCTGTTCCTCCGTGGATGCCTCCTCCGTTATATCCCCAATTTCCTGATCGTTCGAATTTGTTAACTCATTTGCTTTAGTATCAGATTTCTTCAATAATTCGATGAATTCCAGGTAAATTGGTTTCCCAATCCTTTTGTAATTGTTATCGGTAGGACCAATCGTAGAATCTTTCTCTGTAATTATTATTATACATTCACCTGCTTTGAAATAGAAGGTCCTCGCATAATTCTTATCCTCAGCATAAATTAAAACATTTGTATCAGCATCATAATAAAAGGTATATTCTTGGTTTTCTATCCTATCATATTGAGCTTTGTTATTTGTAACTTTATCAAAATATTCTTGGTTCTCCTTTGCAGATTGTTCCTGCTTTGTGAGTCCTATATCCTCCTGATTATTTGTTACGTTTTCCTCCGATGTTTGATCAATGAATCCACTAAATATACGGATTACTTCATTTTTTAATTCTAAATAGGAAGCTTCTATCTCCTTTTCATTACTTGTATAACCCAACGTTCCTATGTATTCCTTGTTTTTACTCCAATAGAGTTTTAAGTCATTCAAATTAAATAAAATTGAATCACATTCTTCCTGCGTTTCTTTATTATTATCTTTAAAGTAAATCGTTTGTGGACTTATGAATTCAATTTGTATAAAATAATCGGAACTTCCATTGATATAAACGTCATCTTCATCTAGCGTGATCCCCAGACTTTCCTCCAGGGTACTGATTTCCTTTGCCGTATTATCAAAAATTAAGCTCAATTTATTAATAAATTCTACTTGATAATCCTGTAATAAATCATAATATACAGCGTAATTTTTATGCTTTAGCGTAATCTGTTTTATTGAAACATGATCTACACCGAGTATTGTTATTTCGCCATTATTAACAATTCCCTCACTATTAACTGCTCCTTCATAATTTTCTACCTCTTCTTTACTGATGGCTTGCTTGTTATTAATCATTTCTTCATTATTTGCATCTTTAATTTTACTACACCCAATCAAGCTAATCAGACCTATGATACATAGAAGTACTCCGATTCTTTTCAATCTCTTTACCATATAATCCTTCCCCCACAAAATGTATCATATATAAAAAATATCATTAACCTCAACTTATTCTTTCAAATTATAATTCTGAAACCACCTGAATTTTTCTTATATTATTATATCTCTAATCCATTAGTTTTTCCATCTATTTCCATCTCTTGTGGACGACATATTTTTTTCAATTTTATCTTTAAACTTCCAAATCCTTTACCATTAATATACAAACATTTAACACAAACTGACTTGTTAGCATATATCTTCAATGATATTCTTTAACTGTAATATAATAATTTCATCAATTATAAAGGAGTGATAAATATGACCATAATATATATATTATTTTTTCTTTCGATCTTAGGTCTAATGATCAGTTCTAACTATATACATTCTCGAAGAATGGGGAATAAATTCGTTGAATCATATTTATGGTTTGTTAAATTAATAAAGTAAAATATTATTAAATTTCTGATTGAAATCTAGCTTAGCTTATTGATTGTAGCTTATTAAATGTAGCTTATTAAGTGTTTCTTAATAAATGTAGCTTATTAAATTTAACTCATTGAAATGTATCTTTGAAATGTATCTTTGAAATGTATCTTTGAAATGTATCTTATTGATATGTAATATATAAAATATAATGTAATAAAATTAATATTATAAAGAGGATATTACGAATAAAAACGATGCATTCAACAGGAATGCATCGTTTTTGTTCGTAAATTCTCTTTTATTTTAGGCATTTTTATTTCTAAGGCATTTTTATTTCTTTGTCCTTACTTAATTAGTAAGGATAAAGTCCCTACTACAATTAAGAATAGACCAACGATTGCCTTCTTCGATAACGTTTCCTTTAAAAATACATAGGAGAAAATTATTGTTATCAATATACTTAATTTATCAATTGGTACTACTACGCTGGCCAATCCATCTTGTAATGCACGATAATAACATAACCACGAGCTTCCGGTTGCGATACCGGAAAACAATAAGAAAATCCAACTTTTCTTATCGATATTTTTAATCATATTCTGCTTTTTTGTTATAAATACAATGATCCAAGCCATTACCAATACAACAATCGTTCTGATTGCGGTCCCAAGATTAGATTCAACCCCTTCAATTCCTACTTTTCCGAGAATGGAAGTAAGACTGGCAAATACTGCGGATAAAGAAGCATATAGGACCCATTTATTATTTTGTACAATATGCTCTACTGATTTCTTCTTCTGTATCATCAAATATGTACCACCTCCAATGAAAATAACAGCAAATACTTTTATTATGGTAATATCTTCGCCAAGAAACAGGAAGGCCAATATCATCGTCAAAATTGTACTGGATTTATCAATCGGTGTCACTTTATTAACATTACCGATTTGAAGTGCTTTAAAATAGAATAACCAGGAACCTCCTGTCGCCAAGCCTGATAAGATTAAAAAAATTAGAGTTTTACTACTTAACTCTGTGATTGTACCTTGTGATCCAACGATAAACACCATCAACCAAGAAAAGATTAATACAACAATCGTTCTTATCGCAGTTGCCACGTTTGAATCGGTATTCTTAATACCGTTTTTTGTTAAAATAGCTGTCATCCCGGCAAATATCGCCGATCCAAATGCAAATATAATCCACATAGGAAGTCTACCTTTCGCATTATTTATTTGAATTAAATATTTTGTAGGATATATTAGGAATGATTTGTGGAAATGATTTCGTCTATTCCTTGTCGTAAATAAAATATATCTATTTAAATAAATGTTATTCTTATTATATATTATGATATTTCATATTGCTAGATATAATCAACTATTAAATCAAGGGTAAATAGTTTATCTGAGACATATATTTTTCTGAGACAAATATTTATCTGAGACCTATATTTTATCTTAGAATATATTTTATCTGAGACCTATATTTTATCTGAGACCTATATTTTATCTGAGACCTATATTTTATCCTATTAAAAACGCCACTTCAAACAGAATATGAAATGGCGTTTTTATATTTATTATCATATATCAATGATCAATAATTATCGACAACATCCCAGAAATAGAATAAATCCTCATCCTTTGCTTTCGCTTCATCACCCATATCATTTGTCATTTCAATTAACTTCTTAACATCAGAATCTTGTTTTCTTTCGGTATAATAAGTCCTTAATTCTTCGTCCATTTCATTATCATAAATTTTTAAATTGCCTTGATCATCAGTAACAAGATAAAAACTTGAAAGTGCCGGTGCTGGTGTGTCAATACCAATAAATTTTATTTCTTGGAACGCATATACAATATAAGTGCCCTCAATCATAGACTTTTTGATATAGCATTTAATATTTTTATAATCCTCAATACCTTCAATCAGAATTTGTAAATGCTCTTTCGTAATAACTGCGCTAGGATTCGTGGACATACTTTTTAACTTATCAATATCACAATTTATTTTTGCAGTATAATACTCTTGAATGAAAGCATCAATCTCAGGATAACCGCTTTCTTGAAGTTCATATACTGGAGGCTGGCTTGATTTCGTCTCGAACGTTGGTCTGTGTCCCAATGCGGTGTAAAGCGCCATATCAAATAACGGGTAATGAATAGGAATTTGTATTAATCTAGGCATAGTTAATTTTGCCTCAACAGATATATTATTAAACTGACTATTTGATTTATAACTGATTAGATTATTTCTCACCAAATTACTACTTTCTATATAATTACTATCTGATTCAATGCTATTTGATTTACTGCTTTTTGATTCAATGCTATTTAATTTATTACTATTTGATTTATTACTATCTATTAAAAATCGTTCTTTACTGTTTGCATCATTTGTGTTAACACTTACTTTTAGGCTAGGCTTCACTTGCGAAACAGATAATGTTAGTAGCCCTATCCCCATGGTACATATAATGGTAAAAAGAAATGCTTTTTTATATTTGAGTTTCATCCGTCAACCTCACTTTTATTACGAATGGATACGTGACATGTTCCTCTAAACCCAATTTAACATATAATGTAAATTAAATCAACACTTTTATTTCATATTTACGTAATATTTTTAATATCTTCGTAATATTTCTTATGAACCGTAATACAAGTCCTCTGATTTACTGTTTTATCTCTTATTCCATATCCTATTTTATATTCGCTTTATATATATCAGTTATCACCATAACCATAATAAACAATATTATATACTAATCATAATAATATGGAGAAATGGATTGTTCTTATCAAATTATCCAACTAATACTGAACAAAAGGTACAAATGAATGATATTCATTACGAACAGCTGGACCCACCGACCTATTCCATTACTGTCAACTTAAATGCTCACACGTTGACATTATTTAAAGATGGAAAAATTAACAAAGTATACCCAGTTGCAGTAGGTAAGGCATCTACACCGACACCAAAAGGCGACTACAAGATTGTTAATCGACAACTACATCCAGGTGGTGCCTTTGGTATTCGTTGGCTTGGTCTTAATATACCAGGTGGCAATTATGGAATTCATGGTACGAATAACCCAAGTTCAATTGGAAAAAGCATTTCCCATGGATGCATTCGAATGTATAATAATGATGTGCTTGAATTAAGTAATCTAGTACCTATTGGCACAACTGTCAAGATAATATAATGATAATCCGAATAAAAACAGAAAAATCCATCCTGATGTCTATGTGTTTCTCAATCTCACAGATACATGGATGGATTTTATTAAATTAGTACTCTTACTTAGCTTGATATACTTTTTAAGCTACTTTTACACTTCGTTTATATCATTATATATGCTCTTTCTTATAGTAAATAAGCCTATCAAAACTATAATTTAATATATTATAATTTTGATAGGACTCATCCTTTGTAATCGCATTTCAGACTTTATGTAAGTCGTTTCATTAACTGTAACTATCTGCCTGTAGGGTAATTCTCAAAAACCTCTAATATCGTCTCATAAATCGTTCGTGCTGCATTATTCTGAAATGATTCATCCGTAATTCTAGCATGATCACTCTTGTTGGAAAGGAAACCGAGCTCAATCAGAATAGCTGGAACCGTGTTTTTGTACACAACGGTATACCGCTCTGGTTTCGCACCTCGATTACTGGTTCCTAAGGCATTCGTAACATTATTCACAAACAAGGTTGCCATCTCCTTGCTATCCATGCCAGAAAGTTCAGCTTTGTTATTGGATGCATAATACACTTCCGTGCCATAAGCACTTGAAGCTGTGGAGGCATTCATATGAAGGCTGACAAACAAATCAGCACCGTATTTGTTTGCAAATCCAGCTCGATCACTAAGTGTCATATCTACATCACTAATTCTGGTGTAATAAACTTTTAGCTTTGAAGAATCCTGTAAAAAGTAATTCTTACCAACGGTATACAAAATCTTAAAATTCATATCCTTTTCCCTAGTGTCAAAATACTGAGCACCATTAGCCCCACCACCATGACCTGGGTCAAGCACTACAATATTCTTATAAATATCTCTTGGCTCTCCGATATTGATATAAATATTATCGTTATCAACTGCAATCTCATATCCCTGTAATCTTGATGTTGAGATTAAAAGTTCTGTTTCGTAATTACTTTTTAAAGAAACCGATACATTACTAATCACATTTGAATTCTGAGCAATTGTATGATTTTTAAAGAAGTCAGTATAATCACCAGGTAAAGTAATAGCAAAACGATTATTAAAATAATAATCCACATCAGAAATCATAGATCTGGTAATACCCGCAGGCTTTGGTATAACTATCTCATACCTTCCAGTATCAATTACTACCGGAGTATCCGGCTGTTGTGTAGGCGGTTGGACTGTACCAGGTGTTTGCAAGGAAACAGTAAATTGATTTCCATTTTCCGATATATAATACTCGTAACCCGAATTTGCACTAAGAATAATCTGCAATTTGTCGGGAAGCGCCAGAGTATAAAACATATTAATATACTTTGAGCCGCTGATACTCGTATTTAATTCGCCAAGAGCATTGGTTGTATAAGGTAACTCAATAAATAGTAAACCATTTTGTACTGAAATAGAGGGCTTTAAAGGAGTAACCCCTGTTATTGTAAGATAATCTCCTGAGGAATTCGTCCCAATCACAGCTGACGTAACAGCATTAAGGTAAACGGTTACATATAAAATCTGTTTATCCGCGGATAACGAAATGTCATATGTATAATTTGTCTGCATGGTTTCAAGTTGAATTGTAGTACTTTGATCCTCTGAATTATGATAGGTAGCTATGGTATTTATGTAATTACTTGTCGCACCATACATCGGATAAGATTGATCTGTGCTTTTCATACCAAATGCCTTAATTGTAATTGACTTATCGGAACTACTTGCTGACACTTTACCAAAAGGAGCGGTTCCAACTATCATAAATGTTTCTGAATTCAATTTTGCATTATTGTAATCACGAGATACCGAATTGATTGATCCTGGATTCGGATTCGTTGCTGCACTGCTATTTAGTTCATGAACACCGCTGCTTTTCGTAAATAAGGTATCATTTCCGGACCACTGCCCTAGAATTGTTCCTGGCTCAGTAACAACATCATTATCACCAAGTTCAGGTGAACCACCGGATCCTCCATTTGATGGTATGTCTGCTTTTTGTGATGTAATCATTGACGTTTTCATTGAATTATTCCAAGTATAATCATATCCAAGACATGCTGCTGTAAAACCTCCAGGAACCATTACATAAGAGGTAGCTACATCAAAGTTAGTAACAATGATTGGTGCTGTATCCAACTTCATCGGTTTCCCATTCAAGTAGGCTGTTGTATTTCCGATGGTCATTTTTAATGTTGTAGAACCTTTCGTTAAGGTAACAGTTTTATCTGCTTTATTATATTGATAAGTTGCTCCAATAGCGGAATCAGCAAATACCATCTTAGCCCGGAGCATGGCCGTATTATTTGTGATAATACTTGGCATATTTCCGAGATTGACCTTCTTATTATCAACGGTTACAAGTCCTTGAACTCCAATATATTCGAATCGTTTACCATCGTTATATGCTAATTGTAAAGTATGTTTTTCGATTGCTACTGTACATTTATCACTGTACCAGGTATAGGTAAGACCTAAAGTTTCTGATACAAATCTAGAAGGTACCAAAACCTTAATTTCATTCGCATTGACGTACTTAAGCTTCACAGGTGCTACAGGCATTGTAACTGACTTACCATTCACTACAGCCTTTTTACTGCCAATCGTCATAAGTATCGTAGTTCCGTACTTCGAAATTGATACAGTACCTTTATCACTATTATACATACACTCTGCGTCAATATCTGATATTTCGAATATATCGTTATAAGGAAGTAATGCATATCCACCAACTAGAATACCTGGAGTCTTTGCATTACCAACTGAAGTTCCATTTAAAGTTGTTTTGATTTGTTTGTCTGTGTAAGTAGTTTCTTTTTTGGTAGCATAATTATAAACTTTTAATCCAGATGCAGCTTGAGCATTTTCAGCAGAAATACCAGCTGAAAGTAAAGCTACGACTAACATACAGCTTATTTTAATTAACAAAAAGCGGTTTTGGATTAGTTTATCTCTCGTATTGTTTGTAAATCTTTGCAAAAACTGTAGCATTGCCTTATCATCAACCTCCAATCATGTTGCTTTGTCTCTTGTAAAGCAGAAACTGCTATCACAAGTAAGTTCTGTCATTTAATTTCCGTTTTTATCTTTCGTTGTTATATTTATTACAATAGTGTTAAATAGTGTTAAAATTGTGTCATCTCCCAATTTTATTACATTTATCTATATTTTTTTATTGAAAAACTTATATTTTGCAATAGACCTTTCAATTAATTTAGCAATAAAACGTATTGTTTAAACATGCTACAGCTGTAGAATGAATTTTTAAAATCATATTTTTTTATTCTACACTTGTCGACTTTAAATCTAAAATAAATCAAGGTTTATAAAGAAGTTATTACAAACCCCTTAATATATATTCTAATACAATAGAATACACATTTGTAATATTGTTCCTTATATTCCAATACAAAGTAATTTATTTAGTAAATAAAAGCCAATTTACTATATTCTTCTAGGCTAATGTTTAATTTCTAGTCATTATGTGTTATAATGACAAATACAATAATCCTTTGAATGGTCTGGTAATATAATGAAACTTCAGCTGTTACTTTGTTATACATAAAATGGCCTTGATAGCTATCACCTGGTTGAATATGAAGATTAATAAGGATTGGTGTATCCGGTGGATATGATAGTTTCACACGCTTTCTGCTTTATATGCTTTACTGTATTTTAATTTCAAAAAGTTCGATTTTGTGGTCATTACAGTAAACTTTACCGCAAACAATGAATCATTCCTGTTGTTGCAGCTTTTTGTAAGAAGTCTAATACCAATAATACAGTTGTAGAATCAGAGATTTAAGAAATTCAATTTGGTAATATAGACAAATAGAGAAGATCGGGATAAATGTAATTTCGTAAATAAAGGAGACATGGCTATGGCAGAACACAATTATCATGATCAAGTTAATATAGATAACGCAGTTAAACTACGTGCTTTACTAGAAACGTTGCCACGCTTTTGTAGGGATTTCTTTCGTGGAATTGAGCCTATCACCTCTTCCAGAACAAGAATTGCCTATGCATATGACCTAGGTGTATTTTTTGAATTTTTAATTCATTCAAACCCAACACTAAAGAACACCCCAATCATAGATATCAAAGTTGATATCCTTGATAAAATTAAAGCGATTGATATTGAAGAATATCTTGAGTATCTAACTTACTACAAAACTGACGAAATTGAACGGATTAATGCCGAGAATGGTAAGAAACGTAAGCTAGTTTCCCTTCGAAGCTTCTATAATTATTATTTTAAAAAAGAGATGATTACAACAAATCCCGCTTCCTTAATTAATGTTCCAAAGCTTCATGATAAAGAAATCGTCCGTCTGGAAATAGATGAAGTAGCCAAACTTCTAGACGAGGTTGAGAATGCAGAGAACATGACCAAAGCACAACAAAAATATCATGAGAAGACGAAAATACGTGATCTCGCTCTTATTACTCTTCTATTAGGAACCGGAATTCGAGTGTCCGAATGCGTAGGCTTGGATATTAATGACGTGGATTTTGACAATAACGGAATTAAGATCAGGAGAAAAGGTGGATATGAGGTAATAGTATACTTCGGAGATGAAGTAAGCGATGCATTGTTAGAATACCTTAAGGAACGTAAACAAGTAGTTCCATCTGATGGTCATGCCAATGCCCTTTTCCTTTCTATGCAAATGAAGAGGATTAATGTACGCTCCGTAGAAAACTTGGTGAAGAAGTATGCATCTATAGTAACAAAACTGAAAAAGATTACTCCACATAAGCTTCGTAGTACCTATGGTACAAGCTTATATCGTGAGACCGGAGATATCTATCTTGTTGCCGATGTACTTGGGCATAAGGATGTTAATACAACAAAGAAGCACTATGCAGCGATTGAAGATAGTCGCCGCCGTAGTGCTGCTAAAGTTGTGAAGTTGAGAGAAAAGTAAATAAGTAAAAAAAGTAATAACTGAAAAAATTTTTATAAAAAATCCTCAAAAAATGAACTTTATTCTCATGAAAACTAAAAAATCTAATATCGTATTATTCATTAAAAAATGAACTTTATTTTAAATGCACCCACTTTAAGTGAGTGCATTTTTATTAAAAGAAGTATTTCTTTTTCCTACGTAGACCCTTGCAATAAGGACATGACTTCATATGCCTAAATTGATAATATATCTTTTTCTTGGGACTCATAAGAAATTTTGTTTTACAGTGTTGCTGTTCCACCAAACATCTTTCGAATATATATCAAGGATTTCATCTGGATTACAGAGAAGGTAATTATTTATGAAATCCCACTCTTCCATAATATCATCATGATTAACCATAAAAGAATTGAATCCCGGTAAAGCTTTTCTATTGTTACAATACGGACAGCTGTCGTCTACAACCTCGCGGTCACAAATACGTGTTGGATAATCGTTATGGCATGTAGGACAATTCCATAGTGCTGTATACGTATTACAATTAAGGAACTCAGAAGATTTACGTTCATTGCTTGATGACCATTCCTTAGTCAGAAGTTCATGAGTATCTACTAATGAATTAAAGCCCAATAAAGCTCTCCCGTTGTTACAATACGGACAGCTGTCATCTCTAACCTCACGGTCACAAATACGTGCTGGATAATCGTTATGGCATGTAGGACAATTCCATAGTGCTGCATATGTATTACTCTTTAGGAACTCAGAAGGTTTAAGTTCATTGCTTGATGGCCATTCCTTAGTCAGAAGTTCATGAGTATCTACTAATGAATCAAAGCCCAATAAAGCTCTCCTGTTGTTACAATACGGACAGCTGTCATCTCCAACCTCACGGTCACAGATGCGTGCTGGATAATCGTTATGGCATGTAGGACAATTCCATAGTGCTGCATATGTATTACTCTTTAGAAACTCAGAAGCATTACGTTCATTGCTTGATGACCATTCCTTAGTCAGTAGTTCATGCGTATCTATCAATGAATTGAATCCCGGTAATGCTTTTCTATTAGTACAATATGGACAGCTGTCGTCTCCGACTTCTCGGTTACAAATACGCTCTGAATATTCGTTATGACATGTAGGACAATTCCATAGTGCGATATAGGTGCTCTTTTTCAGAAATTCCGATGGCTTTCTGATGTTATTAATAGACCATTCTTTAAGCAATAATTCATGAGTTTCAACTAATGAATTGACTCCTTCTAAAGCTTTTTTATTTTTGCAATAAGGACAACTGTCGTCACCCACTTCACGTTCATTAATATAAGCACCATATCGTCCATGACAATCAGGACATATCCAATAAGCCCATGTTTTGCTATCTTTATTAATACGTGTAACATCATATTCATTATCTGTAGCATATTCTATTGAAAGTTCTTCATCTGTATCTAAAAGGCTATTAACTCCTAATTTGGTGTATCTGTTATTACAAAACGGGCAGCTCATATCGCCAAGCTCTCTATCTTTTATTGGCCAGTGGTAATCGTTATTGCATACCGTACATTTCCAAAGAGGTGAATATGCAGATGTCTTCGTAAATTCCGTTGGTTTTCGTTCTTCATTAGGGCTGAACTCTTGGGACAATAGATAATCTGTATCTACAAGGGAATTCACTCCTATTTGTATTATTTTATTACTGCAAACCAAACATTTAAAATCATTCGACTTTAATGTATTTAAAGCTGCTACATATCGATGCCCTTTATTGCATTTTAAATGAAATTTATCATTGCATCTATCAGATATACTATCTGGAGTCCTTTCGTTTTGTTCATAGACCCAGAGATCTTCTATTACAGGGTAAGTGTGTTGAAAATCATTAACGCCTTTGATCACAATAGATCTGTTACAAACAGGGCATTCTGAATTCCTATTTATTCTGCTTGATACAGAACGTTGAAACTCATGTCCTACTGAGCAAGTCCACCATATATCGGGTCAAAACGGCGGTACAAGGAACTTGATGACCTTGTAAAAAAGCTGTATGAAGCCAACGCCACAGGCAAGCTGTCCGACAGGCATTTTGAACGGCTGTTAGCCGAGTACGACAACGAGCAATCTGCGCTTGAAACGGCCAATGACGGAGTTGCAGGAACAGATTGACACATGGAGCGAGGACAAGCTGAAAATAGACAGGTTTATCGATCTTGTGAAGCGTTATACGGACTTTTCAGAACTGACTACGGCCATGCTCAACGAATTTGTGGAAAAGGTTGTAGTCCATGAGGGCGATAAACGAGGCAATGACCGCTGTCAGCGGGTGGATATTCACATGAATTTCATCGGCACGTTTGAAGTACCCGCCGATATTATCACACCGATGGAGCTTGCGGAACAGCGCCGCCAACAGGAAGAACAGGCGGCAAAGGAAAAGCGGCTAAAGGAATCGGAACAGGCGCGGTACGAACAGCGCAAGGCAGACAAGCGGGAGTTTACAGCGAGGAAAAAGGCGGGGCTGCTCACGCCCGAAGAAATCAAAGCGGACGAACAAGACAGGGCAAGACGGCGCGAATGGCAAAAAGAATGGCGGGATAAGCGCAAGGCCGCCGAGCCGCCGAAACCGCCCAAGCCGTTATCTCAAAATAAAATCATTAAGCGCAAATATGCGGGTTTACCGCTCACCGATGAAGAATACGCAATCTACCGGGCGTGGCAAGATAAAAAAACCGAACATGCGCGGGAACGACGGGAAAGTATAAAGGCAACCGAGCCGCCGAAAACCAAAAAGCTGACCCAGTTAGAAGTTGTGGAAAAGAGCAGAGCGGGCTTGCCACTTACGCCTGAAGAACAGGAGCAATATAATCGGTATTGGGAACGGCGGCGTGGTTACAACAAAGAGCAATACGAGAAACGGAAAGCCGCCGATTTATCGACAGCGGCGAACCAATGACAGCGAA
>JAQSYO010000037.1 GCA_029256105.1 Herbinix sp.
AGAGGCACGTATGACGGATAAAGTATTTGATAACAATCAAGTAAGTATTGCAGGAGAGGTAATCAGTGATTTCACGTTCAGCCACGATGTATTTGGAGAGGGGTTCTATGTTTTGGAGGTAGTAGTAAGCCGGCTCAGTAATTCCTATGACATGATACCGGTAATGGTTTCCGAACGACTCATTGACGTAAAGCAGGACTATAAGGGAAAGTTTGTCGAGGTGTTAGGACAATTTAGGTCCTATAACCGTCATGAAGAAAGTAAGAATAAATTGGTGTTATCCGTTTTTGCAAGAGAGGTTAAGATGGTTGATGAATTATCTGAAAATGCAAAACCGAATCACATTTTCTTAGATGGCTTTGTATGTAAGCCACCAATATATCGTAAGACCCCCTTGGGTAGGGAAATTGCAGATGTATTATTAGCAGTGAATCGTCCCTATGGGAAATCAGATTATATTCCTTGTATCTGTTGGGGACGGAATGCAAGATTTGCTGAGAGCTTTACTGTAGGAGGCCATGTTCAAATCTGGGGTAGAATTCAGAGTAGGGAATATCAGAAAAAGGTAACAGACATTGACTTTGAGAAACGTGTTGCTTATGAAGTATCGGTAAGTAAGTTAGAATATCTCGAGGAGTATTAAAATAGGAAGTAAAAGATACATCGAAACAATATTTATTCTGATCTTTAATTAAAATATAATTGAAATAGTGATAAAAAATATAACAGGTTTGATAGATTTGACGATTTATATAAATTGTTGAATTATCGAACCTGTTCCCTTTGTTTCTATATATTATAGGAACAAAGCCATGTACTTAATAATCGAGATGCAAGGAACAAAATCAGTGCCTGTTATCAAATGTTACAAAGTATCTTCTGACATCAAATATTATAGGAATAAAGTCCATATTCTTGTAATCTAGATGCAAAATGCAAACTCAGCGCTTTTTATCAAAAGTTACGCAGTAACCTCTGATAACAAATACTGATAGGAACGAAGCCTAAGTTCTTATAATCGATATGCAGGTGCAAATCAGCACCTGTTATCAAAAGTTACGTAGTAACTTCTGATAACATATATTATATATTGACAATGAATTTCGCCGGTGTTAATATGGGGTTACGAATATTGTGAAAAATACATATAGCTTATGGTAGAGGTGCATTGTTTAATAGTAAACTGCTGGATATGTCAGGCATAGAGGAACGCAGTGAAAGGAAACAATGCCGAAGTGATAATAAACCTGATTTATTATTGCTGGGGATATGGTGAATAACCATATGACTGTCATCAAATTATTGATGGAGCGCTGCCTAAAGAATATTAGTACTGTAGGAACATGGAGGAGTAGTCTATCATGACACCAAGCAGTAATTCTTTAGTGTCGACTCTGGGGTCGGCTTTTTTTACGCATTTTGTCATGAATCGCATGACCATGCTATGCGAAGTATTGTTCATTTTGTAGTTAAATACAATGACTTTATTCAAGAAATTCGTAAGTAACCTTTATATATCATTTATTACAAGAGATTCAAGAGTATTGAATAACTTAATTCATGACATTAGTAAGTTCGTAGAACGGATTTTCTATCGTTTCAGACTAGGACATTTCATCATGTAATCGTGAGGAAGCCCAACATTTTTTTATAATAGGAGGATTAAAAATGGCAATATTTAAAGGAGCAGGTGTAGCGATAGTAACACCATTTACTCAAAATAACGAAGTGGATTATGAGAAGCTTGGGGAATTGATAGAATATCAAATAGCAAAGGGAACAGATAGTATTGTTATTTGCGGAACTACCGGTGAAGCCTCCACTTTGACTCATGAGGAGCATCTTGAGTGCATCCGTTATACAGCAAATAAGGTGGCCAAGAGAATTCCGGTTATTGCTGGAACCGGATCAAACTGTACCGATACGGCAATTTATCTATCGAAGGAAGCGCAGGGTTACGGAGCAGATGCTCTGCTTGTGGTGACACCATACTATAATAAGGCAACACAAAAAGGTCTTATTGCACATTTCACAGCAGTTGCGGAGGCAGTAACAATTCCGATTATCCTTTATAATGTGCCAGGCAGAACAGGCTGCAATATCTTACCACAGACAGTAGCAGCGTTAGTGATGAATGTGAAAAATATTGTTGGAATAAAAGAAGCAAGTGGAAATATTGCGCAGGTAGCTGAGATTATGCAGCTGACGGAGGGTAAGATTGACTTATATTCTGGATGTGACGAGATGGTTGTACCAGTTATGTCGTTAGGTGGTATCGGAGTAATCTCCGTTCTATCCAATATTGCACCGAAGGAAACCCATGATATTGCAATGAAATTCCTTGAAGGTGACTTTGTCGGCAGCCGTGATTTACAATTAAAACTTCTTCCGTTAATTAACGCATTATTCTGTGAGGTCAACCCAATTCCGGTGAAGAAGGCGCTGAACCTTATGGGCTTTCAGGTTGGTGGTCTCAGAATGCCACTTACCGAGATGGAGTCTGCAAATGCAGAACGCTTAGTAAATGAAATGAATGCGGTTGGTTTTAAAACAGTATAATAATTAAAAATTAAGTACCTTTTGATAGGAGGAATCATATGACAAATATCATTTTACGGGGATGTAATGGTAAAATGGGGCAGGTGATTACGGAAATTGTAGATGCGGATGAAAAGGTAGTAATCGTAGCCGGCATCGATGTATCCCAGAATCGGAACAACAAATATCCTGTTTATCAAAGTTTTTCACAATGTAATGTTAAGGCTGATGTGATTATTGATTTTTCGGCTCCAATTAATTTGGAGGAAATGTTACATTTTGCAACACAGCGAGGCATAGGTATTGTACTTTGTACAACAGGCTTTACAAAGGAGCAGCTTATCTTGATTGATGAGGCTACAAAAGTCGTTCCAATATTAAGATCAGCGAATATGTCCATGGGAATTAATCTTATCTCAAAGCTTGTTCAGGAAGCTGCCATGATTCTTTCAGAAGCGGGTTTTGATATTGAGATTGTGGAGAAGCATCACAATAAAAAGGTGGATGCACCCTCGGGAACTGCTCTTGCTCTAGCCGATGCAATGAACGAGGCTCTAAATAACGAATATGAATACAAATATGACCGATCCGGTGAACGACTTGAGAGAAGTAAGAAAGAGATAGGCATTTCCTCAGTTCGAGGTGGTACAATTGTAGGTGAGCATGAGATTATTTTTGCTGGAACTGATGAAGTAATTGAAATCAAACATACAGCATATTCGAAAGCAATCTTTGCAAAGGGCGCAGTTCAGGCATCCAAATTCTTACCAGGTAAATCAGCTGGTATGTATAAGATGAGCGATTTAATGGAGTAGTAAATTATAAAAATAACTTTAATAGGTTGTCCTAAGGTATATTTTATCCTCGATTATTAGAGGTTAAATGTAATATCTTAGGGCAACCTTTTTTTGCTATTTGTGAAAAAAAATACATATTTTCTTCACAAAATTTTCTTAAACGGAGAGTAATATAAATTTTGTTAATGGGCTCAATAAGGTTGAATTCATTGATAATATCAAAAGGAAACCAAGGGAATTTATTGATAATATCAAAGGAAAACCAGGGGAATTCCATTGATATTATAGGGAATGGATGACAAATAAAAGGGAAGACATGGCAAACATCCATACCAAAATGATAAGGAGGAAACGATTTTGATTGAGGTAAAAAATCTAGTGAAACGTTACGGGAATCAAACCGCAGTGGATCATTTGTCCTTTACCGTAGAGAAGGGGCAAATATTGGGCTTTCTAGGCCCAAATGGCGCTGGTAAATCGACGACCATGAATATTATTACCGGTTATATATCGGCAACGGAGGGAACAGTCAGTGTAAATGGGCTGGATGTATTTGAGGAACCGGAGGAAGTGAAGAAAATGATCGGCTATCTGCCGGAATTTCCACCCCTTTATCCGGATATGACAGTCAGAGAATACCTGAACTTTGTGGCAGACATCAAAAAAGTCTGTAAAAATGAAAAGAAGCAAATGATAGAAGATATCATGGAGTCTACCAAGATAACTTCTATGGCAGAACGCTTGATTAAGCATTTGTCAAAAGGGTATAAACAAAGAGTGGGTCTCGCTCAAGCTATTATGGGGTATCCGGAGTTGATTATCTTGGATGAGCCTACGGTAGGTCTGGATCCGAAGCAGATTATCGAAATCAGAGATTTGATCAAAGAGCTTAGTTTAAACCATACCGTTATTTTAAGTTCTCATATCATGCAGGAGGTTAGTGCGGTTTGCGACACGGTTATGATTATTGATAAAGGGCAACTAATTTTAAGTGATAAACCAGAGAATTTAAGCACAAGACTTGGCGTTACCGGGGGTATGAAACTTTCAGTAAAAGGATATCAAGAACGGATTATATCGGCATTAACAAAAATAGATCGTATAACCAAAATCGAAGAACATACACCACTCATGGAAGGTATCGTAGAGCTTACCGTATATTGTAATGAGAAGGAGGATATCCGTGAGGAAGTTTTCAATGCAATGTGTGAGGCAAAAACACCTATTCTTGAGATGCAATCTATTCGTATGAGCCTAGAAGATATCTTCTTAAAGGTTACTAACCATGATAATGATGCTTCAATAATACAAGAAGATGTCCCAAAAGGAGTAGGTACATCAAACGAAGAGAGTAACTCAAATGGAGTGAGTACCTCTAACGAAGCGAGTACCTCAAATAGAGCGGATAACTCAAACAAAGTAGGTATCTCAAACGAAGCGGATAATATAACTGGAGCGGATACTTCCGAAGAAACATCGGAAAAAGCGATAATTAAAGAAGAGGAGGTAAATTCAAATGCTGGCAATTTATAAAAAGGAGTTACGTTCCTATTTTACATCGATGATCGGATATGTATTTATCGCATTTTTCTTGGTTATCATCGGAATTTATTTCTTTGTTCAAAATCTTCTCTCCGGTTATGCAAATTTTGAGTATACCTTATCCTCAGTAACCTTTATATTTGTGCTATTAGCACCGTTGCTGACGATGAGACTAATGGCAGAAGAGAATAAGCAAAAGACGGATCAATTGCTTTATACCTCTCCTATTAGTGCTTCATCAATCGTTATGGGTAAATTTTTTGCAGTATTTACAGTGTTTTTACTTGTAATGGCAATAACCTGTACTTACCCATTGATAATGATGTTATATGGCACCATTCCATTTGCCTCAGCATATGCAAGTATCGTTGGCTTTGCGTTACTGGGGGCGGCATACCTGGCAATCGGACTTTTTATCTCCTCCTTAACGGAGAGTCAAGTTGTAGCAGCTGTAATCTCCTTTATTGCATTTTTATTTACTCTATTAATGGAAGGAATTGCGACGGTTTTACCTACCGATAACAAATCTGCATTTGTTATTTTTACTGCGATACTTCTTGTTATCTGCCTGATTTCTTATCTCATGATGCATAATATGACCATTACAGTTATCATCGGTATCATTGGTGAAATTGGTCTGACCGTGATTTATATGTTAAAGCCGACCTTGTTTGACGGGTCTATCGTGAAGGTGTTTGGATGGATATCGGTAATCTCTAGATTTGATCAATTTAATTATGGTATATTTGACGTTTCTGGAATTGTATATTACTTAAGCATCACCTTCCTATTTACGTATTTAACAACTCAGGTTATTAAAAAGAAGAGATGGAGTTAAGGAAAGGAGAATAAACAGTGAAGGATTCAATGAAAAATAATAAGGAAAAGAAAAGTCTGCTTCAAACTGTGAAAGCATCCTTTTCTGGAAGAAAGTTTCGCAGCGGTGCATATGTAACGTTAATATCGACAATCGTTGTAGTGATTGTTTTAGTAGTGAATATGCTTGTAACAAAGATGAATATACAGTTTGATCTTAGCACTCAGAATATGTATACGTTATCAAAAGATACGAAAGGAATGATCAAAGATTTAAAGGACGATATCACAATATACTATATGATACAGCCGGGCAACGAAACAGCGGTATATCAAGAAATAGCAGATAAATATGATACCTTATCAGATAAAATCACTTTGGAAAGTAAGGATCCAGTTCTTTATCCAACGTTCGCAGCGAAATTTGTTGATGATGAGGTAGCGGAAAACAGCTTTATCGTTGTAAATAATACAAATGGTAGAGCCAAATATATCGATGGCAATGAAATGTTGGTACAGGAACTAAATTATGAAACCTACCAAAATGAAACGAAGGGTATTGATGTAGAAGGAAAGCTTACCTCAGCAATTCAATACGTAACTACAACAGATTTACCTGTTATGTACGTAGTCGAGGGACACGGCGAAGCAGCAATCGGAGATGCCTTCAATGCATCTATGGATAAAATGAACATAACTGTTCAGACATTGAAAACTATGTCGCAGAGCAGTATTCCAGAAGACTGCGATATTCTTTATATCAATTCACCTGAAACTGATTTTTCTGCAGAGGAAACTGCCATGGTTAAGGACTATTTAAAGGCAGGAGGCAAGGCAATGGTAACCTTGGATTACCAGGCAGAAGGATTGGATAATTTTAAATCTATATTAGATTATTATGGTATTGAGATGGAAAATGGTATTGTTATGGAAGGTGATGCAAATATGCACCTGACGAATAACCCACATTTCTTAGTACCAAGTATCAGTAATCATGAGATTACAACTCAGGTAGAAAGTAATAAGATACCTGTTATAATGCCAATATCCTCAGGGCTTCAGATTTCTGATACGAAAAGAAGTTCTTTGAAGGTGGACCCAATTCTCTCCACTTCCGATAAAGCTTATGCAAAAGAGGGTACGAGTTTCACTACCTATGAAAAAGAAAACGGTGACATAGATGGGCCTTTCTATCTTGGTTTAGCAGCAACTGACACCTATAATGATATAACAACGAATCTTGTTGTATATTCAACAGAGGCGATGTTTGATGAAAGTACATCTACCTATGGTAATGCAGCTATTTTGTCCGGAACAATCAGATTTTTATCCGGAGATGCTGCTCCGTTATCCATTCCTACCAAGAGCGTAGTACCGGAAATGATACAATTGACACAACAGCAAGCTATATTCTGGGGAGCTATGGTAGTAATCATTATTCCTGTATTAATCTTATTCGCCGGAGTTATGGTTAGCTTAAGAAGGAGGAAGAGATAATGGCAAAAAGAAAGAAAAGAAACGCTATTACGCTGGTTTCACTTCTTTTGGCATTAGCTGCTTTAATCGTGGTATATCTATGGTATATCAATCGAGAGGTCGCATCTGAGGATGCACAAGACAAAGCACAGACAATATCCGTAGCCACTATGAAAAAGGATCAATTAAGTTCTATACACTATATCGCTAAGGATGCTGACTTAACGTTGGTATTAAAGGATGCAGAATGGAAATCACAGGAGGAGCCAGATCGCCCGATTAATCAAACCAACGTGACAAGTATGATTAACCTTATTGATGATATCAGTGCAACACGTATGGTCAATGAAGCTCCTGAGAATCTTGCAGACTATGGTCTTTCTGAACCGGTAGCGTACTTACAGGCAACACAAACTGACGGTGTTACAGTTACGTTACAGATTGGAGCAGAAGTAGCAGGCGGAGATGGTTATTATGCCTTAGTTAATGAGGATAAGAAAGTATATCTATTGGATACAACCTACGGATCTGGACTTCAATATAGCAATAGCGATATGACTGCGGTAGAAGAGGCACCAGAGATCACCGGGGAAAATATCCATCATATTGATATCGAAAAACGTGATGGAGAGGACTTTGAGTTACTTAATAATTCAGAAAATGGATTAGCTAGTAACGGATCGGGTATATACACTTGGGTTATCTTGAAACCTTACGAGGAAGGATTAACTGCAGATGACTCGAAGGTATCAGAATTACAAAAAAATTATACCACCTTTGATTTCGTAGCCTGTGTCGATTATAATGGAAAGGATTTAAGTCTCTATGGTTTAGAGGATCCGATGGCTTCCATTTATGTCGGATATTATGAGACTGATACCAAGACGTTGGAGGAGCCAGAAGTAAATCCGGATACAGGAGAGAAAGTAACGGAAAAAACAATTCGTAACGAAAAAGAATACATGATTTATGTAGGTAACCAAGATGAAGATGGCAACTATTATGTCAGAAAAGATGGCTCTAAGGCAGTCTATATCATGAAAGCAGATAGCATTGATAAGATGCTTCAAGTGGATGCTTTTAGCATTATTAATCCCTTTGTATGTATACCGAACATCGATAATGTTGATAAGATTGCAATTACAATCGAAGGCACCACTTATAATATGGAACTGAAACGAACAACAGGAAAGAATGATGCGGGAGATGAAGAAAGCAATACAACATATTATTATAATGGGAAGGAAGTAGGGGAAGACGTCTTCAAGAAGGTATATCAAATTATGATAGCTGCCAAATATGACGCCGAAATAAAGGAAGCGATTGCAACTGACGGCGAGGATCCCTATATGACCATAAGTTATCATACCACGGGGGATAAGGAAAAAACCTTATCAGCGTCCTACTTACCATATGATGATAGCTTCTATATTGTAAAAACCGTTGATGGTGCTCGCTTCTTTGCTGACAAGAGAAAGATCGATGACATTGCCAAAGCAGTTATTGAATTTAACTAAACAGAAGATAAAGAAAGTAAACTAAGAAAGATAAATAATCTATAGCACATGCAGATAGAAAGAGAAAGGGAGGTGCGAGATCTTCCCTTTCTCTTTTTAATCTAGTTTTCATTCCGACTTAAAGTTAATCTAGTTTTTTTTCTAACTTAAAGTTAATCTAGTTCTCATTCCAACTTAAAGTTAATCTAGTTTTCATTCTAACTTAAAGTTAACTAGTTTTCTTTCCAACTTAAAGTTAATCTAGTTCTCTTTCTAACTTAAATTAATCTAGTTCTACTCTAGCTCAGCCGAATTATTTCTTCTTTTAATAATAATACCATTCTATTTAACTCTTTACTTCCGGGTCTTTTCGATTCATCCCACATTTCTTCCGGTGGTAGCCACCAGACAGGCCCTCTCTTTGGAGTATCATTCTCCACCCGGGGGAAAAGATGCCAGTGTACATGGGAATCACCATTTCCTAATAGTTCATAATTTAGTTTTACTGGTTGGAATACATTATAAACGGCTTCTGCCACGAGAGCCATTTCACCAAGAAATTTATCACGAAACTCTTTCGGCAGAAAGTGGAGCTCACTAACATGTTCCTTACAAAGAAACAGGGTATATCCTTTAAAATGTTGAAAGTCCCCGATGACAACATATCCAGTCTCTAACTCGATAACAAAATAAGGATTTGTTTTGTTTTTAATCATTTCTATTCGTTCACAGATTAAGCAACTCATTCTTCCTCCTAATTAAATATAGAAATTTATACCTATTATACCATTAAATACATGAAGAAGAAACAATGTAATATGCTATTTTTTGTATGATATCTAGAAGATTTGTGTTATGATTTCCAAGGTTTCATACAATCAAATAAACTTGTACGAATATTACGTGCATTGACATAATATATTAGAATATGGGATAATCAAGCTATGCGGGAGGCTAATCAAAGCCTGGAATAGGAGCAGCAATGAGTATAAAGAAAAAGCTAATATTGATAGGAATATGTGTAGCAATCGTTATAGTGGTATTCTCGGTAAATGTAATCCGACGAGTGAATGATGATAAGAAGGGTGACCTGGAGAATGTTACTGTAAAGGAAAATGTTATAACCCGGGCTGAAGCATACCGATTATTAAGCTATCTGGATTATGACAAAACGAAAAGGGAATCTATTCCGACAGGGATTACATATGCAGATGATCAGATGTCCGGTTGGTATGATACCTTTGTAAATGCTATATGGAAAATGGGCCTCATTGAGGGCGGTGTGACAATTGCCCCGAACGAGGCTCTGACTTACGGCGCCTGCAAAGAATTAATTGACAAATTAATTATAAAAAACCCGGATTTCCAAGTGGTCTATACGGGATTATCCTTCGATTTTACTAAAGCAGAGGAGGAAATGTTGATACCCGATTTCCTGGAAATCTATGAAAAACTTCTAACAGTGATACCAGAGGAAGATCAGTTAGTAAAAGTAGACACCCTTTTTGTACTAGGACGTGAAATCTCAGAGGATGGTAAGGATCGTATGGTAACAGATCTGGGTAAATACTATTATCTGAATGCGAAAAGCTATGAAGAGTTCTATGATCAAATGCTTCAAGACCAACAAAGTGGGAATATAGATCAAGCAACAGAAGAAGATGGAACAAGCAATATTAAATTAGAAAACGATCTACTTAAGACTGAGGATAATGAAACGCTGGAAGCTACGGAAGATTTAAGTGGCTCGAATGAAAACACGGAAGACGAGGCAGCAGATAACACAACGACCGCAGATACTGATTCAAGTAAGCAAGCAGCCAGTTTGATTGATAAATATATGGACAAAGACATTAAAGCCCTAGTTTGTGGTCAGGAAATTCTTTATATTACCTCCGTATCGATGGATAAGGTTGTAATTAATAATGTATATATTGAACAAGGAAAAGATCTTCAGGTGGCTACCTTTATCAATGGTATTCACAAAAGCTTTAATGCACAATACAAGTTGGATAAAAATATAGAAAAAGTGGTAGGCGATATTACGGTTGAAAATCAAAAGATTATTCAAATTAGTGTAAAACCTGATATGATTCAAGGGAAAGTTCTACGCTCAGGTGAAGATTTTATTGAAATTGAAGGGTATGGTAAAGTAGCGTTGGAAGAGGATTACAAGATATATAAGCTCTATGGTGAGTTATCAATGGAACCTACGGGAAGTATTCTAGTTGGGTATGAAAATACTGACTTTATTGTATCCGGAGGTAAAATCAGTGCAGCATTAATTACGGAAAGTATCAAGGCAGAGAATATTAGGGTTTTATTACAAACGACTGGTTTTAAAGATGTATTTCATCAAAAGGTGGAATTAACTGCATCATCTGACTTTACCATCAGTAGTAAGGATAGTGAAGCTTCATATGTAGCGGGTGATGTAGTATCCGTTGAACCAGGGGACGAATTGTTAGCAGATGGTAGAATAACGATTGAGACTGTCGAGGATGATGCAAAAATAGAGATTTTATCCATAGAACGTTCGGATGGTAATCCAAAATATCGCGGAAGAATAGAAATCGCTGAGGGAGATAAAGGACTACTCCTTGTAAATGAACTTCCTTTAGAAGAGTATCTGTATGCAGTAATACCTAGTGAAATGCCGACTTATTACGGTATAGAGGCACTAAAAGTGCAAGCTGTCTGTGCCAGAAGTTATGCCTATAAGCATTTGCTTGCCAACAGCTTGAGTCAATACGGTGCACACGTGGATGACAGTGTAGCCTATCAAGTATATAACAACATCTCGGAAAATGAAGATAGTATTCTTGCAGTAAAGGATACCTATGGAAAAATAGTGGAATACAAGGGGGATGTAATAACGGCATATTATTTCTCAACCTCCTGCGGACATACCACTGAGGCCTCAAGTGTATGGGCAAATAATACCGACATACCATATTTGGAAGGAAAACTTATGCTTGTGGATGAGGAGGGCGAAGGTGCTGATGCGCAAAGTGATCTTGCGGATCAATATGAGGATTTATCCTCAGAGGATAATTTCAGTAGCTTCATCAAGTCAGAGGATATTCCGACCTATGATAGTGAATTTAATTGGTATCGTTGGAATGTTACAATGAAAACAAAAGAAATCAAGAAGGTAATAGATCAGAATTTGGCAAATAGATATAATGCGAATCCAGAGCTAATTCTAACCATGACAAGTAAAGCGAAGGATGGTGAGGAAGCAGTATTTGAAAGCATTCCGGTGGATACCGTAGGCAATATTGTGGATATCTCTGTCTTAAAAAGAGCGAGTGGTGGAGTAATATCAGAACTTTTAATCACAGGAAGCGAAAATACCATAAAAGTAAGAACAGAATATAATGTCAGAGCACTTTTAGCCCCAACTTATGATAAAGTCGTGAGACAAGATGATAGTGAGGTGGAAAACTTAAGCTTATTACCAAGTGCATTTTTCACAATTGATAAAAATGAAAAGGATGATAAACTTAGCAGCATCACTTTAACCGGAGGTGGTTATGGGCATGGTGTGGGAATGAGTCAGAATGGAGTTAAGGCTTTGGCGGATTCAGGTAAGAAATATGAAGATATCGTATCTTATTTTTATGAAGGAACGGATATTGGCTTTATTTATGAATAACCGGATCCTTGTTGGACTTGCGATATAATTGTTTCATTTTTTGCATCAACGCTTTGTTCTCAAACAGGAGATTAACTTCTGCTCCGATGAAAAGAAGATACATACAAAAGTACATCCAGAGCATAAACAGAACAACCGCAGTTAAGCTTCCATACGTGGAAGCATAATTGGAGAAGTTATCAATATAATAGGAAAAAGCATAGGAAAAGCCCATCCACCCGGCCGAACAAACCATAGCGCCAGGAAGCTCATTCAATAGTTTCGTTTTTCGGTTGGGTATCACAATATAGATAATTAAGAAGAATACAAGCAAAGTTGTGAGACCGACTATGGTTCTAAGACTGATGATTACTAGAGCAGTATCCATTAAAACAGGGAACTTTTGCTCAATCCAAAAGTACAAACGATTTCCAAATACAAACAGAACCATCGTTGCAATCAGCATAATTGCAAATATTAAAGTATAAAAGGCAGAAGTAATTCGAAGAAAAAGATATTGTCTGGTTTCTTTTATTTCATAAACAGAATTTAAACCCCTCATAACCGCTAAAAAACCTTTCCCAGCAGACCATAGGGTGGTAATAGCGGTTATTGAGATTAAAGTACTGGAGGCAGCCGTATCATAGATTTCATTTATTACTGTTACAATCATTGAATCTACCGCGGTAGGGAATGCTTGTGTAAATAACACATACATATTGCTTTCACCAATCTGAAAATACTGTACAATACTCAAAAGTAGCATTATAAATGGGAAGAAAGAGATAATGATAAAGAAAGCAGCTTGAGCAGAGAAAGCTGCGACATGATCATCCCCTATTTTCTTTGATAATAACCCAATTAAACGAAACGTAGCCTTTATCATATTGTTACTCCAATCTATTAGATATGGTAAATATGAATCTATATTATAAATAACTTTTATCACGAAATTACATTGTTGTCAATTTATATACAAATGCTTTTCATTATATTATATGTGGACGTAATTTATACTATCCATAACAAAATTGGAATATAAATAAGACTGTCATCCAAACAGGTATCTGCAGGAGACAGCCTTTCCTTCATCAAATCGAAAAGCCTCTTATTTACTATTTTTTTTGCCTTTCGGTGTTGTGATAGAACCTATGGTAACCGTATCCCAATAATCAAAATTTATTGAGATATCATATTGTGCTTTTATCTTATTATAAATCACTGCAAATTGGGCATCTTCTTCTGCATTTATTGCATCTTCCACAGCCTGGTCATAACGATCCATAGAATAATTATCCAGCATATGAATAATATAATAACCATAATTAGTTGATATAATATCACTATATTCTCTATTTTTTAATACAATAGCCGCATCTTGATATCCCTTTTCATAATTGCTATTTCCATAGATAAAATCACGGGAGTAATAAGCTAAGGTATCGTTTTCATTTAGCAGAGTGTCAAATTCAGTGCCTGTAATAACCTGGTCTAGCGCATTAGAAATTGTATTATAGGCCGCCTTAATATCTTTTTCATCCATAGGAATAAGCGTGTTATTTTCTGTTGTTACAGTAGGTACATATAAACATTCCGTCTTATACTCTCTATAATCCTCTTTGGTTATGCTTTTACGTATCGCCTTCTCGTCTAACATAAAATCCTTTGATAATTCATTATAATAAAGATTACTCAGGGAGATTTTATTAAAAGCTGCATTTAGAACTTCACGAGATAATCCTACGTCTTTAAGAGCTTCTTCAGAGGAGGTTTCAATTAAAGCATCAATTGCTGCTTCGTTCTTTGCTCGTTCTTTTTCTGATAAAGTAAATCCATGCTGTATTGCTTGGTCCGACAAAAGCTCATTCATAACAACTTGGGTTATTATGGAATTCTTGGCGTTCTCACGCATGGTGGTACCATTGTATTCATAATCCCAATAACCAGAACCCAGATTATCCTGATAGTATTCATCCAAACGATTACCTTCCGTCTCAATCACATAAATGTCATATAAAAAATCTTTCATGTATAATTTCGTATCGTTAATTGTAACAATAGGTGTTCTTGCACTTGAGCTGCAGCCAAGTAATAAAAAGGTAGTAGCAGATAGAACAATCAGAGACAATAATTTCTTTTGCTTTCGTTTCTTCACTTTAACCTCCATGTACGCGCCTTAACACATACTTTATAACACGTGAAAAATATATATAGTTCACGGTAATTACTCAATTAAATACTTATCCTGAGGAAGATAATATTCCGTACAGGTATTTATATTATACTCCAAACGATAACAAAAGCAAGTTCTGCTTCAATAGATACAAGAAAATCAACAGAAGGTTAACTTCTTAAGTCGAAAGAAGCGCGATATTTAATGTCGAATAGGACAAGTAAGATACAATTGATATATATTGGATAATAAGTTATAATATTAAAGAAGAAGCTCTTGATTTTTCGCGCTTTTATAGTATGATGATAAGAGGGATGATATTATAGTAATATTTGGGTGAATTCTACCTGCTTTCGGTATTATGGCAGAAACACAGTATTTTAATGTGGTAGGACAATCCTCTTAAATAAAAAGGAGATTTGATTAATGATCAATTTTGATGAAGAAATCGAGAAGTTCCAACCAAGCATGGAAATTGAGCAGGCTGAGGATGTAATTAATAATAATGATTTAACTGATGTTACGGATATTTTAAAAGAAATACTGAAGGCAAATAAAGAGAAATAACTATTAGATTAGAACAGACAGGTGGGGATGATATGATTTGCCCGAATTGTGGAAGTAATATGTCGGACAAGAGAAAACGCTGCGAGCGATGTGGCACGGATTTAACAATATATAAGAGGATATTTACTGCTTCCAATCTTCATTATAATAACGGTTTAGCAAGAGCGAAAGTCCGGGATTTATCCGGTGCAATAATCGCCCTGCACAGTAGCCTTGAATTGAATAAATTGAATACCAATGCAAGAAATCTTCTGGGACTTATCTATTATGAGATGGGTGAGACGGTTGCAGCGCTTAGTGAGTGGGTTATTAGTAAACATTTCCAACCTGTGGATAATGATGCAGATGAGTATATTAATAAAGTACAATCCAATCCTACAAAGCTTGATGCTGTGAATCAAGCAATTAAAAGATTTAATACTGCGCTTACCTTTGCAAAGCAGGGTAGTGATGATCTTTCCATTATCCAATTAAAGAAGGTAACAAGCCTAAACCCACATTTTATTCGCGCATACCAGCTATTGGCTTTATTGTATATGAAGGCTGGAGAGAATGAAAAAGCGAAAAAATATCTTATCCGGGCAGGCAAGATTGATGTATCTAATACTACCACGTTACGGTATATGCGAGAGTTAGAAACACCTGCAACCCAATCAAAAGATTTCGAGGGTAATCCCGAGGCGGAACAAAGTATAACAAGCACTATTATGCCGATTTCCTCCTATAAAGAAGATAAACCGAATATTATAGCATTTGTCAATTTGATTATAGGTGTTGGTATTGGACTTGCATTAATGGCATTTCTAATTATTCCTACGATTAAAAAGAATCTGGTCAATGATGATAATACGAATTATGTTGATTATGGCTCAAGTATGGCTCAACTTGAAGAAAAGGATAATAACATTGCAGCCTTGCAAAGTGACAAAGATGAATTAACGAAAGAAGTGGAACAACTTCAGACTCAGATTGACAGTATGGAAGAAGCCGAAAATGATACTGGGCAAGATAATCCACTTTTTGAAGCAACAGGGTTATATTTGGCTGAACTTGAGAAGCCGGAGAAGGATAGAGATTTTACTGTGATTGCGGATACCTTGTCAACCGTTGATGAGACTAAGTTGGAGGCAGAGGCAGCAGTGAACTTATTAAACCGATTGAAGGAAGTAACCTATCCAATCGCTGCTGAAATCCATTATGATAACGGTCACGATTTTTATAGTAATGAGAAGTATGATGAAGCTTTAGTAGAGCTTAATAAGGCAATGACCTTGGATCCAACCGATGTGAATGCGATTTATTTTACCGCAAGAGCTTATCATAGATTAGAGGATCTCGAGAATGCTGCACTATATTATAATATCGTAGTAAAGGACTATCCAGACTCATCAAGAGTCTCGGATGCCAAGTCATTCTTAGAGCAAGTACAAGAGTAGATAAGACTATACTTAGAAAAACATAAGATAAGAAGATATTGAAAAAAGACGTTTCATGCAGATGGCTTATATTTGCCATTCCATAAAAGGTCTTTTTTTTCATAGATAAAAAGGTTTATTATGAAACATCTGCGGTTAAAAGCAACCATAGACGTTAGGAGGGAATCACACATGCAGGAAGCTAAGAGACAGAACAAGAATGCCGCGAAAGCAGGAGAGGAGGGGGCAATATACGAGATTTATCAGCGATGCTTGGTAATTAAATTGAATGAAGAATTAGATCACCATAACGCAATCCGTATCCGCGAAAAGGCGGACAAGCTCATTGACCGTAACAATATAAAACATATTATCTTCGATTTTTCTGATGCAGGTTTTATGGATAGTGCAGGCATTGGAGTAATTATGGGCAGATATAAGAAGGTCATCTTCATTGGGGGAAAAACAGCAGTAGCCAATGTCAATTCAACCGTTGACAGAATATTTAGACTGTCAGGTCTTTATAAGATAATTGAAAAGTATGATACGGTAGAAGCTGCATTAAATATCATACAGAAGGCATAGAAGTGCAGTAAGATTTAGAATGTCTTTCGGTATGAAGAGGAAAGGGGATAAGAAAACGTAATGAATGATAAGAATGAGATGCTATTGGAGTTTGAAAGTAAGTCACAGAATGAAAGCTTTGCCAGAACAGTAGTTGCCGCCTTTGCCACGCAGCTGGACCCGACCATTGAGGAGCTAGCTGACATCAAGACAGCAGTATCGGAGGCAGTAACTAATTCCATAATTCATGGCTATGCAGATTGTCTAGGGACGATTAAGCTGCACTGTATTATTACTGGAAATGAACTTATGGTGGAAGTCATTGATGAAGGGGCTGGAATTGATAATATAGAAAAAGCAATGGAGCCGCTTTATACTACCAGACCCGAATTAGAACGATCTGGTATGGGATTTTCTTTTATGGAAGCTTTCATGGATGAATTAGTAGTAGATTCCATAGTGGGAAAGGGAACTATCGTTAAAATGAAGAAAAAAGTAGGAAAAGCAGAAAGAAGCAAAGGGTGTGCGCAGGAAACCAACCAAAAAGTAGTATAACATATTGCAGCGAACAAGCAGAGCATCAGCTGCAAAGAAGAAGGGAGTGGGGTTTAATGTGGATACGCTTGAGCTGATAGAACTGTCAAAGAATGGTGACAAAGAAGCTAGAGACCGTGTGGTTACAGAGAATGTCGGTCTAGTGTGGAGTATAGTAAGAAGATTTGCAAATAGAGGTCATGAGATGGAGGACTTATTCCAAATTGGAAGTATCGGATTAATCAAGGCAATTGATAAATTTGATTCTTCCTATGAGGTTAAATTCTCGACCTATGCCGTACCAATGATTACCGGTGAAATCAAACGGTTTCTTCGGGATGATGGAATGATAAAAGTAAGTAGGTCGTTAAAAGAAACTGCCATGAAAATAAGAATCGTTAGAGAGCGGTATGGTAATATGATAGGCAGGGAACCTACCATTGATGAAATAGAAGAGGAATTAAATATAGCAAAGGATGAGATTGTCATGGCACTGGAAACGGGTGCTGAAGTTGAATCACTTTATAAAACGATATACCAAGGAGACGGAAGTCCAATCTATTTAATTGATAAATTAGCAGAAACAAAAGACGAAAGTGAAAATTTAGTAGATAGGCTTGCTCTGAAAGAAATTATAGAATCACTGGATGAAAAGGAGCAGGAAATTATCAGGCTTAGATACTTTAAAGATAGAACACAAACGGATATTGCAAAGGAACTTGGTATTTCACAGGTTCAGGTATCCAGAATGGAAAAGAGAATATTAAAAATTATGAGAGAAAAGTTAGGAGCATGAAATTACTGGATAATACCGTAAATAACGTCAGATAAATGCAAAATCAAACTTTATTCTAGATATTTCCAGTATAGTAAAAGTTGTATTTCATATAATAGTACCATGAAATGAATAGTGAAATAGAAAGCATCAGACAGAAAAGCTGATGCTTTTTTCATGGATTTTTTGACTGGAAAGCAGGTGTTTATGACGGTTAAGAGAAGATTTATTTGGATTACTGCATGTATTATTATTGCCGCCGTTATCATTGTTTTATGTGTTAGTTATTATACTGGAGACAAGGCTTCTGAATTTGATGGGACGTTGGTGAATTTAAATATAGAATTTCCGTGTCTCATATAAGAGCATTTTACTTTAATTAACGCTTTAGATTGTGGACAATAAGTGCCTGAGAATGTAGATAATAAGTGCCTGAGAATGTAGAGAATCAGTGCTCGAAAATGTAGACAGTAAGTGCTCGAGAATGTGAACAATAAGTGCTCAAGAATGTGGACAATAAGTTCCTGAAAATGTAGACAATAGGGTCCTAGAAGGTGGACAGTTGGAGGTTAATATGAGTGATCAAAAAAAAGGTTCTGTATCCGGTGTGGTGAAAGAACAGGATACACAAAAAAGAAATCAAAATTATAATCAATACGTAAAACAAGTTACTCCAAAATTCAATATTTATAAAAATATCATTAAAGCCTTTCTTATCGGAGGCATTATCTGTACGATTGGGCAGTGGTTTACGAACTTCTATATGTCAAAGGGGGCTGGTGAGGAAGTAGCACGAGCCTATAATACAGTAACTTTAGTATTTTTAGCCATTTTACTTACCGGGCTTGGCTTCTATCAAAAATTGGCGAAGTTCGGAGGTGCCGGCACTCTAGTGCCAATTACTGGATTTGCCAATTCGGTTGCAGCACCAGCGGTGGAATATAAAAAGGAAGGTCAGGTTTTTGGAGTAGGATGTAAGATATTTACTATTGCAGGGCCAGTAATATTGTATGGTATTTTTTCGTCATGGGTACTGGGTTTAATTTATTATATATTAAAACAATTCGGTTAATAAAGAAACATTACTAAACAAGCATAAGGAGTAGTTACTATGTCGGAGAATGAAAGCAATCAATCAAGAATGGTAGGAAAGCAAAGTATCCTATTTAAAAACCCACCCTACATTATCTCAGGCGCTTCCATAGCAGGTAAAAAAGAAAGCGAAGGACCGCTGGGTGCTCTTTTTGATGTTATTCAAGA
Source organism: Herbinix sp. (assembly GCA_029256105.1). GTDB lineage: Bacteria > Bacillota > Clostridia > Lachnospirales > Lachnospiraceae > Mobilitalea. The sequence continues at coordinate 19,591 of JAQSYO010000037.1, forward strand.
AGATCCACTTGTTGGTAAAGATAGTTGGGAGGAAGCAGAAAGTGAATTTATGAGACAGGCTGCTGGGAAAGCCCTTCAAAAAGCAGGTCTTAAAAGTAAGGATATCAGATATCTGGTTGGTGGGGATCTTTTGGGGCAGCTAATTGCAACCTCATTTGGTATCGCAGAACTTGATATTCCAATGATCGGTATATATGGAGCATGTTCTACGATGGGTGAGGCAATGTCAATTGGAGCCATACTTGTTGATGGTGGCTTTGCGGATAAAGTTTTAGCAATCACTTCTAGTCACTTCGCTGGAGCGGAAAAACAATTCCGATTTCCTTTGGACTATGGAAATCAAAGACCATATTCTGCAAGTTGGACCGTAACCGGAAGTGGTGCAGTGATCATCGCTGATCAGAGCAATAAAAAAGAAGCTTCCTCTCCGGACATCGTTATTAAGGGTGTTACAATTGGTAAAATAGTTGATTATGGAATAAAGGATTCGATGAACATGGGAGCTGCCATGGCTCCGGCTGCATTTGAAACAATCAAGCAAAATTTTGAAGACTTAGGAGTTGAACCTTCGTATTATGACAGGATTATTACCGGTGATTTGGGTTATGTAGGTAAGAATATATTAATCGAGCTGTTAAAAGAAAAGAATTATGATATTGGGAGTCTCTATATGGATTGTGGTATTGAGATTTTTGATAAGGAAAATCAAGATACGCATGCAGGAGGCAGTGGTTGTGGTTGCTCTGCTATTACTTTTACAAGTTATATATTAAATCAACTGAAGGAAGGGAAATGGAAGAGGATATTATTCATTCCAACAGGAGCATTGTTATCCCAAGTGAGCTTTAATGAGGGGAATACGGTACCCGGAATCGCTCATGCTGTTATCGTAGAAAGGAAGGAATAGTATGGAGTATTTGAAAGCATTCTTGGTAGGTGGCGCAATTTGTGCAGTAGTCCAGATTTTACTAGATACTACAAAGCTATTGCCCGGTAGAGTTATGGTACTCTTAGTTGTCCTCGGAACTATACTAGGTGCAGTAGGCGTATATGAACCATTTGCCAAATGGGCAGGTGCAGGAGCAAGTGTACCACTGACAGGCTTTGGTAATGTATTATTTAAGGGAGTAAAAGAAGCAGTAGATAAAGAAGGATTAATCGGGATATTCAAAGGGGGATTTACCTCCTCCGCTGTTGGGATTTCAGCTGCCTTGATTTTCAGTTATATTGCCTCTTGGTTCTTTAGTGCAAAAATGAAATCGTAGATTATATATTTCAAGTATAGATATATACCCAATAACAGAATTAATTTTGTAGCAAATAAATTTATTAATTATTTGAATAGAAGAGGGTTATATATCTAGCTTTTAATATAGATGAAGGAGAGGGGACCTTAGCTATGTCCCCTCTCCTTGTATTGATTATATATTCGTTATTGTATTATTGCAGTAGAATTTGTTGTAATAAATTGTTATTCGTAGTATCTTCTTCTGTAATTTCATCTTCGTATACATTGGTATCTGGAATTACGGGTTGTTCTGTAGGAGTAGTAATCACTTTACTTTTCTTGTGAATTAAGCAGGATACGCTTGGAAGGATATAGGGTGTATCATTGGTTTTTCCAGTCTCTGTCTTACTCAAGAAAACAGCTTCTTTCAAATCCTTCTGCGGGCAATAATCGGTAGCTTTTGCATTTGACTCGGTACAGATGGTTGCTTTTACATGAATATCACATTTTTCAGTAGGCTCCGTACCTTTTGCAAAATACTCAATTTTTGTTTTGTCACCACCAATATATTTATCGCATAAACCCTCTACTGCAAGCTTTCCTGACTGCGTACATATTTTTTCAGATACAATAGAATCAGGCATGGTAAAGTCCTTTGTCTCAAGGTTTAACTCCGAATGAATGCGTTCCATTATTGTCTTCCAAATTTTACGCTGGTAGGTTTTTTCAGATTGAGATCGATTATTATCAAAGCCGGACCAAACAGTTGCGGTGTAATAAGGAGAATAACCGGAGAACCATAAATCGTTGTAATCTGAGGTGGAACCTGTCTTACCGGCGATAGGCATATTAATTGCGGTAAGCTTTAAGTTTGTACCGGTACCAATATTAACGACGTCTTCCATTGCACTTGTTAATAGCCACGCAGTGGATTCCTTCATAACTTGATCCTTCTTAGGTTTATTTTCTAACAACACTTTACCATTATTATCGAGTATCTTAGTATAGAAAGATGGTTCGGTATAGACACCACGATTCGCTATCGCTGCATAAGCCGCGGTTAATTCCAGATTGCTAACACCATCGGTCAAGCCACCAAGTGCCATAGAAGCATTAATATCGGAGACAACGCGACCATCGGACTCTGTTCTTGAATCAACTAAGGAGGTGATGCCTAATTTAAGGAGATAATCATAACCTAACTGTGGTGTAACCTCTACCATGGTTTTTACTGTTACTATATTCATGGAGTTATAGATACCTCTACGCAAGGTGCTAAGTCCTTCATACTTTTTCGTTGTAGTCCAGTTGTTTACCTCTTTTTCTGATTCGGGATAATAGTACGGACCAGCATCGTCTTGTACACTTGCTAAAGTAAAACCAGCGGTATCCAGTGCCGGTAAATAGGTTGACAATACTTTAAAAGTTGAACCTGGCTGACGGAAGGTATTGGTAGCACGGTTTAAGGTTCGATTACCGGATTTCTCACCTCGTCCACCTATAATAGCGGATACTTGGCCGGTATATTGATCCATAACCACAAAGGAGGATTGTGGCTGTATGGTGAAGGTAGCTTTTTCTCCAAGGATGGTATCACCCTCCTGAAGCATAGTTTCGCGGAAAGCGTCAATTTTTTGCTGCATATCAGCTTTGTCTGTAAAAAGAGCAGAGAATTTACTTCCATTATCATCTACATATAAACCATCAGGGTCTTTGAAATCCTTATAAAAATCTATTAAATCTTGTGTATGATAGTGTACTGGGGCGGCATCTGGATCCTTCCTCTGAATAGATAAAGCATAATTAAGTTCCCAATAGGAGATACCCATCTCAGGGAAATTAGCTTCATCGGCATAAACATCATCACAAATACCTTGAATGGTGGGATCCTGCGTCGTATAAATATCCAGACCACCACTATATAATAGGTTGGAAGCCTGTGTTTGAGTGTATCCTAGCTCTGTCTGCAAATCCTCCATAACCTGTTCAATTAATTCATCCACAAAATAACTATAATAGGACGTGGAATCAACCTCTTCGTTAATTGACTGAATTCTAGAATATACATCATCTGCCATTGCAATGTCATGCTCTTCTTGAGTACAATAACCTTGCTCTAGCATTTTATTAAGAATTGCTTCACGGCGGACGGTATTTTTCTCAGGGTGAGTAATGGGATTTAAGTATACCGGTAACTGAGTAATTGCGGCAATCGTGGCTGCTTCAGATAGGTTTAGGTCCTTTGCATCCTTGTTAAAATATCTCTTTGCTGCTGTCTGTACCCCATAAGTACCAGAACCCAAATTAATTGTGTTTAAATAGTATTCCAGTATGGTATCTTTATCTAGTTTGTTTTCCAACTGGATTGCCAAATACTGTTCTTGAATCTTTCTTTCTAATCGATCAGTAAAGGTTGCTTCACGGCCACCATCAAATATCTGATTTTTCAATAACTGTTGCGTAAGAGTACTTGCGCCTTGGCTAAAATCACCTGACTTTAAGCCTTCTACTCCAGCACGTAAAATACCTTTGACATCAATTCCAGCATGCTCAAAAAAACGTTCATCTTCAATACTAACAAATGAATATTTCACATAATCAGGAAGTTCATCTAATGCAACATAATCACGGTTTGCATGTGCACCAATGAGATATTCGATTTCATTTCCTTCCTTATCGTAAACAGTTGTAGTAAAACCGGTGGGGACAACATCAATCCCTGAAATGTCCGGTGCACTGTCTATAACTCCTTTTACATAGCCAAAGCCTGCAAACGAACCTACTATTGCGAGAAACACCAATAGCACAATGCATAAACGAAATAGTGTGACTCTTGTCTTTGATATGAGACGTCTTGATGTTGATTTTATATAGTGTTGTTTATTTTCAATACCTTTTTTACTGTAATCCATAATAACCTCCATGATGCCGCTATGCGGCATCTCACATACTGAGCGAAAAGCGCATTCATGTGCTTTTTGCCGGTTGAAAAATGATTTTCATTTCAACCAAACCTTCAATTGCAACTTACATGCTTATCTTATTATACCAAAGGTGAGCAATGAAATAAAGATAAAATTTTGTTGTTAGAAAAAGGATAACCATAATATGGAAATACTATGCTACTATATTACATTTATAAAAGTTTAATAAAATAATTATTAAATATATTTTCCATAATTATACATGAAAACGCATAATACTTAGGTAAATACGATATTTGTGTACACAAAACGTGTAGATATGTCGAAATATAACGAAGTCAACAATTTGATGCGCTTAATTTCACTTTAACAATAAATATTAACTGTGTATAATGAAAATTGTCAGTTATTATCTGTTATATTATAAAAAATTGGGGGTATTACAAATGAAACAGTCACAGTTACTTTTTAGCAATGAAGTTGTGCTGGAGGATGAGAGAGTTATGAAACTTGATTACAGTCTAACAGAAAAAGTTTCAGAAACAGATCAAGATTCCCCTTATTACGGGGTAAGAATTACGAAAAGTTTGGATGATGTTGTAGAATCAGATGAAGTAACCGGAATCTCGACGTCAAAGGATACGATGGTATCCTTTATCAAAACTCTTTTCCAGTTTGAGGTCACACCAATCACAATGGTAGAAGTATTAGATGACCTAATAACACAGGAAATATAATGGTTATCGAAATAAGCGTACTTCACTATCAATCGTGGCAAAGTACACCTGCTCTAACTCATCAAGAATGGCTGAACCGTTTGTTAGTTCGGCTATTTTTTTTGTAACATTAAGAATTTTACTTGGGGGAACTAATAATACAAGTTTTACGAAGTCGGTGTACTCGGAGGATAGTAAAGTTATTTGTTCCTGTCCTACATAATATTGAATTTTACCGATAAGATTATAATCAGTGATAATCTGCAGTTGAAGTCCAAGTTCTTTTACAATGAGCTTGCTTTGATTTAATCCCTCAATCGTTGCGGATTGGTATGCTTTTACTAAACCACCAGTTCCTAAGAGTGTTCCTCCAAAATAGCGGGTAACTACAACTACAAGATTAGTAAGTTCATGGGCAATTAAAACATCAAGCATCGGTCTGCCGGCAGTTTTGCTGGGTTCACCATCATCGGAACAACGCATCAGGGGATTCTCAGTACCAATAATGTAGGCTGAACAATTGTGGGTTGCATCCCAATATTTCTTCTTTAGTTTTTCGATTATTTCGTTAGCGGCATCTTCGGTTTCAACTGGACAGACGGTAGCAATGAATTTTGACTTCTTCATAACAACTTCTCCGATACCACCTTCATATACCGTCTTAAAGATTTCCTTCATTTCGACAATTCCCCTTTCTTAATTATATCATGAACAAATAGCATGTTCATGATCTTGTTACTCCAATCGGAATCTTCAAGCAAGCTTGTAGATTCCTCATTCCGCTTTCATTATATCATG
>JAQSYO010000038.1 GCA_029256105.1 Herbinix sp.
GCCTCTCCCTTCTTTCCCGGCGTATCTTTTACGCCATTCTGCTCTAAAATGTGGGGTAAAATTCTCTGTTTAGTCAAAAACAGCTTTCATTCACCTATGTTTAAAATATATGCGAATTTCCATATTTTAGAAGTAAAAAATTAAATATATTATAGAATTATCCAATTTTTGTTATTTTATACAATTTTATTTAAAATTTTTATTAAATATTTCCGAAACATCCCTTGTTTTTTAATTATGTGATGTGCTACAATGTAAAAGTTGTTTTAAGACGATTTAGAAGTCTTTAAAGATAAAGGAATATGTGTGAAAGCAATCTATAAATATATAATTGCTTTGAAATTTTGCTAAAGTAAATCCAGAATTTCTATTAAATTTTCACACCCCTTGTTTATATTCGTGCAAAGCACGTAGATGGGAGATATATATATGAAACGAGAGGATATACGAAATATAGCCATAATCGCACATGTCGATCACGGCAAGACTACCCTTGTAGATGAATTATTAAAGCAGAGCGGTACATTTCGATCCAACCAAACTGTTATGGAAAGAGTAATGGATTCCAATGCAATTGAGAGGGAACGTGGTATTACAATTTTATCTAAAAATACAGCTGTTCATTACGAAGGAATCAAGATAAATATCATAGATACCCCTGGTCATGCCGACTTTGGTGGCGAGGTGGAACGAGTATTAAAAATGGTAAACGGTGTAGTCTTAGTTGTAGATGCTTTTGAAGGCCCTATGCCACAGACCAAGTTTGTATTAAAGAAGGCTTTGGATCTTGCATTACCGGTTATCGTGTGTGTAAATAAAATTGACCGTGCGGAAGCTAGACCTGCAGAAGTTGTAGATGAAGTTCTTGAATTATTGCTTGACCTCGATGCAAATGATGAGCAGTTGGATTGTCCATTTGTATTTGCTTCTGCTAGACAAGGTATTGCTACTCTTACCATTGGAGAAGAAGCAACTGACATGAATCCTTTATTCGAAACTATTGTTAATTATATTCCTGCTCCAGAGGGCGATCCCGATGCAAGCACACAGGTACTTATTAGTACCATTGATTATAATGAATATGTAGGTAGAATCGGAGTTGGCAAGGTAGACAACGGAATTATTCGTGTAAATCAGGATGCTGTTTTAGTAAATGCCCACGATCCCGATACTAATATAAGAGTTAAAATCAATAAACTCTATGAATATGATGGTTTAAAAAGAGTTGAGGTACAGGAAGCAGGTATTGGTTCTATTGTTGCGATATCAGGTATCGCAGATATCCATATTGGTGATACTATTTGCTCCGTTGATAACCCAGTAGCAATTCCATTCCAGAAGATATCCGAGCCAACCTTGGCTATGTATTTTAATGTAAATGACAGCCCTCTTGCAGGAACCGAAGGCAAGTTCGTAACTTCCCGTCACTTAAGGGAACGTCTGATGCGCGAATTAAATACTGACGTAAGTATTCGTGTTGAAGATACCGATACTACCGAGAGCTTTAAAGTATCCGGTAGAGGTGAACTTCATCTTTCTGTATTAGTAGAAAATATGAGACGTGAAGGTTATGAATTTTCCGTAAGTAAGGCTGAGGTATTATATAAAACTGATGAACACGGTAAGAAACTAGAACCAATGGAGCATGCCATGATCGATGTTCCGGATGAATTTACCGGTGTTGTTATCGAGAAATTAGGCCAACGTAAAGGTGAAATGATAAATATGTATACCTCAGGCAGTGGTCATACACGTCTTGAATTTTCCATTCCTGCTCGTGGTTTAATTGGTTATCGTGGTGAATTTTTGACTGATACCAAAGGAAATGGAATTATCAACACCCTGTTCGATGGTTACGATCCTTATAAGGGTGATATCCAATATCGTAAGACCGGTAGCTTAATCGCTTTCGAAACTGGAGAAAGTATCACTTACGGTCTATATAATGCTCAGGAACGTGGTATTCTTTTCATTGGAGCCGGTGTCAGAGTATATTCCGGTATGGTCGTTGGACAAAATCCAAAAGCAGAGGATATGGAAGTAAACGTATGTAAGAGAAAACAGCTTACAAATACCCGTTCTTCAGGTGCAGATGATGCACTAAAATTATCACCTCCTAGAATTCTAAGCTTGGAAGAAGCTCTTGATTTCATCGAAACTGATGAATTACTTGAGGTAACACCGATTAGTATTCGTATCAGAAAGAAAACTTTAGATGCAACTACACGTATGAGAGAACGAAGAAATAAATAGAGTACTATAAAATTGATAAAAAGGCTGTAGCAGAGATATCTTTTGCTACAGCCTTTTTATATTGCAATAAATAAATGTTGGAAGTATTTTTTACCATACCCCAACATTTATTGTAGAACTTTATAAAAGCAGAGACGCCATAAGTGTTTTTGTAAGCTGACTCTCGCCTTTACTATTTTAAAATACATACATTCTTAAGAAATTCTTAAGAAAATATTAATTCTTTGATATTTTTTTCACATGCCATTATAAAAAAATATAACTAACATTCTTTGCTTAGTTCTTTAATATCTGAAATTATATTATCGGGATATTTATATATATCCTTTACATTTCTTATCTGATATTTTTCAATAATATCACTAAAATAAACCTTTAAGCTATCCTTCGCAATAATTTTATTATTGTATTTGTCCCTGGAAACTTTTATCATGGATTTTTCATAATCAATCATTGCAAACATGGCTTTCGGACCATACCATAAAAAGCTGTCCATGACTGCATCTACAAGTTCTATTTCCTCTGAAGTAAGGAATTCTTCTCCACCGTCCAAGATATGAATACCACATCGCTTCATTCCCTCATATAACTTTAGAAAAGGCATGTTCTCATTATTGATACCGCACTCTTCTTGAAATAGTTCTTTATCATACAATGCTAGTGAAAATACCTGAGCATAATAAAGCATAAATTGTATATAACTCGGACAAATCTCAGCGTTGCATTTATTGACAATATAATAAGTTATTGCATAAATCTTTGAGGCCATAATTTTCGACATAACAGCCTTCTTACTCTTCTTAAATGCTACACCCGTTAGGCATTCTTTTTTCTTGCAAAGTAAATCATAATAAAACTCTGGATCATCTAAGATGGTCTTAAGTTTATTGGAATACTCATTGGTCGGAATGTCTCCCTCCATGTAGCGGATGATTGTCGTCTCGCCCCAACCAAGCAGTTTAGCCAATGGCTTTTTTCCTATACGATAATGATCAAGTATTAATTTAATCTCGTCGGAGGAAATAATTGCTTCATTATCCATTTCCATTCTGTTCCCCTTCATATCGTGCTCCTCAGTTATAATAATGGTAACTTTCGTATAATATTGCACTTTCCTAATTATATATTACCATTGTTTTTCTTATTTGTATATGCAACTTTATAATTATTTGAGTAATTAATTAAAATTTTCTGAACTCATTTAGATCATGAGCAATGATCTTAAAGCCCCGTATAATACGGTTAAACATACCAATACGGTATAGGTTAACTAATACCATTCCGATCGGAATACCGATAATCATACCAAATACGCCGTAAAATTGATATCCCGTATACATAAACACTAAAGTAGCAAGTGGATGAAGCCCAATACTGTCTCCGACCATTTTCGGCTGTAAAACCTGTTTCACGATCTGGCAGATAAGATAAATTACAACCAAACCTACTGCCCTAATATAATTACCTGTAATCATATCTAATATAGCCCATGGCCATAATACTGCACCTGTTCCGAATACAGGCAGTAAATCGAGGAAGGCGATACCTAGTGCTATTAAAAATGAATATCCAACCTGTAGTATCTCAAAGCCTACAAACATAATAACAGTGAGCACCAACATGATTTTAAACTGTGCTTTAAAATAACCGCCGAAGGCTGATTTAAAATTATCATAAATGAGATGCCAATAGCTGGTCACTGCTTCGGGTAAATATTTCTTTAATTTGGCTGATAATTCGTCCTTTCCGGCTGTAAAAAAGTAAGCAGACAGTATCGTTACAATAATCTTCAGAAAGCCTTCCGCAACAGTCTTAGCAAAATTTCCCGCACTACTCATCGTAGGAGGCTCCATATTATCAACAAATTCATTTACATAATCTCCAACCCCGATAATAAAATTGTTAATCATATTCTGGACACTTACGGGTAGAGAACCCGAAAACTTAAGAATATATAATTTTGCATCTGTGAACTGATCACCGACATTATCTACGATTGTTGGTAGATCATTCGTTAATTCTATTACTTCTCTTATCAAGATTGATAATAGAAGATATGCAGCTCCTACAATCGCTGCAATTACTGCTACAATAATGATCGCTGAGCTATGCTTTCGAAGTATCTTTACCTTCTTTTCTAAAAACCTTACTAAGGGATTTGCGATCAAAGCAACAATCCAACCAATCGCAAAAGGCCAAAAGAATTTTAATATACCAGGAAGTAAGAGAAACACAAATAAAGCGATAATGATAATGAATATAAAATTAATCAGAATTTTAACGTATACTAAAAGTTGTTTCATATGTTCCTCCTCCTTTTTTTAATTTTAGTTTCATTCTATCATAGGGTGCATAATATCAGCCTATTCTCATGCTGCAAGTACGCCTTCCTATGCTCACTATGTTTTATATTATTTGGAGTGTTAACGCCCATAAGCTTCTACTCCGGTTTTCTATAGAAAGTAAGTTTGCATTTACTTACTATTATTTTATTACATCGTTGAACACTAATTTGCTTGATCTTCTGCTACGATCGCATCTTGCAAGCAAGCTTGCATATGCTCACTACGCTTTCATTATAATATACTATTTTAAAGATGGTAACTAAATTTTTCATTTATGCAAATTTTTATGTTATTTTCTTTCCAGATGGTTTTAAAAATAAAGTGATAAAGAATATAATTGCAGCAATTATTACAATCGTTGGCCCAGTTGCTGTACCCACATAATAGGATATTACAAGGCCTGATATTCCTGAAAATAAGGAGATTAAAATGGAGAACAAATGATATTCTCTAATGTTAGAGGACATGTTACGACTAGCCGCTGCTGGTAAGATTAGCAATGCATTGATGATAAGTATTCCAACCCATTTTACAGAGGACATAACAATAACAGCGATTATGACACTAAATAAATCCTCCATTCGATTGATGTTTATATTTTTACTTTTTGCCAGCGATTCATTAACACTAATAGCATGAAGCTTATTAAATCCAAAGAACCAGAAAACAAGTGTAATTAGGAAGATTATAAAAAGTAAACCGATCTCTTTCACCGCGATACTTAAGATATCTCCCACCAAAAGGCTGGAATATTTCGAGAAGTTCCCACCACGCGACAATATCACAAGACCAACAGCCATACTAAGGGAGGCAAATACAGATATCACGGTATCCGTGGATACAGTTTTCCTACGTTTAATCTTATTTAAAAATAGTGCAAAGAATATAGCAAATACGAGCATAGCTTTATTCGTGTCAGCAATACCGAAAAGCATTCCTAGTGCCACGCCTGTAAGGGCCGAATGCCCTAAGGCATCGGAAAAGAATGCCATACGGTTATTAACTATCATTGTCCCTAATATGCCGAACAACGGGGTAATAATAACAATTGCAATCATTGCATTCTTCATAAAATCATATTCCACCCAGTGAAACGGCAGAAGTGTTTCCATTATTTTATATAGTATATCCATATAATTCTCCAATCTTATCCGAATACCCTTTTAAATTCTTCACTTTCTAAGACTTCAGAGGGATTTCCTTCTTTTACAATTGTTTTATCCAGTAAAATAACATGATCTGCATATTCTCTTACAAATTCAAAATCATGCGAAACAATGATCATTGCTAAATCAAAATTACTTTTTAGTTTCGCAATATTCTGGTAGAAAAGCTGCATTCCATTCTTATCAATACCTGATACTGGCTCATCGAGTAATAGCAAGTTTGGAACTGGCGTAACTGCAATCGACAGTAGTACTCTCTGAAGCTCACCACCGGATAAATCACAAGCACGCTTATCAATTAATTCCTGTGCTTCGAAAATACCAAGTTGCTCTTGAACCCTTTTATATGTTTTGGGGTTTTTACGAAAAAAGATTGGAGAATTGCTTATATACCCTGCAAAAAGATCATATACACTCATCGGTGTGTTCTTCTCCATATTTATATACTGAGGAACATAACCAATGTTAAGATTTGCCATTGTCTGATTTTTTAAATCACTAAATTCAATGCTACCTTCATGTTTGATTTCTCCTAAAATTGCTTTAATTAGGGTAGATTTACCTGCTCCGTTTTTACCAATAATAACACTTATTTTTCCACAATGAATATGTAGATTAATATCTTCTATTATTGTCTGTTCTCCAACTCTAACACTGATATTTTTCATTTTAATGCAATGTAAGCCACAGGCTGTTTCCTGCATTTTAATTGAATTTATCCGCCTTCTTGATTTCTTTACCGCTTCTCTCATATAATAAACCTCCAACTACCTTTCTTAGGCAAGTTTTCAATGATAACTATGAATTTAGGAATTAATTTAATAGCATCTTATAAAATTGAATTTAAATAAATCTCACTCTTATTTATACATATTATGAAAGTGAGTATTTGTTAAAAGGTCTCTCTCATTTATACCTTATAAATGAATATTAATTTCAAAATATCTCACTTTCATATATGTTATTTATATAAAAGAGAAAAATCTCACTTTTATTATGTTTATATTTGAGAGAATTTTAAAAGAGCTCACCATTATTTATAGCTTTTAAAGTGCAAGAAAATATTTCTACAGGTCTCAAAAGGATTTCAAAGGATCATACTATTATTTATAACTTTTAAGTGTAAAAGAATATTTCTACAGGTCTTAAAAGGATTTCAAAGGATCACACGATTATTTATAACTTTTAAGTGTAAAAGAATATTTCTACAGGTCTTAAAAGGATTTCAAAGGATCACACGATTATTTATGTCTTTTATGATAGAGAGAGTTTTCAAAAATACCTCACACTGTTTATTTCATTTATGTAAGAAAGAAATACAAAAGATCTCTCTCATTATGTCTTTTATTTAAATAAGAATTTTAAGAGCTCTCAGCCTTATTTATTCTTTATATAAGGAGATTTTATTGTTTGTACTCTTATTTGAGTCATTATATTAAGATGATTTCAAAAAATCTCGTTCTCATTTATATCTTATATGAAGAAAGAATTTCTAATGATCTTACTTTTATTTATGACTCTTATAGAAGCGAGGATTTCATATAATCTAGATATCAATTTCCATTTTAATTCATTCTTACATTATAAACATCTTATTAATGATTTTATCCATCTAATTTAATGCTTCTTTCAAAACATTCAAATTTTTGCGCATCGCCTTTAGGTAGGAATCCTTTGATCCATCACCTGTTACAGCTGAATCAATGATAAATACCTTGGCCACTGTTTCTGCTTCAATTTGTTTGGCAATCGAGTCACTGTATTGTTGCTCTGTAAAGAGATACTTGATATTATCTTTGCGAACTGTCCTAATAATATAAGCTATATCTCCTGCACTCAGCGCAGTATCTGAATCTAGGGGAACGGTAAATGCTACCTTCATCCCAACACGGTTAGCTAAATAAGCAAAGGAATCATGAAAGATAACAACTTGCTTTTCTGTCAACTGTTCCATTGTTAATGATAGACTCTTTATACTTTCATCTATATCTGAATCCAGCCTCATTACTTCCTGGATATAGGTTTGAGCATTTTTTTCAATTTCCTCTGAAATGTTTGGTAGTTCTTTATCTGTATCCTCTAAGTACTTAAGTATACCATCCCTTACATTTTCTATTTGCTTTATATAGAGCTTCGGATCTAGCCATACATGTGGGTTAAGTCCTTCAAAATCAAGTTTATCCACGTTAGCATTGTCTATTGTTGCTTCTTCATTTGAGCGTTCTGTTACGGAGGGTCCTGTTACAGAGGGTTCTATTACAGTGGGTTCTATTACAGTGGGTTCTGTTAAAGATACTTCTTTAGTGACATCTACAGTCACCTTTGAAGCATCATCAGCCGTATTTGCTTCAATTTCATCACTACCAATTCCGTTGCTAGCATTATGCAGCATTGTTAAACCTTCGCTGGCATTTATAATGGTAAGGTTAGGATAATTGGTGGCGATATCCTCAAGAAATCCTTCCATTCCACCACCATTGATTATCATTATATCTGCAGCTGATATTATTTTCATATCCTCTGTGGTCAATTGATAATCATGCAGACATCCAGTGTTTAGATCAGTGAGACTCTTAACTTCTATATTTTCTGCCTGATCAGCGATATTTAATCCTATCATATAAACCGGATAAAAGGTAGTCACAACTTTGAGCTTGTCTTCCTCTTTAATGACTTCAATCTCCTCGTTAGGCGCAACTATTCTTATTAAGATTGCTCCTGCCACTGTCAAAACTAGCATTATCCCCAGCAAAAGCATTAATTTCTTTTTCATAATCTCATTCCTCTCCAATTGCAAATCATTTGCATTTACTAATTATATTATAAGTATTACCCTGTGTCAACTCGTTTAGACTGTCTCCTGATCTCGTTTGAATTTAATCATAGTCGCAAATATCAATTGACTTTTAAATATATCGATGAAATCGATCCTCAATCAGCTTGTAATAAATGTAATTTTATGCTATGATTTCTCATAAATAATCCAAAACAAATATACTTATAGCTAGATCAAGGAGGCATATTTATGAGAATGAACAAAATAATAAAATTAGTAGCTGCTGCTTTAATGGCGGCAATGACTTGTGTTTCGACAATAATCATCGCTGTTCCATCCCCTGCCGGAGGCTTTATTCATCCTGGCGACGGCTTTGTTATTTTATCCGGTATTATTTTAGGTCCTTTCTTTGGTGGGTTGGCTGCCGGTATTGGATCTATGCTAGCAGATATAATTCTTGGATTTACCTCATATGCTGCTGCAACTCTAATAATCAAGTTTTTAGCTGCTATTATCGGCGTTTTTGTATTCAGACTCCTCCACAAAAATAAAAGTCTTAATGTTCTTCCAGTTTTACTAGCCGGAGTATTCGGTGGACTTACCGTCACAGTTGGTTATTTTTTATTCGAAAGTTTTATATTAGGACTTGGCGTTGCTGCTGCTTTTCCTAATGTACTATTTAATCTAGTTCAAAATTCATTTGGAATTATAGTTGCTACTTTATTATTTCCCTTAGTACATAAGGTTCCTCAGATAAGAAGTATCATGGAGGATAAATAATCTGTATGTAATAAGGTTTCATTCGGATTTCGTTAATTTATTACTTTTTGTTATATGTATGATTAATTTATATTAATAATGGTTCTATTGACAAAATTCTGAAGCAGTTTTATACTTTAATTATATCGGAACTGGCGGATATGTGGGTAACCACAAGGGACCGATAGCAAAGCTTCCTCATTATTTGGAAGCCAGAGATGAAATGTCGACCGCCTGGGCAATGCTCAGGCGGTTTTTTGATTCCTACACCTTCCTGATAGTAATAATAACATTTGTTTGATGCTTGGAGGTGAAATTCTCCTTACTACTTGGAGGTGAAATTCCCCTTACTACTTGGAGGCGAAATCCTCCTTACTAATTGGAGGATTTGCATGAAAGCTTGGTATGATTTTAATCCCGGGAAATGGCAGAGTGAAATTAATGTCAGAGATTTTATTTTAAATAATTATACTTCATACGAAGGTGACGAAAGCTTCTTAGCAATGGCTACGGACCGAACTATGAACTTGAATGAAAAATATATGGAGCTAGCCAGGGAAGAACATCAAAAAGGTGTCTTATCAATCAATACCGATAAGGTATCCTCCCTATTAACTTATGAACCCTCTTACTTGGATAAAGAAAATGAGATCATCTTTGGATATCAGACGGATGCTCCTTTAAAACGTGGGGTTAATCCCTTCGGAGGTATTCGAATGGCAAAACAAGCCTGTGAAGCCTATGGTTATACCTTATCGAAAGAGGTAGAAGAACATTTTCGTTATCGTACTACTCATAATGAAGGGGTATTTCGTGCCTACTCACCTGAAATGCGAATGGCTAGAAAAAGTGGAGTAATCACCGGTCTTCCAGACGCTTATGGTCGAGGGCGAATCATTGGAGATTATCGTAGAGTATCTCTCTATGGAATTGACTATCTTATAAAACAAAAGGAAGCGGATAAGCTACTTCTTGGAACTCAGACAATGAATGAAGAAACCATCCGTACCTTAGAAGAACTCTACCGACAAATTGACTTTCTAATGCAATTAAAACGAATGGCAATGGAATATGGCTTTGATATCTCTGAACCCGCTAAAAATGCAAGGGAAGCCGTCCAATGGCTATATTTTGCATACCTTGGTGCTATCAAAGAGCAAAATGGAGCTGCAATGTCCTTGGGACGTACTTCAACCTTCTTGGACATCTATTTTGAACGAGATTTAAAGAATGGATTGCTGACAGAGTCTGATGCGCAAGAAATCATAGATCAGTTTGTGTTAAAGCTTCGTATGGCAAGGCAGCTCCGAACCCCTGATTATAATGAGCTTTATGCTGGTGATCCAACTTGGGTTACTGAATCCATTGCAGGAATAACGGAGGATGGTCGAAGCATGGTTACGAAGAACAGCTATCGTTTTCTCCACACCTTAACTACACTTTCTCCTGCTCCGGAACCTAATTTAACCGTACTATGGTCGAATAAACTTCCAAAAACCTTTAGAAACTACTGTTCTAAAATGTCTATATTAACCAATTCCATCCAATACGAGAACGACGATTTGATGCGGCCGATCTTTGGGGATGATTACGGTATTGCCTGTTGTGTATCTGCGATGAAAATAGGAAAGCAAATGCAATATTTTGGTGCCAGATGCAACTTAGCAAAGGTATTATTAATGAGCCTAAACGGTGGCAAAGATGAAATCAGTGGTGATCAAATAGGACCTGAAACCAAAATCTTTCCCGCAAACGTCCCGCTAATCTATGACGAAGTTATGGAAAGCTTCCTACCGATGATGGATTGGTTATGTGGTCTATACGTTAACACAATGAACATCATCCATTATATGCATGATAAATATGCTTATGAAAAACTTCAGATGGCACTTCATGATTCTGTGGTCGAGCGTCTTATGGCCTTCGGTATAGCAGGTCTATCCGTGGTTACCGATTCCCTAAGCGCAATCAAATATGCTAAGGTAACCCCAATCAAAGATAAACGTGGAATAATATGTGACTTTAATATAGAAGGAGAATATCCTGCTTTCGGTAATAATGATGACCGTGTGGACCAAATTGCTTCTATGTTGGTTGAACAGTTTATTACAAAACTACGTATACATCCAACGTATCGTAATGCTGTCCATACCTTGTCTATACTTACGATTACTAGTAACGTAGTCTATGGTAAGAGAACTGGATCTACCCCTGATGGTAGGAAGGCCGGTGCTCCGTTTGCACCTGGTGCTAATCCTATGCACGGAAGAGAGAATAAAGGTGCGCTGGCGTCTTTACAATCTGTATCAAAGTTAGATTATGATGATTGTAGAGATGGTATCTCTTATACCATTAATATTACACCAGCGACTTTAGGTAAAAACCAATTTGATCGGATAGTAAATCTCTCGGTATTACTAGATGGCTATTTTAAAAATAAAAGTCATCATATTAATGTAAATGTATTGAATCGTGATTTATTAATTGATGCAAAAGCTCAACCTGAAAAATATCCCAACTTAACAATTAGGGTTTCTGGTTATGCTGTTCGATTTAATTCGCTAAGTTCTAGGCAGCAAGATGAAGTAATTGCTCGAACATTTCATAGTTCCTTCTAACAACTAATATGTAACTTATTGATGATATTAAATTTGTTACATATCGAAATAGTAAATATTCTTAAGTATTAACAGAAGGAATCTTCTTTAATTAATATACTTTAAATATTAATCAAAGAAGATTCCTCTTGTATTTGTCATTACTTAATTACCAATATAATAAATCTATGGAAAATACGCTCGCTAACCAAAAATAAATATAACTAGTTATACGTTCTACTTATGGTTCTTATTTAAATCTGCTATCCATTAAATAATTTATTTTTCTTTTGTTTTCTATTTTTTTCATCTATCATCTTTTCATTCATAACTGCAACTTCTTCTTTAATCAATGGTTTGGCTTTATGATTCACTGCAATACCAACTCCAATCAGCGTCCAAAATATTGGTGCGGTTGTAATACTTGAATCATTAGCTAAACCAGCAAACATATACGCAACTGTACCAACAAAGACTGCAACTCCTACCTGAGCATAATAACTCGTAAAACGTCCATTTATATATAAACGAACACTTGATACAAAGTAAATTCCATAGAACACTAAGAAACCAATTAAAGAAATTAATCCAGTTTGGGTAGCAATTTGAAGATAAAGGTTATGGGGCTTCGTTATGATTGCATTTCCATACCCCAATCTTTTTATATTCATATAATCTTGTTGTGGATAAGCCATGGCAAAGGTATCAGGTCCGGATCCCAAAAGAATATAATTCTTTAATATCGGTATTGTGCGTGACCAAATATACCCACGACTCGATGCAAATTGTTCGTAGTTTGTAAATACTGCACTTGGAGCCGTAACCATCTTATCGAGTTTATTCATGCGATTGATATAATAATAGGTCCCATCCCCTGTTTGATTAGTAAACAACCATTGTACTCCGGATTCTTGAATATAGAATTCACCTGATGTATTGGTATTGATACCTATAATAATTCCTATAAAACGTTCATCCGTGAGAGTAAATGAGTAAGTAACTTCATCATAAGTCGATGCAATAATCTGGTTATTCTCATCAATCGCTAGAAGGTTTATTGTCTCATTATCATTTATTTGGTAAATCACATACATTTTATTACCATTATAGGTTATGGATACATTATCATCATTGGTGTCCATCTGTGTTAGAGCATATTTTGATTTAGAATTTTCAAAAGCATTCGCAAGTTTATTCAATAATCGCCGGTCTGTTACATTATTTAAAACTAATAAACCAATAATAATAAGCAAAACTATGGGTATAGTTATATAATATCGCTTTACCAAGTATCGCCACAAAAGTATTACTATGAAGATAGCAGCAATTCCCAACCCTAATATTCCGGCAAGTGATTGCGCACCAATCATACTAATTAGTAATCCTATTAAAGCCACTACCAAGATCATAATATTTCGTACGTTTCGTTCAAAGAATAGCATAATCATTATTATTGGTGCAACCAGCGAAACATAAACACCCACATAATTGGGATTATATAACGTCAAATATACTCTGTGTTCACCAAAATTAAATTTTAATTCATAACCAGTTTGATCCTTTAACGGCAAAATCAATTTATTTCCCAGTTCCGTTGCAAAGAAATCATGTCCTACTAACTGTAATATTCCTAAAAAACTCATAATAACAGCCGCAATAATAAGATATTTCATAATGAATTTAAAATCTTGCTCAGTATTAAAAAATAAGAAACAATAATATACTATAATACAATATCCTAGTAATGCAAATACACCTTCAAATTGCTCAAAACCTCCAAAAAAGGCAAAGGATGGATATTTTGAGAATACTGCAGATAACATAACCATTAAAGCATAAATTCCAAGGGGAACAAATACTGGAGTAAAACGAATTATGTTCTTATCCTTATACGACTTAAACGCAATTATTACAACCATTATGCCCGCTACAACAACAAGTAACCATTGTTTATAATATAGAAAATAATCATCGTAGGAATCAATATCAGCAAACCATGAAAATTGTGACATATTCGGATCATAGGTCTTCATCCTTATTATAAATGGAATAATACAAAAAAGAATAAAGATTGGTATTATATATCTATGAACCGAGGTATCTTGCTTTGCGTTATTTTGATATTTTTTTTTATTCTTTTGATTTTTTTGCTCGATATTATATATTTGCGCATTTTGAGGTTTTTCATGTAAATTTTTACTAGACATTTTTTCTCTCCCTGTGTATTTAGAATATTGTTACCATTATACTATATTAACCGTTTTACATCAATACAGGATGCAAATGTTCGTAAACCGTTCGTAAATCATTATCATGGACTTAATTGTGGATCATAATTAATTTTATGTAGCACATCAAAAGAGGGATTATGGCATAATAATCTTTTAACTTTTCTGGTTCTATAATAAATGTTGGGGTGTGTAAATATTACATTCCAACATTTTATTTTTTATAATAAAATACATCTATAGAAAGCCTCAAAATGTCCGTCCGCAAAAGCATACATTTATTTAAGGAGGCTTCTATAAATGCACTCTAATTGTACCAAGAATCTTCTGAATTTAGAAGATGTCTTAATAAAAATGTGGTTCAAGCTGATTCTTTTATAAATATATTTATTGAAACTAAACCACATACTCAGATTTGCCCTCATTGCGGACTGGGTACAAAACGTATTCATGATTAACGTACTCAAGTAATTAAAGACCTACCATTCCAGATGAAGCACACCTATCTGATCCTCAGAAAAAGGCGTTACGTGTGTAGCTGCGGTAAAAATTTTTTAGATAAATATACGTTTCTGGCTCCATACTAAAGGCGTACCTTCGACTATCTTTTAAGATTATTGATCTGCTTAGAGACATGCGTAGTATAAAATCTGTTGCAGAGGATGCAAATATTTCAGTGAACACAGTCGCTCGGTTACTCGATATAGTAAATTATTCTATTCCTTCACTTCCAGAATGTATATCGATCGATGAATTCAAAGGAAATGCAGACACAGGTAAGTATCAATGTATTCTTGTCGATGCTAAAAAACATCGTATCCTTGATATCCTACCAGATAGGACACAGAATCATTTATCCTCTTACTTTAGAGAATTGAATCGTGGGCAGCGAAACCGGGTTAAATTCTTTGTTTGTGATATGTGGGAACCTTATGTTAATCTAGCGGAAGCGTATTTTCCTAATGCAACCATTGTAATTGATAAATATCATTTCATACGGTATGTGACTTGGGCAATTGAAAATGTAAGAAAACGTCTCCAAAAAAAATGCCTGCAATTCTGCGGAAGTATTACAAACGGAGTAGAAGGCTTATACTGACGAGATACAACAAGCTTAAGGATGAGTATAAGAAAGATTGTGACTTGATGTTATTGTATAATGATGACCTGCGAAGTGCTCATAGACTAAAGGAATGGTTTTATGATATCTGCCAGAACGATAAATATGCATGCCAACGAGAAGGTTTTTGGGAATGGGTGAAAAATGCAAAGAAATCAGGTATTCCTGAGTTTGAAGCCTGTGCAAAAACTTACCGAAACTGGTCAGCAGGTATATTAAACGCCTTTAAGTACGGATACACGAATGGCCCCACTGAAGGTTGTAATAACAAAATCAAGGTACTAAAGAGAATATCCTATGGAATTAGGAACTTCGAGCGGTTCCGAACAAGAATAATACACTGCTCAATATAATGAAAAAAGGACCTATCATCTCGAAGGAGATAGGTCCTTTTTTCATTATTTAGCTACTTTTTAATCGGCTTTTAATTACTTCTTAGTAATATATTGTCCAATAGCAACTTTATGATCTACATAAACAACGTTACTAGAAGAGTTGTTAATCTTAATAGCTTGACGAACGGTAACACTAGTAACATATGTTGATGTACCAGTACCACTAGCTTCAACTGCAGTAATGTCTGCATTTACGTCAGCTCCATCGAGTGTAATCTTGAAGCATTCTTTAACTGCTGCTAATAAGGTAGCTTCAGTAGAAACATAGTTAGCAACTGTAGTAGTGTATACTCTTGACTTAACTTCACCAATTACAGGTGCCTTTTGGGTATCAGTAATTGTAAAGTATTGAACATCTACAGGTACATTAACACCAGCTGTTAACTTGTATGCAGTTACTTTATAGCTTCCTA
The DNA here is from genome assembly GCA_029256105.1 of Herbinix sp. GTDB lineage: Bacteria > Bacillota > Clostridia > Lachnospirales > Lachnospiraceae > Mobilitalea. The sequence goes on from JAQSYO010000038.1 coordinate 16,053, forward strand.
CTGGAACTTTGTCAATTACTGCACCACTTACAGCTGAAACAAGTGTATAAGTACCATTGGTATTATCAGCATTTTTATCATCAGTACTTGTAACTGTATTATAAGGAGCATCGATATCCACTGTGAAAGGAGCCGTATCAACAGCACCTAAAGTTTCTCTTGTCATCTTAGCGCCTGATGATGTATAACCAAATAATGCTACTGTTAAACTCTTGTTAGTATTTTCGTAAGTTGCAGCAACATCTTTAGTAGCATCACTGAGTTCAAGTCTGTAATAAGAAACAGTATCAGTTAAAGGATTTATATTCTTAACAACTACAGTTACTACTCTAGAAATATCTTTAACAGTAATCTTATAGACATATGTTCCTTCAGCAGCACCAAGACCACTAAAATTAATTTTGAAATAGTTATCAGAAGATGATTTAACAGCTGATGGGTTAGGAACAATTACATTGGAACCTGTAGGTCCTGATATCTTCTCAACAGAATAAGTATTGTATGAGACGAATGATCCTAATTGATCCTTTAATGTAAGTTCAACATCCTTGTTATCGTTAAAAGCTGCATTTGATAATGTAAAATCATATGTGCTTAATGTGAAACCAGTTGCTGTTCTCTTGTCGCCAACAGTAACAGTGATAGCACCAATAGTTGTCTTTGTAGATCCTGTACCATATTTAACAACTACTACTGCAGCACCTTGCTTATTAGGAACTAAAGTACCATCATTCATAATCATTAATACACCTTCATCAGATGATGTGTATTCAAAATACCCTGCATTATCTTTGCTGTTTACTGTACTTGCTGTAGTTCCAGTCAAAGTATCGTATTTAACAAAGAGTCTGTATAGGCTATCTCCAGCAGCAACAGTTTGCTTTACATCGCTGAAGTTAGGATCGTAAACTCCTAAACCATTAGGACTAACAATCGTCCAAGCATTAAGACCTGTAATACCAGTTGCATCAGCATCTACGCAAGTAAGAACACCAGAAGCTAAAACATTGCCTTCTTCAGTACCAGTAGTGGTGTTATACTTGTAAGTATGGTAAGTTGCACTAATAGTTGCAGTCACGCCAGTTTTGTACATGAAAATTTTCTTGGCAGATTCATTGAAGTAAGTATAAGCTTCGCCTGTAGATTTCATTGTTACTCTAGCTAATAACTCTGTTGTAGAGATATCTACACCAGCTGCGTTGAATAATTTAACTTCAACAGGTGTTTCTGTGTTAAGAACTGCCTTTGTTGTAGATACTGTCATGGTCTTAACATCCTCAGCCTTTGTTGTAGCAGCTGTGAATTGTGTAGAAGCCATATCTGTATAATCTACAACATAAGTTGTTTCAGCAGTGAAAGGAATGTATAAAGTAACTGTTGCAACTTTATTCGCTGCATCCATCTTTACTTCTTTAACAAGTTGTTTAACCTTTGTTGTACCTACTAAAGAGGATACACTAAGATTTTTAGCAACATCAGTCATAGCTGAGTCAAAGTTAACTTCGAATGTAGCTAAACCTGTTTGCTTTGAACTTGTCATGGAAGCTGCAACTTTAACTGTGTAAGTTGTCGTTGCTGTTACATAGCTAGCATATTTTGTGCTATCAGCTAACCAGCTTGAATACTTAGCGGTTGACTGGAAAGCGTTTGCTGTAATTGTGTATTCGCCAGCTTTTGTAGCTGTGAATAAACCACTATCAGTAATTGTTGCGCCTTCTTCTTTAACTGACCATCTAGTAATACCAGATGTCTTCTTTGTAGAACCGGAAGCTGTTACAAATGATCTGTTAAAATCATTTGCTTTACCAACTGCAAGTTTGTCACCTACAGGTGTGTTAGTGATCTTTAAGCTCTTGATGTTATCTCTAACAACTACAGTAGCTTTAAGAGTTTTAACTGCTTCGCCTTTATTGGAGATAGCTACTGATACTGTAGTAGTACCAACTCCTTCTGCGGTTACAAGACCATTGCTCTCAACTGATGCAACGTCTGCGTTTTTGGATGTCCATTTGTACTTCCATCCTGATACTTTGTTTGATACATTGAAGTCATAATCGTTAGTGCTCTTTGGATCAAGGTGTAAATAAACCTTTGTAGCATTAAGCTTTGGTGCCTTTGTAGCTGCCAAAGCTCCAGCAGCAGGAGTGATTGTGGAGATGATCATCGCTAATGCTAGAACGAAGGATAACTTCTTAAAGAAATTCTTCTTCATATTCTTACTTCCTCCTTAAAATATATGGTTTGGTGTTATATTGTACGTACCCACAACTACCTTCACAAAGTATGTAAACCCCGTAAAACATAGAAAAGGTGACGCCATATATAATCTTCCAACAACAAGATGATTATAACAATAAAGGAAAAAAAGGTCAAGTCTTTTTATCCGAATAATTTGGATATTTTACCAATTGACAACTCCCCTTAATCGCTGTAAAAACCTCTGTCGAGCCGATTATATCTTAGTCAAAATGCTTTCCAGGGGATACCCCTGTTCCATGCCTTCCCTGCCTTTGGGACTTCGTTATAACAAATGTAGAATAGGATGTGACTTCATCTGTTACTTAGGTCTTCTTTGCAGTTCCTGTCTCATTGCATTGACTATAGTTATAATATGCACTTCGGATGTGTCAATTTTATGTCATGCATTTGTCACAATTAGATTATTTTCAAAATATTTTCTACAATCTCTTGCATTTTATCAGTTTCACATACCTCCGTGTGTAAGACTGGAGCTGATCTAATTTCCTCTACCGCCTTCGGTATCTTGGTATTTGATACTTTGTTCAATAGAATTGCCTGCTCATAATCGTCATCTGGTATTTCTTTAATTTGAAGAGCTTCTAATACGCTCTTAGCAAATTTATAAGGACTTGCAGTTGAAACTATAACTGACTTTGTAGCATCCTTGGTCTCATTAATATACCCCTGATAAACACTTGCAGCTACTGCAGTATGTGTGTCAATGACATATACATTTTCTGAATATACTTTTTGGATTGCTTCTCGGGTCTCCCCTTCAGATGCCCAGCCACCAATAAAGCCTTCTAGATTTGCTTTCATGCTCTCGGTAATCTCATAAGTACCATTGGAGGATAATGCATTCATAAATTCTGCTGTCTTTTGTGAATCGCAATCTGCTATATGGTAAATCAATCGTTCTAAGTTACTTGAGACCAATATGTCCATCGAGGGGGACTCTGTTAAAATGAATTCTCTGTTCTTATCGTAGCATCCTGTCTGGAAGAAATCAAACAGAACCTTATTCTCATTTGAAGCACAAATCAGTTTACCGATCGGAACCCCCATACCTTTTGCGTAATAGGCAGCAAGAATATTCCCGAAATTACCTGTAGGAACGACAAAATTGATCTTTTCTCCCAATGATACCTGTTTCTTCTTATATAAAGATGCATAAGAGTAGACATAATATACGATTTGTGGAACTAATCTTCCAATATTGATGGAATTTGCAGAGGAGAAAAGGTATCCAGCATTTTTTAAGCGTTTTGCTAGCTCTGTGTTATTAAACATCCTCTTTACACCAGTCTGCGCATCATCAAAATTTCCAAAGATGCCAATTACATCTGTATTATCTCCCTGTTGTGTAACCATCTGCTTCTCCTGAACACTACTTACTCCGTCCTTTGGATAAAATACGATGATTTTTGTTCCTTCTACATCAGCAAAACCCGCTAGGGCCGCCTTACCGGTATCGCCAGATGTAGCTGTTAATATTACAATCTCTTCCTGAACATTATTTTTCTTTGCTGATTTTGTCAAAAGATGAGGAAGAATTGATAATGCCATATCTTTAAATGCTATTGTTGCTCCGTGAAAAAGTTCTAAATAGTAGGCATTTCCTACTTGCTTTAATGGAGCGATTTCAGACGTATCAAATTTATCGTCATATGCCTTATTGATACTATCCTTCAGTTCTTCTTCGGTATAATCGGTTAAAAAAAGTTTCATTACTTCATAAGCCAGCTCACGGTAATCAAACATTGACAGTTCTTCCATCGTCTTGGAAAGAACAGGTATGGTTTCCGGAACAAACAAGCCTCCATCCGAAGATAAGCCCTGTAGTACAGCTTGGGAAGCTGTTACCCTGTTACTCGAGTCTCTTGTGCTCCTGTACATTAGGTTCATATCGTTTCAATCCCCTTTTCTAATATTTCACTTGGCTCTAGTCCCTAGATTTCCTTGTATAACCAACCTAGGGAACACAAAAATTATGTCTTCATAATCGCTATTATAAAGCTAATTTTCTTTTTCGAGACGCAAGTTTCATGTATTATAACATGACTGTACATCGGATACAATACTAACCAAATTATTTATTTTTATAGAATTCGTGCCCACCATGCTTAAATAACCAATCGAGATGTTGGTCAAACCATTTTGCGCTGCTTGAGTCTGTTCTCTTCCTTGCAATAAAATATAAAGCGCCCTTCGAGTAGTCCTCACCCTGCAATGCTCTTTTAACAGCCTCTTTTGTTGTATCAGTAACATTTACCGACCAATACCTTTCATCGGTTACTGGGGAAAATTGATAATCCCCTTTTACTTTTTGAAAAATTACTCCTTTTATGGTATCCGGAAATTCCTCATCCGCCATGCGGTTAAATACTACATTTGCAATTAATATCTTACCTTTCATATCTTCTCCGGTTGCTTCTGCTTCAACAATTCGCTCCAGCATATCAACTTCAGCCTCCGTTACAGCCATGAATGTTGAGCTTTCGGCCTCTTTCGTCTCCTCTGTTGAGAGGTTGCTGGTTTTATCCGTTATACTCATCTGTTCCATTACGCTGTCGTATTCTTCGTAACTCATTGCATTACCCAACAGCCATATGGTATCCCCACTTAGGACGGCGTCCTGTGAAGGCACTTTACTGAGACCTGTCCCAGAAATTTCCGACAGGGCAAAGGGTATAATTGATTTCGTTTGCAAAATTGGTGATATTAAATCTGTGTTTGGCAACCCCGTTATTTCCTCCGGTATTTGCTTCGATATTTGCTCTGTTCCTATTTCTTGTGTCTCTTCTTTAGTATCCATGTTTAACCCAGCTGCTGCTGTATTAATGTTATAGAATATATCAGATCCCATAACTAGCATCATTACGGATAAAACATATGCAGTAACTATCATGACAACGCCATGATTGCTCTCATGCATTTTTCTCTTTTGAAGAAACAAATTTATCATAGACATAAATCTTTCCTCTTTTCTTATAAATCTCGCTTTTGAGATTTTTACAATTAGTTTCCAATTAATGGTATTATTGATGACGATAAGAAGCATTATAGGCAAAGGATATTTTTGTGTCAATAACATAACTGCATTTTCGTTATATACCACGATTAAGTTTTACCTTATTTTAACAATCAAGGAATTATATAACAAATTATTCCCCTGCAACTGATTAGTTTTTGTATATATTTCACAAGGTAATTTTAACAAATTATTAAGTATATATTAAATATTTTACACCCAACTTCAAAACTTTATACATATTCTACTGCTTTAGTACGATTTCCAGTCTAAAAACAGGTCATTCTACACAAATGGACTTAACAAATTGTTAACAAATCCCTATCGGAGTGTCCACTTATTGCGAATTAGCTCTGTTTCTGATATAGTAAAAAAGGGGGTGGTAAAATTAATGTTACCCGGTGTATATACATCCACAAAAAAGAATGGTGATAATTATTATAGAGCATCGATTACCTATAAGGGAAAGCACGTGAGTCTTGGCAGTTATCAAACAGAAAACGAAGCTTTTCTAGCTTACCAACTTGCAATTGACCTATTATCCAGCCCTACTAGATGGACAATTGAGGGGTATCCAAGTTCTTGTATCCTATCCTTCCATAAATGGGTTGTTCTTATTAATTTCAGAGACAACCAGATTTATTTTAAAAACCCGATTTATCTTCGTAAACGGTATTTCTTCTATTATATAAATAAAGATATCAACCTTCGATTTGATGTAGACGATCTTTTCTATTACGCACACCATAAGATAATGAAAAGAGGCGGTCATCTCTTTGTATCAGATTATGGTATGCAGGTTAATTTACTATCCCGTTATGGAATTAAAAATTATGCTGTCCCAGGGAGGGACTATATTTTCACCAACGGTGATGATTGCGATTATAGTTATAATAACATTGAAATTGTGAACCGCTTTCACGGTGTAACGAAAGTACTGCGTAAAGGACAACCCTTCTACTTAGCTAAAATCCATATTAATGGCGATTATCTGATTGGTTGTTATCTTTCTGAGACAGATGCCGCAATTGCCTATAATAAAGCGGCTAACCTTTTAAAAGGAAAAGGTTTCGTGAAAAACTTTCCCCAGAATTTTATTGAAGGTATCAATGAGATTACCTACGCCGCCATTTATCAGAGATTACGCATATCAAAAAAGCTGTTATCTTATGCTGAGGCCTTAAGTAAAGTTATAAAATAACAGTCTTTCTACTATATATAAATATAATTAAAGCCGACTTATGAATTGCTCCCTCTCAAACCAGAGAAGCATATCATTTTCATCGGCTTTTATTTATAAGTTATATTCATTTTCAAAAACTATATTGTAATGAGCAGTCTGCAATCAAATTACATTTTAAACGCACAGAATTGTGAATAAAGTATTTGAAATGTTAACAATTTTTTAAATTTTCAAAAAAGGTTACCTTTATTTAAATTATGTGCTATAATATGGTTATATTTTTTCTTCTTCCGTTTTCATAGTTTCGCAAATAAAAGCCATCAATAATCTTACAAGTGTTATCAGTGCATTCGGAATGTACTGGCTTGTTCATGGGATTATTGATGGCTAATTTGTATTCTATTGCAAGAGAAGCTGCATTTTAACTCGTCTTGTATGGTTCATTTTTAAGTTCAACAATAAAAACTGTACCGTCGGTGTCACTCTTCGCTGAAATTCTTCCTCCATGCATCTCAATAATGCTTTGAGCAATTGCAAGTCCAAGTCCGCTTCCACCCGTCTCGCTAGATCTCGAAGACTCCACTCGGTAAAACCTTTGAAATATCCGTTCTAAATCCTCTTTCGGAATTATCTCCCCGAAGTTTGTAATAGTAATAACTACTTTTGAATCCTCTTTGTTTAAATTAATCAGGATATTTTTTCCGTCCTTACCATATTTAATTGCATTGCTAATCAAATTCGCAAATGCTCTTGCTAAAAGGTCACCATCCACTTTTATTACAGCTGCTGGATTTGTAGTTATAAATTTATATTCCAAATGGCATTCAGAAAAGCTTGGATAAAACTCGTCCACTAACTGATTTAGTAATTTTACAATATCTACTTCGGTATAGTTCGCTTTCACTTCACCGAAATTGAATTTTGTATAAGTGAATAAATCCTCAATCAGCTTCTCTAGACGTTTCGATTTATTATAAGCAATACCAATGTATTTCATCTGTGTATCCTGTGCAAGCTCCTTCGAGGATACCAAATCAAGATAGCCAATAATTGAAGTCAGCGGGGTTCGAAGATCATGGGCTACGCTAGTAATTAACTCATTCTTCGCATATTCACTTCTTCGCTCATTTTCCATGATTTCTTTGATATCATCCGCCATCTGGTTCAGCTTATCCGCAAGGAAAGCAAACTCATCTTCATTTTTAATTTCGATACGGTTTTCAAGATTGCCTAATGAAATCTGATTAATTCCCTCGGATATTTCCTTAATATAAGTAATAAACTTCTTCGTTAGCAAAAGGAAATAAGTAATAAAAAGTATAATACCTGCCGCAATTGTTACCACGGTGATAACGACTGACATCGTGCCGGAAAGTTCCTGTGTATTCTTCTTTATGACTACAAAATAACCAACATGAACCACCGCTATGGTTAACAAGGTATAGAGCAAACCCAAAAGGCTGTATAATACAATTTCAAATCGAAAGCTTTTGAATATACTATTCTTCAATTTTGTACCCAACTCCCCATACGGTTTTTATAATTTGAGAATTTCGTGAATCCATCTCAATCTTTTCCCGAATACGGCGAATATGTACCATTACCGTATTGTTTGCTTCATACATCTTTTCATTCCATACTCTTTCAAAAATATCATCTGTGGAAAATACTCTACCGACATTACTTGATAAAAGATATAGAATATCAAATTCAATTGGTGTCAGTTTTACATCCTTTCCATAGGCATTGACCTTATGGTTTTCCTTATTTATGACCAAATGATCGAGTATAATTTCTTTTTCCTGTTTATCATCATGAGAACTGGGATTAAATTTTGTATATCTTCTAAGTTGAGATTTTACTCTTGCCGTTAATTCCAATGGATTAAAGGGCTTTATTACATAATCATCAGCACCTGTTCCAAGTCCAATAATTTTATCTAAATCCGCTGACCTTGCACTTAACATGATAATTGGTATGGTACTGGTTTCACGAATTTTCTTGCATAACGTTAGTCCATCCATCCCCGGCATCATGATGTCCAGGATTACTAGCTTGATATCACCATTCTCTAGTATTTGGAGTCCTTCTCTGGCACTATTTGCCTTCCAGACGGAATACCCCTCACTTACCAAATGGATTTCCACCAGATCAGCGATATCTTTATCATCATCCACAACTAAAATTCCAACCTGCTCCATTCCAAATTCCTCCTTGCCTTCCATCACTTCATCATCTATGGATTGCACACTTATAGCATGAACACTAATGATCATGCTCCTTCACTCCGCTCGTGTATTACAAGCAAGCTTGCAATACATTCACTACGTTTTCCTTATAGCATGAACACAAGTGTTCATGCTCCTTCACTCCGCTCGTGTATTACAAGCAAGCTTGCAATACATTCACTACGTTTTCCTTATATTATCATAATCATTTAAAAAAATCTTTAATTTTTTCTTAATGATTCTCTCCATAAGTATTAAATATTAAGTTATCACTATTGCCAACGAATTGTCATTTACATTTTGATCTCATCATGGTAGAATACAACCTGTGAGTAGCACAGATGGTCGCGCCTTAACAGGTGAGGAAAGTCCGGGCTTCACAGGGCAGGGTGCCGGATAACGTCCGGTGGAGGCGACTCCAAGGCTAGTGCAACAGAAATATACCGCCAGCAAACT
>JAQSYO010000039.1 GCA_029256105.1 Herbinix sp.
ATTTAGCTGAATGGGCTTTTGAGGGCAACCCGAAATCATAGTAGGCGTTGACGGAAACCATAACCGTTATTAGAATGGCATATATTTTTGTATATGAAGGAGTGGACTAATGAACTAAAGTTCAAAGGAACGAATAGTTTATGGAGTCAAATTGAGTGGTACCGCGGATTATTATTCGTCTCAAGTATGTTATACTTGGGGCTTTTTTTATACCCAAAATTCATTAATAAAGGATGGATTTGAGTAGAAAAATTGAAATACCACTTAATGAGGCTAGTTCACTAATGGCGAAATACGAACGGAACGATAGGGAGAAAAATTCTACCCCAATAAGAAAATGTGATGTTTTTAGCAGGAGAGATAATTAATTCTCTTAGAAAAAGTAAGTAGGATTAGTTATTCCCCAAAAAGCAAGGAGGTAAAATCCTCCACCCAAAAAACAAGGAGGATAAGTCCTCCTAAAAAAACAAGGAGGATAAGTCCTCCTAAAAAAACAAGGAGGACACAATATTATGAAAAAATTATTATCATTAGTTTTAATTTTAGCTCTTGCAACGAGCATGATGGTAGGATGTGGAAAGAAGGAAGACGGAAAGGTTACCATAGGTATTGGACAATTTGCAGAACACGGCTCGCTGGATAACTGCAGAAATGGTTTTGTGGAGGGTCTAGCTCAGGGAGGTTATGTTGAAGGCGATAATCTTAAAATCCTAGTTGAAAATGCACAAGCAGATGGTAGTACGGCTACACAGATTGCCAATAATTTCGTAGCAAAGAAGGTGGATTTAATCTGTGCAATTGCAACACCAATGGCACAAAGTGCTTTTGGAGCAACAAAGGATACGAAGATTCCTGTAATCTTTACAGCAGTAACGGATCCTGTTGCAGCAGAATTAGCAAAAGAAGATAGAACACCAAATGGTAATACTACAGGTACCAGCGATAAGCTTCCGGTTGAAAAGCAGTTAGAAATGATTCGCGCCATTTTACCGGATGCAAAAACGATTGGTATTATGTACAGCACGAGTGAAGTGAATTCTGTATCGGCAATTGAAGAGTATAAAGCAGCCGCAGCAAATTATGGTTTTGAAATCGTAGAGAGCGGGATCGCTACAACAGCAGATATTCCCTTAGCTACAGATAATTTATTGACGAAAGTTGATTGCATCAATAACTTAACAGATAATACAGTCGTAAGCTCCTTGCCTGTTATCTTAGATAAGGCAGCAGAGAAGAATATTCCTGTATTTGGTAGTGAGGTGGAGCAAGTTAAAATCGGTTGCCTGGCAACCGTTGGACTTGACTATTTTGATCTTGGAGTCCAGACAGGAAAGATGGCAGCGCAGGTACTGAGTGGGGAGAAAAAAGCAAGTGAAATTAACTTTGAAATCATAGAAGAAGCCTCCTTCTATGGCAACACAGCAGTAGCAGAAAATTTGGGTGTTACGCTACCTCAAGATTTGGTAAGTAGTGCGAAAGAAATGTTTAGTGAGATTGCGGAATAAATTGATAGGTAAGACCAGCATCTGTTTTACGAAACCCTAGGCAAGAAACCAACTTATTAGAGCGAGGAGGATAATCCTCCAAGAAGAAGGAGAATTAGCATGGAAGCTATAGTATCAATATTATTAGGAGTATTAGAGGAAGGCCTAGTATATGCGATCATGGCACTTGGAGTATATATAACTTATAAAATACTAGACTTCCCGGATCTCTCAGTTGATGGAACCTTTCCCTTAGGAGGCGCAGTTACAGTTATACTAATTATTGCAGGGGTAAATCCAGTACTGACACTCCTCATCTCCTTTTTCATCGGTGCGATTGCAGGTGTCTTAACAGGGCTCATTCATGTAAAACTTAAGGTAAGGGATTTATTATCCGGTATTATAATGATGACAGCATTATATTCCTTGAATTTAAGGATCGCAGGCAAGGCAAACGTACCAATATTTACAAAAGATACGATATTTGAAAATGCTTTTCTTGACAAGATTGTTCCGGAATATTATCAGCCCTACCTGGTGGTTGTTGTATTATTTGCCATTATCGTTATCATGAAGATACTGTTGGATATATACTTAAAGACCAAATCAGGCTATTTACTAAGAGCAGTGGGCGATAATGATACATTGGTAACTTCTCTCGCAAAGGATAAGGGTACAGTAAAAATCATTGGTCTTGCGATTGCGAATGCATTTGTGGCATTAGCAGGAAGCGTATATGCACAAAAGAGTGGATTTTTTGAGATTTCTACTGGTACAGGAACGATTGTTATCGGTCTAGCCAGTGTTATCATTGGAATTAATTTATTTACCAAAAAACCTTTTCTTAAGGCGGGCAAGATATTTAAAAAGGATCATTACTTTAAAGCGACCACAGCAGTTATTGTTGGTTCAATTATTTATAAATTATGCGTGGCGCTTGCAATCTCTGTTGGTATGGCAGCCTCTGACCTAAAGTTGATTACAGCGGTATTATTCCTCATAATTTTAGTTGTAAGCAATGACCGCAAAAGGAGGGTAAAGTCCAATGATTGAGCTACAAAATATTAATAAATACTATAATCCGGGAACGGTGAATGAGGTGTGTCTATTCCATAATTTTAACTTGACAGTTAGGGAAGGAGAATTTGTTTCCGTGGTTGGGAGCAACGGTTCCGGTAAGACCTCCCTGCTTAACATCATTTGTGGCAGCATCCCAATTGACCTAGGAAAAATTAAAATTAGTGGTGTTGATATAACAAATATGCCGGAATTTATGAGGCAAAAGAGAATTGGAAGGGTGTATCAAAACCCATCCATGGGGACATGTCCTACGATGACGATTCTAGAAAATATGTCCTTAGCGGATAATAAAGGAAGGACCTTTAATCTTACAAGGGGAACCAATAAAAAGAGAGTGGAGTACTACAGAGACTGTCTTCGTTCGTTAAATCTAGGATTAGAGGATAAACTGAATGTTCCGGTAGGCTCCTTATCTGGAGGACAGAGACAAGCGATGGCACTCCTTATGGCGACAATGACTCCAATTGAATTCTTAATTCTTGATGAGCATACAGCAGCATTGGATCCAAAAACAGCGGAATTAATTATGCGATTGACGGATCAAGTAGTAAAGGAAAAGGGGTTAACCACAATCATGGTAACCCATAATCTTCGATATGCAGTTGAATATGGCAATCGCCTTATTATGATGCATCAGGGTGAGGTAGTAATTGATAAAACTGGCGAGGATAAGAATGCAACAGAAATCGATGCTATATTGGACAAGTTTAATGAAATAAGTATAGAATGTGGTAATTAGAAGTAAAGGGAGTGATGCATCTCTAACATATGTTGGTTTTGCATCATTTTTTTACTTTACCCATAGCAAAGAGTTTCAAGGTACCTAGATCTTAACGATACCCAGACCTTAACAATCAGAATTCAATGAATAACTGTATATTAGGAAAAATATCAAATAAATATATACGAAGATTCTATCAAAATATATTTACATATTGTCTGTCAAAAAAGTATCTACCAATATTCTATCAAAATTATCTCCCGATATTTAGTCAAAAAAATATTTATAAATATTCTTGCATAATTATTTTCTTATGATATACTAAGGATACAAAAAATTTAAGAGCAGAGTAGAATCATGTGCGTTAAGTGCTGGTTGAACAGGGAGTTGTCAATCGGACGAAAAGGAAACTTGCGGTACGTGGTTCGCATCCCGCTGCTACAGTTGGATAATCAAATAATTTGTTTATAACAAGTGAATTCGAGACGAGTAAATTAGGATACTAATTACTTGTGTCCCAATGCATCTTGTTTGACAAGCAATTGTTTTTATTTGAAATTATCTCTTATTGTAGTAAAAGGTCTGCAAAGGAGGTAATTTTTTTATGACCAAATTTACAGCTTTATTTACTGCGTCTTACAAAGAACTTAAGAGTGTAAGATGTATCACAATAGCAGCCATGTTTGGTGCTATTTCCATCATTTTAGGCAGTTTAGTAATCATGGTGGGAGATTTTTTGAAGATTGGTTTTTCCTTTTTACCCAATGAATTTATTTATTATTTGTTTGGACCGGTAGTAGGTGCAATTTATGGGGCAGCAATGGATATTTTAACCTTCCTGGTAAGACCATCAGGTACATTTTTCTTTGGATTTACGGTAAGTGCAATTCTTACAGGTATCTTATATGGAGTCGTTTTATATAAGAAACCACTGAGTCTGAAGAGAATTATCATTGCCAACGTAATTCACGTAATCTTTATTAACATCCTCTTAAACACCTATTGGCTTACCATACTGATAGGAAAGGGTTTCTTTGTTCTTCTGCCTTTAAGAGCGTTAAAAGAGCTGATTATGTTCCCGATTGAAACAATTCTTTTGTTTACAGTGATCAAAGGAGTGGAAGCAAGCGGTATCTTAAAGCGGTTCCAAGGTAAAAAAACAAAGGTATGATAAAGTGTGTTACATTTGTAGAGTTTGGGGAAGCATTACGGATAATTCAGGATGAACTTGACTCTAGAAACTTCTAACATGTATACATTTAATCCCGCTTTTCCAGTAGATATTTACAAATAAACGAAGTCATTAAAAGCTTCGAATGGCTTAAAGTAAGCTACATCCGGATGAGATGCGGTTTGCTTAGCCATTCGAGGCTTTCTCAAATTTATAGGATGTTATATGGGAAACATCTTGACAAATGTTATAAATAACAATAAATTAAATTTAGTACGAAATAAACTTAAATACGAGAGAGGAGTAAGAACTATGCCTTTTATTAATACAAAAACGAATGTAGAGATTTCAAAAGGAAAAGAAGTAATTATAAAACAAAAATTAGGGAAAGCAATCGAATTAATACCCGGTAAAAACGAGGACGGCTTAATGGTTTCCTTTGAGGACAGATGTTCGCTTTATTATAAGGGAGAATCGGACAAGCCGATTGCGTTTGTAGAGGTAATGATCCTAGGAAGTTCTACAAAAGATGCTTATCAAAATCTTTCAGAAGCTATTACAAACATTTTGTTCGAAGAATTAAGTATTGCACCGGAACAAATTTATATACGATATGAGGAGACTCAGTATTGGGCATGGAATGCAAAAGTGATATAAAGTGATTGCAATATGTTAAGAAATTTATATTTGTAATTAGTTTAGTGCATTGACTAATTGGTGTCATGCTGATAATATATATCAATGATGTATTATTCTATAGTTAAAGATGATTAATTTATTAGGAGGATAATAATGAGAAATTTATTAGTAGCACAATCCGGTGGGCCAACCGCAGCGATAAACGCAACCTTAGCTGGAGTATTACAGGGCGTACGTGCAAGCGGAAAAGTGGATAAGGTTTATGGAGCTAAGAACGGTATTGAAGGTGCAATTAAGGATCAACTGATTGATTTAAATGAAATCATCAGAGATACGAAGTCGATGGATACTCTCTCCTATACACCATCTTCTGCCTTAGGAACCTGTAGGTATAAGATGAAGGATTGGCGTAAGGACGACGAACCTTACAAGAAAATCGTAGAGACATTTTATAAATATGATATTAAATATTTTATCTATATTGGCGGTAACGATTCTATGGATACCGTGGATAAGCTGTCGGAATATTGTAAATTAAACAATCATGATTTTATTATCATGGGTGCTCCTAAGACAGTTGATAATGACCTTAATCTAACTGATCATAGCCCTGGTTTTGGTTCTGCAGCAAAATATATTGCCACTACTATTTCTGAGTTAGCATGTGATATCGGTGCTTATGATATTCCGGCCGTAACCATCGTGGAAATCATGGGTCGTAATGCAGGCTGGTTAACCGCTTCTGCAGCACTTTCCAGAGTAAATGGCAATTCAGGTGCAGATCTCATTTATCTTTGTGAGAAAGATTTTGACAATGCAAGATTTATTAACGATGTTAAGGAAAAATTGGCTCAGAAGCCTGGCGTTCTAGTAGCAGTAAGTGAAGGTGTCAAAGACAGCAACGGTGCTTATGTATCTGACCAAATTTCCAGCGGTGCGGTTGATAATTTTGGACACAAGTATATTGCTGGAGCTGCACGTGCGTTAGAACAATTGGTTCGTAATGAAATCGGTTGTAAAGTTCGTTCCATCGAGCTTAACCTTATGCAAAGAGCAGCGGCGCACATTGCAAGTGAGACCGATATCATAGAATCCTTAATGCTTGGACAGAAGGCACTTAGTTGTGCACTAGATGGAGAAACAGGCAGGATGGCTGCAATTAAGAGATTAAGTGATATGCCTTATCGCGTAGAATTCGTCTCTGTTCCAGTGAATGAAGTAGCAAATCATGAGAAGATTGTTCCGATGAACTGGATTACTCCAGATGGACATGATGTTACAGAAGAGTTAGTTGCATATATGAAACCATTAATTCAAGGTGAGACCAACGTGAAGTATGAAAATGGTATTCCGATTCAGATAAAATTATATTAGAACTATTCGTAATAAAAAGTATCCTATAGAAAAAGAGGGTAATGCAAGCATATTTTACTGTTTGCCTTATCCTCTTTTAATTAGTAGATTAAATTCATTTCCAAATTACTTATAGAATTTATTCATGGATTAACCGATCAAATAATTTGTAAATTATTTGATCACATTTACTTTTAAATAACGAATATAATTCATTCTAAATAAGTTAATACAATTCACTTCAACACTAACCCATTTATTTACGTATAGTTTGGTTTACCAGAATAAATGATCTCCTAATTTTACGCTAGTTGATTTTTCGTCATATCCTTTTTTCACAGCTGCTTTGTAAGAATGAAAATATAATCGGGTTCCAATGTTATTCGCCCCTTCTAAGGCAGCCCTAGCAGCTTTTATAGATAATAATTGGGAGTTCGAACAATAATTATCGTAGTTTGCTAACTGTTTTGCTAAGGAACCACTTGCGGCAACGGAGAACTGTCCTGGCTGATAAATAACAGCTTTCAACGTGTCTGGATATTTTGAGGATTTTATTCTGTTTAATACAATGTTTGCTACAGCCAATTTGCCCTCATAGCTTTGCGTTCCGGCTTCCGAGTGTATCAGACATGCAAGTAATTTCAAATCTGAATCCGAATAGTTTACACCGTCCTGGTGTTTTACTTCCGTCTCTTTCTTTGCACGTTCCGCTGCTTGGAGCTCTAATAATTTTTTTTCTTCTTCCCTCGATATT
This sequence comes from Herbinix sp., assembly GCA_029256105.1. Taxonomy (GTDB): domain Bacteria; phylum Bacillota; class Clostridia; order Lachnospirales; family Lachnospiraceae; genus Mobilitalea. Next base: position 7,203 of record JAQSYO010000039.1, read on the forward strand.
GCTTTTTTAAAATCAATGAGGACATCTGCAAATTCATTATTTACGTAACCGATGACATTATCATCAGCTATGCTAATCTTGATCCAATCATCCTTTAATTCTACTACAGGGTAAGTTTCATTTAGATAGACTACGGTTAGTTTTTTAGATTCAGTTTCCGGTTTTTCACGGACATTTAACCCATCAACATCTACTATAATGTGTAATTCACTATATTTTTCGATTAGTTCCTCATCCGGTATACCTGTTTTAATATATTCAGATTTTACGTATCCCTTTACACTTCCTGATTCAATATGATACCAATCGTCCTTAGTATCAAGAATTTCAGCAGCGGCATCCTTATAAAGCTTTCCGACTATTTCACTGTCGGCAGAGGCTTCTTCTCTGATATTAACAAAGGAGTCTGCTACTGAAATCCCAATATTGGCATACAGTGCATCTTCCTTTATGGGTTCTTTCACTTTTTTCTCATCATCAGATGCAGTTTTTATGATATCTTCTTTTGTAGCTTCCTTTGCGGCTTCTGTTGTTACAGAGGTATTCGTATCTGCAGTGTTTGCCGCAGGAGCAATTGCTTCTTTCGCAATCTCTTCGGAGGTATCCGCTTCCTTAGTTAATGAATTGTTTTCTTGAACATTATTTGTACCCGCTTGATATGCTTGAGTTTCATTCGATGCTAAACCTTGATCATCCCAAAAAGTAGTTATTGAATTACTATCGTATGAAAAAGACTGTACTTCTATATCTTCTGTTTCTTTGGTTAAAGCATCGGACTCTGTTGATACAACAGCATCTGCTTTCGAAGGATTTCCCTGATTTTCTTTAAAAGGGCTGCTTTGTATATTGAATATAGCGGGTAGACAAAATATGGTCAGAAAAACTATCATAGATACTAAGGTACGTTTGGTTTTTTTCATTCCTTTTCACCTTCTAAATAGTCTGACTTGGCATTGCACATGCTATTATAGCGTAAGAGAAAGGGAAAAGCAACTATTTTGGCATTGAACTGGAAGTATAATACATAATTATACATATAAATACATATTAACAAGGGCAGTTACCAGACAACACAGGGTAAACCCTATCATGGTAGGTATAAGAAATGACAGTAAAGTCCATTTGATACTCTGGGTTTCCTTCTTAATTGTTATTATTGTGGTGGAGCATGGCCAATGCATTAGGGAAAATATCATAAAACAGATAGCAGTCAACCAAGTCCAGCCATTGGAAATAAGTAATTCTCTTAATTCAGAAAGACTGGATAACTCCATGATATTGCCTTCACCTAGGTACGCCATTATGAGAATAGGGATTACGATTTCATTGGCTGGAAGCCCTAAGAGAAAGGCCATTAGAATAACACCATCCAGCCCCATTAGCTTTCCTACGGGGTCAAGAAATGAACTACATAGGTTTAATATGCTAGAGCCTCCAACAGTAACATTAGCAAAAGTCCAAATGATAATACCTGCTGGTGCCGCAACTCGAACTGCACGCCAAAGTACAAAGAGGGTTTTGCTGAAGATAGAGCGGACAATAACTTTGCCAATTTGTGGTTTGCGATAAGGAGGGAGCTCCAAGGCAAATGAGGAGGGGACTCCTTTTAATATGGTTTTTGACAGTAATCTGGACACACCAAAGGTCATGCCAATTCCAAATAATATTACTAATGTCAATAAGGCAGCAGATAAAAATGATCCGGTAAACCCGGAATAACCCCAGACAAAAAATACGGCGATTATCGAAATTAAGGTAGGAAATCTTCCATTGCAAGGAACAAAGTTATTAGTGATAATAGCAATTAATCGTTCTCTTGGGGAATCAATAATTCGACAACCAATGATACCTGCAGCATTACATCCAAAACCCATGCACATGGTTAAGGCTTGCTTTCCGCAAGTACAGGCTTTTTTGAACTGATGGTCCAAGTTAAAGGCTACCCTTGGCAGATATCCGAGATCTTCTAATAAAGTGAAAAGTGGAAAGAAGATGGCCATCGGAGGAAGCATTACCGCGACCACCCATGCGAGTACTCGATAGGCTCCTAGGATGATTACCCCTGAGAGCCAAGCTGGCGCGCCGAGTAGGTCAGCACCCAAAAGAAGCTTGCCTTCAATCCAAAAGAGTAAATTAAAAATGAGACTTGACGGATAGTTTGCCGCAACAATGGTGATCCAAAAGACAACTAGTAACAGGAGAATCATGATAGGAACCCCAAAAGGCTTGCCGGTTAGTATAGTATCAATTTTTCGATCACGATTATCTGATACATCATTTTCGGATTTAATCGTCTTAATGCTTATTTCCTCAGCACGACTTAAGATTGAGGTTACAATAGAATCTTTGATTTTCTCCTTTGAAATACCGTGATGCTCAAGGTAGGTATAAGCCTCGTTCAATCTAATATCAAGGGACGCATCTGTCAATAAAGTTATCCCCAAATGTCTCTCGAGCGCTTTTATTAACGACTCGTCGTAATCAAGTAGACGCAGAGCTACCCATCTAGCATTAATCGTTTCGGGGAGTTTATTCTCCAGATAGGGAAGCAGAAGAGTGATTGCTACTTCAATCGATTCGTCATAATGAACTGGTGGGAGTATGATTGGAACCCCGGGTTTGGCGACTTCCTCCAGCAAGGTCCGTATACCTTTTTTATGTGTAGCACTCGTTCCAAGAACCGGAACCTTTAATTCCTGCTGCAGTATTTTTAAGTCAATGCTTATTTTTTTTGATTTTGCCTCATCCATCAGATTAATACATACAATTACATGATCGGTAAGTTCCATGGTTTGCAAAACCAGATTTAAATTTCTCTCCATACAAGTTGCATCACATATTACGATGACAACATCTGGTTTTCCAAAGCATATAAAATCTCTTGCTGTTTCTTCTTCAGAAGAGTGAGCCATGAGGGAATAGGTGCCGGGCAAGTCAACAAGAAGAAAGTCTTTGTTATTGTATTTACAGTTACCACAGGCATTCACTACGGTTTTGCCAGGCCAGTTCCCAGTATGCTGATGCATCCCGGTTAAACTATTGAAAATGGTACTCTTCCCAACATTGGGATTGCCCGCCAAAGCAATGATTTTATCCTCCTGAGATTTTATTGTGCTACCGAAGTGACTATCATTCGTAAATAAGAAGGTATCCTCAAGGTTTGATTTCATATAACAGGTCACATCCCTCTGCAGCATCTGTATTATCTTCGGCTTTTACAAGAATATCTTTTGCATCCTCCTTACGTAGAGCAATTATAGCTCCTTTAACGGAGTAAGCAATAGGATCGCCGGAAGGAGCAAAATGTATGCAACGAACAGTGCTGCCCTGTGCGAAGCCAAGATCCAATAATCTTCTTCGCATACTGCCAACACTGGTAAGTTCCATTATTTTTGATGAACTGCCAATGGGAAGATTACATAACGGTAACAGAGTCTCCATAATTCTACGATATGTCTCCTTTTAAATGAAGTTATCTAGTTTATTCTATGCGTACAAAAAGTCCGCTGTTACCGCTATGAAGTAGGGAATTCAATTCCTAAAAAAATAGCTACTCAAAAACAAAGCGAACCCCTTTCGATAGATTTGTGTCTAACAAAAGGGGTTCCTTCATTTAGGAAAAGCTATTAATAATAAATATTATTTGTTTCTATAATTATAGATAAGATTCTTTGTTAACGAGCAAATTCATTAATCGTCTGTTGAATTCTAGAGGACACTAGCTCTGCTATTTCAGTAGACTTCATACCCTGATATTCTTCATAGTATAAGGGTTTCATATAATGAAGCTGTACCGTTAATTTCTTAATGGAATTGGTGTCAAAGGCTTTAAAGGAATCCACGAGTGCAACCGGAACAATCGGGCATTTAGCATTCATTGCGCTTTTAAAGCTGCCTCCTTTAAACTCCAATAAGGTATTTCCTTTACGTGATCTGGTACCTTCCGCAAAAATAACAAAGTTCTCGCCTTCTTTTACTCGTCGGGTCATATTCATAATTACTTGCATGGACTGGCGTACATCATCTCGGTCAATGACCTCAGCTTGTAGAAGCTGAATAATCTGTTTTAATAGGATTGTATCCTTCACTTCCTTTTTCATCACAGTTACGAAGGGACGCTCATGGGTCTCCAGAAAAGCAAGAGCATCAAATAATCCCTGATGATTCGGAAACATAATATACCCGTTTTCCGCTGGAAGATTCTCAAGTCCATGGCATTCAATTGTAACCCTTCCGCGACGATTTACGATCGGAACTAATTTGTGAAGATATGCATAGCGGGTTGCAGCATTGTATTTCTCTATATTACATAATTGAAAAATTCTAAAAAACCAATAGGGTAGATTAAATAAACAGCGTAGCACCATAAATGCAATTCTTTTCATGATAACGCTCCCTTCATGAGAATAATTCCTTATTAAGTTATCTTATGCTAGGTATATGGAGGGAAGGTGGTTTATATGAGTTCATACCCCTTAAGCATTTTAGCTCGGCTAGGGTGTCTTAACTTTCTTAATGCCTTCGCTTCAATTTGACGAATTCGCTCACGTGTTACATTGAATTCTTTGCCTACTTCTTCTAAAGTACGGCTGCGACCATCCTTTAAGCCGAAACGTAACACTAATACTCGTTGTTCTCGGTCGGTTAAGGTATCTAACAATCTTGTAATCTGATCCTTTAGTATAGAATAGGAAGCAGCATCCTCCGGACCCATAACGGTATCATCACGGATGAAATCTCCAAGGTGGCTGTCGTCCTCCTCACCAATTGGTGTATCAAGGGAAATTGGATCAGCGGAAACCTTTAGAATCTCTCTTACTTTTTCAATCGGTAAATTCATTGCATCAGCTAACTCTTGTTCGGAAGGCTCTCTGCCTAAGTCTTGAAGCAAATTTCTTGATACACGGTATGTTTTGTTGATAACCTCGGACATATGTACCGGTATTCTAATGGTACGGGATTGATCAGCAATAGATCTTGTGATTGCTTGACGAATCCACCAAGTCGCATAGGTACTAAATTTATAGCCTTTAGTATAATCAAACTTTTCAACGGCCTTGATTAAACCAAGATTTCCTTCTTGAATTAAGTCTAGGAAGGATAATCCTCTACCAACATAACGCTTTGCAATACTTACAACAAGTCTGAGATTGGATTCAGCCAAGAGCTGTTTTGCAAGATCATCTCCGTCTTCAATTTTTTTAGCCAATTCCACCTCATCCGCCATAGAAAGAAGTGGGTAATTACCAATTTCCTTTAAGTATAAATGAACGGGATCGTCTGACATCGCATAAGAGGAATGAGTGAGGGCTTCAACTTCTGATTGAGCTTCTTCCTGATCTTCTTCAAGTTCTAATAATAACTCTTCATTGGGTTCATCCTCTTCCCCGACACTAAGAACAACGATATTATAAGCCTCTAATCTTTCATATATCTTATCAATCTGACTATTATCTAAATTTAATTCACTAATTAGAGTATTGACCTTTTCAGCTTCTATAATTCCTTTTTGCCTGGTGGCAAAAGCGATTAGTTCTCGGAACTTGTCCTCTAACACATCATGTGTAGTTTGATCGTTCATTTTGTTTCCTCCATCTTGGGATTAGAAAATTGCACTAACCAACAGTATATCATAAATGGGACAAGAAAGAAACATGAAATAATAAAAACATAACAAATTCCAACATTATTATGGATATCTTTTAAAATTTGGTTCTCAATTGATCGTATTTTAGGTACATTTTATACGTTTTATTCCTCATATTTACCAAAGAATCGAATTCTTTTGTTCGAAAAGCAATAGGGTTATTATAATTGACATGCAATTCAGAAGATGATACCATGTAAATAAATGGAATAATTTGACGAAAATACGAATAAATGAAAAGAGGTAATCAAGAATATGCTTATCTATTTACAGATGGTAGAAACAGAAGAAGAGCGAGATTTGATTGAACTATTCTATAAGGAATATAGAACAAAGATGCTTCGGGTCGCCCTCTCAATCTTACATAACCAACAGGATGCGGAGGAGGCTGTTCATCAAGCCTTTTTACGAATATGTAATAATACCTCGCTGCTCCCCAAAGAAATTTGTCACAAAACAGAGGGCTTCTTCGTTATTATAGTTAAGAACATCTCAATTGATCTCTACAGAAGGAAGAAAATAGTGCAGGAAGTGGAATTTGATGAGGATTATATAGGTGCGACAACGGAAGATGTGGTGGAGTCCGAAGCTTTAAGTCGCGTATCGGAGGAAAAACTTGCAGACATCATTGCTAAGCTGCCATCGAAGTATAGTGAAAGCCTAATACTGAAATATCATTATGGGTATATGAATAAAGAGTGTGCGAAGCTTCTGGGAATAACGCCGGAGACATTTCGTAAGCATTTGGAAAGAGCAAGAACGATGTTAGCAAGTGAATGCGTAAGGGAAGGAATTATGAATGAAGCTTGAAAATGAACAAAAATTATCAGAGGCATGCGAACATGCTCTCGATATTATAATAAAGAATTATTATGATGGGATAGAGACGATGGACGATATGGGCTTTAGTGCTGCGTTTGAAGAAAAAATGCAACGTTTAATCCGTGTTCAGAAAAAGCTCTATTATCATTTGATTAATAGTGTTGGAAAGAGGATTGCAATTATTATCATTACGATATCCTCCTTTTTTGTTGTCGCCAATGCAGAAGCCATTTACCGGCTGATTATTAATTTCACAATAACAGATAGAGTTACCGATTCCAGAGTTCTTTTTGACACAGACGAGGATATGACCTACCCCACTTCGATAGAAGAAGTACGAATTCCTGTATATAGTTCAGAAGGGTTTAAAGAGATAGATCGGTTAATAGTTGAAGAAGGACTAGTTAAAGTTACTTATCAAAATAATTTGGGAGAAGAGTATATCTATTATCAAATGGTTCTGGATACAAGCCAAATTATTAATACAGAAGGGGTAGTGACTGAAGAATTTGAGATAAACGGTATGAAAGTTCTGTATTGCAAAAATCTGAGCGATTCCATTGCCACCTGGAGCGATGGAGTATATGGATATAAGATCGTTGGTGAAATCACGAAGGAAGAAGTTGTAAAAATCATAGAAAATAAATAATATAAATATTTTGAAAATAGTGTCACATATTACAACCCTTATTCGTTATATAGAAGAAGGCAGGCAGTTGCCTATCAAAAGGGTAGGAGTAATTAATAGTCCTATATACGAAGGGAGGTTTAATCATAATGATTAAAAGAAAATTAAGTGCGATTGTTTTAGCAATCCTACTAATCTTTCCTGTTGCTACCTATTTGGACGGGAATGTAACAGCGGAGGCGGCTGGAGTTAGTATAAATTCGATATACACAACAAGTGTAAGTACTTATTTAAGCATTTCCTCATCCGGCGCATCCACCGCTATATGTGAGATAAAAGGAGATCGGAATTTAGTGACCAAGGTATCTATTTATGCATATTTACAACAGTATGTTAATGGTTCCTGGATTACGACTGCTTCTGATTCAGGACAGCTTCAGTCCTATTCAGGCACACTCATATTTAACAGTAATGTAATTAGAGGATACCAATATCGGGTTATGGTTAATTATTATGCGTTTGCAGGTTCGAATAGTGAATACACGCAGGATTTTAGCAATATAGTAACGTATTAGGAAGACTAATAAATGTAATATGGAGGTTTAGATGCTTCTATTTCAAGCCATAATATTATTATTAATTGGATTAACCATGATAATTAATCCAAAGGTGATTTATAAAATTACTGATAAATGGAAATCCTATTTTGTAACAGATCCAACTGGTCTTTATTATTTTTCCGTACGTATAGGGGGAGTTATATTCATTATTCTTGGAATGGTAAGCCTACTATATTATTATTTAGTTATGAAAGTTTAAGTCAAATATGAAATCCCAGAAATGTGATCACAGTAAGGCTTCAAGCCCTGGTAGCATTGCTGGGATTTTTTGATTCTAAATTTTCTTAATATATATTTTTATATGTATATTGACAATGTGACTCGCCAGTCATATAATGTGACTATAAAGTCATATGACTAGTGAGTCATTATTTTTGCAAGGAGGAAGAACGTTTGCCAAAGGATACATTTTTGAATTTATCACCAGACAAGCAGGAAAAGGTGATGCGAGCTACTATTAACGAATTTAATAAGAATGGTTTTGAAAAGGGGAATATCGGTGATATAGCCAAAAGTGCAGGAGTTGCGAAGGGTAGTATTTATCAGTATTTTGAGAATAAAAGAGAGTTGTTTTTATACGCTGTAAAGTGGGGGCTAGAATTAATGCTTAAAAAATTTGCGCCTAACATAACCCTCCCAAATGAGGAAATGGATATCTTCGAATTCTTATATGAAAATTCGAAAACAGCCATGAAACAGATAGGCGAAGAAAGAGAACTGGGTATCTTTATTCAGAATGTATTTTTGGGTAAGTACAGTAACTTAACGGATGCATCCATGGAATACATGATTAAACTATCGAATGAATATATCGTTAATTTAATCCAAATTGGACAGAAAAATGGTTCTGTAAGATCTGACATTGACGTTCAAGTTCTTTCCATCTACACGTTAGGAGCAACCTATAAATTAAAGGAAAATATGATGAATAGGGCAAGAGAACGGGGTGAGGATATCCTTGATGAAGAGTATGAGCAATATGAGAATGATATAAAAGCTATGATAGAGCTGTTAAAGCATGGAATGGGAGGAAGATAAAATGTTCATTAAAGTAAAAAATCTGACAAAAAGCTATAAATCAGGAGAAGTAAGTACACAGGTATTAAAAGGTGTAGAGATGGAGTTAGACCAAGGAGAGATCGGAGTTATTCTAGGGCCTTCCGGCTCGGGTAAAACTACTCTGCTTAATATAATTGGCGGAATTGACCGAAGCGATAAAGGTATTGTAACAGTAGATAATATCGAGGTTACAACGCTTAGCGATAATAAACTTACTGATTATAGAAGAGAAATGGTTGGATTTATATTTCAGTTTTATAATCTAATACCAAATTTAACAGTAGGAGAAAATGTAGAAGTAGTCTCAAATATCAGTAAATCTCCGATTGCAGTAGACGAAGTGCTAGCGGCTGTTGGTATGGCAGATAAGAAGCATCGTTTCCCCAAGGAATTAAGCGGCGGAGAGCAACAAAGAGTGTCAATAGCAAGAGCGGTTGTAAAGAACCCGAAACTGTTATTATGTGATGAACCGACGGGTGCACTAGACTATATAACCTCCAGGGAAATACTAAAACTGCTTCAGAAAATTAATAAAGAATTTGGAACTACCATCTTAATGATAACCCATAATCCCGCAATTAGCACAATGGCAAACAGAGTATATCGTGTTAGAAGCGGTGAAATCGTAGAAAGCGTAAAGAACATTACAATTATGCCGGCAGAAAGGATTGAGTGGTAATGGTTATTAATAGAAAAATTAAAAGAACCATGATGGAAAGTAAATCGCAATACTTAGGTTCTGTAGCACTTATTGTATTAAGCTGCTTACTTTTTACAATGTTTAACCTGCTTGTGCTTAATTTGGATAACATAATTTCCACCTTTGGACAAAATTATGTTCAAGAGGATGCTAATTTTATAACGGATAAGGAATTAAGTAATATTGCAAACTTAGAAGCCGAGTATAATATGAAGCTGGAGGAGGGAAGGAATTTTGATTATTCCTATGCTCCGGATGTTACAATCAGAGTGTTTTCAGAAAATACAAAAGTCAACATCCCTGCTATTATTAAAGGAAGTAAACTAAGTGATAATGAAATTCTTATCGATCCTAGCTTTGCTGGTGAACATCAGTTAAACATAGGAGATCAGGTTAAGCTACAGGACAAAGAGTTTGTGATAGCAGGATTTATGTCAATTCCAAATTACATATATCCTGTGAAAAATGATAGTGATTTGATGACCGATCCAACACACTTTGGAGTTGCGGTTATAAACAATGAGGATTTTAGTAACATTGCTACAGGTAATCGTTTTTATCAGATAAGATTTCAGGACCGTGATGACATAGTAACCAAGATAACTCAGTTTAAGGATGCCATGGCAAACAGTGATATCAAAATACTAAGCTGGATGAATGCAACGGTCAATCCAAGAATCTCCTTTGTAACTGCAAAACAGAACGGAATTAGTAAAATTAGTACTGCCTTACCAGTGGCTATCCTGTTATTGACCTGTATCTTAACAGGTATTGTGATGTGGAGAACAGTAAAGCGAGAATCGGCAATTATCGGTACGCTTTATGCTCTTGGATACCGAAAGAAGGAAATTCAGAATCACTATTTAAGATATCCATTCATCATTGCTGTGATCGGTGGAATTACTGGAACCTTTTTCGGTGTGCTAACACTAAGCCCGATGCTTGGTTTCATGGTGACCTATTTTAACATGCCGGTGGATACAATTGATTATCAGGAGTCCTATATGATTATCAGTATATTACTACCAGTGGTTTTTCTACTATCGGCGGGATTTCTGGTTGTAAGAAAAGCGTTAAAATATACGCCCCTACAATTAATGAGAGGTGGAAATGACGATAATAAGGTTGGTTATGTGGAACGACACTTAAAGCTTGACAAATTTAAGTTTCCGACGAAATTCAAGATTAGAGAGCAGCTTAGAAGTGTAGCTAGAAGTTCTTTTTTACTTCTAGGAGTAATCATGGCAACCATGTTACTACTTATGGGGTTTGCTGCTAAAAGCTCTCTAGACAGTGTCATGGAGAAGGGATTTAATGAGGCATTTCAATACGAATATAGCTATGTTTTTAACTCTATTATGCAGTCCGCTCCAACGAAGGGGGAACCCTTTTCGGAGTTGCTTTCTACACTAAGTTCCGATGATCAAGTTAATATAACAATCTACGGAGTAAGTCCGGAATCCCATTTTGTAACATTTAAGGATAAGGTGGGGGCATCCATTCCTATGAATAAAGTAGTTATAACAAGAGCTCTGGCCGACAAATTAAAGGTAAATCCGAAGGATACGATTCATGTAGTTAGCAAATTTGATGCGAAGGAATATAGTATTGCCGTTGATGCAATAGCAGAATCGTACGTAGGAAGCTACATTTATTTACCCGAGGATACCTTTAATGAAATGTTTGGTTTACCGACGGGAAGTTATATGGGCTTATGGAGTGATGAAAAACTGGATATCCCAGCAGATCAATTATTAACGGTAGTAACGAAGAATGAAATTAAAGGAGCATTTTCAGCAATGATGACACCGATTCAATCTATGATTGGTGTAATGGCATTTATGGCCTTTGTCATTGGACTTATTGTAATTTATGTTGTAACCTCTATGATGATTGAAGAGAATAAGGAGAACATCTCGCTAATGAAAATTCTCGGATATCGTAAGAGAGAGGTATACTCCTTAATTCTTAATAGTTCTTCCTTTTCGGTAATATTGGGGTATCTCTTGGGGATTCCGCTGTTACTTGCATCGTTAAACGAACTGTTTCGCTCCTTGACACAAGAGATGAGTATTTCGCTTCCCATTACGATAAGTTATACCTATATACTAGCAGGATTTATCATTATTTATATTACTTATGAAGCATCAAAGGCTATGAGTAAGAAAAAAATTAATCGAATATCCATGAATGAAATATTAAAATCGCGACTGGAATAATAGTTGGTCGATTTCATGATTCATAATGATTTTTTCCTGAAAATGGTATATAATTTAGTAATAAGCTGTCAAGTGGAGGTAATTAACTATGAAAAAATCAGTATTAATCTTAACAGGGTTGTGTGCTTTGTTCTTAGGTATGGTAATAGGTTTCCTAATTTCACCAATTAAAAAGGGGATTGAGGTAGGTAACAACAGTGGTAACACAACAAACAACAATTATGGAGAAGAAGAGGGATGTTAAAATCCTCGAATAAGTATTAAAATTAATTCAATCTAGCAAATAATAAATGGAGCTGTCCAAGGTTTATCAAGGACAGCTCCATTTACGTTTCATCTATTTTATTTCCAAACAATTTGGGGGCTACTAGTTTTATTGTATTCCAGGGATTTTTGGTAATTCATCAAAACCCTTTTGAAGATCTGCGTCGGAAGGAATGTAATCTGTCATACTACCATTTAAGTAAGCATTATAAGCTGTCATATCAAAATATCCTGTGCCAGTAAGCCCAAACAAAATAGTCTTAGCTTCTCCGGTCTCCTTACATAGTAGAGCTTCATCAATTGCTGCACGAATGGCATGAGCAGATTCCGGTGCAGGAAGTATGGTTTCTTGTTTCGCAAAGAAGACAGCGGCTTCAAATACCTTTGTCTGTTCTACGGCAACTGCTTCCATGTAACCATCATCGTAAAGCTTTGATAGAATTGGTGACATTCCATGATATCTTAGGCCACCGGCATGATTAGCGGAGGGCATAAAACCACTGCCGAGGGTGTACATTTTAGCAAGAGGAGTGACTTTACCGGTGTCACAAAAGTCATACGCATATTTACCGCGAGTCAAAGATGGGCAGGAAGCGGGCTCGACCGCGATAATTCTAGGGGATGCTTTACCGAGAATTTTATCCTGCATAAACGGAGCAATCAAGCCTCCGAGGTTAGAACCGCCACCGGCGCAGCCGATAACGATATCTGGATACTCCTCCAGCATTTCCAAAGCGATTTTTGATTCCAAGCCAATAATGGATTGATGTAATAATACTTGATTTAATACAGAGCCTAATACATAACGGCAATTCGGCGTGGTGACAGCCTTCTCTATTGCCTCAGAGATTGCACAACCAAGGCTTCCACCTGTGTTTGGATCCTTTGATAAAATCATCTGGCCAATCTTTGTGGTGTTGCTTGGGCTAGGGATAATATCAGCACCAAAGGTTTGCATTACGGACTTTCGGAACGGCTTCTGCTCATAGGAAACCTTTACCATGAATACAGTAAGGGGAAGCTTGTAATAGGAACATGCCTCAGCTAAAGCGGTTCCCCATTGGCCGGCACCAGTTTCGGTAGTAAGGCTTTTGAGTCCCTGTTCTTTCGCATAATATGCCTGAGCAATTGCGGAATTTAATTTATGACTTCCGGAAGTATTGTTTCCTTCAAATTTGTAATAGATTTTTGCCGGTGTTCCTAGTGCTTTTTCCAAATTGTAAGCCCGGATTAGTGGAGAAGGGCGATACATTTTATAGAAATCCTGTACCTCATCTGGGATATCAAAATATCTGGTTGTACTATCCATTTCCTGCTTTGCCAACTCTTCACAGAAGACAGGAAATAATTCCTCGACAGTAGCTGGTTGCAACGTACCGGGATTTAAGATAGGAGCGGGTTGTTCTTTCATATCTGCTCTCAAATTGTACCATTGCTTCGGCATCTGGTCCTCGGTTAGATAAAGCCTATGGGGAATTTTAATTGACATAAATTTTTCTCCTTTCAAAAGATCGTTATTATTTTGTATTTACATTTTATTTAGCGCATTTTTGGGTATAAAAAAAGCCCTTGCCTCAGTAATTCTACTGGGACAAAAGCCTATAAACAGCTCCTGCGGTACCACCCGGTTTGGTGCAAATGCACCCTCTTACTCCATATACGCTCATATATGCTCCCTTGTTAACAGATGGAGATTCCGTTGGGTATTACTTAACAGCATTCTGTTTTTCTTCCCACCCTCGTAAGCCCATTCAATAACGCGTTATTACTGCAATCACACCGTCTGCAGCTCTCTGAAAATAATTAGCAATATCTACTCTTCTTACTCATCGGTTTAATTATATTAGTAAAGCTCAATGGTTTGACGCTTTACCACTTTAACTCAGTATATACAATGTGGTATAAAATGTCAATTAAAAATATAAAATATATTCAAGAAAATTTAATAATATATACATCAATAAATCAATGATAAAATGATATAGAATAATAAATTTAAGAATAAAGCTCCAAGCTTTTTGCTAATTCCAGCTTAACCTTATCCTTTAAGTGATTAGGGTTCAATACCCTAGCCCCAGAACCAAACTGAAGAATCCAACGTATCAACTCTTCCGTAACGGCAGTATTTCTCATAAAGGTAATGCCGGTGCCGGTTATAACAATTTCATCCGCCAATTCCGATTCATACTCTTGAACATATTTTGCAGTTGGACCATCAAAAGCAATAATAATAGGCTCTATAACATTACCGGACAAATGAATAAATTTATTACGGGCTTTTTTAAGAAAATAATCATCAGGTACAGTAAAGGAATCCTCAAGTGAAGTAATCGCTTTAATTCTGGAAACACGGAAATCGCGAATATCATTTCTTAATTCACAATAACCTACCACACTCAAGGCCCCATCGTTAATCACCAATTCATAAGGTTGGATGATACGGATCGTATCTTCATCACCACCAAAGCTGTGATATATAATCCGTACCTTAGTCTTATTACGAATCGCTGATTGGAGGCGATCCTCAATCTCTGGGTTAACCTCATCACTGATATAATCGTTCGTGTTAATCGTAACTAACCCAGTGAAATGCTTAATAAATTCACGGTTTAAATTCGTCGTATTATCAAGCAGCTTATGAATCAACTCCTGGGAGGTCTTACCCATGGTCATATATTGATAAGGCTTTAATAACTCCAGTAGAAAAGCCATGGAGATCAATTCCGGAGAAGTAAAGGTGATTTCCCGAAGTCGAAACTTGTCAGCGGTATAATAAGTCTTACCGTTGCGTTCCTCCTCCGAGATAAAACAGATACCCGATAAACTGTCGATATCCCTCATAATTGTCTTCTTATCAACGATAACATCCCACGTCTCCAGCGAAGCATGAAGATCACTTATGGTATATCCTCGTTTATTCTCTGAAAGCAATAGCAAGATAAAAATTTGCCGTTCTGTCTGCGCCATATCCTTCATCAGAATCCTCCCATCTTGTCCAATGTTTCTACTTATTATAATAAAGGTGATTATACATATGAAAGTTCACCACAATATTCAACTATATATTACTATAAGAGTGGAGAATATTCAAGAATAACAACGCACATAGAACATTACCTTAGTACTAAATGCGCATCATTGTGAGGGATTCATTGTTTTAAATTATAAAACATTATTTTTGGCGATGGATAGAAGGATAAATAGTGGGGATAAAGATTAAAAAAGCAAATAACATATAAATAAAAGTTGTAATTACATTTATTTCCTATATAATATTCCTATGGATAAACGTAGATAAATTATAGGGGGTATTATTTTGAAAAAACTAATCAAAGCAATCGTCATTGTTTTCATGGGAATAATGTTAGCATTACCGGTTACAAATTTGTCTATGGCATCGAATACGATGATAGCAGAAGCGGCAACGAAAAGACCTTCCTTAGAGGAAGATGATAAAATCTTATATTTAGGGGATACTGACTATCAAATACCACTGCTCAATGTTAGTAAAAGTGCCACGGTTACATATATTTCCCGCAACACGAAGGTTGCAAAGGTTAGTAAATCAGGAAAAGTAACAACGTTATCTGCAGGCAATGCAAATATAGTAATAAAAGTGATACAAAGCAGTAAAACCTATCAATTAAATTATTTGATAAAGGTGAAAAAACCATATATTGAATATCAGATTTCAGTAGATTATATTAATGTATCAGAAACGTTTACTTTTAAAGCAAAGGCATTCGGAACAACCGAAAAGATTAAATGGAGTGTATCGGACCCAACAATTGCGACCATTAGCGCAAAGGGTGTGTTAAAAGCGATTGGCTCTGGAACGGTATCGGTATATGCAAAGGCAGGAAAGCTCACTAAGGCACTTGAAGTTTCGATAGGCACCAATCGGATTAGAACACTTAATAAAGACATTACCATATATGAGGATGAAACAATTTGGATAACACTTTCCGATTTAATTGATGATGAAGCACTGCATGCGGTTGGAAGTGACGGAAACGTATTTGATTTTGAATGGGGCGAATGGGAAGGTAACCGCATACCAATTAACATAACTGCATACGGGGTGGGTAAGGGTACATTGACGATAACTTCCATCAAATCCAACGATAGACTCGTCATAAACATTAATGTAATAAATGAACCAAATAAATTATCAGCAGTTGAGATATATGAGAAATGCGGACCCGCAACTGTGGAAATAAAGGTATCAGATGATTATGCCGAAGCATTGGGATCAGGATTTTTTATTGCTGATGGTATGGTGGTAACCAATTACCATGTAATCCGAGGCGCAAATAAGATTCAGGTTACTGCAAATGATAATGTAATATATAATGTGCAAACTATTCTGGGATACGATGAGAAGCTTGATATAGCGATATTAAAAGTTGATGTAAAAAATACAGGACTGACCATAAGTCAGAATAATGTAAAAGTAGGAGAAGTAATCTACACCTTGGGAAGCCCACTAGGACTAACCGGAACAATGACAGATGGAATGGTTACTACCGCTTCCCGTATCATAGATACCGTTGATTATATTCAAATCAATGCTTCCATATCACAAGGAAACAGCGGTGGACCTTTGGTAAATACGCGCGGAGAGGTAATTGGTATTAATACCATGTACTTCGTGGACGGTCAAAATGTAAATTTTGCTATCAACATCCATGAAGTTGAAAAAGTGCTGCTTAATAAAGCAATCAATGTTGATGATTATTATGCTCAGTATCAAAAACAATTGGAAGAAGATTTCAAGGAAAATCTAATTTATGAGGATACAAACAAAAGTAAAAGCGTTAATGATTGCCAATACATTCCTCCTTATAATGGTGTTGTCGGTACAATTGCAACAGGTGAGAAATGGGATTTATACTGGTTTGAAGTAACAGAGCCAGGTTGGCTTGTTGGAAATTTTGTGTTCAAAAGTCAAGCAGAAGTGATAAATACTTATATTGAATTGTATGATGCAACAGGAAAATCTTTATTTATAGCTACAGAAAACTTAGAAGAATTATATCAATACATTCGTTGTTATCTTAACCCGGGTCAATACACGATTAGTATTTATTTGAAAGACGGTTATTCTGGACCTGATGTTCCATACTTATTTACCTTGCTCTATAATTAATACATTTTTAAACGGTCTGTTAAATAGCACGATAACTTATTTCCTGAGTTATCGTGCTATCATTTATAAACAAAAAAGTCCTTGACAATTACTGAGTAAAAAAGTATAATCATTTAGCGTGCAGATTTCTGCATGCAATGTATTTTTTATGCGCTTTTTATTGATACTTATATCGTATACAAAAGTGCCTATTGAAACCACAGAATTCAAAAACTAATTAATAATTTTCAGGAGGTGAAAAATTAATGCCCACATTTAACCAACTAGTAAGAAAAGGTAGACAGACAATGGAGAAGAAATCAACTGCTCCTGCTTTGCAAAAAGGCTTTAACTCTTTAAACAAGAGAACAACCGAAGTTTCTTCTCCTCAGAAGAGAGGCGTATGTACAGCAGTTAGAACAGCTACTCCTAAGAAACCTAACTCAGCACTTCGTAAGATTGCCAGAGTACGTTTGTCAAACGGAATCGAAGTAACTAGCTATATCCCTGGTGAAGGTCACAATCTTCAGGAGCATAGCGTTGTTCTGATCAGAGGTGGTAGAGTAAAGGATTTACCCGGTACTCGTTATCATATCGTCAGAGGTACACTTGATACTGCAGGC
>JAQSYO010000069.1 GCA_029256105.1 Herbinix sp.
ATGGAGAACTAGCCGCATCCATGAGATATTTATCACAACGTTATACAATGCCGAACAAGAAAGTTGCAGCGTTATTGACTGATATTGGAACAGAAGAATTAGCACACGGAAGTTGTAGGTCATTCTGATTACTTATAAGGGAGAATAGGATATAATTTGATCGTAAAATCATTAGGATCAACACCTTTATAACGTGCGGAATGGTCTTTCACAT
The DNA here is from genome assembly GCA_029256105.1 of Herbinix sp. GTDB lineage: Bacteria > Bacillota > Clostridia > Lachnospirales > Lachnospiraceae > Mobilitalea. Next base: position 215 of record JAQSYO010000069.1, read on the forward strand.
ATTCAACTTTTTCCAAGACTTCCTTTAGAAGATCGTTCTTTGCCTGAGCAGAAGGCAGCATTCGATAAGTATTCAGGAGATACTCAGTTCGTGATGAAATATTTGCTCTGCTGAAAATGACATTGGATTCTAATTCATATTCCTTTACCAGCGTTTCTTTTTCTTTCTTGTTTTCCTCTATCCGACTAGCGATATGCTTGGACCTTTCTAAAAATTGGTCTGTGGTATAGATACCTTTCTCTAGTAATTCATAAATTGTATCCATCTGCATTTGTAAATCTAAAGCTACTGAATCATATTGTTCCAGTTTGTTTTCTAATAGATTGATTATAATGTTATTCTGTAAGCTGGTATCCTCTCCGATTTGAAGTTGATATTTAGATAACCATAGTTCAAGTGCATGAAGTATTGCGTCCTCTATACTGCTTAGTCTTGTACTTATATTTGGGCAGTTTGCAGTTGGACACATAAGGGTATCATATTTTGTTTTAGCGCTATATGGTCTACGTACCATTCGCCTACCACATTTTCCGCATACTACTATACCGGAAAGAGGATTTTGGATTGCGTTCTTTACACCGAGAGGTCGTTGCTTATTGTTGTTAATTAACCTTTGAGCCAGATAAAAGGTGTCTTCCGATATTAGGCTTTCATGTAAGCCATCTACAAGAATATAACTAGAAGATCTAGGGCGTTCCTTTTTGATCCTTCCGTCAACCATTTTTTTTGAGGCCGGACGCCAGTTCCAACGTATCTTACCAATGTAAACAGGGTTAATTAAAATATCTCGTATACTAGCCGTAACCCAAGAATCGGCTTTTTGCGGTTTGATTTTCAATCGATTAAGTTTTTGTGCTATCAAGGATACACCTAGTTTCCGATAAGAACCGTTGCTAATTCTTTCCCCATGGGTATACCAATCAAAAATCATTCTAATAACATCAGCCTGTTCCGGATGAATTTCTAACGTATAACCTTTGTCTTTTTCTAGCTTTTTACGGATATATCCATAAGGTGGCTGATTGGCAACATATTTTCCCTCTCGCACGGACGCCAGCCTCCCACTTTGCAGGCGGCGGTTAATCGTCTTGTATTCCCTTCTTGACATGAATAAACCAAACTCAAAATATTCTTCATCAAATTCATTGTTAGGATGATAGGTCTTTGTAGGGGTAATGATTTGTGTATCAGAATACTTAAAAGTCTGCGCCACAATACCTTGATCAATGGTATCACCTCTTGCAAGACGTTCAATTTCCATGACAAGAACACCGTCCCAGATTCCTTTTTCAACTTCAGAGAGAAGCTTTTGCATCATAGGACGGGCCGCTATTGTCTCACCGGAAACGATTTCCCGGTATATTTCGGTTACATTAAGCTGTAAGTTTCTTGCCAGTTCAGTTAATGTTTTCTCATGTCGGACAAGAGTTTCTCCTTCTCCGCGTGCTTCAGCGTCTGCATCAGTACGAGACTTTCTCAGATAGATCACATATTGCAGCATAAAATCAGCCCCCACTTAAGTATACTTTGGTGGGAGCTGAAAAATGCTTTGAAGATAGTATTAGTTCCATAACAACACATGGCAAAATAATATTATATTGGCTCAGGATTGTGTTCCATCGAACTGTTCTTATTGGTGTGGCTTGTTACTCTGTTATATTATTAATTCTCAAACAATTTTCATATGCAAGCTCTTGAAGTATCTTATAAAGTCCTTGGACATTATATTTCTTAGGGAACTCTAATTTGTGAGAAGCATATTGTACATGATGTCCTTTTAATTCAGGTGAACTAACATATGTAAAAGTAAGCTCACTATCATCAAATCCAAATCCAGAGGTTTCCATGGTGACATCTGTTATTGAAAATAAATTAATAGAGGTAATCCTTGTCTTACTGCCGGTGGTTCCTTGCTTATCTGTTAAAATAATTCTCTTGGTAGTAAAGATGAGTGCATCTCTTATCAATTTAAATCCCATCGTGATAACTTCACCATCCATTAAATACATACCATAATCTTGTGCCAGAACTTCAGCAGGTACTTCACTATAATTACCCAGACCACCTTGTAAAATGTTTTTTAAACCAAAAGCCATAAACGATACCTTCTTTCTTATGTATTATAAAATTTAATTACTTACCTATGAAGATTACTTATAAAATAGAAAGCCAACTATTATTATATTCCACCATATAACCACTGGTTTTCTGCAATGAGTAATTGGGTATCTGTTTCTTGCTTAACTTGGTATATATGCTTGGGAGAGCTACATTTAACGCAGATATAATCCGAGGAATTAAGGATATCTTCACCACAATAAACACATTTCTTTATACTATATATAAATTTTTTGATATTCTCATTATAAAAATGATTGTATATTGCTGTATCAAAGGAATTCATCTTTTGGTACACGGTAATCCGATGCCAACGCCGATAATCATCAAAAGCATATTGAGCTGCTTCATTGGTTAAACCAAATAGTTTCACAACATCTGTCTGATTTTTACATTCGGCATAATGAATTGCCATTCTGGGAGCCAACATGTTACTGGCAAAAATATTAGCTTCCTGCTCTGTTTTAGGATTATGATTATCGTTATGATGAAGTAGGATATGTCCTAATTCATGCATTAATGAAAAGCTAATCCGACCGAAGGGCTGTTTATCATTATAACAAATTTTATCTTTATAATTTAAAGCATCATCACTATAACTCATGCAATAATTACGCAATTCATTACTTAATGAAGAATATGAATGTGCGCTTAAATTGTAATGCTTTAATATTTCTAAACAATTGATGGGAAAGGAATGTATATTACATTCTTTAAAGACCTTTAAAGTAGCAAACCTTATATATTCGTAATTCATACTATATTCCTTTATTATAATTATTATAATTCAGATAGCATTTTAATAAGCTTCATTTTCTCCTCGGTGGAGAGAATCTTCCCATTTCTGGCAATGAGGTATTGTAAATCTTCGTAGGTCGGTTCCGGTTGTTTTGGTCTATCGTCTGAATCATCAAAATCATCCAAAGTGCATTTTAAGACTCTTGCGATAGCTTTCAGAGTTTCTAATTTAGGGTCTTTCGTTACGCCACTTAATATTTTGTCAATGGTTCCTTTCGGTACGCCTGACAATCTGGACAATTCTTCATTTGTTAGACCCATTTTCTTTTTTAATTCAGCTATTTTTTCAAGACCCATTTATAAAACCCCCTCTATTAAAATTCACTATATCACCGTCAATGGAAAAAGTCAATAAAAATTTACCGTCAATATCCATAAAAATAGTATTTAACGGAAATAATTAGTGAGACTTGTATTGACAATGTCCGTTAACGGTGATATTATAAGAATAACATATCCGTTGACGGAGAATTGAATTTTATAGGAGGTATGAATATGTATAATAATTTACAAAGTGAAATGATAAAAGCAAATATAAAAATTGCCAAATTGGCAATTCGTATTGGGGTTACTGAAAAAACGCTTCGTAATAAAATCAATGGAAAAACTGAATTCAGTTGGCCGGAAGTTTTACAAATTAGAAATATTGTAGCACCGCAGCTCACACTTGAGGTACTATTTTATAAAACCAATAATACAAACGAGTGTTCGAAATAATTTTATCACTAATGTAAATAGATGTCAATCATAAATAAAATTCTATTGCAAGAAGTACAATCAATAAAGCATAAATTATTATGAGGTGATGCAGTAATGGCAACTGTTCAAGACTATTATTATAATGCAACTCATATCATTATCCGGGATGATAGCTGCTGTAAACCAGAGGAGGTTGATAAAATCCTGAAACGGATTAGCGAGCAGGCATCCATAGCCTTATATACTGGGGAAATAAATAAGGAAGATAACGAAAAGTAACAGTTAAGAAAGGTGGACAAGCCTTTCATAGAATAAGGAAATCAAAGAATCAACCAATAGGAACCAAATGAATACATAGTATTTGTAATTATTCTTTTATATAAATAGGGAGGATGAGTTTAATGACAGAAAATGAACTTAATCAATATAGAGCTATTAAAAATGAAATTGAAGACCTAAGCTTTCGAATTAAACAATTGGAACAGAAGGAAGTTCAGATGACTACGGATAGAGTCAAAGGATCGTCCAAGCACTTTCCTTATATTGAACAACATTTCTATGTTACCGGGATAGATCAGGAAGAATACGATAGAAGACAAAATTGGATCAAGGAGCTGCAACGAAAACGTAATAATAAATTAACGGAATTGATTGAGATGGAGTGCAGGATTCATGATTTCATTTATACAATCTCAGACAGTGAAATTCGGCAGATATTTATATTTCGCTTCATAGATGGTTTATCACAAGAAGATATTGGACAGAAATTACATATGGACCGAAGCGGCGTGTCAAAGAGAATTACGAAGTATGTCAAAGCGGCTTGAAAAGAAGAACATACATAAGTAATAAACATTAGCACACAAAGCACATAACTAGATGCTATAATAGCATTGTAGAAGTATATGCGTTGATAATGAAACTACCACATAGTTTATACAGTAATATGGGGAGTAGTTAATCTATACTGAATAAATAAAGCTACAATAGGAGTGCTTTTTACTTGAATGAATAATGTTATTAA
>JAQSYO010000070.1 GCA_029256105.1 Herbinix sp.
ATTGCACCGCATGTAATAATATTTACATTATTTTTCTTAGTTCCAATGTTTTATGGAATCTATGCTTCCTTTACGAAGTGGAATTTATTTACCGATCCCAAATTTATCGGACTGGATAATTATAAAACTATTATATTAAATACGGAATCTACCTTTTATCGGCAGTTTTGGAATGGACTTAAAAATACAATCATATTTGTAATTATCTGTGTGCCTTTCCAGGTTAGCTTACCCTTAGCCATTGCGCTTCTTTTGGATAAAAGACCGAAAGGACGTAATATTTTTCAGGGAATTCTATATATGCCTACCTTATTTTCGATTACATCAGTAACCTTAACTTGGTTATTTATATTTAATCGCTCCTTAGGGCTATTTAATAATTTATTTGGAACTGATATTAATTGGTATGGCGAACAACCGTATGCCTGGATGACAATTGTTATAACAACCATATGGTGGGGAATTGGTGGTAATTTAATTATATATGTAGCCGCATTGTCCGGTATTGATAAATCTGTTTTAGAAGCAGCTGATTTAGATGGAGCAAAAGGTTTTAAACGTTTTTGGAATATTACGGTACCAACAATTAGATTTCCGCTGGCTTATACTATAATAGTATCTATCATCGCGCAGTTTAATATCTATGGGCAGCCTTTGATTATAACAGGTGGCGGTCCCAATGAATCGACTTATGTATTGTTAATGTATATACGTAATTTGGCATTTGGAACCGGTAATTCTGTTGCCGGTATGGCTAGTGCCATGGCTGCATGTTTGGGATTAATTATTGGTGTCATTTCTATAGGTCAGCTAATATTATTGCGTAAACGGTCGGATTAGGAGGAGCATATGAAAATAAGAAAAGATTTCGATGATAATTCACAGTTACACAATAGTACAAATAAGGAATCATGGATTGCCTTTTTTATATTATGTATCATTGTAGTAATTGCTTTGGTGCCCCTGGTCTGGATTATAATATCCTCCTTTAAAGTTGATGCGGAAATCAATAAAGCAGGAGGCTTTATGTTTTTGCCAAAGACGTGGACCTTAAGCAATTATAAGGAAATATTGGCTTTTAGTAATAAACAGCTTCCTGTATATAATTGGTTTTTAAACTCAATTATCGTTTCGGGAAGTCAGACCATAATCGCAGTCACTATCTACGCTATGTCAGCCTATGCATATTCGAAATTAAATTTTAAAGGAAGAGATATCATATTTTTGGGGATTATGTTCCTATCTTCCTTTCCTGCAATAACAAATGTTATTCCATTATATAAAATTATGCATACTTTTGGTTGGTTAAATGATTTGATCGCTCTTATAATACCCGGACTCGCTGGTGTTTTAAATATTTTTTTAATACGCCAATTTATGTATGCAATCCCTGATGTCATTTTGGAATCAGCAAGAATTGATGGAGCCAAAGAATGGAGAATTTTCACAAGAGTCGTTCTGCCAAATTGCAAACCTATCTTAATTGCTGTAGGATTGTTTACATTTACAGGAAGTTGGAATGATTTTTTGTGGCCGTCCATTGTCATAAATAATATTGATCGTTTAACACTGACAGCCGGACTTCAATTAGCAAAAGGTGTTTATGGAAACCAAGTAGCAAGAATGTGTACGATAGCAACGATTGCAATAATACCAATGATTATTTTGTATCTATTTACACAGAAATATTTCGTGAAAGGCATTTCTTTAGATTCGGGAGTAAAGGGCTAAATTGACTATTTAGAAAAGAGGTACAATAAAATGAACGTTCCAAGAAATGAATATCCAAGACCCCAATTTGTAAGAAATGAGTGGATGAATTTAAACGGTGAATGGGAGTTTTCTTTTGACACAAATGGTTTTGATAAGAAGATAATAGTACCATATGCATATCAGACAAAGCTGTCAGGGGTTAACATACAGGATGCACATGAGATTGTCTGGTACCGTAAAAAATTTGAATTGCCGGATAGTATGAGTGGGAAGAAAGTTATCCTTCATTTTGGAGCTGTTGACTATTGCTGCGAGATATGGGTTAATGACGTGTTCATTATGGAACACACAGGAGGGCATATCAGTTTTGAAATGGATATTACTCATGCTTTAAAAGATGATTGCAATACGATTATCCTAAAGGTGACTGATAGTCCTAGCGACCTGGAAATACCGAGAGGTAAACAATACTGGAGAGATAACTCGGAAGGTATTTTCTATACCAGAACCACGGGTATCTGGCAGACTGTATGGCTGGAAGCCGTAGAAGAAGTGCATTTAGAAAAGGTTTATATAACTCCTGATTTGGATAATATGCAGGTGGAATTTAATTATGAAATCAGCGGTAAAAGAGCAGTAGAATTAAGAACAGAAATTTATTTTGCAGAAGAATTAATCACTGTTAATACAATTGAAACAAAACGTGAGGCTGGGAGTTATAAGCTTTTCATAGATCAACAAATTCTGAAGAACTGGAATTTTCAAGAAGATTTGGTTTGGACACCGGAACATCCAAGATTATTTGATGTTATATTTAAAGTATATGAAGCCGGTCGTATAGTGGATACCGTATCCTCTTATTTTGGTATGAGAAAAGTATCTATTGAAAATGGTAGATTTCTATTAAATAATCGTCTCTACTATCAAAAATTACTTCTTGATCAGGGGTATTGGGAAGAATCTTTATTAACTGCACCCTCGGACGAAGACTTTATAAAGGACATCGAATTAGCAAAATCAATGGGCTTTAACGGAGTTAGAAAACATCAAAAGATAGAGGATCCAAGATTTTTATATCATGCGGATACAATGGGATTTTTAGTGTGGGGCGAGATAGCGGCAGCATATGTTTACTCCAGAAAATACGTCAAACGAATTACATATGAGTGGATCGATGAAATACTAAGGGATTATAATCATCCTTCCATTGTTGCTTGGACGCCAATAAATGAATCCTGGGGTGTTTTCAATATTAAGGATAAAAAGGAACAGCAAAGTCATAGTGCGGCAATGATTCATCTGACAAAGTCTTTAGATCAGACTAGACCTGTGATATCAAATGATGGTTGGGAGCATACTTGTACGGATTTGCTTACAATTCATGATTATGAATGGAATAGGGAGGTTTTAAAGGAGCGATATAAGAGTCTTGAAAATATTCTAAAGTTTGCACCGGGGGGAAGACCTCTTCTGGCTAACGGATGGAAGTATGAGGGCCAGCCGATATTAGTTACTGAGTTTGGAGGTATTTCTTATAAAAAAGGAAACTGGGATGGCTGGGGCTATTCAAGTGCTGCTTCAGACGAGGATTTTGCACAAAGATACTACGATGTAGTTTCTCCTTTATTAGAATCCCCATTTGTTCAGGGTTTTTGTTATACAGAAATAACGGATGTTGAACAAGAAATTAATGGTCTATGTACTTATGACAGAAAACCTAAGATCGCAGTTGAAACGATTCGTGCTATTAACGAAGGTAAATGGAAGATTTAAATGTGAAAGAAAAGCACTTTCACAATGAGGTTTGTGTTCTGAGAATGAATGCAAGCCTTTATTCTTAGAACTTGGAGACAAAATATGAGAGATAAAACAATTGATTGCTTTAAGGGAATCCTAACAATTCAGATGATCTTAGCGCATTGCCTTCAGTTTTATTGCAATTTGGATGCGGAAAGAGGCTGGAGATTTTTAACCGAATACATTAATCTTACAACATTTTCCGGATTTGTGTTTGCTTTTGGCTATGTTTCGTATATGGCATATGCGAAAGAGGAATTTCCCAATGCGTTGAAAAAAATAGTAAAGAATATAGCAAGATTATTGCTTGCTTTTTATATATCAAGTTTTACATATGTAATATTTATTGATAGAATGCCATTTCGTATTGATAAAATTCTTGAGATCGTGTTAATAAAAAGGCTGGCCGGCTGGTCGGAATTTTTGCTCTCCTTTGCCGGAGTGATGTTGATAACAATACCATTATTGAAGCTTCTGAAAAGTCAGAATAAAAAGTTGTTGATTGCCATTGGAGGAGCCAGTATATTAGTATGTTTTCTACCTCCTTCGAATGTTTCACCGATCGTCGGATTGTTTATTGGCGGATATGGGAATGCATATTATCCGGTGATTCCTTACTACTTATATTTTGTGATTGGGGTTTGTTTTGTAAGAAACGGAGTGAGATTCAATTGGTATGTCATGGCTGGAGCCTTATTGGGAATGGCTTATACGATATTCGATGCGCTCTTTTTGTCAAAAGGTTGGCCATCCAGATTTCCGTTATCCTTCGCTTGGCTTTTAGGCGGTATGTTATTCCTGTATGGCTATTATTTATTATCTGGCTTTCTGGGAACAAAAAGATACTTTATTTGGCTGAGTAATATAGGAAAGTATAGTTTGCCCTATCTACTGCTCAGTAATATCGTTATTTTCGCTCTAAAACAGTCGAAATTCTTTAAAATAAGCAGCACATATAGTTTGGGACTTTTTGTATCAATTTTGTTTATCATATGGTATATGACAGGATTGGTAAAAGGAAAAGCACAGAAAATAAAAATAGAATGAACTAAACCGCAACCTATGATAGCTGTAAAAAGGCTGATAATGATGATATTTCCTATCAGTATTAGCATAAAAAAGGCACATCACATCCTAACCTACCAGTTATTTTGTGAAGTGCCTTTTAAAAGTTAATCTTCAGCCGCTAAAACTTCCCATTCTTCCATGAGTTCTTCCAATCGGGTTTCAATTGACTTTTTCTCGTTGTTTAACTCAATCAATTTTGAGACATTTGTGAAAACCTCTTCCTGTGTAAGCAGACGATCAATCTCTTCGTT
>JAQSYO010000071.1 GCA_029256105.1 Herbinix sp.
GGTTATTGAGCCATAGTTAATTGTTTTTTCTCTATCAGTTATATATGAAATATATTGTTTCGAACGTATTGCACTGAGCTGCCTTCCGGCTTCCAGGTAGGATACCGGTACTTCCAAGTCAATCTGTTGCTCTGTTCCGGATGTGTTCACTACGATAATACCCTCTGGATTATTTGACTGATGAGGATTACCAGCCAGTCTTTCTATCTGAGTGCTTAGCAAATAAGCCGACAAGTCAGCTGCTTGATAAGCAGTTTTTATCTTATGAATAAACTGGGAATAAGTTTCATCCCCAAGCGGATCTGTCACAGACTGCGACGCTCCCCAAGTATGTTCATCAAAAATAAGAGCGTTTAAACAACTCTCTTCTTTCACACTATCATAATGTTTATTAGGACTTCCACACAGGCATTCTATCATTTCCGCTTTTTGAATTGTCTGCTTCGCATGGCGATTTACTCTTGTTTCACGGGCAGTACTAGCACAGCCAAAATTCCAATAGTCTGTCCAGTCACCACGGTATAGGGGTAATGCCTCTATTTGATCTGCTAACAATTTATCACGTAGCATTTCCGGTGTTACAAATCGAACTTTCTGTTCATGATCTTCTTCGTTATATCTACGTATTAAATCTGCAAGTTCTAAATCCGGACAGTTATTATCATATAACGGCGGATTGGTTGCTGTTAAAAACACAAAATCACGTTGATAACCGTTCTTTTCAAGACGTTCTACATAATCTGTAATTCCCTTATGCATAAGTTTTGTATCTGCTTCATTTGTATAGAAGAATTGACTGAACAAGGAATAATGTTCCCCTAAAAATGTTAAAAGTTCTCTCTCATCCGGTGTCTGCCAACGAAAAGCTGCTGGTCTTTGGAACGGAATTCCTCCAAAATGAATGTTGATGCCTGTAAGATAAAAATCAATGCCACTATCCAGCATGATTTGTGACAAGGTCCATGGTTGACCATTTACATCATGATTAATTGCTGTAGTTATCTTGGTATCTAATTGATTGCGTAACAAGTCTAAATCTTTGAGCATGGATACCATTTCAGCAGCGGTAGCTCCCGGAGTCGTATGCATTGGTAAGGCAGCCACGCTTATTTGACCTGCTTTGATTAATTGCTTTAATATATTTATGCGATCTGCTGTTGCAGTTTCCAGCCATCTGCTTAAAGGATAAGTCGCCTCACAGGTCCAACGGAAACGGGATTCCTCCGGATAATCTGCTGTTTTGATGCAGAGATCAATCGCCTGATCAATATAATCGTTTTGTAGTTCAAGCAACAAAGGTTGCGGATGTGTATACCCTATATCAAGGTGGCTATGATGCATGCACCATATTTCTTTAATTTTCGACATAATGTAATTCCTTTCTATTCTCCTTGTTAGCCTTTAACAGCACCGGCAGTTACACCATCCAATATTTTACTGGAGAAAATAATGAATATAATTAAAATCGGAACCGTGGATAACGTTGAAACAGCCATCGCCGAGTCAATTGTACTGAATAAATTCTTAGTATATTTAACAACAAGTAACGGAATTGTCTTATTCGCATCTTGTTGCAAGAAGATCAGAGGTAAGAAAAACTGATTCCAAATTGTAACTGATGATGTAATACAAACGGAAAAAACTACAGGACTAGCCATAGGAAACATTATTTTAAAGAATGTTCTCCATTCACCGGCTCCATCCACTACTGCAGCCTCATATATTTCTTTCGGTAATTTGGAGAAAAAATCAGTAAGCATAAAAACCGGCATTGAAATACCAGCCGCTGATACAATTATTACAGAAGTAATATTATTAATCAAGTTCATTTGCTTCATCAATTGGAAGATAGGGACAATTCCAAGCTGTACAGGAAACATAAGACCAATTAAGAAGAAAATTCTCATAAACTTCTTTCCTTTAAATTTATAGCTTGCAATTCCATACGCGGTAAACGAGGAAATAAATATCAATAATATCAGGCTCACCACCAAAATAATTACGCTATTCGCAAAATAACGGAAAAATTCATCTTCCATAATCAGTTTCACATAATTTCCGATTGTTAATTTTGCCGGTTTACCAAATGTATTGCCCAAAATATCCTTACGTTCCCGTAGAGAGTGATAGGTCATATAGATTAATATCAAAAAGGTAAAGGAAGAATAAAACCAAAGTCCAGCTTTCACTACGCCTGCGGAAAAACCTTGACGCTTATTTATAGGCATTTCATCTATCATCTTTTTCATCAATTATTCCTCCTCTTTACGATATACAATTAAAAGTTGAACAACCGCAATAACAAATATCATAAAAAATAATACACATGCGATTGTAGTGCCCATACCCATGGAGTTTGCACTTAAATTTCCACCGAGCGGATTAGTATCACCAAATGCCATACGATAAAAGAATAATGGCATTACATCTACATTTCCATTGACACCACCGGAGGTTCCACCAAGAATATAGCTATAATCAAAGATAGTCATGCTGAACACATAAGAAATCAATATAAGATTTAAAATAGTCATTTTAATTTGTGGAAGTACTACATAAAATAATCTCTTCCAAAATCCTGCACCCTCGATATAGGCGCTCTCCATACTATCAAAAGAAATCATTTTCATCGCACCGATAAAATACATCATACCGACACCAATTCCTGCCCAGGAAATCATAATCCATACGATGTATATCCCAAATTCTGGAATACCAAGCCATGGTCTAGCATATTCTCCCAGTCCGATTATTTCAAGTATTTTATTCACAACACCGATATTTCCATCAAATAAGAGGGTAAAGATAAATACGATAACCGGTGTTGATATAAATTGTGGCGAAAATATAGCTACTTGGAAGAAATTTTTTCCTTTCGCTTTGCTATATATCATATAAGCCATGATAATCTGTATCGGAATATTTATCAGCATGGTTAAAACAAATATTGTCAAACTATGTTTCAAGGCATTTATCATTTGTGACATTAGCTCAGCGCTGGTAAACAAATCAATGTAGTTCCCTAATCCAACGAATTTTTTTTCACCTATGCCATTCCAGTGGAAAAGACTTAATCTTCCAGCCGCAAATATTGGATATATAACAAAAATCGTATATATAATAAACCCTGGAGTTAGGAATAAAATATAAGGTCTTTTCCCAAAAAACTTTTTCAATACTTACAACTCCTTTCACTAGAGAGCAGAAAATGCCTTCATAGAAAACGAAGGCATTTTCTGATAATTTTTTAGTGTTTGCTTTTCATAAATTAATTAGCACTCGCTTTTTCGATTTCATCCTTAATTTTTTGTACTGCTTCAGCACCTGTTATTTCAGACATCATAAGCTTTGGTAATACTTCACCAAGTAAGATATCCTGCGGTTTGCCATTATCATCAGCAACACCGGAAAGTACGTGATAAATATTGTTTCCTACTACATCATAAGCGGATAATTCTCCAACTGTCTCGTCCTTTGGTGTTAAATCCTTTACAAGCGGTATTGTTCCCAGTTCATCTTCAATGATTTGCTGTGCTTCCTGACTATTTAAAAACTCAATATATTTAACTGCTTGATCCGGATATTTTGAAGTTTTAGCAACCGCGTATGTATTATAATTACTCGGTCCACTCTGAGAATATAGGGTACCATCACTGGATGGCATTGCAAAACGTCCAACTTCAAAACCTAACTCCTTATAAACTTGGTTGCTCCAGGTTCCATCTACGAGCATAGCAGCTTTACCGTTGGTGAAAGCTAATTGTGCGCCTACTCCGTCAATGGAGGCAAAATCCTTACCTAAATAACCTTTTTCTGCAAATTCACGATATAAATCAAATGCTTTTTCCATAGGAGCATAATCAGGGGTAGTATTCTCTTTCAATGCTGTCAGTGTATCATCAAATAATGCGGGAGCCATTACTTGCATTAACCAATATCGGTCAAAGTCTCCTTTGCCACCGAAAGCAATCGGTGTTTCGCCATTTTGTGCTAAAACGTCCATTGTGCTTACAAATTCATCCCAATTAGCAGGTTTATCTAAACCATACTTATTGAATATCTCTTTATTATAGTACATAACGGCATAGTCAAAAAATGAAGGGAAAGAGCTGTAAATGGACCCATCAACAGATGCATATTCTATGGATACTTCCGGGAAACGGCTAGAATCTAAATTATACTCGTCGAGGGGAAGTAAGTACCCATTACGTGCTAATTCGGCCATCTTTGTTGATTTATTTCCTTGTACCCAGAACAAATCCGGCAAAGAATTCGATTGAACAGCGATATTAATTGTATCAAAAGTACCTGAATATTGATAATCTAGTTTTATGTTCGGGTATTTATTTTCAAAAGCTTCATTAATTTTAGTAAAGGAAGATTCCAGTATCGCTTGGTTGTCCGTATCACCCCAAATGGTTAGAGTAACTTCTTCTGCATCCTCTACTTCTTCTGTATCTTGTACTTCTTGAACATCCTGTCCATCTTCTACTACAGCTTCTTTTTTATTTCCGCATCCAACAAACATTGTCATTGCAAGAACAACAACTAAACCTAAACTAATTAGTTTTCTCATAATAATTTCCTCTCTTATCTGTTTTCGTATTTTGTTGCATTATCAAGGCTAGAACGATTTATATTTTTTGACCACAACCTTTCTCATCACGTAATTAATCACAGAAAATACTAACTTTCTAAATTATTCTCCATAACTAATGCTACTGTACCGATAAATGATGCACTGCCCATAAAACTTGAAGGCTCCACTTTAATACTGTACCGATAAATGATGCACTGCCCATAAAACTTGAAGGCTCCACTTTAACTTCTGTTATCTTTCCCCAGGAAAAAGCACGTTTCTGTAATTTTTCTTGTATATGGTGAATGGCAATATCCTGACAGAAGTGTAAGTCTCCTCCTATAACAAAGCATTCTGTATCATAAGCACTTTCCATGTTAATTATTGCAACAGCGAGATAATTCATCATGCGTTCAATCGCTTTTGTACAGATCTCATCGCCTTTTGTTGCTTTATCCAGAAGCTCCATCCATGTAAGCTCTTTACTAGCACCATTATTCTTTGCCCACCGAACTGCCGCACGGGTACTGCTGTACTTTTCCAGACAGCCACACTGTCCGCACTCACACTGTATCCCATCCATTTCCACTATACTGTGTCCGATAATACCAGCCAATCCTGATGAGCCAGTGTATAATTTTTTATCAATTATTACACCTCCACCAATACCACCGGATATACCTACATAAATGAAATTATTGTATTGCTGTTTATTCCCAAAGTAGACTTCAGCAAGTGCCGCTACGCACATATCATTTTGAAGATATGCCGGTAATTTATAGCGTTCTGTCAGCCTTTCCACAATAGGTAAATCTCTGATATTATTAAAATCAGGAGGGTTTAGGATAACACCATCTTTCGCCAACAGTGGACCGGCACAGGAGACACCGATCCCCCATATACCTTCCTTATATTTCGTTTCCAGTAGATGATCACACAGCATAAATAGACTTTTTATGAATACATCATTATTTTCCATGAACGACAAATCCAAGCTCTCAGACTGTAGTATTTGTCCTTTCAAATTAATGATACCCACTTTGAGAATATCACGTCCGATATAAATGCCCAGAGTCAAAAGTGAGTCAGGCAGAACATCTAAGAATACTCTTTTTCTTCCGCCGGTAGAGTTTGCTTCACCGCACTCACCCACGATTCCTTTTTCTATATACTCGTTGACCAATCCTGTTACCGTCATTTTATTCAATCCGGTTATTTGGCTAAGTTCTGCTCTCGAAATAGGAGCTTGCGTTACGATAGATTTTAACAATACATATTTATTGGTCTCATTCATATTTTGGTGGTTAACACCAATCATTATTTCCAGCCTCCCTATCGTATGACTTTTTATATATCTTTTACTATCTTTTTTAATTTATGTT
>JAQSYO010000001.1 GCA_029256105.1 Herbinix sp.
TGTGCCGGCGTGGCGGAACTGGCAGACGCACAGGACTTAAAATCCTGCGGGACTAATCTCCCGTACCGGTTCGATTCCGGTCGCCGGCATTATTCTATATAATAAGTATAGAATAATGCTGTTTTTTTAACAGTGTTTCAATATGTGTGTGCTTAGCTCAGCTGGATAGAGCGTCTGGCTACGGACCAGAAGGCCGGGAGTTCGAATCTTCTAGCACACGTATCGAGTGCATCATATACATACTCTTTGTATATGGTGCATATTTTTTTGTTTTGCTATAAAGTAGTAACTCGGAATAAGAATGTTAATGTAATTTTAACTTTAATTTTATTTACGCTATTATTTTGTTATGATAGAATGTAAAAAAGGAGGCTGGCAAACATATGAATAAAAAAGAGTTTCTAGAAGTTTTAAGACAGTCATTAAATGGTGAAGTTACCTCTGAAGTTATAGAGCAAAACATAAAGTATTATGATCAATACATCAGTGCACCATCGGAAGAGGAAGAAGCAAAGGTATTAAGTCTTTTAGGTGATCCTAGACTTATTGCAAGAACAGTAATTGAAGCAGACAGAGCAGCGAAACAGAAAAGTAACTATACTAGTTATCAAGGAAGTCATACAAGCTATAATACGGAAGAAGAAAATACGGATCAGAATCAGGAAAGATCCCGCAGCCATGGAGGTAATTTGTTTTTTACAAATCTAAAATGGTATCATAAAGTCATGATGGTATTTGCTATTCTAATTATACTAAGTGTAATAGTTCTAGTGGGTAGATTACTAATTGGTTTCTTATTTGCTTTTGGACTACCAATTATTTTAATTTTATTGGTTATGGCACTGTTTCGGAAACGTAATTAAAGTTTAAATAAAAATAAATTAATAGATTAAAGTGAAAAGACCGCAAGGGGGAGCCATGCGGTCTTTTCGATGAGGGGAGTATAAATAATTAATAAGGGGTTATATAACGTGCAAAGGGATATGTATCCCCTGGCACGTTTTTATTATAATACAGATGATTTTATTATGCAATATCTATATTATATAAATACATTTACTTAATGCACAAACAACAGTAAGAGTAAAGCATTGCAATAAATCATTCGTTCATTAATACTCATTTTGTTACTATGAATAACGAAAGGCAATGAAATATACGAAAATATATGTTTCAGTTTGTCCATTTTTTTTCTTAATAAAAGTATTAAAAAAGAAAAATATGTATATTAGCATATGAATATTTCATACAAAAAAGCAGATAATAGATGTGTAATATCAAATTTTATCTTACTAATAGGAGGCCATCTATGACAAGTAATAATAATTCAAAAAACAGTAATAGTAATTCTCAGACATCAAATGTAAGAAATACGACTGGTACAAGTAATTCCAACATGTCAGGCTCTAGCAGAAATGCTAACACAAGTAATGCCAACACATCAGGTTCCAGCAGAAATGCTAACACAAGTAACGCTAACACAAGTAATGCTAACACATCAGGTTCCAGCAGAAATGCTAACACAAGTAATGCCAACACATCAGGCTCCAGTAGGAACGCTAATACTAGCAACTATACAACTGGATCTAGTCGTGATGCAGCATCCGGTACCAGATGTGAAGATGATGCTTCTGGAAATTCCTCCAGAAATTCCTCCAGAAATGCAACTGGTAGTAATAGCAGCAGAAATAATTTCAGAGATTTAGATGATTCTGAAAATAATTATTAAAATAGGCTAAGATAAAATTTAATACTAACAATGTAGAAATCCCTTTGAGAAAATTCTTAAAGGGATTTTTTATGAGCAAAAATGTCATATTTGAATATGATATACGGGGAGAATTTTTATTATCCTAGGAAAAGGTGGTGACAGTAAAGGAATGTCTTTTGATACGATTAGAACGAATGATATTGTCAAATATATTGGGAAACCGAATGTTTCAATAATTGATTTAAGAGATATAAATGAATACAATTCCGGGCATATTCCTACCGCTGTTAATATTCCATATGAAGAGTTAGACAAACAAAAAAACAACCTGCAACGTAATAATCTCCTCATTTTCTATTGTGATCGGGGTAATATAAGCTTACTTGCTGCAAGAGATTTGATGAAATATGGGTATAATATTAAAAGCTTGTATGGAGGGCTTCGCGCTTATCATGGTAAATTAGAGCGAAGCAGATAGAAATGTGCATTGACTAGTGTCCAAAAGAGTTTTACAATAACATGTACAAAGTTTATAATTACTTAGTTATACGATAAAACATAGTTTGATAGCGAAAACGCACGGAGGTAAAAATGAAACAATTTGAATATATTTCGCCTTGTCACTTTGGTCTTGAAACGGTCTTAAAACGTGAATTAACGGATTTGGGATGTGAAATTACTAAGGTAGAGGATGGAAAGGTAAGTTATACTGGAGATGCGAATACTTGTGCAAGAGCCAATATGTTTTTAAGAACCACAGAGCGAGTATTATTAAAGGTAGCATCCTTTCAGGCGGAAACATTTGATGAGTTATTTGAAAAGACTAAAGTAATACCTTGGGAAGAATTTATACCAAAGGACGGAAAGTTCTGGGTAGCGAAAGCAAACTCAGTAAATAGTAAACTATTCAGTCCATCCGATATTCAATCTATTATGAAAAAATCGATAGTAGAAAGAATGAAGACAAAATATAAACAGGATTGGTTTGAAGAAAGCGGGAATTCCTACCCAATTCGAGTTACAATCTTAAAAGATGAGGTGACCGTTTGCATTGATACTTCAGGCGAATCCCTTCATAGACGAGGCTACCGCAAACTTACCAGTAAAGCGCCAATTACTGAGACTTTAGCGGCAGCGTTAATTATGCTGACACCATGGAACAAAGATCGAATTCTAGTGGATCCTTTTTGTGGAAGCGGTACAATACCGATTGAAGCAGCTATGATAGGAGCTAAAATTGCTCCAGGAATACAAAGAACATTTTTAGCAGAAACCTGGAAAGAGCTGTATCCAGAAGCAACCTGGGCGAATGCAAGACAGGAAGCAAGTGACCTTCAGCTTAAGGACATTGAGATGAATATTCAAGGCTATGATTTGGATGGAGAAATTGTTAAAGCAGCGAGGCAGAATGCACGATGCGCAGGTGTTGATCATCTAATTCATTTCCAACAAAAGCCGGTTAGTGAATTAAGTAACCCCAAGCGCTATGGATTTATAATAACAAACCCGCCTTATGGTGAACGTCTGGAGGAAAAAAATGAACTTCCAGGTTTATATAAGGAAATGGGTAAAGTGTTCGGAGCCCTCGATGCTTGGTCCTATTATATTATTTCTGCTTATGAAGATGCACAGAAGTATATTGGTAAACAGGCAGATAAAAACCGTAAAATCTATAATGGTATGATGAAGACATATTTTTATCAATATATGGGTCCCAAACCTCCAAAACAAAATAAATAATTTAAAAATAGATGTTGCAAAGCGGCGACGACGTGTAGTCGTAGTGTTTTGCAACATCTTTTATGTATTATATTCTCTTAGCCATCCATTGTTGGATGTCGGAGTATACTTCTTCAAAATTAAGTTCGTTTAATATTTCATGTCTACACTCAGGGTATAATTTGGAGGTAACATTTGAAAAACCGATTTTTTTTAATACAGATAAATATTTTTGAATTTCCTTTCCATAGCCGCCCACAGGGTCTTTTTCACCACTGATAATGAATAGTGGAAGTTCGGTCTTCGTTTGCCTAATTTCCTTTTTCTTAGTGGCTCTCTGAACTAATTTCAATAGATCATGATAGAAGGAGGCAGTACAGGTAAAACCACAGTAAGGATCATGCATATAAGCACCTACAATTGGATTACTACGAGAAAGCCAGTCAAAAGCAGTACGGGTAGAAAGAGAAGTATATTTCTTGCTTCCAAACATTAGATTGCTCATATAGGGTGATACATGCTTTGGACCTTTAATCTTATTTATTACCGAGGAAATGAATAAACCGGGATATAGAATAAGTTTTGAAGGATAAGTGGTTCCAGATAGAATAACACCGTTATATTTATCGTAGGTTTGGATTACATTTCTGGATATGATAGAACCCATACTATGTCCAAAGAGAAAGAACTTATTACAACGATTATTTTGTTCGATATACTCGCTGACAGTAATTGCATCCGCCACAACATGTTGATAACCATTATCAAGACTAAAAAAGCCTAATTCACTGAACTTCTTGTCAATTCCATGACCGCGATGGTCGTAACTATACACATCATAGCCAAGATTAACCAGATACTCAGCAAATGATTGATATCGTTTCTGATGCTCAGCCATACCATGTAATATTAAAACACTGGCTTTCGGTCTTTTCGGGCAGATATAGTGTGTTAGTTTAGTAATATATCCGTCTTTTTGCTTGATTGCTGTGTAGGTGACTTCGTTCATTTCCCATATTCTCCTTCTCTTACGGTAAGAAAGAAAGATAATTGTTAGTTACTTTTTTATTATATAGATAATGCTGGAAAAATGCAACAATGAAGAAATGCAAAACCTCCCATAAATCTACAAAATATATTGTATCCAATAAAAAAATATTGAGATTATAGTAAAGTTAATATATAATCTATGTATTATAGTAGAACATTGTAGAAATTAGTAACGAAAATTGTGGGGAATAATAGGGGGTTGTTGTATGGACAAAGCGCTTCTCAAGAAAGCAGCTATTCAAAGCGTAGCGCTTATGATTACTGTAGTTACGTTGTCATATGCCCTAGAGCATTATCAAACGGTAACAATAGCCGCGAGTAATCTGGAAAGTAAAGCTACCATTAATACGTCTACGCAACATGATATAACTTTGTTAAATGAAGATTTAACAGAAGCACCGGAGAATTCCTCGGAGGACAAGGTTACAAATACAGTAATTACAACATTAGAAGATTTAACAACTAAGGTAGATGATAGCATATTAGAAAAGCTAGGCGATAATTATATAATCATTCAAAAGCCGAGTGCAAAGAATATGACCCTACAGTTGGAGGATTTATACATAAATAAAAGCATTCGAGTAACACTTACTGGTATGACAAACGCTGTTTTGACCAGTGGAATGGTTTCCAGAGTGAAGGGCAATGAATTGTTTACAGGAGATCCAGCATTTAATGAGATAATTAGCACAAAAGTTGATGAAAAAAAAGGTACTTCTGAAGAAGTAACTACGAAGGACTTTGGTAGGGATTTATGCCATGGGATTACCATCATAACGCAGGAGGATGAAGGAACGAAGCAATATACAGCGCAGGTTTTAATAGAACTTGACAGTATTTATGCTTATGTTGTATATGAAGATGTTAATTATTATTTAATAGACCTTAAAAAACCATCTGAAGTTTATGATAAGATATTAGTTATAGATGCTGGACATGGCGGTAAAGATGGTGGCGCTCTTTCTAAGGGTGAAAAGTATTATGAGAAGAATATAAATCTTGATATATTATTACATTTAAAGGAGCTTCTTGATAAAGAAAACATTAAGGTATATTATACACGAACAGCGGATGATACGGTGTTTTTACGCCCGCGAGTTACACTAGCAAATGCGGTGGATTGTGATTACTTCATCAGTATTCATTGTAACGCGAATGAGGTTACTTGGCCAAATGGTACGGAGGTACTTTATTATGATAATGAGTATAAGGGAGTATCAGCAGTTGAGCTGGCCAACTTATTTTCTGATGAAGTAGGGAAAGCTGTATCCTTAAAACAACGTGGTATTGTCGAAAAGCAAATGGAAGATATTTTTATAATGGATAAATCAGTTGTACCTACGATTTTAATCGAGGTAGGATATTTAACCAATAGCAGCGATATGGCATATCTAAGTAAGTCTGAGAATAGGAAAGCGGTAGCACAAGGAATATATAATGGCATCATGAGGGCCTACAATGAGCTTCCTGTGGCTGAGGAAGGCAAATAAGAGGGAAAGTGTGAAAGATAGCACTTTCACACGGAAAAAGCCACTTACGTGCCTTCTCGTGTGTTGTTAGTGTCATAGCAAAGTGGTGGAATGGAGGTTATGAATGAAGAGAATTATCTTTGCAACATCAAATGAAGGTAAAATGAAAGAAATAAGAGAGATTCTAAAGGACTTGAATATAGAACTTTTATCTTTAAAGGATGCAGGACTTAATCCAGACATTGAAGAGAACGGCCTTACCTTTGAAGAGAATGCAATAATTAAAGCAAAAATAGTAATGGAACTAACGGGTGAAATTGTACTAGCAGACGATTCTGGTTTAGAAGTAGATTATATGGACAAGGCTCCAGGAGTATATTCAGCAAGATTTTTGGGTGAAGACACTCCTTATTCTGTGAAGAATCAATATATTATAGATAAATTGGCAAATGCCAAGGAGGAGGAGCGCAGTGCGAGGTTTGTATGTGTAATCGCTTGTGCCATCCCAAATGGGGAGGTCGTAACCCGCAGAGCTACGATTGAGGGCTATATCTCTAAGCAAATATGTGGAACCGAAGGTTTTGGCTATGATCCTATTTTCTATGTTCCTGAATACCAATGTACCACTGCTGAGATGCTTTCGGAACTGAAAAATGCAATCAGTCATCGAGGGAAAGCATTGAGTGCCATGAAACAAGTAATAAAAGACCGACTTTAGAAGCTTAGAATTGGGAGAATAATATGAAAGTACTAATCGTTAGTGACACACATGGTAGAGATCATAACTTGGTAAAGACACTGGAACGGGTGAGTCCGATTGATTTACTTATTCACCTTGGAGATTTTGAAGGCGGAGAAGAATATATTAGGTCAATTGCCCATTGCCCCTCAGAATTAATAGCAGGTAATAACGATTTTTTTAATGGTCTTCCAAAAGAAAAGATTATTCATATTGGTAAATATACCGTTATGCTGACACATGGTCACCGTTATGGTGTAAACTCTAATACAAGCGGCATTTTAGACTTAGCGAAAAGAAATAAAGCCGACATTGTTATGTTTGGTCATACACATGTACCAATGATTGATCTCAGCGGTAGTATATGGACTATTAATCCTGGTAGCTTAGCATTACCTAGGCAGCATGGAAGAATCCCTACCTTTATCATAATGGATATCGATTCCAAGGGAGATGCGCATTTTACCTTAAATTATTATAATGATAATGGTGAGGAAACGATGAAGTACTAACCTAGTTGTGCTAAAACAAGGAATATTACTATAAATTATACAAAATATTAGAAAAAAATAAAAAGTTATAAAAAGTTATAAATAGTTGTTGACATTAAGGTTAGGCTATTATATAATAAATCTTGCGTCACGGCTGGAACGGTTGAAAAGCCTAGTAAATGCATAAGATGTAGCATATAGAGTTATTGGTACTAGGTAAGTATCATACCAGTAAAATATAGGATGATAAATGATTTGTTAT
Organism: Herbinix sp.; assembly: GCA_029256105.1. Classification (GTDB taxonomy): domain Bacteria; phylum Bacillota; class Clostridia; order Lachnospirales; family Lachnospiraceae; genus Mobilitalea. The sequence goes on from JAQSYO010000001.1 coordinate 7,442, forward strand.
CAGATCAAGTTATAATTTCGGGGTGTAGCTCAGCTTGGCTAGAGCGCTTGGTTTGGGACCAAGAAGTCGCAGGTTCGAATCCTGTCACCCCGACTAGGTAGCTAGTGTGTACCTTAAAAATGATAGTTTTGTTTGTTTGAATAATTAAAGCAATTGATACGCAAAATAAAAAACATAATAATATGCGGGTGTAGTTCAATGGTAGAACACTAGCCTTCCAAGCTAGATACGTGGGTTCGATTCCCATCACCCGCTTGATATTTTTCTTAGTTAATGAGATTTTATCACACCATATGTGCTAGTAGCTCAGTTGGATAGAGCATTGGCCTTCTAAGCCAAGGGTCGGGGGTTCAAATCCCTTCTGGCACATTTTTTCATCTACATTTTGAAAAATTGTTTATGGTGGGTATAGCGCAGTTGGTTAGCGCGCCAGATTGTGGCTCTGGAGGCCGAGGGTTCGAATCCCTCTATCCACCCTATATTATATTAAATAGAAAAGTCTGAGAAGGCTTTTCGTTTTCAATATAGTGAGTAAATTATAATATTGGGCTATCGCCAAGCGGTAAGGCACAGGACTTTGACTCCTGCATTCCGAAGGTTCAAATCCTTCTAGCCCAGTTTTTCAGCACTGAGTGTTTGAAGATTTAAATTACAATGAAAAACTGGGCTTGCCCAGGATTTACCGGAAGAGGATTTCCGGCATAGATTTGATATATCGAGGTAACTGGGCTTGCCCAGAATTTCAGCACTGAATGTTTGAAGATATAAATTACAATGAAAAACTGGGCTTGCCCAGGATTTACCGGAAGAGGATTTCCGGCATAGATTTGATATATCGAGGTAACTGGGCTCGCCCAGAACTTATTCAGCTAATCCGGCTGAAGTACATAGTTCATTATCATGGGATATTAGCTCAGTTGGTAGAGCACTTGACTTTTAATCAAGGTGTCCCGGGTTCGAATCCCGGATGTCTCACTTTTTATATGTTAATTAATTTGGGTTTCCGAATTTTTTATATGCTACATCATGCGGATGTGGCGGAACTGGCAGACGCGCTAGACTTAGGATCTAGTGGGAGACCGTGCAGGTTCAATTCCTGTCATCCGCAGTAGAAGTTGTAAAAGCCTTGAGTTCAAGGCTTTTATGCATTTAAGAGTAATAATTGAGGGTCTTCGGACTCTCTTTTTTTACGGGAAAAATTATAAACTGCTTTTTTATTACAAAAAATGAATGTTGAAGTATGATGAATTTAACGTACTCCAACATTTATTATAAAACTACCGTTATTAAAGAACTACATTTATTATAGAACATTTTTATTTATAAATAGAAAGTTGCTGAAGGCAGCCGTTAGTAAATCGTTACATAGGAGAAGTAATTCCACACTTATTTCCGTAATAATTTTCTTTGTGACTTAGTACTTCTAATCTTTTTTGCATTTCCTTCAAATCTTCTTCTGCCTTTTTCTTTTGAGTAATTATAATATTATATCGCTCCAAATTCGTAGAATCGCCTAATTTGCATAATTCTACGAAATGCTTTATATCGGCAATGGACATACCGGTATTCCTTAAACATAATACTAGATTAATCCATTCCAGGTGCGCCTCTGTGAATAGTCTTGTTCCATGAAGATCTCTTGTAACATCTGGAAAAAGTCCTTGATCATCATAAAAGCGAATTGTATGTACTGAGATATTGTATTTGTCTGATAATTGTTTTACTGTAAATGTTGTCATATTGATCCTCCCTAAACAATAATTATCGCGGCTTCGAGTAACTCGAATGTAATAGACTAAGTGTAACACGTAAAAGTTAATTTAACAAGAGGAAGGGATTAGCTTATATAATTCTTACGAAAACTCAAAAGGTTAAGTGAAATGCTAAATTTTTGATTTGGTGAAATAAGAATTAACTATTATATTTTACAGCAAAAACTTAAAAAAATATTGACTTCGAGTAACACGAATGTTTTAAAATCGTTATAAGACTAATAGGAGAATTGGAAATTTGAGTGACAAAAGCAGTTACTTAATTTTGATCAATATGATTTTCAATTTTGTTAGATAACATGGAGGTAATATATGAGTAACGAGTACTTGGGGAAAGATATTTCGAAGTTGGGATTTGGATTAATGCGACTTCCAATGATTGGTGAGAGCATTGATATGGCACAAGTAGAAAAAATGGTTGATCAGTACATGAAGGAAGGCTTTACGTACTTTGACACAGCATATGTATATCATGGCGGTCAATCGGAAGTAGTAGCGAGAGAAGCGATAGTAAAACGTTATCCAAGAGATACGTTTCAATTAGCTACAAAAATGCCGGTTTGGGAGGCAAAAAAGTACGAAGACTATCAGAGATTGTTTGATATTCAACTGGAACGTACGGGCGCAGGATATTTTGACTTTTACTTATTGCATGCGCTTGATCAAAACAGGGCCGAAGAAATAGATAAAATGGGAGCCTGGGATTTTGTAAAAGAAATGAAGGAAAAGGGATTTATTAAGCACTTTGGATTTTCTTTTCATGATAAAGCTTCTAGTTTGGATGATATTCTTAGCAAACATCCTGAAGCTGAATTTGTACAGCTTCAAATTAATTATATTGATTGGGAAAATGATGAAGTGCAGTCAAGGGAATGTTATGAGGTTGCTAGAAAACATAACATACCAATTATTATCATGGAGCCGATCAAAGGTGGTTCATTGGCAGTAATGAGACCGGAGATACAGGAAATGTTTAAGAAAGTAAATCCGGAATTATCGGTTGCTTCTTGGGCAATGCGATTTGCTGCGTCTTTGGAGGGAGTGGTGACAGTTCTTAGTGGTATGTCAAATATGGAACAAATGGAAGATAATTTGAGTTACATGTCCAACTTAATACCATTACAGGAAGAAGAAAGAAGCACAATTCAAAAAGTAGTAGAAGAAATAGCAAAGATACCGACTATTCCTTGTACTGCCTGCAAATATTGTGTGGATGAATGTCCACAAAAGATCAATATTCCGTCGGTGTTCAATAGTTATAATGACTATAAGATTTATCAAAATTTAGATGGATCAAAGGGCAATTACAGATGGGTGACAAGTGGAGGAGGTAAAGCTTCTGACTGCATCGCCTGTGGCTCCTGTGAAAGCCATTGCCCTCAACATATTAGCATCATTGAAACCTTACAAGAAGTTGCAGGTGTGTTAGAATAATACAGTAGTATCGATTTTAAGCCGTTACATAACAAGCGTTATGTAGCGGCTATTCTTATATAAAAACGGATAGGTAGTTACTATAATTACTGTTTAATGAATATATTTATTATAAATTGATATGTAAATAGGCTTTGAGACGATTTAGCATCAAAGATCTTTGGAAAGACGGCTAAAATGAAGCAAAGAAAGATAATAATAGATGTACTAGTAATCTCATTAGCATTTTTACTTTTTACTATATGGTACCAGAACTGTATTAAAAATACCGAACCAACTACAGCAAGCTCATCAGTTAAAAATTATGATATTTACTTAATAACTACAGATGAGAACTATCAATTTTGGCAATATATCAATAATGGAGCGGCCGATATGGCAGCTCTTACAGGCGTTCGATATTACTGGAGGGTCCCAGAGGAGAGAACTCCGAATAAGCAGATTGAAAGTATAAATAAGGCTGTAAATGACGGTGCGGAAGCTCTTTTAGTTGCTGCAGATGATCCTAAGCTAATCTCAGGAGCCATTGAAGATGCCAAAGCGAGAGGAGTAGAGGTAGTCTATGTGGATGTACCAGCGAATGAAGAAGCGTTAACAACATTAGCAACGGAAAATTATGAAGCGGGATTTGCGGCTGGGCAGAAAATGATTTCAAATCTAGTTAGTATGGGTAAGCAGAGCGGGTCCATTGGGATTATCAGTATACAGGATAAAACAACTACGAAGCAGCGTGAAGATGGATTTCGGGATGCTCTTGCAGCAGAGCCCCAATATACGATTCTACAAACGGTATATACGAATGGTGAACCCGACAATACGCAGCTTGCGGCAGAACAAGTTATAAATCAAAATAATGATTTAGTAGGTTTATTTGGTACGAACGAAGGTACCAGCGAAGGTGTGGGTAATGCAAATAAAGCAAATGATAACAGATTTGTTGGTATTGGCTTTGATAGATCAGATATAACAAATCAGTTATTCAAAGAAGGAAGCTTGAATGTCATCATAAACCAAAATCCATATACCATGGGATATCTGGGTATGGCAGAGGCTATTGCAGGCATACAAGGTAAAGACACCGGTCCCAGTTTTATTAACACCGGTTTTTCGGTGCTGGAGAAAGAATGATAAAAATGGGTCGTGTAATGACTTTTTATAATGCATCGGTTGCATATCAGGATATGATTCAATGACAGACGAAAACGGTTCGTGTATAGCTCATATTAGAAAAAGTGTCTACTAAAGGTTTCTTGTGTTAAGCAGAAATCTAGTAGGCACTTTTATATTATTCATAAATTCTTAGTATAAGGTACAATATAAAACCATATACCCTGCTCTATTGGTCGCTCCAATTATAATTCTTAGCGATATGGTTTAGATAATTGTTTTTGAAAATTATGAACATAAGCATAAAAATAATAGCAACAGCCAAAGGAACCCACCCAATAATTTCTAGTAGAATTATCTGCCTTGAAGAAAAGATAGCATTTAAAACAATAAAGAGGATGAAAGCGGCAGGTCTTATGAAAGACGTAAATCTTTTTTTTGAGGTTGCATTAAAAATAAATTTTTTTGCATAATAGCTTGCTACTTCGACACCTAGAAAGCACCAAATAAGGTAAAAGAACATATCATATAGTGTGATTTTCATAATAGGCGGACAAGAGTTAAATAAAATGTAGTTTATTCCGTAAAGTACGGTAAAAGCTAAAAACAGGTAAGGAATTGATAACATTAAAAACTCCTTCAAGGTTTTTTCTTTACCGTTTGCGATTAGCTCATTACAGAAAGATTGCATATCATCTCCTATTGTGTCATTTAAGGTTTTTCCACGTTGTTCTGCTTCTAGTGCCATACCAATAAAGTCTTTTCGGTATATCTGAATATCAAAGGATGAGAGCCTTGAAGCAGAAATGCACTCAATAATTTTCTTTAAGACTAACTTGTTTTCAGATGAAAGATATTCAGTTCGTAATTTATTTTCTTTTATAAGTATATCTAATTCATTCTTCTGAAATATGGTTTTAATAAGGTTTATCATAGTTGCTCCTCCAAATCTAATATCGTGTTAACAGTACCGGCTATGCTTTGCCAACATACAGTGAAATCTTTTAAAAGTTGTCGCCCATGATCGGTAAGTGAAAAATATTTTCTACTTGGACCTAAAGGGGAGGAACGGAATTCAGAGGAGATATATTCTTTTTTTTCTAAACGCATTAGTAAAGGATAAATAGTACCTTCTTTTACATCCTCAAATCCATATTCCTGAAGCTTCATTACAATTTCATATCCGTAGGTGGCTTCAATGCTGATGATTTTTAAGATACAGCCTTCCAGTGTTCCTCGCATCATCTGTGATTTATCGTACATAACATCGACCTCCCATGTACTACATAGTAGTTATTTGACTATATTGTACCACATAGTAGTTGTATGTCAAGTGCTTATGAATAAATATGAAATAATAATTCTAGGATTGGTCGATTACTATTAATAACTATATGCGAAAAGAAAACACTGGATTTAGTTGGAGAATAAGAAGTGCCAATTGCTAACATTCCTAATTGAGATAATAAAATCCTTGTGCATTTGAACACAAGGATTAAAGTTTATTGAAGAAATTAGTTTTCGCGAATTGATGGAATTTATATATGTAATGAAACTTTATATTTTGTTTAAGAAGCTGGCTAAATAAATTTCATAGTCCTTAAGATTAACACCCAGAGAAAAATGGTTAAGATGCAAGCGATGGATGTAAGGACAACAATCTGCCCAGCAAGTTCGCCGTCTGCTTCCATCTCCAATGCCATGGTAAAGGAGGATACTGCGGTAGGAGAAGCAAATGCACCGATGAGAGCTACAAGAGCTTCATTTCGAAAGCCTAGAAGTAAGGCAATAGCAAATACGATGGCTGGCAGCAGTATTAATTTACTTAAGACAACTACAATTAGATGTTTAGTATTTACTGCAAGTCTATCAAACTGAAAGGTGCCACCCAATATGACAAAAGCGAGCGGTGTGGCTACCTTCGACATACTTGTAATGGAGGACAGAAGGATGTCCGGTAGTTGTATCCTTAAAATTATTAATAGAAATGCAAAAGCAGAAGCTAAAATTAACGGATTCTTGAGTATACTAAAAAGTACACTTTTAAGTTTTACTTTACTTCCTCGGTAGAGTTCCAGAACGGTAACTGCAAGTATATTAAATAGAGGAACAATAAAAGCAGCCAGTAAGGATACGATTCCAATTCTATTTTCACCATAAATGGATGTAGCGATTGGAATACCGAATAACACTAAATTACTTCGGAATATTCCTTGAATCATCACACTACACTTTTTTTTATCTTTTACAGTTTTGGAAAGCACGATATGTGAGAGAATAACAGTAGCAAGGACACTTATAGCAGTCATAATCAGTAATTTTACATTTTCTTGATTTAAAGCTTCTTTTGGGTCCAGTGAGTATATATTTAGAAAGAGTAAAAGTGGCAGAAACACTCGGAAAACTAATTTATTCATAACGTTCAAAGAGTGGGTATCTGTTATGTTTCGCTTTCTTAGTCCATAACCTACAAGCATCATTAACATAAGCGGGAATACTACACTAAAAGCAAGTATTATATTATTCAATTATTTCAGATCCCTTTCGTGAGTTTTTCCTCTTCAACCTAATAGGAAATAGTTTAAAGAGTTACATTATTGTAACATATAGGATAATGTAAATCTACTCATTAATCGTTTGGAATGAGAGGGTTATCCAAATCTATAGGGGAGACTGCTTAAATTCAATGCCTGTCATCTTTACATATAAGAGATAGCGAAATCCTTAGATTTCAAGGAGTTCGCTATCTCAGTCTCTTTATTTAATGATAACCTTAATTGCACGAATTTTTCGGCCTTAAATAATAATTCTTTATTCAGCAATTTTGAATTTATCTATTAATGCTTTCAGTTCAAGAACCAAGTGATCCACTTCAACTCCAATTTGGTTGATATTCGTCATCGCTGCTAGAACTTCCTCAGTGGTTGCGGAGGTTTCTTCTGTACTTGCTGCATATTCTTCAGAAATCGCAGATACACTGGAACCAAAATCTGCGGCTACCACACGACTCTGTTCCATATCCTGCGATATTCCGTCTAACGCTATAATTTCCTTGTTGATGTTGTCAAGAGAACTTACAATCGCTAAATATTTGTTTTTGGTATCACTTACGCTATTTGCCTGAAGTTTAACTGCATCTTGAACCGTTTTACTTTCTATACTGGCGGTACGAATGTTATTTGTAAGCTCATTAAGCATCTCATCAATTACCATAGTGGATTTCTTTGACTGATCCGATAATTTGCAGATTTCCTCTGCAATTACTGAAAATCCTTTACCCGCCTCACCTGCTCTTGCAGCTTCAATTGATGCATTCAAGGCCAACAGATTCGTATTCTTGGCAATATCGGAAATCATAGCACTAGCTTCTCCAATCTTACCTGTACTGCGGCTAGTGGTATCAATGATATTAAAGATTGATTGGAAGGCTTTTTGATTTTTCAATGTGAGATCTTCTAACTTATTAACAGATAATAGGCCTTCTTGGCTGGCTGACATAATCTTCTGGCTTGCACTGTTTAATTCTTTAGCACTTTCCGTACTCTTATAAACAGCATTACCAAGATTTGTTATCTCTTGAACAAGTTGTTGTGCATCCTCGGCCTGGCTTGATGCTCCTTCTGCTATCTCCCCAACAGTTTTAGCGATTTCAAACATGGAGGAGGTTACCTCATCGGAGTTGAAGCGCATTGAATTTGATGCATCTGATAAACGAGAGGAGGTTTTAACCAAATGAGTTACAATATCTCGGAGGGAATAAATCAACGTGGATATCGCAATCGCTAAGGTGCCTAACTCATCTCTGCTGTTTGTACTGTGGGGATGAAAGGATAAGTCATTATCTGCTAATAAATTCATGTTGTGGGTTAGCTTTTTGATGTTTACTTGAATAAATCGGATGATATAGGTACAGAGAATGGCCATAACAATCATTGCGATAGCGACTAATACAATAAGTTTAAGAATCATTTGTGTAATGTAATCCTGCATATTAGCGCGTGCGTTAATACTATACTCATCAAGAAGCTCTGTCATCATCTTAATATTATTTCTGATACCATCAAACATAGCATTTTTAGCGACAATAAATCCCTCACCGGTGTTTGGATCATATGCAGACTGCCATTCACTAAATTCTTCAACAAATTGATTATAAATCTGAGACATTGTTAATTGGGTTTTTGAATGCTTAAATTCGGAGTAGAGTTCTTGGTTTGACTGAATGTTATCAATGGCTGAGTTTATACACTCTAAGATTAAGGCACAATTTTCGTTATAATCCTTTAACAAACTTTCCTTTGAGCTTTGTTCTATGGAATCTCCGGATAAAATCAGAATTCGCTCTGCCATTGTGGCCTGATAAAAATCACGATCTGCATTTAAGATCAAAGAGGAATTCGTATATAAGGTGTCATAATATGTTTTTTTTGTTTCATCATTGAGTTTATTCATCTGGTATCCAAATTGAATTAAGATATATATTACTGTTATTATAATTGGTAAAACCATAAGCCATAGCTTAAATGCTACTTTTCTATTTCTTAAAAAAGCCATATTTCTCCTCCTGTAATTATCAAATAATTATACTTTAATAGAATTACTTTTATCTTCAGTAAGCGTTACAATAATAATTTTACTTAACTTCAACTTTTAAGATGGAATAAATATTCACTAAATAAAATGCTACATAATCAAAGGTCTAGTAATTATTTAGTATCTCCAATGATTTACTTTCTTGAGCTGACTACTGAAACGTCATCAAATACTATAAAGAATTGAAATGAGGTATATTAACGTAGATAACATGTTAATATACCTCGAAAATAGAGAGAGCTTATTTTTATTGAGCTGATTGGTACTATATTAAGCGTTGGGAACATCAACCCATCCTTGGACTTGGTTACTTTCATAAATCTTCTCGCACAAAATCATTTCACGTAATCCGTCTTTAAAGGTGGCATAATCATGCTCTATAGTTGTGTTACCTATGCTTGAATATACGCTCTTAAAACTCTGTTTAAAGGCATCTGGGAAGCCTTCAAGGTGTCCAAAGGGATAGGCAATCAGAGGTTTAGTATTAGGGTGAACAGTGGTAATACCTTTTTCAAGTACTTCGTTATAGCTATCTCTATTTCCGATTGTGAGTGCATTGCACTTCTCACTATTCCATTCGGCTGATTTTTTATATCCACCCACTAATAAATTTATAGCAACAGATTTTCCTGCGATTACTTGTGAAAAAAAAGCACTGCCCTTCGCGCCATTACTAAAACGGAACATGACATTTGCATTATCTTCCGTATCGATAGGAACATCTTCATAATCTTCTTCCTTGTATTGGTTATCTGAATATGCCAGTACAATTCCTTTTGGCTTTTTACGATTTTTATGAATGGTTGAAAAATCTGCATTGACAGCGACGATTTTTTGGCCAGTAACATATTCTGCTAAATCCATCCAATGAGAACCGATATCTGCGACTGCGCGTGTTTTGCCGGATTCGCTTGAATTCAAACGCCAGCTGTAATCCGTATTGAATAAAAGCCAATCCTGTGTATAACTACCTGTGATTGAAAATATATCGCCAAGATCGCCATCTTTAATAACGTTTTTTAAATGATTATTCATAGGATAAAAACGATTATGGAAGTTGATTGCTGCAACAAGACCTGTTTCTTTGGATTTTGCAACCAATAACTTGGCCTCTTCTGTAGTAGTACACATTGGCTTTTCACATAATACATTCACGCCGTGCTCCATTGCATACATTGCAATATCAAAGTGTGTATTGTTTGGAGTGCAGATATGAACCATATCCAAGTTCATGGTATCAATCATTTCTTTGTAGTTGCTAAAATGATTTGGCACATTTAATGCTTCAGCAGTTTCCTTAGCATTGAATTTATCAGTTAAAGCTACCACTTCGACATTTCCTAAACGACGAACAGTTTCGATATGGACTTGTCCGATAAATCCTGTACCAACAACGCCTGCTCTAAAAATTCTCATTGATATACCTTCTTTCTTTATTTTAAATTGTATTGCTTTATAAATATTTCATATTGTGTTTTCCACAATTCGATATTTTGTGGATAATATTCTGTGATGGGAAAGGAGTTAAAAAGGATTGCTTGCCCCTCCTCTATGGAGGCTATTTGCTTATTCGCTAACAACTGGACAAGAATATTACCGAGTGCAGTTGCTTCTACTGGTCCGGCGGCTACGAAACAATTACAAGCATTCGCAGTGAATTGGCACATTAGTTTACTCTGAGAACCACCGCCTATAATATTTACAATTCCAAACTCAGTTTCGGTTAGCTTTTGTATATTGTTTATATTCCAGAAATATTTTAATGCTAAGCTTTCATAAACGCAGCGGACCATTTCGCCAATCGTAGTTGGATAAGTATTATAAGCCTCTTTACAATAATTCTGAAGACGTTCAGGCATGTTACCAGGTGCGTAAAAATATTCATCATCTACATCGATTATATACTGAAATGGTTCAGCCTGCTCTGCTAACGCCTCTAGCTGTGAATATGTGTAAGAGTCGCCTTGGGCTTGATAGGCAGACCGAATTTCTTGTATAATCCAGGTTCCCATGACATTATGAAGAATTCTATGATGACCTTCATAACCACCTTCGTTCGCAATATTGAAATGATAACCGAAATTATTAATAATTGGTTTCTGCGTTTCTGTTCCCACGAGTGCCCAAGTACCGCAGCTAATTATTGCACAATTTTTATTGAAGGGAGAGGCTAAAAATGCTGAGGCAGTATCATGTTCACATACCGATACGATATCAAAACCTTTTGTTTTATGAGATATATTAAAAGCGGAATTTGTTGTACAATTTACGGTTCCCGGTTGAACAATATCAGCAAAAAGATGTTCTGGGATATTGAAATTGTTTAATATTTCATGATTCCAAGTCTTTATGCTGTAATCGTAAATTTGGCTAACGGATGCAAGTGTATATTCTGTCAACATCTTTCCTGATAAAAAATAGATTAATAAATCAGGTAAAAAGAGAAGTTTATTTCCGTTCTCGAATAAGTAGGACTGATTTTGACAGTTCATAGCGGCTAACTGTATCAGTGTATTAAATAAAGCATTTTGATTTCCGTTTATATTGTAGAGTTGGTTTGGTGACATGATATTATAAATTTCATCCATGTGAAGTTTTGTTCGTTCATCTCGGTAGCTGTGCATTTGAGTTAATAAATCTCCGAAAGGAGAGATGATTGCAAAATCATTGCAAAAACTGTCGATACCGATCGAAGTGATTGAATCATTTGTCTCTTTAATTGCTAGTTTTATTCCAGCGCTCAGTTCTTTAAATATCTGAAGAATATCCCAGTATAAACCTCCATTAATCGAAATAGCAGAGTGTTCAAATTTGTTCAAGGTTTTAAGTGATAGCTTGTTGTTGGTGAAATCACCTAAAATAACTTTACCGCCGCTACCACCTAAATCAAATGCTATAATATTCATAATAACCTCCGTTTACTTGGCGATTAAAATCTGAGTTTTCGTGATTTGAGAAAAATTTAAATAGGATAAATCACTTTTTGTATCGGTTATCAAATAGTCGATATCTGCAAAAGCACCTAGATAAACCGGACCAATCTGTTTAAACTTAGAGTAATCTGCAAGTAGAAAGACTTCCTGTGAACTTTTTATTAACGTTTTTTTAACATCTATTTCTTGAATACCGGAATCTGTAATTTGTGTTTCTGAAATAATTCCGGTACAAGAAATAAACGCTTTGTTTGGGAAGTATTGTTGTGCATTTTTGATTGTTGTATTCCCAAAAATTGAAAGGTTGGTGTTCTTGAAGATTCCTCCCAGACACACAATTGTATGATTTGGACTTAATGTTTTGGAACATTCAAGTAGAAATTGAATTGAGTTAGTTAAAAAAGTCACTTGAATGTCAGCCGGGATATATTGGTACAAGTATATACAGGTGGAACTATTATCTATGAAAACGGTATCTTCGTTACGAATGGTAGAAGCTGCATATCTACAGATTGCTTGTTTTTCTGCAATATTTTTTACTGTTCGTTCTGAAACAGGCGTTTCATTTATAGATGGTGTAGGTCCATTTTGTTTAACGGGTAAAATTGCACCTCCATGTGTTCGTTTGAGCTTACCTGCTTTTTCTAAATCATTAAGGTCTCGCCGTATCGTTTCTTTTGAAGTTTCAAACAATTGGGCTAATTCACTGACATCGATCCGACCTTTGATATTTAGATGACTTATTATTTTTACTTGACGTTCCTCAATATACATAATATGGTTTTCCTTCGGGAAGCTTGTAATTTATAAAAATTCCTTTTTACATATGTATTATAACTTAAATTGTGTTTTTTGTAATAGCACAAAATGCATCACATTCAATTCTTTCAAGCATGCTATAGGCAGTATAAATACTTGATCCGGAAACTACGACACCATGCATTGGTAAAATGACACCGATTGGTTTAACCATAGCAAGCTCCCTATTAGCCTCAAAGTAATTATATATATTATAGGAAAGTTCAGGAGTATATGCTTTTGTATATTCAATACAGCCTACATAACCACGTCCCATCGTTGCTTCCGTAAGATTAGGAATAGGTTTTGCCTGTGAAACGAAGGGCATACAATAAAAAGGATGTGCATGTATGGTACAGCCTATTTCTTTGAAATTCTTTAGTATTAAAACATGCATCAGACCTTCACGTGAAAGCTTTCCGGTTCCTTCTAAGATGTTTTCGTCATAATCTATTAAGATAAAATCCTCCGGTTTTAATTCACAATGTTTAACTTCGGACATTAAGGAAGGACTTATTAATATTCTATTTTCATTAACTCTAACTGCAAAATTACCACCAGCCGCATTTGTTAATCTTCTTTCCCACATCAGCTTGGCAACCTTACACATTTCTTCTCGCATTTCTATATAAGATAAATTACTCATTTTATACATCCTTTCGTTATTTAATCTTTTTTATGTATACTTGGGATATTAGCTCATTGGCTCGCGTACGATCAAATCCGATAGATGAGTTGGATTCAGCTGTTGCGGCCGAAATGGCTGTAGCAAATTTTAAAGTTTCTGTTGTGGAATAATTTTGAGTTAGGCCAAAGATAATTCCGGATAGGAAACAGTCGCCGCAACCAATGGTGTTTTTTACATTTACAGAGGGTGGGGTAATCCGATAAATTCCTTCAGGTGTTTTAATGATAGAGCCGTCACTACCAAGCGAAACAGCAATGATTTCAATATTATAATTTGATAAGGACTCGATGGCTTCGATAATCTCAGTATCATTTGTTAATTCACTTCCGTATAATTCGGATAACTCATCTAAATTAGGTTTGATAAGATAGGGTGATTCCTGTATGCAGTTATATAAGGTAGGACCGCTGGCATCAAGAAAAAACTTCGGCTTACACTCTTTCAGCCTTTTCATAATTGTGTTGTACACATATGGATCATAACAGTTAGTCGCATCTCCGGATAAAATTAAAAAATCACCTTCCCCTACATGTTCTAGTAAGAGGGTAATTAATTCCTCGATGTCCTGCTCTCCAAGAGATACTCCTCTAGAAGCCAAGGTAGAACAATCCCCGTTTTCTTCTATTATAAGGTAATTAGTTCTGCTATCTGCATCCGAATCCGTTTTGTGAATGAAATTCACATTGGTACCATAAGTCTCAAGTACTTGAATAATTTCAGAACCGGTATTTCCATGTACAATCCCGAATGCTTTATTCTCGGTATCTAACAATTGAAGATTAATTGAAACATGGGTACCCTTTCCACCCAAAGCATCTTCAGAGCTTAGTAAACGATTTGTAATATTCTTCTTGAATTCTTTTAAAAATAGAAGTTTATCAACAGCAGGATTGAGTGTTACTGTGTGTATCATTATGTTCTCCTTTCTGTTTATATGTGATAATTGCTCCGATTACATATAAATGTTTTGATTATGAACGAATTTTATCATAAAGCGGTCATAAACGCAACTAAAATTTTTTGTTTGTGGATATCACACATAAACGGGCGACAATAACTATGAATATTTACTAAAAATGCGAACTTACAACTTTTAGTGGTTGTAATTTTTCTTCAATGGTGGTAAAATAACACACATAAACAAAAACAAATGCACAAAAGTGTCCAAGCAGGAGGTCTACAAAATGACGTATCAAGAAACATTACTTCAACCAATTAAAATTGGAGACAGGATTGCACAAAATCGTTTTTTTATTCAAGCGATGGAATGTAACTCCGAAGATGAAACGGGAAATCCATCTGAAACAACCACGAATCGTTATTGTGAGTTGGCTAGAGGAGGAGCCGGCTTAATTTCATTAGAGGCAATTACAGTAACGAGGGAAAGCCGTGCAAGAGACAACCAGTTAACAATTATGCCGCAAAATGAAAAACCACTCACAGAATTTGTAAGAAGAATCCATGAGGCAAATCCAAAAACTTTACTTGTTTTTCAGTTGACGCATTCGGGAGAAATTTCAAATCCGAATTTTTCAAGAAGAGTTACTCCTAATCCACTACCGGGTTATGGCGGTGATCTCCTTACAGAAGAAGATGTTGAAAGAATAATGGAAAGTTATGTTGTTGCTGCAACAATTGCTTACAACGCAGGCGCTGATGGAATTGATATGAAATTATCTCATGGATATTTAGGCTGTCAGATGCTCCGTCCCCATAATAACAGGGATTGGAAATATGGCGGAAGCTGGGAAAACAGAAGTAGATTTGCATTTGAATTGATCGAAAGAATCCGTAAAGCTGTTCCGGATAAAAACTTCCTGATTGGTTCGAAGATATCAGCATGGGAAGGCTTCCCTGGAGGGTTTGGTACAGAGGGTCCCAATTCACCTATCATGGATTTAACAGAGCCAATCGCATTAATTAAGGGTCTTGAGGAAAGAGGCGCCAGTTACATAATTCAATCAGCAGGAAGTCCTTCTATTACAGTTGGATTAACTCAAGTAGACAAGCATGTTCCTTATTATGCATATTTACATCAGTATTGGGCAAAAGAGTTTAGAAAAGCATTAAAACCGGAAACGGTTGTAATTGGCTCCAATTTTTCACCATATAGAAACGGTCATAATGATTTATGTGCTGTTACTCCGGAGGAAAGTAATATTCTTAATTATGGTGCATGGTGTATCGAAAATAATGTAACAGATATGATAGGTCTGGGAAGGCAGTCTTTTGCGGATCCTTACCTACCTATAAAATTAGCAGAAGGCAAAGAGGCAGATATTAAATATTGCCGTTTGTGCGATGCCTGTCTAGAATTACTTATTCAGCAAAGCAAAGTAGGATGCTGCGTGTACGATAAATCAGCAGCAGAAGAATTAATAAAAACTCGCAAAGAAAAAGGTAAACTGAAGGTTAGCCACACATAATTAATGTGAAAGTTGTAAGGTAAGCAACAGTTGTTTCTATTGCACATCGAGTAATATAGGCTGTGTATATCAAAAGATGACACAAGAGATATTGGTATGGATGAATAAAGGATAAAAGGACAAAGTCACACTTTAAAATCATATTAAATTTTTTCTAATAACAGGAGGAAATAGAAGTGAAAAAAAGTATAGTATCAATTTTATTAGTAGTAGTGATGGTTTCTGCCTTATTAGCAGGATGTGGAAATAGCAACAAGGAAGAAACGACAGTTACAGATAAAAATACGGTTACGAAAGCAGCAGACGCAGATACAGACACAGCTACTGAAGAACCAGCTACAAAAGATGGTTTGATTGGAATTTCACTACCAGCAGCAGATCATGGATGGATTGCAGGAACAATTTTTTATGCACAGGAGAAAGTAAAGGAACTTGGATTAGCAGAAGGAACTGGCTATAAAATTGTTACATCTGAAAATATTAATGATCAAGCAAATGATATTGATGAATTAATCGCTTTAGGATGTACCTCCATTGTATTACTTCCTCATAATGATGAGGTATCCGTTGCAGCTCAGAAGATTATTGATAAAGGAATTAATTTAATCGTATTTGACCGTAAAGTAACAGGAGACTATACTGCTTATGTTGCAGGTAATAACGCTGGTATAGGTACAAAGGCAGCAGAATACTTAGGTGAAGCATTAGCAGGAAAAGGAACGATCGCTGTTATGTCCGCACCTAGCGTTGGTTCTGTAAGTGTTGAACGTACCGATGCCTTTAAAGAGGAAATGAAAGCAAAATATCCTGATATCACTTTGATTGAAGTAACAGCAGGTGGCTTCACTCAAGAGGCTGGTCTAACAATGGCTACGGATATGTTAGTTTCTAATCCACAAATCGATGCGGTATTTTCCATTGATGATGAACCTTCCCTAGGAATTCTTCAGGCAATTCATGAAGCTGGAAGAACAGATATTAAGTATATTTCCGGTGGTGGCGGTGCTCAGACCTGGTATACCAAAATCCAAAGCGAAACAGAGAGTAAGTGTTTTACTGAAACATATAGCCCTTCTATGATTGGTGATGCAATCCAGGTCGCAGTTGATATTCAACAAGGGAAAGAGTATCAAAAAGATACAATCATTGAACCGACTACTATAGATTCTAGCAATGTTGCTGATTTTATTAATGCGGCTTCACCATACTAAAAAATTTAATTAAAATATTACCTGGGATATTTTAATTATCCCGGGTATTTTTAAACAGAGGTGATCTAGATGAGTAAACATATCGTAAAAATGGAAGGCATAAAAAAGTCCTTTGAGAACAATCGTGTACTTCATGGAGTGGATTTTGACTTAAGAGAAGGAAGTATCCATGCGTTATTAGGTGAAAATGGTACAGGAAAAACGACTTTAATGAACATCTTGGGAGGTGTAATACCAGGTGACATGGGTCGTATTACGATTAATTTGATAGAAAGAGATATAGCAGAAGTAGCAAATATGAAGAGTAGCGATATTGCATTTATTCATCAGGAATTAACATTGATTAATGATTTGAGTATTTCTGAGAATCTCTTCTTGGGCTGTGAATTAAAAAAAAGTGGAATTTTAGATAAAAAGTCAATGTATAAAAAATCAAAAGAAATTTTATCAAAAATGGAGATTGATTTAGACCCGAATACGATGGTTGGTAATATAGATGCTTCCTATAAGCAAGTGGTGGAAATAGCACGCGCCTTAATGAAGAATGCAAAAGTAATTATAATGGATGAGCCGACAACGGCATTAACAAATGTCGAAATTGAACATGTATTCAAAATAATGCGCAGGTTAAAAGATCAAGGGGTCAGCTTTGTTTTTATTTCACATAAACTTAACGAAGTGATTGAAATCTGTGACAGATATACGGTTATGCGAGATGGTAGTGTAGTAATTTCAGGCGATGTTGACACATCCATAACAGAAAATTTCCTGGCATGTCATATGGTAGGTAAAGATTTATCGCAAAATGACATATATACGAAAAGAGTAGTTGGTGAAGACATACTAACAGCCAAGAAATTATCCAGAGAAAGAGAATTCAAGGATATAAACTTTCATATAGGAAAAGGTGAAATTGTAGGTTTTACCGGGCTATTAGGAGATGGTCGTTTTGAGCTGTTTCGTACCATCTATGGCTGTAATAAAGATTATCAAGGAGAAATCTTTGTGAATGGTAATGCTTGCAAGATGAATAGTATTCAAAAAGCATATAAAAATAAAATATCATATTTGCCTCGAAATCGAAAAGAAAACGGTATTATAAAGGATTTGAGCGTAGGTAGGAATATTACTATTTCTGTCATTGAAAAATTTAAAAGAATCTTTTTTATTAATTATAAAAAAGAATCCGATTTGAATAGAAACTATATTAAAAAATTAAATATTAAAATAAATAATATTAACGATCTTATTACAAATCTGTCCGGGGGTAATCAGCAAAAAGTTATTTTGGCCAGAGCACTTAGTTCCAATCCGAACCTTGTAATCCTGGATAATCCGACACAAGGCGTGGACGTGGGAGCAAAACTTGAAATATATAACATTATTATGGATTTAGCAAAGCTGGGGACGAGCTTTATCGTGTTATCCAGTGAAGCACAAGAAGTTATTACGTTGTGCGATCGAATTTATGTTATGTATCATGGAGAAATTCGTAAAGAATTCAATCACGAGGAAGCTAGTGAGGAAAATATAATGATTGTTGCAACAGGAGGAAGAGTATGATTGCATTGGGAAAGTCAGAAAAAGAATCATTAAAAAAGAGTAGTAGTGCGAAAGACTGGAAAAAATGGGCAAGTAATAACAGCGCTTTAATTGCTTTTGTAGCGTTATTCCTTATAGCAGTGGTTTTACAAGGCAATACGTTTTTGTCAGTAAATAATATTCTAAACATTTTGAGGAATAATTCAGTTATTGGAATCATTGCATTAGGAATGACCCTTATTATAATAACAGGCGGAATTGATTTATCTGTTGGATCGCAATTAGCATTTATCGGTATTGTAATTATTACCGTCTTCAATAGCACACAAAGTATATTCTTAACAATTGTTGTTGGAATTGGAGCAGCTGTGGTTTTGGGACTATTAACAGGATTATTGATAGCAAGGTTTAAAATACCTCCATTTATAGCCACCTTAGGAAGTATGACGATATATCGATCCGTTGCTCAGTTCTTTTTGAATGGTGGTGGCCTTATGGCTACCGGAGAAAAAAACAAACTGTATCTTGCTATTTCAAATACTGATTTATTTGGAATTATTCCCATGCCAATAGTGATTTGGCTATTATGTGTAATTATAGTTTTATTAATTATGCAGCATACCGCCATCGGAAGACACATTTACGCGGTAGGAAGTAATGAAAAAGCAACATTATTATCATCAATTAATGTAGTAAAGGTAAAATGTTTTGCATATACAGCATCCGCAGTTTTAGTTTTGATTGCAACAGTTGTAGAAACCTCAAGGCTAGGTAGTATTAATTCAGCATCCTCCGGCTCTAAGTATGAAATGGATGCAATTGCTGCTGCAGTTATTGGTGGAACAAGTATGTCAGGTGGAAAAGGTAAAATTGCTTTTACAGTTTTAGGAACATTAACCTTAGGTATTATCAATAATATGATGAACTTACTGGGTGTAAATTCATTCTTGGTAGGAGCTGTAAAAGGTGCAATAATTATTGTCGCAGTTCTTATGCAGATGATTTTAAATAAAGAGCGGTAACAATATGAGAAAACAAATATTACCATCAATGATGTGTTTGGACATTACCGAGACCCTAGATGCAATTCATGAAATGGAAAAAGAAAATATAGAATACTTACATATCGATATTATGGACGGAGTGTTTGTGCCTAATATTATGATGGGAACAAGGTATATTGAGCAGCTTAGGAAAATAACAAGTATTCCATTAGATATTCATCTTATGATAGAAAATCCAGAACAAAAAATAGACTGGTTTGAATTTGAAAAAGAAGAACGAGTGATTCTACATGTTGAGAGTACCGTTCATATCAATAGGGCTATTGGACTTATCAAGAAAAAGGGTGCAATACCTGTTGTGGCATTAAACCCGGAAACACCATTAGCTGTTTTGGATTATTTGTTAAATGACATTGAAGGAGTACTGCTAATGACGGTTAATCCAGGTAATGCAGGTCAAACAATGGTTCCTGGAATGCTTAATAAAATTGGTGAGTTAAGAGACTATCTAGATAATAAGGGATATTCAAATATTTCTATTGAAGTGGATGGTAATGTAAGCTTTGAAAATGCTGGGATCATGTCCAAGAAAGGTGCAGAGCTTTTTGTGGCAGGATCCTCCAGCATCTTTTCAAAAGATATTATAATTTCAGAGGGTATTAAAAAGCTCCGCAGTATTGTCATAGTTTAGGGATTAATCTTGTGCTACAATTACATCAATATTATAGTTGGCAATATACGAGTAATTACTTTTTATAGCCTTACTATCCGTAATAATGTGATTGATATCATGAAATGAGGATAAGTAAATCTGACCCTTTTTTTCAAATTTACTATGATCAGCGAGGATATATACATCTTTTGAACGCTCAATCATCATTTTTTTGATATCTACTTCTTGAATACTGGAATCAGTTAACATCCTGTCCGGGGATATTCCGGTGCAGGATAAGAAGGCTTTATTAGGATAATATTCTCTAGCGCAATGTAGGGTCATATTTCCGTGAATAGATAAGTTTGATACTTTGAGCATACCGCCCAGGCAGATATAAGTGTGATTGGGGTTATTTAATTGTGCTGCATTTATAAGAAAAGGAATTGAGTTTGTTATAAAGGTCACTTGCATATCATATGGAACATATTGTGCCAGGTATATGGTTGTGGAACTATTGTCGACATATACGTTATCGTCAGATTGAATGAAGGAGACTGCTTTTTTACAGATAGCCTGTTTTTCCTGAAAATTGTTTAATTCACGTTCTTTTACCGGAGGTTCCACAGAGCCGGATTGGCTTATATGTTTTGTTTCCATAGGGATAGCTCCACCATGAGTTCTAACTAATAGTCCATCTTGTTCAAGTTCACGGAGGTCCCGACGAATTGTTTCTTTAGAAGCTTCAAAATAATTTGATAAGTGAGCAACATTTATGCTCCCGTGTTGTTCTAATAAATTCAATATCTGTGTTTTCCGTTCGACACTGTACATTTTTATACTCCTATGACCTTTTATTATAGTTATAGTAATAATATCAGTAATCTTTTAAAAGGTCAATAAAAGAACCTGATAATCTTGTTTTGGGTACTAACCAGAATATAATAATTAAGTGATAGAAAATTTGACAAAATTTTAATCTTATAATAAATTAAATATATTAGGAGGAATTAAAATGAATTTAGGATTCTTTACAGCAAATTTCAGTGAGAAGCCGTTGGAAGAAGTTGTGAAATTGGTTTCTGGCTATGGATATGAGACTTTGGAAATACCGGCTTATGAGGGTAATGGGCAACTGGAGACAAAGGATGTTATTAAAGGCAATAATGCAAGCACGATTAAAAAGATGGTTTCAAATTATAATATGAAAATTCAGGCCTTAAGTAACCATGCCGATTCCTTTTTAATTATGGGACCTACCGGTAAAGATACAGATTTTATTTACAAGGGTACTCCTGAAGAAAAAATCAAACATGGGACGGAGAGCCTTATTCGAACAGCCCAAGCAGCAAATGCGCTTGAAGTTCCGATTGTAGTGGGGTATCCAGGTGTTGAAAATTGGGGTAGATTCTTTTTCTTCCCTTATGGAGAGGGTTGGAAGGAATATGAGCAACAGTTTGTAGAACGTTTTACTCCGATATTAGATAAATTTCATGAATATGGCGTAAAGTTTGCAATAGAGATTCATCCCAATAGTTTTATCTATGATATACACACTGCGGAAAGAGCGTTAGAATTAGTTAACTATCATCCGGCACTAGGTTATAATTTTGACCCTGCTAATACAATGTATTTAATGATTGACCCAGCAATCGTGATCGATAGATTAAAAGATAGAATATTCCATGTACACGCAAAAGATGCAGAATTAGCAGCCCATAATCTTCCTACAGGAGGAACTCTTATGCATGGCGACATGTCTGCCTTAAATCATACCTACCGCTTTAGAATTCCGGGATGGGGACAAGTCGATTGGAAACGCGTAATAACGGAATTATCCATGGTTGGTTATACTGGTTCCTTGAGTTATGAGCATGAAGATGTTACGATGAGTAGAATGGACGGAGTGGAAAAGGTAGCTAATTTCTTGAAGCCATTAATGATTAAGAATCCATATGAAGGAAGAACGGATAAACTTTTTAATAAAGATTGATTACTTATAAAGAAATGATAAAGGAGACTGACTATGGATTGTGATTTGCATATACATACTTTGAATTCAGATGGATCTATGTCAGTGCGTGATGTTATTTATTATGCAAAAAGAAGTGGATTAAAAAGTGTTGCTATCAGCGATCATGATACCATGAGCGGCGTGGATGAGGCAGTAGAAGAAGGAAAAACCATAGGCATAAATGTTATACCTGCAGTTGAGACTACGGTTATCGATTGTAAGAGAAGCAGACCGGTGCATATTTTATGTTATTATCCTCAAAATAAAAAGCGATTGCAGGATTTTTTGCAGGGAACGTTAAACAACCGAAAAATTCAGAAATTAGAGATGATTAAAAAAATCCAATATCAGTATCCACTTTTGGAATTGGAGCATATCGAAAGATATTCAAAAAATAGTCAATCGATATACGAATCGCATATTATGCAGTCGCTGTGTGATTTGGGTTACACTAATATTGCAATTGGTGATTTAATGGATGATCTTATTTCGAAAAGAGGTAGTTGCTATGTACCGAGTAATTATCCAAGTGTAGAGGAATTACTTACGGTTATGGCAGACGTAAAGGCAGTGGTGGTTATAGCTCATCCCGAACAATTTGATTCTTTTGAATTAGCAGAGGAATTGGCAAAAGAGGGTAGAATTCATGGACTTGAATATGATCATCCTCGTAATGGGGATGCAAGCAGAGAAAAAATTGTAGAACTTGCCAAAAATTATAATTTAATTCTAACTGGTGGAAGTGATTTCCATGGACAATATTCCAAAAAACCCAATCCAATTGGAAGCTTTGGCTGTGATAAGAGAATTATCAGTCAATTGGAATATACTGCAGGAAGTCTTTAGATTAAAAAACAACTTTGAAAAACAGCCGGAACTTATGTTCCGGCTGTTTTTCGTAACTTAGGAGTATATTTAATGCGTTATTTCATATTACTATATACTGTATCATTAGTTTATATAAGAGAAAAATATTAACACAAAATTTATATCAAAATGATTTTCTTTATACAATATTTATAATATTAGTGGTAGAATAATAATGTTATTGATTTTGTATTATTAACAACTATAAAATTGCGATTAAAATTGACAAAAAGGATTGAGGATTACTTATGAACATTTTTAAAAAAATGAGCCCTGGACGTTATATTGCACTCGGTTTTATGACTGTAATATTACTTGGTACGCTCATTTTGTTTCTCCCTTTCACGCATAATGAGGGAATTGATGTAGCATTTATCGATGCTTTATTTACATCAACCAGTGCTGTTTGCGTAACGGGATTAACAGTAGTAGATACTGCAGATACATATAACGTATTTGGCCAAACAATCGTAGCTGTATTAATTCAGATAGGTGGTCTTGGTGTAACATCTGTTGGTGTTGGTTTCATTTTACTTGCAAGAAAGAAGGTTGATTTTAAAGACCGAATTCTTGTTAAAGAGGCATTGAATCTTGACTCACTGAAAGGTGTTGTAAAATTAATTAAGTCTATTTTGCTTATGACCTTATGTTTTGAAGGTGTAGGTGCTATTTTAAGTTTTATTGTTTTCTCCAAAGAGTACCCGACAGTAAAAGCAATTGGGATAAGCTTGTTTCATACTGTAGCATCCTTTAATAATGCAGGTTTTGATAATTTGGGCGGCTTCAAGAATTTACTTGATTATCAATCAAATGTATTGTTGAACTTAACAACCTGTGGTTTAATTATATTTGGCGGTTTGGGTTTTGTAGTAATTAAAGAGATCATTCATAAACATTCGTTTAAGAAATTCAGTCTGCATACAAAAGTTGTTATTACAATGACAGCATTACTTTTAGTAATAGGAACTATCCTGTTGAAATTTACGGAAGAAATAAGTTGGATGGGTGCTTTCTTCTTCAGCACTTCTGCCAGAACAGCCGGTTTTTCAACATATCCGGTAGGAAACTTCACAAGTGCTGGACTTTTTATACTGATTTTACTAATGTTCATTGGTGCTTCTCCAGGTTCCACCGGCGGTGGTATAAAGACAACAACAGCATTTACTCTTGCAAAGAGTGCATATAGTGCTTCCACAAACAAGCATTGCTATGGTTTTAAGAGAAGAATTCCAACCGAAGTAATATCCAAAGCATTTGTACTTGTATTTCTAGCTGCATTATTGGTATGCTTTAGTACATTCCTCTTGTGTGTCTTGGAACCACAATACACCTTCATGCAATTACTGTTTGAAGTAGTATCAGGTTTTGGTACAGTAGGTCTATCAACGGGTATTACCCCAGAACTAAAGCCTGCCAGTGAATTTGTTATTATTATTACGATGTATATTGGACGAGTTGGTCCACTTACAATCGCATCACTTTGGTCCTTTAAGCCAAGAACAAATGTGAGGTATTCCGAAGAAACGCTTACCATCGGATAAATATTTCAATTAGGAATTAAGAATACTACGAAGTAATCAAGGGGGATTTTATGTTACATCATAAATCAATTATAGAATTTGGAATTATTGGCCTTGGCCGTTTTGGATATGCACTTACCAAGACACTTGCAGCAGCCGGTAAAGAGGCATTGGCGATCGATACACTTGAAAGTAGAGTAAAGCAGGTTAGAAACTTTACGGAAAGTGCTTTTGTTGTAGGTGAACTCGACAAGGAAACGTTAGAAGATTCCGGCATCCAAAATTGTGGTACGGTTGTCATCTGTATTGGAGACAGTATTGATATCAGCGTATTAACAACACTGAATGTTATTAGCATGGGTGTACCCAGAGTAATCGCGAGAGCAATGAGCTATGAACAGGGTTTGATCCTTGAGAAAATAGGAGCTGAGGTTATCTATCCCGAGAACGATATGGCAATCCGACTTGCAAATAAATTAATAAACTCCAGTATAATGGAAACAATTGAGTTGAGAGGTGATATTGCAATTACTGAATTAAGACTTACCTCTAAAATTACAAATCAGACAGTTCAACAAGCTAATTTCCGTCAAAAATACAATCTTAATATTATTGCATTAGAACATAATGGAGAGACTACTACGGAGATCGCTCCGGAGTGTGTACTAAATAAGGATGACAACATTGTAGTGATTGGACAGAGAGATAACATTAAAAAGTTAGAAGCATTTTTATCAAAAATATAATTATCAGCATAGTATTAAGCCATGTGAAATGATGCACATGGCTTTTCTTTTATTAAGGAAAGGTAGAGTTCTATGAACATGAGAATTGGATTAAGAGTTACTTCTAATAGGATGTTAAATCTTAAATTCAGATAAATACTTGGAAATTATGGAACAAATATGATATACTAATATCAGTATTATTTGGAGAAATTACAATTATAGTATTAAAATCTATGGAATTTCGTTATCGAAAGCCGGATTTATGCGGAGGAATGAAAGATGAACCCTGACACGGAAAAAATTATTGGTCAGATTATTATATTAGCGATACTTACTATGGTAAATGCATTTTTTGCTTGTGCGGAAATGGCAATGGTTTCTGTGAATAAGAGCAAAATTAGAAGATTAGCAGAGGAAGGGAAAAAAAGCGCAAAACTTGTTCATAAATTTTTAGAGGAACCGACGAAATTCTTATCAACAATTCAGGTCGCTATTACATTAGCAGGCTTTTTCTCCAGTGCGTCAGCAGCATCAGGCCTTTCCAGACCCTTGGGTATATGGCTTTCGGGAAAGAATATTCCTTATGGTAGCCAGATTTCTTTAATTTCAGTAACTTTAATTCTATCTTATTTTACCTTGGTATTTGGTGAACTTGTCCCCAAGAAGGTTGCACTTCAGAAACCGGAAGCCATCAGTATGTTTTGCGTGCAACCGATTAAAACAGTTGCTAAAATTGCTGCTCCTTTTATCAAGCTGTTAACCTTTTCTACGAATCTCTTTACGATACCTTTTGGAATGAAGGAAGGAAATACGGAGGAGATACTATCAAGGGAAGAGCTGATATCACTCGTTAATGAAGGACAAGCCCATGGTGTACTAAATAAGAAGGAAAAAGAAATGATTAATTCCATCATGGAATTTGATGAAAAGATTTCAAAAGAGATTATGACACCAAGAATTAATGTATTTTCAATTGATATCGCTGAGCCGAAGGAAGAATATCTGGAAGAACTGATGATGACCAAATATACGAGAATACCGGTATATGAAGAGGATATTGATAATATAATAGGTATGCTTTATATTAAGGATTTTCTTAAAGAGGCAGTAAAGCATGGCTATAAGAATGTTGATGTAAGAAGCATCATGAAAAAGCCATATTTGGTTCCGGAAAGTAAGATTATTAAAGACTTATTCCGTGAACTTCAGTTATCAAAAAAGCAGATTGCAGTACTTATTGATGAATATGGCGGATTTGCCGGAATAGTTACCATGGAAGATTTGGTGGAAGAAGTTATGGGTGATATCGAGGATGAATATGATCCAATTCTATTTAAGGTCAAAAAACTTGATGATTCAACTTATCTGATCGATGGTATGACAACCATCGATGAACTGAATAACAAACTGGATTTAGATTTATATTCGGAAAATTATGATACGATATCAGGTTTCCTAATTGATCATATGGGATCTATTCCTCAGGAAAATGATGATAGGACAATAGAAATTGATAACCTGGTATTTAAACTAGAAAGTATAAAAAATAAACGAATTGACAAGGTGAAGCTATATATCGGTAAAGAAGCGGAATAAACTAAAAAACTTAATAATAGTTAGGAGGGTTTATATTGATAAAACATAAGCCAACGATAGAATTTGGTATCATCGGACTGGGACGCTTTGGATCTTCGCTTGCGACTACCCTCGCTGAGGCGAAAAGAGAGGTGCTGGTGCTTGATAGCAGTGAAAGTAAGATTAAACAAATTCGCCATTTGACAGATAATGCATTTGTAGTTGGTGAACTTACAAAGGAAGCTATGGAAGAAGCCGGAATACGTAATTGTGATACAGTCATTATTTGTATTGGCGAAAAAATTGATGTTAGTATTTTAACCACATTAAATGTAATCAGTATGGGTGTGCCTAGAGTTATTGCGAAGGCTATTAGTTTGGAACAAGGAAAAATATTAGAAAAAATCGGAGCTGAAGTAATATATCCGGAGCATGATATGGCCCTTCGACTGGCAAATCGTCTACTATCCTCAAAGGTAATGGATTATATTTCACTAAACGATGATATTACGATATCAGAGCTAAGGCTGACAGGTAGGATATCAGGACAGACCGTTCTACAGGCAAATATTCGGAAAAAATACAAACTCAATATTATTGCATTGGAACATGAAAATAAAACTACAACGGATATTACTGCTGATTTGGTTTTATATGAAAACGATGTAATGGTTGTAGTAGGGAAGAAGGATCATATCGCAAGATTAGAATCCTTCCTGTCTCATGGGCGATAACATACGATAGAATTAATACAAAAAGCCACTGTCTGATCCCCGGGAAGGAATCTGACAGTGGCTTTTAGCGTGTGGGGGATTATCCAAAGTTGTTGGGGTGGATAATCTATCTGAAATTAGGAATTAGCATATTTGTTACCGCTGCAGTTAGAACTATTTCTACTAGTTTTTCCTGCTAGTATGATCAGAACCTGAGGTAGATCTATCCTTGGTGTTCGATGTTCGATCGTCATTGGTATTATCAGTTGAATTCTTAGTATTGCCTTTTGAATTTTGTGATTCCTTATCGGTATCATTGCTTGACATTTTTGAATCATCTTTTGTGTTTTGCGTATGATTATTTGCCTTTTGAGCATTATCTTTAGTATTTTTGTTATCATTTTTTGCCTTTTCAGCAGATCGTTTTGTTTCGTCCTTCGTTTTATCGGAAGATTTATCATTGTATGACTTCTGATTTTTATTTGATTCTTTATCCCTATCAATCAATTTATCCTCATCAGTCTTGTGATTATCTTCTGTAGATCCTACTTTACCAGTAGCGTTTTTTTTATCATTTTTTGCCTTATCATTTACTTTTTGATGTTCTTGTTTTTTACTTGACTCTTCTAGTTGATTCTTTTGTTGTTCTTTTTGATCCATTGTAATTGTGGGTTCCGTATCATTAGATAAATTTTTGTTATCCTTAGTTGCTTTCATGATATCTTTTACGGGTTTCTTTAACCATTCTTCTAAATTAATAGTGGAAGGATCAGCAGCAGAGGCTTGCAGTTTCTCAACCAAATTAAGTTTACCAGGTGTAACACCTAATGCTCTGGCTTCTTCTACACGTTCCACACCGACACTAAATACTTCGACCTCTACATCATCGCCATTTTCAGTAACTTCATTATCGACGGATTGCTGTAATCCCTGTGCTAATTCCTCGGCCTTAACCTCGTTTTTAGCAGAGGTTGCTATTACAATACCACCTTGGGTATCACCATTAAAATAACCTGCTTCGGATATTTGTTCTACCGTTTTTGTTATAGCATCTTCAATTGTGTGATTTTCTAAATCTTTGAGAGAAATTTCATTTAAAATCTCTTCCCCGTCATCATTGATGGCTTTAACTTTAAGTACCCGGTCGAAACGGTTTACGGTAAATTCTATGGATGGATTAACATCTAGGCTAACATAAGTATATGGACTTGCGTATGCCCAGGTTCCTGCACTTAATACTACAATAGCTGCAGCTGCTGCGGCAAAAGCGGTTAATTTCTTTCTGTAACTAATCTTCGGGTTTTTCATTTGAATCTCCTGCCCTACCTCATAATAATTGTTTTTAACAGTTACTATGCAACCATCTTCAGAAAGGACAGCAGCTAATTCATTCTTTAATTCTACTACAACTGCTTTCATTCTTCCTTCTCCTCTCTAATGTATCGCAAGTATTCTGCGAGATATGGATACCCTCCGGAAAGTATTTCTATCGCTGCTATTATATATTTTCGGTGTCGTTCTAATATTTTTCGGGGTATATGTGTATTTTTTTCAATTATTTTTAAGGGGAGCTGTTTGCTATTTCGTAAATCACTGATTAGTATAGGATTTTGTAACATATAATTAACTGCTTTCGCACAGGCCTTCTTTGTTTTAGCGGCATGCGGGGAGCAATCAGTAAGCTCAAAGAAAGAAAAACCGTAGTCGGAAAAACGAACATTGACATCCTCTATTTCTAATTTCAGATCGCCTTTGTCTTGTTTAGAAACCTGTTCCGCCACGGCCATTCGGATTGAAACATCTCCCACATCCTCCTCAGGTTCAACATCGAACACAATAGGATCAACAAAAACCTCAAAATTATATTTTCCTTGGCTTTTTGCATAATCAATAAGCCGTCTGCGAATCACCAATTCAGCAAACGGTAAAAAACTTCCTTTATCAAAAGCATAAGTTTCTACAGCTTGTGTAAAAGCCAGTAAGGAAATAGACCACTCATCATCACTTTTCGTGATATAACGGTGGCATGCTTTTGTAGCACATTTCAGTATGTAAAATTCATATTGCTTTATTAAATTCTCTAGGAGTAACGAATTACCCTTCGCCTCATGAACGAAGGAATCAAGTTCTCTCAATAAATACACCTCCTGACATAATTGCGTTAGCAGCATTCGGCGACATTTCCGGAGTGGTCCATACAATCTACCATAGATTATTTTATCACTTTTAGCATTTTCTTGTAAACCAGTAATATGACCCAAGGCAAATTCTGGAATAATGGCAATAAGTTGCACGATTATTTTATAAATGAATAAACTGTAATGAGAATATAGGAATATTGGATTTCTTTGTGTTTTCAAGGAGGTTTCTATGTATAACAATTACGATAATGAAGCGGTAACCTATGCTGGAGTGCCCTACGATGACATTAATTGGTATGATGTTGTTGGCCAACCCTTTGGTATCGCTTCCTACTTTAATGCAATCATATTTGGTGATGCAAATAATATTGTAGATACAAAAGGAGCTATGGCAGTAGGAGGTAATTTTGTCAGCTCGAGAGGACTGAGTCTTGGCTATGGAAATGACGGTAAACTTAAGGGAACAGGATATAGTCCTGATTTTGTACGATTTTTAGTTGGAGGAAACGTTGCAATGCAGGGACCGCTCGTAGTGATCGGTCATGTTGTTGCCGGAGGGAATTTCCGTGCTGCTAGCGGCAGTACCTATATGATAGGGAAAGATGGCTCCGCAGGCCAGGAACAAGAATTAATGGCTTTATATCAGGCGAACGGTGGTAGCAGGTACTGGAGGCTCAGTGACCGTAACACTCATTATGCAGTGTCTAGCTATGATGTTCCCAGATATATCCCAGCTAACAGGATAGGCGCAGATCTAAGACAGTTTTTCGAAGATGCGGAAGATAGCATAGGCTACTATCATGATTGTATTTCTGATTTGCAGCCAAATGGTACAGTAACAGATCATTTTCATGAATGGATTCTTAGAGGTAATGATCCGGTTCAAAATGTATTTTTAATTGACGTACGACCAAACGGATTATTAAATAAAGAAATCCGATTTGAAATCCCCGAAGGAAGTCTGGCTATTGTAAAATTACGAACAGGAAATAATGCTCATCTGCAATATGGCCTTTGGGGTAGCGAAAATCTTGCTAATCGGACTTTATATGTTTTTGAAGATGCTACAAATATTTATATGGAAGTACCAGCAGCAATTTGGGGAAGTATTTTAGCACCACAAGCAATGTATCATGCTCATCAAACGGGTGGAACAGTGAGTGGAAATGCTGCTCTTAGATCTTTAGCAGTTGCAGCAACTAGTGGTTTTGAATTTCATTTATATCCGTTTGTAGGTGGTGTACAATGTGCAGAGATTTCTCCTGCACCACCGATGCCGGCACCAACACCTCCACCAGCACCGATGCCAGTACCGACACCGCCGCCAGCACCGACACCGCCACCAGCACCGACACCGATGCCAGTACCGACGCCGCCACCAGCACCGACACCAGTACCGCAACCGACACCACGACCAACACCGCCACCAGCACCACGACCGACACCGCCGCCAGTACCTACACCGCAACCGACACCACGACCGACACCGCCACCGGTACCGACACCGCAACCGATGCCGGCACCATGCCCGACACCAGTACCATGCCCGACACCTGCACCATGCCCGACACCTGCACCATGCCCGACACCAGTGCCATGTCCGATGCCAGTACCATGCCCGATACCGGCGCCTTGTCCAGCTTGCCCTCAGCCAGAGACAATTATCGAGATTCAACCAATTCCGATCCCGATTCCAATTCCTTGCCCTGAACAGGAAGTTTGTCAAGAATGTTTGATCACGCCTGGAACAATCTTTGGATGTATTTGGGGTTGCAGTTGCAACTGCAATCACGAATGGGAAGTAAGACTATATAGAAGCTGTGGAGAAAGAAGAACCTTGTTGCATTGCATAATTATTAATTGTTGTGGGTGTTTCCAATTTGAAGTCCCATATGATGATTATTATCTTCTGTCTGTTTGCCCGGTTAGACATGAGAAAAATTCTGGGTGCTGTAAACCGATGCTTACACTGAAAAATGTCGGGGTTACTAATTTAATGATTGAATAAGGATGCGTCGATAAATCATAGAATCTGTATTGATTTGGCTGCGGAATAACTATATAATGGTTATAATAAAGTACGAAAGGGAGTATCTAAATGGCAAAGGTATATATTTTCTTAGCAGATGGGTATGAAGAAATTGAAGGACTAACGGTAGTTGATCTATTACGGAGAGCTAATATAGAGATCACGATGGTATCCATAACCGGTAATCGTAATGTTACAGGATCACATCAAATAACTTCGCTTGCAGATGTTTTATTTGAAGAGGTAGACTACACAGATGCAGATATGTTGGTTTTGCCTGGAGGAATGCCCGGTACAAACAATCTATTGGAGCACAAAGGCCTGGATCAGCTGCTTAAGGAGTTTTACGCAAAGGGAAAACAACTGGCAGCGATTTGCGCCGCACCGCGTGTTCTGGGAATAAAGGGTTTGCTAAAAGATAAACAGGTGACCTGTTATCCAGGTAATGAAGATGCACTACTTGGAGCACAGGTCGTCAACACTGCCGTAGTAACGGATGGTAATATCACAACTTCAAAAGGCATGGGTACTGCAATTGATTTCTCGTTATCCTTAATCAGAAGTTTAAAAGGAGAAGCGGAAGCAGAAAAAATTGCCAAGTCGATTCAATACCAACATTATTGCCTATAAGGTAGGATTTGCTTTCGTAGAAAGAAAAGGCAGATTAAATTCGGCAATGCCATAAAAGCATTTACCAAATCGGTCATCTCCCAAACGAGCTCCAAAGACAGGATGGAACCAATAAATATCATGAGAATATAACAAAGGCGGTAGGTACTTATTCCGGATTTTCCGAATAGGTATTCTACTGCCTTTTCACCGAAGTATGACCAGCCAATAAGGGTAGCTACGGCAAAGGCAATTAAGGAAAGTCCTAGAAATATGTTTCCGAACGGAATTGCATCAAAGGCGGCTGTAGTCAACTCTGCAAAAGAATAGCCTTTTGCGGAGGCAGGATTTTTAAGAAGATTCGTAACGATTACCAGACCAGTGATAGCACACATTACAACAGTATCCCAAAAGGTAGCACTCATCGATATTAACGCTTGTCTGGAAGGGTGCGAAGTTTTTGCTCCAGCGGCTGCGATGGCTGCAGAACCAAGACCTGCTTCGTTAGTGAAGAGACCACGTGCAATGCCGTATCTGGCAGCAGAACGCAGCGTACTTCCGATAAATCCTCCGGCTACAGCAGCAGGAAGGTGATTAGGAAGAAAGGCTGATTTCATTATAAGACTGATGGCTGGAATTAAATATGGGAGATTAATAATAAGGATAGCAATGCAGCCTACAATATAAAAGATTCCCATCGCAGGCACTAATTTACTGCAGATTTTACCTATGGATTTTATACCACCAACAATTACCAGGCCAACAAGGATTGCTAATGTAATTCCAACTGCATATTCAGGGAAACCCCATAAGGTCTTAACCGTCTCGGTAACAGCCCGGGCTTGTGTGGAGCAACCAACACCATAGGATGCCATGAGAGTAAAAATGCAGAATAGAATTGCAAGCCATTTTTTATGCAAACCATATTCCAAGGCATACATTGGACCACCTAGATAAGTTCCATCCTTAGTTTTTCTGCGATATAACACACCAAGAAAACATTCTGCATACGAGGTAGCCATGCCGAGAAGTCCAGTGAGCCAACACCAAAAGATTGCTCCGGGACCACCAAGAGCAACTGCTGTAGAAATACCTACAATATTTCCCGTGCCTATTGTAGCGGCGAGAGTAGCGGTAAGGGCAGCAAAACCACTTAAGTCACCATCCTCAGAAGCGTCCGGCGTTACTGATAATTTTACAGCTTTTCCAATATGTTTTTGCACGCCCTTAAGATGGACGGTAAAATAGATATGTGTTCCAAACAATAATGCAGGTAAGGGAATTCCCCATAGAAAATTGTTGAAGGTTTTTAGTAGATCGATCATATAACAGCGTCCCAAACGTTCGACTTTTTATATGTATATGTGGATAGGTGAGGAAGTAGTATGTTTTAAAATCCCCTATTATTGAACAATAATATCATAAGTTCAATAATAGGAGATCTTATTATGCAAGGGAAGCTTATCACGAGAGAAGGGCTTTACTTGCTTATTGTAATAGGGCTTTCACTATATTCTCAAATCCCATACTGTGGGACGCTTTTACCAAAATCGTAGTATCCTTTATTCCTAAGGTTGGAAGTTCCGCTATCAGTGCATCACGTGTTTCAAAATATAATAATTTTTGCGGAGGAGACTGGATTGTGAAATCATCCTGCTTACGTTTTAAAACTTCGGAGGCGCCCTTGTACATATTTAAGGAAAGCACACCTACACATACTAAGACATCCACATCAGTTGCAGCTGCATATTCACCTATTTCTTCATGCAAAGCTATCTTTGCATCTCCAAGTTCACCCATGTCACCTAGGATTGCTATTTTTTTTGTATCAGCCATGTTTAAAAGGTCAATCGCTGCCTTCATGGATACGGGGTTGGCATTATAGCAGTCATCAATAATTGTCCATTTATCTTGTCTAATAATATTACTTCTTCCACCTAAGGACTGTACTGAATTAATTCCTGCTGCAATCTCTTCACAGGATATATTGAGTAAGGTCCCTACCGAAGTTGCAGCCATCGCATTGAGAACCATATGCTCGCCCGGTAGAGGAATGTTTGCCTCAAATACAGTATCTTTTACGTGTATCTCGCAGGTACTGCCAAATAATCCATGGGTTATTATATTGGTTGCATAAATATCATTACCGGAGCTCATACCGAAGCGAATCGGCTTAGATCCTCTTATTTCATCAAGGGTAGCTAACATATCGTCATCGCCATTGATACATACGCTTCCTGTTTCACTCATAAAATCGAATATTTCTGTTTTCGCTTTCAATATGCCAAGTCTTGTTCCCAGATTCTCCAAGTGGCACTGACCAATATTAGTTATCACACAGATATCCGGCTTTGCAATTTCGCTTAACCGATGCATCTCTCCGAAATCACTGATGCCCATTTCAAGAACAGCTACTTCATGATAATCACGCAGTTTTAAAACCGTGAGCGGCAATCCTACTTCATTATTAAAATTACCTTCTGTTTTTAGTGTGTTATATTTTCTGGCAAGAACGCTACTGATAAACTCTTTGGTGCTAGTCTTACCTACACTGCCAGTAATACCAACCACCTTTATATCAAGTTGCTGGCGATACCACTTGGCAATACTTTTTAGTGCTGCAAAACTGTTCTCCACTAGTATGTAGGGACCTTTTGGATCGATTGGGGCTTTTTCACACACTACTGCCATCGCACCTTGATCATATACATCATTTATAAAATTGTGGCCATCTACACGCTCACCTACAGTTGCAATAAAAAGGTAGTCCTTATCCACCAATCTGGAATCCACAACTACGCCTGCAACTTCTCTTCCGGTGTAGTCAGCTACTTCATAAAGTTGTCCGTTGCACGCATCGGCTATCTGAGTTAATGTCATATTCTTCATGATTAGCCCTCCAACTTAATTAATAGTGTATTTCTTGATTGATATTTCAATTATCTTTTCACACAAAGTAGCAAAATCCATTCCGATTGCCCTCGCCTCCTGAGGGAGTAGTGACATAGGAGTCATTCCCGGAAGGGTATTCGCTTCGAGGCAAAAGACTTCGTTTTTGTCATTTAACATAAAATCCATACGGGCATAGGTCTTAATACGTAACGCTTTGTATACATCTTCCGCAATTTTTTGCATCTGTGCCGTAATATCTTCATTTAAATCAGCAGGACAGGTTTCTATCGTACTTCCCGCTTGATACTTATTCTTGTAATCGTAGAAACTGATCAAAGGAGCAATCTCGATGATCGGCAATGAAGTTCCATCGATTACTCCAACCGAAAATTCCCTACCTCTGATATATTGTTCAATGATGACTTCATTTCCATATGAAAATGCATTCTCAAGCGCGTGTTCCATCTCACTACAAGAATTTGCAATTGATACACCTACACTTGAGCCGCCATTGCAAACTTTAACTACACATGGATATAAATTCCAAACATATTCCTCGCCTTTTTTTACATGAATACCACTGGGCGTAGGTATTTTATAATAGGAAAATAACTCCTTTGAAATGGCTTTGTCCATAGCCAATGCACTACTCGTATAGTCAGTTCCGGTATACTTTATTCCCATAAGGTCAAATGCGGCTTGAATCTTACCATCTTCTCCATTTTCCCCATGTAATGCTATAAATACAATGTCCGATTTGCTGCAAAGATCAATTACATTCGGACCGAAGAAACAGTCCGGGTTATCTTTTCTTAACGTTTTTATTTGGCTGATATCTGGATTATCCTCTTTAATGGCACCTATGTTGGCTGTCCAGTCCTTATCTATTTCAAAGATATTGTTAATATCACCTTCATATCCTAAGTATACATCCAGTATAATAACTTGATGTCCTTTACTTTTTAAAGCCTTATAAATCATTGTTCCAGTGGATAAAGATACGTCTCTTTCTGTACTGGTTCCTCCTGCTAATACAACTACTTTCATTATGATTCCTCTCTTTCCTCACAAAAAATTCTTAAAATACTTGATTATAGGAACTAAGGTTTTCGCTCCTGCTATCGCATAGCTAATTATAATACTACAAAGAACTCTCTCGTGTCATAATATATGTTTCGTCTCCTGATGAGATCTTCTTCTATATTATATGTGTATGTATTGATTAATTTTATTTTCTTTGTATTATGATATGTATCATAGAAGTACTACTTGAGTATTCCAAAATAGTATAACGCAAACCTTATTACAAGTAAAGTTAATAAAGACCTATCTGACATTAATATTCATGTATGTGGTTGCGATCTACGCAATAATATTGACTGAATAATTATTTATTTGATTATTTTTTTGCCGTTAATCCGATACTAGTGTTGAGGAACTGGTTTTACGGTATTCTGAAACGGATATATATGAAATGTAGTTGTTTTTTTGTAGTTAAAAGAGTAATAAAATGAGGAATAAGTGGTATAAAAATACTTTTTTAATAAATAATTAGGCTTTTTCTGCTAACATCTGTCGTTTTAACTAAACTGTGGCTTAGTAAACAAAAATTACCATAATAATAATTCACTCTGCTGTCAACAATAAGATTACAAGCAATACAGAAACGAAATCACGCGCGGTGATCATACTTAGTTTAGTAGCCGCTGAACCTACAAATAGTTGATTTTGTAACTTAGTTGCTTTGATAAAAATAAAAACGGAGGTGAAATTTAATATGGCAAGTAACAATAATAGTACTGGATCAAACAGAGCAGAAGTTCCTCAAGCAAGAGAAGCTCTCGACCGTTTCAAAATGGAAATCGCTAACGAAATCGGTGTTCCGTTAAAAGCAGGATATAACGGCGATTTAACAAGCAAACAGAACGGTTCCGTAGGTGGAGAAATGGTTAAACGTATGATTAGACAACAGGAACAATCTATGTCAGGCCAACAGTAATCACTTATTGAATTAAAAGAAGACCTTGATTTTACAAGGGATTCAAAACATCACTGATTTGGGTCAGCATCACCGACTTAAATCAGTGATGTTTTTTTCTTTAAATTTTTATTTCCATAATTAATCTAACTATGTTAAAATAAAAATGCTTTTTAATATTTTTATACAAAGGAATAAATACATGAGCTGTATTTAAAACAGCATATACTTATATATATTTAGGAAAGGATATAAAACAATGGGAAAATATTTTGGAACGGATGGATTTCGAGGAGAAGCAAATGTTAATTTGACAGTAATGCATGCGTATAAAGTGGGAAGGTTTCTGGGTAACTATTATGGTAAAGATCATAAAGCAAATATTGTAATAGGAAAGGACACCAGAAGGTCTAGCTATATGTTTGAATATTCCTTGGTGGCAGGTCTCACAGCAAGTGGAGCAGATGTTTATTTACTTCATGTAACTCCTACGCCAAGCATTTCTTATGTGGTACGCAGTGAAGGATTTGATTGCGGAATAATGATTTCTGCTAGCCATAATCCTTATTATGATAATGGAATAAAAGTAATTAATGGAAATGGTTATAAGCTGGAAGCGGAAGTTGAGGAACTAATTGAAGCATACATAGACAGTGATCAGGATAATTTACCTTTGGCTACAAAAGAGAATATCGGAAGAACAGTTGATTATGCGATCGGAAGAAATCGCTATATCGGATATTTGATTTCCTTGGCAACCAGATCTTTCAAGGACAAAAGAGTGGGGTTGGATTTAGCCAATGGAGCAGCAACTACCGTTGCTAAAGGTGTATTTGATGCACTGGGAGCAAAAACATTTGTAATTAACAGTGATCCTGACGGTACGAATATTAACCGTGAGTGCGGGTCGACCAATATGACCGAATTACAGAAATTTGTGGTGGATAATAATTTAGATGTTGGCTTTGCTTATGACGGAGATGCGGATCGATGTTTGGCAGTCGATGATAAGGGCAATATTATAGATGGAGATTTGATTCTGTATTTATGTGGCGTTTATATGAAAAATCGAAATGATTTGGCAAATAATACGATTGTTACAACAGTTATGTCCAATCTAGGGCTCTATCATGCGTTGGATAATAAAGGGATTTGTTATGAAAAAACCGCAGTTGGGGATAAATATGTTTATGAAAATATGATGACCAACGGCCATTCCATTGGTGGAGAACAATCCGGCCACATCATTTTCAGCAAGCACGCAACGACCGGTGACGGTGTATTAACCTCATTAAAATTAATGGAGGTTATGTTAGAGAGTAAAGCTTCCCTGTCAGAACTCCATAAGGAGATTATCATCTTCCCGCAACTTTTGGTTAATGTTAAGGTTCATAACAAGAAAGCGGTGAAAGAGGATAAGGCAGTTACAGAGGCTGTTGCATTAGTCGAGAAGGAATTGGGAGAAGATGGCCGTATTTTAGTTCGTGAGAGTGGAACAGAGCCGTTAATCAGAGTCATGGTAGAAGCAAAAACGGAGGAGCTATGTAAGACACAGGTGGATCGAGTGATTAAAGTAATGAAGGACCAAGGTCACATTATTCACAGTTAAATACAATATTTTAGTGATACTTGTAAGAAAAATAAAATGTAGTATTTACAGAAATGGTATGTTATAATATACTAATGTCAAAATGTCTACACAAGTAGGCATCATGTACTTTCATGAATTCGACGTATAGGAATGCAAATAAATAGCAAAAAGTAAAGTACATAAATAAGGGAGAATAAAATACTTTCTTATTAACTAGGAGGATTATTTCCTTCATAGAAAACCAGGAGGATAAATTCCTCCTTAGAAAACCAGGAGGAATAGAAAAATGAGTTTACAAGTTGAAAAATTAGAAAAAAATATGGCAAAGCTTACAATAGAGGCTTCCGCTGAGGAATTTGAGGGTGCGCTTCAGAAGGCATATCTTAAAACTAGGGATAAAATCAATGTACAAGGCTTCCGTAAAGGTAAAGCACCTCGTGCTATCATTGAAAAAATGTATGGAGCAAGTATCTTTTATGAGGATGCTGCAAATGAATTAATTCCTGAGGCATATGAGAAAGCAGCTCTTGAAAGTGGCTTAGACATCGTATCCCGACCTGACATTGATGTAGTTCAGGTAGAAAAAGGTCAAAACTTTATCTTTACTGCAGAAGTAGCCTTAAAGCCGGAGATTACTTTAGGAACTTATAAAGGCATCGAAGTAGAAAAGAAGGAAGCTACTGTAACCGAAGAAGAAATCATGGCTCAGGTAGAGAAAGAACGGG
Organism: Herbinix sp.; assembly: GCA_029256105.1. Taxonomy (GTDB): domain Bacteria; phylum Bacillota; class Clostridia; order Lachnospirales; family Lachnospiraceae; genus Mobilitalea. The sequence goes on from JAQSYO010000001.1 coordinate 46,984, forward strand.
AACAAAATTCCAGAACTATTACAGTTGATGATAGAAGCGTTCAAGATGGCGACATCACCAGCATCGATTTTGAAGGTTTTGTAGATGGTGTTCCTTTTGAAGGTGGCAAAGGAGAAGATTATGCGCTTACAATCGGATCTCATTCCTTTATTGATACCTTTGAAGAACAATTAATTGGAAAAGCAATTGGAGAAGCTGTAGAAGTTAATGTTACCTTCCCTGAGGAATATCAAGCAAAAGAATTAGCTGGTAAACCTGCATTATTTAAGGTTACTGTAAAAGAAATCAAAATGAAAGAACTTCCTGAACTAGACGATGATTTCGCACAGGACGTATCTGAGTTTGATACTTTAGTTGAATATAAAGAGAACATCAAGGCTACAATTAAGGAAAGCAAAGAGAAGGATCTGAAAACTGCAAAAGAAAATGAAGTAGTTGATAAAATCATTGATGGAGCAACCATGGATATTCCTGAACCAATGATAAATGCTCAGGTAAATCAGATGGCAGAGGATTTTGCTCAGAGAATACAGCAACAAGGTTTATCTCTCGAGCAGTACTTCCAGTTTACAGGAATGGATGGAAAGAAATTCGTAGAAAGCTTAAAACCTCAGGCTGTAAAACGTATTCAAAGTAGGTTAGTATTAGAAGCAGTTGCAAAAGCTGAAAATATTGAAGTTTCTGAAGAAGAGGTAGAGAAAGAACTTACTGAGATGGCAACCATGTATCAAATGGAAGCAGATAAATTGAAGGAATTAATCGGCGAGAAAGAAAAAGAGCAGATTAAGGCTGATATAGCAGTACAAAAAGCAGTGGACTTTGTTGTAGCACAGGCAAAGGAAGCATAATAAGTCCAAGAATTTTGGCTTTTCAAAATTCTTTATAGACGTTCAACCCTGATGCTGAAAAGCAGCATCACAAACAATAACCGAAAGAAGTGCAAAATGAAATTCCTAAGGATTTCATTTTGAAGTTCTTTCCAAGAATTTTGGCTTTTTCAAAATTCTTTTAGACATTATTAAGACCTCGTTCTTGTAGAAGAGATAACTTGGAATTGATAAACATAAAAGGAGGATAAATGTATGAGTTTAGTACCTTATGTCATTGAACAAACAAGTCGCGGTGAAAGAAGCTACGACATTTATTCCAGATTATTAAAGGAAAGAATTATTTTCCTTTCGGAAGATGTAAACGATGTTAGTGCCAGCGTGATAGTAGCGCAGATGTTATTTTTAGAGTCAGAGGATCCGGGTAAGGATATTAATTTCTATATTAATAGCCCAGGTGGATCAGTAACAGCTGGTATGGCAATTTATGATACCATGAATTATATTAAATGTGATGTTTCTACAATTTGTATCGGTATGGCAGCAAGCATGGGAGCGTTTTTACTATCCGGTGGTGCAAAAGGTAAGAGATTTGCTCTTCCGAATGCAGAGGTTATGATTCACCAACCTTCCGGTGGCGCGAAAGGCCAAGCAACCGACATTAAAATCGTTGCAGATAACATTATTAAGACTAGAAAAAAATTAAATGAAATTTTAGCAAAGAACACAGGTAAACCTTTGGAGGTCATTGAAGTAGACACAGAGAGAGACTTTTATATGAGTGCGGATGAAGCCCGTGAATATGGTTTAATTGATGGAATATTAACCAGCAGATAATTACCGGCGGATTTACATCACAGAGAGAATGAGGTGATTAGACATTGGCAGGAAAAGTTGATGACAGAAAACAGCTGAGATGTTCCTTTTGTAATAAGACGCAAGATCAGGTTAGAAAGTTAATTGCTGGACCGGGAGTATATATATGTGATGAGTGTATCGAGATTTGCAGTGAAATTATCGAAGAAGAATTTGATGGTGAGCCTGTAATGAATACGGATATTAATTTATTAAAACCCGCAGAGATAAAAAGCTTTTTAGATCAACACGTGGTAGGACAAGATGAAGCGAAGAAAGTATTGGCTGTCTCTGTTTATAATCATTACAAAAGAGTGCTTGCTGAAAAGGATTTGGATGTTGAGCTTCAAAAAAGTAATATTCTCATGATAGGTCCCACCGGTTCCGGTAAGACATATTTAGCTCAAACACTAGCTAAGTTATTAAATGTACCCTTTGCAATAGCAGATGCAACTGCTCTGACGGAAGCGGGTTATGTTGGCGAAGATGTAGAGAATATTCTTCTAAAAATTATTCAAGCAGCTGACTTTGATATAGAACGTGCAGAATTTGGTATCATCTATATTGATGAGATCGATAAAATAACAAGAAAGTCGGAAAATACTTCAATTACTAGAGATGTATCCGGTGAAGGTGTTCAACAGGCTTTATTAAAGATCCTTGAGGGTACGGTTGCTTCTGTGCCACCGCAGGGTGGAAGAAAGCATCCTCATCAGGAATTTATCCAAATAGATACCACCAACATCTTGTTTATTTGTGGTGGAGCTTTCGACGGACTTGAGAAGATTATTGAAGCGCGAATCGGACAAAAATCCATTGGTTTTAATGCAGAAATCAGTGAGAAGAATAAATCGAATGTCGGAGAACTATTCAGACAGGTAATGCCACAGGATTTGATTAAATATGGTCTTATTCCTGAGTTTGTCGGACGGGTACCGGTACCGGTTGCACTTGATGTGCTTGATGAAGAAGCATTGGTAAGAATCCTTACAGAGCCAAAGAACGCTATAACAAAGCAGTATAAGAAACTTTTTGAGCTTGATGGCGTGGAACTGGAATTTGATGAAGGTGCTTTAGAGGAAATTGCGAAGCAATCCTATAAGAGAAAGATTGGTGCAAGAGGACTTCGTGCTATTATGGAATCAGTTATGATGGACTCCATGTATAACATACCTTCGGACGCGAAAGCAATTAAATGCATTATAACAAAAGAATCTGTACTTGGAAATGAAAAGCCTCAAGTAGTATTATCAGAAGAAAATATTACAAGAAAGCCAATTGCGAAACGTGGAACGAAGAAAAGTAAAGACGAAATAGCATAAAATTATCATATAAAAGAAGGGGATGTTTTGCAGCATCCCCTTCTTTATAATGAATGGAATAAGACGGATTACAAAATGATACCCTAATTGAGGGAGCAATGCAAAAGATTTAGGAAAGTGAGTGGTAGATGAGATGATTATAAAAAATGCAACTTTAGAGACTGTATGCGGAATAACCAGTGTTCTGCCGATAAATGAAAAGCCGGAGATCGCATTTGCGGGGAAATCGAACGTGGGAAAATCATCCCTGATTAATGCTCTTATGAATCGGAAATCTTTAGCGAGAACTTCAGGACAGCCGGGTAAGACACAAACAATCAATTTTTACAACATAAATGATGAACTTTATTATGTAGATTTACCGGGTTATGGTTACGCTAAAGTTGCAGAAAAAGTGAAAGAAAAATGGGGTATGATGATTGAGCGGTATCTTAAGTCTTCCACGCAATTAAAAATCGTGTTTCTTCTTCTAGATATCCGTCATGATCCTTCCGAGAACGATAAGAGTATGTACGACTGGATTGTATACCAAGGCTTTCAACCGATTATCATCGCTACTAAGCTAGATAAAATCAACCGCAGTCAAAAAGAGAAACAAATTAAGGTTATTAGGGAAGGCTTGAATGTCATTCCGGGTACCAAAATCCTACCCTTTTCTGCATTAACGAAACAAGGCAGAGAAGAAATTTGGGACTGCATTGAAAGTATCTGTGAGTTAAAGCCAGTGTCGGAACCCGAGTAACAGAATATTTAAGCAAAATACTTATAAATATAATTATAAATCAAAAGACACCTTCCAAGGTTAAGTATAAAGATTAACCTTGGAAGGTGTTTTCTATTTTCAAGGGATATCATATTATTTATGTTCAAGTAAGGTAGACATTAGGTAAGAGTAAACATCGGGACTTTTTTCCCTCCAATTATTACAGAGCCTAGTGGCCTCCTCTTCTGTAGTGACGATGAGTGTTAAATCAATAATTGGGGTATCTCTTTCGATTACACTTAGATGAGATGCAAATTCACCTTTTTTAACTTGATAGAATTCAGCCTGTGTGGATACCTCTTCTTGAAGATCATACTTATTCTGCTGAAGATAAGCCTCGATATCCTCTTTAATACCGGAGGAAATCATATTATCAAATAATAGAAGTGTCTCGGTACCACTCTCTGTGATTCGATATAAAGAACTGTTACGGATAGTTTTTGTAATGATAAAGGCGTCATCGATTAATTCCGAAAGTACTCGTTGGATATTAAAATAGTTTGTATATTCCTTCTCTAGTATAAATGCAGTTAATTGCGCATTGGTTAAAGGAAAGTTGACTCTGCTCAGAATATATAAAATCATCAGTTTATACAACATAAAGGTATCGGATGGCATAAGGTTTCTCCTTCTATCATATGGAATCAGGATAAATTACATAAAAAACAATTATAACAATCTTAGGAATAACGATGGCGATGGCTGTATTTTCCTTGATAAGTATCTCTTTCTTTCATTTCTTTATGGATATGGTTTAAGACTAGCTTTTTATTCCCACTCCACTTTGGAGCCAACAGTAACTTCTTAGGACCATCCCCCGTAATTCTGTGAATAATAATATGATCAGGAAGAAGTTCCAGGCAGGAGATAACAATATCCGCATACTCTTCCAAGGATAAGACCTTGGAGACAAGTCCATTTTCATAAAGAGTACCAAGATCAGTTCCTTTTAATATGTGCAGAAGTTGTAATTTGATTCCTTGTATGGGAAGTCTGGATATATATTCCATAGTCATTAACATATCATGTTTTGTTTCCTTTGGCAAGCCAAGAATTGTATGGACGATGACCGGGATGTTGATTTGATGCAAACGATGTATTTGATTCTCAAATACAGATAAGGGATAGCCACGGCGGATAAATTCCGAAGTTTGTTCATGAATAGTCTGAAGTCCTAACTCAATCCATACCGGTTTTATCAGATTTAACTCATTTAATAGTTCAAGAACCTCATCACTAAGACAGTCTGGCCTAGTAGCGATGGAGAGAATTACAACCTCGGGATGTACCAATGCTTCCATAAATATAGTGCGAAGATACGAAATAGGGGCATGGGTATTGGTATATGCCTGAAAATAGGCTATATACTTCGCATCCTTTGGAGCGATAATTTTATCTGCTACCAAATTCTTTGCATCTTCAAGCTGTTGTGTAATTGATTGCCCAGAGGAGGTAGCAAAGTCCCCAGAGCCACCCGCACTACAGAAAATGCAGCCACGGGTGTCAATGGTTCCGTCCCGGTTAGGGCAGCTCATTCCACCATTGATTGATAGTTTGTATATCTTTTGTCCATACATTTTCTTTAACTCATAATCTAAGGAATGATACCGTTTCAGATCCCACATGTGGATAAACTCTACTTTCTAATGTTTGCTTTTACAGCATTACTTACTACATCGCTGACTCTTGGATCAAAGGGCTGAGGCATAATATTATCTTCATTCAAATCCTGAGCCTCAACAAGACCGGCAATTGCAATTGCAGCAGCCAACTTCATTTCCTCGGTAATCTGGGTTGCACGTCCTTCCAAGGCTCCTTTAAAGATTCCAGGGAAAGCGACAACATTGTTTACTTGATTCGGAAAATCCGAGCGACCGGTAGCTACTACTTTAGCACCTGCTTCTTTCGCAAGGTCAGGCATTATCTCGGGAGTGGGGTTTGCCATAGCGAAAATGATGGCATCCTTATTCATGGAAGCAACCATTTCCTTTGTTACGATATTAGGAGCAGAAACACCTACAAACAAGTCGGCTCCGACGAAGGCGTCTGCTAGGCTACCGTTTTTATTGTCTAAATTAGTAAGAGTAAGCATCTGTTCCTGCATCCAGTTAAGATTTTTATAGTCCTTGGAGATAATGCCATTAATATCACAAAGGGTAACATGACAAAATCCATAAGTTAATAATAATTTTGCAATCGCAATTCCGGCAGAACCAGCACCATTCACGATGACCTTGCAATCTTCTTTCGTCTTGCCGGTAACCTTAAGTGCATTCATAGCACCTGCCAAAACGACAATAGCGGTTCCGTGCTGATCATCATGGAACACTGGTATATCAAGAAGTTTCTTTAAACGTTCTTCGATTTCAAAGCATCTCGGTGCAGAGATATCTTCCAAATTTATGCCACCGAAGGCAGGAGCGATTGCTACAATTGTTTTAATAATTTCTTCCGTATCTTGAGTGTCAAGGCAGATAGGAATTGCATTTACTCCACCGAATTCCTTAAAGAGTACGGCTTTTCCCTCCATTACCGGCATTGCTGCATAAGGACCGATGTTACCCAGACCAAGAACAGCACTTCCATCCGATATAACTGCGATCGTATTAGCTTTTATGGTATAACGATAGGCCTCATTCTTGTCTTTGGCAATAACCCTACATGGTTCTGCCACACCAGGAGTATAAGCAATCGCTAAATCCTCTCTCGACTTTACGGTACATTTTGATGTGATTTCTAACTTTCCATTCCATTCTTCGTGCATTTTTAGCGCTTGTTCATTGATATTCATATTTGTTATCCGCCTTATTTTATGTTTTATATTAGTATACGTTGGTTGTTAATTCTGGAAAATAGTTTACAGCTATCATATCACTATAAAATAGGTAAATCAAGCATCTGTTCGCCACATTGTATTAAGGTAAAACAAATGGCGGTTGTCCGTTGGCAATATTTCAAGATAATTGAAGCATGGTAATAATAGGAAAAATATCTCATAAGAAAATACTTTCTTTTCTTGTCCCTATGTTGTATAATATATTATCATAATTATGGATAATTTTTGCTTTTAAACTTATCCATCATAATAGTAATTTCTAAATCATTTCTATAATCACAATCCGCTATAAAATCCAATTTAAGATCAAAGGAGCTGAATATATGGAGAATCAGTATGATTCAATGACTCTTGTCAATTTAAGAGAATTGGCAAAAGAAAAGGGACTTAAAAACATTGCCTCGTTGAAGAAAAGTGAATTAATTCAAACCTTAATGAACTTGGGTTCAGAAGAGACGCAGGAAGAGCAGGGGAATGCAGAAACGATTTCTGAGGCAGTAGTATCGGAACCTATTAAAGCAGAGAAGGAACAAGAGGAACAGGCACAGGGAGCAAGCAGAGAGGAAAAAAAATCAGCTGTTAGCCATAATGAAGTAGATCAATTGGACAGCGGGGAGACCAAGGTCGGAATACTTGAAGTTCTTCCAGATGGATATGGATTTATTCGTTGCGATAATTATCTACCCGGCGAAAATGATGTTTATGTTTCACCTGCGCAAATTCGTCGGTTTAATTTAAAAACTGGAGATATTGTTTCCGGTAACACGAGAATACGTAATCAAAATGAAAAGTTTAGTGCATTATTATTCGTAAAATCAGTCAATGGTTTTCATCCGAATGAAGCACAAAAACGGAAAAGATTTGAAGATTTAACACCGATTTTCCCGAATAACCGAATTCATTTAGAGACCCCCGGAACCGGAGTTTCTATGAGAATGGTAGATCTGATATCACCGATCGGTAAAGGCCAAAGAGGTATGATTGTATCCCAACCGAAAACGGGTAAAACTACTCTGCTAAAGCAAATTGCGAAAGCTGTAACGATGAATCACCCGGATATGAAATTAATTATTCTTTTAATCGATGAGCGTCCCGAGGAAGTAACCGATATTAAAGAATCCATTGAGGGAAGAAATGTAGAAGTAATTTATTCCACCTTTGATGAGCTTCCGGATAATCATAAGAGAGTATCTGAGATGGTAATTGAGCGTGCGAAACGTCTTGTAGAGCACAAGCAGGATGTAATTATCTTATTAGATAGTATCACAAGGCTTGCAAGAGCTTATAACTTAACGGTTCAACCAAGTGGTAGAACATTATCCGGTGGTTTGGATCCAGCAGCACTTCATATGCCTAAGAAATTCTTTGGTGCAGCCAGAAATATGCGTGAGGGTGGTAGCTTAACAATACTTGCGACGGCACTAGTAGAGACAGGCAGCAGAATGGATGACGTTGTATTCGAAGAGTTTAAGGGAACCGGTAACATGGAACTTGTACTCGATCGTAGTTTATCAGAAAAACGAATCTTCCCAGCAATTGATCTCCCCAGATCCAGTACAAGAAGAGAAGATCTATTACTTACGCAGCCAGAGCTTGAAGCTACTTATTTAATGCGTAAAGCACTTGGTGGTATGAAGTCGGAGGAAGCGTTGGAGAGAATCATTGATATGTTCCTTCGGACGAAGTCGAATGCGGAATTTATCGAAACAATCAAAAAGACTAAAATCGTCTTTTAGGTATTGCAATAGATAAAAACCTATGTTATAATAAAAAAGCTGTTTATTAGATTGGAATTATTATAATGCCAATAGATAAGACTATTTAATCGTGAAGAGGTGAAAAACATGAAAGACGGAATCCATCCCAAATATCATCAGGCTAAGGTTGTTTGCAACTGCGGTAACGAATTTGTAACAGGATCAACGAAGGAAGATATCCACGTTGAAATTTGTTCCAAATGTCATTCATTTTACACAGGTCAGCAGAAAGCATCAGCTGCTCGTGGTGCAATTGATAAGTTCAACCGTAAATATGGTTTAGGCCAAGAAAAATAATTTATATATGCTTAAAGTTCGAACGAGCTTAGCAGATTACCTAGTAAAAAATTAGACGTTAAAATTTGGGTTGAGGTTTACTCCTCAGCCTATTTTTTAAATAAGAGAGATTGAAAAAGTACAACATTTAATTATAAATCAAATACGATCACGAAGAAAGGTTCGGGTGCTAAGATGAAACCATCAGGTATTGGCGGCATGGCTGTTATGGAAGGCGTAATGATGAAGAACAAAGATGAATACGCCGTAGCAGTCCGTAAGCCAAACAATGAAATAGCAGTGGAAAAGAATGTACACAAAGATATTTCTGATAAAATAAAGCTTTTTAAGTTGCCAGTTTTCCGTGGAATGCTTGCCTTTGTGGATTCCATGTTAATCGGTGTGAAAGTTTTAAATTTTTCTGCCAGCTTCTTTGAAGAGGAAGAAGAGAAAACCCTAACCGAAAAGCAGAGAAAAAAGTTAGAAAAGAAGAATGAAAATAAGGCAAAGATGAGTGAATCAGATTTTGCAGTGGAAGAAGTGTCCATTACTCATAGTGATGAGGTCAGCCTTGAGAATACAGAGTCAAAAGACAGCATAAACCAGGAAGAAATGAAGGAAGTAAAAGAAGATAAGAGCAGTGCATTATTTATGGCATTGGCAGTACTTGTTTCTATCGTAATTTCTGTCTCCCTTTTTATGGTACTTCCGGTACTTTTAACAAATTTACTTACCAGACTTATTGAAAACCGCTTTCTGATTAGTTTTATAGAAGGTATTGTTCGTCTATCCATTTTTATGGGATATGTAATACTGGCGTCCAGAATGCCTGAGATTAAAAGAGTATTTATGTATCACGGCGCAGAACATAAGACAATTAATTGTCTTGAGAGCGGCTTTGAATTAACAGTTGAGAATGTAAAATGGCAATCGAAGCAACATAAGCGTTGTGGTACAAGCTTTATGTTACTTGTTATGTTAATAAGTTTAGTGTTTTTTATGATCCTTCCGAGTGGAAATCTTCTTTGGAGAGTTTTGTCCAGAATTATTTTAGTACCTTTTATTGCCGGTGTATCTTATGAATTTATTCGACTTGCAGGCAAAAGTGAGAGCAAAATAGTACATATTCTTAGTCAGCCGGGACTTTGGATGCAGGGTCTAACAACAAAGGAACCGGATGATGCAATGATCGAAGTGGCAATCGAGTCCGTTGGTGCAGTGTTTGATTGGAGAGCATTTTTGGAGACTTCAGCTACCTCAAAAGTAACAATTACAAAGAATGAGGTTGGTAATAAAAAGGCAAATACAGCAGTAAAGAATATAAAATTGGAAAAGCAAACGAATGCGACAAAACATTCAAATGAAGTAATACAAACAAATGAATCAAAGCATACGAATGCAGCAAAGCAAGCAAAAGCAGCAAAGCAGGATAATGTAACTAAAACTGAGAGTGTTGCAAACCATGAGAATACTGTAAATTCTAATAAAGGAAAAAAGCAGAATGTCCCGAATAAAAACGATAATGCAGACAAAGGGAAGGCTACAACTCATGTTGAAAATAGACAACATAACACGGGTGCTGCACCGATTAATTTTAAGGCGGTCATCCCAAACAGGGTTGACGAAGAGGATGACGAAATTTTAAATGCTCTGGATAAATTTTTTGATGATAAGAAAAAGTAGCGGAGAAAACATAAAATATTGATAGGTATAAACAATGGGTTTGTGAGGATTTTGAATGAGTACGTATAAGGAATTACTACAGACTGCACGTGGAATACTGAAACAACATGAGATAGCAGATGCCGATGTGGATGCATGGTATCTGCTTGCGCATGTTTTTGCATTAAAAAGAACTGACTTAGTGTTACACGGGGACGAACTGGTTTCTGAAGATGGTAGAACTAGATATATGGACCTTGTTATGCGAAGAGCGGAACATATTCCGCTACAACATATAACAGGAACACAGGAGTTTATGGGCTTGGAATTCGAGGTGTCAGAGGATGTATTGATACCACGCCAGGATACGGAAATTCTGGTGGAAGAAGTATTACAAGTATGCGAAGGAAAGACCGTACTGGATATGTGTACCGGTTCGGGCTGCATTATCATAAGCTTGATGAAATTGGGTAAACTTCAAAAGGCAGTTGGTGTCGATCTCTCGAATAAAGCACTTAAGATTGCAACAAAGAACGCACACAAGCATAAGGTAGACATAGAATATTTGCAAAGTGATCTGTTTGAAAGGGTAGAGGGATGCTATGATATTATAGTATCAAATCCCCCGTATATACCAACCGAGGAAATTGACGGACTTATGCCGGAGGTTAAGGAGCATGAACCGGTTATGGCACTTGACGGAAGTCCGGATGGTTTGCTGTTCTATCGTCAAATTGTTGTCGGAGCCTCAGCATATTTACGAAGAGGCGGCTACCTATTCTTTGAAATAGGGCATAATCAAGGGGAAGAAGTAAGGCAAATCATGCAAAATAATGGGTTTACAGATGCTATTATAAAGAAGGATCTTAGCGGATTAGATAGAGTGGTTTACGCTATAAGATCATAATTGATATGGAGGAATTATAGTTATGTTTGATAAGTTAGAGGATATTTTAATTCGTTTTCAGGAGATTGAAGATGAAATGATGAATCCGAGTGTCGTAAACGATCAGAATCGTTATAAAAAGATTCGTAAGGAGCATTCGGATCTTGCTGCTATCGTTGAAAAATATAAGGAATATAAGGCGACTCAGAATACGATTGAGGAAAGTCTCGCTATGTTAGAAGAAGAAAGTGATGAGGAAATGCGTGAGCTTGCGAAGGAAGAACTAAATAATTGCAAGCAGCTTATTCCTAAAATTGAAGAAGAAATTAAAGTTTTACTGTTACCGAAGGATCCTAACGATGATAAGAATGTAATTGTTGAAATCAGAGGTGGAGCTGGTGGTGATGAAGCAGCTCTCTTTGCGGCACAGTTATATCGTATGTATGTAATGTATGCAGAGGGTAATCGTTGGAAAATTGATATGATGAACTTAAATGAGAATGGAATTGGTGGCTTTAAAGAAGTTATCTTTATGATTAACGGCAAAGGTGCTTATTCCAAATTGAAATATGAAAGTGGCGTTCACCGTGTACAACGTGTACCTGTAACTGAATCCGGTGGAAGAATTCATACGTCTACCGCAACGGTGGCAATTATGCCGGAAGCAGAAGAAGTTGATATTGAAATTGATATGGGAGATTGTAAATTTGATGTATTCCGCTCCTCCGGTAACGGTGGACAGTGTGTTAATACAACGGATTCTGCAGTAAGACTTACCCATATTCCGTCAGGTATCGTAATTTCCTGCCAGGATGAAAAATCACAGCTAAAGAATAAGGATAAAGCGCTCAGAGTATTACGTTCTAAGCTTTATGAATTAGAGTTAGAAAAGGCACAAAGTGCAGAGGCAGAAGCGAGAAAAAGTCAGGTTGGAACCGGAGATCGTTCCGAGAAAATCAGGACCTATAATTTCCCACAGGGTCGTGTAACGGATCATCGTATTAAGCTTACGGTGCATCAGCTAGACGCAGTTATGAACGGAGATTTGCAGGAAATCATAGATAGCTTAACAGCGGCAGATCAGGCAGCTAAGTTAAGTAATCTACAAGAGGTTTCATAATAACATGAAGCAGAAGAGTGTTATCAGCAGTTTAAGCAATCCCCAAATGAAGAATTTGACGTTATTGCAAAAGAAAGCAAAAGCAAGGGATGAACAAGGAATTTTTGTGGTAGAAGGTCTAAAAATGTTTGAGGAAGCAAGAGAAGCAGGACTTCTTGTTAAGGCCTATACTTCGGAAAGCTTCTACCAAGATAAGATTCAGGAAAACCCGAACTATTTTACTGATTTGGATTATGATATCATTACGGATTCTGTTTTTAAAGAAGTAGCGGACACCATGACTCCACAAGGCATCATGGGGACAGTCAAAAGATCGGAATACAATTTAGAAAGTATATTGAAGGCTCCAGAGGCTTGCCTTTTAATATTAGAGGATATTCGTGATCCTGGTAATTTGGGAACTATGATACGAACCGCAGAGGGAGCAGGTATTACAGGAATTATCCTTAGTAACGCTTCGGTTGATATCTATAATCCAAAGGTAATTAGATCAACGATGGGCTCTATTTATAGAGTACCTTTTTATCAGACACAAGATTTCGAAGCAACACTGAAAGAGATTAAAGAACAAGGGATCGTTATATTTGCAGCACATCTTTTAGGAATACCTTACGATACGGAAGGAAGCTTCCGTAAAAGATGTGCTTTTTTAATTGGAAATGAAGCGAACGGTTTGTCAGAGATGTCTTCTGCAGCAGCAGATACATTGATTAAAATACCGATGGCAGGTAAGGTGGAATCCTTAAATGCTGCAGTAGCTGCTGCAATTCTAATGTATGAGGCAGCGAGACAAAGAAATAATTAATTTATCATAATTACCATAATTTGGTCACGGTAAATTCACAGTCCATAATTATGATGTTATCATAGTGTTAAAAAAGGAGTTATCAACGTGGCAATTGAGGTTTTCAACAGACAGGAGGAGAAATTTATAATATCGGATGACGTTTACCGGAGCATAAAACCTCAATTAGAGGAATATATGGAGGTAGATTCACACAGCCGAAATGGGGATTTCTATACAATCTGTAATATCTATTATGATACACCAAATAATGAGATGATAAGAAAATCCATTGAGAAACCTGCCTACAAAGAAAAGTTGAGACTTAGGAGTTATGGTACTGTTGGATTAAGGGATAAGGTGTTCTTAGAAATCAAGAAGAAATTTAATGGTAGTGTCAATAAACGTCGAACCTCAATTATATTAGAGGATGCTTATCGTTATATTGAAACGAAGCAGAAACCTGAAGCTCGGTATCTGATGAACGAACAGGTATTAGATGAGATAGACTATATGCTACATAGATACCCATCCTTACAGCCCGCACTTTTCCTCTCCTATGATCGAAATGCTATGTTTGGAATTGAGGACAAAAACTTTCGTATTACCTTTGATAATAATATTCGGACACGCCGTTATGATTTAAGTTTGGACAAAGGTAATTATGGTGATCTATTACTTCCTACCGGTCTTTGGATTATGGAAGCGAAGTTGAATAATACAGCTCCCTTATGGTTCGCTGAATTATTATCAAGGTATAAAATATATCCGGCGACCTTTTCTAAATATGGGGAGGAGTATCGAAAAACAGTTTTACACAACGATACGATTCATATCAAATTAGAAAATAAACTAAATTGTATATAGGAGGACGTATTCATGTTTGAAACTATTTTAGAGAATGCATCAACAACCTCGGAGATGTCAATCAGTTTAGTAATGCTAAGTATTATGGTGGCTTTATTACTGGGTGTCGTGATCAGCGCTGTATATTTTATAATTACGCCAAGGAGAGACCGTTCGGCCAGCTTTACGATGAGTTTAATCATCTTGCCGACGATAGTGGCAGTAGTGATTTTATTAATCGGCGGAAACTTGGCTAGAGCATTTTCCATGGCAGGCATCTTTACGATCGTAAGATTTCGTAGCATACCGGGTGATTCAAAGGATATTTCTTTTGTGTTTTTAACTATGGCAGTAGGTTTGTCCATTGGATTGGGTTATTTAACCCTAGGGGTATTAATCGCAGTCGTTCTGGGAATTGTCATTGTTGTAATTGGCAAATCTGGATTTGGTGTATCAAAACAGAAGGAAAAGAGACTCAAGATTATTATTCCTGAGGATATGAATTATCAAGGAGCCTTTGATGATTTGTTTGTAAAATATACAAGTTTCAATGAATTGCAGAAAGTTAAGACTACTAATATGGGCACCCTTTTTGAACTTAACTATGATGTTATTATAAAGAAGGATGTATCGGAAAAGGAATTTATCGATGGAATTCGTTGTCGAAATGGTAATCTGAACATTCAACTTGGTATAAAGGAAAACAATATGCAACAGTTATAAATTTAGCATAAATTACATAGAATATTGTTAAAATGTCATTACTATGAAAGTGGTAATGACATTTTTTGGTTAGACTTAGAATAAACAACGCTCACAGATTTGAGTGCCTACGAGACAGGCACAGGGAGGTTAAGATGATGAATTCGGTTTATTGGCTTATTATTCTTGCGATATTTATTTTAATTGAAATCATAACACTTGGTATTACGACCATCTGGTTTGCGGGTGGAGCACTGGTCGCTTTTATCATATCACTATTTTATGATAACCCATTTCTGGAAGTGGTATTGTTCTTGGTGATTTCTATGTCATTACTATGTTTTACTAGGCCACTTGTTGTAAGATATTTTAAACACCATAATACAAAGGCAAATCAAATGAGAGTAATCGGTAAGATTGCAATGGTTGATAGTACAATTGACCAAATGAATGCAGTAGGACAAGTAATCTTGGACGGGAAGGTATGGTCCGCAAAGTCTTTGGAAGGTAATATAGTGGAAAAAGGAACAAGTGTAAAAATACAGGGAATATCAGGGACAAATTTAATTGTTTCAGTGAGTAAGGACGACAGTTCTAAGCCAGCAGACAATAGCAGGAATCTATAGGAAATCAACGCTATTAAGAAAAAATTAAGATTTTACTGCTTGATAAAACACAGTCAATGAGATATTATAGTGCTAGCTTAAGTTAAAGCATATAGGGGATACAATTGTTAGGCATTCGATATTAATGGGAGACGACATGAAAAAGTTAAAAGAAATATTTGCTTCACCATACTTCATAATATTTTTATTTATATTTAAAATGGCTGTATACTATGCTCTGATTGATGTAAACCGGATGGAAGTAGTCATGATTGTTCTTAGCTTGATTTTGTGGGCAGCTATTTATGTCTGTTTCAGTAGAAGCGGGTTAAAAAGAAAAAGGGGTTTATTCCTGACGGTGTATTTTTTATTTAGTTTACTGATGTTTTCAGATACGATGTACTATAATTATTATAATCAGACGGTTTCAATCAGACAGCTTTGGCAAGCAAAAAGTGTAGCGGCAGTTCCAAAAAGCTTTATCGCAACCTTAATACCGGCCAGCTTCTTATTATTTATAGATATCCCATTTGCATATTATAGCTTCAAAAAATATGCTACGAAGGAAAGAATACAAAAATGGCTTCCCTGGAATAAATTTAAATACGTAATCTACACCTTAACCGCAGTATTTATTACATTGGTAGCCAATCCATTTCATTCGGCAGCGATTGAAAGCGTTAATAGTATGGAATTCTTCACGAACCACGTAAGTGATGTATACGAAACAATCTCGGATAATCTAACACAGCAAGAGATGAAACAAGAAGAAATCCTTGAGGTATTGGATGAGGTTGTTCCAACAGTCCCTGAAGCAGAGATCCCCCGTTATAATGGTATCGGAAAAGGAAAGAACCTTATCGTAATCCAAATGGAGGCATTCCAAGACTTTGTAGTTGGTGCAGAGTATGAAGGACAGGAAATAACACCAAATTTAAACCGCCTTATGGAAGGTGATACCCTATATTTTGATCATTATTTCGCCAATATTGGAAAAGGAAATACAGCGGATGCGGAGTTTTCCACATTGAATAGCTTGTATCCGGTCATGGATGGAGAGAGCTACCGTCTATTTGCAGATAATACTTATAATGGTCTACCCTGGCTGATGAGGGATCAAGGATATTATTCCTTTGCGATACACGGTTACGAGGGCAGTTTCTGGAATAGGGAGAATGCATATCCAAATGAAGGTTTTCAAGACTTTTATAGTTTAGAAGATTTAAACCAAGATGAAATAATCGGAATGGGAATATCAGATAAATCCATGTTTAAACAATTAGTGCCAATTTTACAAAATCAGAAGGGGCCGTTCTTTACCTTTGGAATTACGTTAACAAACCATCATCCATTTGTTTTGGACGATCAATATAGAACATTAACCTTAGCAGAAGGTGATGTTGGAACAAAATTCGGAGATTATTTGGAAACGGTTCATTATACCGACGAGGCAATCGGTCAATTTATTGCAGATCTAAAGGCAGCAGGGTTATATGATAATACAGTAATTGCTTTTTACGGTGACCATCATGGATTAAACTGTGGTATGGAGGATGTTCGTTATCGAATGAGTGAATTCACCGGACGGATTTATGACTTTGACGAAATGCTTAATATTCCTTTAATTATTCATGTTCCTGGTAGCGGTGCGAAAGAAACAATCAGCACTACGGGAGGGCAAGTGGATTTTATGCCGACGATTGCTAATATAATGGGCTTAACCCTGGATAAAACCTTCATTGTTGGACAGGATTTATCCAATGCAACAGACGGTTTTGTAGCTTTCACCTCCTATCTGTTGGAAGGATCCTTTGCGACGAATGATATTATGTTCGAGATATCAAGGGAAGGGATTTTTGAGGGTAGTAGGGCATGGAAGATAGGTACGAATGAACAAGTAGACGCAACTTTATATCAAGCGGATTATGATAAAGCAACCCTACTAAAGAAGACCTCCAAAGAAATACTGGAACAGAACTTAATTGCAAATTTTGTTACACACGAATAATATACGGCTGTCATGAACGAAGTTAACATATCGATTTATGGCAGCTTTTTATAACGGTATCCTGGGACAAGAGGTGATGTATATGATTTCGGAAGGTTTTGATTTGAGTAAAGAATACGGAGTGGTCCTTGAAGGTGGCGGAGCCAAAGGTGCTTACCAGATTGGTGTTTGGAAGGCCTTTATGGAGTACGGTATTAAAATAAAGGCAGTCGCTGGTGTGTCGGTAGGAGCTTTAAACGGTGCGCTTATTTGTATGGGAGATTATGAAAAGGCAGTTTCCCTCTGGGAGAACATCAGTTATTCACAAATTATGAAGGTGGACGATGGCCAGATGGAAAAGCTTATGAACCGTAGATTTAAAGAATTGAATCTGCAGGCAGTACGACAGCAGAGTAAAAAATTCCTCATTAGCGGAGGGATTGATGCTACACCTCTAAAAGAAATGATAGATGAGAATGTAGATGAGCAGAAAATTAAGGAATCAGACATAGAATTCATCATGGGTACCTTTAATGTCAGCAATATGAAAGAGCTGGAGATTACGGCGAAGGAAGCAGAGGAGGGCTATCTTAAAGATTATCTGTTGGCCAGTGCAAATTTCCCACTATTTAAGAATGAGAAGCTACTAGGAAAGACATTTTTGGATGGCGGAATAACGAATAATGTACCAATTGATATGTTAATACGCAGAGGCTATAAAGATATCATTGTAATTCGCATCTTTGGAGTTGGGTTGGAGAAACGAGTTAAAATCCCAGAAGATGTGAATGTAATCTATATTGCGCCAAAGATTAATCTATGTAATGTACTGGAGTTTAATAAGAAAAAGGCTGTACGTAATATATCTCTGGGGTATTATGATGCACTCCGTATACTGAGGCCACTAACAGGGATTGATTATTACATTGATTCATCAAGAAATGAACAGGATTATCTGGAGTCATTACTTAATCTAAAGGAAAATCAGGTAAAAGAGCTGCTATCTCTCTATAAACAAGATGTGAATTTCGATGGATCAGGCTTGCGCAAATTAATAGAGGAAATCTATCCCCAGCTGGCGAATATGCTTAAATTAAGAAAGAGTTGGAGTTATACTGATTTATATTATGCGGTTATAGAAAATTGCGCTAAAAAATTACGAATACCCAAATATAGAATTTATTCGGAACAGGAATTTTGTCTGTTACTAAATAAACGAATTGAGCAAAAATATCAAGAGGGTGAAAAACCGGACATTCTATTGAATTTAGCGCTTTCCGTCGTAAGTAATATTTTAACTTGACAATTTAATAAAATTGGAATAATGTATAAATACACATTTATAAAGCATAAATATAAGTATAAATGTTTATTTTGCATATTACAGGAACTCATGTTCCTGTAATCGAGATGCACGGTGCAAGACCAGCACCTTTTATCGAAAGTTACTACGTAACTTGCGATAACTTATATTACAGGAACTCATGTTCCTGTAATCGAGATGCACGGTGCAAGACCAGCACCTTTTATCGAAAGTTACTGCGTAACTTCCGATAACTTATATTACAGGAACGAAAACATGTTCCTGTAAAGTTATTTGAGGCACCGCTTACGGTGGAATGGAGGATGTTATGAATTTAAAAGGACGTAGTTTTTTAACCTTAAAGGATTTTACCCCGGAGGAGATTATGTATCTGCTGGATTTGGCAGCAGAGTTAAAGCAGAAGAAAAAACAGGGGATTACGGGCAATAGCTTAAAGGGGAAGAATATAGCATTAATATTTGAAAAACCCTCCACCAGAACCCGTTGTGCTTTTACCGTCGGTTGTGTTGATGAAGGTGGGCATCCGGAGTATCTGGGTAAGAATGACATCCAACTAGGACACAAGGAGAGTGTAGAAGATACTGCTAGGGTTCTTGGCAGAATGTTTGATGGAATTGAATACCGGGGATTTGCGCAAGATACAGTAGAAAAGCTTGCAAAATACAGTGGGGTTCCGGTTTGGAACGGTTTAACGGATTCTGATCATCCGACGCAAATTCTAGCAGACTTCTTGACTTTAAAAGAGCAGTTTGGTAAGCTAAAAGAGTTAAAGCTAGTCTATGTCGGTGATGGCCGTAATAATATGGCAAACAGTTTAATGATCGGTTCCTCGAAGGTAGGAATTCATTTTACTATATTAGCACCCAAATCCTTATGGCCGGAACAATCTTTAATAAAATTATGCGAAGAATATGCAGCCGTTTCAGGAAGTAAAATAGAAATATCGGATTCTCTTGATACAGTAGAAGGCGCTGATGCGGTATATACTGATGTTTGGTGCTCTATGGGTGAAGAGGATAAAGCAGCTGAAAGGATTGCCATCTTAAAACCATACCAGGTGAATGATGATCTGTTGGCACTTACTAAGAAGGAAAGTACCATCTTCCTGCATTGCCTTCCAGCTGTAAAAGGAAAAGAAGTTACAGAAGAAGTATTTGAGCGTTTTGCGGATATCGTATTCGATGAAGCAGAAAATCGTATGCATACAATTAAAGCGATTATGGTTGCTACATTAGGCAATCATTAAGTCAAGGAGAGTAAAGTGGATAAACGTAAGAAGCTATTCGAAAAATTCACATTAAAAAGTGATGTTATCAACCTGTTAGTGGGAATTATTTTAATAGCCTCGCTGATATTAATCTATCAAAATCCATTAAACAAGTACGCTATCTTGGCAGCTTGTACCTCTGGCGGCTTAATGAATATAATGAACGGTATGAAACTAATGAAGGATCCGAAGAAAAAGACTACGGCTATGACCTTTCTGATGATGGGTGGTATCGTGATTTTTCTAGGGTTTCTTATTGTTGAAATACTGAATAAGGCTTAAAAAGTAAAAGGAGTTTGAACGATGTATCAGGATAAGGTTGTATTATGTGCAAGCAGTGCATATGAAAAGAAGTTCTGGTTAAATGACGATTTTCAGGTGTTACCAGAGCAGATAAAGCAAGAATTAAAGATAATGTGTGTTTTATTCACCGAGGACATCGGTGGAATTCTCTCTTTGGAATTTGAGGAAGAGGGCACGCTAATGATGAAGGTGGATTCTGAGGAGAACGACTATTTGTATGACGAGATCGGCAGTATCCTAAAAGTTAAGCAGCTACAGAGAGAAAAGGCTGAACTTTTGGAAGCATTGGAACTTTATTATAAAGTGTTTTTCTTAGGAGAAGATGTTTCTGATCTGGTATAAGCAAAGGCTTTATACTTCAATTATCAGAGAAACTCATTAAGGAGGGTATATCATGTTATTAGTAATTGATGTTGGGAATACCAATATTACATTAGGCGTATTCGAGGATGTGAATTTAAAAGCGAGTTTTCGCTTGACGACACATACGGCAAGAACCTCGGATGAATATGGTTTAGTTATATGTGATTTATTAAAAGCAAGGAATATTGGGTGCGAGGAAATTGCCTCGGTTGCAATCGCCTCAGTAGTGCCAAAGATTATGCATTCCTTGGCATCTGGAATTATAAAGTATCTCGGTATCACCCCTTTAATCGTAGGGATCGGTACAAAGACTGGAATTAAAATTCCAACACCGAATCCAAAGGAAATCGGTGCGGACAGGGTCGTAGATGCAGTTGCAGCATTTGAAATCTATGGTGGTCCGGTACTCGTTATTGATTTTGGTACAGCTATTACGTATGACTTGATTACGGCGGACGGCTCCTTTATTGCAGGTGTAACCAGCCCAGGACTTCGAATTTCTGCGAATGCTCTTTGGACTGAGACAGCAAAGCTACCGGAAATAGAAATCGCTTTGCCGGATACTATTTTAGCCAAGGATACCGTAACTAGCATGCAGGCCGGATTAGTATTTGGCTGTATCGGTCAGACGGAGTATATTGTTAAGAGAATGTTGAAGGAAGCTGGGATAGAAAACTGTAAAGTCATTGCAACCGGAGGTTTGGGTAAAATTATCGCTGACGCAACGGACGTGATTGAGATATATGATTCGAATTTGACCTTGAAGGGGTTGAAGATTATTAACGACAAGAATAAAACCAGATAAAAAGGACGCAACGGAGTTAAGTCCTCAACAAATATAAGAATGAATTCCAGTGGAAATTCATTCTTATATTTATAGGTACTGGATGAACATAAAGATAGATGTGGAGAGAAAGAAAATGAGTTTTAATATAGGTAATGTAACGTTAGAAGGAAATTTGTTTTTAGGACCCATGGCAGGAGTAACCGACCTGCCATTTCGTATATTGTGTAAGGAAAAAGGTGCTGATCTAGTTTATACGGAAATGGTTAGTGCAAAAGGAGTCCAATACAATAATAAAAATACGGAAAGCCTAATTCGGATATCCGAGGAGGAGCGTCCTGCAGCGCTTCAACTGTTTGGTGCAGATCCGGATATTCTCCGGGAGTCGGCAAAAAACTTGGAGCATCGTAACTTTGACATTCTTGATATCAACATGGGATGTCCAGTTCCGAAGGTTGTTAATAATGGAGAAGGTTCCGCATTGATGAAAAATCCTGAGCTGATTGGGGAGGTTGTCCGTAAATTGGCGACTGGATATAGCAAGCCTGTAACGGTTAAAATTCGCAAAGGCTTTCAGGAGGACAGCGTCAATGCTGTTGAAGTGGCTAAGATTGCGGAAGCAAATGGTGCTGCGGCTATAGCGGTACATGCCAGAACGAGAGAACAATATTACAGTGGAAAGGCGGATTGGGATATAATCCGTGCAGTAAAAGAAGCGGTGAAGATCCCTGTCATTGGCAGTGGTGATGTGTTTACTCCAGAGGATGCAAAGCGGATGATGGTACAGACGAACTGTGATGCTATCATGATTGCGAGAGGAACAAGGGGAAACCCTTGGCTATTTGCACAGATAAAAGCTTACTTACAGAAAGGTCTACTTCTACCCAAACCGGAGTTTAGTGAAGTTAGGGAGATGATACTTCGTCACGCAACACTTTCTGTTGAATATAAGGGTTTATATACGGGTATGCGCGAAATGCGGAAACATGTGGCATGGTATACGACCGGATACCCGGGTTCCGCTAAACTTAGAAACCGCGTGAATGAGATTGAGAATATGGACGACCTCCATCATTTGTTGGAAGAGTATCAAAAACATATAGAAAAATCACTAAACAATTAACGTAAATTGAATTTATCTTATATAATAGTAACAAAACTAATAATTTCCTGTAAAAAAATATTGATTTTTTCTGTAATTAGTTTATAGTATACTTACAGAAAAGACAGATGTATGCCATAGAAGAACATAAATGGAGGAATTGAGATGGGTAAGTTAAGAGTAGGTATCCTTGGTGGAACTGGAATGGTTGGTCAACGCTTTATATCCTTATTGGAAAATCATCCTTGGTTTGAGGTAGTAACTGTAGCTGCAAGTCCGAGAAGTGCAGGTAAGACATACGAAGAAGCTGTTGGTGACCGTTGGAAGATGACTACACCAATGCCGGACAGCGTTAAAAAACTAATCGTTATGGACGTGAATGATGTAGTCGAAGTCAGCAATCGTGTCGATTTTGTTTTCAGTGCTGTTGATATGACAAAGGATGAGATTAAAGCGATAGAAGAAGCGTATGCAAAAGCAGAGACCCCGGTAGTCTCCAATAACAGTGCCCACAGATGGACCCCTGACGTTCCTATGGTAGTACCGGAGCTTAATCCGGAGCATTTGGTAGTAATTGCAGACCAGAAGAAGCGATTAGGTACAGAGAAGGGATTTATCGTAGTAAAGCCGAACTGTTCCATTCAAAGCTATACACCTGCTTTGCACGCCTTAAAAGAATTTGGACCGAAGTTAGTGGTTGCAACTACTTACCAAGCGATATCAGGTGCGGGAAAGAACTTTGCAGATTGGCCGGAGATGGTGGATAATGTTATTCCTTACATCGGTGGTGAAGAAGAGAAGAGTGAGCAAGAGCCACTACGTATCTGGGGTAAAGTAGTGGATGGAAAGATTGTGAAGGCAGAAGGACCGATGATTACTACTCAATGTATCCGTGTGCCTGTAACAGACGGCCATACGGCAGCAGTCTTTGTAAGCTTTGAGAAGAAGCCAACCAAAGAAGAAATGATCAAAGCTTGGACTAATTTCAAAGGAGTTCCTCAAGAACTTGATTTACCTAGTGCTCCCAAGCAGTTCATTAAGTACTTTGAGGAAGATAACCGCCCTCAAGCAAAGCTAGACCGCGACTATGAAAACGGAATGGGTGTTACGCTTGGAAGATTGCGTGAGGATAAAGTTTTTGATTATAAATTCGTTGGATTATCACATAATACCGTTCGTGGTGCTGCAGGTGGTGCAGTATTAACGGCAGAATTATTAAAAGCGCAGGGCTATATTATAGAAAAGTAGAACAGTTTCTTAAGTTTAAGTGATCGCTATAAAATTAGAGAATACAGAATAAAAAATGAAAGATTAAAAAGAGCATGAAAAGAACTTGAAAAGTGATTAAAAAGAACTTAAAAAGAGCTTAAAAAGAGTCTCAAGGGTTTGATATGTAAAATCATCCTTTGAGACTCTTTTGATTCTTGTTATTTATTGTTTGTCATTAAAGAGATATCGTATAAATTCAACTGCATTCTCTTTGTGTTTGGAGTTAGATACGATTCCAATAACATAGGGATCTTCATTATTAGCATTATCTGCAAAAAGCTTTGTGTTAGTAAGGTAAATTCCATAGACATTCTTCTCGGGATCTTCCTCAAGATCGGAGAGATAGAAGTTATCTGTTAAAGAGCTATAGATATCCGTAGGAAGTTGGTCAGAGAGCTTATCTAAATACCCATTATATGCATAACTCGCCATTTCCGATTCCGGAGCGATAATGACATCTACTTGCGCAGCGGCAACATAGGTACTTAAAACCTGATTCATATTCATGGAGTATTCATCCGTACCGTTAAAATTAAAGGCAGCGTTAATATCGATGCTTTCCGTCTTAGGGTCTAACTGCAGATAATCTGCGAAATCGGCTTGATATTTCTCTATAACATCATCTGCAATAGTGTTATTAATCACTACAGCATAAAACTGGGGTTCAATATTAGGGGTTACAATACTATAAATAAAATAAGAGGCTAACGCAATTGCTCCGATTGAAACTAATGCATGAATTTTGTAATATTCCCAAAGATAAGAAAGCTTGTTGCTAAATGACATATCTCTTAGCTTTTCCTTTTCACTTATTTCTGAACGCGGTTGGTATATTACCGCATTCTCATCCAGTCTTGTTTGTTTTGGCATATAAAAACCTCACTTTTGTTTAATGCTTTGTATTATATAAATTGAACAATATGTTCTGTATAATCAGTTGATGAATATTAGTTTATCACATAACGTAATAGAAAAAAAGAAATTTCTTATTAAATATCTCTTAAATAATGCTGTAAATACAAAGGAAAAGCTGCCTCAAACATCAAATTTTGATGCTTTAGAGGCAGCTATCGCTTTCTTCTTCGAAACTGATAACACTATTCTTCTATACAGTTTGGACTGATCGCACTATTCAATTGAAAGATCATTTTGAAAAAGTCCGAGTAGACTGTTCAGGTCAATACCCAACTCCTCCGATAGTCTGCTTATATATGACACAATATCGAGGGAGGATAGATAGCTCTCGGACTGTGTTGCATCATAGATTTCAGCAGTCTCGGGAGGCATTTCAACAGTATAATCATCAAGGTAGTTGGCTTTTGTATCAATTGTCACAAGTGGCGAAGCACCCATCTGGAAAATGATTTTATTATATTGAGTGTCTTGGGCAACACTATTTTCCATCATGATCTGTAAGCCCATTAAATCAAGTGAGGATAAGGTGTAGCTGCCGTATTGGTAGATATGGTTATCCTTTGTCTCAGTGCGGACATCCTCATACTTAATATCAAAACTCAAATTGGTTAAAGGCTCCGTAGAGGGATTGTTATAGTCTACGGTTATTGTTCCATCATAAGCACCCTGATCCTTGGTTTGATTGCCAGTACCCTTTAAAATTGTATTACCGGTATCATCCTTAAGATATAAATTGAATTCGTCGTAATCCTTGTTTGATAGGTTGGTATACCCTACGGCAGCTGAGGAACCAGCGGTACTAAGATCACGTCCGATAATATTGCCGCGGTTGTCAACATAAACAATCATTTGAAGAGTTTGATCCTCCATAATGGTATTACCGGAAGTCTGTAACTCATTCTTTGCATCATCAATTGCTTGTTGGTATTCCTCCGTAGTTGTATTAAACATGGGAAGCATATCGATTATATATGCGTCTTCTCTCGCTTCGTCTAGGAAAGCCATTGCAATCGCGTTACTATCTTCTTGAGTAAGGGTAACTGTAAGCTTGCTACATTTTACGGACAAGGTATCAAGTGTAAGTATGTTATTTTTCTCAAGCTCCACCTGAGTAATATTCTCTACAAGGATACTGCCATATCGATTCAATAAATCTGCGGTTCGTTCGGGTGTTAATTTTTCTAGTTGAGTTATAGAAAAATTCGTAGAAGTATCCCCTGTGTTGAGTGATTCCTTAAGATAAGCGTTACTTAATTCTGGAAGCCTCAAGAATATCTCCTGTTTTAAGGTATCCATGAATAAATCCATTGTGATTAAATTTACTTGGTTTAGTCTGACACCAAGAGTTTCATTTAAAAGACCACCATCATACCCAGCAAGAACATCTACACCGATATTCTCAATGGGGAGACCAAGGTAACTTTCAAGGTTTGTCATACTAACTCCAAGTGTACTTTGCATTAAAGAATCAAGAGCTTCGCGATTAAAGGTTATATCCATTGACGCATCATAAGCAATTTTCTTTGGAGACATATTCAGATTAGGCTTTACTTTGTCAATTGATTCCTGTATTGCATTTTTCTCAACATATGCATAGTACTGGGCTGGACTCTTAGTCATCAAAGCAAAGGTGTTCATTAATGTGTCCTGGAAGGCAAAGGCAGTTGCGGCTCCAGATAGAAGAAGCAGGAGAAGAATAATAACTGCGATTAATTTGCCATGAGATTTCTTCTTTGGTGAGGACGGAAATGTTCCGTTGGATGGATACCATGGCTGCGAAATATCTGGCTGGAGATATCCCGGTTTGGTATCTTCATTTTGCATAGATTCCTCATTCGGTACGGGTTCTTGAGAAGATAGTTTCTGTAGGGACCCTTCCCAATAAGTACTCTCATTTACAGAACTACTACCGGTGCTTTGCGGAGCATCGAAAGGCTGCTCGGAAGCTGGTTCCTGAGGAACTTGTGATTTGTTCGTATCTTCCATATTTGACCCCCCTATTAACATTATTATTTTTTATTAAATGTTACATTTAATAATTCATAGTATATATAAATAATTTCCAAATGTCAATTTATACGACAATTATATACTGATTTCATCATTGCTTTTTGTAATTTATTTAAATTGATTTTAGTTGAAATGGGCTTTCAGGTATAATATAATGGAAAACGGAGAGTACAAATAGTTTAAGGAGGAAATGAAATGCAATATGGATATTTTGATGATTCAAAAAAGGAATATGTAATTACTACACCAACGACACCATATCCTTGGATCAATTATTTAGGTTCTCAGGAGTATTTTTCATTAATTTCGAATACGGCCGGAGGTTACAGCTTTTATAAGGATGCAAAGCTAAGAAGGATCACACGTTTCAGGTATAATAATGTTCCGCTTGATCTTGGTGGTGGCCGTTATTACTATATTAATGACGGTGGCGATGTGTGGTCACCTGGATGGGCTCCTGTAAAGAAAGAATTGGAGCACTATGAATGTAGACATGGTATGGGATATACGAAGATTGCCGGAACTCGGGGAGGAGTTGAAACGGATATAACCTTCTTCGTGCCAATGAATACCAATGCAGAGGTTCATAAAGTCGTAATTAAGAACACTACAAGTCAGAAGAAGCAGGTTAAACTTTTCTCCTTCGTGGAATGGTGCCTTTGGAATGCGCAGGATGATATGACGAATTTCCAGAGAAATTACAACACAGGTGAAGTAGAAGTTAAGGGATCTGTCATTTACCATAAGACAGAATATAAGGAAAGACGTGATCATTATGCGTTCTTCTCCGTAAATGCTCCGATAGCCGGATTTGATTCCGATAGAGAAAGCTTTATAGGAACCTATAACGGTTTTGATAATCCTCAGGCAGTAATCGCAGGCCAATCAAATAACTCAGTTGCTGACGGATGGCATCCAATTGGATCCCATAGCCTTGAAGTCAATTTGGAGCCAGGCGAGACAAAAGAATATATTTTTATATTAGGATATGTAGAGAATGCGTTCGAAGAGAAATTTGAAAGCAAGAATGTAATAAATAAAAAGAAAGCTGAAGCAATGATCGCTGCCTTCTCCACAACAGAAGCGGTAGATAAAGCCTTCGCAGAGCTTGGCGCATATTGGGATCAGTTATTATCTAAGTATACGGTTGATTCCGCCGATGATAAGTTAAACCGTATGGTAAATGTTTGGAACCAGTATCAATGTATGGTTACCTTCAATCTTTCCAGAAGTGCTTCCTACTTTGAATCCGGTATTGGTAGAGGAATGGGCTTCCGCGATTCCAATCAGGACTTATTAGGCTTTGTACATCAGATCCCGGATCGCGCCAGAGAGAGAATTATTGACCTCGCATCTACCCAATTAGAAGATGGTGGTGCTTATCATCAGTATCAGCCGTTAACCAAGAAGGGTAACGATGAGATCGGTGGAAACTTCAATGATGACCCGCTTTGGTTAGTTCTTGCGGTGGTATCGTATATTAAGGAAACCGGCGATTATTCAATCTTAGAGGTTATGACGCCTTTTGATAATGATGAGTCTACAAGCACACCGCTTGCAGATCATTTAAAACGGTCCTTTGATCATGTAATCAATAATGTTGGCCCTCATGGACTTCCGTTAATCGGACGAGCTGACTGGAATGACTGTCTTAACTTAAACTGTTTTTCCACCGAACCTGGTGAGTCCTTCCAGACCTCCACTAGCAAGGATGGCAAGGTTGCGGAGTCTGTTATGATTGCCGGAATGTTCTGCTATATCGGTGAGGAATATGCAAAGCTCATGGAGAAAGCAGAGAACAAAGCAGAAGCAGAACGTGCCTATAAAGAAATCGATAAAATGCGTACTGTAGTGAAGCAACATGGTTGGGATGGTTCTTGGTTCCTCCGTGCTTATGATGATTTTGGTAAGAAAATTGGTACGGAGGAGAATGAAGAAGGTAAGATCTTTATCGAATCTCAAGGCCTTTGTATTATGGGTAAATGTTGTACCGATGAGGAAGCCTTCACTGCTTTAGACGCTGTAGAAGAGCGACTCGGAACCAAATTCGGTCTGGTACTTCAAAACCCTGCCTTTACAAAGTATTATGTAGAATACGGCGAAATCTCCACCTATCCGGCAGGCTACAAAGAAAATGCCGGTATCTTCTGCCATAACAATGCATGGATTATGGTTGCGGAAGCTTTGGTAGGCAGAGGTGATAAAGCTTTTGATTATTATTCAAGAATTGCACCGGCTTACACAGAGGAATACTCAGAAATCCATCGTATGGAGCCTTATGTATATTCTCAGATGGTAGCAGGTAAGGATGCTAAACGATTCGGTGAAGCAAAGAATTCCTGGCTGACCGGTACTGCTTCCTGGAACTTCTTGGCAATCTCGCAGTCAATCCTCGGTATCAAACCGGAGTACGACGGCTTACAGGTGGATCCTTCTATCCCGAAGGCATGGGACGGCTACAGCGTTACCCGTGAATTTAGAGGCGATAGATACCAAATCTCTATCAAAAACCCGAACCATGTATCAACAGGTGTTACAAAAATGACTGTGGATGGCAAAGAAGTTCAGGGTAATATTATACCTTTCGCTGGAGATAAGAAGGTTCATCAGGTTGAGGTTGTATTAGGATAAGATAATTCGTAAGTATTATTAAAACAATTGCTAAAATAGTTATTAAGACAGTTATTTAAACTGCTATTAAAACAGTTATTTAAAACGAACTGATGTAAATTGCTTCTGAAAATAAATATAGGTTAAACCTATTATTTATTCTGCAATTACATCAGTTCATTTTTTATACCTGAGTTAATATACAGATATAATGGAATGTAATAAGAGGGCCGGAATAAAGTTGTTATGTGCGAAAAGTTTCGTGAATTAGTATACTAGCTAACGTTTCAGAGCAGATAAACAACAAAATAAATTACGTTCAAGTAGGAAAATCGAACGTTCATGTTGTAAGATATTGCAAAATGTGACAAAATATGATATGAATGCATTATCCAAACATGGAGGCCAATATGAAAGATAGAATTAAAATACCAATATATTTTCTTGCTTATGGATTTGTATTTTTGTGCTTGAACAAAATCATAATATCGGTATACAAATTCGATATTACAATAGTAGAGAGAACTACGATTATACTGGTTATGCTTTTAGGAATCGGAGTAATAACGTATAGTATATTTGGTATTGTGATACAGATTATTTATCATGTAAAATTTTCAAAGAATATCAAAATATCCATTGCCAAAAATAGCTGGCGACAGGTTGTTATGATTGTAATTTACGCCGTATGTATCTTTAGTCTGTATATAACGAATGCAGCAGTAGGATATTCAATTCTTGTGGTAGCGATTCTTCCTCTTGTTTTTAATCGTATTTGCATCAAATGTAATCAATAT
Organism: Herbinix sp.; assembly: GCA_029256105.1. GTDB lineage: Bacteria > Bacillota > Clostridia > Lachnospirales > Lachnospiraceae > Mobilitalea. The sequence goes on from JAQSYO010000001.1 coordinate 76,956, forward strand.
TTTATATTGTTCGAAAATAAACTGCTTTATTTGGGTGATGATTTTATTATATATCAAGTTGAGAGAGTTCATATTGATAAAGAAAATTCTGCCTATATATTATTTATGACTAGTGAAGCTGGGACTAAGGAAAAGCTTGTATTACCCGAGAGTAAATTAAATAAGTATGGAAAAAGAAATGATTTGATGAAATGGTTTCGTGAATGTTAGTGATGCGTAGAGTGTGAGGAGACCACTATGAAAATATTTCTTGAAATTGCAAATCTTATGGTTTTGACCTTTGGATTCATATATAACATCAGCTATTTGATAAAGCTTATCCTGATAAAAAGTAAGTGTAATGGAAGAATATATTTCATTGGAAATAGTTTTGATCTCACCCTTACCGCATTAAGCACGGTAATTTCAATGGTAGGGGTGACAATATCTTTGCTAACAGGGGAGGCTACCTACATTATAGGCTTGACCTGTTGCATATTTATTTCTACTAGGTGCTTTCCTAATTTGTTTATTGCAATGAACGATGAAAGACTATGTATAAGACAAACCATACTTAGTATTGATAAGATAGAGAATATGAATTACATCAATTTTAAGTATGAGAAGGCTTGTAGATGCTACTATATAAGATATAAGAAAGATTTTGTAACGTTAATAATGAAAAATGGACAAGCATTTATATTGGAGGATCTTCTAAGAGGTAGTAGGAATTATTGTAGTTCCCGCGCTTAATATACCGACCGTTCGTAATGCTATTTAGTAGAGCAAACATCCTATAAGCTTTATTGTTTGCAATTGCACATGTAAATATAGTACAATGTAAGTATAAATTCGAATTATAACATTTGAATTTGTTTAAATTCAAATCACGACCTTTAAGAATGTAGGTATAAATTCGAATCAGGACTTTTAATGGGCTAGGTTGTATTTTAAAGTGAGTATGTAACCTACAAAAAAGGAACAAAGGATGTATCAAACATGAAGAGACTAATAAAATATTTTGAAGCAATAATGCCATTTTTTGCAATGGAAATCATTCAATTAATTATCGTTTATACGCTTAATATACTCTATGGTATCCTCCTGGGTTTCCAGATCGGAGCGGAAAAGGGGGGAGGAGTGATAGGTGATCAAACGGCGTATGGACAGGCAATCGAGGAAGCAATGTCACAGAATATTGTTTATATGATCTCCGTACTTGCTGTTATCGTGAGTGGTATCGTGTTTTTCTTTTGGTATCGCTTCGAAATCCGAGGGGAAGTCAGAGGAAGTCTACGACATTTATTTGCCGGGAAGAATGTTATCTCGTTTGTCTTGCTCGGTATAGGGTGTCAATTACTGCTTTCTGGGTTTATGAGCTTGATACAACCATTATTTATTAAGATATTTGATGATTATGCCCAGCAGGTAGAAAAATTAACAAGTGGGAGTGGTATTCTCGTAGTACTCCTAACGATTTTCATCGCTCCAATTGCAGAAGAGCTTGTTTTCCGCGGAGTTATTTTGCATAAGACAATGAAAACACTACCGTTTCTGGGGGCAAATATCCTACAGGCATTGTTATTTGGTATCTATCATTGGAATTTAGTGCAAGGATTTTATGCTGCTTTGATGGGACTCTTGCTTGGCTTGATTTATCACAGATTCAAAACAATATTTGCTCCGATGCTCCTTCATATGCTGATTAATGCCAGCGCATTTATAGCGATATTGTTACCCAATACTACTTTGAGCTATCTAATTATGGTCGTAGTGGGTGGCTTATTTGTTACTATTAACTTATTCCTAATCAAACCTCTTGCGGCAGCAAAATTAAGAGGAATAGAAGATATTTTGCAAGAAAAACAATAAAAACTATACTTGCATTTTAAACAAAAATAATATAATATACAAAGTACAATTGAATAATAAGAGAGAATTCATTCGTTGGTGTGAAATTATGCTTTTGCTATAACAGAAAGATTAATTTGGTGTAATCTATCGTACTCTATTGAATAGAGACGGAAAGTGAAACACCTGGCGAAGCACAACACCTATAAATGAAATTCAATCTATAATCAAATCACAAAGGGGAAACCTTTTTTGAATTTGGTTACAATAAGAATAACCCAGGATTTGATAGTCTTGACCCACAAAGCAAAAGCGGCAGGAACTAAAAAGATTTTGTTCAATATGAAAAGGGCTTATTATGCTCTATTAGGATGAAAATTTAGTTCCAGCTGTAGTAGCTTCTACTACAGCGGAAATCGTATATTCATGAAAACGATGCGCCGACATGCTTAAAACAGTTGCTTCAACTGCTTTATCATGACGGCGCTTTTTCGTGAGTTTGAGGTTAGCAATCTAGAGAGTGAAGAATAGCAAACTCTTTCTAGGTAAGTGTATTATTCAATCAGCAAACGGAGCAATACTAACAATATGTTGATCGCCTAAAAAGGCGGAATGGAGGAAATTATGAATACAGTAACAAATTCTCGTACAATGAACATGGTGCAATTAGCACTCTTTACAGCAATTATTTTACTTATGGCGTTTACACCAATCGGTTATATTAAAACACCAGGTTTAGAAATCACATTAATCGTAGTTCCGGTTACGGTAGGTGCTATTGTACTTGGACCAGTGAGTGGAGCAATCTTAGGTGGAGTATTTGGTATCACTAGCTTCATTCAATGTTTTGGCTTGAGTGCATTTGGCGCTATGCTTTTAGGAATTAATCCACTGGGAACCTTAATCGTATGTATCATTCCCCGAGTTTTGATGGGATGGTTGTCAGGTCTCATCTTTGTAGGCTTAAAGAAATGGGATAAGACAAGAACGGTATCTTATGCTGTTGCCAGTTTGGCGGGACCGTTACTAAATACTGTATTTTTTATGGCTACGCTGGTAGTGTTCTTCTATAAAACAGAGTTTATTCAAGGAATAGCTACGAGTTTGGGTACAAATAATGTATTTGCTTTTATTGGGGCATTCGTTGGCTTTAATGGTCTAATCGAAGCAGGTGTTTGCTTTATCTTAGGAACTGCAATTTCCAAAGCGCTTGATGTGATTGCTAAGAAAACAAGAAATTAATAAGAAACTATTGACATGGCGTAAGCAGCGTGCTATACTGTGTTAGCTGTGAGTATTGCAGGGCAATATTTACAAGGTATAAGAAGAGAATCCATCTCTCACCCATAGCGTAAATAATGCTATTTACTGTGAACGGGTCAAGGCGTATTGAATTTCAATATTATTTCGAATAAGAAATAATTATGTGATGAGCTTGCAGGTGGATAAGTCTTTTATCCACCTTTTTTTATTGTTTTTGTCCTGTTTCGCAGGACATTGTCCAGCAAGGCAGGACAATGCTTACAGAAGTTGCGGAGTACGCAATTGATATGTAACAGTTAACTTATAACCTATGGAGGTGCAGTACTATTAGCGATTTAATGATTAATGAACAAATCAGGGATAAAGAAATTCGCCTGATTGGTGAAAACGGTGAGCAGTTGGGAATCATGACTGCCAAAGATGCAATGAACCTTGCAAAAGAAGCCAATCTTGACCTTGTCAAAATTGCTCCAACAGCGAAACCACCGGTTTGTAAGATTATCGACTACGGTAAATACAAATACGAATTGGCAAGAAAAGATAAAGAAGCCAAGAAGAAGCAGAAAGTTACCGAGGTCAAAGAAATTCGTTTATCACCGAATATTGATGACAACGACTTGAACACAAAGGCGGAACAGGCAAGAAAGTTCATAACAAAAGGCGATAAAGTAAAAGTTGCATTGCGTTTTCGTGGTCGTGAAATGGCTCATACGTCATCCTCAAAAGTAATCTTAGACAATTTCTTTGCAAAGCTCGAGGATATCGCAGTAGTTGAAAAAGCGGCAAAACTCGAAGGAAGAAATATGATTATGTTCTTAACAGAAAAACGTTAAAATACTAAATATAACAGCATTTTGGAAGGTTGTCATACAAGCTTTAGACAACCTAACCGGCTGTATTAATTATTTAAGGAGGAAATTATATTATGCCAAAGTTAAAAACAAGTAGAGCAGCAGCGAAGCGTTTCAAGATTACAGGTACAGGAAAGCTTAAAAGAATGAAAGCTGGCAAGAGTCATATATTAACAAAGAAAACTACAAAAAGAAAAAGAAATCTTAGAAAAGCAACTATGACTGATTCAACGAATATCAAAAACATGAAGAAAATCTTACCATATCTTTAAGAGATAGGTGATAAGGAGGAATAGAACATGGCAAGAATTAAAGGCGGAATGAACGCTAAGAAAAGACATAATAGAGTTTTAAAGCTGGCAAAGGGTTACAGAGGTGCCAGATCCAAACAATATAGAGTAGCAAAGCAATCAGTTATGAGAGCTTTAACTTCATCTTTCGCGGGCAGAAAAGAGAGAAAGAGACAATTCAGACAATTATGGATTGCTAGAATCAATGCTGCAGCAAGAATGAACGGATTATCCTACAGTAAATTAATGTATGGATTAAAGTTAGCTAACGTTGATATCAATAGAAAAATGCTTTCTGAAATGGCAATTGAAGATGCAAAGAGCTTTACAGCTTTAGCAGAGGTTGCTAAATCCAAGCTGGCATAATCTTAAACATAGTTATATAGGGAATCGGTGTATCTATTACATCGGTTCCCTTTTTTCGTATCTGCGATTATATATTTGCTGAAAGACCTATATAATAGTGTAAAGGAATAATTTGGAGGGTGCCAATATGACAATCGAAGAGCGTGAAAGAATAGTTAGCAATGATTATGCGGATTTATTAATAGCGTATAGCGGGGATCCAAGTGTATTTCAAAACTTTCAGGATGCTACGGTTCACATCATTAACTATTTAGATGCGATTGTTCATGTTCCTGTGCAACAGATTACAGATAGCACTATTGTACAGTTGGGATACTCAGTGATGCCCTCCTTATTCGGTTTAATTAGTCAGGCCAGTCTGGAGGCCTCCGGTATTATCAGATTACGTAATGTGCCTAATTTTGATCTTCGTGGGCAGGGCGTATTAATTGGTTTCATTGATAGTGGAATTGATTATACAAATCCAATTTTTATAAAGGCTGATAACACGACGAAAATCGTGTCCATATGGGACCAGACAATTTTCAGTGACAATTATCCGGATAATACCTTTTATGGAACGGAATATACAAGAGAACAAATTAATGAAGCGCTACAAAGTGAGACGCCACTTGATATTGTTCCCTCAACGGATGAGATTGGTCATGGTACGATGCTTGCAGGAATTGCAGCTGGTAATGAGGTACCGGAGAGCGGATTTTATGGTGTTGCCCCGGATGCGGAGCTAGTTGTTGTTAAACTAAAGCCAGCGAAGACCTATCTGAGAAACTTCTTTCGAATACCGGAAAATGTACCGTGCTATCAAGAAAATGACATTTTATTTGCCCTTGAATATATAAGAAGTGTAGCCATTGCCCAAAATCGGCCAATGGCTTTATGTGTTGCGCTGGGTACCTCGCAAGGCGCTCATGACGGCAGGGGGACCCTAAGTAGCTTTATATCGCTTCTGGCAGATGATACTGGTTTAGGAGTAACTATTGCAGCAGGAAATGAAGGGAATGCAAGAAGACACTACCGTGGTGTGGTTGATCCAACCATTGGATTTGATACAGTAGAACTTTTTATTGGTGAAAATGAAAGTGGATTTTCGATGGAATTGTGGGGTGATTCACCGGGGGTATTTTCTATTGATATCCAGACACCAAGCGGTGAATATGTACCAAGAATTGTTCCAAGGCTGGACGAAAACAGAGATATTTCATTTATTTTCGAGCAAACGTCTATTATAGTGGATTATCAAATTGTAGAATCACAAAGTGGGGATCAGCTGATCTTAGTACGGTTTCGTAATCCATCTTCAGGGATATGGAGATTTAATGTTTATGGAAGAGGAGATATCACTGCCGGTTTTAACATTTGGCTGCCAATGCAGGGATTTATTTCAGATAATACATACTTTATCCGTTCGGATCCTAATATTACAATTCTATCGCTTGGTAATGCGCGAGTGCCAATTACGGTGACGGCATACAACACGGAGGACGACAGTCTCTATTTAAATGCTAGTAGGGGATTTACAAGAATAGGGATAATCAAACCTGAATTGGCCGCACCTGGGGTGAATATCACAAGTCCCACTTTAGAGCAAGGCTTTGCAGATGTCACCGGTACTAGTGCCAGTGCGGCGCATACCACTGGGGTTGCTGCCATGCTGTTGGAATGGGCTATTGTGAGAGGTAATCAACCAGCAATGAATACGTTGGATATGAAGATATTTATGATTAGAGGTGCCAGAAGAAGCATTGATATACAGTACCCCAATAGGGATTGGGGCTATGGTATATTAGACGTATTCAATATATTCGATACCCTTAGAAGAGGAGAATAAGTAAAGGAGAGAAGGAGTGGAGCATGACAGAGGAAGAAAGAATGAAGATAACCAGTAATGATTATGTAGATTTATTGGTGGATTATAATCAAAACATACGGGTTTTTGACCGATTTCCGAATGCAACAGTGCAGATTATGAATAATCGATTTGCGATTGTGTATGTTCCTATATCGCAACTGACTGCACGTAGTATAGGCCAATATGGTTACTCTGTAATTCCTGCCTGCTATGGCCTTTGTAGTGAGAGAGGCCTGGAAGCCTCTGGAATTACAAGACTCCGCCGCCTACCGAATTTTGACCTGAATGGACAGGGTGTAATAATCGGTATTATAGATACGGGAATTGATTATACAAATCCAGTGTTTCTACGTGAAGATGGTACAAGTAAAATAGTAGCAATCTGGGACCAGACGATTGAAAGTGCACAGCCACCACTACCATATAATTATGGTACGGAGTATTCAGCAGAAATGATAAATCAAGCGCTAAGCAGCGCAACTCCCCTTGAGATCGTACCAAGTGTGGACACCAATGGTCATGGAACTGGGCTAGCCGGCATAGCTGCAGGTTCTGAAAATAGGCAAAACAATTTTATTGGTGTCGTTCCTGCTTCAGACCTAATCGTCGTTAAACTAAAACAAGCGAAAGCAGCACTAAGAGATTTCTTAGTCATTCCATCAGATGTTCCTGCATATCAGGAAAATGATATTATGTGGGCATCGCAATATATTATTGCTACGGCAAGAAGTTTAGAACGCCCGGTATCGATATGTATAGGATTGGGTTCCTCGCAAGGAGCACATGATGGACGTGGTGCACTTGCCGCTTTGCTTTCTTTTAACTCTGATTTTCCAGGAGTAGTTACCTCCATTGCCGCAGGAAATGAAGGCAATCTCAGGAGACATTATTATAGTGAAATAGATGCAAACATAGGTTACAGTACCGTGGAACTTAATGTAGGAGAAGGTGAAGTTGGATTTAGTATGGAGTTATGGGGTACGGCACCCAATACTTATTCAATTGATATTCTGTCACCAACTGGGGAATACATACCTAGAATTTCGGAAAGTTTACGTGTAAACCGTAATATATCTTTTGTATTTGAGCAAACAACGATTCAAATAGATTATCTTATGGTAGAATCAGAAACGGGGGATCAATTGATATTATTACGATTTCGCAGTCCCACACCAGGTATCTGGCGCTTTCAGGTTTATACCAGAGGAGATCTGAAAGGGACATTTCACATATGGCTGCCAATGAATGGGTTTATTACTGATGAGACCTACTTTATACAATCGGATCCTTATACAACGGTGACATCCCCTGGTAATTCTTTAGTACCTATCACTGTAACAGCATATAATCCGGACAACAATAATCTGTATCAGGGAGCAGGAAGGGGTTATTCAAGAATTGGTACCATAAAGCCGGAGTTCGCTGCTCCGGGAGTAAATATTACGGCACCAACACTGGAGCAGGGTTTTGCGCAGATATCCGGAACAAGCGCAGCAGCGGCTTTCACTGCAGGAGCAACAGCGATGATGCTGGAGTGGGGAATTGTTAGAGGAAATTATCCTGGAATTGACTCAGTAGAGGTGAAAAAATTTATTATTAGAGGAGCACAAAGAAATCCAAATATTCTATACCCCAACCGAGATTGGGGATATGGAATTATGGACTTATATAATGTATTTGATGTATTACGGGCGAATGTTCAAACGAGCTAATTGCAGTTCGTGAAGTTACTATGATATGGAATGTGTGCCTAAACCAAGAGCTGTGCTTACGGGGAGTGAGAAGCATATACCTTTTCCCGCTGTTGATAATCCGACCTCTTGAATAATGTTTTCCATGATCGTCTGCTTCTTATCATGAGGTGCAAGAATCATTACAATATCCTTTTCGGGTTGTATCGTGATACCAAGAAATTTAGTCGCTTCTTGTGTAGTAAGACCTCTGCCGTGAATCAAAGTACCACCGTTTGCACCTGCCGCAGTAGCAACTTCCATAACCTGGCTAAAATATCCGTTATTTACTATCGTTATTATTAAATCGTAAGGTTCATTTTGTGTCATGGGAACACCCTCGCTTTCGCAATTGACTTTTGCTTCAGAGAAGCTACATAGTTGGGATAATGCACTACTTATACCATTGATAGGAACTGTAAAGGCAATTCCGGTTCCAGGTTTGTTAAGGTTGATCTCGGTACGGAGTGATTTCAATATATGATGCGCCATTGGTTCTGTAAGGACACTTATAATAATTGCCTTCTTTGGTTCACCAAAGCCGAGTAGGTCGTAAATTTCAGCATTGGCCGCACCATGTCCGTGAGTAAGTAAATTAATAGATACTCCATTGGTAAGGAAAAGATCGGATACGGTACAACCGACACTGTAATCTATAATCGTAAATAGCGCTAGAATTTTGCAGTTTTGTTGTTTGATTTCCATTTGTTATCCTCCTGTTCACTTGAGAGGTTGTTCTCTTTACTGTCATCCTCATTATATAACAAGAAAGTACTGTTATTCAAGGGCATTGTCGCCGGCTCATCCTTATATACAAGAATGACATCTTCGATAAAAGGCACCGCTTCTGCAAGAGACTCGCGTTTGGATTTAATTTGATATATAAATCCTAAGCATTGAATTGTAATCAGTGGAGTCATTGCCACCATGGCTACAATACCGAAGGCATCGGTCAAAATATTGCCACCAATCGCTTCGGTAGCACCCATCGCGAAGGGAAGCAAAAAGGTTGCTGTCATCGGCCCGGAAGCAACTCCACCGGAATCAAAGGCAATCGTGGTGAATAAGGAGGGTACAAAAAAGCTTAGTGTTAAAGCGATGGCATAACCGGGAATAATTAAGTACCAAATGGAAAGCCCTGTAACGACGCGAAGCATGGCGAGACCTACGGACGCTGCTACGCCAATTGATAAACTTAGTCCCATGGATTTAGCGGAGATACCACCATCCGTAATGTCTTCTACCTGTTGCTTAAGTACATGAACAGCGGGTTCCGCAGCGACAATAAAATAACCGATCACCATTCCTAACGGGATTAAGATCCATTGATAAGGACTGTCTGCGATCTGACCGCCAAGCAGGTAACCAACTGGCATGAATCCTACATTTACTCCGGTTAGAAAGAGTACTAATCCGATAAAGGTATAGATGAGTCCAACTGAGATTTTTATTAACTGACGTTTTTTTAAATGTAATGCAAATATTTGAAAGAGGATGAAGAAAAGAATAATTGGAAGAAGAGCGATCAATACCTCCTTCAAATAATCAGGTGTGTGTTTCATAAAGGAGTGTATTACTTCCCAGAAGCTATTCATCACAGGAGAAGAAATTGCGGTATAACTTCCGGAGGAGGAATCATAGAACATTCCCAATATAAGCACCGTCATAATGGGACCGACCGAACAGAGAGCAACCAGACCAAAGCTGTCTTCCTCTGCAGTTTTATCACCACGGACCAGAGAAAGACCGAGGCCGAGAGCCATAATGAAGGGTACTGTAATGGGACCGGTTGTTACTCCTCCTGAATCAAAGGCGACAGCAAGGAAATTCTCGTGAGTAAAGGCGGCTAGGATAAATACAATCAGATACAAACCAATTAGGATATAGGAAAACTTGATTTGAAATAGGATTCTCAAAAAAGATACAACCAGAAAAATTCCAACACCGATAGCGACAGCAATAATTAAAGTCATGTCAGGTACTGCAGGGGTTTGTCTTGCTAACACCTTTAAATCAGGTTCAGCAATTGTAATAAATACGCCGATAATAAAGGTAACAACAATAATGAGGGGTAATTTGCGTGAACTTGTTAAATGGGAACCGATTTTTTCACCCATAACCATCATGGAAATATCAGCACCCAGAGTAAAAAATGCCATACCGACAATCAGAAGAATGGAACCGATTAAAAATAAGAAGATAGAATAGGTAGGCATAGGAGCAATCGTAAAATGTAGAAAAAGTACAATTGCTGTGATTGGGATAACAGAGAATAGAGATTCCCTTAGTTTGTTTAGTAGTAATTTTCTCAATAAATCACCTCGTAGTTTTCTGTCGGGGAAGCTGAATAATTCTCTATAATATAACAATTTATAGAAAATATTCACACTTGTTTACAGGAACAGAACGGAGTGTTATACACCGATACAAGGGTAGTTTACTAAAAAAGTAAGGAGATAGCAACCCCTAAAAGGTAATTTGTTGGAATTCCTCATAGACGAAGAAGGAGAAATAGTTTAGAATTAAAGTACTTGGGAGGTACCTAAACATGACAAAACAAAAGCAGAAGCTTAATTTGCAAAACACTATATTATTAATATTGGGAATAATAGTTATCCTATTTATTATAATAAATGATAATGTGAGTGTTGAGGCAGCTCAAAAAGTCGCAGTGACATATACAATTAAAACGTCAAGTAATCCCTATAAAAATCAATATAAGACTACGCAAACCTATAATGATAAGACAAAACATTATTACCTGCTTCGTTCCTATCTGGAACAGATGGAGAAGGATGGCGGTGGTACGCTAATCATAACCAAAGGAACCTATGTTGTAACCAATACGCTTTATATCCCATCGAATGTTACTCTCTTACTCAAAGACGGAGTTAAACTAATCAAAGGAAATGATACCGGAACAACCGCTCTGGCTTCCAGCAAATACTTATTTCAACTAATTGCTCCAAGCAAGTCAGGCAAGACTTCGGTTGCGGCAAAATACGCCGGTGAGTCCGGGATTAAGCTAATAGGAGAGGGAACAGCACAAATTGATTTAAATTATATGAAGGATGCTATCGGAATTGTACTTGGCCATAACTTAGATATCACTATTAAGGGAATCACATTTCAGAAGATGAATAACGGGTGCTTTATTAAAATTGGAGCCTCCAAGGAAGTATCGATTATGGATAACGTATTTCAGTATCATAAAGACTCGGATACTAATAGCAGAGAAGCCATCGCAATCGAGGTACCCGATTTAACAACAAAAAGCTTCTCCTACCCTTGGAGTAAGAATGATTTGACCGTTAGTCAAAATATAACGATTCAAAATAATGATTTCCTTCAGCTCGAACGAGCAATCGGCAGTTCCAAATATACGGAAGGCAAATATCATAAAAATATACAGATAATAGATAATACGATTACCAAAACTGACTCCTATGCTATTCGTATCTTGAATTGGGAGAAGTGTGTGGTGAAGAAAAATCATTTATCTGATATCACGAACAAAGAGGGTTCTCTGAAGGCTATTTTAATCAGTGGAGCAAAAGATCCAACCGTTACGGAGAACGTATTCCGTGGGGTGGACAGGGCTATTCAAATTATGCCTTGGAAAAATACGAACAGTGGGAACGCATATAAAATCACTTATAATCAGATCAATTCGCTTAATAAAGAAAGCCTGTTACATAACACATTACTTGATATGGGGGAATATTATCTACGGTATAACAAAACTTATAACGAATTTACACTGGATACAGAGAAATGGGATATCTCGGATCCTTCGGTTAAGGCTTTCTCGGTCACACCTACTTCAGAAACCTTTCAGAATGCTTTTACCAATTACAGCACCTATAACAGTATCACGAAACAGTACTACATGTTAAGGTCCTATCTTGAACAATTAGAGAAAGTAGGCGGGGGAACCCTGACACTGGCAGCAGGAACCTATGAGATTTGCAATTCCTTGTATGTACCCTCTCATGTGACCCTTTATTTGGAGGATGGAGTTGTTATTAAAAAGACAGAACAGACCGGAACAGAGGCATTGATTAGTGCAAAGTCAATTTTCCAATTAGCAGCACCCTTCAAATCAAAGATTGCCGGTGCTTATGGCGATTATAACGGAGAGACCGATATTCAGTTTATCGGGAAAGGAACTGCCATTATTGATTTGAATTACGTGGCGGATGCCATAGGAATTGTATTTGGACACAATTCAGAGGTATCCATCAGTGGGATAACGTTCCAAAATATGAACAGCGGACATTTCATTGAACTGGACGCCTCCAGAGATGTAACAATCGAGAATAATTCCTTTCTTAACCATAAGGCATCCCAGACCGGAATGAAAGAAGCAATTAATATTGATACCCCGGATAAAAATACAGGAGGCTTCAAGGAAGCTTGGACGAATTATGATTGTACGCCAAATAAGGATATCCTAATTCAAAATAATACCTTCAAAGATTTGGAGCGAGCGATAGGAACCCACAAATATTCAGAAGGAAAATACCATGAGAATATTCAAATTATGAATAATAAAATTGAGAATACTACCTCAGATGCTATCCGTATCATGAATTGGACGACGCCTATCATAAAAGGAAATGAGATTAAGCATGCCGGTACGGGAACGGACCGAGCGATTCTTGCCAGCGGAGTAATACATCCGGTTATTACAGGGAATAGCATTATGGATACGCCCAGAGCGATTCAAATCATGCCTTGGAAGAATAGCAATGGAACCGGAATTAACAGTAATATCGGTGGGGGTCAGTATGCAATCACCTATAATACGATTAATGAGAATGATATTTCCTTGATGCTACAGAATAGTTTGACCGGAGTGGGAGAGAATTTTATCCGTATTAATTACACCTATGATATATTTACGAGTGATACGAAGAAGTACTATTTCACTAGCAAATATGTCCAATAAAAATATTTAATTAAAATATAATTAAAATTATTAGATGTTGAAGATTAATATTGCAGAATATCGTTATATGAAGTATGATGAATGCGTAAATTATACCAAAATTAGCATAATCGTGGGAGGTTAGTGTGAAAAATCAAGATTTTTCACACGCAAATTTGTGCCTGCAGCCCAAAGTTTGCAGGTTTCGAAGAAAGGTATGGGTATTTATATGAGAAATAAATTTTCAAATGCTATGTGGGGAATGTTTTTTATTGCAATCGGTATCGTAGTTGCAGGAAATGTATTAAATCTTTGGGATTTTAATGTGTTCTTTGATGGATGGTGGACATTATTTATTATTATCCCTTGCTTCATTAGTATGATTCAAAACGGATTTGGGACTGGATCAACAGTCGGATTTATCATTGGAGTTTTATTGTTCATGCATAACAGAATAGAATTTAACTTCCAAGTATGGGATTTGATTGTACCAGTAATCTTAATCTTCATTGGTATAAGAATTATGTTCCAGAGTGCATTTCGCAAAAGACCGATGCATTTTAATAATAACATAAACAATGGAGATAGCCAAACCACCGGACAGTCCTTCACAGGCACAAGTAAATCAGAATATAGTGCAGTATTTAGTAGCAATCGTATTCATGTAACAGATCAATTCTACGGCACGAATTTAAATGCAGTGTTCGGTGGCGTCGTTCTTGATTTAAGGGATGCAATCATTACCGGAGATGTAGAAATCAATGCAACTGCGATCTTTGGCGGCATCGATCTTTATCTTCCAAAAGGAGTTAAAGTGAAGTCAAATAATGTTCCGATATTCGGTGGAGTGAGTAATAAAGCGGAGCAATCTATGGATCCTGCTGCACCAACTGTTTATCTGAACTCCACCTGTATGTTTGGAGGTATTGATATTAAATGAGTAGCTTTCAAAGAGTAATTAAATATTGCGCAATTGCATTTGCTATAATGCTCACCATCGGCATTGTATCCGGAATTGCACATGCAGCCTTTGCGCTGGTATCCGTAGTATCTGGGGATACTTTCTCTAGAGAGGATAGAAATACCATTGATTTTAATGAGACCTACGCGGATGTGAAGAGTTTAGATATCGAAAATGCAACCGGAGATTTTAAAATTAAAATTGGTGAAACCTTTAAAATAGAGGCACAAGATGTATCAGAGAGTTTTGATGCAAAGGTAGACGGGAATGGAGAATTAACCATTCGTGAGAGTAAAAATAGGGGAAACTTCTTTTGGTTTAACTTTGGTGGTTTTGACAGCATTAATTCAAAGGTTACCCTTTATCTGCCGGCTAATTTCGTAGCAGAGGAAGCGAAAATCGATTCCGGTGCGGGATCAGTAACCATAGATAGCCTTAAGACCGATTATTTATTTATCTCAGCAGGTGCGGGTAATATAAACGGTAGAGACATGACTGCGGAGGAAGTAAAAATCGATGGTGGCGTTGGTAATGTTAATCTAAATGAAGTGAACTTTAATGACGCTGATTTCGACTGCGGTGTCGGTAATCTGAACATTGATGGTATTCTGGTAGGAAATAATAAGATTGATTGTGGCGTTGGAGAAGTGGATCTTAGTTTAAAGGGTAATATTGATGATTATGATCTCGATATTGATTCCGGAGTTGGCACAATCCGTGTGAATGGTGAGAAGATATCAGAGTCAGATCGTAGAAATAACAGCGCTGCCAATTCTATAAAAGTCGACGGTGGCGTTGGAAATGTTAAAATTGATATTAAGGAATAATTACAAAAATTGTTGCATTCTTCGTATACAAATATTAAAATAAGATAGAATATAAGTGGGGACGTTAAGAGCTTAATAACGTCCCCATTTATCTGAAATAATTTGGACAAGACGATTGAGGGAGAATACAATGAACAAGAAGAGTCTGCTTGGATTAATTTTATTTGCATGTCTTATTACAACAGGCCTGTTTGCGAGTGCTAATTTCTTGATTAATCAAGAAGGGAAAGCGGACGCAGATGTAGGCCAATCTTATTCTACACAAGAGGACACTACGAAAGATACTACAGGAGTAGACACATCAAAAGATGAAAGTGTTGGTGATACCGTAGTAGATAGCACAGCAGATAATACAGCAGATAACACAGCAAAGAACGAAGAGAACGGTGTAACCAATACCGATACTAAGGATGTTGCTTCGGCTGATGAAATTCCGATTGAGACGATTGTAAATGGCGAGGATAAGAAGGATAGTAATACAAAGGTTACGGATAGCATAACAGAAGAACCTTGGCTAACGGCCAATCCGAGTGATACCGGAGCTACTAACGATGAAATAGGGACAAAAGAAGATGATACGACAAAGGATGCCTCTAATTCTTCCGAGGATGCCGATGATACGTTCAGCACTTCAATCGATGCAATAACAGCACCAGAATTGATATTAGATTGTAATGAAGTAGATTATAAAAAATATATTCCAGAGATGGTTGTTGACAGTAAGCTAGAAACAGAGCTTGATATATCAAATCCGAGCATATCCGTAGATGCGACAGCAGCGATCTTATTTGATGCGGATACTAAGAAAGTTCTTTATTATAAAAACCCGGTACAAGCAGTATTTCCAGCAAGTACAGCCAAGCTTTTGACCTCGCTGGTGGCTATGGACTGGTGTAAGGAAGATGAAGAGGTTACCATAGGTGATGAGATTACCATGATTGCTTCAGATTCGACGCGAGCGTATCTGTCTAAGGGTGAGGTTTTAACCATACGTAACATTCTAGCCGGAATGTTATTACCCTCCGGTAATGATGCAGCCTATGCTATGGCCGCATATGTTGGAAGGAAATCCTTACAAGACCCAAATGCGACGAAGGAAGAAGCAGTAGCTGAATTTGTAAAATTAATGAATAACAAAGCAAAGAAGCTGGGAGTTAAAAATTCCTGCTTTAAGACTCCAGATGGTTATGATGCCATCGGACAATATACGACGGCTTACGATATGGGGTTAATCGGTATCGCGGCAGCGAAGAATGAGACAATCATTGACGTAAGTCATCAGAGCAGTTCAAGAAATATATTTGTCAGTGGTGAGGATGTTACCTGGAATAATACCAATAAATTAATCACCCGTTACAGTGGACAATATTATTCCCCTGCCATCGGATTGAAAACCGGAACCAGCACAATGGCTGGAAGATGCCTAATCGCAGCAGCAGAGAATGATGGCAAAGAGGTGGTCTGCGTTATTATGGATTCTTCTTCGGCGGGTAGATGGGAAGATGCAATTGCTTTATTAAAATATGGTCTGGAATAACAAGGCGCAAATACCAACTTGAATAGAGGGGGAAAAGGCATGGATGATAAACAGGATATCGATCAGCAAGATAACAGTCAGCAGGAAAATAATCAACAGAACTTGAATCAACAGAACTTGAATCAACAGAACCTGAATCAACAGAACTTGAATCAACAGAACTTAAATCAACAGAATTTAAATCAGCAGAATTTAAATCAGCAAAATATAAATCAACAGAATTTAAATCAACAGAATATAAATCAACAGAATATAAATCAACAAAATATAAGTCAGCAAAATATAAGTCAGCAAAATATAAATCAGCAAAATATAAATCAGCAAATTTTAAATAAACAATATACAAATGATCAGAACACATACCAGCAAGGGTTAGGACAATACAATACGGATCAATATCATACTGGACAATATGGTATGCAGGAGGAGTTTCCTTCGAAGAAAATTCTCAGTCGTGCGGGTATGGCTCTATTTGTTACAGGATTAATGGTTCTTTTAGCGCAGATTGTAGTTGAAGTTCTGGTATCTTTGCTTAGTCCAAGTATTGCAAACACAGGATGGTATGTGTGGGCACTAACTGCCTTTGCCGTGGTTGGAGTTGGATTTCCAACCTTTTACACCATGATAAAAAGAATACCTGATTCTAAGAAAAGGGAAGTAGTGAAGATGAAACCTACCCATTTTATCGGGCTGTTCTTCATCTGCACTGCTGCGATGTATATCACTAATTTTTTAAGTGTTATTCTTACCACAATGATTGCCTTGTTAAAGGGAGATAATATCTTTGATATGAATCCGTTGGTGGATGCGATTACAGGTAGTAATTTTATACTAACCATACTCTATGCCTCCATTGTTGCTCCAATTGTTGAGGAATTAATATTCCGTAAATATCTTTTGAATAAGCTTCGTCGATTTGGCGATGTCCCTGCAATATTACTAACAGGCTTTGCATTTGGCTTATTTCATATGAATTTATCACAGTTTTTCTATGCATCGGCACTCGGTATTATTTTTGCATATGTTGCAATCCGAACCAATACGGTTAGATATACAATCCTGCTACATATTATGATTAACTTTATCGGAACCGTGGTTACTCCTTTGGCAACAAGTAAGAATATATTATTTAGTATTTTAATCGTAGCTTGGGTGCTTAGCGCGATTGCCTTGGGAAGTGTATTCTTTATTTTGAATGTGAGAAAGATTAGATTAGAAAAGTCTGAGTGGCCATTATTGAAGAAATCGGATTATTTCTTTAATTTGGGGACGATTTTGTATACAGTATTCTGCCTTGTAGTGATTATTATCGTTACCGTTAGTTAGTGGAATGGATTAAGGGAAGATAATATAGCAGAGAATATAAAACAAATATTTTCAAAGAGATAATTAAAACAAAAAATATAAAACTAAAAATAAAGCAGAAAATATAAATTAAAAATATAAAACAAAAAATATGAAACAAAAAATATAAAACAAAAAATTTAAAACAGATAAATTAATATGGATAATGTAAAATAGATAATATTAAAACAAATAGAAATAGATATTATTGAATTAATTATATAAAAATAGTTCTGACCGGAGTTGGGTGGGCAATCATTTCAACTCAAGTGCAGAACTGTTTTTATTTGTATTGATTTATTATACTTTAAAGTTAACGAATTCGAACTGCGGTACCGGAAGCAGTCACCATTAACATTCCGTTATTTGTACCAAGAACCTCATAGTCAATGTCGACGCCAACGACAGCATCTGCACCCATTTGATATGCACGTTGGGACATTTCCTGCATTGCTTGTTCCCTTGCTCGAATAAGCTCCTCTTCGTAGGTTCCGGAGCGGCCACCAAAGAAATTGGATAAGCCGGCTGCAAAGTCTTTGACGAAATCAACACCGGAGACAACCTCTCCGAATACAACGCCAAGATAATCTGTAATTTGTTTACCTTCCAGTGAAGGTGTAGTTGTTATTATCATTTTTCTTCCTCCATTTTCTTAACAGGTTCTGATAAGTTCCTGTTAATGTTCGCTTGTTTGCTTGTAGTATATAGCGTAATCATTGGTGGTTCCGATTAATCTTCAAATCGAACCCTTACATTACCACTTGATAAATCAGCCGCAATCGATCTGGTACCACCATTTTCAAGAATGAGATGTTCCTCATAGTCCTTATTTCCTACACTGATTTTACCGTAGGAGGTGTTTAAATCCAAAGTATAATCTGAGGCAGGTCCTGCTAGGGTAAGTGTAACATCACCATAGCTGTTATTTGTTTCAATATCGTTAATATCTGATTTACTGACCTCGAGGTCACCACTGCTTAACTCCGTATCAAATTCATCTGCAACTACTTCCTCACAGGAGATATTGCCATAGGAGTCACTAATCTCGACAGAACTACTATTAAGTCCAAGAATGTTGACATTACCACTGGACATGCCTACTTTAAACTTATCATAGGATACCGTTTCCGCCATTAGGGGATCACCGGTATTAATATTGGTAAACTTGGCATTGCCGTAGGAATTCGTAAAATCCAGCGTGCCTGCCTGAAAATCAGATATTTTGCTGGTACCGGAGGAAAGTGTAACATCAGCCTCGGCAGCAGCAGCGTCCTTCATCGTAAAGTCACCATAGGCTACTCGAACCTCCAAGTCTTCTGCAACAAAACCTGCAATCGATACATCACCGGAAGCATTTTCCAAATATAGTTTGCTTAACGCGGTATCCTTTGGTAGATAAATTTTAATCTTGTTATCTAAGTTGAAGTTGATGGAATAGGAGTTTGGAAATGCATGGCTATCATTAAAGTATAATTTGCCATCTTCAAGCGTATATTCCGGTTCCTCTTCCCAGTACATAAAATCAATCTCTACATAAAAATTATCTGCAGGTATTAATTCTACTTCAGCCATACCGGTGTGTATCTCGATTTGTGTAATGGGGTCAACTTCAGATTTCTCGACATTGAAGTTATTAGCATCCTCTTTTCTTAAGGAATTGGCACTGTTAAAGATATAGTGGGAACCGCATCCGCTAAAAAAGGTTCCGGCAATTAAGATAGCAAGCGCCAGCGGAATGAGTTTTCTTACCTTTTTGTTCATTGTTTATCCCTCCCTAGGAATACATTTGCATTCTTTACCATAATATAACTTTTACCAGATATTATGTCAAGGGCGTAAACGCTTGAAATCACAGTTTTAATCCACTTCTAATCTCCACCTCATCCTACTGTAATCGTATAGGGCTTTATTAATGGGTTATAATATCATGAAGCAAGAAAAGATAAATTTAGATTAAAATAATACATGGTAAAATGTACAAAAATCCGATATGATAGGAATAGAATTACGAAATTGTTTTCTCAATGTTTATGCCGTCGTTGGCGGCGGAATGGAGGTAAGTTAAGTATGAATAACTTTACATTTTATAGCCCTACTTATTTTGTATTTGGTAAGGGCACAGAGAATGAGGCTGGCCAATATGTCAGACGTTTTGGTGGTAACAAGGTCTTAATACATTACGGTGGTGGATCAGTGGTTCGTTCCGGACTTTTGGATAGAGTAAAGGCATCCTTAGAGAAGGAAAATATAAATTATGTTGAACTTGGTGGTGTATTGCCGAACCCAAGAAGCGGCTTGGTATATACTGGAATTGACCTTTGCAAAAAGGAGGGTGTTGATTTTATCCTTGCGGTTGGTGGTGGTAGTGCAATTGACTCCGCAAAGGCAATTGCAGCAGGAGTGAAATATGAAGGTGACTTCTGGGATTTCTATGAAGGCAAGTCGGTAACAGAGGCGCTGAAGGTTGCAACGGTTCTTACAATTGCAGCAGCAGGCAGCGAGGGTTCCGGTGACTCTGTTATTACAAAGGAAGATGGAATGTTAAAGAGAGGTGCTAGTGGCGAAGCCTTAAGACCGGTATTCTCCATTCTTAATCCGGAATTAACACAGACCTTACCGGCTTATCAGACGGCAGCAGGAGCCACCGACATTATGGCACATGTATTTGAGCGTTATTTTACCAACACCAAGGAGGTAGAGATTACCGATCGTCTATGTGAAGCAGTTCTACAGACCATGGTGAAGGAAGTTCCAAGAGTTATCGCCGATGCAAATAATTATGAGGCAAGAGCCAATATTATGTGGGCTGGTATGGTTGCACATAATAATCTTGTTGGTGTAGGCCGTGACCAGGACTGGGCGAGCCATGGAATTGAGCATGAATTATCTGCACTTTATGACGTAGCACACGGCGCAGGCCTTGCAGTAATCTTCCCGGCTTGGATGACTTTTGTAATGAAGCAGGATGTAAATCGTTTTGCTCAAATAGCAGTTCGTTTATGGGGTTGCAGTATGAACTTTGCTAATCCGGAGGAGACTGCGAAAGAAGGTATTACTCGCCTGAAACAGTTCTTAACTTCAATTGGTATGCCAATTACCTTCGAAGAGCTTGGAGCGAAGGAAGAGGATATTCCGAAGATGGCGGAGAAGATCGGACTTGGTGATAACGGTACCATGGGCGGATTTGTTAAGCTGACGACGAAGGATGTTGAACAGATTTATCGATTAGCATTATAAAGGAAACAAGGGTTTCTAGAATATGCGAAATCAAAGGATAAAGAGTAGTCGCTATTAAAAAATATTGATGTAGTGCTATATAAAAATAGGGCAGTTCAGTTTGAACTGCCCTATTTGCCACGCAAATGAGATTTAATGTGTATTTCATCTAGATTATTTAAAATAATTGCTTGCGTTTTTCCTTGAATTCATCAACAGTTATCATGCCTTTTTTATAAAGACTTTGTAATTCGTTCAGATTTTCTCCAGCTGTCTTTTTAGTACTAATATTTCGTTGGCTATAGTCGTTATTAAGGGTAACCTTGCTTGTAGCGACGCTCTTTCTTGTAAATAACATAACCACACTAACAACTACTGTAACTACAGCAAGTAATATCAATATAATACCTAAGGGTATCGATATCGGTAATACTACAAATATACCGATACAGCATAAAATAAGACCTACAAATATTCCCACCAACAATTTGCCTTTGTTTGGTTTTACTCTCCTACTCATAACTTATCTCCTTTACATAATTTATATGTTATAAAATCATTTAAATTAGTTTTATTATAACTTCTTCATAACCATGTTTCTTGTTACTTTGATACTTTGTCTAGTTAATAATTTTGACTCATCTGCACTCATATTTTTGTATTATAGACCCATTATATGCAAAAGATTATAAAATTCTACAATATTAGACATTATTTTTACTTCATTCACTCATTCTACAACACCACATTTACATTTACATTCATACGGTACTCATACTTTAATAACAGAGCTTGCGGTGTATAGTTAATTATTAATTCGGCAAAAGGCTATAAAAGGAGTGACTACCCAACATTCTTCTTAGCAATTCAATGAAGGTCTTGGTAGTATCATCCTGCGTGAGAATTTCTCTAGTTAAGGTTGGATTATCGGTGATGATGCAGTCGATACCTACGGACTTCATCCGGTCAATTTCTTTGACGGTATTCACGGTCCAGGCGTGAACCTCTTTACCTACCCGGTGAGCACTTTCCACCACTTGCCTTGTAATATAGCGGGAACGGATACTGAAGAAGTCGACATTCTTCCTTTCATAGAAATTACCATAAGTTGCTGACATCACTAAACCAGTCTTGAGGTTATGGTTTAGCTGCTTCACTTTTACTAGGGTATTATAATTGGTGGAAGAGATAACACATTGATGTTCGTAATCATATTTAGCGATTAAAGATACCAGAGTTTCCTCCAACTGATTATCCTTCTCATTCGATTTGATTTCTATATTAAGTTTAATCCGTCCTTTGCAGAAGATAAGCGCTTCCTCTAGTGTTGGTATGGGGGTCTTAATAAATTCGGGACCAAACCAGGAGCCAACATCTAGTTTAAGAAGATCAGACAAATTAATGGACCATATATTTTTATTTAATCCTGCAGTTCGCAAAAGGTTCATATCATGGAGCAGGACGAGTACTCCGTCCTTGGTCTGTCGGACATCAATCTCAGCATAGTCGGAACGGGCAAGGATGGCATTTTCCAGTGCGGGCAAGGTGTTCTCAGGTGCAACATGAGAATTGCCGCGATGGGAGGAGATTTGGATGCCGGATAAGGTGTCTGCAAGGTAGAACGAATCGTTACGTACGGTAAAGTAAAAATTGATTAAGCCTACGATAATTACAAATAGTAGAAAAGCATTTATTGAGTGCTTGTGCTTCTTGCCTCCTACATGGGTAAGAGCCTTCTGATAGGGTGTATTCTCGGAAAGAATATCCTTGAATTCCTCATTGTGATATCTTGTGTACAAGGTAGTGATGAGGTTGATGTTAGTAAGGAACGCGATCATTGGAAAAAGGAGCGTAAGCGACCGATTAATGCTAGGGTATACCGATAGGAATACGGTGATTACCAACGCCTTCTCAGCAAAAAAGAACACAAATAAGGCAACGAGGAAGAGAAGCACATAATAAAAGATGAAGTAGCTGACAATTAAGCCGATATTATAGGTTATTAGGATCTGTAGTGTAGTAAGACTACGTCCACGTAAAAGTGACTTAGATTGTTCCATGGAGTTCAGAAAACTTTGATGTTCGTTAAGACAAAAATGTAATACAAACATTCCACGAAAGGCGATGAAACCCAGCAAGAAATAGGCAAAAAGCAAAAGTATTTTGACAAATACAGTATCCGAGGCGCCGCCTGGTAACTCAAGTTTGATAGAAGATGTAATTACAAGCAGGAGCGGGAGGTTCGTAAAGAGAAAGAGGAATATCGTATAAAATGGAAGGGCAAAATTGCCGGTCATGATGCATCGTCTGGTTTTTCGTAAGCTAGTAATTAGAAGATGTAGAATATTTGGCTTCTGATTTGTCTTCTCAATGTTGCAGTAATGAATCATCATAATCAGTTGTAGGAGAAGAAAATAGGATATGATAATGATGGCGAGGAATAATAACAAAAGCGTAGGAGGGTTGGTAAGAAAGGATAGTAAATTTTGTGTCGTGATGTAGCTTTGTCCCCATAACCGCATCGCTAAGCCCATTCCAAGGTTGAGTAACGGAAGGATAAACACAATAAAGCTAACCATAAAAATTATAGTAAGAAGAAAAAGAAAGCGGTTATGAGTATTCATGAGATTACGGTAGCAGCGTAGTATTTTGTTCATAGGCGGGTCTCCATTCAAGCAAAGAAATCGGTTGTATACTATGTTCTATGCGCTGAGGAATAGGATAGACACAGAAAATCCAAAATTATTCAAAATCAAGGAAGGGGTAGACAAAAACTGGAAGGATTATGATTTTAGTTGCTTTATCTTTCGATTATGATACAATGGATTTATTCCTGTATTTTCCTATTGCCTGAGCGGTCTGAAAATGCAGGTTATTCATATCCAAAGAAATGCGAAATATAGCAATTAACCACTAAATATAAGAAACTGGAATAAAGATATTGATAATATGGGAAAGTGTATAGGTAGAGGTTGAAGTACCTTATCTTGCGGGAAATGGAAGGGGTTTATAAATTGACAGAGTTATTGGTTAGATTATTTGTAAAGGATAATACAAAAGTAGAGGATCATAAGGTGCGTACCTCCTATGGCATCCTATCCAGTATCGTAGGTGTTATCTGCAATATCATTCTCTTTGGTGTAAAGATGGCGGTTGGCTTGATTATTAATAGTATCTCGGTTATGGCAGATGCTTTTAACAATTTATCCGATGCGGCCTCCTCAATAATCAGCTTTATTGGTGTAAAGCTGGCAGACAGACCGGCGGACAAGGAGCATCCTTTTGGACATGGGAGGTTTGAATATATTGCGGCGCTTGCGGTTGCTTTTTTAATATTGCAAGTGGGCTTCAGTCTGTTTAAGAGTTCCTTTGACAAAGTACTTCATCCAGAGGCGATTAATTTTAATCCTATCTTGGTAGGGATTTTGTGTGTATCGGTTTTGGTGAAGGTATGGTTGATGTTGTTCAATCGCAAGTTAGGAAAACGAATTAATTCCACTGTAATGAAGGCAACCTCAACAGATGCTATGGGTGATATTGTAGTAACCTCGGCGACTATTATTTCAGCAATCATTGCAGGTTTGACAGGTTTAAAAATTGATGGATATATGGGACTTATCGTATCCTTATTCGTTATGTTGGCAGGTTTTCGAATTGCAAGGGAGACATTGGAGCCGCTACTGGGTCAGGCAATTGAGCGGGAAGTATATGAGAAGATCACGAAGATGGTAGAAAGCTATGAAGGGATTAACGGTACGCATGACTTAATTATTCACAACTATGGTCCGACACATCGTATGGCAACCATACATGCTGAGGTGCCGAATAATATTAATTTTGAGCAAGCGCATGAGACTATCGATCAGATTGAGCGAGATGTGCTAGCGAAATTAGATATCTTTCTAGTAATTCATATGGATCCGATTGAAGTAAATGATGCTATGGTGCTAGAGAAGAAGCAGATGGTCTTGAGTATCATTAAGGGATTGGAAGCAGAGGCTTCTATACATGATTTTCGTATTGTGAATGGGGAGCATCAGATTAACTTGATCTTTGAAATGGTGGTACCGTATTCTTATTCGAAAGCGGAGGAGCAGAAGCTCTTATCGAAAATCATTGAGGAAGTAAGAAGTCATGATTCTAGGTATCAATGTATTATTACGATGGAGAATAGTTTTATTGCGGAATAATTGTCCCGAAGGAAGCCGTGATGTTGGAATTATAGAAAGAATTACAGTGGGAAGTCATTCTTATATTTCTGAGGTTTAGGTATGATATTATGGGGACTATACTGTATTAGGAGAATATATTGTTTTATCGGTAAAGAGTTAGAGGCGTTATTGTTTTCTAATCGAATATGGATAGAAGTATGTACCTAGTGGATAAAATCTATAAAATATTGAATGTTTGTGGATAAGAGTTTGAGAAAAGTTCTCATGATTATTGACTCTCACACGAATATATTTCAGGATTGAATTGAGTGGAAGATAATTGCGAAGTTAGAATTGACGGTAATACTAAGGTATTTATCAATAGAACGCTGGAAGGATTAAAAAAGTTAATGTTGGAGAATAATATCAACATATTCATTGTTCTTCCGGTGATTATGAAACTATCTCAATTTGACTCGCTCAATGCATATGCAGCTGAGATTACTGGGAAGGAAGGTGTTATATCTTTTGGGGGAAGCCTCTAGCTTGTCAGGATCCTAGGTAGATGATCCTAGGTAGATGATCCTGGGCTGGTAAGGATTGGTGTTGGGAATGATAAGGATGTGAGATGTGATAATGGAATTTTGTTAGTATTCTAGAGGAGTTTAAAGGTTTTTTGAATTGTTTAGAGTGCTTTCAAGAATTAATTTGAAAAAATTAAAATTAATTCTTGAAAAATAGAAAGTGATGGGTTATAATATCATTCGTGGCTACTGAAACGAGCCATTAATTAAATAAAGATTGGGCTATCGCCAAACGGTAAGGCACTGGACTCTGACTCCAGCATCTCAAGGTTCAAATCCTTGTAGCCCAGTAAACCCTTGATTTTCAAGGGTTTTTTTGCGTTCTAATATAAGAAGTTTGTCTATAAAGGCGCTAGATTATACCTATTGTTACAAGGTGGTCTAGAGCCTTGTTTTTATATTGAAAGGATGTTTATAATGAAGAAGATTTCTATGAAAAATAGTCAAAACCTAACTCTGGAGGATGGATTTAGTCAATTTATTAAGATGTGTAAATTAAAAAATCTCTCACCTAACACAACAGTTACTTATGAATGGCATTACACTATTTTCACGCGATTCATCAGTAAGGATACTCTTGTATCAGAAGTCGATGAAGACACAATTAATGATTATATCATGCATCTTAAGGAGAAAAGTAGAATCAGGGATATAACAATCAATTCCTATTTAAGAAGTATTCGTGTATTATTTGGATATTTGATGGAACAGGGATATATGGAGCGCTTTACGGTGCACATGTTGAAAGTTAATAAGAAGATAAAAGAAACCTATTCGAAGGATGAACTTCGTATATTACTTCAGAAACCAGATATCAAAACCTGTGATTTTACCGAATATAAAACCTGGGTATACTCAAATTATCTTTTAGCAACCGGTAACCGTATATCAAGTGCTCTTAACATACGTATTAGTGATTTAGACTTTGAAAACTCATTAATAATAATCAACAAAACTAAGAATAGAAAAGCACAGATGATACCCATGAGTAAGTCATTAGCTGGAATACTACAAGAATATCTTCAGTATCGTATCGGTGAGAAAAATGATTACTTGTTTTGTAATACGTTTGGAGAACAAGGTAATATTCACACATATCAAGGACTATTGATACGTTACAATCGGTCAAGAGGCGTGATGAAGACCTCCGCACATTTATACCGTCATACATTTGCTAAGCAATGGATACTTAATGGTGGTGATATATTCCGATTACAAAAAATATTAGGTCATAGTGATCTAACAGTAGTAAAGGAATATGTAAATATGTTCTCCAATGATATAGCCATTGATTTTGACAAGTTTAATCCGCTGGATCAATTGGGATATAACCAACAAAAGCTATTTATTAAGATGTAACTATTTGATGTAAATATTATAGTTTAAATGGAGAAAAAAGACTATGGAGATTGATAATAGAAATGAATTGGTCAGGCCAGTTAAGAAGACAACGGTAAGGAGAGTAACAGCCGAAAAACATATTGAAATGGTTCTGACAAAAATAAAAGAAGTTAATGACAATCCGTATTATTTATATTTTGTTGATAAGGTTGTATTATTTGGCTCTTATATAAACAGCAATAAAGATATACTAGGAGATGTTGATATTGCCATATACCTAAGTCAAAAGATAGAAAGTGACGAGTTGTTTAAAGTATCACGAGAAAGAGCATATGAACATGGTGTATATAATGTTATCAATGCACTTGGGTATGCTAGGGAAGAGGTTTTACGTTATGTTAAAAATCGTAAGATATCAATTTCTTTACATGATGGCGATGAAGCGGATTATGAAAGTAAAGCCTGTAATGAAAAGATGAGTTATATTTATTTAAATAAACACAAAGTTATCTATTTAAGGACAGCAGACTAAGCTTTGATAAAGTAGCATGAGTCTAAAGAAAAGAGATTTAAAAGTTTTAATGCCGCTTTATATTTTAGACAGGTTAGATATCCTGTTTATATATAAAGTGGCATATGTCATTTTATAATATAATGATTCTAGATATCTATCAGTTCAGATGAGGAGAAGTAAATGAAGTTGGTGATGATTACTATCTTAGCTGAATAGTCAGAAAAAATATCATAATGTTTCTTCTATTAATCTCGGTAATCTTATAATTGCATCCAGAGCTGTAATCGAATACATAACGAAAGCAAATATGTATGGACGATTGACTGTATATATTTTTATCGACGGAATGTTATACAAATCGCCCCATATGATGTATTCATATGTGAAAAGATACATAGTGCCAGATAAGTGTTTATTAATATTCAATTTATGTCATTCCAACTGTCCAAGAAAGAATAAGAGATTTACCATATAGGTATACAATATTTTGATACATATGCGGCTGAAATAGACATTATAATATATATATTTTATTGGTAATAATAATTTACTCATGGAAAAAATAGCCATACATTCAATAAATAAAATTAGGAAAGTAAATCTTTACACAACATCAAAAAATACAATAGCAAAATTCGAGAATAATAGCATTGCGGAACATAGATAATGTATAGAATTAATTGTAAAAAATGATAGAAGATAAAGTGATTTATAAATTAATATAATTTTGAAGGAAAGAAGAAATAAATGAATTAGATTACGAAATTAAACAAAAGAGCAAAAGAAATTTATATTGCAATAAAGGAACGTTGTAATTGTAGTAGATCGGTATATTCTGATGATGAAAAGGATAGTATTTGTTAAACTTCGTATGAAAAATGGAATTTGGAATACACCGTATTTAAAGAAGCAACAAAATAAGTATCAAAAGTAGATAAGAATGTCTTAGTGCGCCCCTATCAGACTTTATAGTGCTAGAAGACAATAATTGAATAAAGAGGAGCACAACATGAGGAACAGTATAAAAATAAAAGTGAATTAGAAAATGCATTAATAGTAATATAAACGTAACCGCAGATATTATTGCTCAAAGAATATTAAGAGAGTTTAACAAAGAAGAATTGACTGAGTATTTGTTACTTTATAATCATATCATATCTTATCCATCTAAATATTAGATGGATTTTTATTTATATTAGACAAGGAATAAAATTCTTTTAAGGAGTTTTTCTTCCAAAACTCGTGTAAAATAATGGATAATAATTTTGGTAAATTGTATTAAAAGTGAATTAAATGGTATAAATAGTTCGATAAAATATGTTTATATACCATAATATTACATTAAAACGAACAATTGAATAAATATATTGACAATTCATAATTATATATTATAATGAAAATGAAATTGAATATGTCAATGATTAAATTATATAAAAATTAAAATTAGTGGGATTATAAGACATACATTTTGAGTAAAACCAGGGTGCTCCTACACTTGAAATTTTTTCTCCCCGATTTGAATATAGGTTTTTTATTATATTGACGAACGTAGTATGCATACCCACAAATTTATACTGATCAAAAGAGAAAGGAGGTATATCAATTGAGATTTACTGAAGTGGAACATGAGGTATTAAACTTGTCATTAACAGGAATTAAGCCATTTGCTGATGATGAGACATTCTTAAGAATTAATACGGAGAACAACCGCTGGGTGTCAAATTACGGTAGGATAGTCAGCCAACTGGATAGCGTTGAATATGCGTGTAATACAGTATACCAGGACAGAAAGGGTAGAAATCGTTATTACTACATTCTATCAAATTGTATGAGAACAACTAATGGAAATTTTACTAAATTGTACATACATAGATTAGTAGCCAAAGTATTCAACTACAATGATGACAGAGATTTGAAAAAAGAAGTTCATCACATTAAAAAATTTAATCCCGATATGAGCAACGAAACAAATAACAGAGCTGATAATCTGGTTTGGGTTTCTTCTAGAGTACATTCTATGTTAAATGCTATAGAATTTATATATTTAATAGGTTCTAACCCAACAGACGATTATGAGTTTAGTAATCCATATCAAGCATTTAAGTTCATTGGTATAACGGATGAAGAATTTTACAAATTTATAAATGAATTAGAACCGGAATTGCAGCATAAGAATTTAACAATATATAGATATAATAAATATTGTATAGAGATTAAAACGAATGAAGCATTAAAACGCGTTGTTGGTTCGTATGTATCTAAGAAGAGAATTCAAAACTATAACTGCTTAGAGAATAAGGTTAATAGGAGAGTACCCATTTTATCAAATGATAGTATTGCTTTAACTAGTAATAAGAAAACGTCGGTATGATTTCTTTATTAAAAGTCCAACAGAATTTAATTGCCGGTGAAACTTATTCGTACCCTGCTATTTGTATATTGCTATCAGAAGATAAAAAGAAAGGTACAAACGCGAAAGAAGCACAATTTAAAATTTGGAGACAGTATTTTAAATTTGAAATACTAAAAGGTGAAGGTGGAAAAATACTGGTTACATATATATATAAGCGGTTACAACCTAAAAAAACTGATTTTAGGAACAATGGTAACCACTCTATTTATGTGAGCTATATTGAACTACTTATTGCGGATAAATTCTCTAAATGCGATGCATGGAAAATTGAAAGTACAAAAAGAAATCTTTATAAAGAACTCGGAATGATAAATGGTATGAATTATGAAAAAAAAGCACCAATCAAAGAGGCTACTAATCAAGATGTAGATATATTTTTTAATAGAACAAATCAAAGGTTAGCTAGTATACTACAATCCAGTTTGAAGTTTTTAAAAAGGAAAGGCTGTTTATCATTTAAAGAAGTCATATTTGTGGTTCAAGTAGGCGAAAAAAGTAATGTAAATAGAAGAGCTTTTCCGAAAGAAGTTAAAGCTATTAATAAAATAAAGAGAGCTTTATTGGATGAGTATGGCATGAAAGATGAACGGTATGTTTATTTAAAATTCAAGAGTAAAGAGTTTTATGCTAAATTGAATAGAATAATTTATGATAAATTAGGTTTTGATTGGAGCTATAAATGCTATGAACTTATCTATTTACCCAAGCAATTAAAGACAAAGGTATCGAAGATAGAAATTAGTACGATAAAAGAAGCTTTAAAATTGTCGGACGAAGATAGAAATACAAATATGTATGCACTTAATACACGAATAATGGAAGCTATTAATCGTGATGCTGAAAAAAAATATAATAATTATCGACTAAATCTTGAAAAACATATAAAAACAGTTGCGATTGGTTATATGCCATATAGAGGTTTCGTACTTAAAGATAACTTTGTAAAAATTCAAAAGCAACTTGCAGATTACTATTTGAAAATTTAGATTAGGTTAAAGGGCAGTAGTTAATTGTTATTATAAGTGCAAATAAATGTATGGGACTATCCCAAAGTGTAAAACTTTGTACTGATGAAAAATTATATTACTTGTTTTGGTGGTTTATTTTATGGCTGAAAAAGAAGGGGTCAGTCTTCCGAAAGACAAACACTATGCAAATGATCGGTAGGTATCTTAAAGAGAATCAATCAACGATAGAAAGGAAAACAAAGCCATGATGAGGGACATGGTGCCGGACATATTTGAGGAAAGCCAAGATTGTGAAATGGACGAAGGCTTCGGTTATTCCAATTATACAAATGATAGAATGGCTTTGTTTTTTGTTAACAGATATATAATAGCCAATATTGCTCAAGAGTATTACAATGGCAAAGTGGATATTGATAAACTTATAGATAAAGGCACCGACGGATTGATGATAGCTGTAAATTCCTTAAAAAGTAAAGAACAGTTAGAGTGTATTGATTTTAAAGATTGTGCTACATTTTATATAAAAAGTGCGATAAACGAGTTTTTAAAGCGCAACGATAATGACAATGAAATAGCACTTTAGATAAATATATAAACTTCTGGAACTAGGTGCCTAAAATTGTATTGGCTAAATTCGCTTTTGGCTTAGTGTTTTGCCGATTTGAATTCATAAAATATAGTAGTTTACCTCTTCTAAATCCTCCATGTCTTTATAATAATTCAATTAGTACAAATTTTTATCTAAATAGTAAGTCATTAGCATAAAAGTGTACATTTACTCATCCTCGATTTAACATGAAATTTATATAAACTAATATTCCATTATTTAATAGTGAATTAATGTTAAGATATCAATTAACTCTATTAACTTTTCTTAAAATTACGAAATTGCAGATGGTTACAAAAATCATATTCAATAGAAATTTTAAAAACAAATTTAAATTTTCCATAATTCCTATTATTACCCGTAGAACCTTAGTACTATAGTAGTATATACTTATTAAAGTAGATACTGAGGAGAAGATATTTTCCATAAGATTAAGTCAATAAATGCAGTTTCTTGTGTTTTTTTATTCGCCATTAGTTAGTTTCCATTAAAAGTAAAAATATAGAAAAAAAGTAGAGATATAAAAATAATTTAAATTGTGGTAAAATAAGATAATATGGTATTTCATTGGCTTTTTAATATGTTAGTAAATATAAAATATTTTGCAATGTATATACTTCCGTCAGTTTATGTAAAATTATTGTATTTTTTGGTGTAATATATCATTGAATATGATACAATAAATTACAAATAAGTAAAATACTGTAGGGGGTATAAGATTGACAGTTACATTTCAAACACTAAAGATTGATTTAGACATGGGCACTAAATATCTAATTAATGAAAGTGCATATTTTTTGGGAGGCATATTTGCAGCAAATGAATCCGTAGTAAAAAATGAACAGAAATATTTAATCGCTCCAGTGAGACACAATAATGGATATTTAACCAATAATGAATTAGAATCACATTTTCAATACGTTAAAGCATTAGCAAATAAACTCTCAAACCAAACACTAATGGCATCTACTATTAGAAGTAATGGATTTGACTCTGGTAAATTTAACCGACTTGTTGGATTTGGAACTTTTTTTAAGACTAGAGGAGAACAGAGTATTGAAGATATGATAAAACCGGTCAAAGATGCTTTATTTGCATCATCGGAGGAGGTAAAAAGAAGCTTTATTGTGGGTATGTTTGATGGTAGAGGTTCAATAGATATAGATAATAAAAATAATAGTATTCGGTATGTTGTACTAGATTGCGAGAACTCAACTGTTGGTAGGTTTTTATGTGAAGTAGTTAAAAACTATGGATTTTATTACAATTATAATCAAGCAAGAGAAAGATTAGAAGGAGGAAGACCACGAAAAGATCAGCTGAGAATTCCCGGAAACGAAGATTATATTATTAAAATTGGAATGATTTCTGAAAAGAAATTTTCAGTTGCAGCCTCAGTATATTCTACAGCTAAGTATCAAATTAAAAATGAAGATTCCATCCTTGTCGGTTTAAAATCGCTAGAAAGAAGGTGAAATCGTTGGCAGAAAATATTATATTTTACGGGCCTCCTGGAACAGGGAAAACTTACTTTATGCAAAAGTTAATAGAAAAGTATACTGATTATGAAATCGCTGATAAAGATATACGTGATGTTTACACAGTTAAATCTTATGATTGGTTATTAATTACTTTAGTTATTATGCAAAATAATAATCCGTTGTCAGCTCCTGATATAATGTCCAAAATTAGTGGACTTGGATTGAGGTATAGCGGTACCGCATCAGATGTTTTAGAAGAACACTCCATAGCTGACTCATCTATGGGAGTTACAAGGAGACAACCACGAATATTTTTGGAAAGTGACGGCTGTTGGTTTGTTGATAGATTAAGGCTATTAGAGTATGACCCTAGTTTTATTGCTAATTATATGAAAAATTCTAAGATAGAAAAGAGATATGATTTTGTTACTTTCCATCAGTCTTTTGTATACGAAGATTTTATAGAAGGTATACGGCCATCAGTTGATCCTGCAACTAAGCAACTAGTGTATGACCCTAAGCCAGGAGTATTTATGAATATTTGTACGAAGGCTAGATGTAATCCTTCAAAACAGTATGCTTTATTCATAGATGAAATTAATAGAGGCAATATCTCTGAGATATTTGGTGAGTTAATTAGTTTAATTGAAATAGATAAAAGAGCGGGTCAATATTGTGAGCTTGAAGCTGTACTCCCGTATTCTAAAAGCACCTTTACTGTACCATATAATTTAGATATAATGGGATCAATGAATTCAGCTGACAAATCAATTGCAACAATAGATGTTGCTTTACGAAGAAGGTTTGACTTTGTTAATTTTCCTTGTGATTATCGAATTTTAGATACAGTACTTAAGATAAGAGGTAAATTGGCTAACAATGTAGATGGAATCAATATAGTGTTATTATTGAAAGTAATTAATAGTAGAATTGAATTGTTACTTGACTCGAATCATATTATAGGTCATGCCTTTTTTATGAAAGTAAATAACTTTGATGATATTAAGAATGTTATGATTAAAAAAATAATTCCATTACTTGAAGAATACTTTTTTGATGATTTACAAAAAATTCAGATTATTCTTAATGATTTAGACGATACGGGTGAATTATTACCTAATGCAATATATGTACATACTGAACTTGATCCAGATAATCTCTTATCATTTCATGGTGAATTTACAATCGAACCTAAGAAGGTATACTCTGTAAACGTATTATTTGAGAACACATCTATTGTAAAAGTATATGATGGAGTGAGTTTATGATCCTTACGATTTTAGAGTATCAAAAAATATTTATAGGGAAAAATCGTAATTTATCAAAAAATCAAATCACTTATGAAGATGCTGATGCAATTAGAATAATTGATATTAATAATAAAGGAATATTTAAGTGGGGTAATAGATATATAATACCACAGCAATGGATTGGCATTATTAGTTTAGCTGGCTTAACTATTGAAATATTGCCAAAGGTTTCTGAGAGCTATGATATTGGTGTTATTAAAGAAACATTGCTATATATGTTTAAGACAGCTCATGATATACCTATTAAAAAAAACGTAAAAGCAAAGGTGGATTTTTCAAAAAATGGTTTAATAGAAATATTAATATCAAATTTTCTTGATAAATTAGAGAGTTATATTCGAGAAGGTTTTATTACAAAATATTGTAAAGTTACAAGGAACTTGTCTGCGATAAAAGGTAGTTTGAATTTCTCTAAACAGATAAGTAAAAATCTTTTTAACCCAACTAGATTTATATGTAAATATTCTAGACTTGAAGTTGATAATGATATTAATCAGCACATTAAATTCACATTAAATAGAATGGTTGATATCAGTAAAGATTACTCGAATAATAAACGATTAAAGACCTCTTTAAATTATTTTGGGGACATTAAATTTATTGATGATATAGACAATAAAAAATTTAAGCTTCACATCAATAGGCTTAACGTACGAATTAGAGAGCTAATTGATTATTGTAATCTATTTCAGGATGGATATTCAGTTAACCTAAGCATTGGAAAAAACCAAGTTTCATCGATGCTATTTGATATGAATAAAGTATTCGAGATGTTTATATATAAAAGTTATAAAAAGATATATGGTACAGTTATATCATACCAAAATACAAAAAACTACTTAATCACTAATAATAAGAGTGGGACTAAATATATAAATTTGCGACCAGATATATTGATAAATGTTTCAAAAGGAATTAAAATAGTTGTTGATACTAAATGGAAGGTTGTTAAAGGATTTGCTAAGGAAACAGATGTATATCAAATTAATGCATATGTAACCGCAATACCGGATGTCGATACATCAGTTTTAATATATCCAAAAACACACCTAACAAACTCTGTAATTGGAGATTATGAGTTCATCAATCCTTTAAGGATTAAAGTATTAAAAATAAGAGCAGTCGATTTATCTTTAGTAAATGATGAAGTGCTTTTTATGAAACATTTAAATGATATTTTGGCTTAAAAGGAGTATAATATGGATAATGATATGATACTCATTAAGGGTAATTGTATTGAAATAATGAAAAACATAAAGGACAATAGTGTAGATTTAATAGTGACAGATCCGCCTTATAATTTAGGAAACTTCATGCGAGGCAGAGCTACGAATCTTAAACAAATGCGAGATAATTTTTTTGGTAGTGCAGGATGGGATGATTTAGATTATATTGATTGGGCTAATCATATGGATTTATTTTTCGAGGAGTCACAGAGAATATTAAAAATGAATGGTTCAATGATTATGTTTATGTCATTAATTAAAATTGAAACGATTATAAGTCTAGCTGAAAAGAATGGTTTTTATTATAAAACAACAGGAGTTTGGCATAAAACGAATCCAATGCCCAGGAATATGAATTTGCATTTTATTAACTCAATAGAAGGATGGGTATATTTTACAAGCAAGACCAGAACTGGCACATTCAATAATGAATTGCTAGCTATACACGATTTTGTAGAAAGTTCTGTTACCCCAAAAAGTGAAAAAAAATATGGAGGTCATCCTACACAAAAGCCAGAAGTTATAATACAACGATTTGTAGAATTGTTATCTAATCCTGGAGATGTTGTTATGGATCCTTTTATGGGAAGTGGAACAACAGGTGTGGTTTCTAAACGTTGTGGAAGAAGTTTCTACGGAATTGAATTGCAAGATGATTATTTTGATATAGCTTTAAAACGTATAGCTGATGTTAATTCTAATGCATCTTATAATTTAGAAATAATCAATGGTGCATAAGGAGAGTGTAATGCTAAAGATAGTTGATTTGTTTGCAGGAGTTGGAGGATTATCATATGGGTTTATTCGAGCAGGAGCAGAAATAGTACTTGCTAATGAAATAGATAATCAAATTGCAAAATCATATATAAGAAATCATACAAATACAAATATGATAAATGCGGATATTACAACAATAGATATTAATAAAGTATTTGAGAAATATCTAGGTACCGTGGATGTAGTTATAGGCGGTCCGCCTTGCCAAGGATTTTCTCAAAAAGGAAGCAGAAAAACCATAAACGATGAGAGAAATTTTTTGTTTAGATATTTTTATGAAGTAGTTAAATATCTGAGACCCAAATATTTTTTAATAGAGAATGTTCCAAATTTACTTACTGCAGAGAAGGGTCTTTTTCGTAAGGAAATTGAAAGTTTATTTAATGAAATAGGATATAGTTTGGATTGTAAAGTATTAAATGCTGCAGATTTTGGAGTTCCGCAGACAAGGAGACGAGCATTAATACTTGGGAAGCAAGGAAATGAAATATTAAATTTACCTATTGGAACAACTAAGAAAGTATCTATAAGTGATGCTATTGGAGATTTGGCATATTTAGAATCTGGTGAGGGAAAAGAAGAGCAAGAATATAAATATGAACCAAAGTCTGAATATCAAAAAAAGATGCGAGACGGAATGAAAGTATTGTATAACCATGTATCTACAAAACATTCTAAAAAGGCAGTTGAAAAATTAGAAATGATACCGGTTGGTATGGGGAAAGAGGTTCTACCGACAAATTTATTAACAAAGTCAATCTATAGTGGCACATGGTCGCGTATGATTGCAAATGAGCAATCAGTTACAATTACTACCAGATTCGACACACCCTCATCCGGAAGATTTACACATCCAGTATTAAATAGGTGTATTACGGTCAGAGAAGCAGCAAGAATACAGTCTTTTCCAGATAGTTTTATATTTTATGGGACTAAAACATCTCAGATGAAGCAGGTTGGAAATGCAGTACCACCATTATTAGGGAGAGCAATAGCTGAAGTGATTATAGAAGATAATCTTAATTTCACGTCGAAAAATGATGTGTTTTACTCACGCGATGAGAAATGTTAACGCCTATATATAATAGTATATTTTTCCGTATTTGCATGGGCAGTGTATAAAGAGTATTAGAGAAATGTCTTAATCTAATTGATGATGAAGATGATGTGAAGGAAGTTTACCGGATGAGTGAAAAGTTAAATTCCAGTGTAGGAAATTTAGTTTTTCATTCGACCAAGGAAGTTTACCTTGCTATATAAAGGTTGAAAAACTCAATTGGATAAGGTATAATTTGATGCGGTATCCTTTGTTTTTATATTGAAGGTTATTTAGTATAAAAAGCAATGATAAATGTGTTATAGTTACATAATCTAGTGCACTCAAGATTAATAAATCTTATATTAGATTAAAAAAAGCTAATAAAATCAATGGTTAAAGATTGGGCTATCGCCAAACGGTAAGGCACTGGACTCTGACTCCAGCATCTCAAGGTTCAAATCCTTGTAGCCCAGTATAAATAAAGTAAAAGATCATCTGAGGATGGTCATTTTTTCTTTGTGCTCGACTGGGTTTGTCCAGATAGGAAGTACTTCGCGGAGGAGTGTTTTTTTACAGCGTTTCTGGTGCTTTTCATAAATTTATAATACTTACCTATGTACCTTTACAAACTTATATTCCAACACCGAATGGGGAGGGTATAAGAGGTATCAATTTTTTGATCTTACTGATACATTTTTCATCTTGCCCAATATAACCATAATTGCGGAGGCTAAAATAGATATTGTAAAACAAACGGTAATGTGTAACTGTCCTGTTATAAGACTAATCATTGATATAAAGGATAATAATAGGAAAATAATACGAGCTCGCTTTTTATAGACTATCTTCTCTTGTTCGTCAAGGCGTTTATTTTCATCTTCGACAGGAGCTAGCACAAAAATAACCAGACCGGAGAATATTGATGATACTACACATAATAGTTCATTCCAGTGAACGTATTTAATAATGGATAAAGCAGCTATAATTAAAATAAGTGATAGGATATAACAGTTTTTTTGTGTTCTGGCATGATAACCACCTGCAAATATTCGCAAGCAGCCATATACGAGAGTAAATACAATGCTCTGCCATAGCATATCGAGAATCAGCCCAACAATCAGAACACCAATCATATTGATTATAAAAACAATACCTTGCCAAAAGCCATATAAATAGATGTCTTTGTCGCTCTCAGCTATGATTTTATGCTGTATTATTTTTTCAGTTATTTTTGTGGCAACCTTCTTCATTTGGACCTCCAAAGTTTTATATGTAAATTAAAAGTTTCGTTTTAAACATCTTATCATCATGCGTAATTTGCAATAATCCTTCGTATTTTTGAATAACAGATTTTACGCTTTGAAAACCTAGTCCATGATTTTCTTTATCACATTTGCGTGAAATGAAATCACCATCAACTATGTTTACTACACCATCGTAAGTATTGCTTACTTCTATAATCAAGCGGCCTTTGGTATATCTTATTTTAATATCAATCCAGCGTTCTGTGACGGAGTCCACAGCTTCTAGTGCATTATCCAAGATATTCCCGAGAATGACTGCAAGGTCAAAAGAGGGAATAGTTAAATCGCTCGGGACAACAATATTTGTTGATATCCGTATTTCGTCTTTGTTTGCTTTTTGAAGTTTATAGTTAAGTATGCTATCAATATCGTTATTGCCACAGTCAACATATTTTTCTTCACTACTGGTGTACTGCATTAACTCAGAGATATGTGCTTTTACACTTTCCAAATCTCCATTATTCGCCAATGAGAGAAGTGGTGATAACTTATTGTTTAAATCATGGCGCAATGTCTTCATATAATTTAATGAATTTCTCATCATTTGTAGCTGCTTTTCATAATGAGTGTTCTGCTCAAGAGCTACGCGCTCATTCATTTGCTTGATAATTAGGATTGAGATTTTATCATATAGATAAAATGTAAGAATATTTATCAATACAGCACAAATAATGCAAATAATGATTAAAGATTTTGTGGTTTGCTTTGCAGTAAAAACGGAAAATAACAAGCTTATAGTAGATGATGGTATTACAACTAAACTAATCCAATATGCAGTGGGAAGGCGAGATTCTTTTCTTACGTTTTTAAATCCATTCAAAGCTAAGACAAACATATAGGATACAATTCTTATAACTATAATCCCAAAAGAGGAGTGGTAATCAAACGGCATCAATGGATTTAAGTCTAAAAAACTAG
The DNA here is from genome assembly GCA_029256105.1 of Herbinix sp. Classification (GTDB taxonomy): domain Bacteria; phylum Bacillota; class Clostridia; order Lachnospirales; family Lachnospiraceae; genus Mobilitalea. Next base: position 116,583 of record JAQSYO010000001.1, read on the forward strand.
ATAAAAAGGCAATCAATGTTTCTATGCATGTTAAAGACAAACAAATATTAAGTGTGGATAAAACCGCTTTTTTGATTCCGCCAACATAAAGACAGGTACATAAAAAAATTAATAAGATATTACTGAAAAATACGATTAGTGGTATTTTAAATAACAAATGTATCGCTGAGATGGAAATGAAATATCCACCATAAGCAATGATTTCATAAATAGAATTTACTTTACACTCTGAGTAAAATATATGAACATATTTATAAATAACAAAAGCCATAAAAATGTTGCCTATAAAATAAACTGAATCATAAATTTGCATGAAGCTACCACCTCCTAATTTCAATAAATTGGAATCATAATTCGGCTGTCCGATGAACTTACTTCCGTATTGTGCCTGTATCATGGTAACGCCAGTAGATGAACTTAAATAGAAACTTTTCTGCAAGCGCTTATCACAATTGCTTTCATTCCTCCAATAGCAATTGTCTTAGCTCTTTTCTTTTAGAACGGCTGATCGTGATGGTTGTACCGTTCGACATAATCACTTCGGAGTATTTTAATGTAGTGATATGATTAAAATTCACAAGATATGATCGATGCATATGTAAAAAATGATACTTAGACACCGCTAAAATAATATCTTCCATTTTACTGTAAAAAGTATCCTCACCTATTGGGGTTATAAACCTCATTGTTCTTCCAACACTCTCAAAATAAATGATCTCATTTATTGGAACGGCATATTCTGCATTTCCTTTACTGTAATGGAAATTATCAAACATTTTATTTGCTCGTTCCATATATAATTTCAAATCATCTATTACAATAGAGTCCGTAATTGGTTTTGCAATAAAATGTAGGGGCTGTACTTCAAACAACTGTCTATCGTAGTTATTTTTTCCAGAAACATATACAATATCTATTTTGTGATTTCTAAGCGTTTTTCTTATATATGTACCTACTTCAATTCCGCTTACAGCTTTCATTTCTATGTCAAGATATATTAGATTAAATGTGATTTCATCCTGCAGTGATTTTATTAAATCTTCTCCGCAATAGAATACGTCAATATCTATATTTAATCCTTCTCTTTTACCATATGCTAAAATAATATTTTCAATTTGAGAGGACAACTTTTTGTCATCATCACAGATTGCAATATGAATCATAAATCATATTCCTCCCTTCCTCAGAAAATTGATAAACAAATTATACACTATTTGGGTTGCTTTTAAAGTATAACGTTACGAGATGTATACCTGATGTTATGAATTGCCGTCTATAAAATCGCAAAAAATAAAAACAAGTCGAAAAAATGCATCTCATTACATCAGTATATACCATTTATTACATTATGGCAAATTTTAACAAAAATAGATTATAATTAATTTATCATTAATGAAATGGAGGTTTAATTATGAAACTACGCTTACTTAAGTTGGGAACCTGTCTTGCGAGCCTGGCTCTCATAGTAACTGCTTTAAATGTCAACACGGCTTGTATGATGTTTGTACATCAGCCAGAGTTGCCAGATGCTGCAAAGAAGCTACGTAAATTTTAGGCAATCAACATATCACAATTCACTACATATAAACCGTTTTTCATGTAAAAAGGGGGCGATTCCAATGGTTTAGTAAAATGTAAGTTTAGTTTGTGCAGTTTGAACTAGCAAGTTAAAAAATCAAAAAACAGGAGGTAAAAATTATGTCTAAGAGAAACATGAGAACAAAATTTGGAGTGATACTTGTTATTATTATGGTAATGGCTTCTGGCTTAAATGCATTTGCAGGAACAACATATGTAGACTTTGGGTTCAATTTACCGGGTTTTAACGCTAGCAAGTATACAGCGGCTCAAACCAAAGTTACCATGGGAGCAACAGGGGAAATTTCAAATTATTCGACCGGGGCTTCAGCAAATGTAGATGCTCGTATGGTGAACCAGGACGATTCGGCTGGAAATTGGACAAGAAATCTTAATAAAAATGCTACATACTACAAATTGGAAGGTTCAACAACGCATAAAGCTAACGACATAATTCGTGCGCAATTTTCCTCCGATATTACAACGACAGTTGGTGTGGATATCGCTGGTAAATTTAGAAGCAACTAATTCCTTTGAATGTATAAATCTTTCTCACAAAAATACTTTCATTCGTGTTAACATTTTAAAATAGGGTTGAATATTCTTACGATTCTATTGTGTGCTTATTCCAACATTAGTAAAATCATTAGGTTTCGACCCTATTTTCAACGGCACAGTATCAAACGGGGCATTCATTATATCATTAAGAAAGGACAAGTAGATGAGTAAATTGATTAAGTTAGAGCTTTTAAAATTGAGAAATATACTAATTACTTTCTTTTTATTTTCAATTATATTAAGTGGTTCGCTAGTTTTAATATTTCTTCATGGATATAGCTATCAATATAATATTGAAATTTGGAGTGAAGCATATACTCTTATCTTGTTTTTATTCCCCATATTTTGCACAGTGCCTACAACATGGCTACTTTATTATGAGAGAAAAAACAATTTTATAGCATATAGTGTTGTTCGCACTAGACCACGCAAATATTTTTTATCAAAGCTATTTGTACATTGTAGTTATGGGTTTATCATCACTTTTCTGATGTCGATGGAAATATTATTGATATCATTATATGCAGTTGGAAAAGTTAGCGGACCGTCTAATCCAATTAGTGCATTTCAATTAGAAACCTTTATAAATCAGCCATTATTATATGGCTTAGCTCTCAGTTTGTGGAGAGGTTTATTGTCTATACTTTTTGTAGTAATGGGTTTTATTATTTCTTTGATATTTAACAATATCTTCGTAATTATGATATTACCTTTTATATACTATATCATAGAAAATATACTACTCTCTATGCTGCGTTTACCTTACTTTCGAATATTAACAGCGTTAGGTCTAGCTAGTGGAGATTATACTTCTAATATTGAGCTATGGTATTTATTTATTGGACCAGGTATTCTGGGTTTTTTCACATTCGTACTTTTTTTAATAGCTTGGAACAAAAAAGTATTTTTTAATAAATAGCACTATGTTGGGAGTGATTGTTTAAATGATGATAAAAGAGATTATATCCTCCAATATCAATAGATTTTTAAATTGGAAAATGATAATAGTTTATGCTATCTACGGTGTATTTTGCTTTTATGAAAAGTTAAAAGCCATTAATGTTGGACTTAATTTTTTTGAATACACCTCTGAAGTGTTATGTAATCAGCATCATATTGTGTATTTTATGGTGCCAGTTTACTTTTTATCTATTATGAATTTCCTTACTGAACGAAGTAACTTTACTATGATCAGAGTAAAAAAATACAAAAATTACTTTATTAGCAAATGTATTTCTTATTTTCTTATAGCATTTCTATTTGTATTTTTAGCATTAATTACTTTGTTTATAATGGGATTTGGGTTGTCCCTGAAAAACGAGTATGCTATAACCCTAGATTATTCTATGTTTTATATAGGACCTAATTTTATACATATTTTTACTACGCCTTTAATATTGCTCCTAGCACAGTCTTTACATATGATATTGGGATTTACATTTCTTTCAATTGTATCAGAAGCGATATATATATTTTTTAACAATAGAAGTGTCTTATTAGGGATTTTAGGAGTAAGTTTTGTGTTTACGGTATTTAGCGCTAGTGGGAAATTAGATATTAATATTTCGCCATTTCTACTCAATACTTATACTTCTATAAGCAATACTCCTAATTTTTTCATAAAAACAATATTAACAGAAATCGTTGTCTTTGCTTTTCTGTTATTCATCGTATCAAAGTTTTGGTATAAAAAAATAATCAGCTTTGAAATATTTAAAAATTTATATATTAACAATTGGAGTATGAGGAAATTGCTTAATAAAAGATTCCTTTTGGTAGTTGCCATGCTACTGTCAATTGTTAATATTACTTTGTATTTGATTGCCCATCTTACCTACTTTTCGGATTATATCTCTTTACAATTTATAGGTTATGGGTATGGTTATTTTAACACACTCACTTTTTCTGCTTTACTAATAACAATGTGCACACCTTTATTTTTCCAATCATACTTTTTGGAAGAAGAAATAAAAAATAACAGTTGTTTTGTAAAGGTTCGCTATGGTAACAGACTTAGATATTTAAAGCATATGCTTTCATCTTTTTTTGTTTTTGCTGTTTCCTATATCTTACTCTTGTTCATAATTGCTTTTTTGGAATGTCTTATCATTGGTTTTACAAACGGCTTATTACTAAATAGTGAAAACTCTGGATTTTTCAACATGGCATTTTCAGATATCTTACTTAAAGCCTTATTGCTGAAATGTCTTGAACTATATATGATTTTGCTACTATCGTTAGCCATCACTATTTATATTAAAAGGACGGCAATATCGTTCTTCGTCATAATTAGTGGTTATTTTTTAAATATTTTTGATTTTTCACTTAATAAATATAATCCTTTTGGACTTTCATCTACTATAAGATGGGGAGTTGAATCAAGCAATGGTATTTCATTTTTATCTGCGTTTTCAATTTTATGTATAGCAAATATTATTCTATTAACATTTTTGGTTTTAAAAGGCCAAAAGAAGATAATTTAAAAGAGGAGTGATTTTAAGTGTCGGGAATTATTAGCGTATGCAATGTATCTAAATCTTTTGGAAAGCTGGAAGTATTGAAAAATATCAGTATCTCAATAAATAAAGGGGCATGCATTGGTATTGTAGGAACAAATGGCAGCGGTAAATCAGTTTTGTTTAAACTTATCGCTGGTCTTGAAAGAGCCACGATGGGAGAGATAATTGTTAAAAATCAGATCATTGGAAAAGATATCGATTTTCCATCTGATATAGGAATACTTATTGATGAACCAGGTTTTATTGAACTATATTCTGGGTTTGATAATCTTAGATTTTTGGCAGCAATCAAAAGTAATTTGAGTGATGCCGAACTTACGCACGTTATGGAGCAAGTTGGCTTATCAATTAATCCTAAAACAAAAGTTAAAAACTACTCAATGGGAATGAAGAAAAAATTAGGCATTGCTCAAGCTATCATGGAAAAACAAGATATAATTTTGCTTGATGAACCTTTTAATGCACTTGACTTTCAAACAGTATTAGAAATAAAAGATATAATAAAAAAATTAAAGTCAGAGAAAAACACTATTCTATTAACTGGACATAACCATACCGATCTTGAGGAGTTGTGCGATGAAATATATTATTTGAACAATGGAGCACTAGTACTGTTTGATGAGGAATTACAAAAACAATATTTTAAAAGATAATCTGTTTTATCACAAAAATATGCATACACAGGTATAGAAGAACACTGCAAGGATAGTTAAGATGGTGAAAATTTTCAGGGAATTTGTGCACTATGGAGCTTCCCCACTCCGTAGTGCGGACATTACAACATTTTTCAAGTTGAGTGAGCTTATCGTTATTAACTAATGTTTGTTTTTTTGTATTTCTTGACAAATAAAGGGGAGGTGGGTCCATTGATTAAAATATTTAGTTAGTTGATCTATTAGCTACTGAATGACGCTATTAGTAAATTGAACTACAATAACTAAACTTACTAAAATCAGTAAGGAGTACTGCTAAATGAGATATTATAAAGTCTTAATCATTGCAATAACGATTTTTACAATTAATTCTTTAAGTGGTTTTTCAATAGCTGCTGCAGAAGCGCCTATTTCAAATAACAAAGCGGAAGGCATTTCTAATATAAGCTATAGTATATCGCCACAATCGTACGATTCGAGTTTTACGCTAGACTTCAGTCAGTCAACGGCATGGACACTTGATTTTGACAACAATTCAACATTGGTTTTCAATCACAAGAAGGTTACTATTAAATATTTATCTAACTACCCTTCGAACGCGAATGCTTCTGTGCGAGTTGAACTGTATATAGACGAAGACGAAGATGGAACTTATGAAAAATATGATCCAAATGGAGGATACCTTTATAGTCTCAATAAGGGAGATTCTCTTGAAATTAAACTTCCTTATGGGAATACGGTTAAGAACTATCGATTGTATTTTGAGAATAGAACATCATCAGTTACAAGCGCGACTTTTTCAGTTAAAACAAGCTGATTAAAAAACACGAAACTATGTATGTTTAATTTTCTCCCGGATAAGTTCAAATTTATCCCAATTTGAAAGAGAGGTAAGAAAAATGAGACTATTAAAAAAGAGCATTTCAATAGTATTGATGTTTGGTCTTTTGATCTCTACAGTTCCTGCAAATGCAACTGCTCAAGAAGTAAATGATACTGTTGAGATTGTTGATATAATCGAGGAAACAAATAATAATGTGAATCTTCCAAATTCAGATGGAATAATTGCTGAAGAGGAAGCAGAAACTGCTAACCAAAACAATATACAGGCTGCAAAAACAAAAGCTATTGTTATCATTCCGGGTATCTTAGGTTCTTCATTGCAAAACAGCGATACAGGTAATGATGTGTGGTTAAATATCTTTAACTATTCTCAAATGGCGCTAAAGGAAGATGGAACATCGCAGTATAATATTGCGTCTGTAAATAAGGATAACTACGGTGCAAATAATACATATAAAACATTGTATAATAGTTTGAATTCTGCATATAGTTCAAATTTTGATGTAATATTTTTTGATTACGACTGGAGATTATCAAATGTAGCAGCTGCTAGTAAGTTAGCTCAGGAGCTTTCAGCTTATTCCGAAGTAGTCTTGGTCGCTCATAGTATGGGAGGATTAGTAGCAAGCAGGTTTTTAGCAAATAGTGCCGCTAACAGAAGCAAAACCTCAGCTCTCATCACGCTTGGAACTCCTTATGTTGGGTCAGCTAAATGTATAAATGTCATGGAGACAGGTGAATTGATTGGCATTAGTATCTTAGGTATGGACATTACTTTGTTTGGAAATACGGTAAAAGCTGTCTGCAAAAATTCCTATGCTGCATATCAGCTCCTGCCCACAGCAAAGTATTATGCAACAACGGGTGCATATCCAATTGCGTATAACGGAGTAAATTATACAACTTCAGATGCTACTTTAATGAAAACAGCATGGAGTAAAAAAAGCGATGGTACAGCCAAAGCAATGTTTGCAACAGCAACATCTTTTCACGATTCACTTTATACTAGCAGTGTCCATGTGAAAAATTTCAATGATGTAACTTCTTACACCATTGCTATGACAGGACATGATACCATATCTCGTGTTAATCTTGGAGCAGATTATACTACTACTGGCCTTACATATTCCAGCACTGGTGATGGCACTGTGTTGTATAAGAGTGCAGGTTTAGGAACCCCAGACTTTCTCTATACTGGTCCAGATCATACCGGAATGGTGAGTGATAGCACGATTATTGCAAAGGTCAAAACGCTTATCACTTCTGCAACGGGTGTTGCAGCGGCAAGCTCACTTGCTCTAGTTTTTGAAGAGAATAGTGGTACTATTGAATTGGATCCCGATAATATTGCCATTAATGCACGTGGTTGGACGGAAGGCACCGATAATAAACGAATTAATATTTATGCTGATATTGACAGTGAGCTGTCAATTGGTGGTGTTTCAGTTGAAGAGATCGACGGATCTCTGTATACGTCTGCTGGTAGCAAAGTAGGTAATGTATGGCCGTTGGGTGATACCGGTCGGAGATTGTATGCTATGTATAATAATAATTATACTATAATTTCTAGCGGCGATATTAAAGTTGAATATATGAATAACGGATATTTTGAAAAAATTGTAGAATATAATTTGGGCGGACTTAAAGCAACTGTAGATATTGAGGATTATTCTTCAAAAGTAGTTACTTGCATAACAGCAGAAGCTTCCGATAGGAGTGCTGCTAAGTATTATTCACATGTGTACACTGATGATGAGTTGATGGTTTTAAATCAAGACTAATTAAATATATAATAGTAAAAGTAAACTACCATGCGGGTATAAATTGTAAATACCAGTATGGTAGTTTACACAATTATATATTCTGATATTCTGACCATTATATGGCTCCCATTCAATGACCTTGACACATTCCTTATACATAGCTATTATGGTATTAAAATACATATATTTTATGTACGCTAGCATTTTCCTTGTATTTGTTTCTTGATTTTCACTGTTTGGTAAACCTGTAATGAATTGTGAATAAATAAACTTTTTGGAGGTGTTTATTTTGAATGATACTCATGTTCTCATAGCTATTGCTGTTATTCTAATCTTAATTTCTGGTATTATTCAATATGTTATTTGTTGCGTTTGTAATTCATTGATAATTAAACTTTTACCTGCCATTTTATTTGTACCAATTTGGCTTATATGTATATTAGGCGCATTTAATGTGTTTGATTTACCTCCTACATCTTATATTATCGATGGAGGGTTTATTGCATTCCACGATTCAGATGTAATAGCAATAGCGGGAATTCCAATTAATCTTGGTTTACTTTTTTCGTGGATCGTATATTCTGTAATTCAAAGATCAAAAAAACGAAGATGTAATCTTTAACATTATACATGTATCATTTGCATTAGAAAATTATACTATGGCTCTCAGTTTGGATTTGAATAAATATATCTGACGAAAAGAGGAGGTAATATGAAAAGAATAATTATAATGCTATTATTCATGATAATGATATCAGTGACAGGTTGTTCCTCAAAGGATACTCCATTAACTGCATCCGATTATGAAGACTCTGATTTTGATAATTCTAGTGATATTATTTTAACTACTCAACATCAGGTGTATGGGAACGATATAGAGAGAATTACGTGTTTTTTACAGAATAATACTGACAAGGAATATATGTACGGCGAACCTTATGCAATAGAGCGATTTATTAATGGAATATGGTATCAAATTCCCTTTCCAGAGAACTCAGGTTGGAATGCCTTGGGGTATATTCTTTTGCCAAAATCTACGGCTACAATATATGTAAGTTTGTCCTATTTGGACTATAAATTTAAAGATGGAACATATCGCATTGTTAAGAATATAGGAGATAAGAATTACTGTGCGACGTTTGAACTAGGGGAATCCAATATTACTAAAGCTACACCATTCGGTTTCAAAGATCTAAAAAAACTAGAAAAGAATTATAGTAAGGAAAAGGCGATCAAGGATGGTGTTGTTGTAATAACGTATGAAGGAATAGAAAATAGTAAGGAGATAGGAGAATTTGTAGAGAATGTAAGTAGAAATATTGAAACCATGCTTCGGATTATTCAATATACAATCGAGGGAGACCCAATCATAACAGATATTACTTATCATGTTGACCGCGACAACTATTACACACTAAGTATAGACAATTCACGTGACCATTTCGCTGGAAAAGGCAAGGGGATAAGTGAAATAATATACAGTTATATGGTTACAGATGGAACTCGTTTATACCTGAGTAATTATGCTAAATGGGATAAGGAAAATGACAAGAAAAATATTTGCCTTGTAGACGCTCTTGAGAATGAAGAGTGGATAAGCATGGTGCCGATTGTTGAGAAAATGACGGAGAATAGATTATTATCGAACATTACAATCTATAAAGAGTTTTCATCAGACCATACTAAGATTATATTACTTGCTGAAGATCCTCTTGAGTTCGGTTATAACAACGATAATGGGTTAAGTGAAATGCGTAGAATATATAATAAAATGGGAATAGCAGTTAAGATAAAAGAGGCTTTATGGGCAGACACGAATACTATCTTGTTAGTATGTGATACGAATTCAGATATGAAATATTATGAGTTTTTTGATATACAAAGTGGAAAGCTACGCTCATATAAGGCAAGCACTCAGGATTATTATATTGACGACGGAGAGATTATTATTCCTGATTAATGACAGTATGCGAGGGGGGGGTGAAAAACAAATTCTCAGCCTCCCTCGCTACCGTCTTTGTTGTTTACAGTAACAACATCTTTGACATTCACTATAATTTACTAATTCATAATAGTGGTACGCTCGCAAACATTATTGGTAATCCTGCTATCTAATATCTACTTAGTTCCATTATATTCTGCCACATAAGCATCTAACTGTGTTTGGACAGCTGCTAACAGCTTATCGATGCCAGCAGCATCTAATTTCTGTTTCATCTTTTCCAAACCTTCCTTTTGATCTGTTAGACCAAGTTCAATCGGAATCATATAGGTCTCTACAATATTGGTAATTGCTGCAATCTCATTTTTATATTCAGTGTCATCAAAGGTAAAGGTAGCAAGTGGTGTTTCTATGGAATCTTGTGCAAGAGACTTATTGTATGCATCAATTTGTTCCTGTGGTACAGTTGCATTCTGTCGGATTAAATTAGAATTATTTGTTCCCCAAGATAATGTAAAACCACCAAAGTCATTATATTTTGGTAAAAGTGCATTGAATTTGGTATCACCAACTGCTTCATAGTGAGTTCCTTCAATACCATAGTTGATTAAGTCGTAGTATGACTTATCTGTTTCAAATAAGTTATACATCATCATAACTCTTTCAGGATACTTGCTATTGGCATTGATGGAGATCATAGACATGTTGCCACCCTCAGGAATCTTTTTGAAACCGGGATTTACTTCAAAATATCTGTTTGCATATGTTTCATTCAGTGCTGTCATTGTTGCATTATTTTTGTTATAGGTATCAAATGCATCTGCGATGTAGCATGCTGATTTTTCTGCAATAAAGTTATTCTCGTCAGTATCTGAATTGGAAAGAGCACTCTTTGACCAAACTCCGGCATCCGCTAACTTCTGTGTTGTTTCTAGATATTTCAAATAGTCAGGATCTTCATATGTTTTGAAGATCTTATAGGAAGGATCCAGCATGTCTACGCAAAGGAGTGGTACTCCGGCAATTACGTCTTTCAAATTTTTAGCCTGGCTATAGAGTGTCCCCCTCATTCTACCATTTTGCTCTGCATTTCCGACATTCCATGCTAATAATTCATCTTCGCCTGCAGCAATGGTCAATAAGGCGTTTACAAATTCATCTGGACTGGCAATACTTGTTATGTTGTACTTGTCCAAGAGGTCTCCACGAAATATTGCGAGTGGGTTCTTGATCTTGGCATTAATGTTTGGAAGACCATAGATATTTCCTTTAACCGTAACCTGTTTCCAGCGGTCTGCGGAAGTGGCAGCATAGGTGTCTGGAGCAAAGGTTTTTATCTTATCAAGATCAAGACTCATATATCCATTTGTTGTTGCTACTGAATTGAAACCAATCCAAGCACCGGAATAGCAGAAGTCAAATTCTTCACCGGATGCAAACATCAATTTATACTTGGTTTCTGCATCTGTCCAGGGTATTCCTCTTATTTCAATGGTCGTGTTAATATCAGCTTCTAACTTCTCATTAAGCTTTGCTAATACAGCATCATGATCGACGGAATTATCACCAAACTGATATCCGATTAGGGTTACATGACCCTTAGCAAGCTCTTCTTGAATTGGGTCGGCAGTAGTACCATCCGTGGCTGCCGTAGTGACCTGTGTTGCAGCTGGTTTCGATTCAGTGGTGTCATCCGTTGAGGATGCTTTCTTACATGCACTGAGTGGCATAACTGCTATCAGCAATACTGCCAGGATTAAACTAAACTTTCTTCGTACATTCCTCATTTTCTTTCCTCCTCTTAATACATTATATTTGATAAACCAATGAAATGGTATTATCCTTTTACTGCACCAATTGTTAACCCTTTTACAAAATACTTCTGTAAAAATGGATATAATAAAATAATTGGTCCTGTTGCAATTACGGCCATAGCCATTTTTATATTTTCCTTCGGCATCTCTCCTACATGGTAGCCTGATAGACTGGAGATGCGCGCCAATGCTTCTGCAGCGTTCAATATTTTATATAAGTAAAACTGCAAAGAGTAATGTGCTGCTTTATCTACAAACATAAAGCTTAAATACCAATCGTTCCAATAACCAATCGCAATAAACAGAGTAATAGAGGCTAGGACTGGTTTCGACAAGGGCAACATGAGTTGTCGAAAGATCCGAAATTCTCCGGCACCATCAATTTTGGCCGCTTCTGTGATGGAATCAGGGATAGATTGCATAAAGCTCTTAATAATCAGTATGTTAAATACCGATATGAGATAAGGAACTATTTGAGCTACCATAGGCATATCCTTCAAATGCAGATAACGAACACAAAGTATGTACCACGGTACTATTCCACCACTGAATAATGTAGTAAAGTAAAAGAAAAACGAAAATTTATGTCTCCAAACAAAGTATGTTCTTGAAAGGACATATGCTGTCATTGCTGTTGTGAATAATCCTATTACAGATCCAATGATAGTATTACGTATGGTTACCCAATAGGCTCGTAATACATCATCCGGAAAACCAAATATTTTTTCATACGCTTGTGTAGAAAATTCTTTTGGAATTAAAGAATATCCGTATTTTAGTATGGTATGTTCTGCCGTAACTGAACTGGATATAATCATTACAAACGGAACTACTGCTATAATTGCTAATATTGTTAAAATAGTATAACCGATTATATTAAAAAATCTTTCGCTAGCACCTTTTCTTTGCACGCTCATCGCTCCAATCTATCTGTTTTTAAAATAAAGAATAATCCTTGTTATAACGTTTCACTAGGGCATTAAAAATCATAATAATTACAAAACACAATACGGATTGATATAGACCGGCAGCGGCTGTCATGCCGAACTCTGAAGTACTTATGAGAGATCTTGTTACATATGTATCAATAACATCCGTCGTAGAATATAGCATCGCATTGTTTCCTGTCACTTGGAAGAACATACTAAAATCGCCTCGGAAGATACTTCCCATAGAAAGTAATATCAAAATAACAATGGTAGGAACCAAGCTTGGCAATGTTATATGACGAATCCTTTGAAAAATATTTGCACCATCAATTGATGCTGCTTCATACATTGCTCCATCGATACCCATAACAGCGGATAAATAGATTATGGTTCCATAACCGATATTCTTCCAGGCACATACAAGCACAATAATTAGAACCCATATCTTTGGCGAATTGTAAAAATCAAAAGACTGTAAATTTAGTGCTTTCATCAACGTATTAAAGGACCCAGATTCATAATTCAATACGTTATATGCAAATGCCCCAACAACGACCCAGGATATAAAGTATGGTAAGAACATCATGGATTGTGTAATCTTCTTAAAATGTTTATTGGTTATCTCGGCTAGAATAATGGCACAGATGATCTCGATACTATTATTTACAAGAATAAACAAAACATTGTAAAACAGAGTGTTCTTGGTTACATTCCAAATATCTCCCGACAGAAACATGAACTTAAAGTTATCAAGCCCTACCCATGGACTGTGAAAGAGTCCTCCATCAAAGGTAAACCTTTCAAATGCGATTCCGATACCCACCATTGGTAGGTAACTAAAAACCGTAAAAAATATAACACCTGGTAACAGCATAAGAAGCAGTTGTCTGTATGCCAGTACTCTTTTAAAAAAGAGTTTTCTTTTCCCATGTTTCATTCGTCTCTCCACCTTGTTTGTAATTTCTTTTTCTGTTTGCATGCAGATTATAACAAATGCAATATTACATCAAAATGGACGTTTTTTTTATTTTTGTGTAATATATTTTGTTTCTGCCTCTGGAGAGCCCCATCGCCCTTGACGCATCTTCTTACATTTTCTATAATGAAAATGTACCTAGAAAGAGTGGGAAGAGGTGGGTTAACTGGTGAAACTATTGGTGGTTGATGATGAAATTATATCCAGAGAAGGGATTATTCGTAACATCAATAAAAGAAATCTCGATATATCCTTTATTAAGCAGGCAGATGATGGAATGCATGCGCTTTTGCTCGCGTCCACTTATCATCCGGATATAGTATTATCTGATGTACGAATGCCTCGAATGGATGGTATCGAAATGGCCTATAAACTTCGTGAAATGGATCCTAATATAAAGATAATTTTTATGAGTGGATATTCCGATAAAGAATATTTGAAATCCGCTATTCATTTGCGTGCTCTTAGCTATGTTGAAAAGCCTATTGATTATGATGAGTTGGAAAAAGTCCTGGTAGAAGCCATACAGATGATAGTGGGAGAGCGTAAAAAGCGGGAAGAAACAGATATACATGAACGTTTGGCAAAGAATTTTCCTTTCTTAAAAAACGAAATTGCACTTAAATTAATTACAAATTATCATAATTCCGGGCAGCCTTTTGATTATACCCTTCTAGGAATTTTACCAGAATCCGACTTCGTCACGGTCCTGATTCAACTAATTCATAAAGAGATCATTACAAACGATGCCTATTTTACGCTTATAGAAGAAACCATGGAACAACTCATGCATAATCTTGAGGCGAATAATTTAGTCGGCATACCCACCTTTAAAGACGATCAATATATCCTTATGCACATTGCCTGCCCAACAGACAAACGACATCTTTTGAAAAAGGATCATACCATTAAGATGTTTTCTAATCTATTACCACTTTGGCATAATATAAATTATTTCGTAGCCGTTGGAAAACAGGTTTCCGGCATAGGAAATGTACCAGAATCATATCGTAGCGCTGTACTATCTCTACAAAAAATGTTTTTTGTTGGTTATAATCAGATCATTTTTTCTACTGGCGAAAAAGGAGATAGTTTTTTATTCCTTGATGAAAACATAAAGGAATTACAGAAGTACCTCATTCAAGATAATAAGGAGCATGCAATTTCTCTAATCCATAAGCTAATCAAAGAGCTTTCCTTGCATACGGACACCTTAGCGAGCAATATTAAAAATTACTTTTACAGAATGCTCCTACAGTTATATGAAACATCTAGGGATTTGCTCCTGGATACATTTTTGGAAACTCATGATTATAACCAATCCTGGCAGACTTTGATTAAATTTAATACAATATATGAATTAGAAACCTATACCATAGAACAAATTGAAGCGTTTTTTGGATATCGCAATGAAAAGAGGGACAATTCAAGCAAAGTCTTGCAAATTAAAAACTACATCGCTTCCAATTACATGGATAGTAGTTTATCTGTGAAACAAATAAGTGAATATGCCTTTATCAGTATGGCTTACATGTGTTCTATGTTCAAACAGGAAACAGGAAAAACAGTGAACCAATATATTACGAACCTTCGTATTGAGAAAGCAAAGGAACTTCTAAAAAATAAAAGTTATAATATATCCGATGTCGCGGAGCATGTTGGAATTAGTGATAGTCAATATTTTGCAAAAATATTTCGAAAGAATGTGAATATGACGCCAACGATGTATAAGGAGACATATCAAAATGAAATATAATCCCTTACAAAAGTTGTTTTACTCTTTTGCTAACCTAAAGCTTCGGAATAAACTGCTTTTGACCTATATTTTTCTGGTTGTTTTATCATTGTTTGTGTTTTCGTCCCTGACCTATTATAGTTTTTCGAAAACACTGCAAGAAAAAACCTTGTTTTCGGCTGACAAAAGTTATAGTCAAGCTTATGCTTTCATTTCCGACAGGCTGCAAAAAGTGCAAAACACAATGAATGTCATTGTGCAGGATAAAAATCTCATTGAGATTGTCAATCAAACAACTTCGGATACCGATATATTTACTCAGATGAGTGATATGAATCGCTTAACCACCTTTTTAGACAGTCTGGAAGATAAAACAGTGGTGAATAAAATTCGTCTTTATGTACAGGATGGATTGATATACGCCAACAGTCCCGAAAATACAAAAACCCATTTGTATAATCTGAAGGATATAGCAGATACTTCGTGGTACCAGATTCTGGAGGAACGTAATAAGAGATTCCTTTTCTGTCCTTCCGCATATTTTGAGGGTAACAAAAAAGCGGACCAAACAGTGTCGGTCATTTCTTTTCTTCTTAGCAGAAGGGATTATTCGAAGTCAATTGGACTGATACGGATTGATATCAATACCGAAGCACTCCTCGAAATAATGTCGAATGCAAATACAGTAGAAAGTAGCGTTACTTACATTCAAACGGAGAGTGGTATCCCGGTCTGTTCTTCCAATGAACAATTAAAAACCTTCATAGAACCGTCATCTGTAGTAAAGCAGGCGGAGGGAACAGAATGGTCTATTACAAATACAGTAGAGGGAGAGAAAGTCTTCTGCAGAAGCCAGGTTATCGATAAAACAGATTGGTATATGGTAACCTTTTTACCATACGATGAGATTTTCGCTGAAAGTAATATTCTTCTTACAAAAACTATAATAACGGCAGCTGTATTGTCTCTAATTGTTTACCTGCTTGCTTACTTAATATCAACCAGTATTACCCGCAGAATTACTCTTATTATTAATCAAATGAGAAATGTCCATAACGGTATTCTTTCCCCGCTGGAGCAATCGAAAACAAAGGATGAGATTGGTGAATTGATTCAGAATTATAACTACATGATTTCTCGTATACATTTGTTGCTATCAGAGCAGTTTAAACATGGTAAAGAGGTAAAAAACTATGAATTAAAGGTACTGCAGGCGCAGATCAATCCGCACTTTCTTTATAACACTTTGGATATGGTGATCTATCTGGCACAAGAAAAAAAGAATATGGAAATCGAAGATTCTGTAAAAGCTTTAGCAAAATTTTATCGTCTTAGTTTGAGCAAAGGGAAGGAAGTCATTGCGTTAGAAGATGAACTTGCGCATGTTTCTGCTTACATCAATATTCAAAATATACGTTATGAGAATAAGATAGAATTCATTATAGATATTGATGATTACTTATTAGAGTTTTGTATTTTAAAAATCACCTTACAGCCCATCGTAGAAAATGCAATTATACACGGGATACAAGGAAAAGAAATAAAAGAAGGAACTATTGTCATAAGCGGAAATGTGGTCGGTGATGAAATTGTGTTAAGCGTTTCAGATGATGGAATCGGCATTTCTTCGGACAAACTTGAGCAAATAATGGCAGGTAATTTCCAAAATACTAGGGGAAGTAATTATGGCATCAAAAATATCAATGATCGCATTCAGTTGTTCTACGGAACAAACTATGGTATTTCCTTTAAAAGTGAATACAATGTCGGGACAACCGTAGAAATTAAAATCCCAGCTAATAAAGTAACTTAAAGGAATTTTAGCCTTTTGAAATTCTTTTCACGCCTTCAGATATGTTATCGCATAACAAAAGAGTTGCATCACAAAGAAGACATCTATCTCTTTGTATATCAACTCTTTTTTGTTAATCGACTTGAAATTGCTTATATTTCTATATTCCTAATTGTATAGTCAACATAATACCGTGAGCATTAACTAATCTTAAACAACTTTATAGCTTCATTTAATTTATTGGCATCACTTGCCAATTCTAATGCTGATTGACTTAGTCCTTCTACTGAATTAATCTGATTTAATGCCATCGCACTCATTTCTTCAGAGGCCGCAGCAGTTTCCTCTGAAACGGCTCAAATATTAACTGAAGCTATCAAATAAGCTATAGATTTTAGGCTCTCCGGCAACCGCTTCCTCGGTTTCAATTATTTTTTCCATTCCTGGCACCAGATCGAAATAATTATCAGACAATATAACATCATCATCAAATTTTACCTCTACAAACTTACAGAATTGGTCTGCTATCAGCTGATATTTTCTGTCATCAATTTTTTGACATAGAATATGAGGCTTTCTAAAATTAAAATGTTTTGCAGGGGTAAACATAACGGTACCTAAGCCCAAAGCTTTTCCCTCTGATTGATAGGAATATACTAAATAATAGGACCTTTTATCTTCCTTTGTCCCAAGTATATCTGAAAAATCAAGTCTTGTAATACAATCAGAATGTAGTCTATCAATCTTGCAGGCAATGCTTTCTTCCTTTATTACACCTTGATCTGCGTGACATAATTTCCATTCCAGATTACCGGTAGTTTCTATCAGAGTTTCATTCGTAACATGAAGTTCTACGATATTGCCTTCTTCACAGGCGGATACTAAAATTGGCTCAAAGAAACGTTTTGCTCCATAATGAAGTGCTTTCCACCGTCCAAAATAGTCGATGCTTGCCCAAGAAGCAACTGGCCAACAGTCATTCACCTGCCAGAAAAGTGCTCCCATGCAATGCTGATCATTACGATTACGGCGCCAATGTTCCACTCCATAACGGATACCCTCCAACTGAATCGCTTGTGAAAGATAAATTAATGCTTCAAAATTCGTTGGGAATTTAAAATATTGTGCGATATAGTAATTGATATATTCATTCCCACTTAGGCTTTTTTGATGCCCCTCCATTACATAGGAGAAGATATTACGATCTTCCGGGCGAGTAAAGGTTTCGATTGTCTTCATACAGGGAAAAGATTGAAGTCCAAACTCTGAATTAAACCTTGGAAAGGTACTCCTGAAATAGGTAAATGGTTTTTTGCCGTGCCATACATTCCAGTCATGAGTGTCACCAATACTCATATTTTCTACATCACGCATACTTCCGGTGGATGAGGGAGAGCTTGGCCAGTAGAAGATGTGGGGTGCTTCTTTATTAACAATTTCTTTCATGTCAACTTCATACTGTTTGATATACATTTCCTTGTATTTTGGTTCCATGGAATCATAGACCATTAGCTCGGTTTCGTTGTTACCACAAAGAATGGCAATACAAGGATGATTACGCATCCTATGTGTAATCTGAAGGATCTCTTTGATCATGGTTTCTTTTTCTTCACCTTCCCAGATGGTAACGATATTCGCAAACATAAAGTCTTGCCAAACCATGACTCCTTGTTCATCACAGTAATTCAAAAAAGCCTCTGTTGGATATACTCCACCACCCCAAATTCGAATCATATTAAAATTCGCTTTGATACAGCTATCAATTACCTTCTTGGACTTATCAAAACTCATGCGACCAAGGAAGCTGTCTTCTGGTATATAATCGCCACCCTTTGCAAATACTTCAACACCATTTATCTTGAAATGGAATTTCTGCCCGAATTCATCATTATCCTGGCAGACAGTTAGGGTTCGCAAACCTATGTGTTTTCGGAAGGTATGTATAACCTTACCGTTTAAAATTGCTTCTGCTTTTATGGTATATAAGGGTTGTTTACCATAATTAATACACCACCACAATTCAGGATTAACTATCTCAAATACTGCATTGCCACAATCCGCTTCTTTACTAAAAAGCAACTGACCATCCGGTGCATAGCAGGAGAATTTGATTTCCACTCCTTCTGAATATGCTTCCCAAGTAGCACTACAAGATAATTTTACTTTCTCAAAGAGGTGTATCTGTTCTACATTGATATCAGTAATACGTGAATCGCTGTATCCTCTTAAAAATACGGACTTGTAGATACCCATATCTGCTAGTGCTGGACCCCAATCCCATCCAAACATATAGTGGGCTTTTCTCATTTGCATCTTACCTTGAAATAAATGTCGGTCAAGATCCATATAGGGATGGTTCTTCTTAATAATCTCAATCTGTTTATACGGAGAGGTAAAGGAAATTAATATTTCATTTTCACCCGCTACTAAATCAGCTTTGACATCTACTTCTAAGACCATATGCATATTGTTACACTGCATAACTTTCTTTTGATTAATAAAAACATCTGCAATTGTATCGATTCCTTCACATATTAGATATACCTTATCCTGATTAAGCATATCTTCCTCTACGTGAAACAACCTTTTATACTCATAATTTTTCTCAGAAACAACGCGGGAGCGATCTTCATTATCGCGATAAAAAGGATCTTCGATGACACCTGCTTCTAATAGATTTTGATAAACGCTTCCTGGTATGTTTACCAGAGCTCTTTTATTATCTTCAACACATGCTAATTCCCATAAACCATCAAGCACTAATTCTTTCATTAACACTTTCCTTCCTTTCGTTTGACCATCCAATGGTGCTACAATAGATTGCATTATAATGATACAGCCATGGTGAGCTGAGTATAGC
Organism: Herbinix sp.; assembly: GCA_029256105.1. Lineage (GTDB taxonomy): Bacteria > Bacillota > Clostridia > Lachnospirales > Lachnospiraceae > Mobilitalea. The sequence continues at coordinate 136,545 of JAQSYO010000001.1, forward strand.
ATATGGAAATCGGCGTCAAAAGGGAGATTTTTTATGTTTTTGTGTATATTTTTCGGGTTTTATTCTATATTGAAGCTGCTTATGAATAGCTATTAATACATTTAAGATTGCGATAATATATGTAAACACTAAAAAACCAAGGAATCAAAGATTGTTATAGACTTTGAGGCCCTTGGTTTTTTAGCTGTAAGAATTATTCTTGATATGCGAGTTACATATTATTTCTATATTCACTTGGAGTCATTCCTTTTACTCGTTTGAAAATCTTTGAAAAAAGCAAAGGATCTGAGTAACCAACGGAACGTGAGATGTTACCAATGGTTAATTTAGGGTTTGGTAATAATTCACATGCCTTTCTAATCCGGAATTCTATTAGGTATTCTTGTAATGTCATATTTAGGGAATTTTTGAAGATGGAAGTAAAATAACTTCTGTTTAGTCCTACATGCTGGGAAATTGCTTCGATGGATATTTTTCTTGAGTAATTCATTTCGATAAATTGTAATGCTTGAGTGAGATAAGCATCTCTTCTGCCATCGGTGGAGTCGTAGTATAATCCGACTGGGTTCATTTGTATCAGTTTGTCTAAGAACAAATATAGGAAGGCCAGTCTTTTTACTTCACCTCCCCTTTTTAAGTAATACGCGGAAACCATCTCATTAAAACAATGATCAATAAAATCATCCTGGTCATACTCAAATACAGGATTATTCAAGGTCAGATTAGCGTCCTTTAAATAAGCTTCTGCCATTATACCATGAAAACCAATCCAAGAATAATGCCAAGGATCAAGGTCATCTGCCTTATAATAGGTTAGGATATCAGGACAGATTAAAAAGCCGGAACCTGCCTTTAAATGATAAATGTCATTACCGATTTTAAAGATACCTTTTCCGCTATGTACATAATGGATTAGAAAATGATCACGTACCGCTGGACCATAAGAATGTCCATTTTCACAAGATAATGAACCACATTGATATACATAAAGATTTGTATGTTGTAAGTTATCTACCATATGATTATCCATACTATATTTTCTCCTATAAATGTTAATTAGCTATTATTATATCCAATCAAAAGGTAAAATGCAAAGGCAATCCTTGAATTATATATTATCAAGGAACATCCATAAAATCGATAAGATCCATCTGTTAAAATCTAAGCGAAATCTAGCATTATTCCATAACAATCTATCATAGTTCTATTTACTAAGTTTCTATAGGACGTTATACTTGCAGAATAAATAATGAAAATCAAACTGATCCATAGAGAATGGACATCTACAAAAATAGTAATATACCATATAAAGTAACAAATTTATTTAGGAAGGAAGGGAATAAGGATAGGTAGAGAATAAGGGCAGGTAGAGAATAAGGATAGTAACTATACTATTATAGCATCCGGTGATAAAGAAGACAGATAGAACAGACGGATACAGCAAACAAAAACAATAGACAAATAAAACAGAAAGATACAACTGACTGATACAATTGACAGATACAACAGACAGATACAACAGACAGATACAACAGACAGATACAACTGACTGATACAATTGACGAATACAAAAGACATATAAAACGGACGACTACATCAAACAAATACAACAGTCAGATAAAACAGATGTAGAAAACAGACGAACAAAACAAGCAGATAAATCAGACAGACAGACCGAACATATAGAACAGACAAATCCAACAGATTAAAATTAGTGACAACCGAGTCACATAAGGAGGTATCCCATGATTACATATAACAATAATATATTTAATATTGAGACCAAGAATTCATCCTACGTTTTCACCAATGAAAATTGTCTACAGAATATCTACTGGGGTGATAAAATTTATGGTGAGGATTTAACTTATTTAATAAAGGATCGCGAACATAGCAGTTTTGATCACAATATTAATTTAGAGAGGGATGAATATAGTTTTTGGACAGGTTATTCATTTTTGGAAAGCTGCTTAAAAATCAGTTATCCTCATACTAGAAAATTAGATATGAAATTTATTGATTATGCGCTTGAAAAGGTGAACAAGGATTTAGAACGTTTGTCCTTTCGTTATAAGAATAGTTACTCGGGGCTCTATGTTACCTTGGTATATGAGGTCTATGCAGAATATGATATCATTTCCCGTTATGCGGAAATTTATAATGAGGGTGAAGAGGTTGTAATTGAAAACCTAAAATCAGCTTCTGTATGTGTGCCAAAGTTAGATAAATACCGGGTGAAGTACCTAACTGGCAAATGGGCAGCAGAATCACAAATCAATGATCAATATTTAACAACAGGAGCCTTTGCCCTACAATCCCGTAGTGGGAATACAGGTCCTCATTTTAATCCAAGCTTTGCTCTTGATGATGGTACAGCTACCGAAAAAAGCGGAGAGGTTTGGTTTGGATTATTGGGCTACAGCAATAACTGGCAGATTACCTTTGAGAGGACAATATACAATAATGTTAAGATCACAGGTGGAATAAGTAATTTCGATTTTGCATACACACTGAAAACCGCGGAGACTATTAAGACTCCAACTATGACTCTTGGTTATTCCTCTGGCGGTTTCGGTGAAATGAGCCGCAAACTCCATGCCTTTGAAGCAGCTCATATTTTCCCAAAACGAGGTCTTGGTAGAGTTTTATATAATTCGTGGGAGGCTACCTATTTTGATGTAAGAATAGATAGTCAAAAGGCGTTGGCAGAGAGGGCAGCAGGGATCGGAGTTGAACTTTTTGTTATCGATGATGGTTGGTTTGGGGAGAGACATAATGACAGAGCAGGACTTGGAGACTGGCTGGTAAATAAAGAAAAATTTCCAAATGGATTATCCGAATTAATTGACTATGTAAAATCTCTTGGCATGGATTTCGGAATTTGGGTGGAACCGGAAGCCGTAAATCCAGACAGTGATTTGTACAGAGCACATCCGGATTGGATTTATCGTTTCAAGGACCAAGAACCTCTGCAGGCAAGAAATCAATACACTCTAAATATCAGTAAAAGGGAGGTAAAAGAGTTCATTATTGATTTTATGTCTAAATTACTATCGGAGAATAAAGATATCACATTTATTAAATGGGATATGAATAAAACCTTAACCGATGTTAGTCAAGGAGATACCGCAAAAGATAAGGAACTGTGGTTTCGGCATGCACAGGCACTTTATGAAATTTGGGCGGTTTTACGAGATAAATTTCCTCATGTGGAATTTGAAGTTTGCTCCGGCGGTGGCGCAAGAATAGATCTTGGAATTTTACAATATGCAGATCAATGCTGGCCGAGTGATAATACAGATGCCTATGAAAGACTCTTTATCCAAGAAGGTTTCTCTTATTTTTATGCACCTAGAATCATGACAGCTTGGGTGACAGATGCATCTTCGAACAATGAACGAAAATTCGAAAGACCATATAGCTATCGATTCCACTCATCAATGATGGGAGTTCTTGGAATTGGTGCAAACATTACTAAATTTAGCGAAGAGGTCTTAGAAGAATTTAGAAAATATATTGCAATCTATAAGGAAATACGCGAAACCGTACAATATGGGAAGCAATATCGTCTTTCCTCCGTTAGAGATAGTTCCTTGCATGCAGTGGAATATATTAGTCAGGATCAGAAAGAGATCATAGTTTTCGCTTTTCGACAGGGCTATCAATTCGGAGGTGAGATGCCAAATCTACTTTTATCTGGACTTAATCCGGATGCCTTGTATCAGATCGATGGATTTGATAAGCCAATTCACGGAAGCACCTTGATGAAAGTAGGAATTGAAACAAGTTTATCAGGAGATTTTGACAGTCAGTTTCTTAAAATTACTCGTGTAGATTAGTAGTGAAAACGATTATTATCAGAGAACAATTACATTGCAACTATAGGAAGGCACTTGGACATCTCGGGTTAGGAAATAAAGAAAAAGCAGATTATTTCTTTAACGAAGTTCAAGTTCTAGCGATTGATCCGAAGCATGCAGGGGCAGTAACGCATCACAGATTATAGCAGACAGATGGGAGTTTCGTATGGAAAAAGGAAATAAGAAGTTAGTGATTGACCAACTGCCCCAGCGATTCAATGAAGGGCTGTTTTGGGGGAATGGGTTTATTGGTGGATTTTTATATGTTGTTGGCAATTCCTTGCGCTTCTCCGTAGATAATATTCACCTTTGGGAAACCAGAGACACCACGGAGGATATGCCTGCAGCTAAATTTCAGGACTTCGTAAAAAATCCGGAATTGTTTCATGATGGGACTTTTACCAGACAAACAGATCTGCAGGAACCAAGAATTTGGCGGACTCATCTTCCGGGACTAAGCCTTAATATTGCATTAGAAGATGAAATTATTGATTTTTATGGGGAACTTGATTTTGCGACAGGTAGCTCTGATATTCAGGTTACATTAAAGAATGGAAAGAAAGTGAACTGCTCAGTATATGTTGATTCTAATGTAAATATCTTAAAAGTACAACTCGATACGACACAGTCGAACATTGAGATCAAGGGTTGGGATACACAAGGTGGAAATCTTCCGCAACTAGCAAGGTGGAACTATCCTAAATATAAGGAAGAAAAAGAGGGGCAGGTGTCTCATGTACTGCAGCCTTTTTCCGAACGCGGACTTTCAGTTATCAGTTTAATTAAAAAGTCAAAGCAGGTTTATATTGCGTTAGATGCTAATACCTTAGGGGATGAGGAAGATGTCAATTCGCCTTTTAGCAGTGATACAAGGCAAGAGCTGATTGATACAAATACGGCTTTGTTAAACAGTTACATAGAGAGGGAAGTAGTGTTTAAAGAAGCACATGATGCTTCTTGGAGACATTTTTGGAATCGCTTTGATATCAATATACCAAATGATCGTTTGCAGCAGGCTTTTTATCAAGAGATGTATAAAATATATGCGAATGAGAGAAAAGGATCTTGGCCAGTTACGCTGCAGGGCGTATGGAATAATGATACAAGAATGCCAGCCTGGTATGGGGACTGGCATAATGATTTAAATGTGCAGGCATGTTACTGGCCTGCGTATAAGACAAACAATATTGAACTGGCAGAAGCTTATATCGATTATTACACCAGAGCAATACCTCGTCTTACAGAAAGAGCCTATAAACTATTTGGCATAGCAGATGCGATTCACTGCCCGGTTATGATGGGACCGGACGGTTATGGAGTGGGCGGTGAATGGTGCTCTTGGAATGTATTATTAGGACCGGAGTTATTTGTTGCCACAGACTTTTGCTGGTATTATGAATTTTCCAGGAATTTGGTTAAATTAGAATGCAGCATTTATCCTTTTGTAGAAAAGGTAATTCATCTTTATCAAGGGATTGCATATCTGGGTGAAGATGGATATTACCATATTCCATTTACAAATTCCCCGGAAGTGTTCCAGCAGGGCTCTATGTTGATCAAAGACGATGCAACAGTTGTTATAGCTACCTTGCATTATCTGCTGGACCACATGGAGCATTATGCTAAATTATTAGGCAAAGATGGGGATAAATTTGTTGAATTTAAGAAGCAGCTGACGCCTCTTAAAACAACAGAAAAAGGGTATCCTCTGTTTCCGGATGAGGAGGTGTTTGAATCCCATCGCCATTTTTGCCAACTGTTCCCTATCTTTCCGTTGGGCATTGATACCCACAGTGAAATTGCAGAGAAATCTTTGAATGCGGTGGTTGATATGGGATTTTTGGAATATGCATCCTGGTCTTTTCCTTACCTAGCTATCTTTGCTTCTCGCTGTGGTAGAGGGAATATGGCTCGCACCATGCTTGAGGTATACTGTATGGCCTTCCGAGCAAAAAATACCTTTGTTGTGAATGGAGATCCAAATCAAAATGGCATCTTAAAGATAGCGGATACCAATGCTGGCGAAAGTTCAGATGCATTTACCTTGGAGGCCGGTTTTATGGTGGCAGCAGCCCTCAGTGAAATGTTTGTACACAGATCAAAGGATACCGTTTATATCGCTTTCGGAATTCCGGATGATTGGAATAGTTGTTCTTGTAGCAATATGACAATCGAAGGTGGACATAAGATATCCGTCATAATAGAGAAGTACATAATAAAAAGTGTAACAGTTCAGGCAAATTGCAATGAGACAATTCAATTTTCCTTTGCCAAATTAACAGGGGAGCTGATACTTGACGGACATAGACTTCCAACAGGGGAAAAGTATACGGTTTCTTTAATGGAAGGGAAAACCACTTCATTTGGAGTATATCATGAATAAGTTTCGTGTTGGGGATATGCAGATTAATGGTCAGACGGATCTGTCAGATATGGAAGAGGAGATAATACATGGGATTCGTAAATGAAAGACGGATTAAAGCAATTAATATCTAAGAATACGTACTAACAAACATGGTCGCATAGATGTGCATAAATAATGGACTTACTGAGATTAGAAGAGAAAACTGGAGACCAGCTAATAAATGAACCGTCAGACTCTTACTAGCAACTCAAGGTTCATATCCTTATCGGTCAGTAAGTAAAATGAAGGGAGTGCTGCTTTGCTAACTTAATAATGTTAGTTTGGCTACACTCCCTTTAATCTTATCACATTATAATTTTGGTAGTTAAAACAGCTTATATTCGATTATAGTTATGGCTATTAATTTCAGCAGGAATATTACCATACATATCTAAGTCAAAATTGGGATTAGTATTCCAAACTTTTAGTAAATAACGATACTGCCTATCTTCAGAATAATCAAAGCTAATACATATTTTTATAATTTATCTCCTTCCATTATTTGATAGCTACTTTTGTAAAGACATTTTCTGTTCTTAGAATCTTTTTAAGGGAGTCGAACTTATTAGCTGCAAAAGCATCGCCATTCCAATTAGTATCACTGTATACATATTTAAGTTCCAATGAATTATTAAGCAACTGAATATCTATTTCTTGCGGGTACACCTTGTCTTTGTCTTTTAATCCATATGGCATACGCCCCCAGTCTTGCAATTCATCACATAAAATTAAAAGATAACTGAGGGGGTGATTTTCAGCATCAAGTCGATCTAAATGAAATGGTGTCTTCATTAATCCATTTTTATAATAATTATGGAGTATTATCGAAGTTGCTGAATTCAAAATTGGGAAATAAAAATAAACTGGGTTCCATCCTTGGCTATCTACTAAGTGATAGAACCATCTTAGTACAATTAATGAACTGTAGTACCCATGGTCAACGTACTTATCTTCATTCATTCTATCAATATAATCAAACATTTCATGGTTGATGGTGTTAAAATCAATTCCAAAACTTTTGCTTATTTCCATAGCAATAAGTGATAATGAATTAGTATCATATTTCTTGAAATCGGGATATTTTAGAAAGAATTCATCTTCATAAATGGAGTTGGGGTTCATCTTAGGTAATAAATTAAAAGAATCAGTGTTTTTAATAAACATACTTGCTTCTAAGGAATGATCAGTTAGGCCGCATTTAACTGAGATGAATTTTAGATATTGTTTTAACTGATTGTAAGAAATTTCTATTGGGTACGCTATATCATGGAAAAGAGAAGCTATACCCCAACGATAGAAAAACTCTTCATGCTTTGTCTTATAAAAATCTAAATAATCAGTATTAATAATATTAAATTTTTCGAAGAACAATCTTAGATTGCCATTGCCACCATATATAGCAATACCTAAAAGAAAAGTATATACTGAGTGAATAAAGTGGTCTCTTTGTTTTTCTGTAAGAACGCCTGCTTTTTCTTCAAAAAATTTCATTTCATTTATCATTCGAATAATAGAGTCATCATTATTGATCATCCAATAGGTACGTGAAAAAACTTCATAAACGGCTAAGGCCTTAACTGTTGATAATGAATCTTCTAAAAAAATTTTTATTACTTGAATAAAATCTTTCTTATACGATGTATCATTATTTATGTCTTCATAAATCTCTAATTCATTAAAAAAATTTTCGCAATATAATAAAAGTGAATTCATCATAGCCCTCCTTGGCAAGATCTGCCACTAAGATAATCCTACACAATACTAGTAAATATGTCAAATTAAAATATCAAATCACTTAATATCCTGATAGAAGTATTTAAAAATCATTATTAGTGATAGTTGAATACTTTATTATATAATATATTATTTATGGACATGTAAATGTAAAATGTGGTAAAATTGAATTACATATATTAGAAAATTATTTTATACATATCATACGGCAGAGTATATTTGATTATAAAAATGCAAATGAGAAATGAATAAATACTTTAGGTAGATGGAGAAAATTATGAGAGTAAAATATAGTAATTTTAAAGAAGCTTCAATCGATGATTTTTACAATGATTTTAATGAAGTATGGGCTAGAGATTCAAATGAGAGGTCGATTTTTGATCTTTGGTTACATGTTGTCGATCATGGATCAAAAATAGCAAGAGCAGTAAAGCAAGATAATCCGCCAGGTATCATAGATGATATAGCTGATACTACAGTATGGCTGATGAGCTTTATATCTTTCTGTGAAAAACTGTCATCTAATGACATTAATAGTTTAACATCAATTGAAAATCCATCTGAAATTATATGGAATAAATATCCTGCAATCTGTCCTATGTGTTTTGATAATTGGATAATTGATAAATTGGAGTTATCAAATTCAAAATCTCCACTAGCAGACTTTAATGAAAGGTATAAAGGTTTTGAGGAGTTTTTCGACGAAAAGATTTATAATGAATTATATTTAATTACTTGTGATTGTCTTAATCGTACAACGATTAATATGGAGAAAAACGTAATAATTGATAGCCTAAGAACTGAGTTGGACACAATTAGAAGAGAGTATGCAAATCATCTTAAAATAAAGGACAAAAAACTACTTAAAGTCATGGACATTGAAAATATGTTTAATAAAATATATTCAAACTATTATCAGGTTTTATCGCTTGAGTCAATAATTTTTAACTTATTAGGAGAAATTGGAGAAGCCTCACAGGCAATTGTTAATCTGTATACATACGATGAATCTAGGGAACCTTTCTCATATGAATTACTTAAAAAAAGGAAACAAAGATTTTCTGAGGAAATAGCTGATATTTTTGCATGGTTATTTGCTGCATCTATAAAAATAAGATTAACATATGGAAAAATTGCTCATTTGTATTATATTACATTAACTAAATCTAATAAATGGTCAGAAAATATTTATGATTTAAACTTCGCAGATATTATTTGGGCTAAGTATGGTATGACGTCGGATGGAGCTAATTTGGCCCATCTTAATTGTCCTGGTTGCCAATCTGCACCATGTATATGTCAAAGAGATCTAAAAATAAATTGGGATTCTACAAGTGCATTTGCTTTAGAAACAAAAGATAATTCGCAGTTGGTAAATATTGAAAGTGAAGAAAAGAATTTGGTGTTTATTAGTTATAGTCATAAGGATGTTAAAAGTCTTAATCAAATAAAGTCAATGCTTATGCCGCTTTTACGAGATAAAAAAATAAGCTTATGGGATGACACTAGAATTCAGCCTGGAGAAAGGTGGCGTGAAGAAATCGATTCAGCCTTAAGTCGTGCTAAAGTAGCATTACTACTTGTTTCGTCAGATTTTTTAGAATCAGATTTTATTGCAAAAAACGAATTACCTCCATTGCTAGAATTAGCAAAGACAGGAGGGACAAAGGTATTATGGGTACCTCTTAGTTCCTGTATGTATAAAGAAACAGAGTTGATTAATTATCAAGCAGTTTGTGATACTGGTAAGCCACTTGATACATTGAGTAAACCTAAAAGAAACAAGATACTAGTTGATATTTGTGAAAAAATAAAAGAATATGCTCAAGAAAAAACAGTAATGTAATGTTTATTGGGGGATGTTAAAAAAGCATTGTGAGTTAATTCTAACTGCGATATAGATTCGAATCTTTATAGCCTGATTAAAAAACAAGTTCCTAAGGACTTGTTTTTTATGATTTTCTCTAAAATAGATCATTTAATGATGAGACAAGAGTGCAGGCCATCAATATTCTAAACGAATTGTCAAAAGGAAAGAGACTGGTCGGAGTTATTTCGCATGTTACAGAATTGAAAGCTCAGATAGGGACAAAGCTTGTTATTACGAAAGGTGATAAGGGTAGCAAGGCAAGGTGGGCAATCGGAGAATAAGTAGAAAATTATATCTTATATCAAAAAGCCTTAAGATTGTTGTGCTTGAGCACAAACATCTTTGTTCACATAACAATTGATTTCGCATTTCTACATGATATAATTAGAACTAAATTAATTCAACAGCAAGCAGCAAAGGAGCAACTTAGCGTTACTCCGGTGCTGCTTTTTTATTCATGACAAGTGAATTGGCTTGCCAATCACTTGTAACAATAAGGGAGGTTTACCATGGTAGTGTGTAATTTTGAAAGGATGGAAGATAAAATTAAAACCTTCAGCGGATTTGGTGATACAGGAAAGGGTGGAATTACAAGATTCTCTCTATCCCCCGAAGCCTTGGCTGCCAGATTGGAATTTAAAAAGAGAATGGAAGTAATCGGTGCAACTGTGGTAACGGATGATATGGCCAATATGTATGCGACTATCCCAGGAACAGAAGATCTTCCTGCAATTCTGTCCGGTTCCCATCTTGATTCCGTAAGGCAGGGTGGTAATTATGATGGTGTATTGGGTGTATTAACAGCTATGGAAGCAGTAGAGACGATTGTCAGTGAGCATATTCCACACAGACATCCGATCGCGGTTGTTGTTTGGACGAATGAAGAGGGGGCGCGCTTTGAGCCTGCTATGATGTCTTCCGGTGTTATATGTGGAAAATTTAATAAGGATGATATGCTGGCATCGGTTGCAAAGGATATGCCGGAGGCTTATACCTTTGGAGAAGCTCTCGAAGCCAGTGGATTTAAGGGCGAGGAAGCGAACAGACTGAGTACGGAGAAATATCTGGCACTCGTGGAACTTCATATCGAGCAGGGGCCTGTACTGGAAGCGGAAGGTTATGATATCGGTATTGTGGAAGGCGTTTGCGGAATGATCAACTATGAATTCACCTTTAGCGGTCAGGCTGGTCATGCCGGAACTACACCGATGAAGTACCGGAAGGATGCGTTATACGCAGCTGTCAAAGCAATACAATACCTGCATGATGAATTGGATCAATTGGATAGCAAATTGGTCTATACGACTGGTAAGATGTCCTGCCATCCCAATATTCATACCATTATCCCGGATGAAGTTAAATTCACCTTGGATGCAAGACATCAAGATCCCGAAGTAATAAAACAAGTACTTACTATTATTAATAATATCCCACCCATGATTGAGAAATGTATGGTCAGCTACGCAGAGGCTTGGTCTCGCAAAACAGTTTCCTTTACTCCGGAATTAGTTGACTTTGTGGAGAAGAGCGCGAAGGAATTTGGCTATTCCATTAAGAGAATGTATAGTGGTCCGGGACATGATGCACAATTTGTTATCGACGTACTTCCAACAACAATGATCTTTGTACCTAGCATCGGCGGTCACAGTCATAGTGAGATTGAATTTACCCCGACAGAAAACTGTCTCAAAGGAGCCAATGTATTATTGAAAACGTTATTGTATATTGATCAGAAGTAAAGAACGACCATAATGAGACAGGGACTAAAAACCAACGCTTTTTATTGATTTCTTAAACCAATTTTAGAAGAATAAAAAATAGTGGTAAAAAGTTCATGTTGGACTTTAACCACTATTTTTTCATATAGGATAGTTAAATAGTTGATTATACTACAAATAATTAAAAAATTGGTTTAATTATTCGGATTTTTTTAGGTCAATGCATTCATCAGTCTTAATTTGTAGGAATATAGTTGCTTATAAAAAAACTAGTTTTTTCGCTTATTTTATCATAATAGCCTTCATATTCATAATACAATAGATCTTTATGGAAGTTCTCCTCTGAAATGAAATCTCCGAATGGTATTAATACAGAAATGAACATCTCTTCTTTGGGTTTCATAACTTTCTTAGTAAGGACTGCTTCTATTTTATACTTATTTTCTACATAACCATTTTTTTGTTTGATCGGGTAATTAAAAAAGACGTTATCATTATAAATCTTTAAGTCGCTATTATTTACTATTTTTATTATTAGTAAATCCCCTTTATTTGAAGCAGTACTATCTTGAACAGCAAAACTCAGATTGTTTATAACATTCGCAACAAGCTCTGCTTTTGGGGTTATGTTGTTAATATATATAATCACCATACTTACTAAAATTATAGTAATAATTGCGGCAACTCCAATTTTTTTCTTCATTATTTCCTCCATTAATCACATACACTTTTAAGATAACTCTTGGCTTTTTCTATATCTAATAGACCATAACCAAAAATATCATCCTTACCATCAAGTCCAAAATCTATGGTAGCATTTTTGATAACATTCATCAGCATTTCATTATTTAAATCTGGATAATCTATTTTTAACCTTACAATTTTAGAAGTAAACAATGCTGCTGACGCGGATGATCCAATAATCATTTTCACTTTATTATCTTCTGTTATAAGAGTCTCAACATTTTCGCCTAATTCACATACAAGAATCATATCATTTCTATTATTATTAATCAAGGGTTCATTATTTGAGTCTATGCAAGACACGGAATATACCCCAGGATAAGAGGCTGGATATAAATATTGCTGTGTATAATCATCTCCGCTAGAGCATATTATTATAATTCCTTTCTCAATTGCAGAATCTATTACTCTTTTTAATTCCGAATCATCTTTATACGTACCTAAACTAATATTTATGATATCTACATTTAAATCTTTGGCTTTCTCAATACCTTTGATTAAATTATCTATATCTAATTTATCGTACTCCCCTACATCTATAATATGAACCTTAACACTATTACTTGCATGAATATTTCCTAAAATAATACTTGATACATAGGTTCCATGGGTATTATCCCCTTCTTTTGTGATGTTATATTTTTTTATTTGATACTCTTTTGACCAATCATCTAAATTAATACCAGTGTCAATAACGGCTATCTCAATTATATCTCTTTTTTTATATGTTAATATCGCTAAAGTAGCGGCTGTAATCATTAAAAGAAAAATTATTATACATTTTTTATTTTTCATTACAATATCCCCCTTATTATGATTACCAGTTTCGTCAATGGTACTTTTATACATATCAAGACCTTTTTCGCTTGTATAGCAAAGGTACCCTGATGGGTACACCATAGATTATCCTCTATGACACACCCATCAGGGATTATTTTAATATCTTATTGATTTAGTCATCCCAACCCAGATGTGTAGTTCCTTGTTAAGTTGCTTGTTACTATGTACCCTACCAATAACAGAGAGCTGGTTGATCCGTTTTCAGAGTTATATCTATTATTTCGTACAGTATTCATGTGCATATGACAAACTAATTGCCACTTGCTGGATTTGAGTCCACCAAATATTTTCATTTACACTAAAATTGAATACTCCTGCAATTGTTCCTCCAACACTCGCTGTAGCCATCCATTGATACGAGCTATGTCCTTGCGTCCATATCGTAGGAGTTCCGTTATAATGAGACTCCGATATATCAACACCCGCACCTTCACTATTTGCAACAAAGATGCCTGCACCACCTGAGCTTCCAATCACAGAGTTTAAATAGATATCATGATTTCCATTTAGTACACTATAATTGTATAACATGGTTTGATAATAAATACCTGCCGGACTAGTTTGTGTCCAAGTAAATGTCCTTTGTTTAAAGCCGCTTTCTCCATAAATATCGATTTGTTTTACCTCAACCGTCGCATAAGTATTAACTGAATCATCATTAATTTCGCTTAATTGTTTTTGACTTTGTTCCACTACAACAGTTGAACCATCATCAAAAGTCATCGAATATTTTGTTCTGTATGGATTTTCTTGCATCAGGCTGTTCATTGCTTCTTGTTTTTCTTCGATAGTAACTTTATTTCGATGCACGCTTATCTCATTTTCAAAGATATCAATAATAAACACCTTATCTTCATTACGAATACTTAAGTCGTTATTGCCCCTGCTTAAGTCATCTTTGTTAACACCAGCGTCATTTTTAGAGTTAATAATAACAACTTTACCATTAATATACTCAATTTTTTGCCCTTTTTGTGCCATTTCATCAAGAATCCTTTGTATATTAACATACTTGGTTGCATCTGTTTCCGTTATATCCATTTGCATTAATTCATCTTTATTAAGCTTCTTATACGGCAAATTAGTAGATTTACTATCATCGGGACTACTAAATCTCATAATTAATCCAGTTAGGTTAGCTGAACCATCTTCTCCCGATGCCTTTTTCAGATCAACTGCGGTTGTTCTCGACAAAAATTCATTATTAGTACTTGCATAAACATTGAATGATGGAACGATTAATAATAATCCTACGATAAATAGACATAATGTTTTTTTCATTTGAATTCCTCCTTATAATCTCTTACTGTTTAATTAATCTTTTACTACCTAGTAAAATCATAAAACTCAAAGTAATGATTGCCATCATGAGACAGACAGAAATGCTTGCATTTATAAACCAGAATAAGAAAATCATTCCGAAAAGTATTAACAATAATACTCTAGAATTCCTTCTAAAAACTATTTTCTCTAATTGGTTTAACGGTTTATTTGGGTCCTCTATTGGAGCTTTAATATAAACAATTCCTCCAGAGAATAATACTATGAGGATACTGCCAAGGTTTATCCAAGAAAGTAGCCATATTCCTAAAAGTGCTGTTATAATTAGCAACACAGAGAATATGTAACATCTTATCTGTGTCTTTGCATGATACCCCCCGGCATAACTTCTTAGAGGTATATATGCTATTAAAAATACAACACTTTGCCAAACCATCCCAAAAGCAAATCCGATTATTACAGTTGTAAAAATATTCAACAATAATACCAATCCTTGTTGCAGTCCATATGAAAATAATTCTTTATCATCAGAAGTGATTATTCCATGCTTTACAAATCTATCAGCAATGCTGATTTTTACCAATCTCATTTATTCTTTCGAAACCGTTCAGCACCATGTGGTAATTTCGGCTGATGTGCAACAAATGTACAATTAATGTTTACATTTGCTGCTGTAACAAATAATGCCAATCCGGCTAAAATCCTTCCTAAGGTATAAATTAGATTATTCATTGGCTTACCCTCCTTTCTCGTTTAGAATTGTTAGGTTTCTTGTTACATGCATATCATATAATAAAATTCAATTAATTTACATAATATGTCATAAAAGGCACTTTTATTGTAATAACTCGTATGAATGTTTACAAGTAACTCATTGCATTAATAAAGCATGTAAAATGAAAAAGTTAATCCACATGCAGGAATTTACTATTACATTCAACGCATTAATAAAACAATAACAGAAAAATCATTCTCAGTGATTTCAATATTAAATATTCCCTGATATTTATCAATAACATTTTTTACATTCATAAGGCCAATACCATGATTAAGTTTATCCTTTTGTGAAGTAATAATTTTATCTCCTTTATAAAGCACTACTCCGTTATATTTATTCTTAATATTAATTCTCAAGACATCTTTATCTAATCGAATAATAATACTAATTTTTCGATTTTCCTTCCCTAGTTTATCGGAAGCATTAATTGCATTATCTAATAGATTGCCCAGAATAACTGTCATATCCAATGGATCGATCGTTAACTCTTCTGGAATATTGATATCTAGTAGTACTTGGATATCTTTTTGTTCAATTACCTGAAGTTTATAATTTAAAATACAATCGATAATTATATTTCCCGAACGTATAAATTTTTCATGTTGATTACTTACCTTTAATAAATTTGCCAAATATTCCACTAATCTACTCTGTTCATTTTTCTGAACCATCATTTGAATTATAGTCAGATGATTTACTATATCATGACGAAAAGATCTTGTTGTAAGTAATACTTTTTTCATAAGCTCGAATTGATTTTCATAATAACGGTTCTGCTGCAATAACATTCTCTTTTCCATTTTATCTTCATATGATGTGATTATATTGTCATATAATGTGAATGTAACAATATTTAAAACAAACAAAAAAAATATGCACAATATGATTTGAATAATACTAAGTCCCCTCGCATAAAACAAAGTCATAATTATATATAACGTAAGTAGCAATATAGTAACAATACTAATCCAATACGATAATGATACTTCTTTCCCATTCTTTATATTGTGGAAATTCTGGAGAACAAGCACAACAGCATACGTCAAAATGTGGATGAAAATAATACCAAATATGGATGTATAGTAATTCCTTTCGAACAAGGGGAAGTTGATATACCCAGTAATTAATACCACAAAGCTTTCTATACATAGCAATATAATATAAATAAATAATGTGGATAAAACTCTCTGTTTATTGCTTACCTTATAATTTAAAGATAAAAATATGAATCCCATAATATTTATCAGCATCATAATTATTGGTATGTTTATTACCAAATAAGATACTGTGATAAGTAAATAATAGATAATGTAGGATGCGTATTCCAAGAATCTATATCTTACCTTATCACCATAAAATAGATAGATAAACTTATATATTAAATATGTCCTAAAAATATTTATCAAAATATAAACCCAGTCGTAAATAGTCAGCTGCAAATTAAACTCCTTCTTTCTCATATTGTAATAAAAGCCGCATTACTTCATCACTTTTATTTCTACTAATTGGAAGAATTATATTATTTGACATAACAACCTCCTTCCGATTAAACTTTATAACGTGCGCATAGTTTATTAAATACGATTTATGTATAAGAAAAAAATGATATTTACTTAATTTTTGACTAATATCACACAATCTATCGTAAAAATAGCTTTCACCGTCAACTCCAATCATTTTCACTTGTCTTTTATTAGCCTCAAAATAAAAAATACCTTTAATCGATTTTCTATAAAAATTATGACCTTGATGATAACTAAATGTATTTCCAAGTAGTTCAACCAACTCTATTGCTTTTTCAATATCCTTTATAATTTTTTCTGGTTCCAATGGCTTATGTAGAAAATGCATTGGCCTCACGTCAAACAACGCTCGATAATAATTATCGAGGGCTGAAATATATACTATTTGTATTGTTTCATTTTTCAATTCCTCACGTATTCTTCTGCCGACCTCGACACCGCTAATTTGTTTTAACTCAATATCAAGAAACACCAAATCAAACATTTCTCCCTCACTTAAAAATTTACACAATTCTTCCCCTGAATGGAAAACCTCAATATTAATGTCATTTATGACTTTACTTCCATAGTCTAATATAATTCGTTCGATCTCTGAACAAATATATTTATCATCATCACACACTGCTATACGAAACACACATATCCTCCTTAAAAATCAAATACAATTCGGATATAACTGATATATTAAAATTATATATTTCCGACTCGTACTTAAATTAATAATAATTCCAAACATAAGCATCTAAATCCAATATATTACATTTTAGTATAACATTATATGAATACTTTTCCTATACTCTATGACATGAACGTCGAGTTTTCCTTCCTCAACGTCGAATTTTAAGATTAAACAAAAGCTGCATGAAAGGAATATGCATTTATTATCGATGGGGTATTTAATCATTGAAGCTGGGATTTCTTTGCCTTTGAGGTTGTTGTAAATAATAGGGAGAAATCAATAGGTATTGGTCATTTGGGTGTTGCTAATGATGCTTTGGAATATATTTGGTGTAAAAAGATAGACAGTTGAAAGGTGCAATCATAGTATCTTTCTGTAGGATAAGAATATTTGAATAAAAGGAGTAATTAAAAATCCTGCAATCTCTAAGGTTGCAGGACTTAATATGCCAAAGAATCTCTATTAATTTATAGAATTACAGGAACAAGTTCCACTATAATTGCCTCTTCCGGTGAAATATGACACCGGTAGGCTAAAACTTCAACACCATTTGCCACAGCAGTTTTCACTTTCTCCGCAAAGGATGGATCCGTAACGGCATTGGGGCTGAACCCCTTCGCATGTTCAATCTGTATAACAAATAGAAGAATTCCACGATAGCCGCTCTTAACAGCATGAAAGAGTTCATCTATATGTTTACGCCCTCGTTCGGTCGGGGCATCAGGGAAATAACACCATCCGTCTCGCTCTAAGGTAACCCCTTTCACTTCCACATAGCAGATATCCTCGCCAAGTAATTGAAGATCAAAGCGACTATTCTGATAGGTGACTTCGCGTTTGATTTGAACATAACCTTGTAACTCTTGGATTACATTATTTGCAATTGCTTCATGGGCCAGAGCATTCGGAAGCTGCGAGTCGATGGAAATCCAGTCGGAGCCCTTTTTTACCATCCGAAGTTCATATTTAGTCTTTCTTGTGGGTGCAGGGTGATAAGAGACCATGACCTCAGCTCCTGGAATAAGTAGCTCCCGTAATCTGCCTGTATTAGGCACATGGCAAATAAGCTCAGTATCATCTATATTAATATATGCGATAAAACGGTTTGGCCGATAGAGGAAAATTCCGTAGTGTATTTCATAGTTTAGTTTCATGGAGATCCTTTCTATTGTAAAACTGGAATACTGTTCATAGAAGTTAATTGTATCAATTTTAGATACTAACCTAATTTATCACAACAAAGTAATCCTTACAATAAGGAATGATAATTACTACTGGAGCAGGTAATATATTCAACTGAATCCATCGGATGTAGGAACAATAGATATCAATTATACTTTAAGTATAAACTGAATAATTCATATTCATATGAGGTCGTGAGACCTCATTTTTATTTATCCTATTTTCATAATGTTCCAAAGTCGATTAGAGTAGGACCTTTTACCTTTCGTATATTTCCTATTATTTTCTTATTGCAATATGTCAATTGATAGCTAGTCCAGTAGAATTTTAAGCATTAATAGACAAAATAATATAAAAATCAATAAAAACACGAATAATCAAACATCATTCTTCTTTACAGCACTTAATTCGGATGCTAGTATGAAATCGTATTAAAAGTAAAATATTACCAAATTGAGAGGAGGGTTAAGGACTTAGGTTTAATCAAATTTTTATATGGAGAAGGGAGCTTTTATGTTTAAACTGTTCAGAAAATGCTTACCAATGATATTATCACTTTGTATGATTTTTACGACCTTTGACAATGTTTCCTTTGCAGCAGAATTATCTGAGGTATTTGATGTAAACGAAGCATCCGAAGTTACAGAAGTGCCGGATATAACAGGAGCACCAGAAGCAACAGTGGCACCAGAGATAACGGAAGCACCAGAAGTTACAGTGGTCCCAGGTGTTACAGAGGAGCCAGAAGCAACAGTGGCACCAAAGATAACGGAAACACCAGAGATAACAGATGTCATGAATGCACCAGAAGCACTGAATGCACTTGTAGTAGGTGCTAACTATGAATCCAATGATAATTATACTTATATAGTGTCCGTAAAGACCGGTAAAGCGATTCAAGTAACGGGAGGTAATACAGCTGCCGTTACAGCTGACGCAGAAATTCCGGACAATCAAGGGAATAATTTACCTGACAGGGCACTTTTTCAGATGAGAAAAGACTCAGCGAATGCTTTGCATGTAAGCTTTTCTTCCAAGGGAAATGCTTGGAGAATGCTAAAATCAGAAAGCATTAATGGTGAGGATATTATAGATACGAATAATGCGTTAAAAACAGCGGTGAATGGCTGGGAAGCATACTTTTTGGAGGATCAGGGCAATGGTATCGTAGCAATCAAGGATGGTCGGCTCGGTAAATATTTGAATGTAGCTGATGATAATAGAGTAATGGCAACGATGAGCGTGGTATCCGGTTCAGCGGTACAATTTATTATCAAAGAAGCGAAATATGAGCCGGAACCGGAGGTAAATGCGGAAGTCTATATAGAGCATAAAGCAACCGGGAAGCTAATTACCGTGGATGGTACCTTGGATCACGTCATCGATGTTAACCTGTCGAAGTCAGATACAACACCGGACAATGCTAAGTTTACTGCATATTATGGAGTATTTAATGGTTTGCCGGTTATTAACTTTGAATCGAAGCAATTCGGTACGATGTGGAAATCCGACGGGAGCAGGGTATTTCAGATTAACAAACTAACGCCGACTGGATGGGAATCTGTAACCATAGAACCTCAGGGAGATGGTACAGTAGCCTTTAAAAACAATAATAACAATGCTTATATCTCTGTTCAAGACGGCAAGATGGTAACACCATTTAACGGTAGGCTTACGGATAATGAAAAATTCATACTACATACCGCAACCGCACCGAAAAAGGTTAGTAAAATTAAGACGGTTAATACGGAAGGGACAAGCATCTCTCTTAACTGGGAGCCGGTAAATAACACATTATTTACTGGGTATGAGGTGTGGCGTGCCGACAGTTCGCAAGGGAGCTATGTTAAGGTGAGCAATGAATTAACAGGAACCTCCTTTACGGATACCGGACTTACCTTTAACACGACCTATTACTATACGATTCATACAGTAAATGGAGCTAGTCCCTATGCGACAAGTCTCGAACACTTTGCCACTACTTTGGCTGGAAATCGACCTGAGACACCAAAGGGACTTGATATCGTACAAGATGCAAACACCATAAAACTTAATTGGGAAGCTGATATCGATGTTACAACCTATGATATCTATAAGGCGCCTAGTAAATATGCCGCGTATGTGAAGCTTGGTACCGTTAGTTCAACGGAATTTACGGATGCGACTCCAAATGCTGATAAATATGCAAATTATTATAAGGTAGTAGCAGTAAATGCAAACGGCAGAAGTGATGAAACAGCACCGATCTCATTAGAAATAAAGTTATTTGGTGATAATATGATTTTCTTTGCTGAAACCGATATTGCAACGTCAATTGACAAAGAAGTGGCAAGGATTTATGAAATTCAGAAGAATGCACAGTTTGGATCAGAACGTTTTGCACTGATGTTTAAACCGGGTGATTATACTGATACGGCCATGATGCAGGTCGGCTTCTATACCCATATCGCTGGACTTGGCAAGACACCACTTGAAACGAAGATCAAAAACATAGAGACACCGGCGTATTTGTCCGGCAACAATGCAACCTGTAATTTCTGGCGTTCCGCTGAGAATCTCAGTATTGTAGATACCGACAATAACAACGATGGGTATTTTAACTTCAAGTGGGCTGTTTCACAGGCAGCACCCCTTAGACGTATGGATGTAGGACGCAAAACCTCTTTTGACTGGTGGTCTGGATGGGCAAGTGGCGGATTTGCAGCCGATAGCATATTCCATAAGGCAGCAGGTTCCTATTCGCAACAGCAGTATTATACTAGAAACAGTGTATTAGAAGCTGGCTTTTATGGTGTTAACTGGAATGGATTTTTCCAGGGTGTAACGGGTGCGCCGGCAAATAACTGGGAGCTGGGTCAGGGAGGCACCAACTATACCAATATTGCAACGACACCGGTTATCAGAGAAAAACCATTTTTATATTTGGATAACGGAGAATATAAAGTATTTGTTCCATCCTTGCGTAAGGCTTCTACAGGTGTATCCTGGTCCGAAGGAAATATTGGAGAGGGTAGTTCTTTGAGCTTGGATCAGTTTTATATCGCAAAGCAGGGCGTTGACAATGCGTCAACCATTAATGCGGCCTTAGGACAGGGTAAGCATATCTTATTAACACCTGGCATCTATTATGCAGAAGAGCCAATCGTTGTAACCAATCCGAATACCATCATTTTGGGTATTGGCCTTGCTACTATTATACCAACGAATGAAACTGCTGCTATGATTGTTGATGATGTAGACGGAGTTACGATTGCGGGTATTATTTTTGACGCTGGTGCTTATTCTGACCATTTATTATTGGTTGGGCAAAAGGACAGTAATGATGATCATTCTGCTAATCCGACGTTGCTAGCTGACTTATTCTTCCGAGTAGGTGGTGTCCATGGTGGAGTTGCTTCAGCGGATGTTGCTTTAGAAATTAATAGTGATGATGTGATTGGAGACCATTTCTGGATTTGGAGAGCAGATCACGGGGATGGTGTGGCCTGGGATTTGAATACAGTAAGAAATGGACTCCTTGTCAACGGCGATGATATGACGATGTATGGATTGTTCAATGAGCATTTCCAAGAGTATCAGACCTTGTGGAACGGGAATGGCGGACGTATGTATTTTTACCAATGTGAGACGCCTTATGATCCACAAAATCAGGACGACTGGATGAGCCATGAGGGTACCGTAAAAGGTTATGCTGCATATAAAGTATCGAACCAGGTTAATACGCATTATGCAGTAGGACTTGGTATCTATGATGTATTTATTAATACCAATGGTGCCAGTATATTTATAGATAATGCAATCGAAGTTCCGAATAAAGAGGGAGTAATCGTTCAAAATGCTTGCATTGTAGAAATTGCAAGTGATACCGGACCTCTTGTAGGTATTAACAGTATCGTAAATGGTACAGGAAATGGTATTAGTACCGGTATTGGAGGAAAAGGATATGCTAGAGAATTTGTCCTCAAATACGAAAATGGAGTTGCTACCTTAAAGGATGGAACAGAAGAAGGTACACAGCCGGCGGATGATCCAACACCGACACCATCTGTAACACCGACACCATCCGTAACACCGACACCATCCGTAACACCGACACCATCCGTAACACCGACACCAACAGTAACGCCGACACCATCCGTAACACCGACGCCATCCGTAACGCCGACACTAACAGTAACACCGACACCAACAGTAACACCGACACCAACTATAACGCCGACGCTGAATCCAACGCCAATTCCATCTCAAACTTCAGCTCCAGTACCAACCCCAAACCCTATTGTTGAGGATGTTGATATCTCGGGAGTGGATGGAAATGCATCTCTTAGCATAGTAGAGAAGGAAGGGAAAGGTGCACTTCAGGTTACGGTAGATTTACCAACGGAGCAAATTCTCAAACAGGCTTCGAATAAAGGAGAAACAGAGAAGCTTAACGTTACCATTCCAATCTCTTCCGATACGATTGCTTCCTTATTGCAAACGGAAGATGTAACAAAAGTAGATATAACGGTTAACCTTCCAAGCAGTTTGCAAAGTGACGATAGAATTCAATTAACAGACATTACGTTGGATAGAGATATTCTAGAAGCAGCGAAAAAAGCGAAGAAGGATGTAGAAATCTCAGTAGTTGATGAAAAGGGTAAAGTGAAATATGAATGGACCTTCCTTGGAGAGGATCTTGCAAATTCGAAACTAGATATTACAGATGTCAATCTATCCTTACAAGTAAATAGTGGAGCTTACAATGATCAAGTTCAGCAGCTGTTGAAGAAGAACCCGGCATATGAGAACACTGCAAACAGTCTAATCCTTAGTTTTAATCATCACGGAGTATTACCAGCACAAGCCAGCGTGAGAATTTATGTTGGAGATATGAATATAAAAGCAGGGGAGAAGGTTTTCCTATATTATTTCAATTCTGATACTGGTTTACTAGAGACGTTACCATTTAGTTCAGGTTATCAGATTGATGAGGATGGTTATGTTACAATTAATCTTTTGCATTGCTCAGATTATGTACTGCTACCAATGCTAATAGATAATAGTATAATCACCTCCTTAAGAAATCAGATAAAGGCTACTACATCAAAGAAAACTCTATATATTGGAGGAAGGACAAACGGCATAGCATGGCTTCAGGTTGAATTACCGTTAACCTTAGAATTGGTAAATAACCTAGAAGATAAAACCTCCTCAAGTGCAATAGGTGCAGTAACTGTAACGTTTGTATCAAATAATAATAAGGTAGCAACCATAAATAGGGATGGCTGTATCACTGCAAAGAGTGCAGGTACCGCAATTATTACAACTAAAATAACGCTCTATAGTGGTAAAGTTAAGATTATAAAGACAAAGATTACAGTTAAAGAGATTCGTTAATTTAAGGAAGAGAACCAATGAGAAAAGATACATTTTTATTCCAATATCTCTTGGTTTGAACTCTTTATACTAAAAAGAGGCTTTTGCTAATAGCGAGTTATAATGCATAGAAAGATAAGTTCCCTATTACGAATTTATTGTAAAATGATAAATACCTT
This sequence comes from Herbinix sp., assembly GCA_029256105.1. Taxonomy (GTDB): domain Bacteria; phylum Bacillota; class Clostridia; order Lachnospirales; family Lachnospiraceae; genus Mobilitalea. Next base: position 160,695 of record JAQSYO010000001.1, read on the forward strand.
TGGCTATTAGGGAAAGAGAAGGTTACAAATAAATAGTAGTAGAGAAACCTCCCAAATTGATGTAACTTTCCATCAGTTTGGGAGGTTTTATTGAGTAATGGTTATTTTACCATTGATAAGGCAGTTCATTATGATCCTGAGGACACCGTTACTACAATTGTACCATTCAGATCAATCTCAGTATCCTTCACATTTTGGCTAACGATCTTACCTTTTTCTACATTATGGGAATACTCTTCTACAAATATTATTTTTATATCAGCGTTCTTCTTATTGACTCCCCTCTGCCATTCAATCATCGCTGATTTTGTCTGATAAGTAAAATCCGTTACATAAACTTTACCTAGTGAATGGGATATCCTTAAATATTCACCTTTTGGTAGATAAGTGTTAGTATAGTTTTGACCATAAAGGGTTTCTTATTCATAAGTATCACTGTAGTAATCTTTCACGATATAAGGGATATCATTGATATCGCACCATAATTTGAAATCTTCTAATTCTGCGCCATCAAAGTTCTTAATCAGGACACCATTATCTGTTGCTGATACCCATACACGGATGCTTCGGTCTAGTGCTACAAGCTCCCCTTTGATACTTTGACCCGTAATCACACCCTTTTCTTTTGCTGTGTTTGTATCATCGGTAAAGGATAACTCTATGTTGGCACCTTTGCTATTAATCTCATCCCTCCATTTTAGAATATCAGATTTGGTTTTACCGATAAAATCCTCCACCATGACAAATCCGAGAGAATGATATACAGTCAGTATCTTACCTATCGGTAGCCACTCATTTGCGTTGCAGTCTTGATAATATAGCTCTCCAGCTGAATATTCACTGTTGTAGTTATCAACTACATTTAAGGTAATTCCTTTTTGTGTAGCCCAGGCCTGTGCTTCCTTAAGACTCATATTCCACATGTTCTTAACACGGATACCACTGTTGATAGCAAGGGTAAGAAGGACTGATTCACCTACACCAATTTGATTATTTGCTTTAATATTCTGATTGGTTATAGTTTGGTTCAAAGTTTTTGTTGTCTCTACTTCATTGAAGATTAGATCAATCGATAAATTCTTCGCAAGTACTGTCGCTTCATTTTTCGTCATCCCTATAAAATTTGGAATAGTAACTGTTTTACTTTCCTTAAACTCCAAAGTAACAATTTGCTTCTCTTTGATCCTTTCACCGGAAGCAATGGACTGGGAAGTTACAATACCGTTAGCACCTGCTTCCTCCAAATTCCTTAGGAACACCTTGAGGCCGTAAAGGCCAGCAAGATTGTTCACTTCTGCTTGGTTCAACCCTGTAAAGTTCGGTACTAGAATTTTGCCTTCTTCCTTTGCTATCTGAAGCGTAATCATTTGTTTCTGATCAATTTCGGTTCCCTCAGCTATATCTTGGCGTATCACGGTATCAACTTCTTCATTGCTGACTTCTAGCTTAAAGAATACGTTCATTCCATAAATTGTTGCCAGTTCGGTAGCTTCACTTCGGCTCATTCCTAGGAATTCAGGCATTTGAATGGATTTTCCGCGGGAAATATCCACGGTAATCAAATCCTTGCGGGTAATCTTTGTATCCTTCTTAATACTTTGCTCAAATACTTTTCCATATTCAACATATTCATTAAACACCTCTTGAATGGTAACTTCAATTTGTTGCTCCTTCGCCCATTGTGTTACCTCAGCTCTGGTCTTTCCGTAAAAATCCGGCATTTGAAAGGTTTCACTCATATCCTCGGAACCGCTTGACACATAAATTGCCATCCGGTTTTTACGAAGAAATTCTTCGGCTGAGCCATCTACAAATTCATAAGTAATAACCTTGTCTTTTTGAATTACTTCGCTGGTTTCATATTTAATTGATATTCCTCCCAACTGATTATCACTAATCCAGGTCTTAATTTCTGTTAACGACATGTTCTTAATCTCTGGTAGTACGATGGCTTCTTGAGGATCCGCACCTAAGGAGTAGGTTATAGTGAAAGTTTGGTTTTTCTTGAGTTTCTTTCCTGGCTTTATATCTTGTGAGATTACGATGTTTTGGGAAATATCCTTATTATATACTCCATTTAGCTGGGTGTTATCATGATACTTGGTAACCCAATTTTGTACATCCTCCAACTGCCATTTGGACATGTCTGGAACGGTAATCTTACTAAGTTGTAATATAAACGTAAAAAATATAATGACAATTACAATTGCTATAAGAGTGGCAATAATTCGGCCGGGTCTTTTTTGTACTGGAACAAAGACTTCTTCCCTAAAGCTTTCTGGTTTCTCCTTCGATAGATCTTCTAGAAAATTCTTTTGTTTCTCCACTATGTTATTCCCCATAATCTACCACTAGCTTACCCTCATGAAGTCGCAAGGAGATATCACTATTTCTCGCTACTTCATCCGAGTGTGTTACAAGAATAATTGTTTTACCGTAATCGTGAGCCAACCGTTTGAATAAGTCTATGATTTCTCTTGCCGTAGCGGTATCTAGTGCTCCGGTTGGCTCATCGCCCAGAATTAAATCCACATCCTTTGCTAAGGCTCTGGCTATGGCTACCCTCTGTTGTTCTCCACCGGACAGCTTGGTAACCCTTCGATCTGCTTTTGTTTGTACAATGCCCATAGAAGATAAGATCTGATAAGCAATCTCTTTTCGGTTTTTAGTAAATTTCTGATCCATAATCATCAAATTTGATTCCACATTTTCCATTCCGGTTAAATAATCGATTAGATTATATTTCTGGAATATAATCGCCATGTTGTTACGTCGAAACTTCGTATATCCGATTTTTTTAATATCTTCTCCATTATAAATAACCCGACCGTTCTCCGGTGCATCAAGTGCGCTAGCCAGCGCTAGGAGAGTAGTTTTACCCGAACCTGACGGCCCAAGGATTGTATAGAACCTTCCTTTTTCAAATTGGAAGGAGAGATCATTCAGTATCAACCTCTTTTTCCCCCCATCAATGTAACCATACGATAATTGCTCTAATTCAAATATAATTGATTTCATTTTTACCTCACTTTCTAATCCTGTAGGGATTCTCTTGGTTTATAACCGAGTATGATCAACAGCGGGGCTCCGGCTGAAAGAATGACTAAACCAAAACTCAGTAACATTAAATTTATTATCACATCTTTATCTACAGCTACATTAAACTCACGGGCAACATCGTCGATTTTTACCTCGTCCTTCGTTGCGCCACCGATACTTACGCCAAACATACCGCCAGTGTCTTGCGTTTTGTCCTCCACTAATTGATTTTTAACAATCCAGGAAGCCGCATAATCAGAGGAAAATTTACTAGCGCCGGCTGCAACTCCAAAGGCAAGCACAGAAATCAGAAGTATTTCCAGTACAAACTGAGATAGAATTCTTAATTTCCCTTCTCCACTGGATAATAAAAGCCCTATTTCAAACTTACGATCTCGAACAAAGATTGTAATTATGGCTAACATGATGATAACACCGGCGACAAATACTACGACCAACAGGATTGATATGATTGTACTGATGAGATCCAATGGTCTTGTTAAGGACTTATATTCACTGTCATTCGCATACAAGATAATGTAATCATTGGGCATCTGGTCTTTATGTTGTTTGATAAAGTTATCGATATCCATGGGATCGTATAGTTGAAAATTAATTGATGTAGCAGCATCCGAATCGTCTTGGGTACCAGCTAATTTTTTGACACTATCAAGCGAGGCAAACATCTGATCCACTAGATAGGAAGGACTACCCTTATAGATTCCGATTATTTCAAAGGAATACTTCTGTTTGTCAACACTGGAGGTTAAATCAATAGAATCTCCAACGGATAAGCTATTCTTACTTGCTAATTCTTGCGATACTAAAAGGGTGTCTCGTCCCTGATCTTCTGAGGAGCGATGACGACCCTCCGTAAGTTCATAAGTTCCATTAGCGAAATCCATCCCAATATCTGTATTGCTGCCCAACAAAAGAAAGGAGGAAGAAGAGGGAGAAGAGGAGGAAGCGCTCGCTGCCATCACGAGATTCCCTTCACCATCACCACCCATGCTTATTGCACTTTCCAGTTCCTCATTGGTTGCATTACTCATTTCTGTTATGTACAAGTCCTTTACCAAGGGATCCTTAGCGATTTCCTTTGCCAGGGAGGCGGAAAGATTCATCTTCGTATAATCTTCTCCCGATAGTTGGTCCTCCATGGCCTTCATATAATCGCCCCTCATTTCAACTACAGCACCTAATTCCTTACGTACATATTCCTTTGATGTTTTCACACTATTTTGAATAATTATTCCGGTAAACACTAACCCAAATACGACAAATAATATTACAAATATCATAATGGCTTTGGTTGGCTTCCTAATTAGACTTAGGAATGCGTGTTTTATTGCTCTCATATCATTTTCCTCCATTATCATCGTTGGCTCATGGCCTCAAAATCAATGTTAAAGGCTCAATGTGTGGTTTGAGTGAAAGTGTTGTGCGACTTAAGTGAAGTCTTAGGTTCACACTCGTTTCACACAAACAACACATCAAGATGATACAATAATTCTAACTAGCCGGCTGCCAATGCTGCAAGGAGCCGCTGATTATTTTATGAAAGATTGTTTTTATGAAAGGGATAGGATTTGGTATGGGACTTAATGTATTAGTAGTTGAAGATGATAAAAAAATGAATGAGATTTTGGTGGATTATCTGGAGAGCGACGGATATCAGGTGTATAGTGCCAGGGACGGCGTTGAAGCATTATCCTTATTTGATAAAGAAAAAATCCAGCTTGTTATCCTGGATATCATGATACCAAAACTGGATGGCTGGTCTGTATGCCGTCGGATCAGGCAAAAATCTGATGTGTTAATTATTATCTTAAGTGCCCGTAGTGAAGAAGATGACAAGCTACTAGGCTATGAGCTTGGTGCAGATGAATATATAACTAAACCCTTTAGCCCGAAGGTACTACTTGCCGGCATGTCGGCCTTATTAAAACGTACCCAAGTGGTTAATACACCGGACCTTATCCTTAGTCATAATGAAATTGCAATCGATAAAGAAGCATATTTGGCTACACTGTCCGGAGAGGAGCTGCCCCTTACGATGAAGGAATATGAATTGCTGCTTCGGTTGATGGAAAGCCCAGGCAAGGTATTTCGACGAGAGGTATTAATCAATGCAATCTGGGGCTATGATTATTATGGTGACGGCAGAGTTGTAGATACCAATATTAAAACTCTTCGTAAGAAGTTGGGTAATTGCGCTAGATATATCCATACCGTAATTGGTGTTGGTTATAAATTCGAGGTGAAACCATGAGAACATCCTTATCTGTTAAAATGTTAATACTGACCTTAAGTTCCTTCCTTATTTTGATTACAGGCATCATAGCGGCCTTATTTCTTTATTTTGACCGATTTTATGAACCCGAGAAAATCAATCAAATGGTAAATGCAATTAATGAATTTACCTCGGATTTTGAAGAAAAGCAGTGGTCTGATGAACAGCTATATTCTGAGGTGTCCAAGTTTATGAAAAGCCAGAATGCTACGTTGAGCATTCTACCTCAGGAATCAGTTCAGTATGCCACAGCTACAGCTGCCGCTACCGAACCACTTTCCGCAGTCACCACTAGTTCAAGTCCCGACTTTTTAGTTCTACCCAACCGAATATTTAGTAGCGAAATATTGAACCAAATCCCCGATTTTCATAGTATTGATATCAATTTAATCCCCTCCTTAAGAATAGCACAGAAAGCAGTTCCACTCTCTTCGTTTACTCCAACGATGAATGACGTTAAGTACGGCACCGGAACTGCTACTACGATTAATGGTACCGTTGTTCTTTATCCGGTTGTAATGGCAGCTGGTGTTACTGCTAGCACTAGTATAGAGAGCCACGAAAAAGCTGGAGTGAATTATACCATAAGTACCATCCCCTATACGAATTACAGGCAAGTCAATTTCAGCAAAATCAGTACCTTAGATAATGGAGAAACCAAGATCACCAATGTTAACCTTTCCCTACAATCGGTGAGTGAGGTTATGACCTTCCTGATACGCTTTTTCCCTTTTCTGATAGGAGCAGCAATCCTTCTATCTTTTGTTATGGTGGCAGTATATGCGAAAACCATCTCAAGACCGATTGTAAGTATTACAAGTACTGCCAACCGGATGGCTAATATGGAATTAGGTATTGTTTCAGAAATTAAGCGAAAGGATGAATTGGGAGCGCTATCTACCAGTCTTAATACCTTATCTACCAACTTAAAAAACGCTCTGGATGACTTAGTGATAGCGAACGAACAGCTAAAAGATGATTATGAAAATGAACTAAAACAAGATAAAGCCAGAAAAGAATTTGTCGCTAATGTATCCCATGAGTTAAAGACGCCTTTAGGAATTATCAAGAGTTATTCCGAAGGAATTCGGGATGGTGTTAAAGTCGAGAAGAAAGATTATTATGTTGAAGTTATCCTGGAGGAAATTAACCGTATGGACCAGATGATCATAGAAATGCTCGAATTATCCAAATTTGATGCAGGTGCAGTTACTTACTTGAAGAAGAATACAGACTTCGAAATACTACTAGATAAAGCGGTGCGCATATTTACTAGTAAAGCTAGTGAAAAGGAAGTTACCTTTGATATCCTCGGTGAATTTGGAAGTGTTACTATAGATGAGAAAAAAATCGAGCGTGTAATTCAAAATCTGCTTGGAAATGCAGTGAAATATTGTAACCCAAACTCAATTATTACAATTCGTGGAGAAAGAGTAAAGGATACTCTTACTATTTATATTGAAAATGAATGCCAATTATTTACCGAAGAGGTCTTGAGTAAAATATGGGAGCGATTTTATAAAGCAGATACCTCCCATAACCGAGATACGGAGGGTACGGGATTGGGTCTTGCAATTACAAAGTCTATTTTGGAGGGTCACGGTAGTCATTATGGAGTTCATACGACTGACTTGGGAATTTGTTTTTATTATTCGATGGATGCCATAGAATAGCGACCAGGAAAGGGTAATACGTGATCCTAAGCATCGATTCACAAAGTTAAAAATTAACTATTGACAATCCCGTATTACAGTTGTAGTATGTAATTGTAGTACTACATATGTAATACGGAGAAGGGGATACCAATTATATGAACAATATATCTGATTCAGAATGGAAGATCATGAAGGTTCTATGGAAGAGATCACCTAGGTTGGGGAGTGAAATAGTTGAGGAACTTGAGGCTGCTACAGGATGGAATCCGAAGACGATCCATACCTTGATTAGAAGATTAGTTACCAAAGGAGCAATCATAGCAAAGAAAGAGAATACCTATTATTCTTATCATGCGGCTGTGACGGAAGATGAATGTGTAAGAGAAGAAACAAAAACATTTCTTGAAAAGTGCTTTAACGGTTCTCCGAATATGCTGTTATCTAATTTTATCAAGGACGAGAAGCTATCAGAAAAAGACATAGAGGAGCTTCAGGCCTTACTAAATTCGAAAAAGAGTAGGTAATTTATAATGAATCAATTATTGTTAATATTTAAAGAAATTCTTTATCTAGGAGCGATATCAAGTATCTTAATTCTACTTATATTGCTGATAAAAAAACTTTTTAATAAGGTCTTGAGTCCGAAATGGCATTATTATATTTGGGGTTTACTGCTCCTTCGACTTCTTGTCCCTTATTATCCGGAAGCTTCAATGAGTGTATTCAATTTATTCTACATAGTAGCGGAACAAGTCAATATTCCGGTTGATGAGATTGATGCCCCTTTTCAAGGAAATTCGGGAAAGGATAGCACGATTAATTTAAATTCGCCCAATGAAACAGCTAATGAAACCATTACGAATAACAGCAGTCCAATTATCCCTAGCACCACAACGAATACGACCGTAAAGGTCAAGGATTCTACCTCCAATTCCTTCATGATGACAATGGCATTTCTTTGGACCTTAGTAGTTCTTCTGCTGAGTATTTACACCATTATAGTCAATACAGTTTTTGCAATCAATGTACGTAGAAGATACACCAGACTAAAAGACGCGAGAATAGTCAATATTCTTGAAGATTGCAAAAGTATCATGAAGGTAAACCAACCGATTACACTTCTCACCTCGAATAAAAGGAGGACCCCCTCTTTATATGTTTCTTTTCACACGAAAATATTAGTTTCGAAAGCTACGTTAGAACAATTAAGCGATAGGGAAATCAAATATATTTTTCTTCATGAATTATCGCATTACAAAAGAAAAGACATAGCAATTAATTGGATCCTAGCTCTTTTGCAGATTATTTATTTCTTCAATCCACTCATATGGTATGCTTTTTATAAAATCCATGAGGACTGTGAGATATCCTGTGATGCAGCTGCTTTACAATATGTAAAGGAAGAGGAATATCAAAACTATGGCAGTACTGTTATAAAACTAATTAAACTCATATCTGAGTCAAATTTCATTCCGGCAACCGCTGGAATATGGAAGAATAAATCTAGTTACAAAAGGAGAATTATCATGATTAGTAAATTTAAAAAAAGTAAATGGACCAGTACTTTATTAAGTATAATCTTAATCGTATCGGTGGCATTGATTGGCTTAACAGGCTGTAGTCTGTCTGGTAAAGAGGATGCATATAGTGACAATACAGACGTATCCAGTACTACAACGGATACAGATATTACAGAAATACCTACCGTAACAAATTACCCTACTCCGGTAATTACTGAAGCTCCGGTGAAGGAAGAGGCAGATAACCAAGGTGATCCTAACATTACGGATACAGAACAAAGTGATCCTACTGCTCCGGCACAAGAAGGTTCGGCAACAACGGAACCGGCACGAGACGACACAGCAGGGGCTGAGCCAGTTCGAGACGATACCGTAGCGGCTGAAGCGGCACAACGAGATGAAGTATTCTACGGAGATTGGGTTATTAACAGTGTATTAGCTTACGGTTCAGCAGGAACCTATAGTAAAGAAGACGCAGAAAGCTTAGTGGGTAAGAGTTTAAGCTTTTCAGCGGATAAGGCGACTTGCTTCGGAGATGAACCCTCCTATTTGAGGAAAGTGGCTACTAACCCAGAGTATCTAGCGACTGAAATTACAAGTAGTGATTTTGTAACAAATTACCGTATGACATTCGATAAATTAGGGCTCGAAGGTGATACTGTTACGGAAATTACGGCAGTTGATTCAGAGAGAAATGGATGTACCTTTTTTGTGAAAGATAAGGATACACTAATTGTATATGGTGGCGGAACATATTTTGAACTTGTTCGGTAAAACGAATAGCAAAAAACAAGATTAATTAATGGTTACAATTAACCCATGTAGAAATACTGAGATAGAAATCGTATAAAGTTTAGTTAAAAATAAGGTGCTGGATTATCCCGATTAGGATTTGGGTAATCCAGCATCTTATTATGCGATCTGCTCCGTGGTAATTGAGAAAACTGTCAAGGACAAGATAAGATTGCCATTTCTTTTGTTATGCTATATGCTATCAATAGAACTAAAATATCATAATTCGAAAGGTAAGTTATCCTATGAAAAGATATGAACAAAACCCAATTATTCAGCCATCCGATGTAAAACCATCAAGAGAAGATTTTGAAGTAATTGGTGTATTTAATGCTGGAGTAGCAAAATATAACGATAAGATAATATTATTACTCCGTGTTGCTGAAAAACCAATAGATCGCAAGGATGGTATCTGCCGTTCTGTATATTATGATGTAAATGCAGGTGAGATTAAACTTTTAGAATTTGACCAAGCGGATAAAGAGATTGATTTGTCGGATTCCAGGTGGATTAAAACTCCCTCGAAGAATTATATTACTTCGATATCGCATTTTCGTTTGGCAAGTAGCGAGGATGGTCTTCACTTTGATATAGATGAGAAACCCAGTATGAGTGCTTCAAATTTATACGAAATATACGGAATTGAAGACCCTCGTATCACGTTGATCGATAAGGAGTACTACATTAGTTATAGTGCCATATCCGATGTGGGGATTACAGAATGTTTGGCGGTAACAAAGGATTTCAATAATTTTGAAAGGTTAGGCGTTATATTTCATCCGGATAATAAGGATGTAGAAATCTTTCCTGAAAAAATAGGGGGATACTATTATGCCTTAAATCGCCCGTCCACCTCATTATTTGGTAAGCCGGATATTTGGATTGCCAAATCTCCTGATCTAATGTGTTGGGGAGATTACCGTTATCTTATGGGTGCCAGGGAAGGTTCGTGGGATAATGGACGTATTGGAGGAAGTGCAATCCCTATTCGAACAGAACAAGGTTGGCTCGAGATCTACCATGGTGCGACGAAGGAGGATGTCTATTGTTTGGGTGCAGTACTGCTAAAGATTGACGAGCCATATAAAGTGATCGCCCGTTCAACGAAGCCCATTCTGAAGCCGGAAGCAGACTATGAGAAGGAAGGCTTCTTCGGAGGAGTTGTGTTCTCCTGTGGTGTAATACTTGAGGATAAACTTGTTCGAATTTATTATGGAGCTGCTGATACCTGTATGTGCTATGCAGAAGCAAGCTTGGAAGAAATTATGGATACCTTGGAGGATGTAGATTAGAGTTAAATAAACTAGAAAATCTAAATTCTGCACCCCGAATCCGCAGTAAATTTTCACAGATTGTTATATCACATAAATACATGCAGTTCTTTTCTATAACGCAAGATTATTAATATACTGTGAGGTGCATTATGAATATTTTTATTGTTAGACATGCAGAAAGCTATAATAATACACAAGGTAAAATGTTGTCTACTACTGATTTAGCTTTGACCGTAAAGGGAGTGAAACAGGCAGAAGCTCTTTACAAAAGTATAAGTAAATTATTTATTTCAAATCAATTTGATTACATTTTTAGTAGTCCATTAATAAGAGCAGTTCAAACTGCTGTGATTGTAAGCAAAACACAAAATATAGTCACAACAGATTTATTAGGTGAAATGAATTTAGGGGTGTTTGAAGGGTTAACCTGGAATGAGAGAACTTTGATGTTTCCTAATGTTGATATAGATAACGCATTGTCGCACGTAGATTGCGTAAAAGGAGAAAGTTATTTGACGGTTGAGAGTCGTTGCACCGAGTTCATTCACCGATTTCTAAAAAATATTGATGAAAATTCTAATATACTTATAACGACTCACGGTATTACTATGCGTATATTAACAAATGTTCTGTTGAACAAACCAAGAGAACATGTAAATTATTTGAACTGGGCTGAAAACACGGCTATAACACATATTGAATATGACAACTCAAAAAGTTATGGTAAGGCTATCTGCATAAATAATAGACAACATCTTTTTTCTGATGAATTGAGAAATAAAGATTATGAATCATGGGGACTGTTTTCAAAATCAGATTACTTATCATTAGCTTAGTAATGGAATAAACATAGGCTGAGTAGAGCCAAATAAATGTAAAAGGCTATCCGAGTGTGGACAGCCTTTTTATTATCACTAAAAATCATTAGAAATTCATTGATTTGAGGTGTGAATATAATTGTGATTTAGTATATTGTTTTATAACTTTGTACCTCAAAATCAAACCCGTTAAACTCTATGCCCCTCCTTTTTGTTAGGGCAGAATACAATATCTTTATCTAACAGAGCCTAATATATAGATAATTGTACCATATATTATTTTTTACCATTAATATTGTAAAAGTATTCTGCTCATATACTAAGCTAATCTTGTCATTTCATAAAGTCCACAATAGCCATCGCTGCAATATCCTGTTGCTCCTCTCGTGTAATTGTGGCGGTTCCATCTCCCTTTTGCTCTCCATAATTTCCATAATACGCATGATTACCGCCTTCAATAACCACAATATTTTCCTCATAAGTAATCTTAGTTTTATCAAGAACCATGTCATTAGAGCCATAGATTGTTAAGGCTCGCTCAGGCTTGATATCACCATAAATATAGGCACCCAATAAGAGTAACCCTTCCACTTTATCTGGATGTTTAGCCATGTAACTACTTGCCATAGCGCCTCCCAGGGAATGGCCACCAATGTACCAGCTTTTGATATTAGGTAACTTATCATAGATGCCCTCGGCAGCATTTACATTAAATACAGCAAGATGAAAGGGCATTTTCACGAGTACACAGGTAATCCCATTCTCTGCAATTTTATGAAGTAGAGGATAATAAGCCATAGCATCCACTTTTCCACCTGGATAGAAAATCAGTGCCGAACCGCTATCGTCAGTTGTATGAAAGATAGTTAGATTCTGGTCAACCGTAATCTTTTCCGACGCTTGATCAGAGGCCATTACACTTAATGCAATATCATCTGCCTTATAATAATCGGTTACATAGAGAAAGAAGGCGGCAGTAGATATTATTATCACGGAGACTATACTAATAAGAATGATCTTAATTATTTTTTTCATTGTCACCAAAATCAACTTTCTTAGATTTATAAAACATTAATAACACCAGCGCAATAAATGCTGCAATTGCTGCAGTGTAATATACATTTTTAAAGCCTTGATTTAGTGTTGCTTGAAAGGTATCTTGTAGCTTTTCATCTTTGCTACCAATCTCACCGATATAGTTTGACTTAGCGGTTTCAAAGGAAGAAGGGATCGCCGCTTTCAGAGTAGTCATTTTATCCTTCAAGTCGTTCATCTTTGTAACACTGCTTTCCATTGCAGTAATAGCAATGGCCATGTCATCTTTATTTTTTGTATTTGTCTCTACTTTCTGTTCCAGTGCTTCGATCCCTAGGTTAAGCTCATCAATTTTTTGCTTTAACTCCTCTGCGGTAGTCACTTTCTCCAGTTCTTCCAATGCACTTGGTGGTATCTCAATATTAGCAGGAATTAAATCTGCGATACTCATACCAGGCTGTAATTGGATTGTGCCCATATTTGTGAGCATATCGTATGCGCTTTTAAGAAGTAATACTGTGCTTTTTTGGGCATTTAGTCCCGCCTGCATTCCAGCGATGCCCTCGGAAATTCCATTGTATCCATCTTTTAATTGTGAAAGAGCAGGTGCCATTTCAGAAGAACCGGTAGTAATCCCTTGAATGCCACTATCAATGCCAGTTTGAATTTTGGTTATAATACCGAGGGACATGGCTTCAAACATTCGGTCAGCTAAGGTTTGGCTGTTTTGAGTGATGGTTGTAACATCCGACGTTTGCATGAGTGCGATTAAATCATCCGGCATTTTATAATTACTGTTACTGTTAAAGTTGATTTCAACAGTCTGCATCGATGCTAGATCTGGAATAGTTACATTGGCTAATTTATCCTTCATTTGTGGATTTTCTTTAAACTCGTCAAGGGCCGCGGTAATCTCTTGTGAATAAGGAAGCGGCGGCAAGGTGATCTCTTTCGGAAGCAAATTCATGATATCTGTTTGAACCAGACTACCTGCATGAGCAAGAAATCCTACCATAATTGCAGGTGCTACTGCTGTACCAATCGAACGAATAAGGGAGAGAGTAGCAAGTGCGGAATTAGATTCCTTCGCATCTGTATTCTGAAGCATCATATAATTAAGTGGGGTACCCATTGTAAAACCGATACCGACGCCAATGAGCATAAGCGATATCGCTACAGTTATAATATTAGGATAATTAGTGGTTACAAAAATCAGGAATAGGGATCCGATAATGGATACAATAAATCCTATGGATAAGATAAACTTAACTCCAAACCGATCAATTAGTTTCCCGGAAAGTGGTGCTCCAAAGCCTGCAAATACACCTAGAATAATTACAAAATAACCACCGTTACCAGAAGCTATTTTAAGCGCATTTTCAGAAAACTGAGGTACAAATATCATACCCATCATAACGATTCCGCTAATAAATGAAATTATCAAGGTGAGAAGGATATTTTTGTTAGTAAAGTACGATAAGTTCATAACTGGGTCGGATACCTTCTTTTCAATCAATAGGAAAATCGGTAAAAGTACAAGAAATAGGAGTAAGAAGGGATAAACCTCAGTGCTGATCAGGGTTTCTTTAAAGTGAAAGAAATCAATATTTGTAAGTCCATACAACAGGGATACAACCATAGTGACAATGGTTAAGATACCAAAATAGTCTATGCTTCGTGTATTCGTAATTTTTGTGTTGGGAAGAGTTAGAAAGCCAATGATTAAGACAAAAATTGCAATCGGAATGTTTATGTAAAATATAAATTGCCAGTTGTTAACGCCAAAGAGATTTAATATAGCACTGCCGGCAGAAGCACCAAAGATATTAGCCACACCATAAACACCACCAACAAGGCCCAGTGCCATGCCCCTTTTTTCAGCGGGGAAGCTAGTGCCAAATTCTGCAGTTGCGATCGGCATAATGCCACCGCCGCCAATTGCTTGAATTACTCTGGCAATCAGTAAGAGGGTAAAGCTTCCGAAGTTCTGTGATAGTCCACAGAAAAGGGAACCGAGGCCAAATAAGAAAATACTGGTTAAATAGATATACTTTCTTCCGAATTTATCTGCTAGTTTTCCCATAATAGGAATACTTGCAGCATAGGCGAGTGTATAAATCGTTATCATCCAAATGCCGACTTGTTCATTTACATCCAAATTATTCTGTATGATTGTTCTCGCCGGGGTAACAATTCCGGTATCAATCGCTCCCATGAACACACCGAATAGATAAATAACCATGATTAGTATAAGACTTGGTTTTCGCTCTGATTTCGTTTTCATATGGTGTCCCCTCCATTGATATGATTTGTTGCATTCTTTGATATCTTCATTGCTATATCAGTAAATAAATTCAGTTCTTCCTCTGTGATTCCGCTAGACAAAATATCATTCCATTCATTTTGAAGGGACTTCATCTCGTCGATAATGGACTTGCCGGTCGCAGTAAGTGTAATCAGTTTTTCACGTTGATTTCTTTTATTCGTCTGACGGTTAATGTAATTTTTGTTCTCTAATTTTTTGATGGTTTTAGCGATTGCACCTTTATCGATCATATAATATTGTGCGATTGAATCTTGGTTTGCCTTTTCGTTGGTGACTAGGTAGATTAGAATTCCATATTCCGCATAGCCAATTTCAAACTTTTGTAACCTTCTCATGGTAAAAATATTACTGTATCGAGTTATAATTGAAAGATTGTGAATTAACATAGTACACTCCTAACCGCACTTGCTTTATTTGAATTAAATAGTTGCCATTGCAACAGTTGTAATTACAACTATAATAACAGTAAAAATATGTAATGTCAATATGAGAACCATAAAGAGATATCTTGATATACCAAGAAATGTAAGTTATACTATAGGCTAAACAGCCGTAACTTGGCCCTAATATCCTTATTGTAACATCGGAATACAGTCATTACATTAATGTATGAGAAGGGAGCTTAAGGATGTAGAACATTGAATTTAAAGGTTAGTGTTATAGTTTTCTATAGACTTCTATATTTTAGGGAGAATTTAATGGTAAAAAAAAGAATTGATGAATGTGAATTTGAGTTGAAAGAAGACCATGATTTTTCATGGCTAAGTAACTATGGAACTGTATTTGCAGTATTTGCGGGACAAGATTCAGGAAATATAGCTTTCGGAACTCAGGATGGAAAGAATAAGTACTTTATAAAATATGCCGGATGTCATACAAAAGAGTACACTGGTGAAATTGCTGATGCTATCATTCGGATGAAAGCCGCTGCCCATGTATATGAGGATATTAAACATCCAAACTTAATTCAATTGCTTTGGCACGGTGAAATAGGAAAAGGCTATGCTTCTATTTATAAATGGGCCAAGGGGGAATGCTTACATGCTCATTGGAACTTTGAAGCGTTTCCCAAATACACGCATCCGCAATCACCTAATGTTAAGTTCAGCAGCCTAGATCTTCGGTACAAGTTGGAATGCTGTGATGTAATTTTTAGTTTACATGAAGAGGTTGCGAAACAAAATTATGTTGCCATAGATTTTTATGATGGTAGTATCATGTATGATTTTGATACGAATACAACAACGATCTGTGATATTGACTTTTATGCAAAGAAACCATACATAAATGAAATGGGTAGAATGTGGGGCTCCTCAAGGTTTATGTCACCGGAAGAATTTATAAAGGGAGAGGTTATAGATGAAGTGACCAATGTATTTACGATGGGAGCCGTTGCATTTGAAATACTGGGAAACAATCATGACCGAAATTTAGAGACCTGGAAGGCACCAGAACTTTTATTTGCGGTTGCTACAAAAGCAACTAGTCAAGCTAGAGAAGATAGATATAACTCAATACAAGAATTTCGCATTGCCTGGAATGAAGCAAAAAAAATAATATACGAAAATCAATATAGAAAAAACAATATAGTAAAAATAATATAGAAAAAATAATATAGAAAAAACAATTTAGAAAAATAATTAAAATCTATATGAGCAGTCTTTGTACTATTAAGTAGTAGGATAGGCTCAATAAAAGTTGTGGTAGGTATGGAGGAAAGAAATTAAAGATGATGAAACATAGACAAGTTATTCATTTGATTAGTATTTTATGTATAATAGTTTCCTTAGGGAATTATGCGAATAGAGCATATGCAGCGGAAATAAATGTGACTGGGACAACCGGTCAAATAACTGAAAATCAATTAGATAAAAATAGTGATATAAATGGAACGATAGATCCCTTGGAGATAGGAGATAAGGTAGTAGGAGAGTTATCGGAAGTACAAGAAGATGGTACATCAAAGGATCAACAGGCAACCGAGGAGCAAGAGGTCACAGATGATCAAAAGCAAACAGAGGATCAAGAAATAACTGATGTAGTTGATCAGAAGAAGGAATACGCCGGTAAGATTATATTAGATGTGAAAAAAGTTTCCATAAAACAAGGGGAAGACTATATCCTAGAAGCATCATTAACAGAAAATAATCTAAGCGATGAGAAAGTCAGGTATTATAGTGGCGATAAGAAGATTATAACTGTTTCACAAAAGGGAGTAATAAAGGCAGTACATTGGGGTGAGGCGACGGTGACCGTGACCCTTGGAGAAGCAAAGGCAGTTTGCAAAGTGACAGTAACAAAGGATGTGCAAATATTGATTAGCGCAGCAGGTGATGTCACCTTATCCAGTGATATTAAGCAGTCGGCAAGTGTAAATTTCTTTTCAGTTTACAATAAGCAAAAGAATAACGCCTACTTTTTTAAAAATGTTAAATCAATTTTTGAAAAAGATGATATGACAATTGTTAATTTTGAAGGTACATTAAGTAATCGGGGAAGCCGGGTAGAGAAACAGTGGGCCTTCAGAGGAAAACCGTCCTATATAGATATTTTAAAGAAAGGATCAATTGAAGCCGTTGCTTTTGCGAATAATCATGTCAAAGATTATGGCCAAATTAGTTATACAGATACAATAAACAGTTTTAAAAAAGCGAATATTGTTTATTCCTCCTATAGTGAAATTGGAATTTACGAGGTAAAAGGGATCAAAATTGGTATGATATCCATTCAAGAAACATCAGTAGCAAAGGTGGATTATGTTGCTACACTCCGTAAAGCGTTAAAAACGATGAAAGAGAAAAAACCCGATTTATTAATCGTTAGTTTTCATTGGGGAATTGAAAGAACAAGTAATGCAACAAAAGCTCAGACTGATTTAAGCCGGATTGCGATCGATGAAGGGGGTGCAGATCTGGTATTAGGTCATCACCCACATGTTCTTCAACCGATTGAAAAGTATAAAAATGCCTATATTGTATATAGCCTTGGGAATTTCTGCTTTGGAGGAAATACGAACCCTCCGGACAAGGATACGATGATTTATCAACAGACCTTTACCTTTCATAATGATAAATTAGTTCCTGATGATAAGATACGAATTATTCCATGCTCCGTTTCTTCTATTAGTACAAGTAATAATTATCAGCCTATGCCTAGTGTGGGCAGCGAGAAAACTAGAATTCTTAAGCGATTGAATAGCTATAGTAAGCAATATAGGATTACTTTCAACAAAAGTGGAACTCTTATTAAGAAGACCGTGACACAATGAATTAATTCAATAAACCTCCCAAACGAATGCCATATTCTATTCGTTTGGGAGGTTTATTTCAACATTAAAGAGGAAGGTACATTTCATACTGTTCAATCTTATCTTTTTGAAATTGTAGTTTTCTGAAAAATCCCTCCAGTAAGGCATTGCTTGGAATACAAACAGTCATTTTCTCCACCTTTAACTGTTGGAGTGCTGCTAGCACTAAATAATGCGCAAGTCCTTTTGAGCGATATGCTGGATCAACCCATAGAAAGTTAATTTTACCTTTTGAATTCACTGCAATCATAGCCAGGAGTTGGTCTTCATCATACATACCAAGAAAGACATCATTTGTAGTATGCTCGTAATAAGGGGTATCACTTTGCCAATTGATGTGGCAGGCTCTCAATTTATCGCGAAAGCCTTTTATATTATCATAGGTTAGTGTTGTAAGTTTATAAGGAGGAGCTTCCATCAAAGAGGGAATGGATGTTACGGTGGCGGAGTAGTATTTCAAAATAGTCGCTTCTAGGTATCCCTGTTTCTTGTAAAATTTAATAGCTCTATGATTTTCTCGGAGTACTTCAAGGAATAATTGCTTACAACCTGCATTGATTGCCGCTTTCTTGTGCATTTCAAATAATACTTGACTTATGCCCTTTCCGCGATACTCTGGACTAAGACATAACGTACCACAACGCATGGTCTTTATACCATCAAATATGCGAATGCCGCTTAATATAAGCCCAACGGGATGAATATCATCAAAGGCAATATAAGAATAATCCAGTTGATTTCCTTCGGGACCCCAGAAATGAGTATTAAAATCGATTTCATTTATAGTCACTGGAATAATATAGTCTGAGAAACCAAGACGAAAGGCTTCAAAAATTTGTTTTAAAGAGACATCAGTACAAGTTTTATATGTAATCATATAATTCACTCCTTTAATAAGTAAAGTGCTACTATGATGCTTAGTATCGTCCTAGTTTGACTAAAAGCATCCTGTACGGATAAATCGTCCGTAACCATATCTTAACATTATAAAAGTCAAAACCGCAAGTAGAATCTCGTATCCTTGAAGCCTATATGGTAGCCATAAAAAAAGTTTGATTGCATTAATAAAGTAAGGCTTTATTATATGAATCCATTAACTAAAGGTAGTTTTTCATATTTGGGTTCGCCAAAACCTTCTATACTGAGTAATCTTATATCAGTATAGAAGGTTTTATCTTATTAATTCTTATATCGTTTGGTAGAATATTAGTTATTCGGTATTGAATTATCTCAATAACAATACTGAAAGGATCACCAGTGTAATATTTTATAACATTTTACATAAATTATTGATATTTTCATATCAGTGCATATAACATATAATCATTTTGTAAAGGTCTTGTACCAATACATCGAAAATGATTTGCGCGAATCATAATTTCTGTTAAGTATATGATATAGAGGAAAGTAGGAGGATTAATATGAAAAAGAATATAAAAAAGACATTAGCATTAGGTTTAGCCGTTGCAATGTGTATCGGCTTGGTTGGATGTAGCAGCAAACCATCAGACTCTTCAGGTTCAGCAAATCCAACAAATTCACCAAGTACAACAGAGACGGACAAGGGCTCAAAGGCTGAAAAGGTTTCTATTACAATAGCAACAAACTGGGGAGAAGGGGACTCTAAGTACGATTATTTTTATCCGGCATTTCAGAAGTTCCAAGAAGAGAATGCTGACACTATGGAGATCAAGTTAGAGACCTACAGCACCGAAGACTATAAGACGAAGATTAAAGTACAAACAGCCTCAGGTGATTTGCCCGACGTATTCACCTATTGGGGTGGTTCTATGATTAATGATATGAAAGATGCTGGATTATTATTAGAGGCAGATCAGTATTTTAGCGACAGTACTGAAGTAGAACGAGATGATTTTAATCCTTCCTCCTTTGATTATTATACAGCTGCAGATGGTAAGACCTATGGAGTACCGATTGAGTCCACCAGAGGTGTATTCTTAGCCAATAAGGATATCTTCGACCAATATGGTTTGGATTATCCCACCACTTATGAAGAGTTAAAAGCGGTATCCAAAGTATTAAATGACAAGGGTATTATTCCAATTGCTATGGCAAGTAGTGGGGGTACACCTTCCGAGTTCTTTTTCAGCGAATTATACAATCAATATGCAGGGGCTGAAGAGGAATTAAAGAATTTAACTTCTTCTAGAGTATTTGCTACTGATAATGCGTTAAAAGTAGCAACCAATATTCAGGACATGATTGATAACAAAATGTTCCCAGAGGATACGGTAGCGAATGGTGGATGGGCTGCATGCCTACAGTTATATACGGACAAAAAGGCAGCAATGACTTACACCTATCCTTGGATGTTTGAATCTATTCCAGAAGAAATTCAAAATGCTAGTGAGGTAATTACAATTCCAATGTTACCGGATGCTACCCTTGATCCAGCTACCATGATGACAGGCTTTACCGTTTATGGATTTGAGATTAATAAAAAAGCTTATGAAGATACAGCAAAACATGATGCTATGGTTAAAGTATGTGATTTCCTTGCATCAAATGATTTATCCACAGAATTAACGAAGAGCGGTATGATTCCGGCGAAAAATATTGATGTGGATTTAACTACCCAGAAAGTAATATATCAGAAGATGATGGCCTTTAGTGAAGGAAAGAAACTGATACAGGTTCATTTTACAACCATGCCGGATGCGGATGCAATTACAATGATGGATTCAAGTCTTGATGAATTATTTATCAAAGCACTTACACCACAGGATTTCGTAAATAAGGTTCAGTCAGTACTTGATAAAAATAAATAAGTACAAACATATAATATCTTAATAAGGAAGGCTGTCTTAAGATTACAATTTGAGACAGCCTTATCTTAAGAGAGGAGAAGTTCTATGAAAAGTAAAATATCTAAATTAGGGCTGCCTATTTTGTTCTTGGCACCCGTAATTCTTATCTATTCCATCTTTGTATTTCTACCGATGATTTCCTCTTTGTATTATAGCTTCACAGAGTGGAATGGAGTTACTGAGAAAGTATTTGTCGGATTTCAGAATTATAAATCATTATTTGAAGATAGTGATTATTGGGTTGTATTTATTAATACGATAAAATTAGTTGTCATTACCTTAGTTGTACAGATTCCGATGGGGCTTATTTTAGCTTTTTTACTATATAGTAAGACAAAAGGTATGAAGGTTTTTCGTACCATATTCTTTCTTCCCGTTGTAATTGCACCGGTTGCCATCGCATTAATGTTTTCTCTTTTTTATAACAGTGAGATCGGAATTTTTAATATTATCCTGGAGGCAGTGGGTCTTGGGATGCTTAAGAAGAACTGGTTATCGGACACACATACATTACTCTATGCAGTTATGGCACCTCAGGTATGGCAGTATATTGGTTTATATGTCACCATTTTTCTAGGTGCTCTGCAATCAATTCCGGAAGAATTAATGGAGAGTGCGCAGATTGATGGAGCGAATAAGTTTAAGACGTTCGTACACATTATACTTCCTCAGATATCCGGGTTTACCTCCATTTGTACGGTTTTATGCATCACGGGTTCATTAAAAGCATTTGACCATTCTTGGATAATGACTGGTGGTGGTCCGGGAGTGCGTTCCGCATATTTAGGGGTTTATATGTATAAGACTGCCTTTGTTAATTCCGATTTTGGTTTGGGTAGTACAATTACGATTACGATTATTACTGTTTCATTAATCATTACAGGGATACTTGGCAAGATAACAACAATGAGAAGTAATAATTAAGGAGAAAACCATGAGAAAATTTCTAAAAAAGACATTAAAAGACAAAATCGCTGCAATCGTAAAATACTTATTTTTACTTATAGTAGCCATCGTTTCCTTATACCCTTTTATATGGGTAGTTACTTCCTCATTTAAAGATAATAATGAAATATATAGAAATTCCTTTGGGTTGCCTAAGGTAGTACTATGGGGAAATTATGTCGAAGCTTGGAAAGGTGCGCATGTAGGAACAAGCTTTTTCAACAGTTTGACCGTCTGCTTGGTAACGATTCTGGTCCTAGTCCTTGTAACTGCAATGGGAAGTTATATACTGACCAGAGTTCATAAAAGTGCATTTTTATCTACCTACTTATCACTCGGAATTATGATTCCTATTCATGCGTTGTTAATACCGTCCGTTATATTATTTAAATTTTTGCATTTACAGGATAATCTGGTTAGCTTGGTCATTGTCTATGTTGCAACGAATATATCCTTTAGTATGTTCATCATGAAGGGATTTCTCGAGGGAATACCGAAGGAACTGGATGAAGCAGCTACCATTGATGGCTGCAATTTGGCGGGTATTTTCTTTAAAATAATATTTCCAATTGCAAAACCAGGAATTGCTACGGTTGCAACCTTAGCTTTTCTGAATTGCTGGAACGATTTACTCTTAGGTTTGGTCTTAATCTCAGATCCTGCAAAGAAGACCTTGTCCATGAGTATCTCAGCGTTAAAGGGCTCTTATGTAACACAGTATGGATTATTATGTGCCGGTTTCATCATTTCGATTATCCCGGTAGTCATAATGTATCTATTATTACAAAAACAAGTTGTTCAAGGTATGACAGCAGGTGCAGTCAAAGGATAAGCAATAACCTGCTAGATCAGGTAAACGGAGGTTATTATGACAAAATTCACAGAGAATGGTATAGAAATAAATGGCCTAGAAAAGCCTCTCTATAGTGGCTCGATACATTATTGGAGAGTTCAAAGAGAAGATTGGAATAAAATATTGGATGAGATAAAAGGTATGGGATTTGAGATTATTGAAACCTATATACCCTGGTCCGTACATGAATACGAAGAAGGAAAATATGATTTTGGTGAGATAGATAAAAATAAGGATCTTGATGGATTTTTATCCTTATGTGAAGTAAAAGGGTTGTCTGTGATAGTAAGACCTGGCCCTCATATTAATGCAGAAATGACTCTGTTTGGATATCCGGAATGGATTCTTCACGATGAGACTATTCAAGCGAAAAATCCGTGGGGTACTACAGTTGTTTATCCTTATGTAACGAAACAGTTCCCTATTCCCTCCTATGCAAGTGAAAAGCTATATGTAAAGACGGAACAATATTTTCATAAAATAACACCAATATTAAAAAAGCATACGAAAGAAAATGGCTGTATCATTACAATTCAAGCGGATAATGAGACCTGTAATTTCTTTCGGGATAAACCGTATATTATGGATTATTCAATTGCTTCCATCAAACTGTATCATCAAATGCTACAAGAGAAATATGAGACAATTGAAAACTTGAACGACGCATATGATCAATACTATCAAAATTTTGAAAGTGTGCTTGCTCCCACCGGATTTAAAGGGAAGAAAAAAGAAGACTTGCCATATTATTTCGATTGGGTTGAGTATAAAGAGTATCAAATACTGTATGCATTAAAGAAAATGATAGCGATAATTCAAAAGATGGAATTAGATGTGCCAATTTTCCATAATTGCGCGTACCAGGAGTATACTCCGATATCAGTTCAGCGAGATGAAGAATTGGAGGGGATGAGTGTCGCTGGAATTGATGCTTACCCAGAACCAAAGGATTCCTCCATGTTACGAGAACGCATTCGATATATGGCTGGCAGCAGTAGACTTCCATATGTTCCTGAATTCGGTTCGGGCTCTTGGTTTGATCGAAACTGTTTGCTTACAGCGAAGGAAGAAGAGTATGGGTACCTTTATTCGATTATGAATGGTTTAAAAGCAGTCAACTTTTATATGCTGGTAGAAAGGGATCGTTGGACTGGATGCCCAATTACTAATGATGGTAGAATACGCAAAGATTTTTATGAGATGTTTCAAAATATGATCAAAATATTAAAAGGCGCAAAGATCTATAAATATAAGAGACAGCCCAAAATCTTAATCCTAAAAAATTATGATATGGGGAGATTGAAAGCGTTATTCTCCGTTATGGATAACAATATGCTCTCCTCGAATTGCTTTATTACCGGCCCGGATATACCAGCGGAGCTATTTATTCCGGATACAGATTTGCAGCTTTTTATGGACCAGGATCCCAACGGCTATGCAAGTGAAGAGTGGGTTCAAGCGATTACGACGTCCCTGGACCTGCATCATTATGAATACAACTACTCCGATAAATATTTGTCCGAAGAAAAACGAGAAGAGTATGATGTAATATTTGCTGCGACGTATGATTTTATGGACGAAGAAGAGCAGAAGAGACTTGTAAACTTTGCAAATCATAAGGGGAAGAAGTTAATCCTCGGACCCAAGATACCATATCTTAGTCGTAATTTTAGGGATTGCAGCATTTTAAAGAATGCAATTGAGCAGGATGTAGATCATAAATTTACCCTCTTAAAGGATGCGAATCTACTTGATTACGCTTCCTTAGATTTACAAAATGAATATACTTATGAAAATTCGGAGGTCGAGATATCCATACATTGGCAGAGTACAGGAAGAAGTCATCTGCTGTTTATGGCGAATCGATCAAATCAAACGCAAACCCTACAACTTTATTATACTGGCAAAAGAAGTTTTTTGAATATCTGGAAGGGACAAGGATATGAGAAAGATAATAGCCTTGAGACGGAAATAACTCCTTATACGGTAAGTTTATGGAGAGTTGAAATGGAGGGGGAAGCTTATGATAAGCAATAGTATTTTGGTGGATCATTTAAAGCCGGAGAATTGGACAAATCTTGGTATCATACTTTCTATCCTTAAGCAGGAGAAACAGGTGCTTCATATACTGAAGACAGATGCTGATAAGATGAAAGGTGTAACCTCGGACCATAAAATAATTGCCTTAGAGGAGTTTGTGACGTTAGGTCAGCTCGATGTTCTTGGAATATTTTCAAAGTACGAAAAACTAGAAGAAATCAGGGTATATTCGATGCAGGGGTTGATTGATTATTATAAGAAAGTTCAGGACCCATCCATTTATCAAATGGATATCGACGATTATCTTATTTATATGTATCAATTGCAAGAAGAAATAGAAGGTATTCAGATCTATAACCGCACGAGCAAAAAAAGAGGTTATATGGAATATATGCAATTATTAGTAAATCGGAAGGTGGAAGATGGAGCATTTTTATTATGGCTGACAAAGGATCAGGATTTATTTTTTAATTGCATTATGGTATTCCAATCAGGTAAATTGGTTCAACTGACAACCACGGATAGATATCACGAAGCGTATCAAGATTATGATCAAGTATGTTCCTTACTGAAGAAGGAATATCCCAATTCGGCTAAGTGTGTTAAAATGGAGATGATAGAATTTCAAAGGAAAATAGCAGATTTATATCATAATGAAGTCTAGTGAAATTGTAAAATGAGGAGAGAAGTCATGAATAAGAAACGAAATAGTTATAAACCAATAAAGAATACATCTATGAGATTTCGTTTTATTATCGCAATTCTTTTTATGTCAATTGTACCAGGGCTGATATTGACCTTCCTCTTTTATAACAACATGGAGACCTTTTACAAAGAGAAAATTCAAATTTACCAGTTGAATTTGCTAAACGTGATGAGTTCACAATTGGATAATATTATTAATCAAAGTAAAGTAGTTTCAAATCAAGTTCTTGGGTTGGCAGTTACATCAAGCTCGTTTGATGATTATCCAAATAAAGATTTATATCAAAAATTAAAGCTAATGCGAGAAGTGGATGCGCAGTTATTAAATATCAGGCTTGCCAATGATTCAATAGATAATATCTACTTAATCGGATTTGATAATAATTTTTATACCTCCAACTCTGTTTGGAATAAGGAGGAATTTTTGAAGCTTGATTGGGTAAAAATCGATGAGAAGCAAGGGGGGAGTTCGACAACCATCCCGACTCATAAGGCAGATTATCGATATTTTAACGCAGGGTCTTATTCACCTCTTGTAATTAGTCAAGTAACTTATCTGAATACGTATAACAAAAATAGTATTATTGGATTAGTACAGATTGATATCAGCTATAAGAATATCGAAAGAGCGATGTCCCCAATGACTATGACGGATAAGGATTTTGCATATATTGTTGACAGTAAAGGGAATGTTATATACTGTCCTGATCAGAGTTTAGTGGGTTTGAAGGTGGAAGGGTTATCTTTTAAAGGGAATAATCTTCAAAGCATCGGAAAAGATATCGGAGATAACGCTTATCGTAAGGCTGGTAATCAAACCATTCATGCAAGTAATATTAGCGGAACAGACTGGAAGATTATTCAGGTGAATAGTGAAACGATGCTGAAGGAGGAATTAACTAAGGCGCGTAATATATGGTTTTTTGTTGCTATCATATGTCTGGTATCTGCTATTTTGCTGGCTCTTCGATTATCGCTCAGTATCACGAAGCCAATTTTACAGATTGTAAAAAGCATGAAAAAAGTAAGTAATGGTAATTTTGACACAAAGGTTGAGCCAATCGAGGACAAAGATCTGGCTGTATTAGCAGACAGCTTTAATATTATGGTATCGGAGATAGAGAAGCTGATGAAAGAAAATGTTCAAAAAGAAAATGAACGAATTACGATGGAGTTAACGGCATTAAACGCTCAAATTAATTCCCATTTTCTTTACAACACGTTGAATACGGTTAAGTGGATGGCAATCCGTAGTGGTGTGAATGACATAGCTAAGATGATTGTATCATTAGTTAATATGCTGGAGTATAGCTGTAAGAATGTCGATACACCTGTTCTAATTTCGGATGAAATAAGATTTATCGGCGATTATGTATATATTCAGCAGGTGAGATGTAATAATAGTGCTAATATCAAATACGAATTAGAGGATGAGCTTCAAAATTGTATGATATTAAAAATGCTCCTACAGCCGATTGTTGAAAATGCTATGTTGCATGGCTTCGCCGATCGCAGTTCCGGCAATTTGATTCGCATCAGTGGTAAGCTCATTGAAGATCATATCTTGTTCCAAATATATGATAATGGGAAAGGATTTCCTTATGACCGTATGGATAAGCTTACGGGAGTAGGACTAAGTAATATTCAAGACAGACTTCGACTAAATTACGGCGAGAAATTTAGTTTGATATTACAAAGTGAAGTGGGAATTGGTACCTGTGTATCAGTGGAAATACCAGTAATAAAAAAGGTGGAGGATATAAGTGCAGAAGATACTAATCGTTGATGACGAGGCATTCTCAAGAGAAGCTATCGCCGAAACTATAAATTGGGAAGAATATCAGATGCAGGTACTATGCGCTTCCAACGGCAAGGAAGCACTTAAGTTATTAATGGAAGATAATGTTGATATCCTGATAACTGATATTAAAATGCCTGAAATGAGTGGATTGGAATTATTAGCGGAAGTTCATAAGCTTGGAATAGACATAGAGGTTATCGTATTAAGCAGTTATAATGAGTTTGATCTCGTAAGGCAAGCTATGAGACTAGGGACCTGTGATTATTTATTCAAACCAACGATGCTGCCCAACGATATTATTGAATCAGTACTGAAGGCTGCACAAAAACAAAAAGGAAAGGAAATTGATAAGAAAGCCATACAGCAGCAAACCAATATTTATAATGCATCAAAGGGAAAAGAAGCATTTCTACTAGATCTTATGAACGGTAGGAAGATGGAAGAAGATGTATTTGATAAAAAAATGCAGAATTTTCAATTATCCCTGAAGGTGAATGGATTAGTGATTATCGTATTCAAGATAATCAAATATCTAGGAAGTATGGCAGAAATATTTGAAAATGATAATTATCTAATGAAAGCGTCCGTTTGTAATGTAATTAATGAAACACTGGATCAACTACCAAATCATGAGCTTATTAGCAGTAATTTTAATGAATATATTGTGATAGCATGGAGCAACGAAAGTGTCTATGAAAAAGAACTAATCCATCAAATTGATCAAGCATTGCAGAAGACCGCAGAATTTTTGGAGAAATTTTATAAAATAGATTTCGCAATTGGGATTAGTAATATCGGAAATCAAATGAAGGATGTAAATCGACTATATAAAGAAGCCTCTTTCGAAGCTGATAAGGGGGACCTGGACCATAAAAAAGTGCACTATGCCAATAATTTCGGTGGAAATACGTTGTTGTTGAGGGAAATATTGACCTCACTTGATTATATCAAGGAAAGACTAAGCGATAAAGATCTGTCCTTACAAATGGTAGCAGATTATATTGGCGTAAGTAAAAATTATTATAGCAAAGCCTTCAAGGAAGTCACCAAAGTCAATTTTATTGATTATATTACAAGATTACGCGTAGAAAAAGCCCGTAATTTATATATAAATTCGGATTTAAAAATCTATGAAATAGCTGAAAAAGTTGGCTATTCGGACTGGCATTATTTGTATAGTGTCTATAAAAAATTATTGGGTCATTCCATGTCCCAAGAAAAGCGATAGCGACATACCTATAAAACGAAAATAAATGGAGGAATATCTATGAAGTTATCATTAGTTACCACCATCTTTGAGCATAATATACAAAGCGAAATACAACGGTCCTATCAATTTATCCCGGATCAAGGGATTGAAAATCGTGTTATAAATCTATATCCGGATATGGAATATCAAACCTTTGAGGGTTTTGGGGGTGCTTTAACCGACTCTTCCGGTTATGTTTATTCCCTGATGAACGAGCAACAGAAAAAGCAGATGGTGGACACTTACTTCAGTAAAGATCAGTTAAATTATAATGCGGTTCGAATTCACATCGATAGCTGTGATTTTTCTCTGGGTCAATATGAGGCTATGTCCGATAAAGAAGATCTGGAATTGAATTCTTTTGATTTAACGAGAACAAAAAAGTATATTATTCCGTTACTTACGGATATTATGGAAACGATAGGTAAAGTACCGGAAATATTAATTAGTCCCTGGTCTCCACCATCCTTTATGAAGACGAATGGAGAGCGAAGCCATGGTGGGAAGTTGAAAAAAGATTATAGAACGATGTGGGCGGACTATATCTGTAGATACATAATAGAATTTCACAAATTAGGATTTAAGATTACTAAAATGACATTGCAGAATGAACCAAATGCGACGCAAGCCTGGGATTCCTGCACCTATTCGGGAGAAGAAGAAAAAGAATTCCTTCGTGATTATATGTACCCCGCGCTTGTAAGGAATAGTATAACTGAGATAGAGATATTTATCTGGGATCATAATAAAGAAAGAGTTTTTGAACGTGCCTGTGAGGTTATTGATAAGGATACAGATAAAATGATTACCGGGCTTGCATTTCATTGGTACAGCGGGGATCATTTTGAGGCTCTTAATCTAATAAAAGAAAAATTCCCGGATAAGAAACTGATCTTATCGGAAACCTGCATTGAATATTCCAAATTTGGCAAGGATGATTATCTGGCTAATGCGCAGAAATATGCACATGATATCATAGGAAATATCAATAATGGGATGAGTGAATTCTATGACTGGAATATCCTTCTTGATGAAAAGGGGGGACCTAATCATGTGGGAAATTATTGTGATGCACCCTTTTTATATGATACCCTTAATCATTTGCTAATAGAGCGGAATACGTTATCCTATATAAGACATTTCAGCCACTTCATTATACCTGGTACGAAGCGTATCGCTTATACGAAATATACGGAGCGATTAGAAGTCACTGCTCTTAAAAATCCGGATGGGAAGATTGTTATCATAGTTCTTAACCGTTCGGATGAAATAATCCCTGTTGTAATACGTCTGAAGGGCGAATATATGAGCATGGAAATCGAGAGCCAATCAATAGCGACTGGAATTATTGAGGTCTAATAATATATAATGCATTAAATCTTAAAAATATAGTAAAAGGGATGTTACAAACGTTGTAACATCCCTTTTGTCAAGCTAATCTCTTATTGATTAGTGAATGGTCAATACAAAATATCATTGCTAATCGTTGCATAAAATAGCTTCTTAATTTCATCAGGGTCATCTGTCTGCCCTAAAATCCACATCAATTTACACACTACGGCTTCCGTAATCATATCATAAGCCTCAAGAATACTAACTTTATTCTTTAATTCATGGCCAACCATATAAATGGTCATATCACTACCTTCATTTGCTACCTGTGTAGTCATAACCACAGTTTTACCTTTTTCAATCCCATCACGAATAACATCAAAATAATGATATTGTGGCAGTGACGGAATACCACCCACGCCATAGCTTTCAATGATAATTGCATCATTCTTTTCTAGCATATAAGCAAGTATATCCGCATCAATTCCGGGTGTAAGCTTAAAGAGGCCTACTTTTGCATTTAACTTATCGTAATAGGTCGGAGCAGCCTTCTTTTGCTGAGTTATGTATTGAATTAAGTGTCCGTCCTGTATCACAGCAAGGTAAGGGTAATTTATACTGGAAAAGGCTTGGAAGCTTTTTGAATGGGTTTTTCTTGCACGGGTACCGAGAATAACTTTTCCGTTAAATACGATTTGAACTCCGCTTGCTTCATCGTAAGAGGCATAAAGAAAGCTGTCGAACAAATTGGTTTTTGAATCGGTGACTTCCATATTGATGGGTCGTTGCGCCCCTGTTAAAACAATCGGTTTTGGAGAATCTTGAATTAGGTATGACAGTGCGGCAGCAGAATATGCCATCGTATCAGTGCCGTGGCATATAACGAAACCGTCATATAAATCATAATTATCTCTAATCGTATCAACGAGCAAAATCCATATGTCCGGTGAAATATTAGTGCTGTCAAGATTGCAGATTTGAATTGTCTCAACCTCACAGATTTTAGATATATTCGGTAGGTACATCAGAATCTCATCCGAGGTCAATTGTGGATGTAATCCACCAGTGGTGGCTTTTGAGGCAATTGTACCACCCGTGCCAATCATAAGAATTTTCTTCATTTTTATCAACCTTCAATTTTTATTTTTATTAAATGATATTTAGTAATTCGCCTAGATTGTTTGCTTTTGGATTTGTATACTATGATATTCTTATTTACATTGAGTTTATATTAATATAGATGCTAGCGTCAATATATATTTTCAAGGTAATTATAACACGATATGTTAATTTGGCTCACATCTGGGTTAGTAGTTTATGCCATCTAATTCTAGGAAGCTGTGGAGTTATTTACAAGGAATGCAGACTCAACAAACAACAAACAAGATTTAAACAATTGTTAGGTAGAATATTGTTATGCATTGGTAATCATGATATAATAAGGAAAATACTGTAGAATGAATGGTATTGCTTGTATTATGATGAATGAAATAAATGGTATTTAAATAAATTAATCTATATGAATAAACAATTGTGGAGGTATTTATGGCTATAGTAGAGGTTATCAAATATAGTGGGGGCCCTAATATATTTGCATGGAAATATCCAAGTGAGGAATTAGGAACCTGGACGCAGTTAATCGTGAGCGAATCGCAGGAGGCAGTGCTCTTTAAAAGTGGTAAAGCACTCGATATATTCGGAAGCGGAAGGCATACCTTGGATACTGCTAATATTCCGGTGCTAAATAATATAATCAATCTACCGTTTGGGGGTAAATCTCCTTTTACTGCTGAGGTTTGGTATGTAAATAAGGTATATTCTCTTGACATTAAGTGGGGTACGGCGACACCGGTTCAGTTACAGGACCCCAAATATGGAGTTTTCGTACCGGTACGTTCTTACGGACAATTTGGTATCAGAATAGAGGATGCTAAAAAATTCTTGATTAAACTTGTGGGTACATTAAATGTTTTTGATGATTCTAGCATTGTTAGATTTTTCAAAGGTATCTATATGACAAAGGTAAAGGACACGATCTCCTCTTATCTAGTACATAAGCAAATAAGTATATTAGAAATTAACGCATATTTAGATGAAATATCTAATTACATGAAGGAACGAATTGAACCTTTCATGGAGGAATACGGAATAAAGTTAATCAATTTCTATGTTAATGATATTAGTGTCCCGGAGGAAGATCCAGCGGTTAAGACTTTAAAGGTCGCTCTGGCAAAACGTGCGGAAATGAATATCATCGGATACAATTATCAGCAGGAGCGTTCCTTTGATACCTTGGAAGGAGCAGCCAATAATCAAGGTTCCATGTCCTCCGGTCTTATGGGAGCGGGATTGGGCTTAGGGATGGGAGTCAATGTAGGTAATGCTGTGGGAGGTCAATTTGGTGGAATCTCAAAAGCATTAAATGTCTCTTCTGAGGAAAAGAAGGTATGCCCCAAATGTCATACCGCGTTAGATAAGAATGTTCGTTATTGTATGAATTGTGGTTGTGATACACAAAAGAAAGAATCTATGAAACCCTATACGGTAAAATGCAACAATTGTGGAATAGCCTACTCTACTGACGTAAAATATTGCCCCTCTTGCGGCAACAAATATAATCCTTGTCCGAAATGCGGAATGGATTTGCCAGAGGATGCAACTACCTGTGATTCCTGTGGATATGAATTGCCGATACCATGTCCAAAGTGTGGGACTTCTTTAGAAGCGAAAAATCTAAAGTTCTGCCCGGAATGTGGAACTTCATTAATTCGTAAATGTACAAAGTGTGATTCCGTAATCAATGGCAATCCAAAATTCTGTCCGGAATGCGGCGAAAAGTTGTAATAAAGGAGGAGACTTTTTATGAAAACTCGTAATATAAACGCGATTGAAATTATCGGCTTTATTCTTATACTACTAACTATATTGCTATTTGGTATTCTACCGGGGCAAAGGACATCCCTGGATTGGATTAGTATATGCTTTGTTTTAGCTGCTGAAATTGAATTTATCTTAGGCTTCCTCTTTGTACAAAGAGAGGCTGGACACCTTGAAGGTACAATGCTATACTCCGGAGCTATTAGTATTATAGCATTATATTCGGCTATTTCTATTCTTGTCTCAATCCTTTTCATGCTTGTTTTTCGTGAGGAAACGAGATATCTTGTAGCAATACAAATAATTTTAATGTCAATTACTGCAATTTTACTGGTGTTAATTTATATAAGCAGCGCGCATTTGGCAGAAAAGAATAATTCGTCAATGCAAGCAGTTTCTGGGATGCAGGAGCTCTTAAACAAGGTAACTGTCTTGCAAAGTGCAACAAGTAATTCACCTTATAGTTCTCAGCTCAATGCGCTTTATGAAGCCATTCGTTATAGTGATTATTCAACTATTGTTCCAACTGATGAATCAGTGGCAGGGAAAATTACGGAACTGGAATTAGTTCTTGGCAGTGCGCTGGAGGATAAGGATGGATCGATAAGAAATCTGGTAGATAGTATTCTAGTGTTAATGAAGCAGAGAGCAGCAGAAGCTGCAAGTCAAAAGGTTGGAGGAATTTAGGATGTTTCAAGATAGACAATCACAAAAAGCAGTAAGCAGAAGCTTTAATTATGGAATCTTTCAAATCATGGTAGGTGGATTCTTTTCTTTTATATTTGGATTAACCTTCTTTGCGCAACTAAATTTATTAATTAGGGGTACAACTTCGGATGTCGGTTCTTTCTTTGTTCTTATGGTATTGGCAGGTCTATCAGTATATCTCCTCCTATGTGGTATGCGGCGACTAAAATTAATCAGACTATACAGGAATTATATACAATTATTATCCCAAGCGCCATCCCACTCTATTGATCAACTGGCTTATATATTAAAGAGCCCGGTACAAATGGTGAGATTTAATTTAATACAGATGATTAAAAAGAGGTATTTAGCCGCTGCTTATATTGATACTGATTCAAACAGACTGGTTAGTTCTGGATACGGTCAAAACACGAATGCGATACCAACCCCAAACTTTAATCGGAATCCCAATAATGTAGTACAACCACAAAAAATGAATGAGATTATAACTGTGACCTGTAAAAACTGTGGAGCTTCGAATAAAGTTACAAAAGGTATCGCCACGGAATGTGAATATTGTGGTAGTAATGTTAGTTAATAATACATAAGTATTATCGTTTTGCCGGACCTTTTAATTTATTCATTCAAGCCATTAATATTCTTATAGGAGGCATTTACTTATGTTCAAGTCGAAAAACGGTACATAATACTATAACAAATAAAACGACGGTAATAAGAAATGGTAATGGAATAGTCTTTTGAAGATAGGTTATTGAAGTGTTTCTGGATCAATATAGGGTATAATTTTCACAGGATGATAGGATGATTAGAATTGGTAAGTTAAATAAGTAGAAGGTATATGGCAACCTTAACAATAGGTTGTCATATTTTTATTATATAACCCTATCAAAGATTACTCAAATTGCATAGATGCTCCCCAGTGTTTGGAAATTATATGGTTTAGTGTAAAAAATTGGTTGCCTTTATCTCGTGACTGATATACAATAATGGGAATATA
This sequence comes from Herbinix sp., assembly GCA_029256105.1. Lineage (GTDB taxonomy): Bacteria > Bacillota > Clostridia > Lachnospirales > Lachnospiraceae > Mobilitalea. The sequence goes on from JAQSYO010000001.1 coordinate 195,089, forward strand.
CCTGTTTTCAACATCACTGAAGTACATATTTCGTATAACAAAATGCACTAGCTTCACAAGTGAGTATTGCTCTATTACAACCGTACAAGGAGGTCTTATGAAGGAACTATTACTAAGACGAAAATCGAAATTTATACTATATCTGTTAGCAACTTTTATGTTCCTCATAGACCATTTTGCTCAAATGGCCTTATTTGCATTGGTTCTAGGAGCCATTGAAAAAGCAGATGCAAATTATTATAAGATAATCATTATACTGACGATTCTTTTTATATTGTATTCCCCACTCAATTTCTTAATATCCAGAATGCTACGGATTAGATATATGAGAGATACAATCTTGGACGTAAGAAAACAGGCCTTTGATAAAATTATCAATATGCCCTTTAAGCAATACTCTCAAAAATCCAAGGAAGTTTACATATCGAATTTGATTAATGATGTTAATATCTTTGAGAAGAAGTTTTTCTACAGTTTACTAAATTACTTAATCAATACTGGTATGATTTCGGTCTCCTTAGTTTTACTAATTATAATGGATTATAAGCTTGCCATTGGAATGACAGCCTTCGCTATCGTTTTATATATTCTTGCAAGCTTTTTTACAAAAAAGACTACTGCGCTGGAGCAGGAAATTTCAAAAACAAATGAAATATTTACAACAGATATGTCAAACACCTTTAATGGACTTGAAATTCTAAAACTAAATAATATTGAAGATAAATTTCTAAAGAAAAGTAACGGTACGATAAATCGGCTGGAAAAAAGGAAGTATGAGGCCAATGTATTCACGGAGCTGCAACGCAGCGTCATTCGAATTCTGGCATTTGTTGCATCGGTTGCTGTAATGATTTATCTCGGTTTTGAAATTCAAGGAGTTCTTAATCTTGCAGAGGCGGGATTTATCTTCCAGCTTTGCAGTTCCATCAGTAATAATTTGATAGAAGCCTTCCCGATGTGGAATCAGATGAAGGCCTCCATTAGTATCTATAAAAAGATTGCAATGCCCGAGGAGAGTACGGTTAGTATTGGAAAAGGTTTGGAGAATTTCGAGTTTAATAAGGCAATTGAGGTCGCTCACGTTGATTTTTCTTATGATAACAAACAGATATTAAAGGATGCATCCTTTGTCATAGAGAAGGGTAAGAAATATCTGATCAAAGGAGTTAGTGGAGCTGGTAAGACTACGCTTATGAATTTATTAGCCATGATTTATGATGATTTTGAAGGGAAGATTACGGTTGATGGGGTAGATTATAGTGATATCTCCGAGAAATCCTTCCATGAAAAGGTGGCTTTTATCTATCAGGATGTCTTCTTATTTGAGGATACCATTAAAAATAATATTACATTATATAAAGATATCACGGAGGAACAGATTGATTATGCTGTGAAGGTTTGTGGGCTTGACTCCATACTAACGGAGAAGAAGGACGGTATCAATGAAAGACTAACAGAGAACGGCAAGAATCTATCTGGTGGGCAAAGACAGAGGATTTCCATAGCAAGAGCCATTGCGAAAAATGCGGAAATCTTGTTCGTAGATGAAGGAACCTCCAGCTTAAATGAAGATTTAGGAAAGGAAATTGAGAAGGTATTCTTGGAGCTTGATAATACGGTTATTGCCATAAGTCATAGATATTATGAAGGAGTAACCAATAATTACGACTATGTAATTGAGGTGAAAAATGCAGAGATTCATCGTTACCCGGCAAAAGATTATTTTGATGAGGTGATAACATGTTAAAAAAATACTATAGAATTCTACCCTACCTATTATTGGCCCTGGTGATAACAGCGATATCTGCCATCCTAGATGGAAATGTAACCAGAAAGATGATGAAACTATTGGACTTTGCTTTAAGCGGTGATGTTCAGACGATGAAAGAAAAAGCACCGGAGCTATTAATCCTGGCAGCGTTTATGGTACCGCTTGGTATCTTGGTTGCAATGACCAATAATTATTATAAGAGAAAAGCAAATGTTAGTTTAAAAAAGTATTATATTAAGAAGGTATTTGGTAAGAATATTGCAGAATTTCAAAAGGAAAACAATGCAAAGTATCTTTCTGCTATGACGAATGATTTTGATACGTTGGAAAACAACTTAATTACGGGTATTTACAGTGTGGGCAGTGGAAGCGTGAGTTTCCTCGTAGGCATTTGGTTGCTATCAACCGTTGATGTGAGAATGATCCTTCTAGCCGTTGCTATTATTATAGTTAACTTAACCATATCGATGTTGACTTCGAAACCGACAAAGAAGGCATACAAAGAACGAAGTGATATGTTTGACGGTTATACTTCTTACATCAAGGAAATTCTTTCTGCTTTTCATATTGTTAAAAATTATAATCTACAGGACAGGGTCACGGAGGATTATAATGAGAAGAGTGAGAAGATTCAACATAAGGGTTTTCTAATCGAACGGATGCTCACCTTTATTTACAGTACGAATCACCTTTTCATTAATGGTTCCTTATATGGTGTGATTTGTGGAATAGGGTACCTTGCCGTGTTAGGGAAGGTAACGCCCGGAGGACTTCTATTAGTTGTCGAGGGAATCCAACGGATGATGTGGCCATTGTTCAATATAAGTGAAAACCTTCCTAAGTTATTTACGTCAGGTGATTTAATTAATAAGATAGAAAAAACGCTGGAAAATACCAATGCTTACGTTGAAACAATTGACTTTCCGGAGTTTAAGCAGGAGATAGAATTTAAGGATGTAGAGTTTAGTTATGAGGATGACGAACAATTAATCTTATCCGAGGTCAATCTAAAAGTGAGAAAGAACGGGAAATATCTTATTGTTGGACCAAGTGGAGGAGGAAAGTCAACATTACTTAAACTTTTCCGCAAATACTTTAATCCTAGCACAGGTAAAATATTAATCGATGGATATGATTTGAGAGATATTAAAAGAGATCAATATTTTAAACTTGTCGCTAACATTGAGCAGCAGGTGTTTATATTTGAAGATACCATCAAAAATAATATTACGCTTTATAAAGAATATTCCGACCAGGAAATTAACGAAGCCATTGAGGCTTCCGGGTTGACAGAATTCATTAAACAGAAGTCTGAGGGTCTTAATTCCATTATTTATGATAATGGAAAGAACATCTCCGGTGGAGAAAGAAGCAGAATAGTAATAGCCAGAGCGTTACTTAATAAGGCAAGCATTTTATTTATGGATGAAGCTTTTGCTTCTCTGGATATGGAACGAGCGAGAGAAATAGAAAAAACCATATTAGGGCTAAAGGACATTACCGTAATTAATGTAAGCCATGTTATTTTTAAAGATACCAGAGAACTTTACGACAGAGTATTAACAGTAAAGAAGACGATTTATTGATGAACTGGAAGGAGCTTGGCCAAGACCTCTATTCATTAGGGATATTAAATGATATAATTACACCAAAATGTAGGAAAAGGGCGTAACCGATGATGAAAGGTTTTATTTTTATTTGTAGTATAGTGGCAGTTGTTTATTTGTTCAATGTTATCGTGGTAATAATTAATATTTGTATCAAGAAGAGAAGTTGGAAGAGCATAGCACGAATAAATCCATACAAGTTTTTCATAAAAGTATTTTGGAATAGGAATGATGGGTTTGGAACAGATATGAAAGTTGGAATTATACCAATCATTTGTACAATAATGACCTTTATTGGGCTGTGGTCAATTATATCAAATATAATATACTGGCTTAAGTAGAATTAGATAATGATATCAAAGGCACTAAACCTGTCTAGGGAAGGTAGGATAAACACTTAATGCTCACAGTAGTCCCACAACCGAGACAGGAATCGATTGTTATGCCATAATCTTCACCATAATAAAGCTTAACGCGTTGATCCACATTTTTAATGCCAACGCCACCTAACTTTATTATTTTCTCAGAATCATCGATATCAACACGCTTTATATCAAAGCCTTCTCCATTATCTTCCACGATAAGGAGAAGGTTTTCGTTGTCTTTTACAGCACGAATGGCAATATGACCTTGTCGATTGAGGCCTCGAATACCGTGATACAAAGCATTTTCGACGATGGGTTGTAGAAGAATTTTTGGTATTTGAATTTCCAATAAGGAATCATCACATTCGATAGTATACGCAAGCTTTTCGCCATAACGTTCTTTTTGAATAAACAAGTATTGTCTGACATGGTCTAACTCATGTGCTACAGTTGTTAGTTCATTGCCACCACTAAGAGAAAGGCGAAAAAATTGTGCCAGGGCTTTGGTGATTTCAATTACTTTCTCGCTGTTATTAAACTCAGCCATCCATACTATGGTATCCAAGGTATTGTATAAAAAATGGGGATTAATCTGACTATGAAGTGCACTGAGTTCAGAGGACCTTAGATACTTCTCTTTTTCAGTAATTTCAGACATTAATCCTTTGATTTTAAGGATCATATCATTAAAATGTTTGGCTAAGCTTTGGACTTCATAGCAGCCTTTTTCATCGATGACAACATCCTTTAAACCACTTTCTATTTCTTGCATAGCACGTTCCAGCTTTTTGATTGGGGCAGTTATTCTGCCAGCAAATAATACAACGCTGAAGGCAGCTACAAGGAGTAGCAGGATTCCAACCAGTAAAAATGTTTCTAAGAGCTGCTTTTTTATTGCTTTTAAGCCATCGAAGGAGGCAACACCAACAAGCGTCCAATCCGCATTTTTAAGACGATAGGTACGAGTCAGGGTATTTTCCTTAGAATTATAACCAATGGTACCGGTTAGGATAGCTTCGAGTGAGGATTGCTTAAGGGGATCCTCAAAATAGGAAGGATCCTTGTGGTAGACCACTTCCGAATTATCATTCATAATGAAGGCAAAACCAGTTTGACCTAAGTCCAAATCGGAAAGATAGTCTTCCATCACCTTATACTGAATATCGATGAGTAAAACTCCAATATTATCACCGAGATGGTTCTTGATTTCACGGCTAATGGAAATGACCCAATTTTTTTTGTCCATTGAGAATTTCTGCATCCTGGCAGAGGTTAATACAGGCATACTTCCACTATGTATGGCAGAAACATACCATTGTTCCTTCATCATATCATTGGACATGGACATATCTAGGCCACTTTCATTGGTAAGAATTTTACCATCCTTACTTACCATAATAACAGATTTGATAAATGGATCAGAAGTGATCGTTGTATTTATGGTAGATAGAATATCCTTTTGGGAGGAGGTTGATTGCTGAGAGTCAGAGAAAAAGTCGATAAGCTCAGGATTTTCAGCTAGTAAACTCGATACCGCTTTCAACCGGTCAATGTAAAGTTCAAGATAATTACCACTTTTATCAACTGCTGTTTCAGAGGTAGATAATGCTTCGTGGAGCACGACTGCGGAGATGCTGTAATATAGAATAAAGCCCATTAATAAGAGGGTTATGGCGCTCGCCGTCAAATAATAGAGGGCTATCTGTACACGTAATTTTTTCATTAGATTAGATTTTCTCATAGTTAACTCCTATCTGCGTGTACTGTAAGCTACAATACCTTCGATTTCTCTTTGAATTGGTTCGGAGAGTAATTAAATTTCCTCTTAAAAGAAGCACTAAAGTAATTAGGATCATCAAAACCGATGGCAGCAGCGATCTCATAGATTTTCATATCGGTACTTAGCAATAAAATTTTGGCTCGATCTAACCGGGTAGTGAGCACATAATCTTGAAAATTAATTCCATAAAGTCGTTTGAAAAGACTGCTCAAGTAAGGGACACTTAACGACATTTGTTTGGATAAATAGGTCAAGGAAAAATCTATATTGGAGATATTAGCTTCTATTTCTTTTTGAATTCTCGATTTGTAACTTTCGTCTTCTTGAATCTTAGACTTACTGAGCAGGTCCCCAAGTAGTAACGAGACTTCTGACTGACTATGAGCAGCTTGGATTTTTAGAATCAACTTCTTTAAAACCTCCCCGATATCTTTCTTGGAGACGGGTTTTAATATATAATCATCGATGCCGGATTTTAATGCAGTCACAGCATAATCAAAATAATCGTAGCCGGTTATGATTGCGATTTTAACGTCTGGTTTTAAGGTTTTGGCTGCTACTGCGAAATCAAGACCGTTCATTTTGGGCATATTGATATCTGCTAAAACCATATCAGGTAGATGCAATTGAAAGAGTTCAAGGGCTTCTTCCCCGTTTGACGCTTCAAAAACTTCCGTAATCGAAAGGGCTTCAAAATCTACAAAAGAACGAATACCCTTGATGATCAGCGGTTCATCGTCGATTAATAATAATTTGTACATAACAACTCCCATCTGCTAAAACGCGAATGAACAAAACGTAATAAGGCTTAATGATGATTATAATAAACAAGTTTTCTTTATTTCTCTCAATGCAACAAAAAGTGGTTTTCACCACTTTTTGTTAATATAATATTATCTTACATCAGGAGTATTTATTTTGCAATACGTTCAAGGTATCCATAGCCAGCTGCTTTCATATCAGCAAAAGGTATAAACTTTATGGAAGCGCTGTTGATGCAATAACGTAAACCACCTTTATCGGTAGGTCCGTCATCAAAAACATGGCCTAGATGACTATTACCGGAACGACTTCTAACTTCAGTCCGTAACATATTAAAGCTGGTATCGTCATAAGTTACGATAACTTCAGGTACGATTGGTTTAGTGAAACTGGGCCAACCACAACCTGATTCATATTTATCTGCGGAAGAGAAGAGCGGTTCGCCGGTTGCAATATCAACATAGATGCCAGGTTCAAAGGTATCCCAATATTCGTTTGAGAAAGCGGCTTCTGTATCACCACTTTGGGTGACCATATACTGAGCTTCTGTTAAGGTGGTTTTAAGCACTTCATCGCTTGGTTTTGGGTACATCATTGGATCAATAACAATTGGTACACTTTGGTCTTCAAGACTATCAAATTCTATGTGGCAATAACCATCTGGATTTTTCTCAAGATAATCTTGATGGTATTCTTCCGCCAGAGTGAAATTATCAAGCTTTTCGAATTCTGTAACAATGGGGTCTTCATACTTTTCTTGTTCTTTTGCCATAACTTGCTCTATAACTGCTTTATCCGTATCCTCCATATAATAAATGCCGGTGCGATATTGTTCACCACGGTCATTTCCTTGTTGATTTAGCACGGTAGGGTTAATAATCTTAAAGTAATAGGTCAACAGTGTTGTCAGATCTACTCGTTCAGGATCATAAAGTACATGTACAGTTTCAGCGTGACCGGTATGTTTATAACTAACCTCTTCGTAGGTAGGGTTTTGTGTATCACCATTTGCATAACCAGAAGTAACGTCATAAACACCGTAAATCCGTGTCATGTAGGCTTCCACACCCCAGAAACAACCACCTGCAAGCCATATTTCTTTTAACTTACTTTTATCAAAGGTCAAATCGATATTCGGATTTTGGGGAAATCTCGAGGTGGTATCCATTGCCGTAATAACGGCACTTGGATTCATATCGACCACATTCTTTGATTTAATCTTTATCGCAAAACCCCAAGACACTAAGAGTGCTAAAACCAATAATACACTAAATATAATATATTTTTTCATTTGATGACCACCTTTCTTATAGCGGCTGACGCGGGATCAGACCTCTGTTTTTATATTTTATAAGATAGCTTACAGTACTCGTTAATGGATGCTTTCAAATTCAGTAGTAATAACATCGTTCGATACGTGTCCGGGCTGGGTTTTTACTAATACACCATCCGTACCAATGAAAGCGGAAGTTGGGTAACCACGTAAACCGATTTCCTGTGCCAAGGTCCCCTCTTCATCGAGAAGAACATTAATATTGGACACATTTTCTACCCCTTGAAACCATTTAATAAATGCCTCGGCTTTCATTTCGTTCTTATAGCCAGGAGAGACAACCGTAAGTATGACAAAGTCTTCATCCTCACCTGCTAAGGTATTCAACTCTTCTAAACCGGCTAAGCAAATCGGGCACCAGGAAGCCCAGAATTTAATGTAAACCTTTTTGCCGGCATAATCACTGAGTAGGTGTTCTTTACCCGATAGATCTATTAGATCAAAGTCTGGCGCCAGATTCCCTTCGTTCAGCTTTGCACCCATTTCGGATTGATCTGTGGTATCACCAGTTGTCTTGTCTGTTTGCTCCGTGGGATTTGTTGTCATGGCATCTTTGTTTATCGCACATGCACTAAATACAAATACAAAAGTAATAAGTACTATTAATAATTTTATAGTTTTCATAATTTACCTCCAAGTTCTGAGAATGAGTGCTTGCATTCATCCTACGAATGCAAACCTCAACTCCTTTATTCCACTAAGGTAACCAAAAGGTTTAAGTTATTGGTCATCAGCAGAACACCCATAATAACAATAATGATACCGCCGAGGATCTGTATTTTTTTCATATGTTTATTAAGTCTTTTTACATAACGTAAAAGTATGGCTGAGAAAATAGATAATATTAAAAAAGGTATTAATAAGCCGAAAGCATAAACAAACATTAAAAATCCACCATAAGCTGCTTGCCCTTTACTAGCTGAGATGCCTAACACTGCTCCAAGAATTGGTCCAATACAAGGGGTCCAACCGAAACTAAAAGTTAATCCTAATAGGTAGGTTCCGAGAATATCCTGTTTTGAACTCCGTTTTAGGTGGACCTTCTTTTCTGTTTCTAAAAAAGAGATATGAAAAAAGCCAATTTGATGTAAGCCTAACAACACAACGATGAAACCACAAAACATTAGGAACCATTTTGTATTAATAACAGAACCAAGCGCACCGGCTCCAAAGCCTAAAAGGATAAAACTTGTCGAAATACCCGATACAAAAATAACTGTTTTAAAAACTAATCTCAGGTTAATTTTCAACTTACCAACAGTTATAAAATGTTGGTGATCCTCGGATCCACTTGAATTTGAAGACAATACCGAGATATAAACTGGTAATAAGGGAAGGATGCAGGGTGCAAAAAACGAAAGTAATCCTGCTATAAAAACGGTACTTACCAAAACCTGTTCACCTATCATAGAAATACCTCCTCTTATTTGATAATTCAATAGTAAACCTAATTGGGATATAAGAACATAGAATGAGTTCTTGTGAATCTTAGAAATCATACTATGTTTATTTGATAAAGAGACTATGTTCATTTGAAAATGAGATCATTTGACTTTTATACTTCATCTGCTATAATAAAATAAAACGTTTTACTAAGGCTATTATGCAAAGGAGATTCCAATGGCGAACATAAAGGAAATTGCAAAAGCTTGTGATGTTTCGATTTCAACTGTATCCAATGTGTTAAATAATAAGAAATCAGTAAAAGCTCACACTAGAGAATTAATACTTGAAACTGCTAAGAGGATGGAATATGTGCCTAATTACATGGCTAAAAATTTAAAGCAGAAGGCCACTCAGACAATTGGAATCATTGCAGAAGACTTAACGGTCTTTAATTGTCCGGAGATAGTGGATGGTATTCATGCATATCTGGAAGAGATGGGCTATAGCTTTCTGCTAGGAAATCTTAGACTATATAAAAAATATGGCAATAAGTTCTATATAACAGAGAATTATAAAACTCAAGTAATTGAGGAATTTCGCATGATGCAGGCAAAACAGGTAAATGGCATTATCTATATTGGAGCACATAACAGAGAAATCCATTGTATACCAAATGATTTATTAATTCCGGTTGTAATTGCATATGGATTTGCTTCCGATGATAATATTCCCTCGGTCATATTAAATGATGAGAAAGCAGCCTATGATGCAACGAATGCTTTAATTGAAAAGGGTCATCAACTAATTGGTGTGATTGCAGGAGAAGATAAAAGTATCCATACGAAGGAACGGTTAAGAGGCTTTCAAAGAGCACTTTATCAACATAAATTATTATATAATCCGGAACTGATTTACCAGGGGAATTGGGTAAGAGCTTCCGGCTATCAGGGTACAGCCCAGTTAGTGCAGATGGGAGTAACTGCGATTTTTGCGATGAATGATAACATGGCCCTAGGAATTTATGATTATGCTTATGAACATGGGATTAAAATTGGCAGTGAATTATCTATAATTGGGATGGATAATAAGGAGATTAGCACGGTTTTACGCCCTTCGTTAACAACAATGGCATTGCCCTTGAATGAAATAGGGAAACAAGCAGCTCGAATCATTATCGAAATCTGCAAGAAACAGTACAGGGACGACGAACATATTCATAAAATTGAGTGTAATTTAGTGGAGAGGGAAAGTATTGGTAAAACGTTTTAATGAAATATAAAATCACTATAATAAGCACTAACTGAGCAAAATAAGAGATGGTTTATAAAATATAATACGTCAAGGCATGATTTAACAATAAATCATGCTTTATTTTTTGATTTAAATTTTGAAAGCGAGAGTAATAGTGAGAAAATTAGAGTATGATGTAGTATGTCAATGATAATGCTAGATATAAAGTGGATTTAAGCAAAGCAACTATTTGAAAAAGTATAGAAAAATGATATAACTAATATATAAAGAAAAACGTTTTACTAAATATTATTAAGAACCTTTATTTTCAGCAATTTAATAATATGTCAAATAAAACGTTTCATATAATTAGGAGGATTGTTATGCAAAAACTCACCGTACTACCCTTAAAACAGATCAGGATAGATGATTCCTTTTGGAACAAATACGTTAAATTAGTTCCGGATGTGATTATACCTCACCAATGGGATATATTAAATGACAAGGTAGAGGATGCCGAGCCAAGTCACAGCATCAAAAATTTTGAAATAACTGCAAATCTAAAGGAGGGTTATTTTCATGGAGTGGTATTCCAAGATACCGATGTAGCAAAATGGTTAGAGGCAGTTGCCTTCTCATTAGCCTCCCGTCCGGATACCTCACTGGAAGAAACAGCAGATGAAGTAATTAGTCTGATTGGGAAAGCACAGGCCGCTGATGGATATTTGAACACCTATTTTACAATCAAGGAACCAACTCTTCGCTTTACTAACTTGAAGGAGGGGCATGAGCTATATACAGCAGGGCATATGATTGAAGCAGCTGTCGCGTACTATAAAACTACCGGGAAAGACGAGTTTTTAAAGATTATGATTCGCAATGCGGATTTGATTTGTGAGGTATTTTCAGAGAACAATAATTCAAAAGGATATCCAGGGCATCAAGAAATCGAATTAGCACTTATAAAACTCTATGAGGTTACCAACGATAGCAAATATCTAGCTCAAGCAAAAGCGTTTATAGATCGCAGAGGAGCATCGCCGAATTACTTTATCGAAGAAGAGAAGCATCCAGAGTATAAAAATATATTTCCAGAGCTAATGAAGTACACACCCATATATTCGCAATCCCATCTTCCGGTAAGAAAACAGCACAAGGCAGAGGGGCATGCAGTAAGAGCAGTGTACATGTATTGTGCGATGGCAGATTTAGCATATGAATATCAGGATCAGGAGCTGCTTGGAAGCTGCGAACGTCTATGGAATAACATGGTATATCGTAGAATGTATATCACAGGCAGCATTGGTAGCTCAGGTATTCTGGAACGTTTTACTACAGACTATGATTTACCTAATAACAGTAATTATGCGGAGACCTGTGCTTCCATCGGATTAGCCTTGTTCGGAAGGCGAATGACACAGATTACTCGGGATAGTAGGTATATGGATATCGTAGAAAAAGTGTTATACAATACAGTTCTTTCCGGCATTGCGATGGATGGTAAAAGCTTCTTCTATGTCAATCCACTGGAGGTATGGCCGGATAATTGTATTGAGAGTACATCAAAGGAGCATGTGAAGCCCATCAGGCAAAAATGGTTTGGGGTAGCCTGTTGTCCCCCTAATATTGCAAGAACGTTAGCATCCTTAGGCGAATATGTTTATTTTGCTTCAGAGAATACTTTCTGGGTCAATCTATTCTTGTCAGGAAGTGCAAGTGCTAGGATGAAAGGAAAAGAAATTACGATAACCACCGTGACTAATTTCCCGCAGGAAGGGAAGACCAATTTTATAATTGAAGGTAATGAGGAGCTTGACCTTACGATGGCAATACGAATTCCTGAATATGTAAAGGATTATCGCATTTGGCTTGAGGGAGTCGAGCTGAAGAATACCGTAAGCGATAAAGGTTATCTATACCTTGAATTACATGGAGAGACCTCGATAGAGCTAGAATTTTCTATACCAGCACGTTTTGTCCATGCCAATCCATTTGTTCGTGAGGATAGCGGAAAGGTAGCAATTGAGAAGGGTCCTTTGGTTTATTGCCTGGAGGAAGTAGACAATGGAAGCAATCTTCCGGCTATTTATATCGACACAAAGCAGCCAATTAAGGAAGAATTTTGTGAGAACTTACTCGGTGGTACTACGGTATTGACGGTGTCAGGTAGAAGAATATTGAATACCAATTGGCAGGAGGAAGAACTATATAAGGAAACCGAGCTTGTATGGGAAGCAGGTGTATTTACGGCGGTTCCTTACTGCTATTGGGGGAATCGGAGGACGGGAGAAATGCTGGTGTGGATGAAGGAGTTATGTTAAGGCGAATGAGATAGTGGGGCAAAAAAAATTGTGATGGGGAGCTAATACATATGAAGAAGAGCAGAAGTAGAAAAAACAGTAAAAGAGTACTAGTTTTTAATGAAATTAAGTATAAATTAATTGTCAGTTTTCTCATACCGGTGGTTTTGATGCTTCTGTTAGGAATAATATGCTATCTAAAAGCCTCAACCGGAATGATACAAAAATATGAAACTACTGCACAAACCAGCATGACGATGACCGCAAAATACTTTGATACTTTATTATCTACAATTGAAAGTAAAGCATTACAATTTGACACTGATTCCATTGTATCAAAGTATTTCACGGGAAAATACGAATTCGATATGATTGAACAAAAGAAAAGGAAGGAAGAGATTACATCTAAAATTCTCTCCATTACCTTATCAGAGAAGAGCATAGCCAATATTTATGTCTTTTCCAAAAATGGTTTAGGCTTATCCTCCAATGGGGAGTTAGCAACAAGTTTGTATGATGAGTTTCTTGCCTCAACAGATGTTGCCAAAGTAAAAGCGGAGGAGAAAGTGTGGTTGGGGGCTCATCCTGCATTGGATCAATTAACAAAGAGCAACCCTGACAAATACTGCATTTCTCTGATAAAAAGGCTGCATGATCAGAACAATTTACCAATCGGTTACATTGTGATTGATGTAGATTATGATTTTGTAAAGGAAGCATTAAGTGAAATTCAAATTGATAAGGAAAGTAGAATGGGCTTTGTTTCTTCTGACCAACGTGAGGTAACGGTCTCTTGGTTATCTGATAAAAAAGAGCAGGATTTTTCATTTACGAAGCAATCTTTTTTTGGGAAGGCAGTCGGTGCGGAATTCTCTGATTATGTAACTATGAAAGGAGAAGAAGATTTATTCCTAATGACGAGAATTGAATCCGCAGAGGTATTGATCTGTGCGTTGATTCCAAAGGCGGTAATCCTGGAGCAAAGTGCAGGGATGAAGTATATTATTATCATGTTTGTTTTAGTGGCAAGCAGTATAGCAATTGTCACAGGACTAATCATGGCAAGCGGAATTGGGAATACAATTAATAAAATCAACGGAGTATTGGAACGAGTAACCAAAGGAGAATTAAATCTTTGTGTAAGCACCAAGCGTAAGGATGAATTTGGGACTTTATCCGACAGTATCACGAATATGATAATGGGAATGAAGGAACTGGTGATTAAGATGTCAAAGGTAAGTATTGATGTCAATCACTCTTCTAAGGATGTAGTACAAAGCTCAGACACCTTAATTCAAGTATCAGATCGAATAGCGGAGGCTTCCAATGATATTGAACAGGGAATGGCACAGCAGGCACAGGATACCCAGGATTGCTTGATGCAGATGGAATACCTCTCTAGTAAAATCCAAACAATGAAGGAACACGTAGGTGAAATAGAGAAATCTGCAAAAAATACAGAGGATATCTCGCAAATAGGTCTTGATATGACAGGTCAATTGAAGAATAAGTCCAGTGCCACCAGCCAAATAACAGAAGATATCGTAACAGATATGAAGGAATTGGAAGAACAGTCAAAACATATTACTGAGTTTGTTGAGCTGATCAATGGTATTGCAGAGCAGACGAACCTTTTGTCTTTAAATGCAAGCATCGAATCGGCAAGAGCAGGAGAATATGGGAAAGGCTTTGGTGTCGTTGCTGTTGAAATTAGAAAATTGGCTGAGAAGTCAACCAATACAGCAAATCACATTAATAAGCTAGCTGGGTCGATCCGTAATCAAAGCGCGAAAACCCTGGATACGGCTCAAAAGGCAAAGGGCGTTGTAAAGGAGCAGGATGAGCTTTTATTCGAAACAATAAAGGTATTTGGGATCATTCGTGAAGCCGTAAAAACTCTATTGGAGGAATTAAATCAGATTTCAAAGAGCATTATCGATATTAATGTAGCAAAAAGAGATGCGTTGGAGTCCATTGAGAGTATCTCGGCTGCTGCCCAGGAGACAGCAGCGAATACAACCGGACTTACAGATACCATTAGCAGGCAGATGAATGTCGTAGAAACACTGAAACAAGCAGTGAATCATTTGAATGAGAATGCAATAGAACTGGATAATGCAATAAAAATATTTCAGTATTAATTAACTTCTTCTCTCACACTCTATAACACTTCAAGACGTAGCCCCCGATTTGGATTTTTGTATCTTTATTGGGGGTTATGTTTATAGTAAAAATATAATACTTTTATTATTACACGAACTATTGACATAGGTATTTTGTAACAGTAAAGTAAGGATATACAGTGGAGAAAGGATACTGCATTATGCGCGAGGGGAGAAGGAAAGTGGGTATTTCTAATCGGAAGAAAAATACGAAAATTCGGGGATTTTACAACCGTCTAAGACTATCACAAAAGATATTATTTTCCTTTGTATTTGCCGCTATTATACCGTTAATTATTATTCAGCTTTTCTTTTATAAATTTAATGCAGAATATATCAACGATAAAGTGAATCAGCTTATGGTAAATAATCTTTCTCAGACAGTAGACAGAGTAAACTTGTCCATTGACGTATATACGAATATCTTATATCAAATCTATGTGGATGATGAAATAATTAATAATGTCCGTATTATGAGTGATGATAAGGAAATCAAAAAAGCAGTAGCGTACAATAATATAAATAATCGGTTAAAGCAATATATCAGTGCGGTTGATGGTATTCGTTGCCTTAGCATCATTTGCAACGATGGGCAAACGGTTACCTACGATTTAAAGACCGGCTCTTCCATCGATAATATATGGAGGGATTATGATGACCTCAGAGATACACAGCCTTTCCTTAATGCAAAGGACAAGGCCGGTATGGCAATTACTCCAACTATGAAAATAGACGATAAGGGAGAAGATGTCTATGTATTTCATATATCAAAGCAAATATTTAATTTTAATCATCTAGAGGACGGTGCCATTGCTACAGCGGTTATGACAATTGATGAACGAGTTCTGGACAGCTTATGTAATGTGGACGAAGGGAATGAAGGTGCACTTGAATACAGTTTCACCTTTATTCTTGATAAGGATAAGAATGTCATCGCTTACCCTGAGCAGATATTTGCAGGATTAAAATTAGATCCGAATATTGGCATTGAGCGATTTGTTACGGTGACCGGTTTATTAAAAAACAAAAAGATAGCCATTAATTCATTTCAGGATGATGCTACTGGGTGGTCCTTTTATAATGTGTTTGATCTGGATTACATGCTTAAGGATATTAAACATTCACAAAAAATCTTTTCCTTAAGTGGAGCAATTACATTACTTTTTTCCTCCATACTAATCGTATATACGATTAAAAAGATCGTGGAGTCGGTAAATAAAATTATTAAGGGAATTCAACTCGTTAAGACAGGTGATTTTGATACTGTCGTTATAGTTGAAACGCAGGATGAAATTGGTGAGATAGCGAATCATTTCAATGAAATGACAAAAGAAGTGAAACAATTGATTTTTCAGGTAATGGAGGCAACACAGCTGCAAAAGGATGCAGAAATAAAAGCCCTCGAAGCTCAGATTAATCCACATTTTCTCTATAATACACTAGATACGATTAATTGGATGGCGATTGAGAAGGAAGAATATGCAATCAGTACGATGCTAAGAAATCTTGGCGTTATTTTACGGTATAGTATTAATGAAAGTAACAAGGAGGTACCCATCTGGCAAGAGAAGGATTGGTTGGAGAAGTATATCAGCCTCTACCGAATGAGGTATAATGATGGTTTTGAATGTATCTGTAATATTGATTCTACCATTCAGAACGTTAAAATCCATAAGTTGATTTTACAGCCGTTTGTAGAAAATTCCATCCTCCATGGGTTTAAGGGTATGGAACAAGGTGGTATGATACGGATTGATGCAATGAGGGTAGAAGGAGAAGATAGTATTAGCATACTTATTGAGGATAATGGAAAAGGTATGACGTCAGAAGTGGTTCAGCTATATAATAACCGAGATACTGCTATTATTGATGATGGACGAAGTATTGGAATGCACAATGCATTTTCGCGAATTGATATGTATTATGGTAAAGCTGCAAAATGGGGGATTAGTAGCGTTGAAGGTATGGGTACGGTTATTACTCTAAAACTACCTATAGTCGATTGGGGGAGTATTGATGAGAATCGTAATAGTTGAGGACGAAATTAAAATTCGAGAAGGTATGTCAAAGCTAATTGAAAAACATACAAGGCATCAAGTGATTGGTGAAGCCAAAAATGGGGAAGAGGGAATTGAATTAATTTTAAGGTTGAAGCCTGATTTGGTAATTACCGATATTAGAATGCCTTTAATCGATGGTCTGGAGATGCTCACGAAGTTGCAGGAGCTGGGAAGTAAAACACACTCCGTTATACTCAGCGGTTACTCGGAATTTGAATATGCGAAGAAGGCAATTCATATCGGGGTAAGTGATTATTTGCTAAAACCGATTACTCTGGAGGATGTTCAGGAGTTATTGGAGAAGATTGAGAAAAAGCTATTGGAAGAGCAAATTGCCTTGAAAGGAACACCACAAAGCTGTATACGCGATGCCATCTTGGGAAGTATGGAATATGATGAGGAGACATTGAACTATATCTGTGGTTTTCGAGATAAGATGTCATATATCATGCTTTTGGGTTATATCGGAGGAGCGAAAGCAACTTACAGCTCAGAATATATCGAGAAAACGCAATTACTCCATAAGAGGTTCCCCAATGCTATTTTCTATACCTTTCATGTGGAGGCTACGAAAGAAATCGTTACTTTAATAGCAGGTGAGATATCCTATGAGGAAATCATAGAGTATTTTGAACGACGATTTTTACTTCCGATGAAAGGGAAAGAGGGTCAAGCTCTATGGAGTATAGAACCTCTCAGAAATACGAAGGAACTACCACAGACCTATAAAAGATTAAGAAACAGGATGCGGTATGGATTATCAATTGATAATAATATTCTATTAACGCAAGAGGTTGTTCAACATTATCCTAAAAAGGAATATCGTTATCCAATTGAAATAGAGAATAAAATCAGAACAAATATCTGTAATGGTGCTCATGAAAAACTCGAGGAGTGCGAGAAGGAGTTCTTTGCATTCATGAACAAGAATTCCTATGAACCTAGCTGTATTGTAGATGGCTATATGAGGCTTTATACCGCTACAGCAAATCTATTGCAGGAGATTGATACAAAGGCCTATGAGGCACTTCGTAACATAAATACACTAAACCTGATGGGGGAAGCCAAAACTAGGACAGAGTTGGAAAAAGCCTATTCAGCGGCCATTCAACTTCTGATGAATACAAAGGAGAAACGTGAGGACATCCGCAATTATACGATAAAGCGAACCATCAACTACATTAGAGATCATTTCAACGAGGGCATTACACTGGAGGAAGTGGCACTTAAGCTTAATATTACACCGGAATACTTGAGCACCCTATTTAATAAAGAATTAGGAATGAATTTCTCAATCTTTCTGAAAGACTTTCGCCTAAGTCATGCGAAACGGCTGCTGAGTGGGACTGACAGGAAGATCTATGAGATAGCAAGTGAAGTTGGATATAGCGATTCTAAATATTTTAATCGTGTATTCAAAGAAAAATATGGCATCTCACCGGGTGAATTTCGTCAGCAGTTTATATCAAAGTAATTTCGTTATCACTTGCCGGGAGATACAATTTTACTAAGAGGAGGCAATTGCTTTTGACAGTCGAAAAGCATAGGCGGGAGGATGTAATGAAAAAAGGTGTTATTTATGTCGTGTGTAGTCTTATTATAGTTCTTTTTATGGGGTGTTCCAAGCGTGAGAGTGGGGAAGCATCGGAACAACAGCATGAAGAAAAAGAGAAGCTGGTTTTGTGGTCCTATTATGAAGTTGATGCGCAACAGGAAAGCTTAGATCAGCTGGTATATGAATTTAATCTTTCACAAAATACTTATGAGGTCAGTTGGGAATATGTTCCGATGGCGGACTTCACCAAAAAACTATCCATGGGTTTTACAGAAAATGAACTACCGGATATGGTAATCATCGATAATCCGGATATGCTTTCCTATGTTACCTTTGGTTTATTTGAGGATATAACAGAATATATGATGCAAAAGAAGGACCTCCAGGATTATTATCCGGGAGTAATCAGTTCCGTAATTTATGATGGCAAATATTATGGATTACCCTTTTGTGGCAATAATGTTGCCTTGTATTATAACAAAGATCTATTAAAGGAGGAGGGTTTGGATCCGCCTGGGACCTGGGAAGAATTTTCGGAGGCAGCGAAGCAATTGACAAAGGGTGAGACATATGGTTTCGCCATGTGCGCTCTGAATAGTGAAGAGGGGGCATTTCAGTTTCTACCTTGGATCTTATCGACAGGAGCCTCACCCACTACCGTAGGAAATGATGATGCCTTAAGAGCATACTCTTTAATCGATGACTTAGTGAATAACGGTGCACTTAGTGGAGATTGCATTAATTGGACACAGAACGATGTTGCTAGGAAGTTTATCAGCAGAGAAGCAGCTATGATGGAAAATGGACCCTGGATATTGCCTATGCTAGAGGAAGCCGGCATCAATTTTGGTATCATAGAACTTCCGGTTGACCGGCAAAGAAGGGTAGTCTTTGGTGGTGAAAATCTGGCGGTAATTAAAGGAAAGAATGTGAAGGGAGCCATGGCATTCTTGGATTATTACAACCAAGACAAGGTTATGTTGGCTACATGCAAGGCCTCTGATGCAATTCCACCAAAACGTACCTTATCCAGAGAAGCATTCTTGGAGGATCCTTATTATAGTGTCTTTGTTAATCAGATGGATAATGGAATATCAAGGAGCAGTTATCCTTCCTGGAAGATGACCTCGAACATATTAAGTAAAGCGCTGAATGAAGTGGTGATTGAAGATACTTCGATGCTGGATATCTGCAAAAGTGTCACACTGGAGATGGAGGAAGCGGATAATAGATAGCATCAAATTCTGAACGGAAATTGCAAGTTATTAAGGGTACAAAATACAGTCATATAAAGAAAAGTAAGATGAATAAAGTCCACCATGCTTAGGATATTATACTTACCGGAAGTTCTAACCCTCTTTATAATATAAGTATAGACGGAATGAAACGTTTATAATTTATATTACAAGGAGGGTTTTTCTATGAAAAAGGTTATGGCGCTATTGTTAACAATGGTTTTAACCATCTCCATGTTAGCTGGTTGTACGAAGCAAGCTGACACTACAGATGAAAATCAACCTGCTTCTACTGACACCACGTCAGATACAGAAGAAGCTAAGGATGATGCTACTACAAGTACAGTGGAAAAGAAAGAAGTCGTTATTTGGGATTACTTTGAAACAGATGCTCAAAAACAAATGATGCAGACATTAATTGATGGTTTTAATGCATCTCAAGAGGAATTCGTATTATCTCACGTATATGTCCCCTTTGCTGATTATGAAAAGCAGCTAACCTTGGGTGTAGCTTCAGGCGAATTACCGGACCTTGTGATCTTAGACGGTTGTGATATGGCCTCCTTCATTTCTCTTGGATTATTTGGTGATATCTCTGAAGGTACCAAGGATGTTGCTTGGGACGAGTACATTGCAGGTCCTTTAAGCTCAACGATGATGGATGGAAATCACTATGGTGTTCCATTTGCAACAAATTGTACCGCCTTATTCTACAATAAGGATTTATTTGATGCCGCAAGCTTAGCATATCCGAATGAGAATACAACCTGGGATGAATTTAAGACAATGGCAGCAACATTAACCAAGGATGGTATTTATGGCTTTGGTAATGCAGCTACAAACACAGATGAAGGTACCTTCCAGTGTCTGCAATGGCTTTATACTGCTGGTGGCTCTTATACCGATATCACTGGTGGTATCGAAGCATACCAATTAATGCAGGATATGATCAACGCTGGTTCTTGGACAAAGGAAGTTGTTAACTGGACGCAGTCCGATGTTAATAATAACTTTATCGCAGGTAACCTCGCAATGCAACAGAACGGTCCTTGGCAGATTCCTGGTATTGCAGCCAATGCACCTGAGTTAAATTATGGTGTTACCGTATTACCGAAGTTCGATGCGAATTCTGGGCAAGCTACTTCCATTCTTGGTGGCGAGAACATGGGTGCAGTAAATAAAGAAGATATGAGTGGAGCAATTGCTTTTATTAAATATTATGATCAAACGGAAGTTATGGTAGAGGCTATGAAGTTATATGGTTCCTTCCCTCCTAAGTCAGAAGCTGCAAATGATACATACTGGACAAGTGATCCGATCCAAGCAGCATTTATTAAACAGTTGGAGACATCAATTCCTAGAGGACCGTCAGCATCTTGGCCGTCTTACTCAGCAGCAATCCAAACAGGCTTCCAGGAAGTAATGACTTCCGCAAAGACTCCGGAAAAAGCAGCAGCAGATACACAAGCAGCAGTAGATGCTGTAGAATAAGCTTTCGTGGGATGAACAAAGCAGGTACGCAGCCGTGTGCCTGCTTTTCCATCTAAGGTGTATCTTTATGGACTACAGGTTAGGAAAGAGAGGAGAAATTCGGATGAGGCGAAAAAATAAATATATGTCGGGTGCATTTTTGGGATGGGCATTTTCCTTTCCTGCCTTAATCTATATGCTGGTGTTTATTGGGTATCCGATTGTTCAGAATGTCATTCTGAGTTTCAAAAATGTTAATGTATATACATTTTCTAATAAAGCAGCGCAAAAATTTGTTGGGTTCGATAATTATATAGAATTATTTACAAATCCAAATTCCGTTTTACTTAATTCAATCGGAAAGACTCTAATATTTACCATTGGGTCTATTGTTTGTCAATTCATTATAGGCTTTGGATTGGCACTGTTATTTAATAAAAAGTTCCCCGGTTGTTCGTTCTTTCGTGGAGTAACAATGATATCGTGGCTATTGCCGGTAACGGTTGCAGGTTTACTTTTCAAATTTATGTTCGCGGTTAGTGGGGGAATCATAAACCAGTTTCTTATGACGATTGGAATAGTTGATGCTCCTGTGGAATGGCTTCTGAACTCCGGGTCCGCTATGGCTGCGATTGTTGTAGCAAATATCTGGATCGGGATACCCTTTAATATGATGTTGATACTTACCGGACTGACGACAATTCCCGATGAGGTTTATGAGAGTGCCAGTATCGATGGAGCCAATGGCATCCAGACATTATTTCGGATTACTATTCCAATGATTAAACAGGCGATTATGTCCGTTTTAACATTAGGATTTGTTTATACATTTAAAGTATTTGACTTGGTATGGGTTATGACGAAGGGTGGACCAGTAAATTCTACACAATTGGTTTCTACTTATGCTTACCGATTATCCTTTGAAGAATTTAAGTTTAGTCAAGGCGCTTCAGCAGCAAATATATTATTCTTGATTTTGCTTGTGGTAGGATTTTTCTATATTCGACTAATTAAAGATGATGAGGTGATGTAGTATGATTAAAATATCAAAACAGAAACGGAATAAGATTATACTAAGCATTGTGGGATTTGTCGTTTTTGCGATATTCATTTTTCCACTGTACTGGATGCTGGTAACTTCATTTAAAACTCAGGTAGAAATCTTCTCTATTCCAACGCCTATATGGCCGAAGAACTTTACCTTAGAAGCATATATCAAACAGCTGGCTTCTTCCAGTGATACCTTTATCGGCTTTAAAAACAGTTTAATTATATCCTTAGGTGCAATGGCAATCTCCACAGTGTTATCTATTCCAGCTTCCTATGGATTAGCAAGATTTCGTTTCAAGGGAAAGAAAGTAATTATTCTTTTATTCTTGATTACGCAGATGCTCCCGTCAACTTTAGTGTTAACCTCTCTTTATATTATGTTTTCAGGAATGGATCTGTTGAATAAGTACTTGGCTCCGATTATAGCAGATGCCACCATTGGAATTCCGTTCTCCGTAATCATTTTGCGGACCTATTTTCTGTCAATCCCAAAGGAGCTTGATGAGGCCGCCAAGATGGACGGCTGTGGACATTTAAAGGCTTTCATCAAGATTATGCTTCCGATTGCCCGCCCAGGCATCATAGTATCAGCAGTTTTTTCCTTTATGTATGCATGGGGCGATTTAATTTATGGAATCACCTTCATAACGAATCCAACTATGCGACCGATTACCTCAAGTATTTATAACTATGTACAGCAGTATCAGACCTTATGGAATTCGACCATGGCTTTTGGTATTATTGCGATATCTCCGGTAATTATCATCTTTGTTAGTATGCAGCGGTATATTGTAAGTGGGCTTACCAATGGAGCTGTAAAGGCATAGGGGATATAAAAAAATTAAAATTAAATCGAATGAGTTCGGAGGTATGCTTTTAACCATACCCCCGGACTCATCGTCTTATTCGAAGAAATTGTCTATACATAGATAACATCAATACATAAATAGATAACATCAAGATACAAACCAAACCACTGGATTGGGTAATCATTTTATAGGAACCTTAAATAAAAACAGCTTAATGATAAAAAGTGACCAATAAGCCTCTTGATTATTGATGAAAAATACTTTATTATAATAGTAGTAGTTAGCATATGCTAACTATCAAGAAAGGAGGTTTTATGAATAACGGAGTAATTCAAATAAATAATTCATTGAGTAGTCAAGCATTGAGTCTGCAGATCGCAAAGCAGTGCGCACCACTTCTTACCGGAATTAAAATATCAAATATACTAATAACACATAGTTCGAATATGAAAAAAATAGAGGAAATATTCAGGCAATCATTTATTAAAGTAAAATGTATTTATATGGAAGATGAGAGAATCACACTATTGTTATATAAGCAGGACGAATTGTGCTCGTATATTAACAGGCAGGAGATTCAACTACTTATGACAAAGCTTGGTTATGGTGATATGGATACCGACTACATTCTGGAAGGATGTGCACATCGCTTTTCAGCTCATAAGAAGGAAAGAAGCCAGTTTCCGCATGAACTCGGACTCCTTTTAGGATATCCAGTGGCTGATGTCGTGGGTTTCATGGAGAATTACGGAAGAAACTCATTATACTCAGGTTATTGGAAAGTATATAGCGATCTTCAAGGGGCACTGGATACCTTTCATCAATATAAGAAGGCAAAAGAATTAGTAACACACTTGGTACTAAGCGGTGTGAGTATTAATGGAATTCTAAATCAATATCAGACAGGAAATAATACTTTTAATTTAAATCAATTGATTGCAGTTTAATCAACTACACAAAAGGAGGAATTATTATGGATAAAATAATCGTAGCTTATTGGTCACAAACCGGCAATACGCAGGAAATGGCAGAAGCCATCGGAAAAGGCATTGAAGAAGCAGGAAAGCAGGCAGAGGTCCTTGAAATTTCGAAGGTTACTTTGGAGGATTTAAAGGAAGCATCTGTTTTTGCACTTGGCTGTCCGGCTATGGGCGGTGAAGTATTAGAGGAAGATGAAATGGAACCTTTCGTTAATAAAGTAGAGAAATTTGTAGCCGGTAAGCAAATCGGATTATTCGGCTCTTATGACTGGGGCGATGGGCAGTGGATGCGTGATTGGGAAGAAAGAATGATAGATGCAGGAGCTGTAATCGTTGGAGGAGAAGGAATTATTGCTAATAATACCCCGGATAATACAGCAGTAGAAGCCTGCATAGAAATGGGTAAGGCATTGGCATCAGTATAAATACATAGAGGCTGCTGTAAACAGGAAATCTTACAAGATAGGGGAAATACCCCTATGTATGGATTGAAACAGAAACAATTTACAGTAGCCTTATACATATTACATTAGTAGGAGGTGAATCGTGTGAAAAATTATGATTTTTCATACGCAACTTTGTGCCTGCGGCCCAAAATTTGCAGGTTCTTAAGAAAGGCAGGATTATTTATAT
Organism: Herbinix sp.; assembly: GCA_029256105.1. GTDB lineage: Bacteria > Bacillota > Clostridia > Lachnospirales > Lachnospiraceae > Mobilitalea. The sequence continues at coordinate 219,577 of JAQSYO010000001.1, forward strand.
GAGTATTGTGATAATTGGAGGACATGACCGGATGGTCTGTCAGTATAAGAAAATATGCAAAGAATATAAGTGCAAAGCAAAGGTATTCACGCAGATGGCTGCGAATTTAAAGGAGCAGATTGGAAGCCCTGATCTGATTGTATTATTTACCAATACGGTATCGCATAAGATGGCACGTTGTGTGTTATCAGAGGCTGAAAAGTGTAATGCCGATGTTGTGCGCTGCCATACAAGTAGTGGAAATGCATTGACAGAGATATTGGAAGAAAAGTGCGCCAGGTAAAATTATGATATGTCAAGTAGTGATTATTGATTAATAGGAATAATACGTTACATTACTTATTATATTATCGTAAGATATTTTGAAAAAATCAAACGTAAGCTGTTTTAAAAAAATTACTGGAATCTTCCCTTGAAATACGTTATGATACAGGTATTATTTATTTAGGAGGAACCAATATGTATGAATCTGGTGAGAATTATCTTGAAACAATACTGGTATTGAGCAGGAGAGGTGGCTCTGTCAGATCTATAGATATTGCCAGAGAATTAAATTTTAGTAAACCGAGTGTAAGTCGTGCTGTAGGAATTCTAAAAGAAGATGGCTTTATTGTAACAGATGAGGACGGAAGTATTAAATTGACTGAGAAAGGCAAAGATAAAGCCAATAATGTCTATGAAAGACATCAGTTATTAACAGCCTTTTTGATGGAAACGGCAGGGGTATCTCCTGAGATAGCGGAAGATGATGCCTGTAGAATTGAACATATCATCAGTGAGGATACCTTCAAAGGTATAAAAAAGTATCTTCAATCACATAAAGAGAAGTAGAAAATATTGAAGCTGATTATTACGCTTTTTACATTATGTAAAGAGCGTTTTTTTATATGTGATTTAGGAGAAAATCTTTTGTTTACGCTTATCTTAAAGGTTGAAGGATTAGGGGTTTATTACATACCCAAGCTTACCCTATTGACATCACTTGTTATTCTATATAAAATCAATGATATAAATTTGTAACTTTAGGTAAATGTAACTCGACAAATTTAGCATATAGGAGATAATTCATGGGTAAAAAAATAATTGCATTTATTCTAATATTAATATTTAGTACAACGCCGACGCAGGTGAGTGCAAAAACCTATACAACCCCAGATAAAGTATATAACATCATAAAGCAGAATTTATTATCTCACAAAAAGGAATTTACAATTGAGATGGATAAAGCAACGATGAAAAAAATAGGAACCGACACGGACCTATTCCTACCTGCCACAGTGCTCGATGATAAAGCAACATCAAAAGATAGTGACTATTTGAAATTATCGGTTAAGAGCTGGCGTTCTGAATGGAGCTGGGGAAGTTTAAGTGATACCGCAAGTCTCACATTTTCAGCCCAATACAGTACAACCGTAAAACAGGAGAAAACACTAGACACCAAGATAGAGAGCGTGCTTAAAGCATTAGATCTGGAGGATGCCTCGGATTACAAGAAGGTTAAGGCCATCCATGATTATATTATAAAAAGAACCAGCTATGATCAAACATTAAAAAAGCATACTGCTTATAATGCATTAATTAATAAATCATCGGTATGTGAAGGATATGCATTGGCAGCTTACCGGATGTTCACGGATGCAGGGATAGAATGTAAAATTATAACCGGTACAGCTGGTGGCGGGTTACATGCCTGGAATATCGTCAAGGTGAATGGGAAATGGTACAATATTGATTTAACTTGGGATGATCCGATTATGAACACCGGCGAACAGGTGTTAGTGTATGATTATTTTTTAAAGAATGCAAAGGATTTTAGTGATCATACAAGAGCTTCTGAATATAATACAAAAGCTTTCCTAAAGGCATATCCGATTGCAAAAGATAGTTATAAAGCAAAATAATTTTAGAATAAAACAAAATAAAGCCAAGATAAACAAAATAATTTCAGATAAAACAAAATTATATCAGGATAAAGCAAAATGATGTCATAATAAAACAAAATAATGTCATAATAAAAAGCTCAGCAATTTGTACTGACCCCCATAAGTTAGATTTAAGTCTAAATTATGGGGGTCAGATCAAATTGCTGAGCTTTTTTCTAAGTGTGCCCAGTAGGCACAGGTTATGCAACACTGGTTTTCACAGTTATTAAATAATAGTAGAGTTTTACCTTGATAGGAGGAAACTATTTGTATACCGAATGAATGAAAATGAATAGAATATACTAAATCAATTAGTATGGGGATTATAGTATGAAACATCATATGGGAGCAGATTTTAAACTGAAAGCTTACAGTCAAATTAATTCTAATGTTTTAAGGTATATTAATCCTTTGGAAATAAATTTACCACCTGAATATAACATAGAGATCTTTGCTCTTGGATTGGATTCCCCGATCGGAATGGTTTTTACTGAGACGAATGATTTATATATCGCACTCTCAGGTGCTATATCTGGAAATCCGAGTATACTACGATTAACGAATAACGGTTTTGATACGATAGCAGACAATTTTCAAGTACCGATAACTGGAATAAACGTTCTGGACGGGAATATTTATGTATCCAATAGAGGGAAAATAACGGTATTACGTCCCAATGGAATCAGGCAGGATATCTTATCAGGATTACCCTGCAATGGTGATTATGCCAGCAGCAATGTAGCATTTGGCCCCGAAGGTAAAATATATGTTGGACAGGGTACGGTAACAAACTCGGGAGTAGTGGGAGAGGATAATCCTTGGGTTTATAGTCATCCATTACTTAGTGATGAACCGGCTTTTAATATAACTATGAATGGGCAGAACTTCGAATCAAATAATTTGTTCTCTGCAAATGAGGAAACAGTATTTACAGGAGCCTTTTCCCCTTATGGAGTGCCAAATGCAGAAAATGAAATAAAAAAAGGTGTTATTAAGGCATCAGGTAGTATATTACGTGCAAATCGGGATGGTACAAATCTTGAACTTGTTGCCTGGGGATTTCGCAATCCCATCCATATAAAATTTGATCGGAATTTTAATTTGTTTGCAGCAAATCGGGGTTATGACGTAAGGGGAAGTAGGCCGATAGCAAATGCACCGGATGAATTTCACGTTGTAACACCGGGAGTTTGGTATGGATGGCCGGATTATTGCGTTGGAGAACCGGTAACCTCGCCTAGATTTGATTCTGAGAGTAGACGGCCACTTGAATTCTTGTTAACGGAGCATCCCAATATTCCCCCGAAACCTTTCGCTGAATTCCAGCCTCATTCCAGTATAATGGGATTTGATTTTAATTATAATAATAATTTTGGTCCTTATGGAGACGTTTATATATCTGAATTTGGCAGTCTTGGAGCCCTAACAATGGGGGAGTCGGCGCCACCGGAAGGAATAGGTTTCCGAGTATCGAGGATTAACATGAGTAACGGTCAAGTGACTACCTTTCTTAGCAATAAATCCGGTCTACCAGCCAGTATTAGTGGAGCAGGAGGATTTGGAAGGCTAGTCGATGTTAAGTTTGGTCCGAATGGAGACTTATATGTATTGGATAATGGAATTAGTGACCAAAACGATCTCGAAAGGATAGTTCCGAATACAGGTGTAATTTGGAGGGTAAGAAGAATTGTTTGAAATAATGAAAAGCTCAGCATTTGCTGAGCTTTTTCTGCTACCCGACTATGTTATACGGATACTTTATCTTATTGCTTACAAATAAATTAATTAATTAGATTGTTCATATCTTCAGCGATCGTACTCAATGTCTCAGCACTACTTGCAAGTTCTTCACTCATAGCGAGATTTTGGTTAATTGCAGAAAATACAACGTTAAAATTACTTATTGTTTTATTCGTTGATTCAGAGATTTTTGAATTGAATTCTACTACGTTTTGAGTTTCTGAGAGCATGGTGTGGGTAAGGCTGCTTATTTCATTTATATTTTTGCCAGAGTCCTTAAGACCATTAATCATATCCTTCACATTATGGACTACATCATTTAATAACGTACTACCGTGACTTACTTTATTTGTATTTTCAATCATCAGATCTTCAACTTGGCTGACTCTTTCTTTGAACTCTTGTGTAATGGAAGCCACATCATTAAGGGATTTATGGGTATTCTCAGCAAGACTTCTAATTTCATTGGCTACAACGGCAAAACCTTTTCCTTGTTCCCCTGCTCTTGCGGCTTCGATGGAGGCATTTAACGCAAGCAAATTAGTTTGTGCAGAAATACGGCGAATGATTTGTAATACTTCGTCAATCTGCCTGGATTTCTCTTCTAGTATATTCGTAGCAGTAAGGGTATTGTCTATCCCTTCCTTTATTCCGTTTATAATTGTTAAAGTCTCGTTTAGAGCGTCTTCATTCTGATTTGACATTTCTATTAACTTAGTAGATTCCTGTTCTGTATCCTTTACTTTTGCGGTGATAGATTCATTCGTATTTAATAGTTGTTTAATACTTTTATTGTTTTCATTAATATCCTTCAACATCATATCAGAATCCTGTGTTGCCTCTTGACTTGTGCTTGCAATCTCCTCGATGGAAACACTCTCCTCCGTTGCAATTTCGGATAGATTTTCACTTGAGGCGAGAAGGGATTGCGCATAATCAGATACCTTACAAAATAAGTTCGTTATATGCTCGTTGTTTTTTCTTAACTCATCTTGATGACCTTCTACCATTTTTAATAAACTGGAAGCAAAGTAGGTGAATATGTATATACCGGTGGAGATTAAACTTATTACTACAACCCTTAAGATTATTTCTCTTATAAAGAATTCTTTCCCGGGTAGAGTTAATGGGTTAAATACGAATAATATGACTTGAGAAATAATTCCAAGTAAGATGGAAGCAGTATTCATTTTAATATCGAGGAATAGAGTTCCAAGTATTATAAAATAAAACACACAGATCCAAAGTTCCTTTGAAGGTACGATGAAACATATGACTAGATAATTAATATAAGAAAACAGTAATATAATCGTCTTTAGAGCTATAAAAGCTTTTACGTTAAGTTTGCTATCTTTAATAACAACGTTGTACATCAATTTAAAGGTAGTTAGCTCTACTACTACGATTACTGATAATATTACTAAGGATGCCCATTGGATTTCATGATAGAAACCGACTAACTTCAAGAAAACAAATAGGGATGTTGCTAAAAAAGCGCTTATTGAATATATAATCAGGACAAATTTCAAGGTTTTTAGTTGATATTGTATGATGGTATCTCCATCCTTTGACATAATATATCCTCCTTTGTATTAACTACCATTTTATTACCACTTATATAATAAGGCTGTCATAGAATAGCCCGAGGCAACAGAACAGAATATAACAATATCGTCATCTTTGAACAGTTCTGTTTTGAGTCTGTCGTCAAGTGCCATGATGGGACTTGTACATCCGGTATATCCATATTTATTACCTATATAAATGGTATCTCTCATATCTGTTCCAAGGCGTTCCATTGTAAGCTCAAGATCAGCTTTCGAAAATTGTGACATAAAATAATGAGACACATTGGCTGGCTTATAGTCATAATCAGATAATAAATTCGATATAAGCTCGGACCATTTGTCGGATAGAAAGCTAAAATCGAAAGGCTTCCACAGCATTTTCTTATCCTCATCACATATTCCTTCGTTAGAGATTTTCGAAATTCCACAAGCGGGCATCGTAATTGACCAGTAATAGGCATCATCGGTAAACATCCTCGATCCAAGCAGGCCTCTTTCCAAAGCTTCTTCTTTTCTCTCTAGTAGGATTGCAGCAGCACCATCCCCAGTGCATGCATAAGCAATCATATCGTCAAGTCTTGCCTGAGGGCTTATTAGTAAGGAACCAACAATGAGTACTCTTTTGAATTTAATATCTGTTTTCATATATCTTGCAGCGGTGTCCATTGCTGTTAACATGCCGATACAGTTCGAATTCATGTCAAATACGGCATGTGCATTTTCGGCTTGAATTTTATTCTTGATTAAGAGAGCACAGCACGGTGATAGATATTCAGGTGTATCTGAGACGGAGATTATCATATCAATATCCCCCGAAGTTAGTCCGGAATTGCCAAGAGCCTCCTTAGCAGCTTCAACAGCCATGGATAAACTTGTTTCATCTTCTTCGGCTATGGTTCTGGTTTCTCTGCCTAATTTGTTCAATAAGCCTACTGTATGTTCCTCGAGCTGATAACTTTTGAAATGATTGATAAAAAACTCATTATCTACTTTCGTTTGCGGGTGATAGGAACCGACTCCTACGATATGTACATTGTTAAACATAGTACCTCCTTCGTTATGCCCTAATATTAAAAATAGATAAACGGCACTAAGAACTGCCATCTATCTATAAGCATAAACTTAGCAACCTGGCAATCTTGGGAGAAATCCTTTAGACCCATGGCTTTGCGTCCTTATTTTTTAATAAGTTTGCCGTTATTTGATTTTCATTATTTTAGGGAAGTAATAAATTTACTGCATTTCCTAAATTATAGCATAAATGTAATATTAATCAAGAGCTGGATTGACTAAATTTTACACTCTATATATACTATAGATGTAATAAAATCTATTCAATAACTTACCTTAACTGTTCGTAAAATTATCATCAGGAGGTCAATTCCCATGCAAGCAATTAATATCACCCAATGCCCCTACTGCCAGAGCACTAATATTGGTACAGGCTACCAATTAGGAGGAGGAAGTATATTTGCAGATGAGTTCGCATATCATTCATCGTATGCTTGTTCCACTGTAGTATACCTTATCTGCAAAGACTGTGGTAGTATTCTTCATTCCAAAGTCACAAAGCCTGAGGTGTTTCGACAAAGCAGCTTAGTAAGACAAGAGGAATTGCTGGATTTTATCAACTTGAATGGGATTCTCTTATGTAATACGAATGCAGAGCTACCCTCCTTAAGTTCCTTGGGTTACAACTGGGGGAACCTTACCGGATTGATTGATTTACATGAGATATTTTATTGCAAAACCTTTAAAAAGAGATCGACGTATCTCTCGAGGGAGGCTTACCTTCTTTTAAGAAAATGTAAACCGAAAAAAGCAATGGATCTAAACAGCAATCAAATCTATGAATTACTTAAGAGCTTGGAAACCGCCGAGAAAGAGGAGCTGAAGCTGAAATCCGGAATGGAAACAAAGATTTTTGATAAAGCCTTCGACTTCCTCCTTGAAAACCTATATATCACCGCCTTCATTAACGGTAAGTATTTAAATCCGAATTGGTCCACCTTTGTATACAGTACCTCCGAAAGGTGGGAGAAGGAGGTCACAAAGCTACATTTTCATGGGGATCCGATACCTAAATTAGAAGCAATATTATTAAGAAACATGCAAGAAAAAGATTTCATTAAACTAATCAGATAATATAGATGAACTTTTTACTTGGTTTTATCCATGGCCCAATAATTATATTAAGATTGAAACAAGGAGGAGATTATGTTAAAACTAAAAGCAAAACTTATCAAGGTAGATTATGAGAAAATCGCAATACGCTTATTACCGGATCTATTTAAAAATGTTACAGAGGATAGCAAGATGTCCACTAAGATTGCGAATGAACTTCTGGTTAAAAACAAAGTTACCAATGGGATAGCAAAGGGTTTAATTAAAATAATTCCTCAGAAAACAATGGCATCGGTCTCTTTTGATTTGATAACACATAACCTTGACAAAATAACAGAGTCAATCAATAAATATTTTGAAGGTAATTATATAGCATTGGTAATTCTCGATATGAAGATACAAGAATCAAGCAATTCTGAATATGAGATGCTCATCGTAGAGATAACCTTGAAAGAAATTGATTATAACCTATTAATTGGCAATATCTTGCCGAAGCTATTCCTTGCGATATCTGGGACAGATGATAAAACTGGAAAGCTGGCGCAGCTATTACTAGGTATGGAGGAGGTACCGAATAAAATGCTTACCGCCGCGCTGGATGTCTTGCCACAGGGAGCAAAGAATGAGTTGTTGACTAAAATGTTTTCAATTTATAGAATAGACATCCTAAAATATATGAATAAATTAGTGAATCAACAGCAGATATCCGCTGTAGTATCAAATATTAAGGTAGAAAGCTTATAGTACTGAGATTGGATAATATAAATCACATTCGCAATAATGTTTATTGCACTTTGCATAGTTGATATATTCAAAATGAAAAAATTCATTCAAATTGAACTGTATAGTTGGCATCCAGGTTTCAGCTATGTAGCTCCAAATGGACTCCAAAGTTTTTGAAGAAATCTCTTCGGGACGATGGGGTCCCATGTAGGTGAAGACACCATATTTATGTGGTTTAATATGCTTGATTTTCATATCCTGGGCTATAATACTGTTTTGGTTGATTTGAACGGAGGGTTGATAAAGTGTATAACCACGAAACTTCTCCGGAACTATCGTAAAACCGATATAAACATCCTTTTCAATGGGGTTAATAACTTCGGGTCGGTGATTGTAGAAGAAATTAACTCCATATTGGTTTGCAATCTGATTTCTATTATTTTCTTCAACATCAACTTCATATTCAATTCCAGCAATAGAGAAAGCCGGTAATACAGATATTGATCGAAAAAATATGATTCCTTCTCCGGCACAGTTCATAAAATCAGCATTAAAATGATCTAGAATTTGTAAAGGACAGGGATTGCGACGCCACTTTGCTGGTGTAATATGATATTCTTCTTTGAAGACACGGTTATAAGTACGTTCACATCCAAAGGAGTATTTGTCTGATATAAATTCGATCGTATTACGAGCATTCATCAAATCACCCAAAGATAAAGCAATTCTCCTTCTTCGTACATATTCCATTAAACCGGTCGACGTAGCACCCTTCCATATGCGTAGTAGATGAAATTTTGAGATGTTAACATTTTCAGAGATGCTGTCCAGATTAATTGCCTCCAGAAGATTGCATTCAATATATTCGGTGGTATTCTTAATGATTTCCAAAAGATAATTGTCCATATTCTCACCTACTCGCGAATTATTCATTCATAATTAGCCTAACTATTTTTATCCATTTAATTGACAATATTGCATAATTGTACCATAAATTACAAGTTGCGAAAATAGTTATTTGCTTCTTTTAAATAGATTGGAGAAGAGTAAGATTAATTTTCCCTCTGATTTAGAACCAAATAATTAACTAGGATGTAGCTGTATCAAGACTTTGACAAGCATGGAAAATAATGTTATTATTTTCGTAAAACAGCCATAGAAATAAGTTAAATTTCTAATGTTTCTAATTATAAAGGGAGGGTTTTATGAAGGCACTGGATCAATTTAATGAGCAGACTCTATCAGAGGAAAATGCGAAAAAATATCTGAATGAGAGGGAATTTATCGACTATCTTTCGATTCCTGCTGAGGATAGAAGAAGCCAAATGCTGGCATTATTAGAGAAACCGATAGCGAATTTTACAGTCATTAATGAGTTGTTCTTCCGTTCAAAATGGGCAGAGCTAATTCATAAACTTTACGGTGAAAATCCTATTACGTTATTAGAAGTTGCTTCGGGTGATGCTGATATGATTCCACAAGCAATGGCTTGCTCCAATCCGGGTAGTGTTTACATAGCTGCAAATATGAATAAATTACTGAATGAAAGTTTATTAAGCAAGACGAAAGATCTTGACTTAAAGGTAATCTTGGTAGACGATGATGCCATTAACATAAAGAAACATGTTGGCGGTAAGGCCGCGGACATCATTGCGTTTCAGCATGGAGTAAATGATGTTGTTCAAGCTATTTTATGTGATCAGGTTGGAGTAGATACCATTTATTCTGACTGGATGGAAACTTTACCCAAAATGATTGAAATAATGCAAAATGAAGTAAGACAAGAAACTCTGGAACAGAATGTAAAACCGATATTTCTAGGTCTCATCGGATATTTATTGGAAACGTTAAAAGAGGATGGTATTATTGCAATTAATCATTATATGTTTCAACTGGATTTAGACTGGGGATATCCAGCAGAGCTATTTGAGAATTTTATGCCGGTTGTAAGAAAATGGTTGGCGGAGCTTAATCTTTGTAAGGAGATTTTTATCGATCATTTTGACGAACAATGGTGGATATTCTTAAAAAAGAATATATAGCGGAACGACAATGTAACTATGTTAGTGACATGCAAGTATAAGGGAATGATTATTTTATATACGTTTTAACAAAGCTGGGTCAGAGGCATGTGAAATACTGAATAAGTTCAGGGGCAGAAGCAGTTATTTAAGCATCTGTCCCTATTTTTTTATATTTTTTTGGCGTGATACCCTTATACTTTCCAAAGGTTTTTATAAAATAGCTTAGGTCATTAAAGCCACAATTAAGCGCAATTTCTGTGATCGGAAGATTTGTTGTTAACAGCTGAAAGCAGGCTTGCTCAATCCGGTAGTAATTTAAATAACTGATAGGAGACTGGTGGGTCATTTCCTGAAAGAAACGGCAGAAATATTTAGGGGACATACCAGCTGAATGGGAAAGCTGCTCCAGGGTAAGAACGGAGGAATAGGAGGTCTCTATTAGTTCAAATACTCGTTTCAAATTAAGGATTCGGTTATAGTCATTACTCGTTGGGGTCGAATCTGTTGTAAAGAGTCCTTGTTCATATACTGTACCCAGAAATTGATAGAGGGTGCCTAGGGTTATTAATTGATAACCGTCTTTTTTCTTTGCCATTGCATCGAACAAATCCTTTACAATCTGATGGCATTTTCGATTGCTCTTTGGGATATAGGAGTTAATTATCATTCCATGATTATTTAGATTTTGAATCATATTCTGATATATCCCATGATTTTTTAATATTAAGTTCAGATCAAAAACAAGACACTCATAGACGCAGTCATGAGGGATTCCTGCATGAAGTGTACCATCAGAAATAAAGATAATATCCCCCTTTTCAACCGTAAATTCATTTTTATCAAGAGATACGGTAAAGGAGCCCTCTAAAATGCGAATAATTTCATATTCCATATGCCAATGATAGGGCATGGAATACCGAAGGTGCTGATGATCAATATAATAGTATTCTATTGGAAACGCACGAGTTCCCCTGATTTTGTCTTCGTGATAATTAACATAATGCATAATGTTCTCCTAGGTGAATATTGTTATGTTTTTTGCTATTATAACACAAGATATCAGGTTGTATCAATGATATAGTAATAATATGAAAAATAATATGAAAAATAATATGGAGGTATGTACATATGGCAAATAGTAGATTAATCGGTGATTACCCTGTAATCGGAATCCGTCCTACCATTGATGGACGTAGAGGAGCATTAAAAGTAAGGGAATCCTTGGAAGACCAAACCATGAATATGGCAAAGGCAGCAGCGGACCTATTGATGAAAAATTTAAAATATTCCAATGGAGAACCGGTTAAGGTAATCATTGCGGATACCACGATCGGACGAGTAGCGGAAGCAGCAGCCTGTGCAGCGAAATTCAAGAAAGAGGGAGTAGACATTACCTTAACAGTAACGCCCTGCTGGTGTTATGGTTCGGAGACCATGGATATGGATCCGATGACGATTAAGGGTGTATGGGGTTTTAATGGGACGGAGCGTCCGGGAGCAGTTTATCTTGCAGCGGTACTTGCGGCACATGCGCAGAAGGGTTTACCAGCCTTTGGTATCTATGGACATGATGTACAGAATGCAGATAATACTGAGATTCCGGAGGATGTTAAAGAAAAATTACTTCGTTTTGGACGTACTGCAATTGCAGCAGCAACGATGAGAGGTAAATCTTATCTACAAATTGGCTCAATCTGCATGGGAATTGCCGGTTCCATTATCGATACTGATTTCTTTGAAGAGTATTTGGGGCTACGGGTGGAATCTGTGGATGAAGTAGAAATTCTACGTCGTATGTCTGAAGGAATTTATAATGAAGAAGAATTTACTAAGGCTTTGGCTTGGACAAAAGCAAACTGTTTGGAAGGTTTTGATAAAAACCCAACAAACCTTCAGACCTCACCAGAGCAAAAAGAAAAGGATTGGGAATTTGTTGTAAAAATGATGTGCATTATAAAGGATTTATTTAATGGTAATCCAAACCTTCCGTCAGGCTGTGAAGAAGAAAGAGTAGGACATAATGCAATTGTAGGAGGATTTCAAGGACAAAGACAATGGACAGATGCATATCCAAACTGCGATTTCCCAGAATCGATGCTTAACTCCTCCTTTGATTGGGAAGGTGCAAGAGAACCATATATTTTAGCAACAGAGAATGACACTTTAAATGGTGTTGGCATGTTATTTGGAAAGCTTCTTACCAATACGGCTCAAATATTCGCGGATGTAAGAACCTATTGGAGTCCAGAGGCTGTTAAAAAAGAAACTGGATATGAGCTGGAAGGTGTAGCAAAAGAATCAAAGGGCTTTATCCATTTGATTAATTCAGGTGCGGCTTGCATTGATGCTTGTGGTGAAGTGAAAGATGAAAAGGGTAATAGCGTAATCAAACCCTTCTGGGAGATGACGGAGGATGATCAACAGGCTTGTTTAAAGGCTACAACCTGGAATGCAGCAGATAACGGATATTTTCGTGGAGGTGGATACTCCTCCAGATTTCTGACTAGAAGTGAAATGCCGGTTACAATGATGCGTCTTAATCTCGTAAAGGGCTTGGGACCGGTTATGCAACTAGTGGAAGGATATACAGTTAAGCTTCCGGAGGAGGTATCCGATCAAATATGGAAAAGAACAGATTATACCTGGCCTTGTACCTGGTTCGCTCCTAGACTGACCGGTAAGGGTGCGTTTGAATCAGCCTATGATGTCATGAATAACTGGGGCGCAAACCATGGTGCAATAAGCTACGGACATATTGGAGCGGATATCATTACACTTTGCTCCATGCTTCGAATTCCGGTGAGCATGCATAATGTTCCGGAGGATAAAATTTTCCGTCCGGCTTCCTGGAATGCCTTCGGAATGGATAAGGAAGGACAGGATTATAGGGCATGTGCCGTATATGGTCCTTTGTACCGATAGAAGGTGGAGGCGAGTATGAGATCGGAAGGGAAAGTTCTTGCGTTTGATTTGGGGGCATCCGGGGGACGAGCAATGCTTGGATCCTTTGATGGAGAACGGATTACGATTGAGGAAGTCCATCGCTTCTCCAATGATCCGGTAACGGTACAGGGTACAATGTATTGGGACGTACTTCGATTGTTCCACGAAATAAAACAAGGACTGCTGAAGGCGAAGCAACGAGGAGGATTTGACAGTATCAGTGTTGATACCTGGGGAGTGGATTTTGGCCTTCTTGATAAGGAAGGAAGACTCCTGGAAAATCCGATTCATTACCGGGACAGCAGAACTCTTGGGATGATGGATAAAAGTCGTACCATGCTTGACCACGATGAGTTTTATCAGATTACGGGAACTCAGTTCATGGAAATAAACACAGTGTTCCAATTGTTATCTCTGTCACAAAATCGACCTGATATGTTGGAAAGAGCAGATTGTCTTCTAATGATGCCGGATTTATTCCACTATATGTTGACCGGTATAAAAGTGGTGGAATATTCAATTGCTACAACGACACAGCTTTTAGATGCCAGAGCACGGCAATGGTCGGAGCGGATCATCAAAGCATTGGGACTGCCAATCACTTTATTCAAGGAGATTGTACCCTGCGGGACGCGGATAGGAACTTTAACAAAAGATATTGCAGAGGAACTGGGCATTCCACAAGTAAACGTCGTTGCATCTGCGGGGCATGATACGCAGAGTGCATTGGTCGCAGTACCCGCAACGGAAGAGGATTTCATCTTTATCAGCTGTGGGACATGGTCTTTGTTTGGCACTGAACTGAGAGAACCATTAATCAACCGACAGGCAGCTTCGTTTAATATCACCAATGAGGGCGGTTATGAAGGAAAAGCTTCCTTTCTAAAGAACATAATTGGCCTTTGGCTTATTCAAGAAAGCCGAAGACAATGGATGAGGGAAGGGAAGGAATACAGTTTCGGTGAATTGGAAGCAATGGGAGAAAACGCAGAACCTTTTCTCTGCTTTATTGATCCGGATGCACCAGAATTCATCTCCGCAGGTAATATACCGGAGCGAATTAGAAATTATTGTGAACGTACGAGTCAACGAATACCAAGCACTGTGGGAGAAGTGGCACGCTGCATAAATGAAAGTATTGCCTTAAAATATCGCCATGCTATGGAGCAGTTGATGGAATGTACCGGTAAGGAATATGATGTAATCCACATCATTGGTGGAGGCTCTGTAAGCCAGCTCCTTTGCCAGATGACAGCCGGAGCATGTAATAAAGCTGTGGAGGCAGGTCCTATAGAAGCTACTGTCTATGGTAATGTTGCATTGCAGCTAATAGCTGGAGGGAAAATACCGGATTTAAAATCAGCAAGGCAAATCATCTCTAGGTCGGTTGAAGTAAAAGTCTTTGAACCAAAGGATAGGGATTCTTGGGATGATGCTTATGAACGATTTTTAAAGATTATGGGTTAGTTTAATAGGATAAATAAGTAAGAAAAGATTATGAAAAAGATTATGAAAAAGATTGTGAAATAGCTTAAGAAATATCTTAAGAACAAACTTAAGAAAAAGCTTAAGAAAAAGGTTAGGAGGATGCGTTATGTTGAAAGGAATCCCTGCAATACTATCGCCAGAGCTTCTAAAAGTCTTATGCGAAATGGGACATGGGGATCGATTGGTGATAGCAGATGGGAATTTTCCGGCACAATCCATAGGCGGAAATGGAATCGTCATCCGATGTGACGGTCACGGCGTCCCTGAGCTTCTAGACGCTATACTAAAGGTTCTGCCTCTGGATGTCTATGTGGAAAAGGCGGTTCATTTAATGGAGGTTGTCCCTGGAGATAAAGTTGAGACACCAATCTGGGATATTTATAAGAAGATAGTCGTAACCCATGATGAGAGAGAAGTAAAAACTATCGGCTATTTGGAGAGATTTGAATTTTATGAACAAGCCAGAACGGCATATGCCATTATTGCAACTGGAGAAAAAGCACTTTACGGCAACATCCAACTGCAAAAAGGTGTGGTGGTTTAGGATCTTCATAGGCTGAAATAGTAAAATGGAATTCAAGAAAAAAAGAACAGTTAGGAGATATCTGCTATAAGATGTGTCAACTGGGATAGAAGTAACATTGTTAAATAGTATCGTGATATACAGTTAATTCCTAATGGGCTCCAATGACTTTGATGATATTTTTCAAAGCAAGGGAGCCCATATTGATTCTAATCTTTCCTTCCACTATTAATTCCCGGTCCAAACAAAAATAAATCACAGCTTATTTATTATGATATATTTTAGATTTATTTCAAGCTAGCAATTTTTGTCCTGTAAAAACAAATTCATATTGTATAATAATACCATAAGCAGTATAATGAGAACATATGTTCCTTACGTGTAGGCTACGATATGTATGGGGCTCGGGTCTAATTGATATAGAAAGGATATGTAGATATGGATAATAACGAACAAACAGCAATGAAAGAACGATTTCTAGCTGCAACCGAAAGCTTTGTCAGTAAAGTCAAGGATGATCCTAATATCATCGCAGTCATTGTCTGTGGTAGTCTGGCGTATGACCAGGTATGGGAAAAAAGCGACATTGATATGACTTTGATCGTCAGAGATCAAACACTTAAAAATGATTCCTATTGTATCGTCGAAGATGATATCACGATTAATGTTCAGCTCATCGTGCGAAGCGGATTTAAACGATATCTGGAGAATATTAATGGTGGTTCGATGACGCATTCCTATTTTTCAAAAGGGCAAATCGTCTATTCCTGCGATGATAGTTTGTATGAATATTTTGAAGATTTTAAGAGGATGGGCAGCGATGATATGGCATTATCCGTATTTATAATTGCCTGTGAACTGGTTCATCAATATGATAAATGTCAAAAATGGCTGACAGTGAAGAAGGATCCCCTCTATGCACAGTATTATCTGCTGAAAGCAGCGGAATCAATCGCTAGAATGGAAATGTGCTTGAACGGTGAACCACCAACCAGAGAATGTATATTGAAAGCCCGAACTCTTAATTCTGAGTTGATTACTCCATATTATAACGAGGCTATGTCGCATCATTACAATGAAGATGAAATATCAAATGCCATCAAGGGGATAGATCAGTATTTGGAGCAGCATCTTGATATTATAAAGAAGCCGGTGATTAACTTCATGTCAGACCAGGAGATGAAAACCATTACCTTGATTACGAAGCATTTCCATTCGTTTGGCCATTTTATCATAGGAATATTTGATTACTTGGCAGAAAAAGGAGTTATTGCAAAGGTATCTCAGACCATAAGAATAACACCAAAGAGCAAATTAGCTGTCGAAGAAATTGCTTATTTGTATATCCCATAGAAAAGAGAGGAGAAAATACCATGTCTGTTCGTACTGCAATAGAAATATCAGGAGCAAAACAAAATAACTTAAAAAACATATCAGTTGAGATTCCACGAGATAAATTAACCGTTATCACTGGTGTATCGGGATCAGGTAAATCTTCCTTGGCCTTTGATGTTATATATGGGGAAGGGCAAAGACGCTTTCTTGACTCCATATCCACTTTTGCGAAAAGTCGAATTAGTCAATTGAAAAAAGCAAAGGTCGATTATGTAAGAGGTCTTTCTCCCGTTATTGCCATTGAGCAGAAAAAAGGGAATAATAATCCTCGCTCCACGGTAGGGACTGTCACCGATATCAACGATTACCTCAGATTATTGTACTCCACTGCTGGTGAAGGGAGATGCCCGGAGTGTGGACATCAGCTAGAACAGCTGTCAGCAGCACAGATTGCGGAGCATATCTCAACACTGCCGGTCGGTACGGTAATTGAACTTCGTGCACCGGTCTACAAGATATTTGGAGAAAATTATGATTACACCTTTCAAAAATTAAGAGAAAAAGGATATAAGAATCTGTTGGTAGACAAGGAACCCTTTTCCCTCTCCGAAAAGCGAGAACTGGATGAGAGAAAAACCTATCAAATCGAATTAATCATTGACCGTTTCACCTTAAAGAAGGATACGTACATTCAAGTGACTAAATCAATTGAAGCCTCCATGCTGGCCTTGGAGGAGGATATTATGATCAAGGTGGAGGTCATCGGTGGTGTGGACGCTTCCTTTTATAATAATTTCGCTTGCCCGGAGCATCATATGTTCCTATGCGAGATGCAGCCATTCCATTTCTCCTTCAATTCACCAGTCAGTGCCTGTCATACCTGTCTGGGGGTAGGAATGTCTTATGTAGTAGAGCCACGTTTTTTAATCGTAGCGCCGGAAAAGAGTATTAATAAGGGAGCACTTAAGAACACAGTATTTAATACTAACGGTAAAGACAGCTACCGAGGGGTTATGATGTACAGTTTATCGGAGCAATATGGGTTTAGTCTGGACACACCCTTTCATGAACTTTCCAACGAAATCCATGACATAATTTTTTATGGTACAAAGGGCGAGTTGGTCAAAATGCAGCAGCCACCGGGTTCTGGGAAGAAGAACTGGATAGTCGGCCGTGATATGCCCTTCTGGGGATATGTGCATGAACTGGAACATTGGTATAAACAATATATTCGAAGAACCTCGACAACAGAGGCTTTTGAGCCCACTTTTATCAAGGATTGCATGATAGAAAAGATTTGCCCGGAATGTCACGGTGCCAGATTAAAAAAACAAAGACTTCAGGTTACCGTTGGTGGAAAGGATATCGATGAACTTTGCAAGATGCAGTTACCGGAGCTTCTAGCATTCTTACAGTCCTTAAGCTTTAAAGCAGATATTGAAGATGTAGCCAGTACTATAATACGAGAGATATCCACTAGAATAAAGCTTTTAGTTGATATAGGACTTCATTATATCAGTCTAAACCGAAGAAGTGACAGTATCTCCGGTGGTGAAATGCAACGAATCAAAATGTCCACCCAGATCAGTAGTGAGCTGATGGGGATGCTGTATGTTATGGATGAACCAAGCATTGGACTTCACCCAAGAGATTCCGATAAGGTCATCGATACGATGAAGAAACTGCGTGATATAGGCAATACCGTAATTGTTGTTGAACATGATATTGAAACAATACGTAATGCTGACCATATTATCGAGATCGGTCCGGGACCCGGTATACACGGTGGTAATGTCGTTGCCTCCGGAACGCTGGAAGATATCATGGGGGAAGGTAGTTCTGTAACAGGGCAGTATTTATCAGGGAAAGCTAAGATCGCGGTTCCAAAGGAGCGGAGAAATCTAGGCGATACCTTCCTGTCCATCCAAGGAGCAAGAGAAAACAATCTAAAAAATGTAGATCTTGATATCCCCCTTGGAGTATTCCTATGTATTACCGGAGTATCAGGTTCTGGTAAAAGTTCCTTAATCAATGAGATTTTGTACAAGCAGTTGAAGATTGATAAAACGAGTGCTCGTATTGTTCCAGGCGTACATGATTTCCTTTTCGGTTCGGAACAGATTAACAATGTCATCAATATTGACCAGACACCAATTGGAAGAAACAGCAAATCAAATCCGGCAACCTATATCGGAATCTATGATAAAATCCGTGAGTTATTTGCTGCACAACCGGAAGCTCTCGAACGTGGTTACACCGCACTTGATTTTAGCTTGACCCATGCCAATGGTACTCGTTGTGAACATTGTGCCGGCGATGGAATCATTGTTACTAATCTGCAATTTATGGCTGATATCGAAACCATATGCCCAATGTGTAAGGGAATGCGCTTCTCGGAAGAAGGATTGGAGATTAAATATCATAATAAAAGTATCGCAGATATATTGGAAATGACGGTGGAAGAGGCCTTTGATTTCTTTCGCGACCACACCTATCTGAAGCATAAATTAGGCATAATGAATGAGCTGGGCCTTGGATACCTTTGCTTAGGCCAGAGTTCCACAACCTTATCCGGCGGAGAAGCACAACGTGTGAAGCTAGCTTATGAGTTAGCAAAGATTAAGAAGGGTGCTCATAATCTGTACATTCTGGATGAACCTACGACTGGGCTACATCTGTCCGATATTGCAAAGCTACTGGAGTGCCTGAATAAGCTTGTTGACCATGGACATTCGGTTATTGTAATTGAGCATCATCTGGATGTAATTAAATCGGCAGACTATATCATTGACTTGGGACCGGAAGGTGGTAATCAAGGTGGATACATCGTGGCGGAAGGAACACCGGAGCAGGTGGTGAAGGTGTCAGAATCTTATACGGGAAGGTATTTGAAGACGGTGTTATGACGGTAGGATTGATTAATATTATTTAAATTAGCATTCTGTATAAAACCAAAGGAGCAGGGATAAGGTTGAAAGAAATGACGTTCAACCTTAAAAAGTTTATTCTGCGTAATCCTTGGCACAAACTTCAGATGCGCAGAAGCAAGCAGAAATGGGGATAAAGATGAATATTTTAAATACAAGTGGTTATGAAATGTATCAATCAAATATGACAAAGGGAGATGATTGCTTCGTCATTGATCATAACGGAAAGAAGTACCTGGATTTCGAATCTGGAGTATGGGCCCTCCCCTTAGGGCATAACAACCAACGTATCAATACCACAATAACCAATCAATTAAATCAATTAGTTCATGTAGGATATCGATATTCGCACCCTGTTGTTGAAGAGGCAGCCAAAGCATTAATGCAAATAATGAACTTAGAGGGCGGAAAATGTTTATTCCTTAGTTCCGGTAGTGAGGCTGTTGAGTTTTCTTTGAAGATAGTAAAAAGGATCACCGATAAACCTTATTTATTAAGTTTAGATAAGCACTATTTATCTGCTTATGGTGTCTCAGGAGATACCACATCAGATAATTGGATCACAATTGACTGGCAGTCTTGTGTTACTGAAAAACACAACAACTATGAAACTTTCTTAGAGGATATACCATTTGATAAAATCTGTGCGTTTGTATTTGAACCGGGCAATGCATCCGGTACTGCAAAGCTTCCTCCGACTGAATTAATCACAAGGCTAGCATCGAAAGTAAAAGAACATAACGGATGGATTGTGATTGATGAAGTAACAACTGGCATGGGGAGGACTGGTAAATGGTTTGGTTATGAAAACTTCGATATAAAGCCGGATCTGATCGCCTGTGGTAAAGGGTTAGGAAATGGTTATCCGGTAAGTGCGGTAGGAATTAGTGAAGAAGTAGCTACCCTATTAGAACAAACAAACTTTACCTATGCTCAGTCACATCAAAACGATCCCTTAGGTTGTGCAGTTGCTAAGGAAGTTATAACAATCATGAAAGATGATTTCCTTTTAGAAAAATCACTAGAAAAAGGAATGTATCTGAAAGATGCTATGATGAAACTTTCAGATAAGCACAAAATTGTGAAAGAAGTACGGGGAATTGGATTGATGTGTGCGATGGAATTCGACGATTCAATTAGTGCAACTGGTTTGTGTGATATTCATAGAAAATTATTTGATGCTGGATTTATTGTGGGTATAAAGCCCGCTGCGAATACAATGCGATTTTATCCTCCGTTAACCATAGAAAAGTATATGATTGACGATATGATAAGAGCGTTAGATATCATTCTCTTAGAAGAAAAATAAGTTTAAACCAAAGTATTGTAGAAATGCTTGAGTAACCCAAAGGTACCCAAGCATTTCTTACTGATAATTAATCATAATCCAATAATGATAATCTGAAGCAATATTCAATAATCTGAAGTAATATTTAATAATCTGAAGCAACATTCAATAATCTGAAGCAATATTTAATAATCTGAAGCAACATTTATTATCTGAAGTAACATTTAATCATTAACAATAATATTCCCGCTTGATGTAGAAATATTGATATTGATATTTGGGTTAGTTCCAACTATTCCGGAAGCTTCATTCCCTTTCTTATTATAGGAAAGAACATCATCAAAGTAGGTTCGAATATCGCCACTTGAAGTTTCAGCAGTAAAATCAAAGCTTGCTTCCTTCGGAATACTTACTCTAACATCTCCACTAGAGGCATGTAAGTCTAAATCTTCGGTCAAAGAAGTAAGATTGTATTTGATATTTCCGGAGGTGGTTGTTATGTCACCTCCACCAACAGAATCCATGATGTCAATATTTCCACTGGAGGCTTCTGCTTCAAGGTGACCCGAAGCATTTTCAATAGTGATATTACCGGAAGAGGCGTCGAAACTACTGTCACCGGCTCCGCCAAGTACCTTAATATTTCCACTATGGGTGGAGAATTGTCTATCTCCATCTGCTACTTGAAAAGTAATATTTCCGCTGGAGGCAGAAGCACTGATGCGGTCAGAATGGACTTCGTTGATATTTATATTTCCACTTGAACTTGATGCAGTAAATTCTGATAGAGTGAAGCTAAGGTCAGAATTTATATTTCCGCTAGAGGTTTCAACGTTAAGCTTATTGGAATAATCGGCAGGTAGATATATTTCAATGCGTGTACTGCTAGAAAACAATCGAAATGATATAATGTGAAGCTTTTGCTTTCCACATTTGACCGTTACCTTATTACCGCTTTTATTAACACTGGAAAGCTCATAATCCTCAGGAACATAATTCATGTACTCTTTTAAAATCAACTCATTTGTATCACTTGTATAGAAGGTTACATCATCGGATTGATATAAAATATTGACCGAGTCAATGGAATCAAGACTTACATTTTGAGTATTTACAAGCTTCATACCGGAATTTTCATGCGAAAAGGTATCGCTTCCACGACTAACCGAATAGGCCATTAAGCATATTAATCCCACTGCGATTGCCGCGATGGCAATAATAAATGCAATAATAACTCTTTTCATTATTTCATCTCCTTTAATCGGAATATTAATGAAATTATTGCTTGAGCACAGATAGCAACCAAAAAGATAATCCAGGTCGCATACCATGCAAAAGTTGCAAAGCTAATTGCAAAATACAATAGTACGGCTATTGTCCACATTACAGTAATGACGGAACCCTTTATCGATTTACTTTTATAAGATTCACTTTTCCACTCTTTAAAGCTTTCTACGACTGTATCATCTTGTTTTCTGTAATGGGGATAAACACTGGAAACGTAAACCAGCATACAGGTTGGGACAATGTCTATGAGAATCATAAGCAAAAATCCTAAAAGAGGCAAATCAATCGGTGTGTGGATGGAGTCTGCTAATAGCGCAAATAAAATTAGTATAAAAACACTGAAAATATAAAGCCCTACAGCTATAGTCTTTATTAACGCTAATTTTTTTACTTTCTCATCAGCTTGTTTAATGTCGTTTTGGGACATTTCCTCTAATCCTTTAAATAATTCCGATACATTTCCGATTGAATTTATTACATTTTTGTAAGCATTCTCCGGTGTTACTCCGTTTTTAATAAGATCATCGTAGCGCTCTACAGAATTTGCTAATAACTCTTCCTTTAATTCAAACGCTCGACGTGTCTTTGGAGCATTTTCAAAAAGCAGTTCTAGGTGATTACTCAGATTTTCATTCATAATTAAGCCCTTCCTTTATTAATTAATTTATCTATAATCGCTTTCGCATTTTCCCAGTCTTGCTTATATTCATGATAAGCTTCAAGTCCTTTATCTGTAATCGCATAGTATCTGCGTCTTGCACCTACCTCTTCATTTCCCCAGTAGGATACGATCAGTTGCGCCTGCTCTAACCTCCGAAAAGCGGAGTATAAGGTTGCTTCCTTCAGCTCATACATATTATCAGTTTTCTCCATAATTTCTTTGTTGATCTGATAACCATAGCTGTCACGGTCTATAAGGTGGGCTAAAATAATAGTTTCTGTATGACCTCGTATCACATCTGATGTAATTGACATTGGATGACCTCCTTTATATGAGCATATTGTAATCCTATATACCTCGCCTGTCAAGGTATATATTCAAAATTAGTAACTTAAAGAGTGATGTATGTCAAATGGCCATGCTAAGCAATTGATTCATTGATATCCTTGCAGCAAAAATAAATGATAGAATTCCAGAGATGCCACCTAGATGGTACTATTCTTATTCCATATTATTACAACAGATAATTCGACACATACGGGTTTCCCGTAACCTCCTATCTCAAGGAGGTGTTACACTACACGGAATACCTATCGATACCTTCTAAACCCATGGGAATTATGTATTTAGCACAATCCACTAAAACACATCTAGGAAATAGTAGCCATATTCACTATTTTTTAAAGAAAGTGTTTTCAAAACAGAAATATTGTGGTATACTAATTACATTAGTGTAACTTATCCATTAGAGTTACTAATAAAGAACGGAAATGATTGTTATAATCTTAACAATCAATCTTGACAAAAAGTGTCGAAAAACATACAATACTATTGTTATAATGTGAGGAGCAGACATGGAAAAGAAAATAGTAATTGTCGGTGCTGGATATGCCGGTATTCTGACAGCAAAAAAGTTGGCAAAGAAATTCAAGAAGGTCAAAGATATCAGTATAACAATAATTGATAAAAATCCCTTCCACACCATGCTTACAGAACTTCATGAAGTTGCAGCAAATCGTGTTGACGAAGACAGTATCAAAATTAGTTTGAATAAGGTTTTTGCAGGTCGTAGAGTCGATGTTAAACTAGATACTGTGACAACAATCGATTTTGAAAAGAAGACAGTAGTCGGAACAAATGAATCCTATAAGTACGATTATCTGGTATTGTCAGCAGGTTCAAAACCTACATTTTTTGGTGTTCCCGGTGCTGAAGAATTTTCCTTCAAGCTTTGGTCTTATGAGGATGCTGTAGTTTTAAAAGATCATATTCATAATACTTTTAGAAAAGCAGCGCTTGAGACAAATACGGAAGAAAGAAAAAGATTATTAACCTTTTATGTTGTTGGTGCCGGATTTACCGGTGTAGAGATGATTGGTGAATTAGCAGAATATGTTCCAATTCTTTGTGAGAATTTTGGCATAAAGAGAAGTGAAGTTACTTTAGTTAATATCGATGGATTAAGTAGACCAATTCCAAACTTAACAGAAAAGCTTTCGGCTAAAGTGTCAAGACGTCTTGAGAAGATGGGTGTTAAGCTTGTTTTGAATGCAATGGTATCCGGCGTTGGAGCTGATTTCATCGAATTCAAACAAAATGATAAAATAATTCATAATAGTGCAGGTACAATAATTTGGGCAGCTGGTATCCAAAGTGCTGATATAACACAGAAGACGAGTGGTGCTTTAGAAATAACGCGAGGAGGACGTGTCCAAGTCGATTCCTTCCTACGTTCTACAAAGAACGAGAATGTATATATTATCGGTGATAATATGAACTTTGTTGCGAAGGGTGAAGAACGTCCTGTACCACAGATGGTTGAAAACTGTGAGCAAAGTGCAGATACTGCAGCACATAATATTGCATGTGCAATCACAGGCAAGGGTGAGTTGGAAGAGTACAAACCTGCGTTCCATGGTGTTATGGTATGTATTGGTGGACGTTATGGTGTTGCTCATGTTGGTTTACCGGGTCATTTCTTTAGTTTACCATCCTTCTTTGCAATGTTTGCAAAACATTTTATTAACATCATTTATTTTATTCAGGTTTTAGGATGGAATAAAATATTTAATTATATGAAACATGAATTCTTCACCATTAGAAATCGCCGAAGCTTCGTCGGAGGACATTTCTCCAATCGAACTCCTAGTTTCTTGTTAGTTCCTCTAAGAGTATGGCTTGGTGCAATATGGTTATTTGAAGGTATCATGAAGATAGTGGAAGGCTGGCTTACCGGCCCTAAATTAACTGGTTTCTTTGGTGGTGCAACTGGTTGGTATAATAGTATTTTGAATGGTGCAAATTCAACAGCTGACCCGGATACAGTATCCTCAGCAACGACTGCAGCAGCAAACACTGCTATTCATGCAGTAAACCTGGTATCAACACATGCAGCGAAAGTAATTACCTTAACCGCTGATGCAGCTTCCTCCGCAACTGGAGCAGCAGATGCAGCAGGTTCCGCAGCAGGAGCTGTAGACGGCGTAGTTAATGCAATTGGTCAGGTATTAATTAATTTTAATTTCTTAGGATTATTCAAAATTATATTTGTAAGTGGTAAGACGATAGCAGAGTCAACAATCAGTGATTATGCTTTTAAGTTAGATGTACCGTTGATGAATTGGTTTGTAGAAAAATTAATCTTACCTAATGACGGTGTACAGTTAGCAATGCAGATTTTTATCGTAGTTGCTGAAATTTTAATTGGTCTTGCACTTATGGGAGGATTATTTACTTCTCCTGCTGCAGCTTTTTCACTCGTTTTACAGTTCATGTTCGTATGTACTACTGGTTTATATTTAGGAACGTTCTGGATGATATTTGCAGGAATTGCAGTATTAATCGGAGCTGGCAGAACCTTAGGACTTGACTATTATGCAATGCCTGGACTGAAAAAATGGTGGAAGAAACTACCGTTTGTAAGAAAGTTGTATATTTATAATGATTAATGATATCATAAAATTAGATGAAAATTTAGAAGTGATAAAGTTTGATGAGGCGATTGAATTAGTGAAGTTGGAGGTGGATAAAACCCTCTCCAAGTCACCGCTCATCATTCGTGAATACACGAAGCATTTGATGAACTCCCGAGGGAAATTCATTCGTGCAATTTCGGTAATCATTTGTGCGGGAGATCAAGAGGATAAAATCCATCCCAATGCGATTAAAATGGCCGCGGCGATTGAGATTTTACATCTTGCAACACTAGTACATGACGATATCATCGATAATGCTGATCTTCGCAGAGGAGATGTTACGCTGCAGAAGAAATTTGGTAAAAAGACAGCCGTTATATGCGGAGATTATCTGCTGAGTGTAGCACTTCGTATGGCAACTTCAATTAAGAATAAGAAAGATTATATAGATCTTATGTTGCCTGATTATGTTGGCAGAGTTTGTCTCGGTGAACTAAACCAGCACATTAATAATCATAATTTGAACCTGTCAATTTATCGATATTTAAAGATTATATCGGGCAAGACAGCTGCTTTATTTGAAGCTTCCTATTTTGCTGGAGCAATATTTTCCGGCTGTAGCGAGGCCGAGACGAAAAAATACAAACAATTAGGGTATTTTATTGGCATGATTTTTCAATTAACCGATGATTGTATCGATTTTGAGAATACGATAGAAGATGCTTATAAACCGGTACAATCGGATTATGAGCAGGGAGTAATCACCTTACCTCTGATCCATGCCTTCGAACAGCTGGGCGAATTTAAAGCAAAAGCAGAAGGCAGTGGTGTAACTAGGGCAGAGATTAATGCTGCTGTTAAAAAGACAGATGGTATTAGTTTTACTCGAATGGTTGTAAAGAAATATTATAATAAGTCAATGCGGATTATCAATCAATTAGAGCTTACTGATTATAAGAAGGCACAGTTGATTTCCGTGCTAGATAAAGCATCACGTTTAGCTTAATTAGGCAGGAAGTTCCTGCGGATGGAATTGGTGACCAATGTGATTAATCGATTTTTAGATTATATAGAAATCAGAACCAAAATAACCAGTACGTTTGCTTTCTTGATAACAATAGCTATGCTTTTGTATAAGAAGCAAACGATACACTGGGGATTAACTTTATTATTCTTTGCTTCGATGTTCTTGTTTGATCTTACAACGACAGCAATTAATAACTATATAGATACAAAAAACAACCACCAAGTATTACAGTTTAATAGAAGAATAGCATTAATTATCATCTATGTATTATTTGGTATCAGTTCTGCACTGGGATTATATCTCGCTTATCTTACCGATATCGTAATCCTGCTCGTTGGTGGAATATGTTTTCTGTGTGGTGTGTTTTACACTTACGGACCAATACCCATCTCGAGACAACCATTGGGTGAAATGTTATCAGGTATTTTCTATGGCCTATTAATACCATTTATAATTTTGTATATTAATATGCCTGTGGGTACTTTTTTAACCTTGAATGTTAATTTTCAGACAATGTTCCTACAATTGCAATTTGGACCAATATTAGCCTTATTACTTTTTTCTTTAATTCCGTTTTGCACAACAGCAAATATAATGTTAGCGAATAATATTTGCGACCTAGAGAAGGACATTGCTGTAAAGAGACATACCTTGCCCTATTACATAGGGAAAAATGCACTTAATCTGTATGCAGGTCTGTATTATCTGACCTACTTAGCAACAATTGCGATGGTGGTGTTTAAAATATTATCACCAATTTGTTTACTTTCCTTAATAACAATCGTAATTGTTCAAAAGAATATTAAAGCATTTTTCAAAAAGCAGGAGAAGGCGACTACTTTTGCTTTAGCAATTAAAAATTTTATTATCATCATGGGTATGAATACGTTAATGATATTCATTAGTGCATTCTTCGCCTAACTAGACAAGGACTAATAGCGTTAAACTATCACATGTATATTCATCCTGGTTTATTACTGGGATTTATATAGAAACAAAAAACTATTAATAAAACAATTTATGGAGGAAACAAATTATGAAAAAAATTTCTGCATTATTACTCTGCCTAGTTCTAGTAATCGGTTTAGTTACTGGATGTGGCAACAAAAAAGAAACAGAACCAACAACAACAACTGATCCTACAGTAGCTCCTACAACAGCAGCAGTTGACCCTACAGAAGCACCTGCAGCAACAGAAGTTCCTGTTGCAACCGTAGCAACAGCTAAAACTGGTCTTGCAGTTATTACATCACTTGCAAAATCAACAAACGCTGGTGACGAAGATGGTTTAGCAGAAGTTGACTCTACTATCATCGCTGTATTAGTTGGCCAAGATGGTAAAATTTTAGATTGCAAGCTTGATGCTCTTCAGACAAAGGTTAACTTCTCTAAAGAAGGTAAACTTCTTACAGATTTAGCTACACCATTTATCACAAAGCAAGAACTTGGTACTGGATATGGTATGACAAAAGCTTCTGCTATTGGTAAAGAGTGGAATGAGCAAGCTACTGCATTTGCTAACTATTGCATCGGCAAAACTGTAGATGAAGTTAAAGGTATCGCATTAACAGATGAAGGCGTTGCAGCTGATGCTGATTTAGCTGGATCTGTATCCGTACATTTAGGTGATTTCATTGCTGCAGTTGATAAAGCTGTAACAAATGCACAAGAATTAGGCGCTGTTGAAGGCGATCAATTAGGTCTTGGCGTAGTTTCTGATATTGCTAAATCTAAGGATGCAAGCGCTGATGGCGACGGCTTAGCTCAGGCTTATACATACTATACAGCATCTACATTTGGCGCTGATGGTAAAGTTACAAGCTGTGTTATTGATGCTTCCCAAGGTAATGTAAACTTTTCAACCGCTGGTGTTATCACAACTGATTTAGCTGTTGCTCCTCAGACAAAGCAAGAATTAAAAGAAGCTTATGGTATGAAGAAAGCATCTGCTATTGGTAAAGAGTGGTATGAAGAAGCAAATGCATTTGCTGCTTATGCAACAGGCAAAACTGTTGATGAAGTTAAAGGCATTGCTTTAACAGATGAAGGCTTAGCTGCAGATGCAGATTTAGCTGCATCCGTAACTGTTCATGTTGGATCTTTTATGTCAATAATCGAGAAGGCATCTGTTAGTGCAGCACAGTAATACAATTTAATGTAGCAATACATAAGGGGTGTTGCAAAACAATAGTGTTTTGTAACCCCCCTTTTTAATACATGATTAAAGAAAGGCTGCAACGCTGGCTTTCTTTAATAACTTATGAGTTGGCTTGCCAATTTAACTTATATGAGGTGAAGCATTTGAAAAGGAAAATATTCGCAACCCTAGTAGTAATTACATTATTATTTAATTTAACAGGTTGTGCAAAGGCGAAGGAACTAGGTCGTCACCAAGCACAATTTCTAGAACTGTTTGATACTGCAACAACAATCATTGGATATTCTGAGACAAAAGAAGATTTTGCTGAATTCGCACAAATGATTTATGATAATTTAAAAGAATATCATGAACTTTATGATAAATATCACGACTATGAAGGCATCAACAATATTAAAACAATTAATGACAATGCAGGAATTGCTCCTGTAAAGGTAGATCAAAGAATTATTGACCTGCTACTATTTTCCCAAGAAGCATATGAATTGTCAAAGGGAAGGGTAAATGTTGCTTTTGGTTCCGTACTTGAGGTATGGCACGACTACCGAGAAGAAGGTATGGAAGATCCTTCGATTGCTAAATTACCACCAATGGAACTGCTAAAGGAAAAATCAAAACATACTGATATCAGCAAAATGATAATTAATGAGGCTGATTCTACGGTATACTTGGAGGATCCTGATATGAGCCTGGATGTTGGAGCAATCGCAAAAGGCTATGCAACTGAGAGAGTTGCTCAGATAGCGATTGAGAAGGGTTACACCAATGGGCTGCTTAGTGTTGGTGGCAATGTCCGTGCTATAGGAAGTCGAGCTGAGAAAGAAAAGTCTTGGAATGTAGGAATTCAAAACCCTGATTTGGAAAGTGAAGATCAATATCTTACCATTCTTAATTTAGAAGATTTATCGCTGGTATCCAGTGGTGATTATGAACGATATTATACGGTAGATGGCAAAGAGTATCACCATATCATCGACCCCAATACACTAATGCCAGCACAGTATTTTACCGCCGTTTCGATCGTAACAGAGGATTCAGGGTTGGCAGATGCGTTATCAACCTCGATATTTAATATGCCCTATGAAGAAGGGCTTGCATTAATCGAAGATCTACCCGGCACAGAAGCATTATGGGTATTTAAAAATGGAGATTTGAAATATAGTTCTGGTTTTGAAGCGTTAATAAAGAAATAAAATAGAGAGATATTGCAGCATATAGCCGTGCTACGATATCTCTCTTATGGTTTTAAAATATATATCGGTAAATATTTACTTGCAATATAAGTTACGTAGGTTTAAAATTATGAATCAAATGGAAGATTATAGGGTTAACGGAGGGATAAAGATGGATCATATTGATAAGCAATTGTTAATAATGCTTCAGGAAAATGCAAGAGTACCACTCAAACAGCTTGCTGAAAAGGTTTATTTGTCTTCTCCGGCAGTCGCTGCTAGAATTGTACGATTAGAAAAGCAGGGGGTTATAAAAGGTTATCATATTGATATTGATTGGCTGAAATTAGGGCATCATATTACAGCTTTTATTAATTTGGAGGTTGCACCAGCACAAAAATTGGAGTTTTATCCTTTTATCAAAGCATGCCCTAATGTCATGGAATGTAATTGCGTAACCGGCAATTATTCTATGCTGATTAAGGTCTGTTTTCCAAGTACGATGGATTTGGATGCATTTATTGGTGATGTGCAGAAGTTTGGTAAGACCAGTACACAGATAGTATTCTCAACAGCGGTAGAGCATCGGGGAATTCAGATTTTGGGAAATGAGAAAGAACAAGATTAATTGTATTTTAGGAAAGATAAGTATATAAAATTAGTATCATTTATTGATCAAGAGTATAGTACGGATAGCATCCTCTATTTGTAAGCACGCTTAAGTTAGAATTCCTATTAACTTTTTGTGTCTCTGATAGAGGATGTGTTTTTAACCATATTTACAATACCGATTCCGATGCTAACAAGGAGAAGTGCTAGAAGATTATTCAAGGTCAATAGATTCTCCCCAAGAAAAATAGCGGAGAGCAATGCACCAAAGACTGGTGTTAAAAAGTTGTATACAGCAATCTTACTGATTTTGTTGTATTTTGAAAGTATTGTCCAAATAGTAAAAGCAGTTGCAGAGAGAAATGCCATATAGGTTAATAGTAAGATACCGGGTATGGAAACAGACTTTAATGTCCCGCCAGTAATCAACCCAAGGAGGAGCAAGAGAAAGCCACCAAAACCCAATTGATACCCAGTTACCATCATGGGATCGGATTTTTGGCTGATATTTTTACTCAGGAGAGAGCCGACAGCAAAGGATAGACCGGATAAGAGCATCATACCGTCGCCCATAAAGTTAAAATGAAAATCAAACGTATTCATACCATTTAAATTAATCATAATAATTCCGCCAAAGCCGATGATACAGCCCATCATCTTTGGGAGAGTAATTTTATCGTTCTTATAAAATAAATGTGCGAGGATTACGACGAAAAAAGAACTGGAGGCGTTCAGAATGGAGCCTTTCACACCAGTGATATGAGACATACTAATATAAAAAAATAAATACTCTAGTACGGTCTGCGTAATACTTACCATAAAAATGCCTTTTAGTTTAGTGCGCTCGGGAAAGATAAATCTTTTGTTTTGAAGCATATAAATTGTAAGAGTAATAAGACCTGCCAAGAAGAAGCGAATTCCAGCAAATACTAATTTTCCTGAGACATCATTGGTGGCAAGTCCAAATAACTGATAACCTGTTTTGATACAAGGGTATGCACTTCCCCATAATATTGTGCAGAGGAGGGATAGAAGTAAGACATTACTATGTTTCGTAAATAACTTTTCTGTTTGCAGTTTTTTCATAAGTTTAACCTTTTTTCTTTAGAGTAAGCTTTATTATAGCATAGATAGTGCTATAGGAAAACGTTAATTATAGGAACTTTATATACATTTTAATATTGAACTTTATTTAAAAGTTTAACTTGTTAAAGATAGAATTAATTGGTATTATCATCATAAGTACTTAAATTAATAATAATTTTGTTTTATAATATATATTCTGTTAGTAAAAGAGGGAGGATACGATGATACAAACGATCAAAATGAATTTAGATGATATGAAGCATTTGGCATCAATAGCCAAAGCCTTATCTTCAGAAACGAGAATTGAGATCCTCAGGCATTTAAGACATAAGGATTTAAATGTAAATGAGATTGCAGAACTCTTGGATATTCCTGCATCCTCCTCCGCAGCTCACGTGAAGGTATTAGAGGAAGCAGGGATGATCAAGACTTCACTTCAACCAGGCATCAGAGGTTCCATGAAACTTTGCCATATTGTATTAGATCATATTTATGTTGAGATGAATACAATGAAGAATCTTGAGCAAGTGGAAGAAGTAATCAAGATGCCAATTGGAAGTTTTACTGATTATAAGATAGAGCCTACCTGTGGTATCGTAAGTAATAAAGGGCCGATTGGATCAGAGGACGAACCTCGCTGTTTTTATCTGCCGGAACGCGTGGAGGCACAGCTTATTTGGCTGGGAAATGGTTATATAGAGTATCGATTCCCTACGAATACTTTAGCTGATAAAGATATGATGCGCCTTGAAATATCAATGGAGCTTTGTTCAGAGGATCACGAATATAATATGCATTATTCATCTGATATTACTTTATGGGTAAATCAGCTAGAGGTAGGAACTTGGACTTGCCCGAGTGACTTTGGCGGCAGACGTGGTAACCTTAACCCTGATTGGTGGCCCGATAAAAATACGCAATATGGGATGTTAAAGACCTGGAGAATTACAGAACAAGGTTGTTACCTTGATGAGGAAAAGTCATCTGCAAGATGCTTGAAGGAGTTTAGCCTAAGTAAGCAGGATTATATTTCTGTTCGTATTGGGATAAAAGAGGATGCAAATAATAAGGGTGGAATGAATTTATTTGGTGAAGGCTTTGGTGATTTTGAGCAAAATATTGTGATGAAAATTGTGTTTCAGTAGGTGGTAAATATATATTTTCCTCTTTACAAATTAGGTTGAGAGGGGTAATATATAACAATAGGAACAGAATATATGCAATATAACAGAAAAATTGAAACAAAGGTATAGATCGAACATAAGAATAATCCAAACAAAGTTATGATTGAAATAATGCAGTTAAATTGTAGTTGAATAAAGCATGCTACAAGAATTAATAAGTATGATAAGGTGATTATTAGTTGCTCAATTTTAAGTTATATTAATAGCTCAAGGAAAATTGAAAAGGAGAAGGTTTATGAAAAAAGAATTGCTTCTAAAGTTTGAGGAAGTATTTGGTACAGAGGGTGACTACCAAGCATACTTTGCACCAGGTAGAGTTAATTTAATTGGAGAGCATACCGATTATAATGGTGGTCATGTTTTTCCGTGTGCTTTAACCATAGGTACTTATGCAGTTGCGAGAAAAAGAGAGGATAAGCAACTCAGCTTTTATTCATTAAACATGATGGAGAAAGGAGTTACAGTAGTATCCATTGATCAATTAGAATATAAGAAGGAAGATGATTGGGCCAATTACCCTAAGGGTGTTATCTGGACGATGTTAAAAAAGGGTTATAAGATAGAGAATGGAATGGACATCCTATTTTATGGAAATATACCCAATGCGTCAGGATTATCCTCCTCAGCTTCCCTTGAAGTACTGACCGGATTTATTTTAAAGAACCTATTTGGGTTGGAAGTAAGTCTTACTGAGATAGCGTTAATCAGCCAATATACAGAGAATAATTATAATGGTGTAAATTGTGGTATCATGGATCAATTTGCAGTTGCTATGGGTAAGAAAAATAATGCCATTTTCTTAGATACCGCTGATTTGTCCTATGAATACGCACCGCTTGAATTAGACGACGCAAAGATTGTAATTATGAATACCAATAAAAAAAGAGGTCTTGGTGATTCAAAATACAATGAGAGAAGAAGTGAATGCGAGTCCGCTTTGGCCGATTTGCAGAAGGTGATTCCGATCAAAGAACTTGGAGAATTATCAGAATATGAATTCGAGACGCACAAGGAGGCGATAGAAAGCCCAATTCAGAGACAACGTGCTAAGCATGCAGTTTATGAAAACCAAAGGACAATAAAAGCAGTTCAAGCTCTTAAGGATAACGACATCACTTTATTTGGAAAATTAATGAATGCCTCCCACATATCATTACAGTATGACTACGAAGTAACCGGAATAGAATTAGATACCATAGTGGAAGCGGCGTGGAAGCAGGACGGAGTGATTGGTGCAAGAATGACAGGTGCAGGCTTTGGTGGGTGTGCTGTCAGTATCGTAAGAGAAGCAGCAATCGCGAACTTTATAGAAAAGGTTGGTAAAGAATATAAAGATAAAATAGGATATGAAGCAGATTTCTATGTGGTTGAAATCGGAGATGGCCCAGTTGTACTTTAATATTCTATCCTAAGTAAATACATGAAATAGCAAATGCAAATAATCTTAATTAATACTGTGAAATAAGAAAAGCGAAATAGTCTTAAGTAATGCAATGAGACAGAAAATGCAACTATATATTAATAGTGATGTAAGATGTATAGCAAAAAAGAAAATTGTTACTTTTAGTATGTGGTAAAAGAGAGGAAGTGTATTATGACAATTTTAGTATTAGGCGGTGCAGGATATATTGGTTCTCATACGGCATATGAACTAATAGACAGGGGAGAAGATGTTGTCATTGTAGATAATTTGGAAACTGGTTTTCTTCAAGCAGTTCATCCGAAGGCTCGGTTCTATCAAGGAGATATCCGTAATCGAAGCTTTATCGATAGTGTGTTTGAGAAGGAGAAGATAGATGCGGTAATTCACTTTGCAGCAAATTCCCTAGTGGGCGAAAGCATGGTGAATCCTTTAAAATACTATGATAATAACCTATGTGGTACAAAGGTACTGTTGGAATCAATGGTTGCCCATGATATTGATAAAATTGTGTTTTCTTCCACAGCAGCAACTTATGGTGAACCAGAGCGGGTGCCAATACTTGAGACAGATAGGACAGAGCCTACCAACACTTATGGTGAGACGAAGTTATCTATGGAAAAGATGTTTCATTGGACAGGAAAGGCGCATAACTTAAGATACGTTTCCCTTCGTTATTTTAATGCATGTGGAGCACATAAGAGCGGATTAATTGGTGAGGCACATAACCCTGAGTCCCACCTGGTGCCGCTAATTCTTCAGGTTCCGAATGGACAAAGAGAAGCAATCAGTATATTCGGTGAGGATTATGACACAACGGATGGTACCTGTGTAAGAGATTACATTCATGTAACTGATTTAGCACAGGCACATATTCGGGCAGTGGATTATTTAGTAAAAGGTAATGAAAGCAGTATCTTTAATCTTGGTAATGGAATTGGTTTTACTGTTAAAGAAGTAATCGAAGCTGCACGTAAAGTAACCGGAGATCCGATTAAAACCGTGATAGTGCCAAGACGTGCCGGTGATCCTGCCAAATTAATTGCCTCCAGTGAAAAAGCAAGAACCATATTAGGATGGAAACCAGAGCACGCTGATCTGGAAGAAATTATTGCTTCGGCATGGAATTGGCATAAAAATCATCCAAACGGATTTGCAAAGTAATCATGCAATGGTGATACACATGGAGGGTTATATGATTTACGAACTGATAAAGAAGCTAGTCTTATACGGAGAAATGACAGGCTTAGTCGAGGCAGATGATGTAATCTATACTACGAATCGATTGTTGGAACTATTCCAATTGGAGGAGTATCAGGATACGGTAAGTAATACTACCTTATTAGATCTTGATGAAAATAGTCTTGGTGAAAATAATCTTGAAGGAAATAGTCTTAACGGAATTAGTGTTGAAGGAAATAATCTTGAAGAAAATTATCTTGATGAAAATAATCTTAAAGGAATTAGTGTTGAAGGAAATAATCTTGAAGAAAATAGTCTTGATGGAAATAATCTTAATGAATTTAATTTGGAAGGAATCCTAGGAGCCTTGATGGAGTATGCCTATAAACAAGGCATTATGAAGGAAGATAGTATTGTCTACCGTGATTTATTTGATACAAAGATCATGGGGCTGTTAGTTCCTACCCCCAGTTCAGTAACGAAAAAATTCAAGGAATTATATGCGAAATCTCCCAAGGAAGCTACGGAATATTATTATAAATTCAGCCAAGCTACGGATTATATTCGAAGATATCGAATTCAGAAAGACATCAAGTGGATTACCAATACGATATATGGTGATATCGATATCACAATTAATCTATCGAAACCGGAGAAAGATCCTAAGGCGATTGCAGCAGCAAAGTTAGCGAAGCAAAGTGGTTATCCAAAGTGTCTACTCTGCAAAGAAAACGTTGGCTACGCGGGAAGAGTAGATCATCCCGCAAGGCAGAATCACCGAGTAATTCCAATCACAATTAATAATCAGGCTTGGGGATTTCAATATTCACCTTATGTATATTACAATGAACACTGTATTGTATTTAATAATGAACATATACCAATGCAGATTGATAAAGCAGCCTTTCGTAAGCTGTTAGACTTTGTAATACAGTTTCCACACTATTTTGTTGGTTCCAATGCGGATCTTCCGATTGTAGGTGGCTCAATTTTAAGCCATGACCATTTCCAAGGAGGGAATTATAATTTCCCGATGGCAAAGGCAAGGGTGGAACGAAACTTTACAATTACAGGCTTTGAGGATGTAGAAGTAGGAGTGGTTACGTGGCCAATGTCTGTCCTCAGAATACGATGCATAGATGATCATAGGCTTGTAGAATTAGCTGATAAAATTCTAAAGAAATGGCGAGGATATACCGATAAAGCTGCAGGTGTTTTCGCAGAGACAGGCACTGAACCCCATAATACCATCACCCCAATCGCAAGAAAGAGGGAAGATTTATACGAATTAGATCTCGTATTACGTAATAATCTTACGACGGATGAGCATCCATTTGGAGTATTTCATCCCCACACGGAGCTTCATCATATTAAGAAGGAAAATATCGGTCTAATTGAAGTTATGGGTCTGGCCGTTCTTCCGTCCAGATTAAAGGAAGAGCTAGAATTGCTGAAGGAATACATACTGGAAGGAAAAGATCTTCGTACACATGAATTATTGGAGAAACATGCGGTTTGGGTAGAGGAATTCCTCCCGCTATATAAGTCAGTTACAAAAGATAATATAGACGATATCATAAAAGACGAAATAGGAAAAGTATTCTTACTAGTACTTGAACATGCAGGTGTTTATAAGCGGACACAACAGGGGCAAGAAGCTTTTGATCGATTTATTGATACCTTAGGATAGGAAGAAAGAGGATATGCTTCGTATGTGGCATATCCTTTTTCTTAATGTACACAGATCCTCTTTCGTAATGTACGCATATCATGATCGTAATTTAGTAGGATATGATTTATTCCGTTCTATTTCTTTTCTATGGATACCCTCCATACCTCAGGACCTTCCTCGAGATACTTCCATTCGAATTTATCCGGTAATTCTATGATAAATTGATAGTGAAGCGGGCGGGGGTCATGGTCATTGATCAATTCCATTTTTTCGCCTGGTTTTAAGGAATCAAAAGTATCTAAAATTACGGGATGCTTGTCCTTTGGTTCATAGATACGTGCATCTACCTGCGCTTTAAAATCTTCCATATTGTATTCTCCTTTGCTAACATCAGTGAGTTAAATAAGTACAACTAACCTGCTTCTGAGTGTATTTTATCGCTAGGGGAAACATATTAATATGATTTAAATCACAAATCACAATTCATTATTAGAACTGTTATTTATTAGAATTAGCATCACAGTCTAATTTGCAGCTTAGAATCTGATCCACAGCAGCTTTAATTAATTTAATCTCCGTAGCCCCAGCAGTCAATCCATCAATTGCTGGCGGAACAAAGGAATTATCTAGTATTCTCCGTCGTAAGATAAACTCATACCAAGTAGCAGCAACTGCGTAGCGACCATATACCAAACTCATATGAAACCCATCCCTGCAAAGGCTGAGTCCACCATTACCATAGTCAAATTCAGGACGAGTTCGAAGTATTTGGATTACCTCGCCACAGGGAATGATTTTAACGGATAAATCATTCCCTACTTTCTGATAGGTCTCTACTATAGCCTGATACATTAACTCTTGATTATTCTTATAATTTGAGAAGGCTGAATGTGTAGAATCTATCTCATAGGCCCAAGTTTGATGGAGAAGTTGCTCTGACTGTGGAGCATATTGTTTTATATAATTAGAGAGTTTTATTATGTAAGGGTAGTAGCTATTGATAATACCGCTATCATTACTTACCTGTTGCAAGGTCACATAGTCCCATGCCTCTTCCTTTAAGGCCTCCAATATGGAAATTTTCTTACCGGTACTTTGTCCGTTTAATTCATAATCATAAAAGGCGGAATCATTTTCGAGATTGCGGCAATGAGTCTCAAGGGAACATCCGCCGATATAAAGATTCACAACTTTTAAGTCGATGTTATCCGCCTTAGCGATATTATACAGATAAGTGGTAGCATCTTGTGAGAAGCTGTTTCCAATTGCTAATATTTTAATCATTGTCTTACCTCCAGGTTTTCTTTGTTATTTCAATGAGACTATTGCGTAGTATTGTAGATATCAGAGCTGGCCGCCATCATAGCATCTAAAATATGTGCCACACCGATTACTAAATTCACGTATGTATTATTTTAACATAATTAATAATAAAATTAAATAAACTACTTGGAGTGTAGGAAAAATGATGTTATAATCTGCTCAATACGAGGAAAGGATAAAGGTCGAATGAAGAACATAGTACTGATTGGAATGCCAGGCGCAGGAAAAAGCACGGTGGGTGTAATCCTGGCTAAGGTTTTAGGTTTTCATTTTATAGATTCAGATCTACTCATTCAGGAGCAAGAGCAGTGCCTTTTAAAAGATATTATAGATCGCGATGGTCTTGAGGGTCTTATTGCGGTTGAGGAACAGGTAAATAGTGATATTAATACAGAGAATTCAGTGATTGCAACGGGAGGAAGTGTTATCTATGGCAGCCATGCAATGGAACATCTTAGAGATATCGGTATCGTAGTCTATATCCGATTAAGCTACGAGACAATAGACGATCGTCTCGGTAATATTAAACAAAGAGGTGTCGTATTTCGAGAAGGGCAAACTTTGTTGTCTCTTTATGAGGAGCGCTGTCCTCTTTATGAAAAATATGCTCATTTCATTATTGAGGCCGAGGGGTTAGGAATGGAAGAGGTTATGGAAAAGATCGTGGAGAAGTGTACAAATAATTAATAATTGAACTCACAAAGTTGCTTCTGTTTACTACAAGATGCAACTTTTTTATTAAATTTTACCATATTACAATAAAATAAAAAGCACTTGCCTTGAAATCATTAACAAGAAAAATAAGTTTTAAAGGAGTTAAGCATAGTATAGCAAAAAAGGAATAAGAGACAAGGCCCTTATTCCTTCCTAAAAGTACTACAGTTATGAACGATTCTTTAAATTTGCCTAGATCGTGTTTTAATGCCTTTTATTTCCACTCACAACCGGCTTCGAGGATTTGAACAAATTTCTCTAAGCCCACTTGATCAAGGGTATCAAAGCGTTCAACACTAGGACTGTCTATATCGAGTACGCCAACGATGCTTCCATTAACACGGATAGGAACAACAATCTCTGAACGGGAAGCACTGTCACAGGCGATATGTCCAGGAAAAGCATGGACATCGGGTACCAGCTGTGTCTTCTCCTGCGATACGGCGGTTCCACAGACACCTTTACCAATGGGAATGTGAATACAGGCCGGTTTACCTTGGAACGGTCCGAGCAGTAGCTCATTATTATGCATTAAGTAGAAGCCCACCCAATTTATATCTTTTAGTGCTAGGTTAAGTAGGGCTGAAGCATTGCTGAGATTTGGTATCATATTGGGCTCATCTTCCAACAAAGCTTTTAATTGCTCCTGAAGTAGATGGTAAAGCTCATTCTTATCTTCAGGGTACATGGAACTCATATCTTGCATAGGATACTCCTTATCATTACGTATTTTATAGTAGTATAACCTATTCGAATAATCGACTCATTTTATCACGGATGCGTTTTTCTTTTATGGTTGTGGCTTCAGCCTCCATTTGGTACATTCCTTCATCATCTTGAATTAAGCAATCTCCTTCCTTGCAATTAAGGGGAAGTCGATATTTTGGGATCGAGATGGTAGACTTGTCCTCACTTTCGCAAATCGCATAGCTACCTTCAAAACGGTCAATCGTTAATTTAATCATATGGCATTCTCCTCTTTAGTTTTTTAAATCATTTTCAAGTATTTTATAGTCGTGAGTATTAACGGATATGTTCTTACCATCAGAAGTGAACACTACAGTCCCTTGTTCATCGGTACGATAGACTTTTATATTACGATCAAGCATAGCCTGAAGAGTCTCCGCATGAGGGTGTCCATAATCATTATCCTTCCCAACATTTATCATAGCGTAGGTGGGATTTACAGCATCCAGAAAGGCTCCACTACTACTATAAGCAGATCCGTGGTGTGCTAATTTAAGGACATCTGCGGACAAATCGATCCCACTTGACAACATCTCCTCCTCTGACATCTTACCGGCATCACCAGTAAAAAGAAAGGACGTATTTCCAAAGGTAAGCTTTATTACAACACTGTAATTATTCAGGTCCTCATATTGGGGTGAATTCGGAGCAATTATTGTAAAGGTTGCTGATCCCAAATTATATTGATCACCAACCGCTGCCCTCGTAATTTTTAGATCATTCTCTTTAATTGCATCAAGTAGATCCTCAAAGGTATCAGTCGTATGGGTTGCGGAAGGCATAATTATCTTATCGATCTCAAATTCATTTAACACCGTATCCATTCCACCGATATGGTCACTATGCGGATGAGTTCCTATAACATAGTCCAACTTTGTAATATGTTGCGATTCCAAATAATCAGCAACTATTTTACCTTTGTTGTTCTCACCGGCATCAATTAACATAGTAGCATCGTTCGCCTCGATTAATATTGCATCACCCTGTCCTACATCGATAAAATGTACTTCCACAATATCGGCTCGTTTAGAAGTTTCTAGGGGAGTCTCACTATCCGGTGTGTTTCGATAAAAATTAATAAATAAAGAGAGCACGGCCAGAAGAGCAATACTGCTGACACGGCCCAGGATCTGTTTTGTTTTTCTGTTCATATATTCTCTCCTCAATACTATTATATCGGGTTGAGCATTATATTTCAATGTATATATATTACTATACCTACATTAAAAGTACTCGGAAATAATCCTTAGGAGGGCTCATAATATTGTATCAGTATTATAAATCGGATATAATACTGATATTATTATTGTACAAACTTTTGCTTTGAAGTATAGAAAAGATTGATAAAATCAGCTTCATGGTTATGGTATAGCTATGTGTTACGATAGGTTCCTACTGTTTTAGTGAAGTTTGGGATAATTGAACTGAAAAAGAATCATTATAGAGTTAGTATAGAGTTATTACTGCTACATTAGGGTGGTGTTATGGAGAAATATAGATAGTATTTGGTAGATTAGTATTTACTGTATAAAACGAAATGAGGTGATTCGTTATGAGATTATTTACGGCGATTTTATTTAACAAGGAGATT
The DNA here is from genome assembly GCA_029256105.1 of Herbinix sp. Lineage (GTDB taxonomy): Bacteria > Bacillota > Clostridia > Lachnospirales > Lachnospiraceae > Mobilitalea. Next base: position 260,930 of record JAQSYO010000001.1, read on the forward strand.
ATGGATTCTTTGTATGATTCGGTTGAGAGATTACGTAGTAGTGCTAAGAGTGGAACGTTTACAACAAAGGAAAATCTGCATCTCACAGTGAATTTTATAGGTGAGACGAAGCGGTTGAAGGAGGTTCAACAGGCAATGAAGCTGGCAGTGGAAAAAACGAAGGTAGGAAGTTTTGCGTTATCCATTGGTGGCTTTGGGAAGTTTAAACGGAAGGAAGGGGATATCTACTGGATCGGAGTGGAGAAGGAGCCTAGCTTATGGCGGCTTCAGAAGGAATTGGTGAAGGAGCTTAAGGAGATTGGTTTTTTTGATGTTGATGACAAGGATTACAAGCCACATTTGACGCTTGGAAGAAGGGTGATTGTCCATGAGGAGTTTAATGAGAGTAAGTTTGAACTAGGGATTACTTCAATGCAGATGGAAGTTGCTAGGTTAAGCTTGATGAAGTCGGAGCGAATTCAGGGTAAATTGGTTTATACTGAGATTTATCACATTGGACTTGATAATAGCATAGATAAATAACAAAATTTCCTTTGAAGGGTTTCGTTCTTATTTCCTATCATTTTCAATATTCTTATAGAGGATATAACATTGTTGAACACCTTTTGTTGTGGTATTATTGAACTATCTTATAAGAATGAGCGGAGATAATAAAATGAAAATATTAGTGGATGCAGATGCGTGCCCGGTGAAGGATATCATTGAAAGCATCGCTGCAAAATTACAGATACCGGTAGTTATGTTAATAGATACAAGTCATATTTTAACATCAAATTATAGTGAGGTTATATCAATAAGTAAGGCACCGGATGCGGTGGATTTTGCTTTGATTAACCGTACCTCGAAGGGGGATATTGTTGTGTCTCAAGATTATGGAGTTGCTGCCATGGCACTTGGAAAAGGGGCTTATGCAATTCATCCGGGGGGTAAAGTGTATACGGATAATAATATTGATGTGATGCTAATGGAGAGGGATATAGCGAAGAGATGCCGTAGAGCAGGAGAACGCATAGGTGGTCATACCAAGAAACGCACCTCAGCTGATAATGACCGGTTTACAAACTCTTTTACCATGATTTGTAAGAAAGCGATGGATCAAAACTCGATACAATGATAAACGGAATCTTGCTTTATCTATCCATTAGTACGTTAAAAAATGATTATCAAGTGATTAACAATACAAATGTAAAAATATCCCATAATTTACTACACTTGTAGAGCTTCAGGAAGGGAATAATATGATTCGTTTAGCGAAGTATTTAAAACATTTTAAAAAAGAAGTTATCTTTGGACCACTTTTTAAATTATTGGAGGCAATCTTTGAATTGATTGTACCGCTTGTCATGGCTTCTGTAATAGACATTGGAATTAAGAATGGAGATAAAACCTATGTACTCCAAAGAGGAGGTATTATCCTTCTTCTTGGAGTCGTAGGCTTGATTTTTGCGCTTATTTGTCAATATAGTGCTGCCAAGGCGTCCCAAGGGTTTGGCACAATGGTTCGTAATGATTTGTTTGCACATGTTAATACACTTTCCCATGCTGAACTAGATCAGTTGGGTACAAACAAGTTGATTACGGTTATAACGAATGACGTAAACCAGATGCAGCTGGCGGTAGCTATGCTGATCCGATTGGTTGTTAGAGCTCCTTTTCTTGTAATTGGTGCAACGGCGATGGCAATGATGATGGACTTAAAGCTTTCCATGATATTTCTTGCGGTTGCTCCGATTGTAGCGCTTTTGCTTTTTGTTATTATGAAGAAATCCATTCCCTTTTACCGCACCAGGCAAAAGGTGCTCGACAAGATATCCTTACTGACGAGGGAAAACCTCACGGGTGCAAGAGTAATTCGTGCATTTTCCAGACAGGAGAAAGAGGAAGAACGCTTTGATGAAGCGAATGAGGAAGCAGCGCAAATCGCTATCCGAGTGGGAAAACTGTCCGCACTCTTAAGTCCAGCTACCTTTGTGGCAATGAATGTAGCAATCATTGCAATACTTTGGTTTGGTGGTAAACGTGTTGATACGGGCAGCCTATCACAGGGTGAAGTAATCGCGTTCGTAAATTATATGACGCAGATTTCCTTAGCACTGGTAGTTGTTGCTAATCTTGTCATTATATTTACGAAAGCAAGTGCCTCAGCAATGAGAATTAATAAAATCTTTGACACAAAAACCTCTTTACAGGAAGGTAGTAGAAGCAAAGAAGAAAGTGATGCAATTTACGAAGGAGTAATTACAAATACAGGAGATAAGGTTCCACTATTTTCACTCCATCAGGTATCTTTTGCTTACCCAGATTCAGAGGAATATGCGTTGGAAGATATCAATGTAGATATTTTTGAAGGGGAGACAGTAGGTGTTATTGGAGGAACAGGTTCTGGTAAATCTACTTTGGTAAATCTACTTCCACGTATGTATGACGTCACTAAGGGAGAGATTAGAATAGATGAAATCCCGATAAAGGAGTATACCTTTGATGCGCTTCGCAAGCAATTTGGTGTGGCTCCTCAGAAAGCAGTACTGTTCTATGGAAGTATCCTAAACAATCTTAGGTGGGCAAAGGAGGATGCAACTGAGGAGGAGATAAAGAAGGCGGTAGAGATTGCTCAAGCAAGGGAATTTATTGAGAAGATGCCAAATCAGTATGAAACCTTGGTTATGCAGGGAGGCAAGAACTTATCCGGTGGCCAGAGGCAGCGGCTCACCATTGCAAGAGCCTTGGTTGGAAGCCCAAGAGTTCTAATACTAGATGATAGTGCCAGCGCACTTGATTATACAACAGATGCAAGTCTTCGCAAGGCTTTACGGGAAAACTGCAAGGACATGACAGTTATTATGGTATCTCAAAGAGCAGGAACGATTAAAAATGCGGACAAGATTATTGTCTTAGAAGAGGGCAAAATTGCTGGAATAGGAAAACATAGTGAACTCTTACATAAATGTGAGGTTTATAGAGAAATATGTCTATCTCAATTAAGCGAAGAGGAGGTTAATCGATCATGATAAATGACAAAAAGACCTCAGTTCTGAAAAGACTTTTAACCTATACCAAGCCCTACCGTGTATCCATGATAGTAGCGTTACTTTGTGCAATCCTTAGTGTGACACTTTCCTTACTGACCCCAATTCTTATTGGTAGAGCAGTTGATTATATTCTGGAACCTGGAAAGGTTGATTTTGAAGGCATTCGTGGGATATTAGGGTGGCTGGCATTCGCAATTGGTGGTAGTGCACTTTTTCAATGGATGATGACCTTTCACACCAATCGAATAACCTTTCATACGGTGAAGGACCTCAGAACGAGGGCATTTAAACAACTAAATAAAGTTCCGTTAAAATACATCGACCAAAATTCACATGGAAATATCATAAATCGCATGGTAAATGATATCGATGCAGTTTCGGATGGTCTATTACAAGGTTTTGCACAATTATTTACCGGTGTGGTAACCATCGTAGGTACCATAATATTTATGCTATCCATTAATATAAGGATTGGATTAGCGGTTATCATACTTACGCCTCTTTCCCTCTTTGTGGCTGCCTTTATCTCAAAGCGTATCTACAATAAATTCAGCGAGCAGTCGAAAATCAAGGGAGAGATGAGTGGTCTAATAGAAGAAATGGTGGGAAACCAGAAGCTGGTGAAGACTTTCTCGTATGAAGATAGAGCCATCCGCCGTTTTGAAGAGATTAACCAGAGGCTTCATAAATGTGGAGTTGCAGCACAGTTTTACTCTTCCCTTACGAACCCATGTACTAGATTTGTCAATGGCATTGTTTATGCGACGGTTGGTATCTTAGGTGCATTTACAGCGATTCAAGGTTTAATCTCCGTAGGTCAGCTATCAAGCTTCTTAGCTTATGCCAATCAATATACCAAGCCTTTCAATGAAATATCCGGAGTAATCACGGAGCTACAATCAGCACTTGCTTCAGCTCAAAGGGTTTTTGCGTTAATCGATGAGGTGACTGAAAGCTCCGAGGAAGGATTACTGGAAGAAGTGAAAGTGGATGGTAGTGTTACCTTAAAGGGAGTGGATTTTTCTTATGAAGCGCAAGTATCCCTGATTGAGAATTTGAATTTGAGTGTATTGCCCGGGCAGCGAATCGCAATTGTTGGTCCGACAGGTTGTGGAAAGACAACAATCATAAACCTGTTGATGCGTTTTTATGATGCGGAGGCCGGAGAGATTAAGGTCAATCATACAAATATCAAAGATATGAGGAGAAAGACGCTTCGCGGTATGTATGGAATGGTATTACAGGATACTTGGTTATTTAATGGCACGGTAAGAGATAATATCGCTTATGGTAAGGAGCATGCAACGGAAGAGGAAATTGTAAGTGCTGCAAAAGCAGCCCATGCGCATAGCTTCATAAAGAGGTTACCCAAAGGTTATGATACAATGCTGACGGAAGATGGTGGAAATATATCGCAGGGACAGAAACAGCTGTTAAGTATTGCAAGAGTGATGCTAACGAAGCCTTCGATGCTTATTCTTGATGAAGCGACCAGTAATATCGATACCAGAACGGAAATATATATCCAGAAAGCCTTTGCAAAGTTAATGGAGGGACGGACCAGCTTTATCGTAGCGCACCGATTATCAACGATTAAGGAATCCGATATTATCCTGGTAATGAACAGCGGAAAGATTATCGAGCAGGGAAGTCATGAGGCTTTATTGGAGAAGAAGGGTTTCTATGCACAGTTGTATCATAGTCAATTTGCAGTGACGGATTAGTGGGAATAATAACAATATAAGTCTGATGGTAAGAAGAAGGTCTTTTACAGAAAAAGTTTGTATCATAATTTGGTACTAAACTTTTACAAGAGGATCTTCTTCTATTAATTATATGTAAACAGCTTAAATAGATAAGCTGGTTAAAAAAATATTCAGATGCCAATTACATAAACTATCGTCAATATTTCTATATATAATTGGTTCTTTACAAAGAAAGTAAAATACTACGGGGCTGCTTGCATAATGGGGATCCGTAAAATAGAACAGACATTCGAAAATTGTGTTGATTTTACATTCTTGCTATGGTATAATTACAGCATTCAAATTGAGATAAAGGTGTGGTGTTTCCATTAATGGTTACACTTTATAGATAGGAAGTAGCAAGGAGGTAATGTGTAGTATGGAGTTTAAATTGGTATCAGAATACGAACCTACCGGTGATCAACCGGAAGCGATAAGGGCCTTAGTGGAAGGCTTCCGTAATGGTAATCAAGCCCAGACCTTATTAGGTGTTACAGGTTCTGGTAAGACGTTCACTATGGCAAATGTAATCCAACAGATTCAAAAGCCAACACTCGTAATTGCACATAACAAAACACTTGCAGCTCAGCTTTACGGTGAGTTTAAGGAGTTTTTTCCGGAGAATGCAGTAGAGTATTTTGTCAGTTATTACGATTACTATCAACCGGAGGCCTATGTTCCTTCGACGGATACTTATATTGAGAAAGATTCTGCTATTAATGAAGAGATTGATAAATTAAGGCATTCTGCCACAGCTTCCTTGACGGAACGAACCGATGTTATAATCATTGCCAGTGTATCCTGTATCTATGGTTTGGGTAGCCCGATAGATTATCAGAAGATGGTGCTTTCCTTAAGACCAGGTATGATGAAAGATAGAGATGAAGTATTAAGAAAATTAATCGAGATCCAATACGATCGTAATGATATGGATTTCAAACGAGGTACCTTTCGTGTTCGTGGAGATGTAGTGGAGATATTCCCAGCCTCGTCAACAGATGTGGCAGTTCGGGTTGAATTTTTTGGTGATGAAATTGAGAGGATATTGGAAATAGATGTGTTAACCGGTGTTATAAAAGGTACCTTGGAACACATAGTAATTTTCCCGGCCTCTCATTATGTTGTCGCACCGGAGAAGCTGGAGGCAGCAATCGCGAATATCGAAGCTGAGCTTACAGAGAGAGTGCGTTATTTTAAAAGTGAGGATAAATTACTAGAAGCACAGAGGATTTCTGAGAGAACGAATTTTGATATAGAGATGCTTCGGGAGACAGGATTTTGTTCCGGCGTTGAGAATTATTCCAGACATTTGACCGGATTGGAACCAGGAAGTGCTCCGCATACCTTGATGGATTATTTCCCGGAGGATTTCATGATTATCGTGGATGAGTCCCATATTACGCTCCCTCAGATAAGAGGAATGTTTGCAGGAGACAAATCTAGAAAGACTACATTGGTGGATTTTGGTTTCCGTTTACCTTCCGCTTTGGATAATCGACCCTTGAATTTTCAGGAATTTGAAAGTAAAATTAGTGAAATTATGTTTGTGTCTGCGACACCTTCCGTTTACGAAAGCGAACATGAACTTTTGCGGACGGAGCAAGTGATTCGTCCTACCGGTTTGTTGGATCCGGTAATTTCGGTAAGACCGGTAAAGGGTCAGATTGATGATCTTTTGAGTGAAATCCATAAGGAACTGGAGAAGAAGAGTAAGGTACTTGTTACCACCTTAACTAAGCGGATGGCGGAGGATTTAACCACTTATCTGCGAGAAGTAGGAATTCGAATTAAATATCTTCACTCTGATATTGATACCTTGGAACGTTCTGAGATAATCAGAGATATGCGTATGGATGTATTCGATGTATTAGTAGGTATCAATTTACTCCGTGAAGGACTTGATATTCCTGAGGTTGGGTTAGTTGCAATCCTGGATGCAGATAAGGAAGGCTTCCTTCGCTCTGAGACGTCTCTTATTCAGACGGTTGGCCGTGCTGCCCGTAATTCGGAAGGCCATGTTATTATGTATGCAGATCATGAGACAGAGTCGATGAGGAAGGCAATATCAGAGACAAACCGAAGAAGATTAATTCAGCAGGCCTACAATGAGGAACATGGAATTACGCCGACTACAATTCAAAAGAAGGTTCGTGACTTAATTAGCATTTCTAAGAAGGCGGACAAGAACCTTAAGGATATGAATAAGGATATGGAATCTATGTCTCGTCAGGAGCTGGAGGAATTGGTGAAGACGATTACCAAGCAGATGCATACTGCTGCGGCTGAACTTAACTTCGAATTGGCAGCAGAGATGAGAGATAAGATGGTGGAACTGAAGAAACATTTGTTGGATTCTAAGTAGAACCATAGGATAAATGCGGGATATGTTAGGTTAGAGTTTTAATTATATTATTGTAGGACGTAAATTTACTTCTTGTTTTAATGCAATAATGTAAATTTTAATAGAAAGATAATAATTTAGAATAGGTGGAACTATGACGGATAAAAAGAATTATATTAAGATTAGAGGCGCAAAAGAGAACAACCTTAAGAACCTCAGCGTCGATATTCCCAGAGACCAGTTTGTAGTGTTGACGGGACTTAGTGGTTCGGGTAAATCTTCCCTGGCGTTTGATACTATTTATGCAGAAGGACAAAGAAGATATATGGAGTCATTGTCCTCCTATGCAAGGCAATTCTTAGGACAGATGGAAAAGCCGAATGTGGAGAGCATCGAGGGTTTACCCCCTGCGATTTCGATTGATCAAAAATCAACGAACCGAAATCCAAGATCCACAGTAGGTACAGTAACGGAAATCTATGATTATTATCGTCTGTTATATGCCAGAATAGGTATTCCGCATTGCCCGGAGTGCGGCAAGGAGATTAAGAAGCAGACGGTAGATCAGATGGTGGATGAGATAATGAGTCTGCCACAGGGTACTAAGATTCAATTACTTGCTCCGGTGGTACGTGGACGTAAGGGTGAACATACAAAATTATTCGAGCAGTCGAAACGTAGTGGTTATGTACGTGTTCGAGTGGATGGTAATCTCTATGAATTAACAGAAGAGATTAAACTTGAGAAAAACAATAAACATAACATAGAAATCATTGTTGACCGTCTGGTGGTGAAGGAAGGAATTGAGAAGAGACTTTCCGACTCCGTTGAAAGTGTTTTAAAGCTAGCGGAAGGACTTTTATTTGTGGACATCATTGATGGAGAGCAGCTGACCTTTAGCCAGAATTTTTCCTGTCCGGATTGTGGTATCAGTATTGACGAGATTGAACCAAGAATATTCTCTTTTAATAACCCTTTTGGTGCCTGTGCAGAATGTCATGGGCTTGGTATTAAGATGGAATTTGATGAAGAACTTTTGATCGCGGATCCAAGTAAGAGTATTATTGATGGAGCAATCGCTGCACCTGGCTGGCAGTCTGTTGTAGACAAGGGTAGTTACTCCAGAAGTATTATGGAGGCATTGGCGAAAGAATATAAATTTGATTTAAATACACCATATGAGAAGCTATCGAATGAAGTACGCCATATGTTCATTCACGGAACAGATGGAAAGTCAGTAAAGGTACATTATCGTGGACAGCGAGGCGTTGGTGTTTATGATGTGGCTTTTGAAGGTTTAATTCGTAATATTGAGCGTCGTTACCGTGAGACAGGATCAGAATCTGTGAAGCAGGAATATGAGAGTTTCATGCGTACAACTCCCTGTAAAGTCTGCAAAGGTAAACGTCTTAAGAAGGAATCACTTGCAGTTACCGTTGGAGATACCAATATCTCTGACGTAACGGATTATTCAATTCGTGAGCTAGTTGTTTTTATGGATAATCTTCAATTAACCTCAATGCAGTTAAAGATTGGTGAATTGGTGTTAAAAGAAATAAAGTCCAGAATTAGATTCCTAATGGATGTAGGTTTGGATTACCTTACGTTAGCAAGAGCAACTGGATCCTTATCCGGAGGGGAATCCCAAAGAATCAGGTTGGCTACTCAGATTGGTTCCGGACTTGTTGGTGTAGCATATATTCTAGACGAGCCTAGTATCGGACTGCATCAGCGAGATAATGACAAGCTGTTAAAAACCCTAAAGAACTTGATGGATTTGGGCAATACCTTAATCGTTGTGGAACATGATGAGGATACCATGTTTGCCGCAGACTATATAATTGATATTGGTCCAGGTGCCGGTGAGCATGGCGGAGAAGTGGTTGCTGTGGGTACTGCTGAAGATATTATGAAGGTAGAAGGATCAATTACCGGTGCTTACCTGAGTGGTAGAATTAAGGTTCCGGTACCCAAGGAAAGACGGGAACCTACTGGATTCCTATCTATTGTAGGAGCTACTGAGAATAACCTAAAGAATGTCGATGTTGATATTCCACTAGGCATCATGACCTGTATCACCGGTGTATCTGGTTCTGGTAAAAGCTCACTTGTAACAGAAATCTTATATAAGAGACTTGCCAGAGACTTAAACCGTGCCCGCTGTATTCCAGGTAGACATGCCAAGATGCTTGGTATTGAACAACTGGATAAAGTTATTAATATTGACCAGTCTCCAATTGGACGTACACCTAGATCAAATCCTGCAACCTATACTGGTGTATTCGATCAAATCAGAGATTTATTTGCAGCAACCCAGGATGCGAAGATGCGTGGCTACACCAAAGGTCGTTTTAGCTTTAATGTAAAAGGTGGACGTTGTGAAGCTTGTAGTGGTGACGGTATCATTAAGATAGAGATGAATTTCTTGCCCGATATTTATGTACCCTGTGAGGTTTGCGCGGGTAAGAGATATAATCGTGAGACACTGGAGGTTCGTTATAAAGGAAAGAATATCTATGATGTCTTGAATATGACGATTGAGGAAGGCGTACACTTCTTTGAAAATGTACCTTCAATTAAAAGAAAGATTGAAACCTTACATGATGTAGGTTTATCCTACCTTCGTCTGGGACATCCCTCTACCTCCTTGTCCGGTGGTGAAGCACAAAGAATTAAGCTGGCAACCGAGCTTAGCAAACGCAGTACCGGTAAGACTATATACATTTTAGACGAACCGACTACTGGGTTACATTTTGCTGATGTGCATAAGTTAATTGAGATTTTAAAACGATTTTCCGATACGGGCAATACGGTTGTAGTAATCGAACATAATTTGGATGTTATTAAGACAGCTGATTATATTATTGATATCGGACCGGAAGGCGGCGACAAAGGTGGTAAGGTAATTGCAAAGGGAACACCGGAAGAAATTGCAAAGAATAAGAAATCCTATACAGGTATGTATGTGAAAAAATATCTGGAACAAAAATAAAACATACTTGTATTCCGCTGAAGCGGTAAATGGAGGTTACAATGGAATATAGTTTTTTCGCTATGATGTCAAGAATGAAATTGATTGAGCGGTGGGCATTAATGCGCAATTCATTATCTGAGAATATCAGTGAGCATTCGCTTGAAGTTAGTATTCTATCCCATGCCTTGGCAATCATCAGCAATGAGCGCTTGAATAATCATTTAAATGCAGAGAAAGCAGCACTGATTGGGATATATCATGATGCTACTGAAATTATCACAGGGGATATGCCGACTCCGATTAAATACTTTAACGATAATATTCAAGGCGCATTTAAGGCAATAGAAGAGGTAGCCGCCAAAAGACTATTAATGATGCTACCAGAGGATATGCGAAGAAGTTATGAATCAATATTTTTCCCGCAGGAAGATGAAGTCTATCTATGGAAACTGGTGAAAGCAGCAGATAAATTATCTGCATTAATTAAATGCATAGAAGAAAGAAAAGCAGGTAATACCGAATTTGTAAGTGCAGAAAAATCAATTAAAGAGATATTGATTACTATGAAGCTGGAGGAAGTAGATATCTTTATAAAGGAATTTCTACCAGCGTATGATAAGACCTTGGATGAGTTAAACTGATACAGGACAGACTAGAAAATGGTGTTCATCAGCATTTACGGCTGCTATGTTGCCATGCTGATTAGAGTGTAAACTTACTAAGAGGAAAGAAGGAGAGAACAATGAAATATATTAAACCAGCAGGTTCAGATTTAAAAGTATCAAATATTATTATGGGATGTATGAGGATTACTAGCTTATCAGAGAAAGAATTAAATGTTTTTGTAAATTCTGCGTTAGAGGAGGGAGTTAATTTCTTTGATCATGCAGATATTTACGGTGGAGGCGAATGCGAAAAGCATTTTGCAAAGTCTGTTCAGATGAATCCAACGATTAGAGAGAAAATGATTATTCAGAGTAAATGCGGTATCCGTAATGGATTTTTTGATTTTTCTAAGGAACATATACTTGAATCCGTCGATGGGATTCTATTAAGATTAAATACAGAATATTTGGATGCGTTATTATTACACAGACCGGATACTTTGATGGAACCGGATGAGATCGCGAATGCATTTGAAATCTTATATGACCAAGGTAAAGTAAAGTACTTTGGAGTATCTAATTTTAATCCGATGCAAATGGAGTTACTTCAGAAGTCTATTCCAGATCCGTTAGTATTTAATCAGCTTCAATTAAGTATTGCGCATACACCGATGATTGACAGTGGTCTTACCGTGAACATGCACACAAATCAAAGCATTAATTATGAAGGTAGTATTTTAGAATATTGCCGATTGAAGGATATCACGATACAAGCCTGGTCACCCTTCCAAAAAGGTTTCTTTGAAGGACCCTTCCTTGGTGACTTAGAGCACTATGCTAAGTTGAATGAAGTTTTAAACCGTATTGCTGAGAAGTACGCAGTAACGAATACCGCAGTAGCAGTTGGCTGGATTACCAGACATCCTGCGAATATTCAAGTTGTTCTAGGAACAACGAACCTCCAACGTATGAAGGATGCATGTAAGGGATCCGAATTACCATTGACGAGAGAAGAGTGGTATGAGATTTATAAAGCGGCAGGAAATATGTTGCCGTAAATAGAGTCGTAAAGAAGTAGTAGGAAAGAAGTAATTCTTATAGAAGCAATCATAAAGAAAATTTTATAGAAGCTAACATAAAGAAAACTTTATAAAAGCAGTCATAAAGAAAATTTTATAGAAGTACTCATAAAGAAGTAATTGTATAGAAGTACTCATATAGAAGTAATCGCAAAGAGGTAATTGTTTAGAAAGTATCGTAAGGTATCGTAAATATGAATTCTTAAATATGTAACCCCATATAAAATATATTTAAATTCAATATATTTTATATAAAATGCAACCTCAAGTTGACAATAATGTTATTTCAAGTTGGTAGAGATCTCCTGTGACATGAGGTATTCTTATATTATAAACGTGAGTTTAAGAAAGCACGTAGATGGAGGATAATATGAATTTCCAAGAAAGAATACAGCAAATTCGAAAAGAAAAAGGATTTTCACAGGAAGATTTAGCAGAGAAAATAGGGGTATCAAGACAAGCGGTAGCTAAATGGGAAGCAGGGCTAACTTATCCGGAGGTAGACAATCTAATTGCAATAAGCAACCTATTTAAAATAAGCATTGATAGTCTATTAAAATCAGAAGAAGATGATTGTAGTAATTTTCAGCCCAAAGTGAAGAAAGTATTATCGGAGGATTTAATTGATTTCCTATGTAGAGCTAAAAGGGAAACCTATGCAGCGAACGGAACAAAAATAGCATCCTCTAGACCTTCTTCCTATGATTATCAATATACGGAAGGGGATTGTACTTATCAGGATTCCTATTTCGGGGGTGAAAAATTCATCGGTGAAGAGGTCTTGTATCATAAGGAAATTCCGGTCTTTTCGATGAATTATTGTGGGCGAACTTTGGATGAGAGATTCTCCGGTGATTTTTTAAAAGAAGTATTGCTATTAGTGCCGAAGGACTATCCTTTTCGAGGACCCTTTGTGCATCAAAACGGTGATTATTCGTACCATTGTATTGTTAGTGGGGATGTTGAATGGTTCCAAGGATATGAAGAGATATTCTTTTTAAATAACAAAGTTTTTGAATGCAATTTTCATGGAGGAATTATTCAATAATTACCGCCAAAATTGAATGTAAATTATATTAAGCTGGGGGAGATACGAATGGTTACGATGGATGGAAAGTGGGTAATGGAAGGCCTTGATAGAAAGGATAGCCAACGAATAAAAAGTAGTACAGAGCTTTCGGAATACATCAATGACATTGGTTTTCTTCCTCTATTCAAGAATAATGTAAAAGGGTTTTCAGTGGAGGAGATGACGGCTACAGATTCCTGGTGGGCTGGTAAACCCGAAGAGGACCCCTGGGAATGGCGGGAAGTAATCGCTGCACAAGGAGAAATCGCTTATGGTAAACTATTCTCCAATCGAGCCGGTTTTATTTCAAAGGAATGGTATCCATATTTTGCAGATTACCGCAGGGATGGCTATGATTTTGATAGCAGATATGAAGATGGTTTAGCAAGCATTCGAGCAAAGAAAGTCATCGATGTATTAACGGAATGCGAGAGCCTTCCTTCGAATGAAATCAAGGCATTTGCCGGCTTTGGCAAAGGCGGAGAGAAAGGCTTTGAAGGAATTATGAGCTCTTTACAGATGATGACTTATATTACAGTTCGAGGCTTCCAGAGAAGAAGAAATAAGAAGAATGAGGAGTATGGTTGGTCGGTAGCAATCTACTGTTTGAGTGAGAAACTATTTGGCGAAGAATATGTGCGTTCCGCTTATCACCTTAGTCCGGAAATGGCAAAAGAAAGAATCATTGAGCGTATCATAAATAAATTTCCGGATGCGGCAATTTCTGATATAGAAAAAAATATTCGATAATCGAACATGGTTATTTGGATATATTTATATTGAATTAATGAAGTAGGAGTTTGATAATGTTGTACCATGAATGAATTGTATAGCTTGAAAAATAACTTAACAATAAAAGAATAATACAACAATATTAAGAATACCGTAACTAATATAACAAGAAAAGAATAACGCAACAACGAAAAAAACAATGTAATAATAAAAAGAGCTATGTAACAAAAAAAGAATAAAGTAACAATAAAAAGAAGAATGTATCAATAAAAAGAAGAATGTAACAATAAAAAGAAGAATGTATCAATAAAAAGAATAACGAATGCAAGCTTGATATGGCTTACATTCGTTATTCTTTTCACTTTAATAGAATATCCATGTGATAAATCTTAATATTTCATGAAGATTTGGGAAAATAATGCTCTTGTATTGCTTAGAATTAGCGAAAAAGGTATAATGGAAATTAAGATTAAGACGATATATAGGATAGGAATATATATCGTGTATCATTACAACAGAAAAGCAAAGAATGGAAGGGGATTTCGATATGAAGTATTTAGTTAATTTGAATAGGGGTAAAAAAGATATTTATACATCAAGATGCATTAAATCAATATTAATAATAATAGCTTTATTATTTACTACACTAAGTGAATTTACCGCAGCTGGTGTATCTGCAGAAACTAATGGAAGCATGACAGTAACTGTAAATTACCTGACGGAAGAGGCCACAATAACAACGATATCAGGTGGTAGTACTAAATTCTATATGAGTACGGATAAAATGAAGACTTGGGAAGTTGTTAATGCGATTGTCGATATTTCAACATTATTAGTGCCAAAGGAAAATATTATCTATTTTAAAGGAAATAAAGATAAAAATGCATTAAGCGTTACGTTACCAGCAGAAGACAGTACATTTAATGCAACTTATCAGATCGTAGCAGGTAATGGTAAAATTGAATTTCCAAGAGGAATTGCCGTAGAATACCGTAAAGGTGCAAATGGAGCTTGGAAGACAGCATTAGATCAGTCTGGCAATCCATTGTTTTTGGCGTCTGGTTCTACCGCGATATTCGAAGTGAAAGGAGCTACCCTTTATTTTAGAACACCTGCCACAGCTATAAAACGTGCAAGCAAAATGGTTACAGTAAAAATTAGTAAGAGACCATCAGCACCTTCCGTTAAGATGGATGGTAGTAAATTATCCATAACGGGACTAAAGGCGAAAGAAACCTTATATCGCGTTGGTGACAGTATTGATTGGAAGCCTTTCACACCTACTGATCTTAAGTCAAAGTCAATTGATTTATATACGTTATTTGGAAGCACTTCTGACCCAAGAGTAGCATTTTCGGCTGGATTTATAGAATTTTGTACGTTGGGCACGGATAAGAAATTATCTTCTGCAATTAAGGTACTGGAAGTGCCTCAACAACCGACTGTTCCTAATACAATCGCTGTATCAGGATCATCGATTACAATTACAGATACAGATACAACGAGAACCTATGAGTATACCAAAGTTGACAAAGGTAGTGCACTTAATATGAGCACAGCAAGATGGTCTACAGTTTCAACGAAAAAAACTCTTGTAGTTCCGAAGGCTTCCGTAGGAGATACAATATTAGTTCGTTTAAAGAGTAGAACGGACTCAGTTTCGAAACAATTGCTTCCAGCTTCAACTTGTTATATGAAAATTATAGAAACGATAAGTTAAAGTCACCAATCGACGATATGTAAGCTAAGCTGTCGTAAGGCATATAAACTTCAATTAATGAAGTAAGATGCTTTATGGCAGCTTTTTTCTTGCCTGAAATTAAAGTGATATTGGGATATAGTAAAAGGATTGAGGTTTAATAAGGAGAAAGAATTTATCAGAAGTGTAATATTAGTAAAGTATAATTTTAAAAAATGAAACGATATTATGGAATAAATGAATTTTATAGTAAGATGCAATTTTATAGAGTGAAACAATTTTATAAAGTGAAACAATTTTTATAGAGTGAAACAATTTATAGAATGAAACAATTATATAGTGTGAAAAAATAGAGTAATATATTTGTATTGCATGATACAGTTAAAAAATGAAAAATTAAAAATATTGATTTGACAAAGGTTACTGATAAGATTATCATAGAACTTACAGAACTATATTCGTTCTGGTAGTTCTATAATTTGAAATATAATTTACACATTCCTTGAAGGGAGTATCAGAATACTATGCTAATCGAGATCAAAGAGGTATCAAAATCATTTAAAAAACAGCAAGTGCTAAAGGATATTAATCTAACCATAGATGAGAATGAGATATTTGGTTTAATTGGACCCTCTGGCGCAGGAAAGACAACATTGATTCGGTTGCTGATTGGAGCAATCAATACGGATAGCGGTACAATTAGAGTAGGAGATTATATGGTCCCCAATCTGAAAGCGCTGAATAATATCGGATATATGCCACAGAACGAAGCATTATATACGGACCTGTCGGGTTATGATAACCTTATGTTCTTTGGGGGTATGTATCAACAGAAAAAATCAGAATTAAAAAAACGAGCGGATGAGGTGCTAAAACTTGTTGAGCTTGACGGCGATGGTAATAAAAGAGTAATTAACTACTCGGGTGGTATGAAGAAAAGATTATCCCTGGCAGTAGCATTGATTCATAGCCCAAAAGTACTTGTTCTAGATGAGCCAACGGTCGGGATAGATCCCATTCTACGTAAGAAGATCTGGGATGAATTTTATAAACTTAAGGAACAAGGAAAAACCATAGTTGTTACAACGCATGTAATGGATGAGGCTATTCGATGTGATAGACTGGCTCTTATTAACTATGGAAATATAATAGCCTGCGATACAGTTGAGACACTACTTGGGCGAACCCAAAATAATTCAATTGAGGAGTTGTTTTTTGAAAAAGGAGGGCAGGAACAATGAAAACATTATTTATTATGAAACGTATCATCCTTCAGACTGTGAATGACAAGCGCTCCCTTGGGCTCATTCTAGTTATGCCACTTTTTCTATTTACCTTGATATTTCTTCTCCTAGGTGACTCGGATTATCAGGCTACAATCGCTGAGAATGGTATGCCTTCTTTGCTTGTCGAAAAGATTGAGGCACAGGATGTAACAGTAGAAAGTTACAGTAAAACACAAGGGCTGGAAGAGGTAAAAGATAAGAAGATAGACGCATTTTTATATAAAGAAGGGAATGAAACAATACTTTTATTTGAGACTAGTGATGCGGTTAAGACTGGTGTGATTCAAAAAGCTCTCCAGAATGCGATGAAGGACCTGATGCCGGCGGGAGTAATAAGGACTGAATTCCTCTATGGTGAAAGTGATTCCAATATGTTCAACAGCCTTGGTTATGTCTTACTCGGTATTATTTCATTTTTTGTAGTATTCATCATTGCGGGAATATCTTTCGTACGTGAGAGAACGAATCAGACGATGGAACGACTAATGATTACTCCAGTGAAACGATGGCAGGTAGTATTAGGCTATACATTTGGTTTTGGATTGTTTGCTATGCTACAGAGTATATTACTGTTGAGCTATGTAACGTGGGTACTCCAAATGACGATTACAGGATCTATTGTAGCTGCCGGATTTGTAATGATTTTGCTTTCAATGTCAGCAGTATGTATTGGTGCCTTTTTTTCGATATTTGCAAATAACGAGTTTCAAATCATGCAATTCATTCCGTTAGTGGTCATTCCACAGATATTCTTCTCGGGTTTAATATCACTGGATGCAATACCGTATCATTTGGGAGTACTCTCAAGGATCATGCCGGTTTATTATGCTTGCAGTGCATTAAAGACAATAATAATAAGAGGAGCAGGTATAAGTGAGGTACTCAATGATATCCTTGCACTTCTAATATTTATTGTACTATTTTTTGTATCGAATATCTTTGCATTGAAAAAATATAGAAGAATTTAATTGGGGTGAATGTGAATGACAACAGAAGAAAATAAAAAGAATAGAATAATGGAACACGCATTAAAGAGCTTTACAACTACCGGATTTTCACGGGTGACAATGGATGATATTGCTCGTGGTGTCGGTATGGGGAAGGGGACGGTATATAAATTGTTTCCGTCAAAAGAAGCTTTGGTGTTTAAAACAATTGATTTCTTCGCTAATCGCATCGAAAGATCAATCGAGGCAGTGTTATCGAATGAGAAGCTAACGACTGTTGAAAAACTGAACTTATTTTTGAAAACAATCGCGGAAAAACTTGCCTCACTTAACCCAAGTGCACTGGAGAACCTGGAGCGAAGTATGCCGGAGGCATTTGAAAAAATCGAAAAGACGCGCCAACGTATCATACTGACTAATCTAGTCAGATTATTGGAGGATGGGAAAAAAAGTGGAGTTTTTGAACCGGATATGGATGAATACCTGGTGTCCCATATTTTGATTGGTGCGATACAGCACATACTTGAAACGAAAGTACTAACAACTTTGGATTATACCTTCGATCGCCTATTTACTTCGATTACTACTATAATTTTTAAAGGCTGCCTAACGGAAGAAGGTAGAAAATTAACATATAAAAATCTATAAGAAACAATAAGAAATAATAATTAGTAATAAGAAAATTGTAATCAGCACCATGTGTGCCGATTACAATTTTCTTATTATTAATTACCATTTGTGAATAACATTAGGGTTGATAAATATTTCATCAAGTCTTTTTAAAAAAGGAACAATAGAACTGAAATCAACTGCTCTATGGTCAAAAGCTAAGCTCATAGGAAGTACCTTTCTGATGCCAATTTCTCTATTGCCATTCTTCAATAATTGAATTCCGGCTTTTTCTTGTATTGATGCGAGGCCAATAGCCAAAACCTGCGGAGGTATGATTTCAAGTAAAGCTAAGAACCCCTTTTGTTCTTTATACAAAGAGCCTATATTAGAAACAGTAACAGTGCCAAGGATGATATCCTTTTCGGACAAGCGTTCACTTTCGGGAATACTATAATAATTTTCCTTTTCTTTTCCCTTCAAGCGAGTGATTTTATTCCCCCCGAATTGGGAAGCTAAAATTCTCTTTATAACACGAGGGTTAAAATTTTTCAATTCATTTAAGGTATCTGTATATACGACTCTATATAACACTTCATCAATGTTAGTTTTCTCAATTCTCTTTGCCAAATTTAACATATAGCTTGAAATATCCTTAATTGACATTTTATTAGCATTAAGAATTGTTGGGGTTATCATCTTACCATCTGGAAGGAGCCAAGGGATTGAAATATTAATATCCTCTATAAGGTGAGTCATCCCCCGGGTATTCTTATAATTATACTCCACATAGGAGTTTAAATCAGGAGCACTTAACAATCCCTCGATAATAACTTTCAACATTATAGTGTTAAATGTAACTTTGTAGCCCATTTTGCTTCTTTCCCTGGCTAGTTTCTTGTACTCATCATAAAAGTCAGTGATATCAGGTTCATAAATAAACGATACATGGGGTATGTTTTGCCAGGAGGACGTAGTCATGTATGAGATTATTCGTCTCGGTAGATTGAACTCAATCGATTTCTTTATGTCTAGGTTCTTGTAATTCATGAATTTGTTCCCTCCGTTGTTAATCCCTATCTATGGCAATTCTACAAGTCTTACAAATAACATTTTTATAAGTTACTAAAGTAAATATATGACTCATTGAATTGTTAAAGTATAAAGAATATTTGATAGAGTATGAAATATATATACTGCCAGCTGAGGTAACAAGACTTGCTGATTCCAAGTCTTGTTACCTACTCGTAGTTGACTTAATGAAGATGGCTTATCAATAAAAATGTAAATCAATTATTGTATTTACTTCATTATTAAAAAGAGGTAAAATTATACTGTTGACTAGAACAATGTTGGAAAGAAATTATTGTAAGAAATTATTGTAAGATGATAAAGATAATGTTTTGAAATATGAAGATCTACGATATCATTTACATCCAAATTACCAACTCTATTAAAATTTGGATAGTTATGGAGTATAAGTATCAAGAATAAGTTCACTATAGTTACAAAAGCGAGAGATAAATCAATTGTAGAACATACTAAAAATACGAATAAAAGAAGGAGAATAAGTATGCTGGAATTTAAATATGATACACAATTATTGATTGAGGGAGAAAATCTTTCCGAGGATGAAATCACGGAATATATTACAAAGAATATTGAAGGTGATTGCTTACTCGCAGTTGGAGATGAAGAACTTATTAAAATTCATTTTCATACAAATACCCCATGGAAATTGCTTGAGCATTGTGCGTCTATGGGTGAAATATATGATATTGTTGTAGAGGATATGGAACGACAATCAAAGGGTCTTAAAGGTTAGTAGATATAGCTTAACGATGATAATATGAACGTTATTTAGTCGTAGCGAAGAATATAATTATACCATTTGTATGGTAAAGGAATTGAAGAAGGACTTTTTGAAGGATGTAACAGGGAAATTTATTGAGGAACCTATTTATAATGGTGAATAAACAGAGAAATAGAAATAGCGAAAGAATGTGATGGGCAATTTACTAGATAATAAATATATTCTAGGAAATTGTCTCGTCGTTTTTTACAATAGGGTCACTTTAGTTATAATGGATTTATAATCAAGCAAATTGAAGAACACCCTTCATGGACAAATGAAGATATTCAAGAGGAGTTTACGTATAGCTGGGAGAAACTAGACATTATTTTGATTGCATTACAGATTTGCAGTTAAAAAGATATTCATGAGAAGGGAATATGCTATGGAGCTTGTGTGGTCAATTATAATTATTAGTTTAATCCTACTATATGATTTTGTGGTGACACCAAAGATTTGTAAAAAAAAGATATATAGTCAAATAAATAATATAGGTGGACAAATAATTATTATAGAAAAATTATCTAGGAGAGAACAGCTTTATTGTGTTAACTATATTGTGAATGGTAAATTGGAAAAGGCAATAATACGATTTAATATAGCATATGAAAGTACATGGAAATAATAATCGTAGTAACAAAAAACATATAATAAGTTGGAAAGTGTGACACAGGAATTATCAAGCGTAAATTAATTGTAACTTCTTATAATTAATATGCGAATCAATATAAAGTGAAAATATTTCTAATAATATTCATAGCGCCGTACTTGTTAAAAAAGGCAAAGCAAGAGGAGAGATGAAATCTAATGAGAAGGTTAAGAGATGTGTTCTATATCAATGCAAATTTTAACGAAAATTACATTATATATTATGGAATGGAATTTAGAGAATTTATTAAATACAATCCTATAAGTATAGATAATATTATGGTAACCGATGGATGCTATGTTACTGATAATTTCAATTATAATTGGTTTTTTGAGACGGCGAATGGTAAAGAAGACATTTTAACATTATCGGAAGAAGATATTTATGGTTTGGGAAATTTTCATTGGATAGATTATAATAATGAAATTGATCTGAATGCCTGCTCCCCAGAAGAGAGATCTGAAGTATTATATTTATCACATTTTTGTAAACCCTTAAAGTCTCCGTTTTTTAACAGAATTAATAATATTTATTTCTATCTTGCCTACGATGATGGTTGGTTTTGTAAACTATATTGTAAAGAGATGACAGCATTTAAAGATATAATTGCAAATAAAATCATTGATAGCTTTTCTACAAATAAAAGAAGAAAAATATATCCTATGAAAGAAGAAATAAAAGATGAATTACTTGAATTAACCAAGAAAGGGCTTCTAATTGACTTTTCAAATATTTATAGAGACAATCAATGTATTAGTTTGAATTATTATACAATTGGAAATTATACAGATATGGACGAAATGTATAATAATCTTGAACGAAATAAGTGTAAGGCGGATATTAAAGGAGCGATTGAACATAAAAATAAAACTTGGAAAATTCACAGATGGGAATATTAATTTAGAATAAAGAACAGTTAGAGAATATGGGTTTAGACTTACGCTGGGGTTTATATTAAGAGTGCAATAAACGAGTATATAGGTGAAGAAGGTGAAGGTGACAAATGAGATTAGAATATGAACTAACTATACAGGATTATATAGACTACAATATATACCATATGTATCATTCACCAACTATGAAGCGTTCTTTAATCATTCAGAGGTTTTTTGCTCCAATCGTGTTTTTAATAATGCCATTAGTTTTAAATCTGTTAAGTGATGATATCCCATTATGGTATTGGTATATTATTTTTTCGATAGTCTTTATTTTTTGGATTATTTTCTTCCCTAAAGTGTTTAAAAAATCATATATTAAAAGAATTAAAAAATTACTGGATGAGGGCAAGAATAGTTATATGTTTGGGAAGAATATTTTAACATTGATAGAAGATGGAATAATTGTTAAAACTGAAGCTATTGAATCAAAGTATTCTCATATCGAAAAGGCTGTTGTAACAGATAAACATATCTTAATTTATATTAGTGCAGTATCAGCTATTATTATTCCAATAAGTTGTTTTGATACTGTAGAGGATAAGAGTACATTTATAAAAATGTTGGAAAAATATAGATAGTTGAACTTAGGCCGAACACTGTTTGGAAAGAAGCAAAATTAGGATAAATTTAGATAATATAAGAGATATATAAAATGACAGCTAGTCATATAGACTAGCTGTCATTTTATATACTACATATTACCTTACTTGTTATTCCCACTCAATGGTAGCCGGTGGCTTCCCCGTAATATCATAGCAAATCCTATTCACATGTTTCACTTCATTTACAATTCTATTCGAAATCCTACCAAGCAATTCCCAAGGCAATTCCGCAAATTCCGCAGTCATAAAGTCAGTCGTAGTAACCGCTCTTAAAGCTACAGTATAATCATAAGTTCTCTCATCACCCATTACACCTACACTTCGTAGATTAGTCAATACCGCAAAATACTGTCCAATGCTTCGATCTAAACCAGATTTCGCGATTTCATCACGATAGATAAAATCTGCTTCTTGAAGGATAGCAACCTTCTCTGGTGTGATATCTCCGATAATACGAATAGCAAGACCAGGTCCGGGGAAAGGTTGTCTGAATACAAGTTTCTCTGGAATGCCTAGCTCTAGGCCGGCTTTTCTTACTTCATCCTTGAAGAGGCTGCGAAGGGGTTCGATAATTTCCTTGAAATCTACATAATCAGGTAGACCGCCTACGTTATGATGACTTTTGATCATAGCGGATTTACCGAGACCACTTTCGATTACGTCAGGATAGATTGTTCCTTGAACTAGAAAGTCCACAGTACCAATCTTTTTCGCTTCTTCTTCAAATACGCGAATAAACTCTTCTCCGATGATTTTTCTCTTGTGTTCCGGTTCGGAAATACCTGCTAATTTATTATAAAAACGCTCTTGTGCATTAACACGGATAAAGTTTAAATCAAATTGTGTTGTGAAAATCTGCTCAACCTCATCTCCTTCGTTCTTACGAAGTAGACCGTGGTCAACAAAGATACAGGTAAGCTGCTTTCCAACGGCTTTACTGATCATTACAGCCGCTACAGAAGAGTCAACACCACCGGATAGGGCACAGAGTACCTTTTTATCTCCGATCTTCTCTCTTAAGGAAGCAACCATTTCTTCAGCGAAGGAGGACATAACCCAATCGCCGGAGCAATTACAAACTTTATATAAGAAGTTATGAAGCATCTTTGAACCTTCCGGAGTATGAACAACCTCGGGATGGAACTGAACACCATATAGATTTCTTTCTTCGGCTTCAATTGCAGCAATCGGGCAGGAGTCAGAAGAAGCGACTACGTCAAAACCTACTGCAGGTATTTCGATATAATCGGTATGGCTCATCCAACAGATGGTATTCTCAGATACTTCTTGAAATAATTTAGAAGTTGTAGTTACATTGAGCTCGGTTTTGCCATATTCTCTAAGTGGAGCTTTGGATACCGTGCCACCCAGTAGATAGGTCATCAACTGACAGCCATAACAAATGCCGAGAATAGGAATTCCTAAGTTGAAGATCTCAGGATCACAGGTAGGTGCACCTGGCTCGTATACACTGGCAGGTCCTCCAGTAAAAATGATACCTTTCGGAGCAATTTCCTTTATACGATCAAGGCTTGTAGTGTAAGGAAGAACCTCACAATAAACATCACATTCTCTGACTCTTCTGGCAATGAGTTGGTTGTATTGGCCGCCAAAATCAAGTACAATAACTATTTCTTTTTCCACGTGTTAACCTCCTAAATATCCGATGAATTGGTACAATACGTTCTTTTATTAAAAATGTAGATTTATAATACAACATTTTTAATAAATATACTAGTCTAAAAATTAGTTTTCTCCGATATATATAATAGAGGAGTAGAATTTTGATAATTTATAGGGAATTATCGCAAAACAAACGATTTTAGGTCATATTAACTATGGAATATAAAGAGATATATATTTACAAATATACAACATCATGCTATTATTTACCTATTATTACAATATATGGTATTAATGCTTTAAGATGTCAGAAAGCTAGGGAGGTATCAATGATGAGAGGAATAGTTACGCCGGAGATGTTCGAATGTATTCCTGAGATTGATTATAATATTGGTAATCGATTTTTTCTCGGCAATATGGATAATTACACGAAAGCTCTCTTATCAACCCTAAAAAGCATTAAGTCAAAGCTACCAATTTTACAGTCAATGATTATATCGGATGAATATGAGGGGTTACGGACAATTACCCAGACCTTGAATAAGATGCTTAGTAATATCGGAGCTTCCGTTATAGCAGAAGCGACCTATCAACTTGAAATGATATTGTTGAATGAAGATCAATTAAGTATACAAGACCAGCTATCTAATTACATCCTTGACTTAGTGGAACTATCAGAGCATCTGGAAGTTTTGTTAAAAAAAATGGATATTAAGAATACTATTGAGAGCAATAATGATCAACCCTCCTTTCTTAATTATGATTTCACTAAAACGAAAGAAAGTATTAAGCTTTCCTCAAATCTGCTCGAAAGAAAAATTATATAAATCGCTTTTTATTATCCAGAAAGACACTATTCATTAAAAAGATAGTGTCTGTTTTTATATTTAGTTATAATTGAAGAATATTACTAACAGGGCAAGCAATTCATCTGTGTATTTTCAATGTAATTTAGTATTGCAAAAGAAGATGGATTCGATTATATTGGTATAAGAATAATTCGAAATGTTTCCTAAATTAAATTTAGACTGAGTAATCCAGTTCATTACAATAGAAAATAAGGGGGCAAATATAAGTGCTGGAAAAGTTGAAAAAAGAAGTGTATGAAGCAAATATGGAATTACAGGCCAGGGGTATGGTTATTTATACCTGGGGAAATGTAAGTGGAATTGACAGGGAAAAGCAATTAGTTGTTATTAAGCCGAGTGGTGTAGATTATGATGTAATGAAACCAGAGGATATGGTTGTTGTTGATATGGAAGGTAATGTCGTGGAAGGTCGTTATAAACCCTCCTCGGATACGGCAACACACTTGGTTTTGTATAATAATTACCCTGAGATTGGTGGGATTGTGCATACACATTCAACCTGGGCTGTAACCTTTGCTCAAGCTGGAATGTCGGTACCTGCATTCGGAACCACGCATGCTGATTACTTTTATGGAGATGTTCCCTGTACTCGTGAATTAACAGAGACGGAAATTAATGAAGCCTATGAATTGAATACGGGTAAGGTTATCGTAGAAACAATCGGAAATAACGATCCAATGGCGATTCCAGGAATTTTGGTGAAAAATCATGGGCCTTTTGCTTGGGGTAAAACACCGGCAGGTTCCGTATATAATACAGTGGTTCTAGATAAAGTAGCGGAGATGGCATATAGAACTATGACTTTAAATCCTGAGGTTAACCGCGTATCACAAAATCTCTTGGATAAGCATTACTTCAGAAAGCATGGAGCAAATGCTTATTACGGACAAGGTTCAGAGGATCATTAATAGAAAGAGAATGCTACAAAATAATAACTTCTCGAATTAATCGAGTTGTAATTATTTTGTAGCATTCTTTTTTTCAGGCATCATAGTAATATTTTTCAGGCATGATAGTAATATTTTTCAGGCATGATAGTAATATTTTTCAAGCATCATAGTAATATTATTTAGATATCATAGTAATATTTTTCAGATATCAAAGTAATATTTTTTAGATATCATGGTATTATTTTTTAGATATCATAGTAATATTTTCAGATATTATTATAATATTTTTTTGAAGTTATATTTTCTGTAATTATCAATTTTTTGATGATACTTATGATACTTATATATGATGTTTTTTTATTATATATTTTACTATATCTTCAGCATATCCTTACTTACAAAGTTGCCTTTTGTCCCTTATCTCCACGTTTGCGATTACGAACTTTCTTTACACTTAGTGTTTTATCGTTGTAGATAAAGCTTTCTTCATTTTGATTTAGGGCTATAGCAAAGCTAATGGTATCGTTTTTCTCTAAAGTAATAGCCTTAACACCACGACTGGTTTTCTTCAGTTCGCTAACTTCTGAGAGAGGGAAGCCGAGGGATAATCCTTTTTCTGTTAGAATAATTACTTTAAGGTTACCTGCAAGAACTTCATGAGCGGATAAAAGATTAATGGCGATAACCACATCCTTATCTTCTAGCTTTGTTGCACTAATTTGCGAGCGATTTGTCTCAAATTCTACACCGGACACCTGCTTAATAAAGCCACCCTTTGTAGTGAACAGGAGCTGGGACTCAAAGAGCTGCTCAAAGGAGGTATAGAGGATAACGGTCTCTTTATCTAATTTACATAAGGTATGGATTAAAATACCCTTATCTTTTATTTTGCATTTTGGAATACTTTCTGCTTTTACCTGATACATATTTCCTTCCGCGGTAAAGACACAGAGGCGGTCGGTATTCTTCATCTGAACGATATGTACAAATTCTTTCAGACTTTCCTCCGAGGCACGGGTATAACTGCCGACATCAATGGATTTGGTATACCCAAAGCGGTCGATGAGAATATAGATATCTTCAATCTTAACTTCCTCAACATACTCTGTGCTGGTTGCATTCGCAAGCATTGTTTTTCTAGGCGTATGGAAAAGTTTTTTATATTCACGGAGACGGGATTTGATTATTTTATATAATTCCTTTGTATCTCCAAGAATCTTTTTGTACTCCTCAATAGAACTAACCAAAGAGGAGTTCTCTTCATGTAACTTTAATATTTCAAGACCGATTAATTTACTGAGTTGCATGGTAAGGATTGCTTCTGCCTGACGCTCTGTAAAATCAAAGGTTGCAGCTTCTTTTTCAGATTGTGTAGACTTGAATTTAATACCTTCTATATTACCTTCCATAAGGCAGCTTTTCGCTTGCTTAATTGAGGAACTTCCCCTTAACACTTCAATAATTAAATCGATAACATCGGTTGCCTTAATTAAGCCGCCTACAATTTCTAACCGTTTGATGGCTTTATCTAGGAGATAATCATATTCCTTGGTATAAAGTTCTACTTGGAAATTCACAAATTCTTCAATGATATTTTTAAGGTTAAATACAATCGGTTGTTGCTCTTTTACGGCAAGAAGATTGGCTGTGTAGGTGTCCTCCATAGAGGTTTTCTTGTAAAGACCATTTAAGAGGTTGTCCAAATCACGATCTTTCTTAACCTCTATTACAACACGAATGCCTTCCTTTGAGGACTCATCCCGGATATCAAAGATCTCATCAAATACTTTGTCCTTCATGAGTGTAGCAAGACCTTCTACCAGTTTTGTTTTATTCCCTGCAATCGTATAAGGAATTTCGGTAATAACAATATTCTTACGTCCATTTTCTCCATTTTCAATCTCTACCTTCGAGCGAATTCGAATCTTTCCTTCACCGGTCTCATAAAGGGCAGCTATATCGCCTTGATTTATAATTGTTCCGCCGGTAGGAAAATCAGGAGCGGGTATATAATCCATTAATCTTTGTACGGTAATATTAGGGTTGTCCATGTAGGCGATAACACCATCAATTACTTCGTCTGGATTGTGGGGAGGGATATTTGTCGCCATACCTACAGCGATACCAGTGGTTCCATTAATCAAAAGATTAGGAATCAT
This sequence comes from Herbinix sp., assembly GCA_029256105.1. Taxonomy (GTDB): domain Bacteria; phylum Bacillota; class Clostridia; order Lachnospirales; family Lachnospiraceae; genus Mobilitalea. The sequence continues at coordinate 288,627 of JAQSYO010000001.1, forward strand.
TGCTGGTAATACGGTAGGTTCTTTTTCACTGTCATCAAAGTTTGGAGCAAATTCTATTAACCCTTTCTCGAGATGGTCTAATAGGGCCATAGCGCCGTTGGAAAGTCTGGCTTCTGTATAACGCATCGCCGCTGCTCCGTCTCCATCGATGGAACCGAAGTTGCCGTGACCATCCACCAGCGGAACGCTTAACGAGTAATCCTCTGTCATTCGTACTAAAGCATCATAGATAGAGCTGTCACCATGCGGATGATATTTACCCATGGTATCGCCGACGATACGAGCACTTTTCCTATGGGGTTTTGAAGGCTCCAGGCCAAGCTCGATCATGGAATAAAGAATTCTTCTTTGCACCGGCTTTAAACCGTCCCTGACATCTGGTAATGCCCGGGCAACAATAACACTCATGGCATAATCCCTATAGCTATTCTTCATCTCCTCGGAAAAATCCATTTGGATGATCTGATCGGTAACTTTTTTCATCGTAACATTAACCTCCACCTATGTAATCCTACCATTACACTCATCAAATTTGCAGTATAAGTAGTAATGGCAGTAATTGTTATATTTTATTCATGATAAATAATGATTTTCAAAGAGCTTCGTATTAACTAATTAAGGTTGCCAAAGTAATTTATCTAGATATCTAATTTGGCATATTTCGCTTCTTCCATGATGAAACTGCGCCTTGGAGGAACGTTGCTGCTCATCAGCATCGAGGTAACCTCATCAGCCTCTACGGTGTCGCTGATTGTAATCTGTGCCATAATACGGGTTTCAGGATCGAGCGTTGTTTCCCATAATTGGTGGGCATCCATTTCACCTAATCCTTTGTATCGTTGAAGATTTATGATTTTATTTCCTTCTTTTTTACGGAATTTTTCTAATTCAAAGTCATTAAATAAGTATTCCGATTGCTTTGATTTCTTCCCTTTAGCAGCAGATTCATATTCCACCTTATAAAGAGGAGGGAGTCCACGGTATACTTTGCCCTCTAGAACAAGTTCCGGCATAAAGCGGTAGAAAAAGGTAAGAAGAAGAGTACTAATGTGTGCTCCATCCACATCGGCATCGGTCAAAATGATGATTTTATCATATTTAAGTTTTGTAATATCAAATTCATCCCCGATTCCACAGCCAAAGGTAGCAATCATCGTTTTAATTTCATTATTTAAAAGAATCTTCTCTAAAGAAGCTTTTTCTACATTTAAAATCTTACCTCTCAGAGGCAGTACAGCTTGTACTCTTCGATTACGCGCGGTCTTTACAGTTCCTCCGGCGGAATCTCCTTCGACGATATATAATTCACATTCTTCGGACTTCTTGGAGGAGCAGGAAGCGAGTTTACTTCGCGTATCAACATCATTCAACTGCTTCATTACTGCAGTTCTTGCTTTGTCACTAGCACGTCTTGCATTAAAGGATTTCATAGAGTTATCCAAAATACTGCGTAATATTTCAACATGTTTATCAAACCAACGCTGTGCTTCGGAGGAGAATACATCATCCACGGCACCCTTAGCGTCAGTATTGCCAAGCTTTGTTTTTGTCTGTCCTTCGAATTGGGGATCCGGATGCTTAATGGAGATGATTGCTACAAGCCCATTACGGATGTCCTTACCATCGAAATTCTCATCTTTATCCTTTAAGACATTTAGTTCCCTAGCATACTGATTCATGACGCGGGTCAGACCGGTTTTAAAACCTGTAACCAGAGTACCACCATCTACGACATTGATACGATTACAATAAGCATTGATCTGCTCTGAATAACTATCTGTATATTGAAAGGCGATTTCTACTTCGATATCACCGCTTTTCCCCTCCAGATATACAGGCTCGTCATGAATGATTGACATTTCACGGGTTAAGTAGGATACAAAGCTCTTTATACCGAATTCCTCCTGATAGCTTTTTGAGGTACCCGTAACTTGGTCGGTAAAATTGAGTAGAATGTTTTTATTTAGAAAAGCAATTTCCTTTAATTTTTTATGAATTAATTCTGCTTTGAATTCCACCGTCTCAAAGATGGAATCATCCGGATAGAAGATTACCTTGGTTCCGGTATCCGATTTATTACATTTACCAACAACTGGTAATAAGCCATCCTCAAGTTCTGTGATCGGATGACCGCCGTTTCTATATTCATCACGGAATATCTTGCCATCGCGCTTCACCTCAATAATCATACGCTTAGAGAGCGCATTAACTACAGAAGCACCAACACCGTGAAGACCTCCAGATACTTTATATACAGAATTTCCGAATTTGCCGCCAGCGTGAAGAATCGTATATACAACGCGAACTGTAGGGATTTTCTTCGTTGGATGAATATCTACCGGTACACCTCGTCCATTGTCACAGATTTCGATTCCGCCGTCTTTTAATAGTGTAATATCAATCCTTGTACAAAAACCTGCCAAATGTTCATCAATACCGTTGTCTATAATTTCCCAGATTAAGTGGTGTAAGCCCCTTGGCCCCGTGCTTCCGATATACATACCCGGACGCTTCCTTACTGCCTCAAGCCCTTCCAAAACAACGATTTGACTTCCGCTATATTGTTCCATGGTTCAAATCCCTTCTATTTTAAAAATATTATTCTGAGCTATTATATCACACGCATAGAAAGATTTCCAGTTATATTACAATCATACGTTCGAACTACGAACAAAGAATCGTGTTCGTTATACCATGAAAGAATTATATTCAAACGAATGAGAAACGATTACTTAAACGGCAAAGAAAAAATTGCATTTAAACTGCAGACGAATAAATAAAATCGAAAGATATTAAATTTTAAAAAAATGATTGAAAATTACGTAGAATGTTGTATAATAGGAACAATTATTTATAATAAATTTGACCCCCTCGAAGCAGAGCTACAGGGGGAATTCTTTTCGGCTCATGGAAGCAGGAGCAAAAGTAAAGAATTGACATAATCAATCCAATAGCATAATTATACAATATGGATTGATTTTTTTCGTAAATGAAAGGCAAAGGTACATTTCATGAGCCTATATTTATATGAAACACACTTGCACACAACTGAGGCCAGCGCATGTTCCCATGTAGATGCTGCAGAACATGTTAGATATTATAAAGATGCAGGATATGCAGGTATTATAGTTACGGATCACTTTTTTAATGGTAACAGCAACATTCCGCAAAACCTCCCCTGGGAGGAACGTGTCGATTTGTTTTGCAGAGGTTACGAGAATGCGAAAGCAGAGGGCGACCGAATTGGACTGTCCGTATTTTTTGGCTGGGAAGCAAATTTTCGTTTTACCGAATTTTTAATTTATGGACTTGATAAAGCATGGCTGAAAGAACATCCGGATATATTATCATGGACGCTGGAAGAACAATACTTAAGAGTGCATGAAGACGGAGGATACGTGGTTCATGCGCATCCCTTCCGTGTACGCCCCTATATCAAAGAGATTCGTTTGTTTCCGGAAGCAATCGATGCGGTGGAGGTAATTAATGTTGGGAATCAGAATAATGAGTTTGACAAACAAGCATTAGCATATGCTAAAAAGCATAAATTACCGTTCATGGCGGGAACGGATGCTCATGGTTTTGATAGTCACCATAGCGGTGTAGCCTTTCAGAATAAGGTAGAGGATATTGGCAGCTTTATCGACAGCATAAAATCAGGGAAATATGAACTGATTCAACCAAGATAATAAATAAAAGGAGGTTCATTATGAAAACACCATTTGTTACTTTGGAACAATTACAGGAAATTACACAAAAATATCCAACCCCCTTTCATATTTATGATGAAAAAGGAATTCGCGAAAATGCCAGAAAACTAAATAAAGCCTTTGAATGGAATAAAGGATTTAAGGAATATTTCGCGGTTAAGGCAACACCAAACCCTTACATTATCAATATATTAAAGGAAGAGGGCTGTGGGGTGGACTGTTCTTCCTTGACAGAACTTATGTTGGCAGAAGCACTGGGATATTCAGGGGAAGGTATTATGTTTTCCTCGAATGCAACACCACCAGAGGAGTTTATTAAGGCTACGGAGTTGAATTCAATTATTAATTTGGATGATTATACCCATATTGATTTTTTGGATAAAATTGTGGGAATTCCAGAGACCATCTGTTGCCGTTTTAATCCTGGTGGAGTATTTAAGACAGCAAACGGCATTATGGATAATCCGGGAGATGCCAAATATGGTTTTACAAAGGAACAGTTGATTGACGGATTTATCCGGTTAAAGGAAATGGGAGCAAAAACGTTCGGTATACACTCCTTCCTTGCAAGTAATACCGCATCGAACGAATATTATCCAGCACTGGCTGCAATACTATTTGAACTCGCAGTAGAATTGAAAGAAAAAACCGGTGTTGACATAAAATTCATTAACCTTTCCGGTGGTGTAGGTATCCCCTATAAGCCGGATGAAATGGAAAATGATATTATGGAAATCGGTGAAGGCGTAAGAAAAGCATATGAGCAAATCCTAGTACCTGCTGGAATGGGCGACGTAGCAATCTTTACCGAGCTTGGACGTTATATGTTGGCGCCTTTCGGACACTTGGTTGCTACCGCAGTTCATGAGAAGCACATTTATAAGGAATACATCGGACTTGATGCCTGTGCAGTGAATTTGATGAGACCTGCAATGTATGGAGCTTATCATCATATTACTGTCATGGGGAAAGAGAACGAACCCTATGATCACAAATATGATATCACTGGTTCTCTGTGTGAGAACAATGATAAATTTGCGATTGATCGTATGCTACCTAAGATAGACATCGGTGATTTCGTTGTAATACACGATACCGGTGCCCATGGTTTTTCGATGGGTTATAACTATAATGGTAAATTAAGATCTTCAGAGCTATTATTAAAAGAGGATGGAGCCGTACAATTAATTCGTAGGGCTGAAACCCCGAAGGATTACTTTATCACCTTCGATTTTAGTGATATTTTAAAGGATGCACAGTAATTTAATTCATTTTAATTTGATGAATCCTTTTAAAATATATTCATAAAACAAAAGAATATTTTAATAGGTTTGAAGATAAGATATAATGTAACTTTCGAGTAGGCAAATGCTTAAAGTATATGAAAATTAATGATGTTGACAAGAAACAACCGATACGATATAATACTTTGAATGTATTGTATGTTGTATAAAAAGCAATATGGAGGATGGTGTTTTATGGTAGAAAAGAAGAACATATTGACTTATGAGGGATTACGACAGCTGGAAGATGAGCTTCACGATCTAAAAGTTAACCAAAGAAAAGAAGTTGCGCAAAAAATTAAGGAAGCCAGAGAGCAAGGGGATCTTTCTGAAAATGCAGAATATGATTCAGCGAAAGATGAGCAGAGAGATATTGAGGCTCGAATTGAAGAAATAGATAAGATTCTCAAGAATGCTGAGGTCGTTGTTGAAGACGAAGTAGATGTTACTGTGATAAATATAGGATGCAAAATCAAAATTTATGATATGGAATATGACGAGGAGTTGGAATATAAACTTGTCGGTTCTACAGAAGCAAATAGTTTGAAAGGTAAAATTTCAAATGAATCCCCGTTAGGAAGAGCATTACTCGGAGCAAAGGTTAACGATGTAGTCAATGTCGATACCCATGCAGGAACAATGCAGTATAAGATATTACAAATACTAAAATCGAATTAAATAAATTAGCAGACTTTACAAGTAACATGATACAAGTAGAGGCAATTTACTGCGATAAGAGGTGAAATTCATGGCTGATGAAAGAGTTCAAACAGAGCAGGACATTAATGAATTATTGAAGGTAAGAAGAACCAAATTAGCTGAACTTCAGGAGAATGGCAAGGATCCCTTCCAAATTATGAAGTATCAGGTAACCAATCATACCGGAGATATCATTAATAATTTTGAGGAATTTGAAGGTAAGACTGTTTCCATAGCAGGACGTATCATGTCAAAACGAGTTATGGGAAAAGCATCTTTTTGTAATATCAGTGATATAAGTGGCAACGTTCAAGCTTATGTTAAAAGAGATGAAATTGGCGAAGAGCTTTATGCTGAATTTAAGAAATATGATATCGGTGATATTGTAGGTATCGAAGGAGAAGTGTTTAAAACCCATACGGAAGAAGTATCGGTGAAAGCACATAAAGTCGTTCTGTTAACTAAGAGCCTTCAGATACTGCCAGAGAAATTCCACGGCCTGAAAGATACCGACGTAAGATATAGACAACGATATATTGATTTGATTGTTAATCCCGAAGTTCGGGATACTTTTATTAAACGCTCCCTCATAATTAGGGAAATACGTAATTATTTGGATAATAAGGATTTTATTGAGGTTGAAACTCCGGTACTTGTACCGAATGCCGGTGGTGCTGCTGCGAAACCGTTTCATACACACCACAATGCGTTAGATCAGGATATCCACTTGAGAATTTCTCTTGAATTGTATCTAAAGCGTCTGATTGTAGGCGGTTTGGAACGAGTTTATGAAATCGGAAGAGTATTTCGTAATGAGGGATTATCCGTAAGACATAATCCTGAATTTACGCTTTTAGAATTATATCAAGCTTATACAGATTACTACGGAATGATGGATTTAGTTGAGGATATGTTCCGTCAAGTAGCCACTAAGGTGCTTGGAACAACAGTTATTTCCTATGATGGTGTAGAGATAGATTTATCTAAGCCTTTTGAAAGACTTACTATGATTGAAGCAGTTAAAAAATATGCGAATATTGATTTTGATCTGATACAGGACGAAGCTGCAGCAAAGGCTCTTGCAAACGAGCATCATATTAAATTCGAGTCAAGACATAAGAAAGGCGATATTATTAACCTGTTCTTTGAAGAATTCGTAGAAGAGCATCTAGTTCAGCCTACCTTTATCATGGATCACCCGGTTGAGATATCTCCGCTTGCCAGCAGAAAGCCTAGCAATCCGGATTATACAGAGCGTTTTGAGCTGTTTATCACGAAGCGTGAGATGGCAAATGCATTCTCTGAATTAAATGATCCTTTGGATCAAAGAGGACGTTTTGAAGCACAAGAAGCACTCAGAGCGGCAGGAGATGAAGAAGCTAATCAATTAGATGAGGACTTCCTCACAGCGCTCGAATACGGTATGCCACCTACTGGCGGTATTGGTATCGGGATTGATCGGTTTGTTATGTTGTTGACTGATTCCTCAGCAATTAGGGATGTTCTATTGTTCCCGACAATGAAGAGCTTGGAAAAATAATCCTAAGAATTTAATAAAATCAGACTACAAAGAGGATATTCTCTAAAGAAATTTAGAAAATATCCTCTTTTTTTCTTGTTATGAGTATTGGTTAAATTAGTAGCATTTTTATTTCCAGTTACTCCGATAATTCCTCTTCCGATATTCCTTTGGAGTTAGACCCGTATGTTTTTTAAAAACATGAATGAAATGACTGTGAGAATTAAATGCCAAATAGTTGCTGATCTCGGTTGCCGTGTAATCAGAATATTTTAACATATTTTCAGCGGCTTCAATCCTTTTGCTGACAATAAAGTTACCAATCGTTGTATTCATTTCTTTTTTAAATAAACCACATATATACGTAACATTTTTTCCAACATGTTGTGCTAATTCTTCAATCGTTATGGAATCATGCAAATTGTTATAAATGTAGTCGATGCATTGAGAAACTGCAATTGAGATACTGCGTTTTGTTTGAATTTTTTTCATTCGTGCTGCATAATCGAATACGAATTCATGATGTAAGAGAGAAAGATCCTTAATACTCGTACAATTATCAAGCTTTCGTATATTTATATCGCTTAAAGTATAGGCAGTTTCTACATCCATGCCTCCTTCGATGCAAAATCTCGTGATAAAGGCAATTGTAATCGTAAGATGATATTGAATGTTTCGGAGTGGATTTTTGGATAGAATACCAAGCTGACGGTTATCTAAGGGAATCATAATTTGCTTTAATAATTCAGTATCTCCGTTCTTCACTGCTTCATAAAAACGAAGTTCTTTTTCATAGGACAGATGATTATAATGATCTTCTCTTTGTAAAAAAAGAGAATGAAGCAATTGAGAGTCTGTTAATTTTTCGTTCATGATAATTCCCCTCCCCATAAAAATTAGTATCAAATAATAATAGAATTATAACAGAAGAATTCGATAAAAAACAGAGTCTTATGATATTTATTTATGAATTTTGATGATAAAGTTTTATTGGTAATAAATAGCATAAGATTTGGAAAGGGGTATAATATGAGGAAAATTGGGAAAAAGGCAAGCATGGTCATCGTATTTTTGCTGGTCATTGCATTACTACCGGTATCGGGCTATCGTATGACGGAAGCCAAAACAAAGGTTAGTGTGAAAAGCATAGTATTTACGAAAGATATTGGTAAGACACTCGATTTATTCGTGGGTCAGACATATCAGTTACAAACAAAACTCACACCGTCAAATGCATCAAACAAGAAAGTAACTTATGAAAGCTCAGACAGTAAGATTGTAACCGTAAATTCCAGTGGTTTGTTAAAAGCGCTGAAAAAAGGAACTGTAAAGATTACGGTTATGGCCAAAGATGGAAGCGGGAAAAAAGCAGTTCTTACAGTACATTCAAAGGTTTGGGTTAGTAAAGTGACAATTATCGAACCGGTTGATCAGAATCTCGTCTTAACAAAAGGAAAAACCTTTACCATAAAAACAAAGGTTACACCCGCTAATGCAAGTAATAAAGCATTAAGCTTTAGTAGTTCAAATTCAAAAGTTTTAACTGTTAGCAGCACAGGAAAAGTTACCGTTAAAAGTTCCGGTAAGGCCACAATAATAGTGAAGGCAAAAGACGGTAGTGGTAAAGTAGATATTCTTAGGGTCATAGTTATCAATCCGGTAACATCAATAACATTAGCGGAATCAACTGTGACAAAGGAAGTTGGTTCCGATTATCAGATGTCAGCAACTGTATTACCAAGCGATGCTACGAATAAAAAACTTGCCTATCGTAGTTCAGATACCAATTTGGCAGCAGTCGATGAAAGTGGCAAGGTATCATTAAAGAAAGAAGGTACCGTAACGATAACAGCAGCGTCCACCGATGGAACAGATATAAAAGCTGCTGTCACTATAACGATTGCACCAGCTAAACCAGTAATCACAATTCCGATCATTTCTCCTCCAATACCAAGCGATACTCCGGCTCAGAACGATTCTTATAAGCTTGTTTGGCAGGATGATTTTAGCGGAGACACATTGAATACCGCGGATTGGAATTATGAATTACATGAGCCCGGTTGGGTTAATAACGAATTACAGCAGTATACGAACTCTATAGATAATATCTTTGTTAGCGATGGAAATCTTGTTATAAAAGCAATGAAAACTGAGGATGAAAATGGAACAACTTATACCTCTGGCAGAGTGAATACCCAAGGAAAGCATGACTTTAAATATGGACGCTTTGAAATAAGAGCAAAGATGACCAAGGGTCAGGGCTTTTTGCCGGCAATCTGGATGATGCCTACCAATGAAAATATTTATGGCCAATGGCCAAAATGCGGTGAAATTGATATCTCAGAGGTGCTAGGTAATCAGACAAATAAGACCTATGGTACCCTTCATTTTGGAGAACCGCATACACAAAAACAGGGAAGCTATACCTTGGCAAATGGTGATTATTCAAACGGATACCATGTATATTCCGCTGAATGGGAACCAAGTGAAATCCGGTTCTATGTAGATGGTATTTTATATAATACTGTAAATGATTGGTTTACAAAGAATGCAGGCTTCAAAGAAGCGACCTATCCGGCTCCGTTTGATCAGCCCTTCTACCTCATTCTTAACCTTGCAGTTGGTGGAAACTGGCCGGGTAATCCTGATCAGACAACACAATTTGATGAAAATTCAGAACTTAAGATTGATTATGTAAAAGTATACCAAAAAGACAGTTACGATGAAAATGTTCAGAAACCTAGTTCTGATATTACCTTCCGTGATCCGGACGCAACCGGTAACTATATTAACAATGGTGATTTCTCTGTAAACGAGAATTTAGCTGATAGTAATGATTGGGGATTTTTACTTGCCGGAACAGGAGCTGCAACGGCTGATATTACTGGCAATGAGCTTCATATCAATACAACAAATGCCGGAAATTTGAATTACAGCGTTCAGTTTGTACAACCGAATTTACCGATGGAAAAAGGATACCGTTATAGATTAACCTTTGATGCATCGGCAGCAGCAGACCGGACCATGATAGTTGATATATCCGCTCCTGATTATGGCTATATTCGTTATTTGGCGGACACAACAATAAATTTAACGACTTCGAAACAGAGCTACAGCTATGAATTCGATATGTTAAACAACAGCGATACAAATGGCAGAGTTGAATTCAATTTTGGTAATCAAGGTTCAACAGACAGGGTAACGATCAGTAATGTAAGACTTGTGAAAGTTGGTCCGGCAGTGATCCCGCCGGAGGTTAAGAGTGTGTTGCCGGATGGAAACTATGTATACAATGGTGAGTTCCAGGAAGGAACGAATCGACTTGGCTATTGGGATATCGATAACCAATGTAATGGTGCACAAGTAGAGGTTACCAATATCAATAATATTCATGAACTCAAAGCAACAGTTCCAAGCAGTGTTACTGGTTTGAACCAAGTAGCTGTTCAACAGGATCCGATCGCTATATCAGGCGGAAAAACCTATGAATTGAGCTTTGACGCATATGGAGATAGCAATCAAACGATACAGGCAACGATTGCAGGAAATCAGTTTGATGCAGTATTAACAAACACAAAAACAACCTATAAGTATTCTTTCACAACAGATAGCGGACTTACCGCGGGAGCATTAAAAATTCTCCTTGGAGTTGCCGGAACAACCTGTATTGATAATGTGCGTATTCAGGAAGACAGTTTGTTGCTTAACGGTGATTTCTCTAATGGTTTTACGGGCTATGAGGTGTTTACAGACGGAAGTGTCTCCAGTCAGGTGACTTATGTTGTCGATGGACTTACTGAAAACAATGCAGCTGCTTTCGACATTAAGGATACCGGAGATCAGGATTGGAAAATCCAACTAAAACAGAATAACATCAAACTGGAAAACGGCAAATGGTATAAGATTACGCTGGATGCGAAATCATCCATGAATCGTGCCATTATGTATGCACTTCAGAAAGACGGTTCCCAGGATAATGATTGGACACCTTACTCCGGAACCCAGATTATTAACCTCACGAACACATATAATTCGTTTTCAACAACCTTCCAAATGACCTCAGCAACAGACCCATCTACAATATTAAGTATTTCAATGGGAAGCGTAGGAGGAACACGTATTACAGATCAGCACCAGGTTTATATAGATAATATTACACTGGAAGAAGTAGAGGCACCGCCATTGAATCCGGTAGATGAAGGCGCAGAACTGATTCAAAATGGAGATTTTGCAGCTGCCGGTGATCACTGGAACATTTGGTCAATTACTGCCCCTGGTGCTGCTAATGTAACTTTTTTGGCGGGGAAAGTAAGTTATGACATAACAAATCCCGGAAATGATGATTGGAATGTTCAATTAAAACAAGGTGGTCTTTTAATGGAAAACCAAGCTTCCTACATCGTGACCTTTAAAGTTAAATCTACACAGTCTCGTTCCATTAAAGTTGCGTTCCTAAATGCATCTTATGATTGGTATGGCGGCGCAGATATCAGCCTGAATGCCGATGAGGAACAAACAGTGACGCAGACGATTGTTGTTACGAAACAAACTGACCCGGCAATTGATTTTGTAATTTCAATGGGTAAAATTGGTGATACACCGGCTTCCACTATTGAAATCAGCAATGTAAGCTTGAAAAAGATATCGTAATAAGATTTAAAGTTTAATGTAGATTGAGGCACAGGCAATTTATACTTATGCTTGTGCCTCAACCTGATTTAAAGGAATAGTTATAATAAAGAAAGGAAAAGGATGATTTATTAATTATAAAATCATGCAGAACTAATATGCAATATGGATATTTTGATGATGAAAAAAGAGAATATGTAATCACCAGACCGGATACACCGGCCCCGTGGGTGAACTATCTCGGTTCCCCTGAATACGGCGCTATTATTTCAAATAATGCTGGTGGCTATAGTTTTGCCAAGTCCGGCGCTGATGGTCGAATATTACGTTATGTATTTAATCATTTTGACCAGCCGGGCCGCTATCTCTATATTCGGGATAACGACAGCAAGGATTACTGGTCAGCCTCCTGGCAGCCTGTCGGTAAGGAGCTTACATCCTACAAGAGTGAGTGTCATCATGGGACAGCATATACACGAATGGATGCTGAGTACAGCAAAATTTATTCCGAAGCACTATATTATGTTCCGCTCCATGAGTCCTATGAGGTTTGGCATTTAAAATTGACAAATCGCTCTGACACGACACGCAATTTATGCATTACAGGGTATGCGGAATTTACGAATAATAACAACTATGAACAGGATCAGGTCAACCTGCAATATTCACAGTTTATTACTAGAACAGTTTTCTGTGGTGATCGAATTCGCCATACGATTCATAGCAATCTAGATAAGCTGGAGGAAGGGGAAACGGTTGATAACAAGACAGCGATTGACCGCTTTTTTGGCTTAGCCGGAGCAGAAGCTTCCTCCTATTGTGGGGATAAAGATAAATTTTTAGGGCCTTATCATGGATATGGGAACCCAGTCGGTGTAATCAATGGTAATCTGGGCGACGAGCTGAATTATAATGGAAATGGGTGTGGTGCTATTTCTACTACACTTACACTGGCACCCGGAGAATCAAAGCAGCTGGCCTTTATCTTGGGAATGAAGACTGATAGGGAAGCAGAGTGTATCTTGAAACAATATCAGAATCCGAGCGAGGTATGTGAGAAAGAGCTGGAGGAACTGATTAGTTTCTGGCATGAGAAGCTTTCGCATTTCCGGGTAAAAACTCCGAGTCAGGAATTTAATACTATGTTAAACACATGGAATGCCTATAATTGCTTTATAACCTTTCTGTGGTCTCGTGCGGCCTCCTTCTTTTATTGCGGCCTTCGTAATGGATACGGATATCGTGATACGGTTCAGGACATTCAAGGAATTATCCATCTTGCCCCTGAAATGGCTGAGGAGAAGATTCGATTTATGCTTTCCGCACAGGTGGATAATGGTGGTGGGTTGCCTCTTGTAAAGTTTACTCACAATCCGGGACAGGAAGATACACCGGAGGATGCCTCTTATGTAAAGGAAACGGGACATCCTGCTTACCGAGCAGATGATGCTTTATGGCTATTCCCGACCATTTATAAATATGTTTCTGAAACGGGAAATCTTTCCTTTATGGATGAGATTATACCGTTTGCAAATCAGGGACAAGGCACTGTTTATGAGCATTTGAGGCGTGCTATAGATTTTTCCATGAACCATCTGGGAGTACACGGTATGCCTGCTGGATTACATGCAGATTGGAATGACTGCCTGCGACTTGGAAGGAAAGGGGAATCAACTTTTGTTGCTTTCCAGTTCTATTATGCAATGACAATTTTAAAAAAGTTCGCACAGTATAAGGGCGATAAGGAATATATGAATTACCTTGATGATAGTCAGGAGAAGTTAGGAGTTATTATCGGGGAACATTGTTGGGATGAGGATCGTTTCATCCGTGGGTTCACTGAAGAGGGAGAAATAATCGGAAAACGTTCCGATCCAGAAGCAAATATGTGGTTAAATCCACAGAGCTGGGGAGTGATCAGTGGTTATGCCGAGAAGGGACAAGCTGATATTGCTCTTGACAGCGTATACAGGTTATTGAATACAGGGTATGGAGCAGCTTTAATGGACCCGCCATACCATGAACATGCTTTTGACGGTGCTCTTGCCGTTATTTACAATGCCGGATCGAAGGAGAATGCGGGTATTTTTTCACAGTCCCAGGGTTGGATTATTCTTGCGGAAGCCTTGCGAGGACACGGTGATCGTGCTTTCACCTATTTTATGGAGAATGCACCTGCTGCCCAGAATGATTGTGCGGAAATACGTAGACTGGAACCTTATTGTTACGGGCAATTCACAGAAGGCAAATATAGTCCTAATTTCGGCCGTTCCCATGTACATTGGCTTACAGGTACCGCATCTACCATTATGGTAGGCTGCATAGAGGGTATCTTAGGGTTACGTCCGGATCCTTATGGAATCAAGATAGACCCTTCTATTCCGAAGGAATGGGAAACCTTTGAGATTGAGAAAGATTTCAGAGGAAGTCATTTACATATTATGGTTAGAAACCCTGGTCATGTAGAATCGGGATGCAAAAAGCTTATAGTAGATGGTAAGGAAATAGAAGGAAACTATATCCTTGCTGAGTTGCTGAAAGAATATGCAGATATTGAATTGACGATATCTTAATTTTGTTATTGATTACCTGATCATTTAGTAGGATTTTGCAAAATAGCTAATTAAGCTACGGGACTTAGCCCGAATTTATGGAAACATTGAAGAATGGTCAATATGACTACCTGAAGATAAAGAATCTCAAGAAATCCGCAGTGAAAAACTTTTGCATTATTTGAAAGTCCAGAGAAAGAGGCAGCAAAAAATACTGATAAATATTTACGACCAACTTACGACAGTTTTACGACCATAATAATGATATGTAAATAATAATAAATTGGCAAGAAAAACAAAACATGCTGGAATTAAGGAAATGAAGACATATGAAAGGATTTACAGTATCAGGAATGATTTCCCGACGATGAAAAACAAAGAATAAGTTTTACAAATATATAACACTTGTATATATAAGAATGAATTTCCCACTGGATATGATTCTTGCATATACAGAACACCTATAAATATCCAATGGAATTCATTCTATGTTAGCCAAAAATTCAGCAATAGTTGAATTCTTTCCCTTGTTCATGAGCCTCACTCTCTTGCAGGTATTAATTTCCTGGCATATGCAGTAGAAGTTTATGGCCAGGGGTTTTTTGTATCTGGTTTAAATTTTCCAAATTAGAAAAAAATTCTCGAAATTCAATCTCGGTTATGATATAATGAAAGCGGAATGAGGAAATGCAAGCTTGCTAGCAGCTTCCGATTGGAGTAACAAGATCATGAACATGCTACCTGTTCATGATATAATGAAAGCGGAATGAGTAATTGAAAGCATACTTGCAGAATCCGATTTGAGCAACAAGATCATGAATATGCTATCTGTTCATGATATAATAAATACTACTATGCTACATAAAGCTTTTTAATATCTGCAAGGATTGAATATTTCTGGAAAATACTGTGAATGATTGAAGAGAGAATTCCAGGATATGGAGGGTCTATGTTAAACAACAATAAAATCAGGCTAATGACCAAGCTTGCTCTTTATGAGAACAAGGAAGGAAAAGAGGACATAAGCCTAAGTAAATATTATAAAACAGATTATGTTAGATATCAGGTTATCAAATCAATCATTAATGCTACGATTGGTTATGCTTTAATTTTGGTTTTAGTATTCATCTATAAATCAGAGTACTTGATAAAAAATGCAGTAATTTTGGATTATAAAGCTCTTGGAGCTTATGTTTTAGGGTTTTATATCATGGTAATCGCAGTATACGGCTTAGGATCAGTGGTTGGATATTCTATCAAATATGATTTTTCACGTAAAAAACTAGCTCGGTATTATAAATTACTGAAGCATTTGAATAAAATCTATAAGGATGAGACACCGGAGTCTTAGGTTTGGGAGGATAACAAAATGATGCCTTTATTGGTATTTAGAGAACGAGTTAAGAATTTTTATCAAAGAAATGATATCTATATTACCCCGGTAATAAAATTTATATTTGCTTTTATTGCATTTTCAACAATTAATAGAGAAATTGGGTATGATGCAAGGGTAGAGTCGATACCTGTAGTACTTGGCTTGTCTTTACTAAGCGCATTTACACCCTCCGCAATTATGGTCCTTTTAGCAACACTTATTGCGATTTTACATGTTTATTTTGTATCACCGGTTCTATCAATTATTATAATAATAATATTGCTTATATTATATTTTTTATTTGCTAGATTTACACCGCGGTTAGGTTATGTAGTATTAGCTGTTCCGATATTGTATTTTCTAAAGATACCATATGTAATACCAATATTATTGGGAATTATATCAGCACCGATTGCAATTATTCCAACTGCATGTGGCGTTATTATTTATTTTTTATTACAGATTATTAAAACTGCAATCACGATGCAGGTGACATCTTCGATTGATGATATCCTTCAAATTTACACCTTTGTAATTGATAGTTTGGTGGGAAATAAGTTGATGATTATGTCTATCGTTATCTTTGGATTAATTCTTCTGGTGGTGTTTTATGTAAGGAAGTTGAAATTTGACTATGCATTTGAGATTTCAATTGCTGCCGGAGCTATCACCAGTGTGTTGGGATTTTTAGTTAGTGATTTAATTTTTGATAATTCAGAGCAGATACTTAGCATGATTTTAGGTACCATTGTATCAGCAGGTATTGTTTATGTTATTCATTTCTTTAAATTAACCCTGGATTATTCCGGCGTTGAACACGTCCAATTTGAAGATGATGTATATTACTATTATGTGAAAGCTGTACCTAAGGTTACAGTTACGACACCACAGATGAGAGTAAAACATATTAATGTAAAAAGTGCTGAACAGGGGGTATCAAGAGCAGGACTTCACAGACATGATAGAGACGCAGAAGAAGAGTACGATGAAGATGACGATGCCTATTCGGATCATAGCGATGATTACGATTATAACAGTGGGTCAAAAACAGATAAGTAAATGGGATCGTTTCGCTAAGAAAGTATTTTGCGGTAGGGGAGAAGGCATATGGAAGCAATCAGTAATTTTATCAATAATTATTTAGTGTGGTTATCGCTTCCGAAGGTTAACATCACAGATATCATTGAAATTTGCATTCTGGCATTCTTGATCTACCATGTAGTTAAGTGGGTCAAGAATACAAGAGCTTGGTCCTTAGTCAAGGGGCTGGTTGTTATTATGGTCTTTTGGTTAGCGGCTGTAATATTTAAATTAAATGTTGTTTTATGGATTATTAAAAACACGATTAATGTCGGTATTATAGCAATCGTTATCATATTTCAACCAGAGTTTCGAAAGGCATTGGAGCAACTAGGACAAAAAAACCTTATAAAATCCATCATTACCTTTGATGATTCAAAAGATAGAACAGAGAAATTCTCCGATCATACGTTAAATGAAATTGTACGTGCGACCTTTGAATTGGCAAGAACGAAAACCGGTGCATTAATTGTTTTGGAAGAGGATAACCCGTTAACCGATTTTGAAAGTACAGGTATCTTTATCGACAGTTTAATCAGCAGTGAGCTGCTGATTAATATATTTGAGCATAACACCCCCCTTCATGATGGTGCGGTAATCCTGCGAGGCAATCGAATAACAGCAGCAACTTGTTATTTGCCATTGTCAGATAACATGCAGTTAAGCAAGGATTTGGGTACAAGACACCGTGCCGGCATTGGTATAAGTGAAGTCTCAGACAGTCTTACAATTATTGTATCTGAGGAGACAGGTAAAGTATCAATTGCCAAAGGAGGAAAATTAATTCGCAACGTAGATGGAGATTATCTAAGAGCTAAATTAGTTGATGCACAGCGAAAAACTAATGAGGCCAAGAAATTAAAACTATGGAAGGGAAGAATAAAGAATGAAAGAGAAGTTGACTAGAAATATCGGCTTAAAAGTTCTATCCATTATTCTTGCCGCCATTTTATGGCTCGTAATTACCAATGTGGATGACCCGGTAAAGACAAAAGATTTTACGAATGTAACTGTGGATATCCTTAACGAATCAGCGATAACCTCTCTAGATCAGGTTTATGAAGTTATTGAGGGTGGTACCATTGATTTTACTGTAGCTGCGAGACGATCGATAGCAGATAATTTGAGCACTTCTGACTTTAAGGTTACAGCTGATTTCGCAAAACTATCTGATGTATATGCGGTTACGATTAATATTTCCTGCCCGAGGTATGCGGATGATGTGACTGTTACGGATGGCTTATACCAAGTAATGAAGGTTAATCTGGAAGACTTAGATGAGAAGCATTTTAAAGTGAATGTAGTTCAAAAGGGAGAACCTGCAGAGGGTTATTATGTAGCTGAGAAAACCGCTAATACGATTCTTAGAGTGTCAGGACCGAAGAGTAAGATTGAACGAATCAAAGAAATCATTGCTGAAGTTGATGTTACTGATATCTCTGGAACATTTCGAACAACCGAAGAACCGAAGGCATTGGATGAGGAGGGCAATGAGATTGACGCCTCTAATTTAACCTTCAGTGAACACACGGTTACGATTAATATTGAAGTATATAAAACAAAGACGATAAATTTACAGATTGCTGCTACTGGAGAACCGGCGCCGGGATATGTGATGACGAATATAGAATATGAACCCAAAACCATAGAAGTGGCTGGGGAGAGAGATGCACTCGACAATATTAGTAGTCTTTCGATTACAGAAAAAATTAATGGAGAAAACAAAAATATTGAAAAAGAAATTAACCTCCAAGAGCAATTAGGAGAAGGTATCATTCTAGTCGGTGAGAATCAAACCGCTGCAATTAATATTACAATTGAGAAGGCGGAGACAAAAGAATTAACGATATGGCCGGGAGATATTAAAATCAACAGCTTGGACACTTCATTAACCTTAGCCTATATGACAACAGGGCCGATATCTATCAAAGTTATTGGACCAGCGAATGAAATTGCTGATGTGACAAGAACTACTTTAAAACCGTATATTAATTTAGCCAATTACTCTAGCGGTACATATGCCATGGCAATCGGGGTAGATCTGTTAACTCATACCACCTTGGCAAACAGTCCGACGGTAAGCGTAAGTTTAACAAAATAAGATTGCGACGACGAAGGATAGGAGGTATTTCATGGTTAGTAATAAACTGATAATTGATATTCCTGCTGGATTACATTTAAGACCGATTAGTGTACTATGCAATCGTTCCATCGATTTTAAATCCACGATTACTATTGTTATCGGTGACAAGTCGGTGAATGCAAAAAGTGTTCTTGGTGTGTTATCGGCCTGTGTAAAGCATGGGGATGAAATTGAATTGGTCTGTGAAGGTCCGGATGAGGTGGAAGCGCTTACGATTTTAAGCAATATGATACGATGTGGGCTTGGAGATGAGTTTATAAAAAAGTAGTTGCCAAAGAAAAATCATAATGTTATAATTTAGGTCACTATCATTTGAAAAGGTTATAATTATACTTTTTAGATGAATGTGGCCTTTTTATATTTTAGTGACTATACAAAACTATCATTTGAAAGGGTTATAATTATACTTTTAGATGAATGTGGACTTATTATATTCTAGAGACTATTCAAAGCTATTTATTGAAAAGGGTATAATTATATTTTTTAGATGAAAGTAGCCCTTGCATATTATAATATGATAACAAGACTATCATTTAAAGGTATAAAAAGATTTCATTCTACTTTATAGGGGCATTTTACATATAGCATCGAATGATAAAATAAATTGCATTATTGTTATCCTTGCCATATTATAGCGGAGTGATCGTAGGTGTGAGCAATTACGAAGGTGTAGGACAAAATATGAATACATATTTATATTTATGCAATATATTGAGATTGTGTACATAGAATACAGAAACGAATAAATATATGAATAAATAAACGAGGAATATATGATATATAGGAATAAAATAAATAAATTAAAGCAATATAAATTTAATATAGAAAGGATTTGATGTAGTTGGGACTCGAGTAGACAATACGAAATTATTCATAGTTAAATTGTACAGCGTGATATATCGACTCCGTAGTTAGTATGATGTTTATGCAAATTGAAGTTGATAACAATCATATTAAAGGAGGATTTTCTTATGTTGAATTTTAAAAGATATCAAAGAAACCCCATTGTAGATATATCCGATAGGCAGTGGCCTGCAAAGCAAATTGAGAAGGCACCCATATGGTGCAGTGTTGATTTACGAGATGGTAACCAGGCTTTAATAGAGCCAATGGTTGTAGAAGAGAAGGTTGAATTCTTTCAATTATTAGTAACATTGGGATTTAAAGAAATTGAAGTTGGCTTTCCTTCTGCTTCACAGATTGAATTCGATTTCTTAAGACAATTGGTCGACCGTAAATTAATCCCTGAGGATGTGACAATTCAGGTATTGGTCCAATGCAGAGAGCATTTGCTGAAAAGAACTTTTGAAGCCTTAGAAGGCGTGAAAAAGGCGATTGTTCATATTTATAACTCCATCTCTACTTTACAGCGGGATGTAGTATTCCATATGACGAAAGAGGAAATTAAGCAAATTGCAATTGAAGGAACGAAGCTGGTAAAGGAATATGCGAAGGATTTCCCCGGGAAGATAATTCTTGAATATTCTCCTGAAAGCTTCAGTGGAACCGAAGTGGATTATGCGCTTGATGTTTGTACAGCAGTTCAGGAGGCTTGGGAGCCAACCGTTGAGAATAAAGTTATATTTAATCTTCCTGCTACTGTCGAGATGAATACACCTAATGTCTACGCGGACCAAATTGAATGGATGAACCGAAGCTTCAAAAATAGAGATACCATTATTCTTAGCGTTCACCCCCATAATGATCGTGGTACCGGGGTAGCAATAACAGAGCTGGCATTGCTTGCTGGTGCGGACCGAGTGGAAGGAACTTTATTTGGTAATGGGGAGAGAACTGGTAATGTTGATATTCTGACTTTGGCATATAATATGTTTTCACAGGGGATTGATCCTGTGTTGAAAATTGATAATATTAATGAAATTATCGAAGCATATGAACGTTTGTGCAAAATGAAGGTACACGAGAGACACCCGTATGCCGGTAAATTAGTATTTACAGCCTTCTCAGGATCCCATCAGGATGCGATTAATAAGGGCATTAAGGCCATGAAGGAACGTAATAGTTCCATATGGGCTGTTCCATATCTTCCGATTGATCCTTCTGATATTGGAAGGCAATACGAGCCAATTGTACGAATTAATAGTCAGTCCGGTAAGGGTGGAGTTGCATTTATTATGGAGAACTACTTTGGCTTTAAGCTCCCTAAGGGGATGCATAAGGAATTTGCAGATGTAATTCAAGGGTTGTCAGAAAAACAGGGTGAGGTTACTCCAGAACAGATCATGAACGAGTTTAAGGTTTGCTATTTGGATAAGAAAGAGCCTTTACATTTTAGAAAATGTAGAATTGAAGATCTAACTGACCGCGATGACTCCAGCACCAGTGCAGTTGTTGTTTATACGGATAACGGTGTTGAGAAAACCTTTGAAGCGTCCGGTAATGGACCAATTGATGCAGTGTTAAGAGGTTTACAGACAGAACTTGGTATTCAAATTAAGGTACTGGATTATTCCGAGCATGCTTTAGGTGGTGGTGCAAATGCACAGGCTGCTGCATATATTCATATGTTGGATATGGTAAGTGGCAAGACGACCTTTGGCGTCGGTGTAAGCTCCAATATCACAAGAGCTTCTATAAAAGCTATATTCAGTGCTTTGAATCGATTAAATATAAAATAGTATAGAGGGCTGCTGCCGATGGTTTTGATTAAAACTATCTGCAACAGTCTTTTTTTTTGACCCCTTCCTCTTGTGTGCTGTTAAAATTAGAAAAATAAGGCAAAACTTAAGAAATATAAAGAGTGTTTTGGAATGAGGAAAACGTGCGTTTCTTGACTTACTTTCCTTAAAATGCTATAATTCCTATGCTGTGATATCATAGTAGAGAACTATTCCAAAACGCATGGAGAGGCGAAAGTGTAAAAAGAATTTTGAAAAAACCAAAATTCTTTACATTGTGGCTTGCGTTCTGAGAAAGAATGCAAGCACTCATTCTCAGAATTTGGAGGACAAACTATGAAAACAAGCATTATTATTGCATATGATAAAGGGGAAGTATATCTCCGAGACTGTTTGGACAGTTTAGTAGAGCAATCTGGTCAGGAGATGGAGATTCTCTTGATTTGTGATCATGTAAATAATAAGGATTTGAACTTTATTAAACAATATGAATCAGAATTATCAATCCACATTTATCATCTACAGGAGAAAACCGGCGTTGCTGCAGCAAGAAACTTAGGTCTTGAGAAAGCGACCGGTGATTATGTCTATTTTCTTGACAGTGATGATTATTTATATGGTAGTACCATTGAAGATCTCGTACATGCTGCTCAAGAAAAAGATGATGACATTGTCTACGGTAAAAAAAATCCGACCTGGTTTGGGCGTAGCATCTTTCTTGCTAGGAAACTGGAACAAGAAACCGGCGACGTGGAAGAAGAGAGTGAAGGCAGTACGGGAGACTCAGCTGAGCTACAAACGGAAAATGGTGGAGAAGTTGAGAAAGACAATTCAGTCGAGGATGGCTCTGAGGAGGACAACTCGGATGATAATACCTTAGAGGAAGATTCGGAAGAAACTCGTGAGGAAAAAGAAAAGAAACGTGATAGAAAAGCCTCTGAAATTTTTAATAAGCTTAGTTCACTTGATGGAGAAGCTACTGGTAGAGATTTAACGGAAGAAGAATTATCTCAACTGAAGGAAATAAGTGTTAAACAAGCATACCGTGTATTAGTAAGTAAACGAAAAGGTGTTCGCAATATTTCGGTACTTAATATCTTGTTCAAAAGAAGCTTTCTTGAGGACAATAATATTCGTTTCCCGGAGGATTTTATTTATCTTTCTGATGTTCCCTTTTTATTAGAAGCATTATCAAAGACTGATAAATTCAAAAAACGTTTCACTGCGCGATATATAAAAAGAAAACATAATGATTCAATCAATTTCCCGTCCTTATCGCAGATACGGGACCCAAACCGTTTTTATGAGTTTTTGGATTTATACAATGAAACCACCAGAAGAATCCCGAAGGATTCTGAACTTAAGGATCAATTTGATAAGAAATATATTTCCTATTATACAAGAATTTATGCTCCAAGGTTAAAAAGAAGCAAAAATCCTGCCTGGAGGGAAGAAAATTTTATTCGAATGAGCGAGATTATAAGCGGTATGAATTCAGAGGTACTTCACTCCTTAAAGGGCTATAGAAAGCGCATTATAAACGCCTTAATTAAGAAAGACATAACGAAATCCCTCTGGATAGTTACATCACATCTTGCTTTTGTAAAGTTAAGAAAAATCTCTAAAAACAGACAGGCATTAGCCAAATTCTTTTATGTGCATACATTTCTTAAACAACCGTTGCAGGAAAATTGGATTTTGTTTGAAAGTTTTTTTGGCAAGAATTATTCAGACAGTCCAAAATACATTTATGAGTATTTGGCTAAGAATTATCCTGGAAAATATAAGTTTATATGGGTTATTGATAAGAAAAATACGAAGATACCTTATAGGCACACAAAAATAAAACGCTATAGTATCCGTTATTACTACTATCTAGCACGATGTGGGTATTATGTTTTTAACGGAAGACAACCGGAATGGGTAATAAAAAGGAAGGGTAACATTTTCCTACAGACTTGGCATGGAACACCTTTGAAAAAGCTGGTGTTTGATATTGATGACATAAGTTCAGCGACACCAAAATATAAACAACAGGTTTTTAAGCAATCCAGAGCCTGGGATTATCTGATTGCTCCGAATGCCTTCAGCAGCGAGACATTCCGCAGATGTTTTATGTATGACAATGAGATGTTAGATACCGGGTATCCTAGAAATGATATCCTTCATGATACAAATAGGGATAAAATCGCTGAGCATATTAGAAAACAGCTGGGAATCCCCCAAGATAAGAAAACAATTCTCTACGCACCGACCTGGAGAGACGATGAGTTTTATGCGAAAGGTCAGTATAAATTTGAAATGCATTTGAATCTGGATAGGATGAAGCAACAATTAGGGGATGAATATGTACTGTTACTTCGTACACATTATTTTATTGCAGATTCAATTGATGTTAGTGCCTTAAAAGGCTTTGCTTATAACTTAAGCCGATATGATGATATCTCAGAGCTGTATCTGATATCGGATATTTTAATAACTGATTATTCCTCGGTATTCTTTGATTATGCCAATTTAAAACGTCCAATGCTATTCTTTACTTATGACTTAGAGAAGTACAGAGATGTATTACGCGGCTTTTATTTTGACATCGAGAAGGAGGTACCAGGACCGTTATTATTTACGACAGAAGAAGTAATTGATGCAGTTAAGAACATTGATGTGATACATGGTGATTATAACCAAAGATATCAGGAATTCTATCATAGATTTTGTGAATGGGAAGATGGACATGCCGCTGAAAAAGTGGTAAAATCAGTGTTTGTAAAATAGCAATCAAAGATTATTGTAAGAATGGAGATAAGTGTGAAAAAAGTATGGAATAACTTTAACAAATACCGATTTTTATTAGGGGAATTGGTAAAAAAAGATATTAAACTGAAGTATCGTCGTTCCTATCTCGGGATTATTTGGACGCTATTAGAGCCACTTTTAACGACTGCGGTTTTAACCTTTGTATTTTCCGGTCTATATGAAAAAGGCGGAGCAACGTTTCCGGTCTATATACTCACCGGTCGTTTAATGTATACATTTTTCTCGAACTCAACAAAAGCGGCTATGAAATCCATCCGCAGTAATAGTGCGATGATTAAAAAGGTATATGTTCCGAAATATATTTATCCATTATCGTCTATATTATCAAATTTTGTTATTTTTTTAATATCGTTAATCATATTGATTGCTGCAACCTTTGTCTTTAAGGTACCGATTACGATATACATTTTGCAAGTATTTGTACCTCTATTTCTAGTCCTAGTTTTATCAATGGGCTTGGGTATGATATTGGCAACGATGGCTGTGTTTTTCCGTGATTTAGAATATTTGTGGGGAGTTGTATTAATGCTCGTCATGTATACCTCTGCAATTTTTTATGAGATAACGAATCCAAAATTTGCTGACAAGGTTTGGTTACTTCAAATCAATCCGTTATATAACATTATTGTTAACTTTAGAGATGCTGTATTTGGCGTTCCATTGAACCAAGATGCACTTATCATCTCTATTGCATATAGTTTTGGTACGTTATTCATCGGGGTCCTATTGTTTTATAAGCAGCAAGATAAATTTATCCTTAACATATAAAATACGATCGTATAAAGTACAAAGAATATGATTTCAAAGAGAATAAAGAAAAAAGAACATAAAGCGCAAAGAGCATAAAGTACAAATAGAATAAAGCGCTGTAAAGAATGGAGGATTCTGTGAAAGAAAAAGTATTAGTAGTTGATAATGTCAGCATGAAATTCAATCTTATGGAAAAGAAAGTTGACAACTTAAAAGAGTACTTTATAAAGATGGTTAAAAATGAATTACGCTATCAAGAATTCTGGGCACTACAGGATATCTCCTTCTCCCTGAATAAAGGGGATCGCTTGGGAATTATAGGTTTAAACGGAGCAGGCAAGAGTACCTTGCTTAAAATAATTGCCGGAGTATTAAAGGCAACCAACGGAAGTGTAACCACAAAAGGAAAGTTAGTACCGTTATTGGAATTGGGAGCTGGATTCGACCTGCAATATACCGGTGCTGAGAATATATTCTTATATGGAGCCGTACTGGGATACCCCAAGGATTTTATTAAGGAAAAGTATGATGAGATTGTAGCATTTTCCGAATTGGGGGATTTCATCAATGTCCCGGTGAAAAACTATTCCTCCGGTATGAAAGCTAGACTTGGTTTTTCAATTGCTACGGTTGTGGAACCGGACATCTTAATTCTTGATGAAGTACTTTCTGTAGGTGATGCGAAATTTAGGAAGAAGAGTGAGAAGAAGATAAAGGCAATGTTTGATAATGGTGTAACTGTTCTATTCGTTTCACATTCACTTGAACAAGTAAATCGCTTATGCAACCGTGCTATATTACTGGAACATGGGAAGCTGATAGCGAATGGACCTGTGAAAGAAGTTAGTGATATTTATGATGCAAAGATTAATGAAATAGATAGTAATTAAACAATATTTTTGTAAATCAAAAAATACAAATTTAAAATACAAAACAAATATACAAATAAAAAAACAATTTGAAATGTTGATTAAAATATTATACAAAAATAATAAAAATGTAGAACAATATTAAAATTGAGGCTTAGCTTCATAGAAAACGAAGGGAGGGAATGCCTCCGAAAGACCAGGAGGCACAGCCTCCAAAAGCAGGAGGCAGGACGAAAAATGAAGAAAGTTATTACTTATGGTACTTATGATTTATTACATGTAGGACATATTAATTTACTTAAAAGAGCTAGAGAGCTAGGAGATTATCTTGTGGTGGTACTCTCTTCGGATGAATTTAATGCAATTAAGCATAAGTCAGCATATCACAGTTACGAAGACAGAAAGATCATATTGGAATCTATTAAATATGTGGATGAAGTTATTCCTGAATATAATTGGGAGCAGAAAATCCAAGATGTTGTGGATAATAAAATTGATTTATTCGTGATGGGGGACGACTGGCAAGGTCAATTTGATTTCCTAAAGGATTATTGTGAGGTAGTTTACCTTCCAAGAACAGATGGAATATCTACCACTAAGATTAAGCAAGATTTAAACCTTGGAGTTAAGAAAAATTAATTCATTACCTACAAGAGACAGGAAGATTGATTTTATATATTATCTTTTTGATTTCTCCGCGGTGATATGGTTGAAAGAAAAGCACTTTCAACCTCAAAAATTTGTGCCTGTGTAATCCTCGGCACAAACTTCGGATGCGCAGAAAGCGTGCGATGGAATAGGTAAAAAAATGAAAGGCACGGGTGTAATATGAATATATTACCGAAGAGTTTTAATGAGATGGTAAAGAAAAAGCTAAGGCAATTTGTAATTAAAGGTTACAAAATTTGCGTTAGTATTTTACCGGTTAATAAAAATGTTATTATTTTTGAAAGTAATCTTGGTAGAAATTATACCGGTAATCCAAAAGCCATTTATGAAGAGATGGTAAGGCAGGGGCTTGATAAGAAATACCGCTGCTATTTTGTTCTTGAGGATACCAAAGTTCAAATACCGGGTGCGGCTAAGAAAGTTAAGAGAAATAGAATTCGGTACTTTTTCATATTTGCTATATCAGGGATTTGGGTTTGCGATACAAGATTACCGAAATACATTATTAAAAGACCGCAATGTACTTATATACAAACCTGGCATGGCACACCGCTCAAGAAACTGGCGTTAGACATGGATTCCGTTTATATGGCAGGAGAGAATGGCATTGATAATTATAAGAAGAATTTTTATAATAATGCTCAAACTTGGGATTACTTGATTTCTCAAAATCATTTTTCAACCGATATTTTCAGAAAAGCTTTTGCGTTTGATAAAAAAATGCTTGAAATTGGTTATCCAAGAAATGATGTTTTGTTTGAGAAGAATAATAGCAAAGATATAATCGAATTAAAGAAGCAGCTGGAACTTCCCTTGGATAAAAAGATAATTCTATATGCACCTACCTGGCGCGACAATGAATTTTACGGTAAAGGGAAGTATAGATTTAACCCACCACTTGATTTTAATCGACTTAGAGCGGAACTTGGTGATGATACCATAATGATTGTGAAGTATCATTACTTGGTCATGGACCAGATAGATTGGACTCCGTATAAAGGATTTATTTATTCCTGTGATTTGAGTTATGATATTTCTGCACTTTATCTTGTCGCAGATATGATGATTACAGATTACTCCTCTGTTATGTTTGACTATAGCCTGTTAAAAAGACCAATGTTGTTCTATTGTTATGACTTGGAGGAATATAAAGATACCTTAAGGGGCTTTTATTTTGATTTTCTTGCAGAGGCTCCCGGACCGGTAGTTTTAACCACAGAAGAACTAATTGATTCAATATTGCAATATGATGCTAGTGCATTCGTAGAGAAACAGGAAGCCTTTTATCAAAAATATAATCACGCAGATGATGGCAGAGCTTCACAAAAAATAATAGAGCTGATTCAACATATTGCAGACTAACTCATAGGGTTTAATATAATTTTATATATAGCTGGAAGTACATAGAAATTTAAGTTCATGCCAAGTGAAAAAAGTGAATTTGAATGATAATTCATTTGGTGAATTGGATTAATAATTCACTTAGATGAATTCGATTAATAATTCACTTGGTGAAGTTAATGATAATTCACTTGGCGAATTTAATTGATAATTCACTTGGTGAATGCGAATGCTAGTTCACTTGGCCACTTCATTTTGAAGGGTTTTGATTATAGGAGTATTGCACATGTTAAAGACGTTAGGATATTATCTGTTTGCATTCGTTTATATTATATGCAAACCATTTCCAATCAAACGGAAAAGAGTACTCTGTATTATGACCCATGATGATGGAGAGGGTAGCAATGTCAGTATTACTGCGAGAGCCTTGAAGGATCTTGATGATGGGTATACCTTCTCGTATATTACTAAAAGTGATACTAGAGCAGTGAAAAGCCTTGCGGGTATACGTATCGTGCTTTCCTTCTTTTTTCGAAAGCCATATGAAGTAGCGAGAGCGGAAATTATCTTGATGGATAATGTGTTTTTACCACTTGCTTATCTAAGAAGGAAAAAGAGAGCCAAGGTTATACAATTATGGCATGGAACAGGGACAATTAAGAAGTTTGGGCAGGATTTCAATACCGGCAAATTAAAAGAACTGGAAAAGAGAGCAAATACCAATATAACTCATCTGATCGTAAACTCACCCTCCATGAAAAAGTTATATTCCGGAGCCTTTGGGGTTGATGAGAATTTAATCTACCCAATTGGTCTGCCTAAAACTGATGTATTACTTACGAAGATTAAAAAAACAGAAGTAGCGCGAATGAATGCAGACAAGAAGTACATTTATCAGAAATATAAGATTCCGCTTGAAAAGAAATTAATCCTATACGCGCCGACCTTCCGTGATAATGAGACACAGAATCCGAAGTTGGTCGAGTTGCTAAAGGAGTTAAGTCAGGAACTGCCGGAGGAATATTATCTTGGGCTTAGGTTACATCCTTTTATAGCAAAATCCTTTGAACAGGAGCAGCTAAATCCGAGAATTTGTCAATTGTCCTTTGAAAAGGATGTGAATACATTGCTTTTGGCTGCAGATATTTTAATAACGGACTATTCCTCTATCATTTTTGAGTTTTGTTTGACCAAACGGCCTATTATATTTTACGCATATGATTACACAGAGTTTTCGGATAATGGAAGAGGTTTCTACCATAATTATGAGAATTATGTGCCGGGACCGATTGCTTATTCCTGTGATGAGGTTTTAGAGATTATGAAAAAGAATAATTTTAATAAGTATAAAATTGATGATTTTATAACCAACAACTATATCTATACGGACGGCAATGCGATAGGACGACTTGTTGAACTTATAAAACAGTAATTGTTGAGAGAAAGAATGAAGTTAGCGACAGTGAATTACATAAAGAAAGAGCGCCTATGATTGATATAGACGCTCTTTCTTTATGTATATTTTGTTGTCTCGTAGTTTTACTTAGTACAACTCTCATTTCGGCGGAAGTGTATGGATGGTTATGTTATTGCTCTCGGATTCCTTCTACATAAGTGGAATACTCCTGGACGGTAGGGCTTGGAAGATAGCCGACTTCGCTAAACAAGAATTCATGTAGTTTGGTTACATTCTCTTGTAGGTTAATCGGGAATACGTAGGATACTTTATTGTATGTATGTGCATCTGGTTCAAAAGGAAAACCTACTTGATCTACAATATTATAAGAGAAGACATCCTTTGCGAGACTTAATAATTCTGCGTTAGTTAAGTTAGTCTGTACCTTCGGGAATATTTCATCTATAATATCATTAATGGTTGATAGATCTGAGGATTTTACTTTATCAAATATCCTAGCTACTACAATTCGCTGACGTTCCGCACGTTTAAAATCGCCACCCTTTGTATAACGAATTCTCGCATAAGCAGTAGCTTGGGTACCGTTTACGGTTTGCGTACCGGCGGATTTGAGTCCAGGAACATTCGTACCGTTGATTTTGTTTAAAGATCTTACATAACCATTTAGATATTTTAATTCATTCTCTTGAATGTCAAGGGTGATGCCGCCAACGAGATCGACAACTTTTACGACAGCTTCAAAATTAACCGTTACATATTCTTTTACATCAAGATCAAAATTAGTGTTAATGGTGCTAAGTGCTAGCGAATAGCCACCTTTAAAATATGCTGCGTTAATTTTGTTGTAACCTTCGCCTGGGATGTTAACATAGGTATCGCGGTAGATGGAAGCTAATTTAACATCTTTTGTTTTATTATCTATGCTGGCAACAATGATCGTATCACTGTGGGTACTTTTATCAAGATCATTTTCTCTGGAATCAACACCGAAGATTGCAATGTTACGATAACCTCCGATTTCAACCTCGGGATTTAATTGAATACTACTGTCATAATCATCATTATGTTGAATTTTATTCATCGTTTTATAAACTTTAAGTCCTGCAAAAAGGAGAATGATAATTAGAATTTCAATAATTAAAATTACGATTAGGTTGCTTCGTTTCTTTTTCTTTACTCGAGCCATTATTACTTGTTACCTTGCCTTTCTGGTGATTAGTCTTTCTTTCAAGGGAAGAATGCATTAATAGGCATTCTTATTGATAAAGCCTTTAAAAAATGTTAAAAATATTATCTTAAAATCAAGACCTAAGGTCCAATTTTCAATATAGTACAAATCATGGTCGATACGCTTACGAATGGAGGTGTCACCACGGAAGCCATTGATTTGTGCCCAACCGGTTAGTCCGGGAGAAACCTGATGTTTAATCATATAGCGAGGTATTTCTTCCTTGAATTTATCAACGAAGAAGGGGCGTTCCGGTCTTGGTCCAACTAAACTCATATCGCCCTTTAATACATTAAATAATTGAGGGAGTTCATCAATACTTGTCCTACGAATGAATTTGCCAATACCGGTTACTCTAGGATCACGATGGGTTGTCCACGCTTTTTTCTCTTCGTGGTCAGGCTGGATTTCCATAGAACGGAATTTATACATTTTAAATTCCTTATTATGCTTTCCAATTCGAACCTGGGAATAGATAAGGGGTCCATCGGAGGTTAACTTAATAATAAAGGAAACGAGTAGCATAGGTATTGAAAATAATAGGATTGCTACGACTGCACCAAACAAATCGACAATTCGTTTTATGATACGATTGTAGGTATTACTCAAGGGGACATTACGTATATTAATTACGGGTAAGCCATATAAGTCCTCGGTATAAGGTGTTGTTGGTATAAAGCTATAATAATCCGGTACAAATTTGGTATGAACGCCTGATTTTTCACAGATTGCGACAATCTTCTCAAGCTTTTCATATTCATTTACACTTAAGGTAATTGCAATTTCATCCAAGGACATTTTTTGTAGAAATGCTTCTAAATGCGTAATGGTACCAATGACAGGAACTTTCTTATACATCGTTCCAACTTCAATTGTATCATCAAGGATACCGTGAATATAATATCCCCATTGTGGATTTGCAAATATTCGATCAATGTATGCTTCTGCAGCATGTCCATAACCAACTAAAATAACGTGCTTTAAATTGTATCCCTTACGTCTAGCAACTTTTAATGCATGCAATAACATCATTCGGGCTGCAGCACTTAACCCAATATTTAAGGAATAGAAAAGTCCTAAAAAGATACGTGAAATGTTAAATTCCTTTGTTAAATATAATACAGAAAAGAAGAATGCAATGCTGAAGGTATTTGCTAAAATAAGATTAAACAGCTCTGTCCATCTTCGTTTTCCTCGTTTTGGAGTGTATAAATGAGAAAAATAATAAACGAATAAATATAATGGTACTAAGAATATTAGTCTTTGTGCATATACGATAAGGGGATAGTAAGTGTTAGCCTCTACCTTTAACACCTTAAAATATGATAATGTCGTTAATGGGCTTTTAAACCTTATATAATAGGCCAGAAGGTAGGCAATAACTATAATACAGGCGTCCATTAAAACGTGTACTCTATTAAACATTTTTTGATTATCTTTAATCATTTTGATCCCTACTTTGCGGTGTTTTACTTTTGAATAACTTCTCTACTATAATACATGATTACGTAGATTTCAACAACAAATTTTTTCTTAAGTTTGTTTTACGGTGAGCTCTCATTTTATTATATTTTATTTTGAAATTTTCACAAACTATACACAAAATGTTGTTACACTTATGGATATAAATTGATTTATAATAAATAAATAGGTTGAAAGGAGAATTCTTATGGCAGAATTTGATAATAACAATCAGAGTCAGGGTGACAATAGGGATAACGGTGAAATGAATAGCCAAAATCAATACAACAAAGTACCGGAGTACAGTTTTTGGGCAGAACAAAAACCTAGTAATTCCTATTCGAATTATAATCCAAGAACAAATTCCTGGGAGTATGGCAATAGTCCTGTTGTAAATAATACTAACATGAATAATCAAGGTAATGGGAACAATCAAGATAACGAGCGCAAATCAAGTCATAAAACCCTCAAATTTATAACGAAGGCTTTATGCTTTGGAATAATAGCAGGAGTAAGTTTTATCGGCTTCCAGCAGATATATTATACAATTAATCCCAATGCTGCGCAGCAAGGCATCTTTAGTAAAATGAATGGAGATGTCGATACATCATTAAGTAATTATGAAATTGGCTTCACGGAGTCTGGGACGGTTCAGACAGATTTAAGATCTGCAATAAGCAGCGTTATTGATACAACGATTCCCTCCATAGTGTCAATTAATAGTACTGCGGCGACACAGAGTACGGACTGGTTTGGTCAGCAATTTAATCAGGAAGTGCAAGGCAGTGGGTCAGGTTTTATCGTAGGGAAGAATGACGAAGAATTATTAATTGCTACGAATAATCATGTTGTTGCAGGGACAAGTAAAATTACAGTTACCTTTACGGATGGTTCAGAAGCGGATGCTGAAATTAAAGGGACGGATGCAACAGCGGATTTGGCAGTTGTTTCTGTCGATATCACAACCTTGAAGAAAGAGACCCTCGATGTAATTCAAATTGCAAAGTTAGGTAACTCCGATAAAGTAAAGGTTGGTGAGATGGCAATTGCTATTGGTAATGCCCTTGGCTATGGTCAATCAGTAACTGTAGGCTATATCAGTGCAAAAGACCGCGAAGTAGAAGTTGCGGATGCATATAATAATGAAACGAAAACTATGGTGTTACTTCAGACGGACGCTGCAATTAATCCAGGTAACAGTGGTGGTGCATTATTGAATTCAGATGGTGAAGTAATTGGTATTAATACGATTAAGTATGCCAATACCGAAGTGGAAGGTATGGGATATTCTATCCCCATTTCCAGAGCAATCCCAATTATAAACGAACTTATGAGTCGTGAGATATTAAAAGAAAATGAGCAAGGCTACTTAGGAATTACCGGCAATGACGTAACTGAGGATGTTGCCTCCTATTATAATATGCCGGTTGGTGTTTTCATTAATGATTTATCAAAAGGCGGGGCTGCAGAGAAAGCAGGGTTGCTTTCCGGTGACATTATTACTGGAGTAGATGGTATTGAGGTTACGGCGATTACACAATTAAGGGATTATGTGAATAGTCTTCGTGTTGGAACAAAAGTCGATGTTACCTATATGCGTAATACGGATGGCGAATATAAGGAAGCAAAAGCCACCGTTACTTTAGGAGCAAACCCGAGCTTAGAATCTACAACAGAATAGATTATAGAAAAATTTAAAGTTCATAGTAATCATACAAGGTAATTGGCCAGCAATGTTAACCAATTCCTTCGTATAGAACAAGGGAATGTTGTACAAACCAGTATCTTTCTATTTTATAGAGGGTGGTTGTACAGCATTCCTTTTTCTTTGAGTTGGGTTATATAATTTGAATTTGATTATAAAAATTTAATGAAAGCTTAAAGATTCGGCTATTGTACGATATTGTATGATAAGATATAATAGAAAAATGAACATAGGTTTTGTTTTTAGAAATTGGAGGTTAGGTTGAATAAGTATTTCAACCGACATAAAGCACGATAATATTGTGTTTTCGTATATTGAATTAGTTGACTTATTAATTAGTATTATGAACTGCCTTGTGGCAGCATGGAGGTTAGTGTGAAAAATCAAGATTTTTCACACGCAAATTTGTGCCTGTAGCCCAAAGTTTGCAGGTTTCGAAGAAAGGAATGGGTATTAACATGAGTAAGATAGAGGATGAGTTTGATGATATTAATATAGATAATCATAAAGATTCGGTTGAGAAAGACCACGAGGATTATGAAGAAATCTGTTATTTGTGTAGAAGGCCGGAAAGTAAGGTAGGGAAGATGATCCACATTCCCAATCAGATTACCATTTGTTCCGATTGCATGCAAAAGACCTTTGATACCATCAATAAGGGAGATAATCCCTACATGAATATGATGGGTTTTTCACCAAGTATGTTGAATATGTCAAATTTACAAAATGATATCCCGAAGACACAGAAATTAAAAAAGAAAAAGTCGGAGGAAGAAAAAGCGGAAGAGGAAGTCTTTGATCGTCGTAATATACCATCACCCCACGTGATTAAAGGAAGATTGGACGAATTCATTATCGGACAGGAGCATGCGAAGAAAGTAATCTCAGTAGGTGTTTACAATCATTACAAAAGAATTGGGAATGGACTAGATCCTGATGTTGAAATAGAAAAATCCAATATGCTTATGATTGGACCTACCGGCAGCGGAAAGACTTATCTTGTTAAGACACTTGCAAAGCTGTTAAATGTTCCGTTAGCTATTACAGATGCTACTTCGCTTACGGAAGCAGGCTATATTGGAGATGATGTTGAAAGTGTTATTTCAAAATTATTACTAGCTGCGGGTAATGATGTCGAGAAGGCAGAGCGCGGAATTGTATTTATAGATGAAATTGACAAAATTGCCAAGAAGCGTAATACCAATAGCCGAGATGTCAGTGGAGAGTCAGTGCAACAGGGGCTACTTAAATTACTGGAAGGTAGTGATGTGGAAGTACCGGTTGGGGCATCTTCTAAGAATGCTATGGTACCACTTACCACAGTGAACACACAGAACATCCTTTTTATCTGTGGCGGAGCATTTCCGGATTTGGATAAGGTCATAAAGGCTAGACTGAATAAGCAGACTTCAATCGGCTTCCAAGCAGATTTAAAGGATAAGTACGATGAAGATCTTAATGTTCTTCAAAAGGTTAATTTAGATGATTTAAGAGAATATGGAATGATTCCGGAGTTCTTAGGAAGATTACCAATTATGTACTCCTTAGAAGGCTTGTCAAAGGAAATGTTAGTTCAAGTCTTAAAAGAACCCAAAAATGCAATCTTAAAGCAATACCAAAAGCTTCTGGCCATGGATGAGGTTGATCTTGAGTTTTCACCCGATGCGCTCGAAGCAATTGCGGAAAAGGCCATGGAAAAGAAGACCGGAGCAAGAGCATTAAGAGCAATTCTTGAGGATATCATGCTGGACATTATGTATGAAATACCAAAGGATGATAATATAGGTAGGGTAGTAATTACTCGAGAGTATATCGAAGGAAAAGGGGTTCCTACCATTGAGATGAGAGGAATCGGTAAGCATAAGCTGTTAGCAGCTGGTAATTAATATGGGAATTTTAATATAAGGGGAGGTAAGCTTGTGTCATTTCTGAGCAATCTATTTAATAGGAAAGAACGGTCTGAAAATCCGGTGGAAACTAAGGAATCATCTAACTTTCATAAAACTGAGGACGAATACTTAGAAGATGAGGAACTGGAAGACACTTCAGAGGAAGACGGTCTGAAAGATATAATGGAAGATGAGGATGGCACATTGGCTGGAGAAAAGGAAACCGATGTAGAGTATGAAGTAGTAGAGAGGGAGATACTCCCTACAAAAATCATTTGTCCGGACTGTGGTGGAATTACATTGGAGGGTTTGGATTTTTGCGATAAATGTGGCGGTGAGTTATAACTGTTTGCATAAATATATTATTGACAAAATATTTATTCAAGGGTATTATATATGAAGAATGAGGGCGTTCGTATATGACAGACAAGTGTGTTCTGTCGTCGCATATCGAACGCCTTATTATTATCATCGGATACTCAAGTGGCAATAATGGATACATATTTCATGAGAGTTTCGAAAATAACAGGAGGGCATTTTATGAAAAAAAGTATTAAGAAGATTCTAGGTTTAGGGCTTACTGTTTCCTTAGTAGCAGCTTCCTTTGCTGGATGTGGCTCAAAGGACAGCTCAACATTTTTGATTGGCGGTATCGGACCTCTTACAGGCGGAGCTGCTTCCTACGGTACTTCAGTAAAGCAAGGTGCTGTAATAGCTCTTACAGAAATAAACGATGCAGGCGGCGTTAAAGTTGGTGACAAAAAGATTAAATTAGAACTTAACTTCATGGATGATGAAGCAACCGCAGAAAAAGCAGTTACAAGCTTTAATTCATTAATGGATGATGGCGCAGATGCAATTATGGGTACGGTAACTTCTGGAGCTGGTATGGGAATTATCGAATTAACTAAGGATGAAGGCATACTGATGCTTACTCCTTCCGGTTCTGCTGCAGGGCTTACTCAATACGATAATGCGTTCCGTCTTTGTTTTACCGATCCACTTCAGGGCGTTACCATGGCAAACTTTGCAAAAGACCAAGGCTATACTAAAATTGCTATCATTTATAACAACGCTGACGAATATAGCACAGGTATGATGCAGGCATTTACTGATCAGGTGGCTACAAATGGCGGTGAAATTGTTGCAAGCGAATCCTTTGTTACGGATGATGTGGATTTTAATACACAATTAACAGCGATCAAAGCAACGGATGCACAAGCTATTTTTGTTCCTGCTTATTATAATGATGCAGCATACATCACAACTCAGGCTGCTGATCTTGGACTTAATCTTCCTTTCCTTGGAGGAGATGGTTGGGATGGCGTAATCGCTCAGACTGTTGACCCAACCGTATTAGAAGGTGCTATTTTCTTAAGCCCATTCCTTGCTACAGATACAAACGCAGCAATTCAATCTTTCGTTACGAAGTATAATGAAGAATATTCTGCAACACCGGACCAGTTTGCTGCAGATGGCTATGACAGTATCTATGTAATTGCAGCTGCAATGGAGAAAGCAGGAAGCACTAAGAGTGAAGATTTAATAGCTGCTATGACTCAGATTAACGTTAGTGGTTTAACTGGAGATATGTCCTTTAATGCAGATGGTGAACCAAACAAGGGAGCTAAATTCATTGAAATTAAGGGTGGACAATACACAGCGAAATAAATAGCTGATGTATAATTTGCCAGTATCTTACGCAGTTTAATAGTTGAGAATATTAAAAGAACGGAAGGGAGACAGTTGCCTCCTTTTCGTTCTTATATAGCGTTACAATGCATAATAGATGAAGAAAAACGAGGTGAAACAATTGGTAAACATTATTGAACAACTAATCAATGGATTAAGAACAGGAAGCATTTATGCATTAATCGCACTGGGTTATTCCATGGTGTATGGAATAGCAAAGATGATTAACTTTGCCCACGGCGATATTATCATGGTAGGTGCTTATGTATTGTATGTGTTTGTTGTTCTTCTAAACATGCCAATTATCGTGGCTGTTTTATTCACCATTGCATTATGTGCCTTACTCGGTGTTACGATAGAAAGAATTGCTTATAAACCTTTAAGAAAAGCACCTCCACTTGCAGTTTTGATCACAGCAATCGGTGTTAGCTTCTTTTTGCAGAATGCAGCATTACTAATCTTTTCTGCAAATCCGAAGCCGTTTGAATCTATCGTTAAAGTTGATACCCTGAACATTGGAAGCGTATCAATTGCAGGAATTACGGTTGTTACTTTACTTGTAACCTTGGTGACAATGATTATATTAACTCTTTTTATTAATAAAACAAAAGCTGGTAGTGCTATGCGTGCTGTATCAGAGGATAAAGGTGCAGCTCAATTAATGGGAATTAACGTAAACAGAACAATTTCCTTGACCTTTGCGATCGGTTCCGCACTCGCTGCGATTGCAGGTATCTTATTCTTAAGCCAATATCAATCCTTAAAGCCAACAATGGGAGCTTTGCCAGGAATTAAGGCATTTGTTGCTGCGGTACTTGGAGGAATTGGTAGTGTTCCGGGAGCAATGCTCGGTGGAATTTTACTTGGACTTATCGAAAGTATTTCAAAAGCTTATATTTCTTCGGAGCTTTCTGATGCGATTGTCTTTGGTGTGTTAATTTTGGTGCTCTTACTGAAACCATCTGGTTTACTTGGTAAGAAACGCATAGAGAAAGTTTAGGTGCCGAGATGAATACAAATACAAACGTAAAACAGGCTACGAATAATAAAAATAAGAAAATAATAGCTTTAATTGTAAAGATAGCCCTTATTATTGGTATATACTTAATAATTACTGCTTTTGTAGAATTTCATATATTAAATCGGAAATATACAGCGTTATTAGTACCGATCGGTATCAATATTATTCTGGCAGTATCCTTGAATCTGGTTACCGGTTTTCTTGGAGAACTTAGCTTGGGTCATGCTGGTTTTATGTCAATCGGTGCATTTACCGGTGCATTATTTACTTTAAATTTGAATTTGCCAGGAAATCTCGAATTTTTATTAGCGATTATCATCGGTGGTGCGATAGCGGCGTTATTTGGTTTCTTAATCGGTGTTCCTGTGCTTCGTTTGCGGGGTGATTACCTTGCAATTGTAACATTAGCCTTTGGTGAAATCATCCGTTCCATCATAACTACCTTATCCTTTCCAGCCGGAAGAGATAAAGCAGGTGAACTAATTGTGAAAAAAGGTACGATGGGTTTGTCTGGAATAGCGACCTATGCAAATTATACCTGGGTATATGTTGCAGTTATTATAACAATTGTAGTCTGTGTTAATTTTGTTAACTCCAGGCACGGCAGAATGATAACGTCGATTCGTGATAATATTATTGCAGCTGAATCTATCGGTATTAAAACCAGTAAATATAAAATTTTGGCATTTGTAATAGCAGCTTTTTTTGCAGGAGCAGCAGGTGTAATCGGGGGACATAATATTTCCATTATAAAACCCAGTGATTATGGTTATGACAGGTCCATTGACATTCTCGTATTTGTAGTTCTTGGAGGAATGGGAAGCATTCGAGGCTCTATTATAGCAGCGGTCATTCTTACCTTACTTCCGGAGGCGTTGCGCCCGATTGAAAACTATAGAATGCTGATGTATGCAGTCCTATTAATAGCGATGATGATATTCAATCATTCTAATCTAAAGAATAGAATGCAGGAAAGTGACAGATTTTCCAAGCTTACACAGATGTTAAAGTTCGGCAAATAAGATGACAAGGATTGTAGAGGAGGATCGGTTATGGCTTTGTTAGAAGTAAAAAATTTAGGAATTTCGTTCGGCGGTTTACGAGCAGTTGATGAAGTAAATCTGCAGATCGAAAAAGGCCAGCTTTATGGTTTGATCGGTCCGAACGGTGCAGGTAAGACCACATTATTCAATTTGCTTACTGGTGTATATCAGCCGACGGACGGAGTCATCTTACTTGATGGTGTTAATATGGTAGGAAAGACAACTGCGGAAATTAGTATGTCAGGTATCGGAAGAACCTTTCAAAATATCCGATTATTTAAAAACATGACAGTGCTTGATAATGTTAAGGTTGCACTCCATAATCAGGAGAAATACTCCTTACTAACAGGAATTATGCGACTGCCCATGTATTTTATTAAAGAAAGTAAGATGAATGATACAGCAAGGAACATCCTGAAGGTATTTGATTTAGATAAAATGGAGGATACTTTAGCTTCTAATCTACCTTATGGCAAGCAAAGAAAACTTGAGATAGCAAGAGCTCTAGCAACAAATCCGAAGTTGTTATTATTGGACGAACCTGCAGCCGGTATGAATCCAAATGAGACGGCAGAGCTAATGGATACAATACGTTTAATCAGAGATAAATTTGACATAACAATTCTTTTGATTGAGCATGACATGAAGTTGGTAGCAGGTATTTGTGAGCAAATTTTAGTATTAAATTTCGGAACAGAGTTGGCTAATGGGACACCTGAGGTTGTGTTGCATGATCCAGCTGTTATCACGGCTTATCTAGGCGAATAATTAAGCAAAAGCACATATAGATGGAGTTTAGGTTGAAACGAAAAATATTTTTCAACCGGTAAAAAGCATGAGAACGTGCTTTTTACTCAGTATTTAATCTGCTGCTTAGCGGCATCATGGAGGTTTAAGATGGCTTTATTATCGGTCAAAGATTTAAATGTATATTATGGAGTCATTCATGCAATTAAGAACATTTCCTTTGAAGTAAAGGAAGGAGAGGTTATTGCATTGATTGGTGCAAACGGAGCCGGAAAGACAACGATTCTCCATACAATTACAGGATTGGTACCAGCCAAATCCGGAACGATTGAATTTGAGGTTCCAGCTGCTATACAAGAAGCTCAAAAGATATCAAACGGAACGGTTGATTTAAGAAAAACTCCTGCGCATAAGATTGTGTCATTGGGTATGGCTCATGTTCCGGAAGGAAGAAGAATATTTCAGGAGCTGACGGTATTTGAAAATTTAAAGTTAGGGGCTTTTACGAGAAGCGACAAGAAAGAGATCGAAGATACTATTGAAGTGGTATATCAGCGTTTCCCCCGTTTGAAAGAGCGGAAATCGCAGATTGCAGGAACCTTAAGTGGTGGAGAGCAACAGATGTTGGCAATGGGTAGGGCGTTGATGTCCCACCCAAGAATTATTTTAATGGATGAGCCTTCCATGGGTCTTTCACCTATCTTAGTTGAAGAAATATTTGATATCATTAAAGAAATCAGCAAGAGCGGCACTACGGTATTACTTGTAGAGCAGAATGCAAAGAAGGCATTATCCATAGCAAATCGTGCATATGTACTTGAAACAGGGAATATCGTATTAGAAGGCGATGCGAATAATTTAATGAATGATGAATCGGTAAAGAAAGCATATTTGGGCGAATAGTCTCGCGTGAAACGTGCGAGCCATTGGAAATATAAGAATGAATTCCAATGGGAATTCATTCTTATATTTCTGGGTTGGTCTAAAATATAAAAGAGATTCTTCAATATAAAAGAGATTCTTCAATATAAAAGAGATTCTTCAATATAAAAGAGATTCTTCAATATAAAAGAGATTCTTCAATA